>PBFW01000024.1 GCA_002719955.1 Deltaproteobacteria bacterium | reverse complement strand
GATCTGGCGAAGGTCACCCCGACGACCTTTACCCGCCCTTTTTCGAGCGACTCGAGCAGGAGATGACGGCCACCCTCGGTGACCGACTGACCCTCCAGGTGACCGATGCGACAGCGCTGGCAGCGAATACCTTCTCTCACGTCATGGAGAGCATGGCGACCTCATACGCGCTCGCGCTGGTACTGACCCTACCGCTGATGATGCTCATGCTGGGCAGCGTTCGACAGGGGCTCCTCGCGATGGTCCCGAGTGGACTCCCCATAATCGTCGGGCTCGGCTACATGGGATGGACCGGCATCCGCCTGAATCTCCCAACCCTGCTCTGCGGCGGGATCATCATCGGCCTGCGGTGGACGACACCGTCCACTTCATGAACAAATACGCCGGTGATCACGAGACACGTTTCGGCGACGCCTACGCGATTCGTGAGACACTCGCGACCACGGGCCGTGCGCTTCTGGTCACGTCCATCGTCCTGTGTGGCAGTTTCCTGATCTTCCTCGGTGGATATATGACGGTCATGAACGACCTCGGCCGAATCGCCACCCTCAGCATCACCGTCGCGTTCCTGGCCGGCGTGATCATCGTTCCCGCTTTGATTGGAGCGATGCCGGGACTCTTCGAAAGACCCGCCGAACGCAGCGCCCCTTTCTCACCCGATCCCCTATCCCGCCGGGCGAGGAGCTCGTCCTGATCAGTCTGCGAGCCCGGTGGGACGGAATCGGATCGGAGTCTTGTTGTAACCCGACAAGAACTCTCCGTAGATGCGATCGCAAGCGTCGAAGTCGACTTCGTATTCCCCAACGGCTCCCAACAATTCCTCGAGCAGGATGATGCCCATCGTCATGCCCAGGTGCTCACCCAGACATTTGTGAATGCCGTGCCCAAACGAAAGCGTGCGACGCGGGCAGCGGAGAACGTCAAAGCGATCCGCGTCGGGAAATTCTCGTTCGTCCCGATTGGCCGAAGCATAGAGGAAGAGTACACCCTGCCCCTGCGTGAGCTTCGAACCGTCGATCTCGACATCCTTCTTGACCGTTCGCGCGAGCATATTCGTCGGCTGATCGAAGCGCAGGCACTCGCCGAAGGCGTTGCCGACATGGGCGAGATCACCCAGTACGAGATCGCCCTGCTGAGAATCTCTAGCCAGATAGACGAGCGTGCCGGCCACGGAGAGTGGAGTCGTCTCCGATCCGGTCACGATCATCGCGAAGAGGTGCGAGACGATCGCGTCCTCGGAGAGTTTCTGGCCCTCGATCTCCGCTTCGAGCCAAGCCGCCAGGTGGCCGGAGGCGAGATCCGGATTTTTCTGTTTCTCGCGAATCAGGTCACGCAGATATCCATCGAGTTCGGCCGCGAATCGCCCGTTGCTCTCGGAGGTGCCAACCTGGTCCTTCACACGCTCGAGAAAACCGTCGACCCAGGCCCGCACCTGTTCGGCGTCTTCCCGGGGCACGCCCGCCATATAGGCAGCATTCAAGGTCGTGACCCGATTCGCGTATTCTGCGTAGACCTCGAATTCACCCCGAGGCAGCAGGGTCCCCAAGATCTCGCGCGCCAGCCCCCGGATCCTCGGCGCGTCCCGCTCCGCCGCTCTTCGCGAATACTCGGCCCCGATCAGGGAGCGATAGGCTCGATGTTCCGGTGGATCCATCGTCGAAAACGAGTGGGGAATCGCTTCTCCGAGCATCACCTGGCCGGGCGCCGCGCCACCCGTCGCCGTGAAATGTTCCTGATCGAGACTCGCCTCCCAGAGTTCCTGGAAACGAGAAATCGCCCAGCAATCGTATTTTTCGATGTAGTGGAGGGCACCCTCTTCTCTCAGGCGTGCATAAAGAGAAAAGGGGTCGCTCATGGCTTCGTGGGAGTAGGGATCGTAATCGATCATGGAATTTCGTTCCTTAGTGTAGATTTGAGAATTGCCTCGGCCGTGAGACCCTGGTGCCCCCAGACATCGCCTTCACAGAATTCATGCGCGACCCAGTCTGTACCGACGCGCAGTCCGCCGGTACCGATCTCGACGTCGAACCCACCTGGACTCTGCATGTAGAAGGAAAGCATCTGATCGTTCTTGTGTCGGCCGAGCGTAGACGTGATCGGAATATCGTCCCGCGTCGCTCGATCGAGGGCGGCTGGTCTCCTCCGCGCTCGCGTCGCTGGCAGCGACAGCGCGTTCCTCGAGCGAGATGAGCGCCCGATCGAATGCGGGTTCATCGGCGACCTCGAACCCGAGATAGGCGAGGCCGGGCTCCTCGCCCTCATGGACCGCGATGCGCCATTGACGCTCGTCCACCTTCAGGTCGACGGAGCCATCCGGAGCCACACCCGAGCCGCGGCTCATGGGACCCGAATCCACCACACCGGCGACTGAAAAGGCTTCGGCGGGCAGAACCCTCGACGGCATGAGCCCCAGAACCTCGCTTCCGAACCGAAGCCAGGCTCCAGGATCCGGGCTCACGAGCCCCACATAGCCGAGTCCGGAGATTTCCATGTCTCATTCCTCGTGTCTGATCGCGCGGCCGCAGGGAGCGCAGGCTGCAGAAAAGGGTTGGCCCTACGCCTCCAGGACCAATGGGAGCTGGGCATGACGGCGGACGAAAAGGCTGCGGACATATCGCGGCACATCTCTTGCGTCGAGCGAGAAAGCCCGGGTGCGCGCGAGCAGCTCCTCGAGGATGACACGCGCTTCGAGCCTCGCGAGTCGCGCTCCGACACAGAAGTGAAGCCCTCGACCGAAAGCCATATGCTCACGCAAATTGGGCCGGCTGAGGTCGACGGCATCCGGGTTCGGAAACATCGCAGGGTCCCGATTCACGGCCGCCCAAAGGAGTAGAACGCGCGAGCCTTCGGCCAGCTTCGTTTCCCCCAGACTCGTGTCGCGTTTGACCGCCCGATAATGACCACGGAACGAAGACTCGAGGCGGATAGCCTCCTCGACGAAGGTGGGAATCAGCGTGGGCTTCGCGCGAAGCTCGCTCTGCAACTCGGGCTGCTCAGCGAGAATCCGCACCGCATTGCCGGTCAGGCTCGAAGTCGATTCACCACCGGCCCCCGCCAACACGACGAGAATCGAAACACCGTCCGACGTCGAGATCAGACCCTCCTTCACCCCACGCGCCAACTCGCCGATCACACCCGGCGCGGGGTGATCGGCGGGTGCGTCCAGGGCCCGGTTCAGATGTTTCTCGAGATAGGCGACCATCTCCCCCGTTCTGGCACCGACGAACGCCATGCGCTCAGACGTCGTCGACCCGGCGAGGATCTCGGTCCCGGTCATCGCCCATTCGAGGAGCTGATCCGTGTCTTCGAGAGGGAGACCGACGACGAGGGCCATGGCCCGGGTCGGAAGCGGGTTGGCCACCCGATCGACCCAGTCGCCGTTCCCCACCTCGATCAAGGGAATGATCATCTCGGTCGCCCACGCCCGCAGTGTCGGCTCGAGTGCCGCGATTCCCTTCGGTGTCACGTGAGGCAGGACCAGTTTGCGATGAATCGCGTGTGCCGGCTCGTCGGCATTGGCGATGGCGTCGACGGCACTCCCGAATCTCGACAGGTCGAAGAGGACGGGCTCTCCCGACGAACCGGTCATCAGCGTGCCCGTCAGATTCGCGGAAAAATCATCCTGCCGTTCGAGTGCCTCCTCGATCAGGGGACGCGTCGACACCAGGTAGACATCGGTTCCCTGCACCTGATGCACCGGTGCCTGCTCACGCAGCGCTGCGTAGAAGGGATAGGGGTCGTCGAGGGTCTCGGGATCGAGGAGATCGAAATCGTCGGGGGAATTCATTTCTGGGGCTTTCACGGTTGGACCCGCTGGCAGCGCGCTACCGTCGGGAGGTCGAATGCGAGCAAGAGTCGAGGGCCGGCTTCGAATCCGCAACTCCCTTTTGACGCTTCCAGCATGTGGTGTGCGCCAGAAAATCCCCTTGAAATTCGGGCGCTTGAAGAAGCATCCGCCCAGCGCCTTCACCTGCTCCGTTTCTCGGGTCGCTCGCCTAGAATGCCGCCATGAACGAGCGAGAGAAACCCGAAATCCGCCCCGCGCTCGAACCGCGGCAACAGCCCCGCCAGCGGCGATCGCGGGAGATCGTCGATGCCGTACAACAGGCCTGTATGCGGATCCTCGAAGAAGAGGGACCCGACGCGCTCACCACGAATCACATCGCCGAGGTTGCGGGCGTGGGCATCGCATCGCTCTACCGATATTTCCCGAACAAGGAGTCCATCCTGGGGCGGGTTTTCGAAGAGCAGCTCGCGCTCGAGAATCAGGCGCATCTCGAACGTTGGCAAAAGAACAAGGAGCTCGACCCGCTCAGCCTGCGCGAGAAGATTCGCGTGATCGTCGATGTCAATGCAGACCATCATCTGCGCCTGCTCGCCCTCGCCCCCGATTTCTACCGCAGCTATCTCGATCATCTCGATCCCACGGCGCGTGAGCGTCCCGACCGCCCACTCAACTGGAAGGAGACCGCGGAGATCTGGCTGCGCGAGGTCCTCGAGCAACACAGAGACGAGCACCACGCGAATGAATTCGCCGGGACAGCCTTCATGCTCACCCGTGCGCTACTCGGCGCGATTCGCAGCGCGGTCGAAGAACGCCCGGAACTTCTCGAGGGCGAGAGCTTCCGCCGGGATCTCGTCTCTATGGCGATGCGAGCCATCACCGAGCCCGACTAATGCGGAGGAAGCCCGAAGCGTTCTCCGATCACCCTCCCTCGCCACACCGCGGGAAGAGCGTCGGTGGGCGATCTGGGACGGATGAGCGTCGACCTCAGGTTTCGTGCGCGGGCACATACCAGATCGGTGACGTCCAGGCGCGCTCCTGGATCGTGTGCCTTTCCTCGGGGAGCCCGCAAGCGCCCGGGAGTTCCAGCCCTGTCCCTTCTGCGCGCAGGCGAAGGCATTCCCAACCCGACCAACGACAGCTGGGATTCTCGAGGACACGAGCGTAGTAGACGCTGCGTCGATCGGGATCGAATTCCGGGTCGCGCCAGACGGCGCACAGCGAATGACTCCCCGAACCCCTCGGCTCGCAAGTCCGCAAGTCCACCTTGGCCTCGTTTGGCCCCCCCACGACATCCACTGTCTTCTGGTGCAGGCGCCCTTCGTCGCCCACCCATCCCTTGATGATCTGAATACGCTGCAGCAGGCCCCCTGGATGGTCTGGGACGCCGGGGTCACTCAGGGCAGAAACGACGAAATGCGGCGCGTCCCCTGGCGAGGGTCGCTCCGCGAGTCGACTTCCCATCGCCACACCTCCGGCATAACCCTCCTCCGCGAGGGTTTCATCGTCGCAGATCGTGTCGGGATATTCCCAGCCGCCGAAGAAGCGCACACGCATTCGCGGACCGCTCGTGCCAAAGGTCTCGCGCCGCTTCATCGCCTGAAAAATCGACGCGCGCGAGTTTTCCTCGGACCAGACGGCCACCAGCCCACCCGGGTTCTTCAGGAGATCGGGAACCACGATCGTCGATTCTCCGAGGCCGAGCCGCTTCACCGGGTCCGCATCACCCGCGCCGCGCGCCCCATCGAAGCTGTATTCCTCGACGTCTCCTGGCGTCGCGTTATGCGTGTCGGTACTGGCGATGATTCCGAATTCGAAGGGATTCGTTCCAAGGCGCTCCGCTTCAGCGAGCCCTTGGGTGAGCACATTGCGGACATAGTCATTGCGGGAGATGCAGCCCTGGCCCGCGAGCGCCCCGCCACCCCGCTCATCACCGCAATCTTCGGTGATCGATGGTCGGAACTCTTCGAAGGCGCAGAACTCGTCGGGCGCCGAAACGACACCGGAAAGCCCATCACGACATTCGGAGTCCCCCTTGATCTGCATGATCTCGACGAGAGGTTCCATCCGAGCGCGCTCCTTCGCGATGGCCGCCTGTTCGGCCAGCGGAGCATCCCTGGGGATCTCGCTCCCAAAGAGGTTGCCATTGGACAGGTTCGAATTATGTGGGATCGCGAGCACATCGCAGCCCGTGCCGGCGTCCAGACATTCTTCCCGAAGGCGTCGCCAGAGTCCCGGGGCGGTCCCCTCGTCCATCGAAGTGATCGGACTCGCAGGCACCTGGGCGTTTCCGAAGAGGACGTTGCGGTGGATCTTCGTGAAGTTGGGTGTCAAGGTCCATTCGTAGGCGATCAACGTGCTGAATTCGCAGGCCTCACTCTTGTCGTCCCAGCGCTCGGCCGCGGCCTGGACGGATTGCCAGACGCCCCGGGCGGCGGCGGCGCAGCGCGCGCCCTCCGGACCACACACTGCAACCGGATGACCGAGCCCGACGTTGCGAGCGGCGACCATCGGCTCAACACCCGCCAGGGCTGCCATGCGCGAGACGATCGAGCTGCCGGCGTCCACAGCCCTCACCGGCGTTCGGAATCCAGTACAATTAGAGGTTCCGTAGGCGGGATCGTCCGGGTCCGTACAGATCGCGACTTCGCCGAAGGTTTCCGCGTGATCCGTGATCGCCGCGAAGTCGAGGCCCCGCTCGAGTCGTGCGGGTCGCATCCCCCTTCCCTTCGCGTCGAGAGGAGGCAGCATCACCTCTTCGCCACGCGCGAAGGCATAGGCGTCGTCCAGACCGAGTCGGGTACCCGTCGAGAAAGCGTCCGCCGAAAGTGCCGTGTGCACATGGAGATCACCAAAATAGGCATTTCGGAGCGGGTCGTAGGAGGCGCAGCGAATCGGGACCCGCTCGGCCCTCGCTCTCGATTCGCGCCCACTCGCTCCCTCGCTGGAAGCACCGCTCGAAAGGTCAACGAGTTCCGGCCCGTCGCACGCGAGCGTCGCGCAGACGGCGAACGCAAGCGCTGCGTGCAGGAGAAGCTCGAACGAACACCGCTCGCGCGGTCTTCGTTTCGACTCATCGAGGGATATCGTCACGCTTTCGAGCCTCCCGGGCCGTCGCCGCAAATATGCCGGTTCCGCAACCGGGCTGCGAGGGGGGACCCCTGGCGATGCGATCGCCCCGCGCCCGATCGTCGACCGGACGGCCCGCGGCGGCCGAGCCAAGGAGCTTGGGCCGGACTCCTCAGTTGTTATAGTCTGGCCAACGGATTCGGGTTTCTGGACTCGTTTTCGTCCCCCTCTTCTCGTGAGGTCCCAGGGTGCACGGAAGCTCAGTCGTCGTCGGCATCGGCGAATCCAAATACTATAAGCGCGGCGCATCGCCCGATCCCGAGTTCGTACTCGCGTGCGAGGCGATTCGCCGAGCGGCGGACGATGCGGGCATCGACGTTCGCGACATCGACGGCATTATTTCATATGCCGATCAGCGCAACCCTCCCGTGCGTCTGGCATCGGCGCTCGGTCTGCGAAAGCTCAGTTTCACTGCCGACCCTTTCTCCGGCGGTGGCAATAATGTCGCGGCCACGATCCAACTCGCCGACGCGGCCGTCAGCGCGGGATACGCGAAGAATGTCGTCGCGTTCCGGGCCATCGCACAGGGTCAATTCGGTCGATTCGGTCAGTCGCGTGAAGGCACGGCGCGCGCCAGCGCTGCGATGGCATGGAGCGGGGTCTACGGTCTTCTCTCTCCCGCGATGGAATGCGCAATCCATACCCGCCGTTTCATGGAGGACCACGGGATCTCCCAGGAGGCGCTCTGCGACATCGTGCTCGCGTGCTATTCCAATGCCCAGCGAAACCCACGCGCCTTGCGAAATGGTACGAGACTCACCCGCGAGGATTACCATGACTCTCGATGGATCGCAGAACCGTTTCACCTCTTCGACTGTTGCCCGGAGAACGACGGCGCGGCCGCCGCCATCGTCACCTCCCCGGAACGTGCTCGCGACCTCCCCTCGAAGCCCGTTTCGATCGTCGCCGCCGCTCAATGTCTCGGCCCGCGTTTCGGTGTGGCGGCCTTCCAACCTCGATGGCTTGGCGGATCCTTCTACCGCGATGCGGGGGAGGCCCTGTGGCAGCACGCAGGCATTCGGCCTTCCGACGTCGACGTCGCGCAGTTCTACGAGAATTTTTCGGGCATGGTCATGATCACCCTGTGTGAGATGGGATTCTGTAAGCCCGAAGAAGTCGAGTCATTCGTTTCGAAGGGAGCACTCGAAGGCCCCGATGCCCGAACGCCCTTCAATACGAGTGGCGGCAATATCGCCGAGGCCTATATCCACGGCTTCGAACTCATCAACGAAGCCGTACGCCAGATCCGCGGGGAATCCACCTGCCAGGTTACCAACGCCGAGACCTCCCTCGTCGTCGGCGGACCCGGATATTCCCCTGCGAGCACCGTGCTCTTTGGCCCGGCCCAATAGGAATCAGAAAGATACGATGACGCGAATTCTCGGCGAAGACTGGCTGCTCCCCGAACTCGATGACCTCAACCGCGAATGGTTCACGCGCGGCCGTATCTGCGTTCAGCTCTGCAATGCGTGCGGCGGAACGCAGCACCCGCCCGAAGTCTTGTGCCAAAGCTGCGGAAGCCAGGACTTCGGTTGGCAGGAGAGCGAGGGAGCGGGACGGATCGAGAGCTTCACGCGAGTCCACCATCCCGTGCATCCGGCGCTCAAAGACCAGTGCCCCTACACGGTGCTCATCGTCTCCCTCGATGATCTGCCCGGCGTCCACGTGATCGGGAACCTGAAGGAAGAGGCCGCCACCCCCCTCGCGGTCGGGCAAGCCGTACGTGCGATCTTCGAGCAGATCGAAGACCCCGAATTCGGCCCGCTCGAAATCCCGCAATGGGAACTCGCGAGCTAGGGCACCGCGAGGGGATCGAGAATATGAGAACTGAGAACCCGAGTATCGAGGGAATATCTGTACCGCTGACCCCAGTCGCTTCAAGCGGCCGCTGGGCCGGTTTTGCCGCACTCGGTATTCATGGCGATATCCAGTCCAATGAATGACAAGGTCTATATCCACGAATTCATCGACATACGTGGCCAAGGCCGCGCAAAATACATGCAGCACATGACGGCGAACTGGAGCCCCATCGGCCAGGAGGAGCGCTCGCAGAAGTGTTTCGGGACCTTCGGCACCGTCGGGAGCACCGGACGGTGGCCCGAAACGATCAACATCTGGGAGGAGGACGGCTGGCGTGGTCTGGCCCGAAACTTCGCCTTCGAGACGCAACACCCCGGAATGCAGGACCCCTCGCTGCGCGAATGGTGGTCAGCGGCCGCTGAATTCCGACGTGGGGGGTTCGACCGCATCCTCGTACCGGCGCAGTGGTCGCCAACGAGCGACGAACTCACGCGCGCCGGTGTGCGAGGCGACTTCTACGCGCACGAGCTCGTCAAGCTCGCCCCCGGTGCTGCACTACCCTTTCTGGAAGAAGTACGCAGACGCGCAATTCCGATTCACACCGACCTCGGCATTCAGCTGGTCGGCGCCTTCCACACCGCGATGAGCGATCGCTCCGAATGCCTGCTGCTCTGGGCGATCCCTGACCACGAACATTGGGCGGAGCTCGAGCTCGCCGAATACGCGGACGGTGAACTCGCGGGGTGGCGGACCTGGTGCCAGCAGGAAACGCTGGCATGGCAGAGGCTGCTGTTGGTCGAGGCGCCGACGAGTACGCTCCGCCTGGGCCGACAGCCCAGGGTTTCCGACCGAAGACCCCTCAGCGAAATTCCCTAGCCCGGCTCTCCGATGAGCCCTGATCCAGATGAGGTCGGAAACGCGCGCGTCGGTCCGGTCCCGCCAGACTAACCAAAGTGTACGTCGTCGAAACTATTAGATCACCCATTTGTCCGAATCGTTAAGACGGGAAACACTCCCGCGTCGACTCGGGGTTGCGTGCTGCCTGCGGCCGGTGCGACTCAGCCCCCCTGAGGTAGACCTAGCAGCTTCTCCGCTTCCGGCGTGCTCGCCAGGGGGCGCCCCACCGCGTCACAGAGCGCGATGGCCTCGCGCATCAGCTCCTCGTTGGTGGGGCTGCGTTCCGGCGAGTAGAACTCCTCGAGGCCGATGTGGAGATGACCGCCGCGTTCAAGCGCCAGTCGGGCGATCGGCGTCTGCATCAGGTCACCGCCCCAGACCGAGACCGACCAGGGTAGATCCGAGCCCTCGAGCATATCGAGATAGGCCAATAGACCGTACTCGGTGGGTTCGAGCCCAAAGCTCACGCCGGGCTCCATCGCCGTCAAGCCGTAGTCGCCTCCGAAATAGAGTTTTGCCATCGCTCCGGCGGGCAGCTTTCCCGCGCGCTCCCAGACGAGGGTCGTCCGCAGGGAGTTGGGCTCGTAGATGCCGAGGGCAGGTCCCATCCGATGGCGATCGCAGAACTCGAAGGCCGTGCGACAGTCCTCGTAGGAAACACCATAGACCCAACCCGTGGGCAGCCCGTCCGGACCCGGCTCTCCGATATTGGTCGAGCCCGGATCGAAGGCACACATCTGCACCGGCACCTCCTCCGCCACCATCGCGTAGTGTTCGATCCTGCCCAACATGTCGGGGGCGCCAGTGAGCGTCGGGTACCAAAGGGCGTCGGGGCGCTCCGCAAAGACGGGCCGCCAGGCGGCAAGGTAGTCGTCCGCGGCCTCACGGCCCGTAAGTTCGATGTCACTGTTGTGGACGTGGATGATCGTCGCCCCGAGTTCGAGACAGAGCAGCGCCTCAGTACTGATCTCCTCGGGCGTACGCGGCGCGTTCGGATTCTTCTCTTTCGAGGTCATGCCGTTGATGGCGGCCTCGATGATCACGGGGGTGTCCTTGCGGCTCATCGCTCCTCCTTCGACCCATTCTGGGCCCCTCGATACTACCAGCGGAATCCGAGACGGACCCATCGTGGCCCCGGGAAGCGCAGAAAGTCCACGTGAGCCTCGATGAGCAGAGCGGGTGGGGCCTGGTCACGCACGGCCGTGGTGGAAAGGGTGGTCGCTGCCACGTTCCGAGCGCGAACAGGCGATGGCAGGATGCCGACTTCGCTGGCAGGACCCCTGCTATTCGCGTGGGGAGCGCTCCCGCTCCATCGGTGCCCGAATCTGATCGAAAGTGTGTGCGATGGGTGCATTGCGTCACGACGGTGCCCGGGCACAGCCAACGATTGCGAGATCACGAAGCTATCGCCCGGTGCATTCTTCCGTATCATCGCGAGGCGTCTGGAGACCAGCACATGAATGGGAGGTGGGATGAGCATCGAATTCGATTCGAGAGCGAACACAGGATCGAAGAAAACGAGTCCATCCACCGAATCCACCCAGGAACCGAACGCCTACGCATGGTACGTGCTCGGCGTCTTCGTGCTCGTGACGGCCTTCAATGTCGCAGACCGCAATATCCTGAACGCCCTGCTCGAACCCATCAAAACCGAGTTCGGCGCCTCAGACACGGCGATGGGCCTGCTGGTGGGGACCTCCTTCGCAGCCGTCCATATCCTCGCGAGTCTGATCATCGCACGTTGGGCCGATCGATCGGTGCGCCGCTCGATCGTCGCAGGCGGCCTCTTCGTATGGAGCGGGCTCACGGCGCTATCCGGTCTCGCCACGAGCTATTGGCAACTCTTCATCGCACGCATGGGCGTCTCGGCGGCAGAGGGTTGCGGTAGCGCACCGGCACATTCCGTGCTGTGCGATTATTTCCCCCTGCATATGCGTGCGCGTGTGATGTCGATCTTCGGCTTCGGCGGAATCGTCGGCATCGGGGTCGGAATGGGACTCGGCGGTACGATCGCCGAGAGCTTTGGCTGGCGAGCGGCTTTCTTCGTCGTCGGGATTCCCGGGGCGTTCCTCGCGATCCTCGTGCGACTCACCATTCGTGAACCCTTGCGCGGTGCCCTCGACCGGCCGACCGACGAAGAGACGCAGCCGTCGATACGGGAGGTCGCGCGCTTCCTGCTGGGCAGGCGCTCCTTCATCCATATGGTTGTGGGCGCCGGCTGCCACACCTTTGCGGGCATGGGGACCAGCGCGTTCTACGTGTCCTATCTGATTCGGCTGCACGATCTACCCGTCGGCACGGCCGCCCTCACCTACATGCTGGTGGGTCCGCTCGTGGGCATGGTCGGCGTGCTCGTCGGCGGGTTTGCCGCCGATCACCTGGGAAAACGAGACGTGCGCTGGTACATGTGGCTCGCGGCGCTCTCTTCGATGCTCGCGCTGCCATCGAGCATCGCGTTTGTGCTCTGGCCCTCGGAATGGACGATCGAACTCGCTGGGCACTCTCTCGTTGCAGCCGCACTCGTCCTGATCCCCTCCTCGTTCTTCGGCACGATGTACAACGGTCCCACCCTTGCGATGACCCAAAGCATCGCGAGGCCGGCCATGCGCGCCCAGGCGTCGGCTCTGACCACGGGCAGTTATAACCTGATCGGGATGGGACTCGGACCGCTCGCGGTCGGCCTCATCAACGATGCGCTCACGCCGAGCCTGGGCGCAGAGGCGATCCGTTATGGTCTCCTGGTCGTCGGACTGATGCATCTGCAGGGAACGCTGCATAACCTCCTGGCGGCCCGACATCTGGAGCGAGACCTCATGATCGCCCGCAACGAATCGTCCGAAAGGGCCACGTGACCCAGTCACGACCGGCGGTTGTCGCGGCCAAGCTGGACACATCACTCGGCCCCGTGCCAGGCTGTGGACGGACGCTTCGCGAAGTTGATCTTGCGGATCACTCGGGAAGCGACCAATCGCTACGCTGCACGACCTCTTCGAAGGCCTCGTCGACCGAGCCGATTCGTGCGAGGGCCCCGGGATCGCCCTTGAGGTAGGCGTCGAAGAACGTCCGCAACGCGTATCGCACGATCATTTTCTGTCGTGTGGGCTCGATCAGCGGCCATCGCTTTGCACAGAGCGGGGGCCGGGCACCGATGTTCTCCTGGAACCAGACGCAGTCCGGATTGAGGCCATCCGCGGGCTCGAAATCGTTATTTCCGAACCAGACGTGGGGCGCGTTGCGAATCAGGACCTGGTATTTCGGTGCCCGCAGGCGTTCGTAGGCGGGCCCGGCCCCCCCGGTAGAGGCGGAGAAGATATCCGCCTCCCCCACGAGCAGCAGGACGGGGGTGGAGACGGGGGCCGGGACGGTTCCTTCGAAACCGAGCCCAAAGCTAAGGGCCGCATAGGGGGGATCGCCGGGCGCGATTGGCGCGCTCGCCCTGATGCGGGGATCGAGCGTCGGAAAGCCAAAGCTCGCAAAATACGTCGTGACGCCGCCGAGCGAAATTCCAGTCGCACCGATGCGATGGGCGTCGATCGTGGGTCCGAAACGTGGGTGGGCAAGCAGGGAGTCGATTACGAAACTCACGTCGGCGGGCTGGTTTCCGGCGTCGCTGACATCGGCAGCCGGCAGCTTGGTATGAGAAACGCGCGATGTCAGCGGGAACGCAGGGGCCGCCACGATATAACCGTGATGCACGAGGTCGAAGAGAAAATGTGTTGCGTTGTCGGGCTGCCCATAGGTTCCGTGGCTGTAGATGATGAGCGGACGTGGCGCTCCCAAAAGGGGTTCTGCATCCGGAATGGGCTCTTCCGCTTCTGTGTCCGCTGGATACCAGATCCAGGTGTCGAGCCGTCGATCGCTCGATCCCGCGTAGGGGGGGCTCGGCTTCGTGGGCCGGGTGGATGCGGCTTGCACGGCCAGCGCTCGGCCAGCCGCGTTTCAGCCGATTCTGGAGTCTGGATGTTGCGACGATGCCGTGGGGTGGTCAGCCCATCATCGATCAATTCGCTTCGCGCTTCGAAAACTCAAGTCGGCGGCGAGCGTCTTCCCGAAGGTGACGGCTGGGCCGGCCTCCTGAGTGTCATCCGATACGGAAGGCGCGCGAGAGCCGCGATCGTCGCCACCGATCACTGTGCGGAGGCACTCCAGACGGAGCGCGGGTCGAGCCCGTCGGCGTAGGACATGAAGCGGCCGAACGCCGGCGATGTGTCACGTGGCCGATTGCGGATTCGCGACGTAGACCGCGATGGGAGCGTCGTTGCCCCCGACCTGGCTCCAGTTGTCGACCCTCCGGCAGTGGCGTTCTCTCCGCCACCACTTACCGGCTTCGTATCGAGCACGAAACTGCTCTGCGTATAGGCCGCTGTGGCATCATGCATGGACTTACCGACAGTCGATGAACCGACATATTTGATCTCGTCGGCCGAGGCTGCGGTGACCGCGAGCAGCAAGCCAATCCCAGACAGCTGGCAATCAAGACCCTCTGAGTCTGGTTTTTACCTTCTTTTCCCCTTCCCTTTCGAGTAATCGATCCATCCCTCGGTGATATCTCTACCGGGTATCACACTCCCCTAACATATTGTACGACCTGGATTCATTGCACCCAGACAGCTGCGCACTAAATTCCAATGCGCCTCAATGGACGCTCCAGTCCTCGTCGATATTTGTTTCTCAGCTAGCATTCGCAGCGCTGGCCCCGCTCACGAAATCTCGAACCAGACCCCGCAAATGCTCCGCCTGAGCGTTGAGGGCCAACAGATCGTCTGGGACGCGATTTCATCGATCGTCTCGACGATCTTCGCGGTCTCATCCGCAGAGGTTTGAACCTGCCCGATCGCCTCAGAGAGTCGGCCCATAGACTCCTGTCCACGGCCCATCAGAACCTTTGCCTCGGGCATCACCTCGTTGGCCTCACCGGCGCTCTTGGCGTTCTGCCGTGTCATCTCGGAGATGTTGTCCATCGTACTCGAAGTCTGCGCCACACTCGCAGCTTGCTCACTCGCGCCCACAGCCAGCGGCTGGCTCGACAACGACACTTCGGTCGAGGCCGATGCCACTTGCTTTGCCCCTTCATCCAAACTGCTGATGATTCGGCTGATAGGAATCACCGTGATTCGCGAAGTGGCGATATAGATGACCAGGCCAGGTCCGAGAATGCCAGCAAGTGAAATACCCGCGATGACCATCCCCATCGTTGTCGCCTCTTCGGCGATCTTCTGCCTGGCATCCAGCTCCCCCGCATTGATCCGTTGCTCTACGCTCCTGATATTTTCATCGACCGCGTCGAAGCGCATGGCAACGGGCGCGGTTCCAATCGATTCTCCTTCGAAGCTGATCTCTTGCTTGATGACTTCCAGACCCTTGCTGGACCCAGGTGCGACCGCCTTGGTAATAGCTTCGCCCCCGCTGCTCACGACGGCCACGATGTGAAATTACAGATTCAGCCGGACACCCTGTCATCATGACGACGGGGGACAATCCGGAGGACCAAGGTGACCAAAGGTCAACGTGAGATCAGGCGAAAGAAGAGCATCATTGACTTACGCCGAGAAGATCGGCCGCGTCGGCAGGGCTCATCGGCGCCCTTGATCGATCGCCTCAAGCACGCGAGGGGGGGTCATCGGCAATCGGTGGAAGCGGATTCCCGTGGCATCCCGCACGGCATTCGCCACGGCCGCCAGAGGCGGCACGAAGGCGGTCTCACCGACGCCGCGCACGCCGTAGGGATGGAGCGGATTCGGAACCTCGACGATCACCGCGTCGATGAAGGGCAGATCCGAGCAAACCGGCATCCGATAATCGAGGAAGCCTGGATTCTCGAGCCGGCCCTGTGCATCCCACAGATACTCTTCGTTGAGTGCCCAACCGATGCCCTGGGCGGCCCCGCCCTGGAACTGGCCCTCGACGTAGGTCGGATGAACGGCCTTTCCGGCGTCCTGGATCACCGTATAACGAATGACCTTCGTGCAACCGGTCTCGGGGTCGACCTCGACGTCACACATATGGGTGCCGAAGGCTGCCCCGGCAGCGGCGGGGGTCACGGAGGCGCTCGCCACGACCGGACCACCGGTCAGGTGCAACTGGCTCGTGATCTCCGCGAAGGAGAGTGGCTCCTCTTCGGAGTCGCGGCTCTTGAGAACCGCGGCGCCTTCGCGCCATGCCACTGCGTCGGGTGTGACGTTCCAGACCGTCGCAGCCCGTGCCCGAAGATCGTCGACGACCTTTCGCGTGGCCTCGATCACGGCGAGCCCCGTGGCGTAGGTCACGCGGCTGCCTCCCGTGGTATCGCAGTAGCCGACGCTGTCTGTGTCTCCAACGACCGGCCGCACCCGTTCGACCGAAATACCGAGTTCCTCCGCGACCATCAGGGCCATCGAAGCGCGGGAGCCCCCGATGTCGGGGTTCCCCGTTCGCACGACGGCCGAGCCGTCCGCGTCGACGCTGACTGTTGCACTCGACTGCATTCCCGCGTTGAACCACCAGCCACTGGCGATCCCGCGGCCCTGGTTCTCGCCGAGAGGGGCTCTCGCGTGGGGGTGGGAACGGGCGGACTCGAGGGTTTCGCGCAGGCCAATCGGACCAAAAACCGGCCCGTAGGTGGCCCGATCCCCCTCTACGACCGCATTCTGGAGTCGCAGGTCGATCGGGTCACGCCCGAGCCTGCGAGCCAGATCATCGATCAAGGACTCGATAGCGAAGGCTGCGTTCGGGGCGCCCGGGGCGCGGTAGGGAGCGACCTTGGGCTTGTTCACGACGATATCCAGGCCCTCGATCCGGTAATTCGGCACGCGGTAGGCGCTGAAGACCGTCATGCACGCCGCCGTCACCGACGATCCGCGGTAGGCCCCTGCTTCGAAGTCGAAGCGAACGTCTCCCACCACGAGGGTCCCGTCCGAACGTGCACCGATCTTCATTCTGATCTTCGCGCCCGATGCGGGCCCCGTCGCGCGGAAGACCTCCTCACGGGTCATCACGAGCTTCACGGGGCGACCGGCCGCACGAGAGAGAACGACGGCGATCGGCTCCAGATAGATCGTCGTCTTGCCCCCGAACCCGCCGCCGATCTCGCTCGGCGTGACCTTGATATCGTGCGGATCGCATTGCAGGGCGGTGGCGGTGTAGTCCTTCACCATGAAAGGACCCTGCGTGCAGCACCAGATGTCGACCTTGCCATCCTCGCGGACGTTCGCGAGACAAGCATGGGGTTCGATATAACCCTGGTGCACCATGGGCGTCTCGAAGTCGCCCTCGACGATCACATCCGATTCGGCAAAACCCCGCTCGAGGTCACCGCCCTCATCGAAAATACGCCGCGCGATGTTGGTCGGCCCCTCCGGCAAGGGTGCATCGCCGATCGGCGCCTGGTCCTCGTGGATGATCGGCGCGTCGGGCGCGAGCGCCTGCTCGAGGGTGACGACCGGCTCGAGAACTTCGTATTCGACCTCGATCAATCGACAGGCTTCCCGCGCCCGCTCGAGACTGGTTGCGGCGACCGCCGCCAGAGCGTGACCGTGATAGAGAGCCCGGTGACGGGCCATGATATTCTCTGCCATCTCGCCGGGATCGGTCCCGTAGGCGAGATCTCCGACCCAGCCGGTCTTCACCTCGGGCAAATCGTCGGCGGTGATGACCGCTTTCACACCCTCGAGCGCGAGGGACTTGCGCGGGTCGATCGACAGAATGCGCGCGTGGGCGTGCGGGCTCCGCAGAATGGCGCCATGAAGCATGCCAGGAAGCGCAATATCGGCGCCGAAGCGGGCGCGTCCCGTCACCTTATCGACGCCATCATGCCGGATGGGGCGCGTACCCACCTGTCTGAATTGGTATTCCGTGTCCTGTCCCATGCGAGAGATCCTTTCGCCCATCGTCGCGGCTCGACCTGAAGTCGGTCGCCGTTCGTCCTGTTCCACCCGTCGAATCCGCCGCCCCGTCGAGTCTCACCGACCTCGCGTCAGTCTTTCGTGTCGAGTGACCGTTTGAATGGCGGAGGGGATATCGATGAAGCCCTGGGTGTCCTCGGCGACCAGGCGCTGTGCCTCCTCGGAAGTGTAGAACCGCTCGAGCAGTGCTTCGTCCGTCGGCCACCAGAGTTCGGAGACCGCCTGGTAGGGGAGACCAGTCGGGCCCTCTTCGATCACGTTCTGACAATATCGCCAAGCCGACCCGTGGACGCTCGGAACGAGGCTCGCATGGGCGTGGTAGCGCGCCTGCCAGCTCACCGGGTCCAGATCACCGCGTGCACGCCACAATGTCGTCTTCTTGAGGCCGGGGGTCATGCAGCCGGGCTCGGATCGACTCCGATCGAAGACCGACTGCGGCCTCAGGCCGAGGATCGCGACCTGCATTCCAGTCGGTGTGCCAAGGTGGGCGGGATCGAATGCGGCGTCCGCGAACACGCTGAGGAAGGCGCAGAAAGGAGGTTGCGCTCGGGAGCCCGTGAAACGGTGATGGGCTTCGACGGCCCACCACTCCATCTCGGATTGGACGCCGGTCTCCGCGACACCGCTGCCCCAGTCCCGGAAGATCTGCAAACTCTCATCGGACCAGGGCGCTCCGGGGTCGATCGCGAGCAGCCACTTCTTCTCGGTGCCCTCCTCGCCGCCCGTCTCCGTCATCGAGGGCCCGGTGAATAGAAAAAGCCGCTGCTCATGGAATAAAATAGTATCTGCTATGTTTTTTGGGGTCAATCGCTGAAGGTCAAGGAGGCACCATGTCGACTCCCCGATCCCTCCCCCCCGCAGGCTCCGATCCCGCCACGCTCGATCTGGCCGATCCGCTCTTCTGGACGGACCCCCAGTCGATCCTCCGCGCGGCGCGAGAGCGGGGGCCGACAGCGCGCACCTCGAACGGGGATCTGGTCCTGCTGCGGGCCGACGATGTGGAGTTTGCCCACTCGGATCCGCGCTTTCGCAATCCGGGAGTCGAGAACCTGGAACGCTCGGGGATCAGCGACGGCCCCTTCTACGAGTGGCGAAAGCGCTCGCTCGCCGCGCTCGAAGGGGATGAGCATCAACAGCTCCGCACCTGGGTCAGTCGCCTCTTCACCCCGCGCCAGGTCTCACGGCTGCGCGAGGGATTTCGCGGTCGGGCGGATTTTCTCCTGGAGAAGGCCGCCCGCGAGAAGGAAGAGATCGAGATCGTCTACGAATACGCGCGAGCGCTTCCCCTCTGGGCCGTCTGCCATTTCCTGGGGATTCCCGACGAGGATCGGGAGGAACTCGCCAGCTTCCTTTTCGGCACGGAGGAAGCGTTCACGGCAGCGCTCACCCCAGAGATCCGCGCGCGGGCCGAGGCCGCGATCGTCGCGCTCTACGAGTATTCCCAACGCCTCATCGAACGCCGTCTGGCCCATCCCGGAGACGATGCGCTCTCGGAACTCGTGGCCAGCCGATCGGAGGCCGATGGCGTCTCGGACGAAAACTTTCTCGCGTTGATCGTGAACATCTTCGGTGGCGCCGTGGGTTCGACAAGCGCGACGATCGCCAACTCGATTCACCTGCTGCTCTCACATCCGGAGCAGGCCGAGCTCGTCCGCCGTGAACCCGAGCGGATCAAGCCGGCCATCGAGGAATGCCTCCGCTTCGCACCCCCGTTTCGGATCGGTCAGCGGGTCGTCGCCGAGTCGCTCGAGGCCTTCGGTCACGCCCTGCGGCCGGGCGACGGAATCTTCATCTGGCGCGCCGCGGCCAATCGCGATCCCACGCGTTTCGAAAACCCCGACACCTTCGACATCGAGCGCCCGCCAAACCCACATATCAGCTTTGGACACGGACCCCATTTCTGCCTGGGTCACGCGCTGGGCCGCGTACAAGCCCAACAAGCGATCCTCGCGCTCTTGACGGGTCATCCGGAGGCCGCGCTCGTGACGCGTGATCCCGAGCGCGTCCCCTTCACGATGGACGAGAAGCTCACATCCTTGATCGTGCGTCTATGAGTTCGGCGGGGTCCGCGACCTCCACCACCGAAGGCCGCGCCAAGAAGAGGACGGGACGAAAGGGGGCGGCGACCCGAGCCCGAGTCATCGAAGCCGCTCGCGAGTGCCTCTCGGAGCTCGGCTATCATCGCGCCAGCTCGAACGAGATCGCGCGGCGCGCGGACATCACGTGGGGTGTCATCCAATATCACTTCGGAAGCCGCGAATCGGTACTCCTGGCCATCGTCGACAGCGCGGTCGAGGAACTATCGTCGAGCCTCGATACGGTCGTGATCTCACGGTCGATGCCCACCGAGCGACTCGCGGTGGTCGCGGAGATCGTCTGGTCGTACTATGCAAGCCCCCACTACCTTGCCTATCTGGAGATCTACCTGAACCTCACCCGGGACCCTGCGGCCTCCGGTGCCGCTCGGCAGCGCCTGGCGGAGATCGACGCCGAGCTCGCGGCGCGCTGGCATCGCATCGCGGCGGAGGCCTTCGGCTCCGTCGACGCGCTCACCGTGGAGCGGCTGCTCTTCGCCTCACTCAGAGGTCTCTCGATCACGCGCTGGCTGTCGCAGGAAGAATCGGATCTGGCCGAGGAACGACAGCTGCTGGTCGACGCTTTGGGACCCCATCTCGACCCGCCCGGGTAATCGCCTGCAACGTCCTCGGGGCGTGTTCAAGAAAGAGGGCGCTCGAGTCCGGATCCTGCTGACGGACTGCAGGACAGGGTCCGCACCGCACTCGGCCTGCCCCCCTCGAAGGAGGGGAACGCGCCAAACCTGATTCTTGGAAAATCGCCGGAACCGATCTCATCACGATGGCGTGGGGAGCGCGGATACTCTTCGCCGCCCACTCTTCGATCGGCGTGTCCTACGAGGTGGCTTCGAGTGATGGCGACTCGTTATGGCTGCAAAACCTGCTTCGCGATACATGCACCATCGACACAGGTGACATAAAAACTGCCCTGGTCGCAGGAAAAATCGAAGCCTTCGGCGGCTTTCGCGACGTGCGCGTCGCTGCAGATTTCGTGAGCGGCGCTATCGACCGCTTTCTCGTCCGCGAAGAAGAAGGCCAGGATGGGGATGGGGATGGGGATGGCGAGGATGAGATTCAGCATTGCCTCTACCTCCGACGTGTGAAGAACCCACGATGAACGGATCGGCGGGCCCTTGATTCCACCCTGTCGAGAGTTTGAAGGCCTCCCCTCCGACAGCGTCCGGCAGCGGTCTTCATCATCCGCGCAACAGAGTCGCCCCACATCGGCCGATTGACCAATGCTGCACGAGGATTCCTGCGTGTCTCCGGCAATTCTGGCGGGCGGCCTCGCCGCTCCGTGACCGATCAAGCCAGGCAGCCGACATTCCCATCGGTGCAGAACCACCCCCATCTCCGAACGACCGGCAGCAGATGGCCCTGGGCCCTCCGATCGGAGCCGATCTCCCTCTTCCGGCGAGTTCTAATCGTCCCGTTATCGATTTCGAGGACGGATACGGTTCCGAGCGGATTGATCTCGAGGAAATCAGATTTATTCTGATCCCCCTCGACAAGATTGACCAGCACCTCTTCCAGTTCGATCTCTCCACCCGCGACTCTCTTCTCAGCGAGATAGCGTCGAACCTTCGCAACATTGGGCGCGAAGCGGAAAGGGGTGGGGCTTCACGGAGTCCGTCCCCCTTCCAGCGCCCGGTCGGCCTCTTGTGCGATATCCTCCCCCCTCTTTTCTGCGCGCTCCGCCACGACGACGCGAATCCGCTCCGCCGGCACGTAGAGTTGCTCGATGAGATATTGCTTGAGATCCTCTGGCAAGGACCGATCGACCAGCGCGTGCTCCATGCAGAGCAGCCAGGCATCCCGCTCGGCTTCTCCCACTTCGAGATGGGCGTGGGCGAGCGGGATCTTGATCGGGCCGTATTTTTCCGAGAAGCGCTTCGGGCCGCCCGTCCAGCCGCACAGGAAACGGGCGAGTTTGTCGATCGTGACTTCGAGATCGGAGGGGTGCATCGCACGAATCCGCTTCGCTTCGGACAACGTATCCATCCGCACGTAGAAGGCTTCGACGAGCTCCTGAATCCCCTCGATCCCACCGCATGCGCGAAACGTCGCGTCACCATCCCCAAAAGCCATCGACCCGATCTCCTTCGCTTGGCGCCAGCGGTGACTCGCTGCGCGAACGGTTTCTAGCCCGGAAGCTCGAGCTCCGCTCCCAGAACGTGAACCCTGAGGGTCATCGATCGCGGGGTGAAAGCGCCGTGTGGGGGCGGCGGAGAGAAGCTGCATCACCGCAAGATCACCCATTCGGCGTTCGCGTCAAAAGCCGAAACGGGGTGAGATCCGCCTGCTGGATCGGGACGCAATCAGGGTGTCGAGCCCGATGCTCGCTTCGAATATGCGCCGATTCTACATCGGTGGATTCAGCCGATGATTTCGACCGTGCCCGCGCTTCCATCGACCCGCAGACGTTGACCAGTACGTAGAGTGAGGCTCGCGGCGACTACACTCACGACCGCGGGAATGCCCATTTCCCGTGCGACGACAGCGGCATGGCTGATATTCGATCCGGTGTCGATCACGACGGCCCCGGCGATCAAGAAAAAGGGGGCCCAGCTCGGATCCGTTGCCGCGGAGATCAATACGTCGCCAGGATCAAAATCTTCACCCAACTCGTGGGCATCGAGGACCACGCGCGCCGTCCCCTCGTGGACGCCGGCGCTGGCACCAAGACCCTCGAGCCGCTCCCCCACGGCAAGTGACGCGGCCTCCCGATGAGAATGACTCTCTTCGCCGACGACGAGGGGCTGCTTTGGGGGCATCCCCCGCCATGTCTCCGGCAATTCGAAGCGCGCATAGATCTCCCGCAGCCGTCGACGCTCTTCGACGACCTCGCGAAGGTGGCCCGGAAGCTCGAGCAGCTCGCCTCGGGTCAGCAAGAAGACGTCCTCCGGCGCGGCCAGGGCGCCGCGCTTCGCGAGATGCGTCCCCAGCCTCCGCGCCTGGGCACGCATCGCGTCGAGCGCGATCGTGAGGGTCGCACGCCCCGCTTCGCGGAGCGGAAGGAAGGTCGCCGCCCGCGCGAGCGTATCGTCGAAATCGATTCGCTCATGGGCGGGCAGAGCCGCCCGCAACTCGGTCTCGAGCAGGCGTCTCGTCTCGCTGGCGCTCGCTTCGCGCCTCCTCGGGTCCTCCGACTCAGCGAGGGATTCGTATCGCTTGGCCAGGGACACGACCGGCCCGGAATCCTCCCGCCAGGAGGGGCTCGCGATCTCGCCCTCTTGCGCCCCATGAAAGCCGTGGCTCGCCAGGAAGGTCTCGAGTGTCAGACGCCCGCGCGACAGATCCCAGAGCGCGACCGTCATCTTGAATTCCTCCATGCCCGGATATCCGACCATCAATGCATTAGTGGCCTCCGGCAGGCCGGCTCGTTCGGCGGCCGCCGAAATCCCTGTCACGGCCTCCGTTGCAAAGAGGGACACCATGATGTGGTAGGGATCGGCCCGCTCGAACCAGTCGACCGCCTCCGCAAATCGGGCCTCGCATCGTTTCGCATCGCCCCACGCCGCCTCGCTCGTCGTCGCCCGCCACCACTGTTCGACACCGGCTCGCAGCCCGCGCATGCCCTCGCTCGCCAGCACGAGAGCGGCCGGCCGCCTCTCGGCGACTTCCGCACGCCGGTCGGGGGCTACCGCCACGGATTCGCGGGAGGACACGTCGCCGAAGACCTGGCGCTGGGCTTCGCCCCCGAGACCGCTCGCCGTCAGCCCTCGTTCGTAGAGATGCCGCCAGCTACCGACATTCGCGCTCGGGCGTCCATAGAAGATCGACCACATCCATTCGTCGACGGAATCCGGGGGCTCCAGCTCGTCTTCCGAAAAAAGTCCGAGTTCGAACGCCGCCCGTCGTGTGCCGCGCTCCCCGATCTCTCCCCAGATCGACCAATTGAGGACGGTCGAGACACCCGGAAAAACACCCTTCTCGTTCACGCGCGACCAGGAAGCGCGCTGACTGAGGCTGTGCAAAATATTCGGGGCTTCGGGATCCATCGCGTGTTCTCGGCTCGTGTCGGTTCGCGCTCGCAGCCTGTTCGATTCGTGTTCGGCTCGAGCTCAGTTCGTAAAGAGGTGACCTTCTTGGTACGAACCCGCGACTCGCCCGCGTCCTCGCGCCTTTGCAGCGAGCGCCCAGAGCCGAATCATCAGGATCGGATCCGAGGTTGGAAAACCATCCGGAGTCGAGGTGCGATCGGCGAGGAATCGGCCCTCCTGAAACGCGTCGGCGAGATCGAGATCGATGCGAATGCCGTTGGCGAATTCGAAACACGCCGGCGTGCCGTCCTGATTCCTCAGAACGATCGGCGCCTTGTCGAAGACCTCGACTTCACCGTCCATCGCACAGCAGCCGAGGGATGTGTCCGGTCCCGCACAAAAGGCCCGATCGCGATGGGTGATGCTGTTCACCGTGACGAAGAGATCCTCTTCGATACCAGTCATCAGGAGCGCCACGAGTCGGCCCATATGGCGCATATCACGCGGTCCCCAGGAGCGATCACGAAACCCGGGGACGGCCTTTAGCGCCTCCGATCCAATTCGGCCCGAGGCGCGGACGCCCGCCTGGACATGCCGCTGGTTCATTCCTTCGGCCAGGCTGAAGAGCCCCCCGAAATCGATCGGCGGCGTGAATGCCGAAAACTCCAGATCGATCGAGAGTTCGGGGCAGCGGACTCGCGCGTTTCGCCAGGGTTCGACGTCGATCTCGAAAAGCGATGAACGAAGCGGCTCATGAGACTCGACACGCAAAGAGCAGGGCGGATACCCGTCGCGTTGGAGCGTCACGAGATGGTTGCCGACACCCCGAGCTGGAAGCCAGGAAGCGTGCACGAGCAGCGCCGCCCGCCGTTCGAGATCGGTCAGACCATAGGCCCAGGTTTCGCAGTAGGCCGGATCATCGGACGCGTGAGGCTCTTCGTGAACGGGATCGATGGACACGTTCGGAATCCTACCGCAAGTCGAATGCCCGTCCGAGAGATACCTCGCCCGGCTCGAAGCGCGTCGTTCAGCTCCATCACGGGTCCGCCCTCCCCGGCTCACGATCTGGAACCTGGATGCCTCGTGACGTAACCCGGCTACACGCCGAGTTCGGCGCGCAACACGGCGGGTGTCTCGAGGTCGCAGATGGCCGCCGTCGCGCGTTCCATTCCGCGCATCCCCACCTCGATGCTCTGCATGCGACTGCCTGCAGCCGCTGTCGCCGTCGCGGCGATCCACGAACACACCGCATAACGGCGGTGAAGATCATATGTGGCGGCCTCGGCTAGCCGCGGGCCGCCGCTCTTGGCGAGGCCCTCGAGATAGCGACGCAGCAGCGCCCTCTCGTCGCGTTGTCTCCTTTCGGTGGGAACGGAATTGCAGATGTAATAGGAGAAATCGCGTATCCCGGGTGCGTGGGCGGTGCAGGCCCAGTCGAGCAGCCCCACCTGGTCCCCATCGACGAAGGTGTTACCGAGGTGACTATCACCGTGGATGAGCGTCTTCGGCCCCGCGTCAAGGAGCTCGTTCAAGGCCTCGGTGTGGTGGATATAGAGATCTGCCAGGTCGCGGAAGGCCGCAGGCATCTTCTCACCGAATTGTTCGAGGGCCGACCCGATCAGCAGCGGCCCCATCTCGCCGCGCATCGGCCGCTTGATCCAGGCGAGGTCTGCGCCCGCGTCGAAACGAGGACTCTGCCAATAGTGGCCGTGCAGACTCGCGAGCGTATCGACCATGCGCTCGGGATGCTCCCCGGTGTCGCCTCGTGAACTCGGGAAGCTGCAGCCCGCTTCGGACAGGTCCTCGATCAGCATGATGTAGGCGTCGCCGGCTTCATTCCAACCGGACCACAGGGGGACGGGCACACGCACCGGGATTTCTTCCGCGAGCCCATCGAAAAAATGCGCCTCGCGTTTTCCCATCCCCGTCGAGATGACCATCTCTTTCTGGATGGGATCGGTCGGAGCGAGCTTCACGAAAATCGTGGCGGGAGCCGTCGAGTTTCCCTTCCACTCCGCCCGCAGGCGCGCTCGGCCGGTGGTGCCACTATGCGCCTCGAGGACCTCCACCGAGGTCGCGAACGCGCGCGGAAAACGAACGCCCAGAGCCTCGGAAAGCCAATCGGCACGGATCTCCTCGGCGGTCAGCGGAAGCGGAAAATCGGTCACGAGCGGCATCGGGGCCTCCTGTCTGGGCGCCGGTGTACAGAAGAGGAGATCTGGCAGCCACCCTCTGCTCCCAGAACCTTCATCAGGCATCGAGCGAGCAGGGCCCTGCCCTGCTGAGGGTACTCATCCGATTCTGAATCTGGCAAGGCGACCGGGATTCCAAGGGCCGCTCCCCATCCGACGGCGATGCAGCCATCCCGTTCAATTATTTTCCGAAGGGAGCGCCGGGCTCCTCTCGGGGACCCGCGAGAATGGGACCTCCGCGAATTCGAGAAAGCCTCGATCCTCAGCTGAAGCGTCTTCGAGTTCGCCCGGTGGACCTCCACCCGAGCGGTGCGCGTGCTCGTCTGCGTTCTTGGGGTCCGCATCACGTCCCCTCAATCAGATGGCAGCCATTCTTGGACCGCCAGCACGGCCGGTGCCGGGGATGGCATCGCCGAGTCCCGGACACATCGTCTCGCCCCCCTCCCTCGCCCTCTCTCAGTCGGACTCTTCTCGGCGTTCAAATCCGGCAAGAACCGCGAGCCCCCCGGCGAGCAGCAAGCCAATGCCGGGCTCCGAAATAACGGCCACTGTCGCGCCGGGCGTCAGGGAACGCAGAGAGAAGTGCCCGGCATCACTGAAGTTCGAATGTCCCTGACCGCTAGAGTTCACGCCAGGTCATAGATGACCGAAAAGCTAGGTGCGCCCACCAGTGCGCTGAACGGCACGCTCCTCTGCAGATCGAGAAAGAAGCCCCCACCCGGGCTCACGAAGTCTTCTTAAGCGAAGTCCCCACTGCGAACGAACGGATTGAGCCCCGAACCACCGGCACCCGCGAAGCCCGAGAATAGGGTCACGGAAGGTGACGCATCCTCGAACATGCGCGTGGTGTCGAGGCGGACCCCTCCTTCTCCAAAAGCGTAGCTTCCGGGAAAGAAGCTCCCGTCCAGGCTGAACTGGATTTCGAGGTCGACGAACGTGCCGTCCGCGAGACCGGGAGCAATGACGTCGTACCCCGTTCCCTGGATGGCCCTCGCGTCCATGGCCGCGCCGGTGGGACTGCCTCGATTGACGGAGGAGGCGGCAGCGCGCAGGGTTCCACCCAGAGAGGCCGTAACACTCGCCGTGGAGTTGTGCGTGCTATTCAATGTGGCCGTTGCATAGAAGGGGTCTTCTTCGCCCCTGCACGGCGGCGAATGCACGTTGCACGCCTGGGCAAAGGATACGAGATCTCCGAACGTGTAGGCCGCCGCCGGAGAGGCCAAGGCAAACGCCACCAGACTCGTCAGCAATGTCAGCGTGGATCGATCATAGAGGCGGACCCGGCGCGACATCAGAATCTCCAGCCATTGAGCGGGAGCAGCGGGGCTGATACGTGGACGCAAGAGCCGAAAAATATCAGAGGAAGCTGAGAACTTTCGCCGACCTGTGAAGCCGCGAGAAGTCTCGGGAAGTCGAGCGTCGGCAACTGGGCAGCCCGAAACATCCTCACCGAAGCGGCCGGTGCTCACCGCACAGGAAGAGGGATCGCTCCACTGGCCGCGGGGCCCCTCTAATCTGGCCGCTGGATCGATCTTCGGGTGGGTGAGGCCGAGCGCACCTGCGGAATCACTTCGCGGCCGATGCGCTCGATCGAATGCCAGCCCTCTTCCCACGTCATATCACTCGAACCCGGGGCGATCGTGACGAAATCGAGCCCGATCTCGGCGAGGGCCTGGAAACGGCCGGCCACATCTGCGGCCGATCCCAGCACCGCGAACTGATCGAGAAAGTCGTCGTCGAGCCCCCGTGCGCCACTGTTCTCGGCCTGGGCGTGATGGTCCATCTCATACGTCTTGCCAAGCACCTCTGCCGCGGCGGCGAGCGCCTCGGAGCGGGGCGCCGCCGCCCGATCGGACCAGCCCGCAAAGCGCGCGAAGACGGAGACGCCTCCACGCGCGATGGACCTCGCCTTCCCGAGGTCGTCGTCGAGCACGCAGTTCACAAAGGCACCCACGCGAAGCGAATCGGGATCCCGCCCGGCCGCTCGAGCGATGTCCCGCGCTGATCTGATGGCCGGACCGAGAACGGCGGGGTCCGCTCCGAGACAGAAGATGATCGCGTCGGCACAGCGGGCAGCCAGATCGCTCACGCGCGGTCCCGTCGCCGCGATCTCGACGGGGACCCGAGGCAGATCGCTCGGCATCGAGAATTCGATCCGGCTTTTCGTGCTGTCTCGGTCGACGGACTCGCCCGCCAGGTATCCGCGCAGTCGTGTCACATAGCGTTCGAATTCATCGACCCGCTCCGGGCGTCTTCCGATCTTCGCCAGCGCTGAATCGCCACGCCCAAGGCCACAAAAGGCCCGCCCCCCGCTCTCGATCTGGAGCGCAAGGGCCGCCGACGCCGTCACCGCAGCATCACGCGTCACGGGGTTGGTGACGCCCGTACCGAGTCGAAGGGTCGAGCTCGCACTCGCGGCCAACAGGAGCTGGCCCCAGGCTTCGGGCCCGATATTCTGGGTGTCGCCAAAGGCGAGGTGGGCGAAACCCGCCGCCTCCGTTCGCTCTGCGATCTCCCTCGCCGTGCCGGGGCCGGCGAGCATCAACAGGCCGATCTGCATCGGAGGATCATCCTTTCCTGAGGACGGCTGCGTCCAACGACATTCTGGAACCTGCCCGTCACGACCCGTTCAGCCCGCCGACAGAGACCAGCACCCGACATCGAAGCGGGGCCATCGCTCTGAGTCTAGGCCAGACGATTTCGAGAGAGCGGGCCAAACTCGACGGCCCAGCACGTGGTGGAAGAAACGGATTGTCATCGCCTCGCTATTGGGAATCGCTGATGGGTGCCGAGGGAACCGTCGTGCATGCAGGGTCGGGTCAGCGCCACATTGCGAAGCAAGGGGGTCCTGTATTTCCAGCGATCAAGCGGGTTTCCGGTGATCTCGTAGAGTCCGAAATCGCCGGGTGGGATTTCGGAAATCGGGGCGAGGAACACCTCGTCCAACTCGACGACGGTGCCAGGTGCGACCTCGACCTGGCCTCCCGCCGCCCTTCGGTGGAGAGAACCGATTCCAGTATTGTGCAGCTGGTCATCGGTGAAGAGCGCATGATCACGATCGACGAGATGGCAGGTCGCGCAGCGCGCCCACCCGGAGAAGAGTCGGAAGCCGCGCGCGGCCGCTTCGCTGACCGCGGCCTCCTCGCTCCCGAAATACCAACGATCGAAGGCGCTGTTGCCGGAGACGAGCGTGCGCTGATAGCCCGCGAGCGCCATCCCCAGTGTCTCCTTGCCGAGTCCCATGTCCTCGAAGGCCTTCTCGAAGAGCCCGCCGTAGTCCGAGAGCGTCCCGATCCGCTCTATCGATCCGTCCGCGGAAGGATTTCCCATCTCGTTTGCTGCGAGCAGGGGGCCCCAGACCCGTTGCTCGAGCCAATGCTCGCGCCCGTCGTGAAAGAGGCGCTTCGCGTAGGCCACGTTGTAGATCGTGGGGGAGTTCCGGCGCACAGTGCGTCCCTCGATGCCGACCGCCGTGGCGAGTTCGTGATTGGTGAATCCCTGCTCGGGCACCTGACACATCGCGCACGAAAAGGTGCCGTTGCGCGAGAGCCGGCGGTCGAAGAAGAGCTTGCGACTCAGGTCGATCTTGGCGCGGGTCAGCGGGTTGTCGCTCGGCGCCCAGCTCGGGATTCCGGGAGAGCGACTGGCCGCCACCGTCACCCGGCTGAACGAGTTTGCAGCCACTGGCGTCGATCTCGACTTTCATCGGGGCGAGACGGACATCGAGCGCTACTACGGCGACGCGCTGGTAAAGCCGAATCCCTGCCTGGTACCTCTCGTCGAGCCTCCCTTCTTATGCGATCGAGGTCAACCCTGGCGAAATCGGAACCAGGGGGGGCTCCAGACCGCCGCCTCCGCGCGGGCTTTCAGCGAGTCCGGCGCGGTCCTCCCCGGCCTCTATGCCCTCGGCAATTGCTCCACTTCCGTCATGGGACACACCTACCGTGGAGCCGGAGCCACGCTGAGCGCTTTCGCCACGTTCGGCTATATCGCCGCACGGCATGCGACGAACGGCGAGGTGACGGAGTCTGGATCTTGATGACGAGGCGACGAACGTCGATCGACTGTCGGGCTATGCCGCATTTTCAAAACAGCCGTCCCGTCGGATCCCCATGACCCACCTCGGCGCGATCCATCCTGACTCGAACGCGGGCTCGCCCCACCGCCGTCACTTGTCGAGATAGTCGGCCCATTCCTTGATCTTGCCCTCCTTGACGATGAACACGCCGGCGACTGGAAACACCTGATCCGGTCCCTCTGGCGTCATCACCGTGTCGATCCGCTTGTTCAACACCACCGGCCCATGCGCCGTCGTGCTGAGGGTCTCGACGGTCAGCGTCACGCCGGGCGTCAGGAAGCCCTTGAAGGCGGCGGCGATGGCAGCCGGACCGACCACAGCGGGCTCGTCCTCCACCATGCGCACCGACGCGTCCGCCGACAGGAAAGTGACGGCTTTGTCCGGATCGTCCCAGCTCGCAATGAAATCGGAGACCACCTTCATATTGGCCTTTTCCAGGGCGCTTTCGGCTGCCGCGCTGGTTCCAGCCATGCCGCCCAGGGTCGCCAACCCCAGAAGGGTTACGATGAAGAATATGCGCCACTTCAAATTGTCGGTCCTGTGCATTGAATCCTCCTCTTCTCGATCCACTCGAAGCTCGCCGACGACTCTCACCGCAAGATCGAGCGATGATAAGGAGACGTCGCATGCGGTCGCCCGTCGACGAATCCCGTGATCTGGCTGGAAGCAAGATCCGAGGGGGAGGGGGCCAGACCCGCTTTTCGGCTCGAGAACCCTGCGTGCTGCCCGCCTTCATCGACGACCAGGACTGGACCGAAGCCCCACGGATCAGTATGCAGAACAGACCCTTCGACCGATCCCTGTGATTCCGCATGCGAGGGTGATCGCCGACTTCATATCAGCTATTCCAATCGGGCGATTCCTGGCAGCGTTCAAGGCAAACAGGAGCCCTGAGCATGACTCTGAAAATCACCCAACTGCAGAGCGTCGGCGCCGAAGTCTCCGGCTTCGACATCACCCAGCCGATCGATGACACGCTGAAGAGCGAACTGATCTCGCTCTGGAACGAACATGCGATCCTCGTGTTCCGCGGCCAGAATATCGAGCCGGAGAACCAGATCGAGTTCAGCCGAATCTTCGGACCGCTGGAGGTGCACCCCCTGCAGGAGACGACCTCGGCGGAGTACCCGGAACTCTTCATGCTGGTGAACGAACCGGAAAAGGAGAAATACCACACCGCCTCCTACAACGGCGAGCTGATGGTCGGTAGGCTGGATTGGCACCGAGACCTGCACTACACCGGAAAGCCCAATCGCGGCGCCCTGCTCCGCTCCGTCGTGTGCGCTGAGAAGGATGGACTCACAGGCTTCGCCGATCTCGGCAAGGCCTACGATGCCCTGGATGCCGACACGAAAGCTCTGCTGGAAAAAATAGAAGTGGTCTACTGCTTCTCGATGCAGCGCCGCCACATGCGTTATGTGGATCTCGAGGGTTACGAGCCGGGACCTGATAGCCCGACCAAGCCCGCGGACGTGAACTTTCCTAATTTTCCCGATGTCGCCTATCCCGCCGTGGTCACACACCCCGTGACCGGCCGCAAGATCCTGGAAATCTGCGACCAGTTCCTAGACCGCATCATAGCGCCGCACAAGGCAGACCTTTGCAACGACGAGGCGATCGAGTTGCTCGAACGGCTGGTCGCGCACACCCGCCAGCCGGAATTCCACTATTTCCACCAATGGAACGAGGGCGACATGGTGCTATGGGACAACTGGCGCGCCACTCATAACGCCACCGGCACCAAGCCCGGGGTGAAGCGGGTCATCCATCGCACCACCATCGCAGGGGATGCCACGCTCGGCCGCGTCCTCGAGACCTCGTAGCGTGTGAATAATCGATGGAGAACGAACCGCTTCGGCCGCTCGTCGAGTCAATCAGTCGCGGAGTCCGGGGCCCGCTCGGATTCTTCTTCGATATAGCCCAGCGCCTCGAGACCCGCGCGAATTTCATCGGGCACCTCCATCGGCAGGTCGGGCCCGGGGGCCCCCGGGCCCTGCTCGAGCCACGCAACCAATGCAGGACGAAGTTCCCGATAGGCCCGCGCCGCTTCCGGATTGGCCTCTGGATCCACAGGAGTGCCCTCGTCGCTCACATGGAAGAGCGAGAATCCGTCCTGGCCCCGATCCCACACCAACTTCCATGGATCCGACCGGGCAACCCGCATGTCCATCTCGCCGATCTTCAGGCTCGCCAGAGTGGGCGCCGGGGGATCCAACGGCGGGTCGAAGAGGAATCGACCGTCGAGCCCGTCCGGAACCGGGGCCCCCAGGAGTTGCAGGAGCGTCGGCATCAAATCGACGAGCTGCACGGGGTATTCGACGCGCTTGGGGAGACCCGTTCTCATTTTTTCGGGAAGCCAGATCACGAGCGGGACATGAATCAGGGTGTCGACCAGGGAAGCCGAGTGGGCACGTCGCCCGTATTCCCAGAACTCCTCTCCATGATCCGCCACGAAGACGATGACCGTGTTCTCGAGTTCCCCAGTCGTGCGTAGATGCTCCAGGAGAAGGCCGAAGGAATCGTCATTGAACGAGACCTCGCCCTGGTAGAGTTCTCGCACCCGCTCCTTGTCCGCCGCGCTCAGATTCTTGAAGGTCAGATTGCGCAGCCGGCGATCACGGGGCGCGCCGGGTCGATCGAAACGATCCGGCGGATCATAAGGGGCGTGGGGGTCGATGCTGAGAACCGTCAGAAAGAACGGGCGCGAAGCTTCATTCAGCCAATCCCTGGCCTCGGCGGTGGCCTGGGTGGAGGTCGCCGTCATCTCCGTATTCTTCACGCGACCGAATGTCCGCCGCTTGTAGAGCTCCACCATCTCGTCGAAGCCGCGATCGAAGCCGAAAAAGGAACCGGTACTCGGGTTGGCGGTGACGAAGGCCGTCGCGTAACCGCGATCCTGCAGCCCCTCGGCGAGCGTCGGCATGTCGTCGGAGAGCACGGAAAAGAGTTTCTGCACCCGGTGTCTCGGGGGATGCAAGCCTGTCAGGAGCGAGGCCATGGCGGGGCGCGTCCACGAAGAACTCGAGAAGGTGCTCTCGAACACGATTCCTGCTGCGGCGAGTGAATCGAAGTTCGGCGTATTGGCGCCCTCCCCCCCAAAACTGCCCACCGCGTCGACCCGCAACGTATCGACGACGTAGAGCAGCAGATTCGGGGCTTCGTTTCTCGAGCAGCCAAGCGCCAGAAAGCAAGCAAAAGCCGCCGCGCACACAGCACCTTGACGGGAGAGATGCGAATTTCGTCGACCCATTGCATGCGAGATTACCCGATTCTCGAGCGGGGAACGATTTAAAATGGCCGCGATCGGGCCAGCCCGGGATCGGCCTGGAACGCGACGTGTACCGCAAGCACTTCGCGGGCTCGCGTCGAGACCTTGACGTCTGAGAAGGGAATCGCTCCGATGCAGGACTGGGCCTTTCCCAAGGACGAGCGCTAGCTCACGCCAGAACTCCTGACCGCCGTGCTATCGGTCGACCGCCCGGGCGTGATCGTCGAGGGGCTCGACGTCGTCGAAGCGATCCACTCGGCGAGTGGCCGGGCGTCGACGGCGGGTCGGGTCACCCCCGATCTCGACTATCGTGCGGCTTCGGTGCCCGACGACCTTCCGCGGCGTGTCGTGCTCAAGACGATGCTCTTCGCGTTGATCGACCCGCCCGAAAAGGAAGAGACCCGAGAATCCCCAAGCGAAGCGATTGTTGGAACGAACCGCTGTCGTCTATCGTCCGCCGGACACAACTCATCGGAGATCGTGATGCTCGGAGACAAGACCATCCAGCTCGGGCCCGGCGACGATTCGTTCCATGCCTCCCCGACCCCCGATCCGCTCTGGAACGAGACGACCTGGTTTTCCTTCAGCGTTCCCGAACGCGCCATCCAGGGTTATGTCTATCCCTGGATCCGGCGCAACCAGGATCTCTACGGTGGCGGCGTCATCATCTGGGACGATCGCGGGCACCTGCCCTGGGATGCTCTCTGGTGGGATTGGTCCTGGAATCATCCCCTGGGCGAGCTGGGCGATCTACGCGATTTCACCTTTCCGACGGGCATTCATATCCGATGCCTCGATCCCCTGAAAGCCTATCACCTCTCCTACGAGCGGGCGGGATGTGCACTCGATCTGACCTTCGAGGCGCTGATCGAACCGCATGTCGTCGGTCGCGGAGACTGGGACGCGGCCTTCTCAGCCCATTTTGACCAGCCCGGACACCTGACCGGCCATCTCGTCCTGGAGGGCGAGAAGATCCCGGTCGACTGTTATTCCATGCGTGACCGTTCGTGGGGACCACGCGTCGAAGACCCGGATTTCCGACTCGGCTGGGATCACGCACAAACGGCGACCGACGCGTTTCTCTCCTACTCGTCCCCCGACGAGCCGGGCTCACCCGTGACGCGTGGCTTCCTCTGGCGCGACGGGACGGCGGCCGAGTTGAAATCTGGAACGAGAACGATCGAGCGTGAGGACAACGGCGCTCCCAGCCGGATCGTGATCGAGGCGGAGGATGCGCTCGGTCGAAGACTCGAAGCCACCGGCCGGTGTGTGAATGGCATGGCGTTCCTGGCGACGCCCTGGATGTTCACCTGGAATTGTCTGACGCGTTGGGCGTTTTCGGATGCGGTGGGATGGGGAGAGATCCAGGACACCTGGCACCTCGAGAAATTCCGCGCGTTCAGGCGATCCCTCAACACCTCGACTTCGACACCCCAAGTCTGATATGACCCATCATGACGAGCCCGTCGTGAGACTCGACCCGCTCCATCGCATCTCCGGCCCCCGAACGACCTGGACTCGGGTGAATATGGCGGAAGCCGTCCCGGGCGTGCAGACGCCACTCAGCTGGTCGTTTACCGACGATTCGCTCGACTTCATGATGCGGGAGGGCTACCGCCTTCTCGGCGTGATCCCCGGACTCGAGGTCCCGCCCGCGACGGATGTCGACAATCGCCTGGTCACGATCTGTTATGGGCGCAGCGCGCTGAACGTCGACCTCTTCAGGGAGATCGCCGACGCAACACCCTGGACGTCGAGCGAGGCGTTCAACGAATATTATTTCGGAATGCCGCGTACCGGGGAGAAGAGAAAGAAGCGGCGCCGGCGCTACCCGATCGTGCTGGCCCGGTCCTTACCAGTGGGCCTGTCCATCCACCGACAGATTGAACGAAATTTCCACGACACGCGGCGGTGGTGGGCTGCCCATGTCACCGCCTCCGCCCGTTCCGACGTCGAGGGGGCCGCCGCGCGACTGAGAGAGGCCCACGACCATTTCATCCGGGTGGGCAGCGCCCATTCGGCCGCGGCGCAGATCGCCGGCGCGATCTGCAACCTGCTCACGAAACTGTGTACGCGTGCGGGCCGACCCGATCTCATCATGACCCTGCTCGGGGGGCACGGGTCCGTCGAAGTCGAGACGATGCACGACCTGTGGCAGGTGGCGCGGGAGGGGTTGCCGATCGAGCCATTCACCCTCCGACACGGTTTTCAGGGACCGCTCATGGGCGAGCTCTCGAGCCCCTCCTGGCGGCAGGACGTGGCCCCGATCGAGCGACTCTTGGAAGCCTATGCCGAGATGCCGGACGAGATGAATCCGCGGGCCATCGAGCGACGACGAGTGGCGGAGCGCGAGAGCGCCGAGCAGGCGCTGCGCTCGGCGCTGGGTCCGGCGCTGCGAGCCGTGGCGCGAATCGTTTGCGCGGGCTTGCACGTCTACATCCCCTGTCGCGAGTTCGGCAAGGCCTCGATGATGATGGCGTTCGATGCGGCGCGCGCCGCGGCCCACACGCTCGGGGGCGACCTCGCCGCCAGAGGCTTGATCGACGAGGTGGAGGACGTCTTCTACCTGACGATGCCGGAGCTCCTCGAGTCGCTGCCCGCGGAGGCAAAGGCCGTGATCGCGCAACGACGTCTTCAGCGGGCACGTTACGAGAATCTCGAGCTTCCCGAGGCGTGGGTCGGGGAGCCGGCAGCGCAAGAAAAGCGCGTAGACATCAGCCGCTCTGTCCCGTCCGGAATCGGTGTCAGCCCTGGAGTGGTTCGAGGACGCGCTCGTGTCATCAAGGATATCCGGCGGGACGCACACGTTCAGCCGGGCGAGATCCTGGTCTGTGAGACCACGGATCCGAGCTGGGCGGCCTATTTTCTCGTGGCCGGAGGGGTCGTCACCGAACTCGGTGGCGCCATGAGTCATGGCGCGATCGTCTCCCGCGAGATCGGCATTCCCTGCGTCGTCAACACGAAGACCGGTACGAGCGTATTGCGCACAGGCGATCTGCTCGAAATCGACGGGACCACAGGAAGGCTCGAAGTCCTCGAATCCCACGCCGACGACGCGAGCGGGCAGCGCGACGACCGTCATTTCGAGGACCGGACGGCTACGCTCGCCCGAATCGTCGATTTCGATGCTCAGGTGGAAATCGCACCACGAACGCGTGCGCTCGAACTCGGCGGGAAGGGCGCGAACCTGGCCGAGATGGCGAGCGTATTGGGGTTGCGGGTTCCGGCGGGTTTCACGATCACCACGACGGCCTGCCGTGAGATGCTCGAGGGGGGCGCGCCATCGATGCTGCGCCCGCAGATCGAGCGGGCCGTCCAGCGAATCGAACAGAAGTCGGGGCAGCGATTCGGCGACGAAGGCACTCCCCTGCTGCTGAGCGTCCGATCGGGGGCACAGGCGTCGATGCCCGGGATGATGGATACGGTCCTCGATCTGGGGATCACGCCCCGGACCCTTCATGGGCTCGCATCTCGCGGGGGCGATGCCTTCGCGTGGAGTTGCTACCGCAGATTCGTCCGGATATACGTGGAGATCGTTCTCGGCAAGAACGGTGAAATCGCAGGCCGAGCCCTCGATGAGAGCGAGCGGCAGCATCGAGCCCTGGACGATCGCGTGGCCGCCGTCACCGCGCATCTCGCCGCAGCCGGGATCGTCGTTCCCACAGACCCGTGGGACCAGCTCATGGCCGCCATCGAAGCGGTCGTCGCCTCATGGAATTCCGAGCGGGCGATCGCCTATCGACGGATCGAAGGCATCGACGACAGCCTGTGTACGGCTGTGAACGTTCAGTCCATGGTCTTCGGCAACCTGGGCCCCGATTCGGGAACCGGGGTGGCGTTTACCCGGGACCCTTCCACCGGGGCTGCCGGACTGGTCGGGGATTACCTCCCGGGCGCGCAAGGCGAGGACGTGGTGGCGGGAACGCACCGGGTCGAAACGCTCTCGGCGCTCGCCGAGCGTTCGCCGCGTCTATTTCGCGAGCTCGAAATGATCGCCACCCGGCTCGAGCGACATTATGGCGACCTGTGCGATATCGAGTTCACGATCGAACGAGGAGAACTCTTTCTCCTTCAGGTACGCGTCGGCAAGCGAAGTCCAGCGGCCGCCCTGCGCATCTCGATCGATCTCGCCCAGGATCCAGCCTTCGCGCTCGATCGGCGGGAGGCGGTCACACGCGTCCTCGAAATTCTGGTCGATCCACCGAAGGCCGCCCCACCCCTCGATTCCCTGGTCCCCGCGGCCAGCCTCGTTCCCGGCATCGGGGCCTCCCCGGGCGTCGCTTCTGGAATGGCCTTTTTCGATCCCGCCGCGGTCGTCGAAGCGGCAACTCGAAACGATCGCGCCATTCTGATCCGGGCCGAGACCTCGCCCTCCGACGTGCATGGAATGGCCGAGGCCGCGGCGATTCTCACCGCGACCGGCGGCCTGATGAGCCACGCAGCGGTCGTCGCGCGAGCCTGGGGCAAGCCGGCCGTGGTCGGCGTCGAGCGACTCGAAGTATTCGAGGATCACGCCCTGCTGGGCGGCACGAGAATCGAAAGCGGCGATTGGTTGACCGTCGATGGATCGCTCGGCGCGGTCGCCCTCGGACAGGTCGAGATCGCCTCGCAGCCGATCCCCGAGGTCGACACCCTGCTCGGCTGGGCGGCCGAACTCGGCATCGCGATCACAGCGACGCCCGCGCCGGCCGGGAAAGCCGAACCAGTCTCCTTCGAAACCGATCCGCGTGTCGGAGAGCGCGACGAGGGCGAACTCGTGCGCGACCTCCTGGTCGTGCTCGCCATCAAGCAATATGCGACGACTGCCAGCCTCGGCGAGACCCTCGGCCTCGCTGAGGATCGCCTCGCATCGCTTCTCATCAGCCTGCAGGCCGTCGACACCCTCGGCGAACTCACATCACGTGGATGGCAGCTCGGCGAGGCGGGCGTGGAACGGCTCACCGAAATCTGGGCGGCCGCGGCCGACCCGCTCGATTCGGGAAGGGCCCGACTGCTCGAATCCTTTGATAGGCCCAACACAGCGTTGAAGACGATCGTCACCGCCTGGCAAATGCGAGAGGTCGATGGAGAGTCGGTCCCGAACCTGCACGACGATGCGAAGCATGATATCGCCGTGATCGAAAGACTGCGCGATCTGCACGTCGAGATCGACCGCTGGCTAGGCGATCTGGCGCGCACGGCCCCGATGATCGAGCTCTTCCGCAGGCGACTCGCTCGTGCCCACGACCACATCCTCGCTGGCGACCCGCGCTGGCTCGTCTCGCCACGGCTCGACAGCTATCACACGGTCTGGTTCGAACTCCACGAGTGCCTCCTTCGGCTCGCCGGACGCAGCCGAAGCGAGGAGGCGAAGGCCGGGCGAGCGTCTTGATCGATTGAACCCATCGCTCTGCATGGACATTCAGATTCTGGTTTCGTGCGGGAAGCATCACTGCTTCGACGTCCGAGGATCTTGGATCTCGCGGAACGACCGTGTGAACAGAGGATCTCGGTCGTGCAGGAGGCCGCTCGGCCCTCCTCCTCCACGCGTCCCGTCGGAGAGCCGAGCCCGAGGCGCGCCCGCCGATCGACTAGACTCGCTGTCCTCGGGCCGCTAGATCATCCGCGGCACCCCATAGGAGAGCGCCGATGCCGCAGGATCTCACCCGACGTCGTTTTCTCGAGACCAGCCTCAGCGCAGCGCTCGCTCTCGGCTGCGCGCCGAATGCCCTCGCGCGGCCCGGCCTCGATTTCGGGGCCTACCGCGAACGCGACGCCCTCGGGCTCGCCGAGTGGGTTCGCAGCGGCGAGGCGACGCCGGCGGAGTTGCTCGACCTCGCGATCGCACGCGCGGAGGAGGTCGACGAGAAGATCAACGCGATCGTCGTCGAGCATTTCGAGCTCGCGCGCCGAGAGGCAACGGGCGCGCTACCGGACGGGCCCCTGCGCGGCGTCCCCTATCTGCTGAAGGACCTGGCGATCTCGATGCGCGGGACCGTAACCACGGAAGGCTCGCGTTTCTTCCAGGACGCGCGCCACGAGACGGACAGCACGCTGGTCGAGCGCTACCGCGAGGCGGGCCTCGTTCTCTTCGGCAAGACCCACAGCCCGGAGTTCGGCAGCTCGCCGAGCAGCGAGTCGACGCTGCATGGCGCGACCCGCAATCCCTGGGACCTGACGCGCAGCGCTGGCGGCTCCTCGGGCGGCTCCGCGGCGGCGGTCGCGGCGGGAATCGTCCCGATGGCCCACGCCACCGACGGCGGCGGCTCGATCCGGATTCCGGCCTCGGCTTGCGGACTCTTCGGCTTGAAGCCCACCCGCGGCCGCGTGCCGATGGGGCCCAAGGTCTACGAAGGCTGGGGGGGCCTCTCGGCGGGACATGCTGTAAGTCGCAGTGTGCGCGACAGCGCCGCTCTGATGGACGCGACCCAGGGCGCAGCCGTCGGCGATGCCTACGCCACCGCGGCTCGCGAGCGCCCCTACCTGCAGGAACTCGAACGAGAACCGGGGCCGCTGCGCATCGCGCTGATGACGAGCCCGGTCATCCCGGTGACCGTCGACCCGGACTGCGTCGCGGCCGCCCAGGCCGCGGCGAAGCTCTGCGAGACGCTTGGCCACGAGGTTTCGCCGGCGAGTCCGAGCCTCGACGTCGAAGCGGTTTGGGGCGCCTTCGGTGCGACGACGAGTGTCGGCGTCGCGGTCAAGGTCGCCCAACGCGAGGCCGAGCTCGGTCGACCCGTGGGACTCGACGACCTCGAACCCCTCAACCACCATAACGTCGCCGCCGGCCGCGCGATCAGCGGCATCGAATACGCGCGGGCCCGCGACACGCTGCATGGCGCGAGTCGCGCAGTGGGCCGATTCCTCGAGCACTACGACGTCATCCTGAGTCCAACGATGGCACTGGTCCCACCGAAGATCGGCGCCCTCAGCCTCTCTCAGCCCTACGAGGATTTCATCGGCCCCGCTTCCCGGGCCTCCGCCTTTACGTCGCTCTTCAACATCACCGGCCTGCCGGCGATGTCCGTTCCGCTGTATTGGACGGACTCGGGGGTGCCAGTGGGCGTTATGTTTGCTGGCCGCCTTGGCGACGAAGCCACGCTCTTTCGCCTGGCCGCCCAGCTCGAAACGACCCAACCGTGGTTCGATCGGGTGCCGGAGCTCTGAGGCGCGAACAGCGCTATAGGAGAAAGGGCAGAAGGAGAGGCAGCGCACTCGCGCTCAGCACGGTGGAGACCACCACGATTCCGGCGATCCGCTCTGGGGACCGATCGTATCGCTCCGCAAGCATGTAGTTGAAGACGGCGGCCACAAGCTGCTCGGCGAACCCGGTACCGATTCCGGACGAGGCACCGGTCTCGACCGCCCAGGGGCCGAAGTGACTGATAAATTTGTCTCGCTTCATGGAAAACGCCTTGGTCGCCGCGTTCCGGGGGCACGAAGGGCTTGGAGTCTCAAGCGGACCAACCGAAACGCTCGAAGAGGGCCGGGAGCTCGCGACGCATGCGCTCCCGATCCGGTCCCTGGCCCTCCGGAGCGAACTCGTGCTGGCTCACGAAGCCCTTTGCAGCCTCCCGCTCCTCGTTCAGCACGGCGTCGAACTCCGCCGAGATCTCGAAGCCGAAGCGCTTGTAGATCTCCTCGACGACTCGCTTCGGATCGCTCAACAGATCCTGGAATTCGACGATGATCTGTTGCTCCGGAGGCAGCGAATCTGCGACCTCGGTGCCATAGCGGTACTGCTCCAGCATGATATTGCCCAGGAGCTCCGCGTAGGAGTCCACCCGACTCTCTGGGGCGCCCATCCCGCGCGAGTACTGCGTCATCAGGTCGAGAAGGCTCGGGATCGTCTCGTAGGGATGCCGGAACATCACGATGAAGCGGGCATCGGGAAAGGTCTCGAGCAGGCTGCGCATCTTCAGGGTGAAGGGCGGGCTCTTGCCACAATGGACGGGGGCCCCGGGGCGGCAATAGAGCAACCGTTGGAGCATCGAACGGTAGACGCCGATGATGCGCCGACGTTGTTCGGGCGGCTGCCGATCCGTCCAGAAGAGACTCTCCAGCTCGGTATAGGGAAAGAGCCAGGTCAGGTTCACCGAGCTCCAGTTCGCGAAGAGCACGAAGTCGTCTTCCTCGGAGCCGTCCGCCTGCCAGTCGTGGAGCTTGCGAATGTCTTCGAGGGCCTGGTCGCCGCCACTCTGAAGGCGCCGCTGCAAGAAGCCTCCCAGTACCCGTCGATCGAAGGCGTCCAGCAGGTCGAGCATCCTGTGCTGGAGGATCGAGGGCAAGAGCAGTTCCCAGGTCTTGAAGAAGGAGTAGCGCTCGCGGTCGGCCGAGAGGATCCGCTGGAGATGTGTGGTGCCGCTGCGTCCATTGCCGACGATGAAGATCGGGGCCTCGACCGGGGTATCCCTGAAGCCGGGGAAGAAGATGCGGTCGAGCGCCAGACAGATGAGGTTCGTGATGGAGAGCAGGGTGAGCCCCAGGAAGACGGCCCAGAGAAAGAGGGCGCGGCGGGGTCTGAAGGGTTCCCCGACGATCGCGCGCAGGATCCGAAACCAGGTCGTGAAGTCGAAATACACAGAGCCCTCCTCAATGAACAATGAATCGTTTCGCGTAGGACTCGAGCTGCTCGCGTTTCTCATCGAGGCTCGTCTGCTCACCCGAGGTACTCATGGCGGGTGGATTGATGATCATGCTCAGCCCGGCCTCCTCGAGTCGATGCAGCTCCTCGAGTTCGGACAGGTCGTTCAAGGCCAGTGCGACGTGAAAGGGCGCGTGCTCCCGGCCGAGCTCACAGCGATCTTCTCGCAGCGCCGCGAGGATCGGGGGCACCTTCTCGAGGTCGTAGTTGACACCGAGCCAGCCGTCGGCGGCGGCCGCACGGCGCAGCGCCTTCGGGCTGTGACCGCCGATCAGGACCGGCGGATGATTCTTCGGGACCGGCGCCAGCTGTACCGGATCGAAGTCGTAGAACTCGCCGTGATGTTCGACCCTCTCCCCGGAAAAGAGCTTTCGAGCCACCTGCATGAGCTCCTCCGTACGTCGGCCCCGCTCCTGGAAGGGACGCCCGACCAGCTCGAACTCCTCCTCCATCCAGCCGATGCCGATGCCGATGCCGATCAGGACGCGATTCGGCGTCACCAGATGATCGGCAACGGTGACTCCCGCAAAGCCGACCTCCTCGGCGATCTTCGCCACCTCGATGAGGTGGTCGATTCCGGTCATCACGATGGATTGCCAGAATTCCATTTCCGCCTTCTCGCTCGGCTGCTAGGACGAGCCCGGCGCCAGCGGCGCCTCGAGCCGCACCCGGTGGACGCCCAAACGCCGACGCTCACCTGCCGACAAACTCAGGTCCGCGAGAGCCTGTGGCGAGTAGGGGTCGTCGATGACGGCAGCGGAGGGTCGGGAAGTCGCGCCGGCATCAGATGTCGAAAGCAATATTGTACTCGGCGATCTGGCCTTCGCGAAGCTTGAGGATGTCCAAGTAGGGGCTGTACTCGTCCGGCTCACCCGCGCCGGTGATCCTCAGGTCGCCTCGAACCGCGATGAGTTCTCCCTCGATCTTGATCTTCGTCGGCACGTCCTCGGAGCGCTCGCCCCAACCGCTTCGATAGGCGACTGACTCGGCGAGGAAGCCCAGGTAGCCCGGCAGGTCGAGCGGCGTGTCAATCCCCTCGACTCCGGTCATGGCGACTCGAAGGTCGGGATGGAGATCATCACGAAGCCTGTTGGCATCCGCGTCGTCCGTAGCGAAATAGTCGCATGGTGCGATCACTCCGCCGACCGTCCAAGACCCTAGGGAGCGACCGACTCCGTTCGCGGCCGTGGTATTTCACGGTTGTGAACGAACTCGCGGGTTGCCGTTTGGCACAGCAGAGTCGCATGCGAAGGAACCGATCATGGAGGAGGGTAATACGCACGTAAGGATGGATACCCACAAACGCACGATCGCCTAATACTTCGCAACCGTGAATGTTCTGGTTTGGCTGATTTCTTGCACACTACGAGGTGAGCTTCATCGAATTCTCGCAAGCATCCGCATTGGGAACACAGGCTCTGAACGAACAACGGCCTTTGACCGCAGAGCTAGATCACGTCCTCTGCTTCCAGCGTCCGGCGCTCTTCATCGCTCAGACCGAGCAACGTGCCGTAGACGTAGTCGTTGTCCTCGGCATAGCAGGGGAACCCGCGGCCTAGCCTACCGCCCGGTCGCACCGGCGTCTCCGAGAGCGGAATCGGAAACTGGCGGATCGGCCACGTCCCGACTTCGCTATTCGGGAGCGGAACGAGGAAGTCGTCATGTGCTAGCTGCGAATCCCGCTCCACGCGGTCCTCGGCGGTCTGGCAGACGCCGGCGGGCACACCTGCCCGTTGGAGCCGCTCCATCAGATCGAAGGCGTCCCACTTTCGCGTCTCCTCGTCGAGACGCCGATCGAGCTGCGCGCGCTGGCGCAGGCGCGACTCGAGTGACGCCATCTCCGGCTCGCCCATCCAGATCGGATCGCCGAGAACGCCGGGCAAGGCCTTCCACTGCTCGTCATCGAAGACCGCGATGGCGATCCAGCGGTCCTCTCCGCGACAGCGGTAGGCACCGTGCGGGCAGGCCAGCTTGTAGGGCGAGGTGTTGCCAATGCGCTCCCACGAGCGACCGTTGACCTGTTGGTCCAGGATCGCGGTCCCGGTCAGCAGGAGCCCGGGTTCCCCGAGCGATCCGTCGATGTATTGCCCTCTGCCCGTTCGAGCGCGGTGATAGAGCGCGGCCAGCATCGCCATCGCGCAGTAGTAGGATGCGCTCCAGTCGAGATATAGGTAGCCCCAGCCACAGGGCGGATAGGGCGTCGGCATGCCGGCCATCTCCGTGAGCCCGGAGAAGGCCTCCCCCACCGGTGCGGAGGAGAGGAACTGGTCGTAGAGCCCCTGTTTTCCGAATCCGGGCTGCTGCATGTAGATGATGTCGGGCTTCACTTTTCGCATCGATTCGTAGGTGGCGCCGAAGCCCTCGAGCGTTCGCGCGGTGAAGTTCTCGACGACGACATCGCTGATGCGGACCAGCTCGTGGAGGAGCTCGACACCCCGCGGTGATTTCAAATTCAGACCGACGCTGAGCTTGCCCGGGTTCACCTCGGCGAACGTGCTTCCTTGGTTGACGCCGACCGTCGTCGGGAAGAGGGGCTCGCCGCTCAACACGCGCTCGCGCTCCTCACCCACCGGGATGCCGCCGCTCGTGCGAACCGTGTCGAGGCGCCCCTTCCACTCGACGCGGATCACCTCGGCCCCCATCGAAGCCAGCACTCGAGGCCCGGCCGCGCCGGCGACCACCCAGGAGAGATCGAGGATCCGCACGTCCGAGAGCGCGAAGGGCGGCTCGCCGCCGGGTTCCGCTGAGAGGGGGAGCGCCGCGCGTCGCGGCGGCCGCGACGACGGCGAGTTCGTCGCCCGCAGGACCTCCTCGTCGTGCTCGCCCAGACGTGGTGCACGCGGCTCTGTTCGCCACGGGCACTCCTCGGCCAGCCAGGGCGCGGAGGGATAATCGATGCTCCGATCGAGCTCTTCGTGGTGGACGGCATTGAAGGTGGCGCGCTCGCGCCAGTGTGGGTCGTCCAGGTTCTCCTCGGGCTTGCGCACGGGCGCCCAATGGAGACGAAGGGCCTGCGCCTCCTTCCACACGTCTCGGTCGAATTTATAGCCGGAGACCCAGCGCCTCGCGACGGCATGGAAATGACGAATGACCTCTGGCCTCAGCACGTACTCGAGATCCTGGTACTTCGCGTCTGTGAGGTCATCCGCGGCGCCGTGTCGATCGAGCATCTCGACCCATTTGTTGTGCTCGCGACCGATCTTGAACTCCGCGGAGACGAAGGCCAACACGTGGCGCCCGTCCTTGGTCGTAGCGAGCGTCTCGGGAACGATCCGGGGCATGCCGTAGCGCGCCGTCTGGCGATAGGTGGGCTTGCGGCTGAAGACGTAGAAGGGGACATCCGTTCCCGTATTGCAGCTCACCGCTCGGTGAATCGATGCGTCGATGTGCTGGCCGCGACCCGTCCGCTCTCTGTAGAGCAGCGCTCCGAGGATGGCATCGACCGTCTGGCTGCCGACGATATGGCTCGCGTGCCACATCTGGGGCGCAATGGGCGGCGTGTCGTACTGACCCTCCGGCGTGGGGTCGTAGCCGGTGCACATCATCACGCCGCCGAGGGCCAGATGAACGAGGTCCGAGCCCTGCCAGTCGCGCCGGGGCCCCGTCTGACCGAAGGGGCTGATGGACGCCATCACGAGCCCCGGATTGATCTCCCGCAGCGCGTCGTAGCCGAGCCCGAGACCGTCGAGATGGCCGGGGCGGTGGGACTCGAGGACGACGTCCGCTTCTGCGACGAGTCGTTTGAACCGCTCCTGCCCATCGCGCTCCGCGAGATCGAGCACCACGCTCCGCTTGCCGAAGTTGTAGTGCCAGAAGTGGAGGCTCTTCTCCGGATCCGGGACGTCGTCAACAAAGGGACCGATGCGGCGCGTGGGGCTTCCCCCTGGCGGCTCGATCTTGACGACGTCGGCGCCGGCTCCAGCGAGGAGCTTGCCGCAGAACTCGCTCTGCTCGTCGGCGAGTTCGAGCACCCGGATATCCGAGAGGAACCCCCGGCTGGCAGACATCGATCGCGGCTCCTTCTCGCTCAACGGCATTCCTCTTGTTCGCCCGACTACCCGAACGGCTACTGATCGAAGCGCCTGACGATCTTCGCAAAGTCGAAGCTCACCACGTCATCCGCACCCACCGAGAAGATCGTCCCCTCGGTGCCGCCGTCGACGGGGTCCGGCCGGTCCGCGAATGCACCGGCCAGCTCCCGCTCGGCCCCACCCTGCGCTCGCTCCGCGCGACCGTGGAAGATGGCGGCCTTGATCGTGTAGTAGTCTGCGCCGGAGGGATGGGACTCGATCGTGCAGGAGACCCGGTCGTCCCGATCGAGATTCCGCAAGCTTCGGCTGCCCACGGGCAAACGAAAGTACATTCGCTCGTCACGGAAGACACACGACGCGGCGTCGCCCCACGGCCCTCCGTCGTCGTCGAGCGTCCCGATGATGCAGCGAAATTCGCCGGAGGCGAACTTCGCAACCTCTTCCGCGTCCATCTTGATCGTGGCGTGTTCTCGTGCCATGGGTGATCTAGTCCTCGGGCCGGGTAGCTGCGATCATCCCCACCTCGGTGGGGACGATCTCGTAGATTATGCGGACACCGCGCGTGATGCGGCCCGCCGTTTCTCCGATCTTCCGCTGGTCTTCGGGCGGAATGTCGGGTTGTTCCTGCGAGCCCTCGCTGCGGGGGTTGCGCGCCCAGGCGAGGCCCTGCGGTACGTCCTCCGAGAAGACCTCCTCGGCCGGCACCTTCCTCGCCCTCCCGCGATAAACGGCCGCCTCGAAGGCGGGCGCGTCGGAGGGATTCGTGACGACACAGCAGATCCGATCGTCACGCCCGAGGTTCTTGGATTTCGCGCTCGCAGCGTACATGTTCAGGTAGAGCGCTCCGCCGAAGAATCCAGCCATCGGATGGCCGGTGGGAGAACCGTCCTTGCGAAGCGTGATCATGAAGGTCCGCCCGTTGCGCTCCATGAACTCCGTGGCATCGCCCGGAATCAGTGCCTTGTCGAAGTCGCTCATCGCCGACCTTACCTCCCGTGCCGAGCCAAGCAATCGATCAAGCCCGATCCCGCCCGCAAATCCATATGACTACACCTATACCTATACGAGGCCAAAATGCCATCCCCAAATACTTTCCGGCAGTGCATCGTATTGCTCAAAACCCCAGCGGCCAATATCGGTCCTGCGGATCAAAGTAAGGTCGCCTCGTAAAACCTGGAGGGTGCGTACTCCCTGAGTTCCTCCGTCTGTCAAGATGGCAGCCAGGAACCGCCCTTCGCCCGAGGGCATGCGCATGAAGCCTTCGTCCCAATGGCCGTCCCGCGCGACGGGACTGATCTCATGCAAGGAACTCACGTTCTCGAAAATCAAGGGATGAGTGGTCGTGCCGCGAATCACGCTCGCCCGAAAGCCTCGCAAATCAGGTTCGTGTGATCAGGTCCTCCGCTGAGCTTGGAATGGTCGGCTTCCCCAAGAATGCATGACTGAGTCACATGCCAAAACTCCGCCGGCTATCCAAGCGGGATCCCAGCACGTGACTGCGACTCCCGCCGCGTGGAGAGTGGCATCCCTCATCAAGTGAAGACTCCCATCCCAGCTCCCCCGCTGGCGGCGATGACTTCGCCCGAAATCGAAGCCGCACGGGGCGATGCCACGAAGGTCACAACGTCAGCGACTTCGCTCGACTCCACCCATCGACCGATCGCGTTGCCACTGGCGGCAAGTCTGCGCAACTCCGCGGGATCCTGCCCGGTCGCCTTGGCCCTCCTATCAATCATCGCTGCGAGATCTTCAGTCATGGTCGCGCCCGGCAAGACCGCATTCGCGGTGACACCGGCGTCACCGAGTTCATGGGACAGCGTTCTCATGAGATGCGCCACGGCGAGGTTCCTGGGTCCGCCTGAGTAGTTGAAGGCCCCTTCCGGGTTGCGCTCCGAGGGGTATCGACTCGAATAACGCGCCGACAATCCGATCACTCCAATGATGCGACCCCAGCCATTCTTCTTCATGTGTGGAGCAACGGCTCGTGCGGCCCGCAAGGCGCCCAAGAATTTCGTCTCGATGTCCATCAGGACGAGGCTGTCGTCGAGCGTCTCTAGCGGGCCGAACCCGATCCCCCCCGGCACGCCCGCATTGCTGACAAGAATATCGACTCCACCAAAAGCCGAAGCGGACGATTCCACGGCCCGTTCCACATCCTCGGCGCTCTTGACGTCTGCAACGACCCCCAGCGTTTGCGCCCCATGCTGTGCCTCAATCTCCTGGGCTGCCTGATCCACGTCCGACTGGGTTCGCGCTGCGACAACGACTTTGACCCCTTCGGCCGCGAGCGAATGTCCGATCGCGAGCCCGATGCCTCGGCTGCCTCCGGTCACGAGCGCGACCTTTCCCTCGAGTTGAAGATCCATAGGGTTCCCCTCAATTTGCCGAGCCCAGTCGAAAGACTCGGTTCGCCGTTCCGTTCAGGATTTCCTCGAGACCGGCCGCATCCAACCGCGCGATCAACTCTCGGGCCTCGCGCACAGCCGCCCCATAGGATTCTACCGGGGAAGCCGGAAAATCGGATCCCCACATCAGCCGACTCGCGCCGAAGCGGTCCACCAGGACGTCTACGATCCGCTCGACCGGACCGGTCGCATGGGCGAAGACACGGGTCGACAGCTTCGGGTAGACCGCCTCGAACTGGGCGAGTCCGAAGAATTCGGGAGCCCCGAGATCTTCCGCGCCAGCGTCCAAGCCCTTGAGCCCGCAATGATCGAGCACCAGCGGCACGTCCGGGTAGTCCCGAAGCACGTCACCCAGGCCCTCTAGAATCCGAGGAACCGCCAGCAGACACACCGCAACGCCCGAGTCGGCGGCGACCTGCATCAGCGGCCGAAGACATTCGGCCTCGAAGTCTTCGGTGAATGCCAGAACCCGCAACCCGCACGCGCCAGCGCGCACCAACCCCTCGGCAACACCTTCGACATCCGATGCCTTCGGGTCGATTCCACAGACCGCGACGAAACGGTCCGGATACGAGCTCGCCATGTCGAGCACGTAGCGATTGTCGAAGGCGTATGCGGCAAAGGACTGAACCAGAACAACCTGGTCGATCCCTGCGTCATCAACGATTTCGAGCATCTCCTCCGCACCGATCGCAGCGGCAGCGTGCGCCCCGGCCGGCGAATCTGACGCGCGCGGATAGGCCTCTTCATCAGCCGAGACGACATGCACGTGCGAATCGATCAAAGCGCCCCGGATCGCTCCTGAATCAGCCGATGCAACGTGTCCACCGGGATGGGAGTCGCCCCCTCGCCCTCTTTCGCGAGTTGATTCGCAAGGCACTGGACGACTCGATTAGCCGGTGTCGCGACGCCGTGCAGCCGACCCAGCAGCACGATCTCTCCGTTGATATAGTTGGTTTCGATCGAGCCAACGCCTCGGGTGAGGCTCTGGGAACTCGAACCACCGGAGCGGGCGGCTCCGTCGATCCTGCCCATGGCAAGCGCGGCTCCCCGCAACCTCTCGACGTGTTCCGCGTGGGGGACGAGCGAGATTCCAGCCTTCACATAACAGGCCTCGGCTTCCTCGCGAAGGCGCTCGCAGACATCCGCCAAGCCCTCTCGCGTGCCGCAGACCGCATCGATCGTCGTCTGGATGTTCGTGAGCAACTTGGTGTATTTCCAGTCCATCACGTTTTCGCGTGCGGCGGCATCGAAGCCCGACACCCGCAGGTCGCGAACGAGATCGTGGCCGGTCTCGTCGAATCCGTGCGGCGCCCGCCCGAGGTCGATCGGCGCAGCCGGGGCATAATTCGAAACGACGCCCGGTCCGGTGAAGGATGCGGGGATCCAGACAGCCAGTCCATAGACCCGCTCGAATCGGCGCAACGCCCATCGCTCGTTGGTGACACCGTTTTGAGCGCATAGGATCACGAGATCATCGACGCCAGAATGCTCCAATTGATCGAGCGCGCCGAGGGAATCCTGTGTCTTCATCGATAGCACGATGATATCGCCAGAACGAAATTCGAGTTCCTCGGGATGGCCCACCGCGGAAAGCCTCAATCGAGTAGTCCCATGCGGCGTGCGGTACTCGAGCCCCTTCTCCTTGATCGCACGAAGATGTTCGCCGCGTGCGATCAAGACGACCTCGCGGTCGGCTTGATCAAGCTGCGCCCCGAGACTCGCACCAACCCCCCCTGCTCCGTAGATGATGTACCGAGCTGTGGACATGCAATCGATCCTCTGAGCAGCGAGTCGGCCCGAGCCTATCTCTCGCGACAATGCCAAGCAATGGTTTGATCTCTCGAGTCGGTCCGGCTATAGGTTTCACGATGGAACCCTGTCACGATGGATTCGAGTTACCGTCCGAAGACCCCACCGAGATCCGGGAGTTCCTCACCAGCCGAGGCTGGGGCGATGGCCTTCCCGTTGTCGTGCCCACGAAGGCTCGAGTCGACGCGTTCTTCGAGCATAACGATTTCGATCCCGACGAACTCGTCGGCATCCTTCCGCCGCGCCAGGGCGAAGCCACCAATCGTGTCATTGCAATCAACGCCGTCATGGCGGGCTGCCCCTCTGAACTCTTTCCGATCGTCCGCGCGGCCATTGCCGCGCTATGCCGACCCGAGGCAAACCTCGCAGGCGCACAGGCCACGACAGGCCCCGCAGCCTCCCTCATCATCGTTCACGGCGAAGCCGTCGAGCGATTCGGATTCAACGCCGGCCATGGCACCTTCGGCCCGGGCTGGGTAGCCAACTCGAGCGTTGGACGAGCGGTGCGATTCGTGCTTTCCCACGCCGGTGGTACGCGCGCCGGCCAAGCGAGCATGACGACCCAAGGTCAGCCGGGCCAATTCGGAATCTGCATTGCGGAAAACCTGCCCGCGACGCCCTGGCGATCCTATCCGTCGTCGATCGGCATCGATGCGCCCAGTGCCCTCACCGTCTTCATCTCCGAGAGTTTGCACAACGCACAGGATCACACGAGCATCGAACCGCGTGGCGTCCTGCGGACGATCGCCTCGATGGCCGCCGCGCACGGCAGCAACGCAACCTACGCCTGCGACGCCGAGGTCTTCGTCATCCTGTGTCCGGAACATGCGCAACTCATCGCGTCAGATGGCTGGAGTCGCCGGGATGTTCAGCTCTATCTCTATGAGCACGCCCGACTCTCGCGGCTGCAACTGACCGAGGGCGGATGCGCGGGGATGGATAGCTGGCGGCCCTGGATGCACGCCGACTCCGAACTCGACCAAAGGCTCCCCTGCGTCGACCATCCAGATGATTTCCGTATCCTCGTCGCGGGCGGGGCCGGCAAGCACACGGCCGTCCTCACGAGCTGGGGGCCCACGCGAAGCGTGACGCTGCCATTGAACGTCTAGCGAAGCTTCGAGGACCGGCGAGGCGATTCAAAACCTTGTCTGGCATCGACTACCTAGAAACCGTCGTCCGTCGACGTCGGCAAGGAGGCTCTCATGGTCTGGATCCACTCTCCTGAAGGACGGCAGTCCCCGGCTGCTACGCAGCTGGCCTCGATGCCAAAACCGGGTTCCGCGCCCATCTCGATCGCTTTGTTCGATAATCGCAAGGCCAACGCCGCCGGGCTGCTCGCTGAACTCGGCAGTCGACTCGAAGAACGACTCGGGGCCTCGATTCATCACTACACAAAGCCGAATGCTTCGGTCGCTGCAGCGCCCGCCCTGCTCGACCAGATTGCGACCGAGGCCAACTTCGCGGTGGCCGCCAGCTCGGATTGAGGCTCCTGCACGTCGTGGAGTCTCCACGACCAGATGGAACTCGAGCGCCGCGGCATTCCGTGCATCGTGATCGCCACCTCCAAGTTCGAGGCCCTGGCTCGCGAACTTGGGGAGTTCAAGGGCTTCTCTCCTCGTGTAGTCAGTGTCGAACACCCGCTCGGAGGAGTGAATCACGAACAGGTCGTCGTACGAGCGCGTCGTGCCCTCGAATCGATCTTGGCCATCGTCGAGTAGGCCTCTGGGCCGAGCCTCGATCATCACGGGTTCGTGACCCTTTGAGGCGTCGGTGCTCAATCGCAGTTCAACGACGCCCCAATGGGCGACCGTGCGCCGTCTCATGACATTCTGGATCTCAGGCGTTGCAATGGCAACGCCTTGAAAGCGCGGGGCATTTTCGAGCCCTCCCACCCTCACCCCAGGGTTCTACCGATACGCTCCAAATAATGGAAGCGCTCCGCTCTCGAAGAACCTACGACTACCGAATCCAAGATTCAATCTGCGAGTCCGGAGATCGAGACCTCTTTCCCGAGCTGGACATCCCACGATCGACCATCAGAAATTGGATTCATCGCGGGTCGCCAGACGTGATTGTTTGCGATCTCGCTGCCCAAGATCATGCCGAGCCAATCGCCCAGATAGAAAGGCTCCGCCATCGAAGGGCTCTGCTCGGAGCGATCGTTGACCTCCTGATCGCCCCGATTTGGGTATCGTGTGCGCCGGCAAGAGATCTCGTCGAGGCGCTCGCCCATCTCCCCGAGAAACGCACGTCCAATCGCGTTCGCGCGTCCGTCGCCGAGGGTCCTCGCCGCGACTCCATCGCGCTCGGCGAGATGGATTCCGGGGTCCGTGCTCGGCATGCTGTCTCTCGGATGGAACGCCGGATCTACGGCTCGCGATACCGATACTGATCGCTGTTCTCAATCACCGGATCGAGCAGCGTCAGATCTCCTCGGGCGACCTCGTTCCCTTGTGGAAAGACGGGGCCCTGCACGACGCCGATCGCGCGGCGAACGCGGTCGTTCTGGTAGTAGCAGTCGTAGACGTGCGCGAGCAGGCCGGCAAAGAGCGCCGGCTCGGACGCACCGATCTCAGTCACCTTCTCGTGGCGCGCCTCGGCAGAGAGCGTGGCGAAGTCGTCGCCGAGCTGCGCGAGAATCGCCTGGAGCGCAGGGGCTACGGCCTCAGCCTGGGTCACGAGGAAGGCATCGAAGCCGACTTCGCAGGCACTCGGCATGCGACCGTCCTCGCTAGCGGGGACGAGCGTATCGAGGAGGGCTCGGAGCACGGATTCGTTCGACATCGTTCTCTCCTGGCTCAGTCGAAGAGGTTCGACAGGTTCTTCTTGATCGAGTCGGCGATGTAGAGGGCGCAGGCCTGGATCGTACTCGCCGGGTTCACGCCGCCGGATGTGACGAAAATGCTACCGTCGATGATGAAGAGGTTCTTCACGTCGTGGCTGCGGCCCCAGGGGTTCACGACAGAGTTCCCCGGGTCGTTGCCCATCCGCGCGGTGCCCAGCAGGTGCCATCCCGTCGGGCGCAGCGGGCCGCCACTCGAGACCTCGTAGGCGCCGGCGGCGCGCATGACTTCTTCGCCGCGTGCGAGCCCGTGCTGGATCATCTTCAGGCTGTTCTCGCCATACTTGTAGGTGATCTTCGGCGCAGGGATTCCATCGGAGTCGACGAGCTCGGGATCGAGGGTCACGCGGTTGTGCTCCTCCGGGAGGTCCTCGCCGACGATACCGATGGCCGCAACGTGATCGAAACGCTTCGCAAAGGCCTCGTGATGGCCCTCACCCCACGGAATCTGCCCCGTCGCGAATCCCGCCATCGCCGTCGAGAGCGGCCCGGTTCCACGGCTGATCTGCATGTTGTATCCACGAACGAAGCCACGAGACGAATCGGTCTCGTAGAACTGTTTGCTCAGGATGCAGCAGGCCTGGGGTCCCTTGTGGCTGTCGAGGCGCTCGTCGAAGAGCCCCTGCACGAAGCCGAACGCGTGGAACATCAGGTTCTTGCCGACGAGACCGCTGCGATTCGCGAGCCCATCCGGGAACTGTGACGACTTCGAATTGAGGAGGATGCGCGGCGTTCCGATCCCATTGCACGCCATGATCACGATCTCGGCCCGCTGGAACCGTTCGTCCCCGTTCTCATCGTAGTAGTGGACGCCCTTGGCCATGCCCTCGTCATCGACCGCGATCTCGCGGACGCGACAACGTGTCCGCAGCTCGACCCCGCGCTGGACCGCCCGGGGCCAGTAGGTGATGTCGGTGCTCGACTTGCCGCCCTGGGAGCAACCGCTCAGGCAAGGACCGAGGTTCAGGCAGCGGTCGCGCCCATCGTAGGGCTCGGAGATGATCGCGCTATCGGAGGGCCACCAATGCCAACCGAGCTTGTTGTACCCGCGCGCCACCGTCTCACCAACGAGGCCCATCGCGAGCGGCGGCAGCGGTGGCTGCTTGGGCGGATACATCGGATCGCCGGCCAGTCCCGACACGCCCATGATCCGATCGTTCTCGACGAAATAGGGCTCGAGGGTCGCGTAGTCGATCGGCCAGTCGTCGGCGACACCGTCGAGGGTCTTCACCTTGAAGTCGGAGGGGTGGAGCCTCGGGAAATGGGCGCCGTAGAGGATCGTGCTCCCACCGACGCCGTTGAAATTCACGACAACGCACTCCGAGTCGTCGTTGTTGATCGGGTAGTCCGTCTCGAGCCCGCGCACGTTCGGGTCGACGGCGTAGGGCCCGAACGACTGGCTCTCCCAGTTCGCGGCGTTCGTCGGGTACTCCGTCGGGTCCACCCACCCGCCCTGCTCCAAGCAGACGATCCGCATCCCCGTATCGGAGAGGCTCCAGGCAGCGGCAGCCCCCGATGCCCCGGCCCCGATGATCAATACGTCGGCGACGTCTTCGCTCATGGTCACGTTCCCCGCTGCGCTCGTGTGTCGGGAATCAGGATAGACCCGAATGACAAACTTGGCCGGGGGGCGGAATCGCCACTCGACCGCAATCGGGCAGATGGACAGGGCTGGATCTCGCGAAGCAGGGATGTCCACGCGACACGAAGACCGCATCACGCTCCACACCCCCGGGGCCGTCAAATTTGAGAGCGGCGTCGAGTACCTCGTCGACGGCGTCTACCACGTCGCAGCGCTCACCCGAATATCCGACGCGCGCGCCGAGATGATCGGCTGGCAGCTCGGGACCTGCGCATGCAGACGACCGAGGCGGATAGAACGTTCAAGCAGCGCTTTCGGCACCGCCGATGCTAGGCGTTCTGACAAGTAACTCCTGTGGCAAGCCCAAAAATCCGACACCAACCGTTGAGTTAGAGATTTCGCTTGACCACCAAGCTGTGTGATATTAGCAATGCAGCAGCAACGACCGAGAAGTACTACGCGAAGTACATGGCGATCGAGACCTACCAGAATCCGTGGATCGTGCCGGAGGGATATCTGCCGCCGGACCTGCTCGCGGAGCTCGATTCGTGGCACGTCACCAAAACGTCAACAGGCGTCACCACGGACGCAACTGGCATATCTAAGTAGCTGGAAACAAGGGGGGGGGGATTTTGTCAGCCGCCGATCTGATACATCTCCACGCGCTCGCGGCTGGGTGTCGTCCCCTCGACCTGCAACAACTCGCCGCGCTCCTCGCTATAGCGATCTTTGCGTGTCGTCCACGTCGACGAGATGGCCGCGCGCAGCGCCTCGTCGTCTGCACCAGCCCGCATGGGTGCCCGCAGGTCGACGCCGCCGTCGGCGAATAGACACGTCACGAGCGAGCCCTCGGTCGTGAGTCGCGCCCGCGTACAATCGCCGCAGAAGGGTGCGGAGACGCTCGCAATCACGCCGATCTCGCCGCCCCCATCCGCATAACGCCAGCGGGTCGCGACCTCGCCGACATAGTTGGGATCGGCGGGTTCGAGGGGGATCTCGGCGCCGATGCGCTCGACGATTTCGGAGGCGTCAACCACCTGTTCGAGATCCCACTGGTTGCGTGTACCGACGTCCATGAACTCGATGAAACGCAGGATATGGCCCGTTCCATGGAAATGCCGCGCCAGATCGACGAGGCCGTCATCGTTCACGCCACGCTGGACGACACAGTTGATCTTGATCGGACCGAGGCCCACGGATTCCGCCGCGGCGATGCCCTCGAGTACGCGTTCGACGCCGAATCGCTCGCCGTTCATCCGGTGATAGATATCAGGATCGAGACTGTCGAGGGAGACCGTGATGCGGCGAAGGCCCGCTTTGGCGAGGGACCCGGCCCATTTCGGAAGCAGGCTGCCATTGGTCGTGAGCGCGATATCGAGTCGGTCGTCGAGGGCGCGAAGCCGGCCGATCAGATCCTGGAGCCCGTGTCGAAGGAGCGGTTCGCCGCCCGTGATGCGGATCTTTTCGACCCCGAAGTCGAGAAAAATCCGCACGAGACGCTCGATCTCCTCGAAGGTCAGTAGCTTCTCACGCGGCAGAAATTGATATTTCTCGCCGAAGACCTCGGTCGGCATGCAATAGGGACAGCGATAATTGCAGCGATCCAGGACCGAGATCCGCAGATCCCGGAGCGGGCGCGCAAATTGGTCGGTCAGCGCGGGGGCGACTGTCGGCTGGGATTCAGGGGGCGTCACAGGGGAAACTCCGAAACAGGCACGAGATCGAGGATCCAGGCCGAATATACTCGCAGCGATCGCCGAAAGGCGCTCGCATTTCCTGCCCCTTCTCGCGCCCTTCTAGAGGCGGTACGCCGAACTTGCCGCCTATCTGCGAGTCGGAACGCAAATTCTTGACCAATGAGTATCATATCCTAGGATCTGCCCGATGCATCTCCTCGCACGCGAAGATGTGGGACTCCGCTGCCTGCTCCAGGTCGCCCGTTGCAACCTCGGAGCCGGACTCGGGGGTCTCGTCCCGATCGCACAGATCGCCGCCGGCGAGGGCATTTCCGACGTCTACGCCGCCAAATTGATGCGCCAGCTCAGGCTGGCCGGACTCGTTGAGAGCACCCGTGGCGCGGCGGGCGGATATCGCCTGACCCGGCGAGCGACGGAGATCAGTGTCTGGGACGCCATCCGGGCCCTCGATGAGAGTTTCCTGCCCGAGGCGATCTGCGATTGCCACCCCGAAGACCGCGTCGACTGCCGGCGCACGACGACCTGTGCGGTGACCTCACTCTGGCGGCGGCTCGGTGAGGAAATCCGCTCTTCGCTCGAAGCGGTATCGCTTGCCGACCTCTGCGAGGGCGCGCTCCATCGCCCGGACCGAATCGATCTTCCCGTCGCGCAGACGACGAAGGCTCGGATGGACACAGTCGCCCCAACGCCACACGGCGCCCCTCGGGCGGCGGGTCGACCGGCCTCGCATCCGGCGTGGCCGAGCGATCAGGAAAGGAATCCAGGATGGTCGATCTCGCGCTGACCGATGCCGCGGCCGACAAGGCCAAGGCCCTGCTCACTGCCAGCGATCGCGCCGAAGGCGGACTCCGGGTCGCGGTTCGAAATGGCGGCTGCAGCGGCATGCGTTACGAACTCCTCTTCGACGAGACGCGCGCGGAGGACGACGACGAGCTCGATTTCCACGGGCTCAAGGTCTGGGTCGATGTCGAAAGCGCGACCTATCTCGAAGGAATCACGATCGATTTCTCCGACTCGCTGAATGACGCCGGCTTCAAGATCAACCATCCCGGCGCGACCGAAACCTGCGGCTGCGGCGAATCATTCGCGCTCTAAAAGCGATGGATCGGAACTCGACTACGCGAGTTCAGCGGCCGTCGAGATGACCTGACCGACGAGGCCGTATTCCTCGGCCTGTGCGGCGTCCATCCAGAAATTGCGGTCGCTGTCCTGGGCCACCTTCTCGATGGGCTGACCGGTTTCGTCGGCGATCAGTCGATTGAGACGCTCCCGGACCTTCAGGATCTCTTCCGCTTCGATGCGAATATCGCTCGCCTGCCCCCCGGCCCCACCCGAGGGCTGGTGTAGCAGGAAGCGCGTGTTGGGCAGCGAGTAGCGCCGCTCTTTGGGCGCGCCGAAGAGAATCGGGACCGCGATGCTGGCGACCCAGCCGGTGCCAATCGTGATAATGGGCGAATCGATAAAGCGGAGCGTGTCGTGGATGGCGAAGCCCGAGTCCACGTGACCGCCCTGGGAGGTGATCATCACGCGGATCGGGTCATGGTTTTCCGCATCCAGGATCAGCAGCTGAGCGATCACTTTCTCGGCGAGTTTGGCATCGACACCACCCGAGACCAGCACGGTCCGGGTTTGAAGCATGCGCAGGCCCATGCTCTCGTCGCGCGCTTCCTTTGCATCCGCTTCCGCGGTCGTGCCCCCGACCCTGTTTCGTGCCGGCCCCTCGGTCGATCCCCGAAACTCATCACGATCGCGCTGATTCACCCTCTTCCCCCGTTCGGCCACCCGCTGGTCGGGGTCGGCCGTACCCCTTCGCTGGATTCTTCTCCGGCTCGCCGGCGTCCCCTCCGAAGGAGGGGCGCATCCGGCCGAGTGATCCCCACACCCGCCGACGGCCGCCCCGACGTTAGCAGCCGTCCGGACCTCGCGCGGGTCGCGGTCGGGTTCCGAGACTCCCCCGAACGGCGACGGCTGACTACACTGAGCGATCCGGTGACGACCGCACGCAGCGGCCGCCACCGAGCTTTGAAGGAGTTCATGAGATGGAAGTTCCGCTACTCGTCAGCGATTTTCTGGACCGCGCCGTCCGGCTCTATCCGAACAAGGTCGCCATCGTCGATGGCGATCGCCGAATCACCTACCGCGAACTCGACGAGCGGGTCGACCGGCTCTCCCATGCACTCCTCGATCTCGGGATCGAACGCGGCGATCGAGTTTGCATGCTCAGCCCCAACTCGCATTTCTATCTCGAGAGCTTCTATGCGACCGCCCAGGTCGGGATCATCCTCGTTCCGCTGAACTATCGCTTGGTCGCCGCGGACCACGAATATATCCTGAACCATTCCGGTGTATCCGCGGTACTGGTCGACTGGGAGTACACGGATGTCGTCGACGAAATCCGCGAGCGCCTCCCCGATGTGAAGCACTGGATCGTCGCTCAGGACGAGGGCGAACCCAAAGAAGGTTGGACCTCATGGAATGCGCTACTCGAAGGCGCAAGCGCAGACAAGCCGACCCGCCCCGCAATCGGTGAAAACGAAATCGTGTCGATCAACTACACCTCGGGAACGACCAGTCGTCCCAAGGGCGTCATGATGACGCACCGCAATTCCTACCTGAACGCCTACAACATGATCGTGCACAACAGCCTCCGCCACGAGGACGTCGAGCTATGGACGCTGCCCATGTTCCATTGCAACGGCTGGGGCGGGGTCTTCGCGTTGACCGGGATGGCAGGTACCCACGTGATCCTGCGCGCGATCGATGGCGAAGACATGATGCGCCTCATCGCCGACGAGGGCGTGACCTTCGCGTGTATGGCCCCGGCCGTGTTGCGCACGATCCTCGACACCGAGGACCTCGACCGCTTCGACTTCAAGACGAAGCCACGGTTCACTGTCGCTGGCGCGCCGCCGCCCGCCGCTTTCATCGAACGTCTCGAGAAGGAGCTCGGGTGGGATTTCATCCAGCTCTACGGCCTGACCGAGACGGCCCCCCTCCTCACGATCTCCCGCCCGGACGCCAACACGGAACAGGAGGACTGGAAGCGCCGCTCACGCGCCGGCGTAGCGGGCATCGGCGTCGATCTCCAGGTGCTCGACGACGATGGTAAACCGGTTCCCAAGGATGGCGTCGCCATCGGCGAGATCTGCGCGCGCTCTAACGTCGTGTTCGCCGGCTACTACCAACAGCCGGAACAGACGGCCGAAGCGATCCATGACGGCTATTTCCACACCGGCGACCTCGCGGTCTGGGACCAGAACGAGAGCATCCATATCGTCGACCGAAAGAAGGATGTGATCATCTCCGGCGGGGAAAACATCAGCAGCCCCGAAATCGAGGACTGCCTCTTCCAGCACGCGGCCGTCTTCGAGTGCGCGGTCATCGGTGTGCCCGACGAAAAATGGGGAGAGACACCCGTCGCGCTCATCGTGACGCGCGAGGACGCGACCGCGAGCGAAGACGAGTTGATCGAATTCTGTCGCGACCGCATGGCCCATTTCAAATGCCCGACCCAGATCCGCTTCGTCGCGGAGCTGCCGCGAACAGCGACGGGCAAGCTTCAGAAATACAAGCTCCGCGAGGCGTTCTGGGACGGTGACCGTCTCGTGAACTGAGCCGGAGCCATGTCGTCCCGGCGCGCGACGCCCGCATCCCCCGCGCCACCAGACGAGCCGGGAAGCACAAGATCAGGAGAAGGGGGCCCGACATGCATGAACGCCCCGCCTCGAATCCAATTTCGAAGTCTCGTGCCCTCCCCCTGGTGACGCTCTCCTAGTCGTGGCCTCGCGGCGGACGGCGTCGCGACGATCATCATCTTCGGCTGGAGCTTCGCGTACGACTACTCGAGCTTCTACGATGCCCATTGGAGCGTGATCCCCATTTGCGGTCGTGCTCTACTGGATGAGCCTCGCGGAGCCGGGCGTCCCCGCGCTGCGAACGGCGGGGTCCTTTTCGTGATCTCGGTCTGGGGCGTGCGGTTGACCTGGAACTGGGGCTCCCGGCTGAACCGGGCTCGACCACGAGGATTGGCGCTATTCGAGACATCCGAACTACCTGGGCGAGATGATGATCTGGTGGAGTCTCTTCCTGTTTGGACTCGCCGCCGACACGGAATGGGCGAAGCTCGGCCTTCTCGCACCGCTCGCGATGTCGGGGGGTTCCCCCTGGTCAGCATCCCGATGATCGAGAAACGATCCCTCGAGCGGCGCACGAACGATCAGCAGGTGATCGACGAGACCTCGATGCTGATCCCGCTGCCACCCCACCAGGCCGCAATACGCGCCAGCTGATCGCTGCTTCGCGCCCGTCGCAAGGCCCTTCCAAGGCGGAACCCGCCACCGGAGCGCATCGTGATCACCGCCTCATGAGCGGGCGGGCCGGCGGGGGATGGGGGACACCCGGATGAGGCAAAAGCGGCTCGGCCGCCGCGGGTCAATCGACGAGTAGCTGCTTGAAAATCTCGAAGGTCTCGCGCTCTTCGTCGGAGATTTCGCCATCCGCAGAAATCAGACCTTCGATCGCCTCGACGAAGAAGCGGCGGTGGGCCGCAGGAATCGAAGTGGGATCGAGGCCGTCGAGCCTCGGCGGTCGATCCAACCATTGCTGCACGCGAAGAGCCTCGTCCTCGCCGAGCTTGAGCCGGCGAATGAGTCGGGAGATGAAAACACGCTCTTCTGGCTGGATTTCGAGATCTACCCAGGCAAAGGAGCAGACAAACTCGACGAGGCGAAGCCTGTCTCGTTGGTCGAGGTCGTCGAGCATCAATTCCTCTCGGTGCGGGCCTGATGGATGATCTGCACGCAGATCGGACCCTAGATCGCCTTCGGGCCCAAGCAATGCGCCTGCCGCGAGAAAGGGCCCATCGAATACATCTCCCGCATGAACGCGCGCTGAGCTTAAACGGAGCATATTCTTCACGCCGGCCACCTCCCACTCGTCATTCTGACACGCCGTCAGTCAGTCTTGCCGACTTTAAATCCCAAAGCCTCGAATTATTCGAAGGCCGCCCGGCAAATCGCCGGTTGGACACCCCACTTTCAGAGCCGGTTCGATGCCACCGACCGCACACGGATTGAACGGCACATATTGCTGATTCCCTACGGATCAACCGAGCGTAGACGAGTCGCCCTCTGCGGGGCGACGACACTTCGCATTGCGCCCCTGACAGGATCCGATGCGGGAGCGATCACCACCTCGTCATGACTCGAATCGGACGCCCGCCGACGCGGCTGATCCCGGTCCCGGTCGAACTCGCTCATCCATTCACCGATCGCATCGAGCGCGGCCGGATCTCCTCGGACATGCGCCTCGATCGCGGCCATGACGAACGCCGGAAGAGGATCGAGCCCGAGTCGCCTCAGCGATCGATCCAAGGCGGCCCGTGCCGGTGCGGCGCGCCAGCTTTCGAACGCACCCTCCGATTCGAGCACCCGCAGCCACGCCCCCCCGAGCGCGAGCGCCTTGACCGTCCCCACCCACAAAACCGGCTCCCGCTCGAGCCGCTGGACCATCGCCACCAGGTCCCACGCGAAGCGTGCACCGGCGCGCCCCACGTCCTCGATCAGGATCACCACCGGACAGCGCCGCGAGGCGACCGAAAGGAGCGAGAGAAGTGAGCCCACGGGATCCGCGGGGCCACCCGGTCTCCCCGCCCGCCCGCCCGCGATCGGCTCGCACGCGGATTCCTCGAGCCATGCCCGCGCGGGCAGCGGCAGGGCCCGACTCACGGTAGCCCGTCCCCGACTCGCGATCATCGAATCGATGACCTGCCTCGCGAATCGCGAGGGCGACGCCATCGATTCGTCGGGCGCGAAGAACCGATGGATCTCGAAACCCGTCTGCTCGGCCAGGATCAGCAACTCCGAGAGTTCCCCCTCCCCACGAGCCGACTCGGCTTCCCGATCGTCCGGGCGCTCCCCCCTATCCCCGCACGAACCACCGGACTCCCCGACCTCGATGACCACACCGCACGTGCCCTGCTCTGCGACGCGCTCAATAATCGTCGACGCGCGGCTCTTTCCGAACCCGGGCGTGGCCCGGTCGCAGTGGGTTCGCCCGCACGGGTCACCCCCCTCGACCGGCGCAACGAACTGGTAGCCCCGCGCGTGAACGGTCCGAATCGAACTCGCGCTACGCCCATCCTCTCCAAGGGCGTGACGCAATTCGTTGACGAGGCCCGACAGAGATCCCGCACCAACGGAAGTTGAATCCCAGAGCCGTTCGACCAGCTCATCTCGCCGCACGACACGGGTCCTATGGCGCAAGAGTTCGACCAGCAGATCGAAGACTTTGGGCCTCAGCTCGACCCGCTCGCCCGAACATTCGAGCAGGTATCGCTCTTCATCGAGTTGGTAGTCACCGAATCGGATCTTCATCCACGCGACGATTACCATCGACGCCCAATGGATGAGATCAACTCCCGATCGAATTTGAATCCAATCCTGGAGGGAAAGCGAGGAGTCGGCCGAGCGTCGGTGGAGCAGCGCGCAGGATGGGGGATGGGGGATGGAAAGGAGGAGAGCCTGGACGACGCTCCCGGGGCAGGGACCTAGTCGAGCGTCATGTCGACCATCATATCGTCGGCCAGCTTTTCGAGGACACTTCGAATCCGCTCGATCTCGACGTCCGCGGGAGGCGCGAGTTCGGCCTGCGCACGAAAGAGTCGCTCGCCAGACATCGGCGCGCTCTCGACCACGGTTCGCAGATCCTGAACGCTCACACCGAGTGAAGCCAACGCGCTCGAGATATCCCGCACGATGCCGGGGCGATCCTGTCCGACGAGTTCCATACGAATCGATTCCCGGTGGTCGGCACTCGCGAGGGACCAATCGCTATCGACGACGCTCACCGAAAGGCCGCGTTCGGAGAGTGCCGAAAGCGCAGCCATCAGGGCTTCCGCCCGGGTCTCGGGCAGGTGGACCTGAACGACCCCCGCGAAGTGGCCGGCGAGACGCGCCATGCGGCTCTCGTCCCAACTCCCCTCGTGCTCGATGATGAGTTCTGCGAGCGCCTCGACCAGACCGGGGCGATCCTCTCCGATGACGGTCAGAACGAGCGTGCGAGCCATGGCTCCTCTCTTCGGGTTGTATAAAACAATAACATTTTCAAGTAGTTACAGAATACTCAACAAAAAAGTGCAGCGGATCGAAAAAAACTGCGCCACGCGAAGCTCCAAAACTGTACTTCCATTATGAACAAGCCGGTATCCCCTTCCCAGGGAGGCCCGACGTGTCCTAGACACGTCGGGCCACATCTTTTCTGGGACCCGATTCGCGCGACAATCCGCCAATCGCCGTCTTTCGACTCTGACCGAGCACACCCCGCCGAGCGCACCTGAAACCCCGAACGATTTCGTCGGCAGCGCGCCCCGCTCGGCTGTCGCAGACTCTATTCCTGCCGTTTGAACTCGCCCCACCGCACCAGTGCTGCGAGGGCTCGAACCGCTCTGTGGGCGCTCGGATAGCAGATCCTCCCCCGCTCCCGGAGCACCGCCGGCGCGGGATTCTCGGGGTTCGAGGCCACCAACTCCGTCACCGCCAGCACGGGCTTTGCGTGCTTCCGGCTCGCCGTGATCCCCGCCTCCACGTAGCGTCTGTCCTGCCGCTCGTGAAAATCGGACATCCGCTCGAGACCGTGCTCAGGGAAGAAGCGACCCGTGCGGAACATCCCCGCGGTCGCCGCCTGGATCCCCAACCCGAGATGGATGACCGCATCGACGTCGGGGTGGGCACAGACGAGATCGAGGACCTCGGGAATCGTATCCCGGGTCTCGCCACCGGCGAGGTCGATCGGATTGCCCCGACTCCAGCGCGCCGGAACCCGCTCGTCGATCGCCTCGCGGACCGAGGCGGGCAGCGCGACCAGCTCGAGACCGACCTCGGCGCAGGCATCCGCCGCCAGCACGCCCCAGCCACCGACCGAGGTGAAGATGACGACCCGACGTCCCCTCGGAATCGGCTGGGTCGAGAGCGTCGCCGCCCACTCGAAGGCCTCCTCGATCGTCGGGGCGCGCAGCACTCCGAGCTGACGACACAGCCCGTCGAAGACGCGATCGTCACTGGCGAGGGCGCCGGTATGGCTCGCCGCCGCGCGCTGCCCCTCGGCCCGTGCGCCCCCCTTCACGAGAACCAAAGGTTTGCGGCGGGTGAGTCGTTCGGCGGCGCGACGAAAGGCGCGACCGTCGCCGACGCCTTCGACATAGGCGACCGCGACGTCCGTATGCGGGTCGACCGAGAAATATTCGAGGAGCTCCGGCAGACCCGTCTGGGCGGAGTTGCCGAGGGAGACGGCCTTGCTGATCCCGACGCCCGTCGCGACCGCATAGTTCAGGTAGGACGAAACAAGGTTTCCGCTCTGGCTCGCAACCCCGATACGTCCAGGCGGCGGATTCGGCGCCACGATCTGGGCACACATCGATTCCGGGGTCGAGATGACGCCCTGCCCATTCGGACCGATCAGCAACAGGCCGAGCGCCTCGGCCGTGGCCACGAGTTCCGCCTGCATGGCCCGACCGGATTCGCCCGCTTCCGCATAACCGGCGCTCGTCACGAAGGCGGCTCGCACACCCTTCTTCGCGCAGGCGCGCAGGAGCTCGACATTGATCTTGTTGGGCGTGCACACGAAGACGAGGTCGGCCCGGCCCTCGGGAACCTCCTCGACGCTCGAAAGCGTCTGCAGCCCGAGCACCTCCACCGCATCCGGCTTCACGCCGAAAATCTCACCCGGATAATCGCATCGAAGCAGATTGTGCAGCGTGACAAAGCCGAATTTCCCCGGATGGCTCGCCACCCCCGCGACGATGACACCCTTGGGATGAAAGAGCGGCTCGAAGCGTTCGAGGATCGCCTCGTCCGAGAGCGGCGCCGCAAGCGGCGGGCGGGGGTCCGAACTTCCCGCCTCGCGCACCTCGACCAGGGCATCGACCGCGATCGGGGTGGCGCCGGCGATGATCAGCGGATTCAAGTCGACGCTCTCGATCTCCGGATGCTCGAGCGCCAGTCGCCCGAGCCCTTCGAGGAGCCCGACCAGGACCTCGCGATCGATCGCGGGCTCCCCGCGATGGGGTTGCGTCAGGAGATGGCTCGTCGCGAGCCCGTCGATCATCGCGAACGCTTCGCGCCGACCCAGCGGCGCAACCGCGAACACGGCATCGCCGATCGCCTCGGCCAGGATCCCGCCCAATCCCAACAACACACAGGGACCGAATTGCGGGTCCCGAACGACGCCAGCGATGAGTTCGCGCTGGCCACGCACCTGCTCGGCCACGAGAAGCGCAACCTCTCCATCGGCAGGCTCGGCTCGCGCCAGCAGTTTCTGCGCTTCCACCTCGACGCTGGCTGGATCGGGCACCCCGACACGGACCAGGTTTCGCTCCGTCTTGTGGGCGATTCCATCCCCGGCGAGTTTCAGAACGATCGGGAAGCCGATCTCCGCCGCTGCCCGGACGGCAGCGGCCGGATCCCCGACGAGACGCTCCCGCGGCAGGGGCACGCCGTAGCTGGCGACGATTTCCTTCGAGGCGTGTTCGGAGAGCGTCCGGGTCGCGGGTGAGGTGTCGACCGAATCACTGGACGGGTTAGGCATCGGGCGAAGAGACTAGTCGATCCCGCCCACCCCCACAAAAAACGCTCCCGACTCGCAAATGCGCCCGCATCTGCTTGAAATCGCGTATGATTTATGAAGCATGCCGACCGACGCAACGCCCGAGCCCAGCAGCCTCTTCGACGCCGCCGAGCACTTCTTCGCAGAGTGGGTCGTAGCACCGATCAACGATGTGATCTTCTTCGATTTGGCCTTCTGGGATGATCGCGCCGGCAATGCGATCCAGATCCCGATCGTCGTGGCCTGGCTGATCCTTGGCGCCCTCTTCTTCACCTTCCGCTTCCAGTTCGTGAATATCCGGGGCTTCCGCCACGGGGTCGACTGCGTGCGAGGCAAATACTCCTCGCCCGATGAGCCCGGAGAGATCACTCATTTCCAGGCCCTGTCCGCGGCGCTCTCGGCCACCGTCGGTCTCGGCAATATCGCCGGCGTCGCCTTTGCCGTCGGCATCGGCGGCCCCGGCGCGGTCTTCTGGATGATCGTCGGCGGCTTGATCGGGATGAGCTCGAAATTCGCGGAGTGTTCCCTCGGCCAGCGATATAGAACGATCGCCGAGGACGGTCATGTCACCGGCGGGCCGATGGTCTACTTGCAGGCCGGGCTCACCGAGCGGGGCCTCGCCGGCCTCGGCCGAGCGCTCTCCATCGTCTTCGCGGTCATGTGCATCGGCGCCAGCTTTGGCGGCGGCAACATGTTCCAGGCCAACCAGAGCTTCGCGATCATCCAGCAAGAGATCCCTTTGCTCGCCTCCGGCGCGGGACAGATCGGCTTCGGCCTAGTTCTGGTCGCGCTGGTCGCCCTCGTCATCATCGGTGGCATCCGTCGCATCGGTGAAGTCGCCTCGATTCTCGTACCCGGTATGTGCGTGCTCTACATGGTCTGCGGGGTGCTCATCCTCTTGAGCCATGCGAGTGCGGTCCCCGGTGCCCTGGGCTTGATCGTGAGCGACGCCTTCAGCCTCGAGGCGGGCGTCGGCGGGCTCGTCGGGACCCTCATCCAGGGCTTCCGCCGCGCCGCATTTTCGAACGAGGCGGGCATCGGATCCGCCGCGATCGCGCATTCGGCCGCCCGAACCGACGAGCCGATCCGCGAGGGATTGGTCGCACTGCTCGAGCCCTTCATCGACACCGTGGTGGTCTGCACGACGACCGCCCTCGTCATCGTCGTCACCGGGACCTGGAACGACCCCAGCGCTGGCAGCGGGATCACGATGACCGCGTCTGCGTTCGCGACCGTCTTCCCCTGGTTCCCAAAGGTTCTGACGGTCGTGGCCGTGCTCTTCGCCTTCAGCACGATGATCTCCTGGAGCTATTACGGAGAGCGCTCCTGGAAATACCTATTCGGAGCGAAGACGATCCTGGTCTATCAGATCATCTTCCTGGCCTTCACCTTCGGCGGGGTGGTCTTCCAGAACGCCAGCGTCGTGCTCAATTTCGGGGACCTGATGATTCTCGGGATGGCCTTCCCGAATATCGCAGGCGTCATCTTGCTCGCACCAATCGTGAAGGCGGACCTCGACCACTATCTGGCCCGGCTCAAGGCGGGCGAATTCGCGAGGCACTAACGCCGGGGCCGACCGCTTCACAGGCTCCGGCAACACTCGAAGCGGACGCTCGGAATATCGCTCACGAAATTTCAGGGCTGGATTTCGGCGACCGGCTGCGGGACCGCTTCTTTGACGCTGATCACCGCTTTGTCTGAGAATTTCACGCGACCCGACTTCCCGAGTGCCCCACCCAGGGGCTGGGGCCCGAAATCCGGGTGCATCATCGTCGAGAGCGAGGTGCCCGTCTCGGTTCCATAGAAGTAGACACCGACCAATGGGTAATCCCCGATCTCGTCGGGCGCCTTGAGCGTGAAGATGATCTTCGCGCGAGACCACTTGTCCTCTTCCGCGATCGAGTGCACGCCATCCACGTTCACGAAGGTGATACTGCGTCCCTCGCGTTCCGGACGGCGCTCGATCCACGTGGACTGCGGTCCCTTGGGCCCGATGATCGTCGGTGCCCCCACCACTTTCCAACCGAGCGCGGACGCGGGGCGCGCGAAGAATCGATGCGAGCGATCGACGAGTCCAACACCGACCGAGGGCCCCGCCCCGCCCGTCACCTTGACCGAGACCTGGAAGGTCGAACCCGGGGTGACCGAGGCCGGAAATTCGAGCGCGATGGTCGAATTCCGATCGACGGCCGAGAGCAATTCTTCGAGTCGGGACCGATCGGTCTCGGAAAGCTCCGCGTAGCGTCCGGTCCCCGCACGGATGGCACTGAAATGCTTGTTGGATGCGAGTTCGGCGATGGCTCGATCACCCATTCCCGACAGATCCTCCTCGCTGGTCGAGGAGTGACAGGCGGCACAATAGGGACCGACGTCGGTCTGAAAATCCGGAGTTCCGCCCGGATAGGCAACCGCTTGCCCGACCGCGAGGCTCCCGCTGAGCACGACGATTCCCATTCCGACCGCCAGCCGGCGAACCCATCTTCCCTGCTTTTCCATTCCCATGACCATTCCTCCGCCCGATTCTGCGCGGCGCACCGGCGACGGGGAGACGACTCCACTCGGACCGGATCGAACGCCTTCTTTTCGCCCGAACGAACCCGGGAACTGAACCCCAGATCACCCCAGAGCGACGAAGATCGAAACTTCGGGCCTGCTAGGGTACGCCCGTCACCGAATCGGGAGGGTTGGCGAGATGGAGTTGGGCAAGATCGGGATCTGGACCTGGCTCGACCACCTGAGTGCCAACGAAGCGGCAGAACTCGCGCAGCGCGGCGAGGACTGGGGCTATAGCGCGATGTGGATCCCCGAAGCCGTGGGCCGTGACCCCTTCTCCCTGATCGGATTCCTCGCCGCTCGAACCGAGCGCATGATCTATGCCACGGGAATCGCCAACATCTATGCGCGCGATCCGATGTCGACCAAGGCGATCTGGAAGACGCTCTCCGAAGTCGCTCCGAACCGGTTCATCCTCGGGCTCGGCGTCTCCCACCAGCATCTTGTCTCCGGCCAACGCGGCCACGATTACACGAAGCCGCTCTCGACGATGAGAACGTATCTCGAAGCCGTCGATCGAGCGCTCTATATGGGCAAGGCGCCCCGGGTCGACGCACCAATCGTCCTCGGTGCGCTTCGGGACAGGATGCTCGGCCTCTCCGCCAGCGCTGCGCAAGGCGCCCACCCCTATCTGGTTCCTCCCGCACACACGAAACACGCCCGCGAGGTGATGGGCCCGGACGCCCTTCTCTGCCCGGAACAGATGGTGCTCGCCGAGACCGACGCAGGCCGGGCGAGAGAGAGCGCACGCAACGCGCTCAAGATGTATATCCGCCTGCCCAATTACCAGAACAACCTGAAGCAGTTCGGATTCAACGATGCCGATTTCGAAGACGGGGGGTCGGATCAGCTGGTCGACGCGATGGTCTGTTGGGGCGAGCCCGACGAGATCGCCGCGCTTGTCCAGGAACACCTCGACGCGGGTGCGGATCACGTCTGCATCCAGACCCTCCGCGCCGATGGGGGAGCCGGCCCGGACGAGGAACTTCTGCAAGCGCTGGCCGACAGGCTCGCCTGATCGAAACCGTCGCGCCGATGCGCACGATCGATCCCGCCTCGGCCAGCCAATCGTGCACGACGGGATCCTGAGGGCGCCCTCGAGCAAAATCGCCCGGGCGCGCGCCTGCACGGATCATCCGACCCTCAGCCGGAATCCGGAATCCGACAGCCCGCCGACGGTGTCGACATCACCCAAGCCACCGCTTCTTCGAGGAAGGTCAGGTGTCGGCTTTCCGAGTAGGAAGCCCCCTGATGTCCAAGCGCAGAAAAGATCGCGCGACCACGCCCGATGCAATGAGTCCAGATGATCGGATGATCGTCTCCCATGCGTAGGTCGCGGTCGATGATCGCGATCTTCATGCGCGGCTGATAGGTCGACTCGTCGAGGGTTGCCAGGATCTGTACGCCCGGCCCGCGTGGGCTCTCGTCGAAGGAATACCATTCCTCGACCCGCGACCAGGTCTGTCCGAGATGGCGCACCACCGGATGGTCGACCGCCTCGATGCGGATCGTCCCCTCCTGGAATTGCGGGCCCATCGGGTGGCCGATGAATTGCGCTCCGACGAGGAGATCACGATGCGCATCCCAGGCATAGTTCGAGTCCCCTCCCGTGCCGTGGATCCCAAAGAACCCCCCACCCACGCGGATCCAATCGAGGAGCGCCTCACGTTGATCATCGGCGAGGACGTCTCCGCTCACGTTGAACCAGATCACCGCATCGAAACGAGATAGGAGCTCGGGGCCATGGATCGCACCGTTCTCCGTCGCAAAGACACTCCAGCCCCTCTTGGCCGCGATGGCCTCAAAGGCCGGAAGTCCGGCCTCGATCGCTTCGGCATGGCGAAAACCATTGGTCTTGCTGAAAACGAGCAGTGCCGGTCGCGCGAGATCTTTCGGAATCACCGGCGCGGTCTCATCGTGATGGGCGGAGGGAAAGAACACGCGCAGCGTGTCGCATCCCACCAGCGTGAGCACGCCCAGCAGGATTCCCAACGCGGATAAGAGCTTGACCCGGACTCGCATATCAGACCTTCTCCCATCGTCGGGTCGCACTCGACCGCTCGATCGCGTCGAGGACACGCTGGTTCCGAACGCCATCTTCGAAATTGGGCTCTGGCACGACGCCCGCTCCGATCGCCCGAAGCAGGTCATAGACCGTGTGGGTGAATGTGTGCTCGTAGCCGAGAATATGCCCGGGTGGCCACCACGCTTCGACGTAGGGATGAGCCTCGTCGGTGGCGAGGATCGTGCGAAACCCGCTTTCCGGTCCGGCCTCCACATAGACCTCGAGCTCGTTCATTCGCTCGAGATCCCAGGCGAGGCTGCCCAGGGCGCCGTTGATCTCAAAGCGATTATGATTCTTGCGGCCGGGGCAGAATCGCGACCCTTCGATCGTCCCGATCGCACCGCCCTCGAAGCGTATGATCGCCATCGCGGCATCATCCACGTCGACGATTCCACGACCCTGGCCATCCTCGAGGGGGCGTTCCTCGACAAAGGTCTCGAGCAACCCCGAAACCTCGGAGATCTCCCCGACCAGATGGCGCGCAAGGTCGAGCGAATGGGACGCGATATCCCCGAGCGCACCACTTCCGGATCTGGCCCTTTCGAGTCTCCAGACTCGAGGAGACTCGGGGTCGACGATCCAATCCTGCAGGTAGACCCCCCGAAAATGCCGGATCTCACCGATCTCACCGGCATCGATCATGCGCTTCGCCAGCGCGAGAGCCGGTGCGCGGCGATAGTTGTGGCAGAGCATGTGGATCACGCCCGCGCGTCGTACGGCTTCCAGCATGCTCTCCGCTTGCGCGACCGTATTCGCGAGTGGCTTCTCGCAGAACACGACCTTTCCGGCCTCCGCCGCCGCGATCGCGATCTCCGCGTGCAGATCTCCCGGCGTGCAGATGTCGATCACATCGATATCGTCCCGTTCGACGACCTCCCTCCAGGCCGTCGAGCTCTCCTCCCAACCGAGCCGTTCCGCCGCCCGTGCTGCCCCCTCAGCCGATCGGCCGCATACGACCTTCATCACAGGATGGATGGGCGAGTCGAAGAAGGCTCGGACCTGACGCCATGCGTTGCTATGCGCGCGCCCCATGAACTGATAGCCGATCATCGCCACATTCAACTTGGTCATCTCGAACTAACTCCGGTAGGGCTGGCGGCCGACACCCTGGATCGGGATTCCCTGGGATGGAAGAACCTCGTGCTGGAGCGAATACATCGCTGCGGCCGCTTCGTCGATCTTTCGCGTAAACTCGATCGAACCCTTCAGAATCGGTGAGAGCAGATCCTTGTCCTGGGCGCGAGCGGGACCATACTCGTGCTCGACTATGAGCGGGGCGCTCTCGAACTCGATCTCGAGTAATTCGCGGGCTGCGAGTTGATGATCTAACCAATCGACGCTGCGATTCGTGAGATAGGCAAGCGGATCGTGGCGCGCAGTGCCCGGAAGCTCGTGCTCGCAGATCGTCGTCTGCTTCTTCCAGGCATTGCCCAGATCGGCAGGATTCTCGGAGGGCCTGCCCTCGACATGATCACCACGCCCCATCGTCTGCCCACCATACCCCCAGCCCGACAGACCCTTTGGATCGATGACCTGCCCCTTGACATGGAAACCGTCGATCAAGAAGGCGCACCCCTCGTCCTTCAGGTATTGAAAAATCGAGCGGGTATCCTGGCCCATCAGAATCGCATGCGAGGGGTCGTAGTGGATTCTGAACTGATCGCCGACGCCATGGCGATCGCAGATCCGGTGGAGTGCGATCCAGGATGCGGGCGTGTAAGCGATATTATTGTAGAAGGAATCGTCGGTCGTCCACCCGGGCATCGGACATTGTTCGACCCGATACACGAGGCCGCGCGCCTTCGCCTCCTGGAGCAGCGGAACAAAGGCGTCTTCGAAGTCGACCAGGTTCTCCTCGATCGTGCGATCCGCATTCTTCCCAACGAAGCCACAAATGGCGGGGCATCCCAAAAGGACCGCCGCGTCGAAGACCCGAAGCATGAAATCCATCTTCTTCCGCCGCACCGACGCGTCGCCATGGAGCATATTGTCGAAGAACGCGACGTCGGCGATCTCGACGCCTGTCTGTTTCACGGCTGCAAGCACCCGACTCGCTCGATCGGGATCGAAGCGCTCGCGCAGATCCAGGGTATTCGCGACAGGATCGAGCATGGCTTCTGGTGGGATGTCCGCCTCGTCCGGGTGAAACGCAGCGGAAAGCTGAAGCACGTCTGCGCCGACCTCCGCAGCAAAGGCGAGCCATTCCTCGACGGCGAGATCGGGATCGGGATCACGGCGATCGCGTGGCGTCAATTCCTGGAGCGCCGCGGTCAGAACGCCGACCTTCATGTGCTTTGGCTCGAAGTCCACTTTGCTCATGCCTACCCTTCCCCCGGCACGCGTGGCGCTCCACACGGCTCCCTGCGTGCGGCGCTAGCCGGAGTGTCGACCGGGCTCCCAACCCACCGGCCCGAGCTGGCGTCCAGCGAAGGCCAGGGGACCGGCCTCGAGTTCGGTCGCCATCGTGTCGTTCCAACGATTCAGGAAGCCGAACATCGAAATCACGGCGACGAGCTCCACGATCTCCTGCTCGCTATAGAAAGACGAAAGCGCCTCGAATTGCACGTCGGTCGTCCGATTCGGCACGCAGGCCGCGTCGCGTGCGATGCGCAGGATGGCGCGCTCCCGCTCCTCGAAGAGTGGGCTCGTCTCGAACTCGAAGGCCGCCGTGATCTTGTCGCCCTCGACGCCTACATTCTCGGCGCCATGGGCCGTGTGCGCCTGGCAATAGCGGCAACCCGCGGACTGACTCGCGACGAGCGCGATCAACTGTTTGAGTTCCCTCGGAATCCCCGGAGCCATGAGGACGGCGCCCGAGAGGCCGGAAAAGGCGCGCAGAATTTCAGGCGATCGCCCCAGGGTCAACATGCTATTCGGTACGAAACCCACCGTCTCTTCGATGATTTTGAAGAACTCCTCGAATTCAGCGAGATCTTCCCTCGCGAGCGGTTCCACCCTGGACATTCATTCCCTCCCCGATGCGAGAAATCGCTTCCGCACAAGTCCGATCGGCCGACCGCGGTCCATCCCAGTCCGTCAGGCCATGAACTCGCCGCCATTACAGTTGAGGTTGGCGCCCGTCACGACCGCAGAGAGATCCGACGCGAAGAAGAGTGCTGCGTTGGCGCAATCCGAGTCATCGGGGATGACCCCGATCGGAATATCCTTCGTGATCCCAGCGATCACCTCCGCCTCGCTCACCCCGGTCTGCTGCGCCGTGCCCTTGATGAATCCTTCGACCGGGGGGCCCCACATCCAACCCATCGCGACCGAGTTGACGCGAATACCGTGCGGGCCGAGCTCCTTGGCCAACATGCGTGTAGCCACACTGAGCGCCCCCTTCGAAGAGGCGTAGGCCGCCTGCATCAGGAGCGGCTTTCGCTCGACCAGAGTATTGATCATGACGATCGCCCCCTTGCCCTGCTTCTTCATCTGGGGAACGACGAGCTGGGTCAAGCCGAGCGAACCGAAGAGGTTCACCTCCATCGTCTTTCGCCAATCGTCGAGATCCGCCTCCTCGAAGCTGCAGAAAGTGCCCCCGCTATAGGCGCTATTGATCAACGCGTCGATTCGCCCGAATCGAGCGACGCTCTGATCAACCAGATTCTGACACTGTTCGGGATTCGTGATGTCGGTTGCCACGACGAGGGTCTCGGCGCCCGTTTTTCGCACCTCGATCTCGACCTCCTCGAGAAAGGACTGGGTGCGCGCTGCGAGGACTACTTTGGCGCCCTGCGTGCCCGCATTGATCGCGAGCTCCTGTCCCAATCCCGGACCGATGCCGGAAACGATAACGACCTTATCCTTGAGAATCACGTCACTCTTTCTTTTCCGCGCGCGCGGACACACCCGCGATCCGCGAGGCTCTCCATGGGCGCGCCTGTTTTAGAAAGGGGAGCTTCGCGCAGTTCTGCCCGTGCGTCGACGCACGCGGAGGGCAGCTCGCGGGCCCATCCGAACGCGATCCGTCCATCGCCTCTGCGCTGGATTTCGGACTCGACCCGAATTCAGACACCGAGGGCGGGCAGGAAGCGTCGGCGCAGCGCGTCCCGGAGCTCGGCCGGCGAAAGCAACTCCGAGGGCGGGATCGTCAGGAAGGACATGACCGTCCGGGCGATCACCTCGTGGGCTTCTCGGGTCTCGCGGTCGCTCCAGCCGAGCCGCAATGCGATCGGGCGGAGACCCTCGAGCGCGAGCGACGCGAAGGCGGGGTCGAAGGTCGATCGCAACATCGCCTGGGGATAATCGCGCGATGCCCAGGCGGTCCGAAGCAGCGCGTTGTTCTCGACCAGGTGAAGCGCCGCCATGATCGCCTCGACCAACAACTCCCGTGGATCACCCTCTTCGTTGAAGACGAGCAGCTGTCCTTCGAGGAGCTCACGGCCGCCGCGCGTCAGGGTCGCCCGAACGACCTCGCGAGCGTTCGGGAAATACCGATACACGGACTGTCTCGTGATGCCCGCCTCTTCAGCGACGGATGTCATCGATACGGCTTCGAATCCGTCGCGCACGATGATCGCGCCGCAGGCATCCATCAGGCGATGACGCGTAGCGGCCCGCTTTCCGGAAAAGAGGCCGGGGAACTCGCCGCGCTTCGCAGCGGGCCGCGTGGGGACGGTCTTCAGGTGGGCCGTTGGGGCGGGGTGGGTCGTCGGGCCGGACATGGTCGGGGGCCTCCATGCGATGGGCGGCGATCCCCGCGATGGTCCAGCCTGGGCCCTGAAGGGGTGGCACCGCCCTTCCTCTTCATTGTACTCCCAATCCCTGATCCACCCTCAGTTATTCCGCGGGGGGGAGCTGAGTTCGAGAACGAGCGGCCCAAAGAACGGAAACCCGATTCGGCGCATTCACCTCGTGGCCGCCGATCGCAGGAGCGCGAGATCAGGCGTCGATCCTGCGGTACTTGATCCGATGCGGCTGGTCCGCGTCCGCGCCCATGCGCTTCTTGCGGTCCTTCTCGTAGTCCTCGTAGTTGCCCTCGAACCACTCCACGTGGGAATCACCCTCGAAGGCCAGGATGTGGGTCGCGATGCGATCGAGGAACCAGCGATCATGGGAGATCACCACGGCACAACCCGGAAAGTCGACCAACGCGTCCTCGAGTGCACGCAGCGTATCCACGTCCAGATCATTGGTCGGCTCATCGAGCAGAAGCACGTTCCCGCCCGTCCGCAGGAGGAGCGCCAGATTGACCCGATTGCGCTCGCCGCCCGAGAGCGAGCCGACCAGCTTCTGCTGATCCGGACCCTTGAAGTTGAACGAAGAGACCCAGGCCCGCGACGGCATCTCGCGATTCCCGATCATGATCTTCTCGTCACCCCCCGAAATCACTTCCCAGACGGTCTTCTCGGGATCGAGGTCGCGCCTCTCCTGATCGACGTAGGAAAGCGCGACGGTCTCACCGAGGCGGAGTTCGCCCGAGTCGCATGACTCCACACCGGAGATCATGTTGAAGAGTGTCGTCTTGCCCGCTCCATTCGCGCCGATGATCCCCACGATTCCCCCCGGCGGCAATTTGAACGAGAGGTCGCCGAAGAGCAGCTTGCCACCGAAGGCCTTCGAAATCGCTTCGGCGTCGACGACGACGTCCCCCAAACGCTTGGGAACGGGGATCGCAATCTCGACCTTTTCCGGGGCGCGCTCACCCCCCTTCTTGACGAGCTCCTCGAAAGCGTTGATACGCGCCTTGCCCTTGGCCTGCCGGGCGCGCGGACTCATCTTGATCCACTCGAGCTCGCGCGACAGCGTGCGCGCACGAGCACCGGCTTGCTTCTCCTCGACCTCGAGTCGCTTGTTCTTCTGCTCGAGCCAGGAAGAGTAGTTGCCCTCCCAGGGAATCCCCTTGCCGCGATCGAGTTCAAGGATCCAGCCCGCGACGTTGTCGAGGAAATAGCGATCATGGGTAATCGCGACGACGGTTCCCGGATACTCCTGCAGGAATCGCTCGAGCCACGCGACGCTCTCGGCGTCGAGGTGGTTGGTCGGCTCGTCGAGGAGCAACATATCGGGCTTGGAGAGCAGCAGGCGACAGAGCGCGACCCTGCGTTTCTCACCGCCTGACAATTTTGAAACGTCAGCATCCCCCGGTGGACAACGGAGGGCCTCCATCGCGACGTCGAGGACGCGATCGATCTCCCACGCATCCGCCGCGTCGATCTTGTCCTGAAGATTGCCCTGCTTCTCGAGCAGCGCATTCATCTCGTCATCATCCATCGGCTCGGCAAATTTCGCCGAGAGCTCGTTGAATTCGTCGAGCAGCGCGCGAATCTCACCGACGCCCTCCTCCACGTTTCCGAGGACGTCCTTGCTCTCATCGAGCGCGGGCTCCTGGGGCAGATAGCCGACTCGCAATCCCTTGGCGGGCCTGGCCTCGCCCAACACGTCGTCGTCGATCCCGGCCATGATCCGAAGCAGGGTGCTCTTGCCCGCACCGTTCGCTCCGAGCACGCCGATCTTGGCGCCGGGCAGGAACGACAACGTGATCCCATCGAGGATCGTGCGATCTCCGATCACCTTGCGCAGGTCGTTCATGGTGTAGACGAATTCATGAGCCAACGCTCGATTTCCCCCAGATCGATCCATCGCGACCACACGCGAATGTGCCGTCGGGATCGGTCATGACACGCAACGTCGAAGCCGCGCTCGATTCGCGCGCGAGTCTAGCCTGACTGCTCCCGTCGAGCAGTGGTAGACTCCGAGGCCCCCGCCCCTTTTGCTTTGGATTCGCTTCGCGATGCGCCGCCAGAGGCTCTTTCCGTCAATCCTGCTGCCGATTCTCCTCACCGCCCTCGCTTCGGGCTGCGGATTCGGAGACCGACCCGAAATCCTCCTGCTCGTCCGCGGCGGCGACCCCCTCTCGCATGCGATCGCCGAGGCCTACGCGAAAGCCCGCAACATCCCCACGGATCGAATTCTCGAACTTACGCTCTCGACGGATCGGCGCGCGATCGAGATCGACGCCGAGACCTATCTGCGTGAAATCGCAGCGCCGATCGAGCGCCACCTGAAGCTCACCGACCCGGACGGGGAGATCACGATCCTGATCACGACGCGCGGCCTCCCCCTTCGCATCGGTTCCTGCGACGCGACCGCTCCCGAATATCCGAGGAAATGCCAGAGCGCCGCCCTCGACGCCGCCCTCGCCCAACTCGGACGAACCGGTGAGGGCGCGCCCGCCTTCGCACGAACCGAGAATCCCTTTTTCCGGGATCCGCGTTCCTTCGCGCGTTTTCGACGCGACCTCCCGAGAACGGCGCTGCGATTCCTGGTCGCCCGCCTGAGTGCCGCCCCGGACTCGACGGATGCGGGGCGAGCCGCCCCACGAGCGATCCAGGATCTGCTCGATCGTCCTCCGCCCCCCGAGTCGGCGTCGCCCCCGCTCTGGCGAGTCGTTTCCGACAATCCGCGCAACGACCGAAGCGTTGCGACCTCTGCGCTCTTCGATGAGATCGAAGACCGGCTTCCGCTCTTCGGTCATCACGTCTGTGACGGCTGCCCCGCACCCCGAAGCAATGAGCGCGCCTCCGGAATCGTCCTCCAATCCGAGCCACCGCCGCGATCGAGTAAGCAGGAGATCGAGCCCCTCGCGTATCCCGGTGTCGTGATTCGGCTCGACGGAGCGTCCGTCCCACCCGGCGCGAAGGGCTCACCTCTCGATCGCCTCACGACCCTTTGGTTCGCGCGCGGCGCGGGCGCGATTTCGACACACCTCGCGGACCCGGGCCTCGCGGGCGTCACTCGCCCCACCGAACAACTCGCCGCACTCGCGCGCGGCCACACGGCGATCGAAGCCCATTTCAAGAGCGTCCCCCAGCTCGGTTGGATGAACGTCTTCGTAGGGGATCCCCTCCTCACGCTCCCCGAAGAATCGGTCCTCGAAGAGGATGCGCGCGACCAGGATCACGATGGCGTTCCCGATCCCGAAGACAATTGCCGCGACGACAGCAACGCGGACCAACGAGATACCAACGACGATGGGTTGGGAAATTTGTGCGATCCGGACGTCGACGATGACGGCCGCGTCGATACGTCCTGGGGCGCAATCTATCCCGTCGATCGCCGCGGTGACCTCGAAGCGATCACATTGACCGCGCGCAACGGCCCCTACGATGAGAACCACGACCTCGATGGCGACGGCCGCGTCGATGAACGCGATCTCATTCGCGCGCGGCTCTGGCTCTTCCGAACGCCGGGAAGACCAGCGGAGCGCCGCGTGATCGAAGTCGCCGAGGGGTCGCGCTGAATCTCGGGCGGACGTCCGATTCGCTCGTCAGCCAATCGGACCAGGTTCGACCTACTCGTCGCGAAGCGCCAGGATCAGACTCGACGTATCGAGCCGCCCCCCGCCCCTGCGCTGCAGCTCCGCATAACGTCCATCGACCTCTTCTGCGATCGGTAGCGTCGCACCCACTCGCGAGGCCTCCTCGATCGCCATCCCCAGGTCCTTGCGCATCCAGTCGACGGCGAATCCGAAATCGAAGCGCCCCTCGAGCATCGTCTCCGCCCGATTCTCCATCTGCCAAGAACCCGCGGCACCCTGCGAAATGACCTCGACGACAGCCTTCGCATCAAGCCCCACCCGCTGTGCGAAATCGAGGCCCTCGGAAAGTCCCTGGATCACCCCCGCGATGCAGATCTGGTTGACCATCTTCGCGAGCTGGCCGTGCCCCACCGGCCCGAGAAGCAGGGTTTTCTTGGCGTAGTGGTCGAGCAGAGGCGCAATCCGCAGATAGTCCTCCTCTTCGCCACCGATCATGATCGTGAGCGCACCCTGCTCGGCCCCGGCCTGGCCCCCCGAGACCGGCGCATCGAGAAATCCGATCCCCGCGGCCCTCGCCGCCGAAGCCAGCTCCCGGGCGATCGTCGCCGAAGCCGTCGTGTGGTCGACGAAGATCGTACCAGCGGACATCGCCGCGAAAGCACCCTCGGCGCCGAGGGTGATCTCGCGCAGATCGGGATCGGCGCCGCTACACGCGAAGACGACTTGCGCGCCTCGCGCCGCCTCCGCAGGTGTCGCCGCGATCGAGACGGAAGCGTCCGAATGCGCGGCCACCCATTCATCCGCGCGCGCGCGCGTCCGGTTGTAGACCTTCACATCGAGTCCCGCACGCGCGAGATGACCGGCCATCGGGGCCCCCATCACGCCCAGACAGAGAAAAGCCACGTGCTCGATCGAACTCATTCCAACTCCAGCTGACTCGGTGGTTCACCCCGCTGGGTCTCCGATCTTGCCGGGGATGCACCGGAGGATCCAGCCGACTCCTGCGAAGCCACGGGGCGAACACGTTTCGGGGATTCGGTGTCCCGCGGCTGCGACCGCGCGGTTCGCGCGCTCTCGGTCTCCTCGAGTTCGATCGGCAGCCCGTCGACGTAGACGACCTCGCGCGTACGCACGGCCGGCACCCGCGCCCCCGGCGCCAGAATCCCAACCAGATTCAGCGGATCGCTCCCGCAGACCCGAATGCGCTCGCCCGATCGCGGCTTGCGGCGAACCCGATCGAGCGCCTCGAGCGCCTCGGGCAACGCGAATTGTTCGCCCGTGAATCCGGAGACGAAACGCCCGCCACGAATCGAGCCGCGCGCTTCGAGCCGGCGCAGCGCCCAGACGATCTCGCGCCAGGGAAGCGCCAGATTCTCTCGCGCAACGACATCGCGAAAGACGATGCCCCAGCGGATCAGGAGCTGTTCGGCGACCGCCTCCGCCAAGCCATCCACATCCTCGATCGATTCGCGCGCCGGAACCAGGCTCCAACGACCTTCGGCGCCCGCGGTCGCCCCCGCCGCCAGACCGCGACGCAAGCCACGGCGCGCACGGGTCTCTGCCCGGGTCTTCGAGCGACCCTCGCGTGCCCCGAGCAGAGATCGAAGCGCCTGGAATCCATCCGCCCCGACGCGCCCGCGCGAGACGAGATCCCAGAGGGCCGCTTCGACCTCCACCGGCCGCGCAGCGAGCGCGCTCACCAACTCGGCGTGGAAGAGCGCCCCGCGCAATTCGAGGAGCGCGAGGATCTGCTCTGCGAGCGTCCTCCCGAGCACCGGGGCTTCGGCGGTCCCCCGCCCCGGCGTCGACCCGGAGGCCGACGCGTCTTCCCGGCGGTGTACCTGGAGCAGCCAGGGCAGATCGTTTCGCAAGACGAGTGAGAGCGGCATCGAACGACTGGTCGCCCGCGCGCGAGACGAACCCGAGGATGCGGGCGAGGTCTCTGTCGCGAGATCCTGCTGGGGCGGAGCGATTCGAAGCCAGGAGATCTGCCCCGACAGACAATGTGGATCGAGCCATTCCGGGCGATATCCCCGCACCCGCGCCGCGAGAACCTCGGACTCCCAGGCGCCGGCGGCGAGATCGAAGCCCTGGAGTTGTTCGACGACCTGTGCGACACCGGGCGCACCTTCACGCTGGCAGCCCGGCGCCACGCTCTGCCACTCGAAAAGGAACCGCATCAGATCCTGGGCCGAGATGGGCTCGACCCTGGCCCGCAATCGCGCTTGGGAATCGTGGTGGATGCGCGCCAGCAATCGCCGCGCGCAGAATTGATCGACCTCGCCCACGCCGCTCCGCTCGAAGCGCCCGCGCAGAACGAAGCCCTCCGCCTCGAGAGAAGCCAGTCCGATCTCGACCAGCCCCGTTCGGATCGAGAGCCGAGCCGCGAGCGCCGCCGCGTCGATCGGCCCCGTCGTCTCGAGATGCCCCCGAAGCACATGGGCCACCGCCACGCCCTCAGCCACGCTCTCCGGAGCCCACTCCGATCCCGCTGCGGGCTCGCCGGCCCCTTCGGTCCCATCCTCGACGGGCGCCACCGCCTCGACCGCCACCGGGTGCAGCGCCCGCGCCCACGCCAGCCGCTCCGTCGCGGCCCAGTACGGCTCCCCTGCCCCGCTCTTTCCGAGTGACCCCGCCCTGTCCTCAGCAGCAGCGGCGGCGGCATCGAAGGAAAAAGCCCGGCCCGTGGCCTCGAGCTCCCGAAAGAATCCCATCCAACGCAGGTCCGCGCGCCAGATACCAGCGCCCAGAAGGAGATCGTGTAACTCCTCGCGGTCCCGGGGCACCGGCGTCGCCTGCTCGCGCACCTTCGCGACCGCGCCGACGTCGAGCTTCGTCAGGTCCCGTTCCTCGACGGGCAGGCCGCGACGCATCTTGACCGCGCGGGTGCGCCTTTCCTCGAGCGGCGCGTCATCGAGGAAGGTGAAGGGTTTCCCGTTCAGGATCTCGTGGGAGAGCGGCGAGGGCTCGGTCGTGTCGACGCAAAGGATCTCGATGCCTCCATTGCCGATCCGCTCGATCAGCTCGCGCAATCCGTCGACGTCCATCGCCTCGTGCAAACAATCGTGCAGCGTCTGGCGCACGAGCACGTGGTCGGGAATCTCGATCGGCCCCGAAATATTCTCCTGACAGGCTGCGGCCTGGGGAAAGACCGCCGCCATCAGGTCGTCGGATTCCATCCGCTGGATCGGCGGCGGGTTCTTCTTGCCCCCGCGAAATCGCAGCACCGCGAGCGAGCGATTCAGGTTCCAGCGCCAGCGCGCCGTAAAGAGCGGCGTCGGCAACACCGCCTGGATCAGCGTGTCCTCCATGCCCTTCATAGAAAGGAAATGGGGAACGTCCGCGAGCGGGAAGCTGTGATGCGGACCCAGCGAGAGAACCATCGCGTCATCGGTCGCCGCCGCCTGCAGCTCGAAATTGAAGCCCTTGCAGAATTTCTTGCGCAGCGAGAGGCAGAGCGCGCGATTGAAACGCCCGCCCCGCGGCGTGTGGATCACAAGCTGCATTCCGCCCGCATCGTCGAAGAAACGTTCGAGCACGAGCCGATCGCGCGTCGGCAAGCCGCCGAGCGCCGCCCGCGACACGCCGAGATAGCGCGCGACCTGAACGGCGGCGTCCGGCCCGACGCCGCTCTCCGCCACGATCCAGTCAACGGCTTCGGTCTCGTCGCCCCGCTCGAGGATCGGTTCGAGTTCCGACCGCAAGCAAGACACCTCGTCCGAGAGTTCCTCGGTTCTCGCCGGTGCCTCCCCCGCCCAGAAAGGAATATTCGGTTTCGCACCCTCTGCATCGACGACCCGCAGCTTGCCGGCCTCGACCCGGCGGATCCGCCAGGTCGAGCTCCCCAGGACAAAGACGTCGCCGGGCAGGCTGTCGATCGCAAAATCCTCTCCCACGGTCCCGATGAAGGTCTCGTCGGGATCGGCGACCACGCGGTAATCCGCGACCTCGGGGATGGCGCCGCCCGAGGTCAGCGCCGCCAGCCGAGCGCCGCGGCGCGCGCGCAACAGCCCCCCGATGCGATCGTGATGGACGTAGGCGGCGCGGCGCCCTCGCCCGGTCTCGATGCCCTCGGAGACCAATGCCACGACCTCGTCGAAAGTCTCGCGGCTGAGTCCCTCATAGGGGGCGGCGCGGGCGCAGAGCGCGTAGAGATCCGCCACCTTCCAGGGCTCGGCGGCGCAGGCGGCAACGATCTGCTGTGCCAGGATATCGAGAGGAGCCACCGGGGGGAGCAGGCGATCCAGTCGCCCGCCCCGAACGCCGCGCAGCAACCCCGTGCACTCGACGAGTTCGTCCCGGGTCAACGGATAGAGCCGCCCCTTCGGCGTGCCTCCGCGGAAGTGGCCCGAGCGACCGACGCGCTGCAGAAAAGTCGCGAGACTCCGGGGCGAACCGATCTGGCAGACCAGCTCGACGGGTCCGATATCGATTCCCAGCTCGAGCGAGGCCGTGGCGACCAGCGCTCGCAGGCGTCCCTCGCGCAGCGCCGTCTCGACCCGCAGGCGCCGGCCGCGGGAGAGACTCCCGTGATGGGCAGCGACGCCCTCCTCTCCGAGCCGCTCCGCGAGTTGGTGAGCGAGCCGTTCCGCCATGCGCCGGGTATTCACGAAAACCAGGGTCGTCTTGTGCTGTTCCACCTCCTCAGCGATCCGATCGAGGATCTCGCCCATCTGCTCGCCCGAAGCAACGGCCTCGAGTTCGCTGCCCGGGAGCACCATCTCCAGGTCGAGTTCGCGGCGATGTCCCTCATCGACGATCGTGCAGCGCGGCGTGCCGTCCACCCTCGCGCGATCGGGTCCGACTCCGACCAGCAGCTTCGCCACCCGCTCGATCGGTCGCTGGGTCGCCGACAGCCCGATCCGCGAAGGCGATTCATCACAGAGCGCCTCCAACCGCTCGAGCGAAATCGCGAGATGGGAGCCGCGCTTGTCCCTGGCCATCGCGTGGATCTCGTCGACGATCACGTTTCGAACCGGCCGCAGGATCTCTCGCCCGCGGTCCGAGGTCAGCAGCAGATAGAGCGACTCCGGAGTCGTCACGAGGATCTGCGGCGGCTTCTTGAGCATCGCTGCACGTGCCGAAGCGGGCGTGTCCCCACTCCGCATCCCCACGCGAATCTCTGGAACCGGCAGGCCCATCGACCGCGCCACGTTCTCGATCTCCGCGAGTGGCCCCTCGAGGTTCTGTTGGATATCCGCAGCGAGCGCCTTGAGGGGAGACACGTAGAGCACTTCGACCCCGGGCGGCCGCGCGGCCCCGCTCTTCTCCGAGGCGCCGTCCCCGGGCGCCTTCACACCGCCATGCGTTCGTATCCGCGAGCGCGTCTTCTCCGGCCCGGGATCCAGCCGAAACGGCTCCTGCCCCGCCCCGCCCACGTCGATGCGCCGACTCGTCCGCGCGCCCAGGGCGCGCAGATAAAAGCCGTCGATGCACACGAGGAAGGCCGCGAGCGTCTTGCCCGAGCCCGTCGGTGCGGCGATCAGCGTATTCTCGTGGCGCGCGATCGCTGGCCAGCCCGCGATCTGGGGCGCTGACGGGCCTTCTGGGAAGCGCCCCTCGAACCAACGTCGCACCGCGGGATGAAAAGACGACATCGCATCCATGAAGGACACCCAGATTAGCTGCACCCTCGACTACACGAAAGAGAGGCGAAAAGACTTCGCATGATTCTCTGGAGGGAGATAACCCGGGGGAAACGTGGCGTCGGGAAGTCGCGTTAGGCGTCGAAGGCGCGGGCCGGAGCGACGGCCTCCGCCAGCAGGGACCCAACCTTGCCGAGCAGATCGTCGCGAATCAGTTCAGCGGTGATCGGAGCGAGCAGGACACCATTTCGACCGTGACCCGCGGCGAGACAGAGATTCTCCCATCCGGGAACCGGCCCGATCCAGGGTATCCCGTCCCGACTGACCGGGCGCAGCCCGGCCCAGGCCCGCACGAAGCTCGCCTCCGCCAGCACCGGAAAGACCGACCTCGCGCGCTCGAGCAACCAACCGATGCCCTGTGCGGTCACGCGGCAATCGAAGCCCACCCGCTCTTCGGTCGCGCCCACCACCCAGGAACCGTCGCGCTTCGGAACGAAGTAGACGCCATCGGACCAGATGATCGACCGTGCCGGCGGCAAGGGCGGTGCGAGAAAGAGCATCTGTCCGCGCACGGGTTCGATCGCCAGATTTCCGCCGCTGCGCGATGAAATCGAAGACGCCTCCAGGAGCCCGGGACTCCAGGCTCCGGCTGCGACGACGACGCGGCCCGCATCGCGACGGCCGGCGCTAGACTCGACACCCACGACGCGCCCACTCTCGCGCCGCAGCAACGTCGCCCGAACACCCGTCTCGATCTTCACGCCCCGGGCACGCGCCGAGGCTTCGAGCGCGCGCACCAGGACTGGGGGCCTCAGGTGACACTCGAGGGGTGAGTGCAGAGCCCCCAGAACTTCCTCACCAATGCAGGGCTCATCGGATCGAAGCGTCCCCGCCCCGACCCACTCCAGAATCGGATTCACCGCCCACTCGCGGGTCGACCCGTCGCCGATGAGCCGCCCCGGCATGGCCTCGAGTGCCGCCCGCTCCGATTCACTGCGCGCTAATCTCAGCAGCCCGCTCTCTTCGAATTCGGGATCGATCCCGGTCTCACTCGCGAGCCGACTGCAAAACGGACCGAAGCGCGTCAGGCTTTCGAGACCGAGCCTCAAGAGCGGACCGTCCTGCGACGCTTCGGAGATCGGAGCAAGCATCCCGGCACCGGCACCGGATGCACCCGAGGCCACACCCTCCGCCTCGAGAACCCGCACACGAAGCCCCTCACAGGCCAGGGATTCCGCGATCGCCATCCCGATCGCCCCGCCCCCCACGACGAGGACGTCATCGCGGGCCGTCGCCGAGACATTTCCTTCGAGCCTCATTCTGGCCCCCGCGAGATCACGGCGCGCCCGCCGAGCCGCGAGCCCGCGCTTCCGCGAGCGCGATGAGATCGGCCAGAACCTTCTCGTCTCCGCCGCCGTCGGGCATATAGCGTTTCAGGACGCGCCCGCCCTGGACGAGGAACGTGATCAACAGGTGATCGATCGAGCCGTCGTCCTTGCGCACAGAGCCGACGCCCCAGCGCGTCACAAGGGACGCCACGACCTCCTCGCCCCCGGTCAGAAAGGACCAGTTCGAAAGATCGGCGCCACGCGTGCGGGCATAGCGCGTAAGAATTTCCGGGCGATCGACCACCGGATCGAGGCTGATCGAAACGAAGTGGACATGTCTACGCAGCCCGTCGGGAATCCGTTTCTGAAGGGCAACCTGCTTCGAGGTCTGGATCGGGCAGGGCCCCGGGCACTCGGTGTAGATGAAGTCGAAGAGCAGGGCGCGATCCTCGAGCGAAGCGAGGCTCAGGGGGTTCCCGGCCTGGTCGATCAACTCGAAATCCGGGGCCGGACGCGTGAGCACCAGGCCGTCTCCCAGACGCCGCCAGCCGGCTTCAGGCGAGGCCTCCCCCACCACCTCGAATTCGGAGACCTCGTAGCTTCGCCCGGTGAAGTGAATCTCGAAATCGATGATCTGGCCCGGTGACAGCGCCTGCAGAATTTCGGGATCGGGCACGACAAAATTCATCGTCATCGCTTGCATCAGGCCGGGCACGTCCGCGTGATCGATCAGAACCTGCGCCCGGGAGACATCGACATCCTCGACCGTCCCGCGCGCCCCATAGGTGCCCGGCGCACCTTCCTCGCGGCCGCAACCGACGGGCCCGCTCACCAGTCCCAGCACCGCGACGAGCGCCCCGATCGCTCGACGCCCGCCGCGTGCTCGCGGCCCCGCGCCGCAGGCATCGATCCGCTCGCCGACTAGTAAACCCATTGCCAAACCGTCTTCATCGTCCAATCGCGTTCGAGTTGGGGGCCGTCGAGTTGCTGGTGAACGGGGATGCCCATCTCGACCGCGATCCGCTGATGATTCAGCTGAGGAATGTCGAGGCTGATTCCGGGAGCGAGCGTGATCCTGTTTCCGGCGTGGGTGAGGGCGTTCTCCGAAGGATCAAAGTCCGGTCGAAGAGTTCGATCGAAACCCTGGATATTATTATACTTTTCCCACTCCACACGAAGCGACACGCTCAGCCCGGCCGCGATGCGTACACCGCCCCAGACCGTACCCGCGACGCGACTCCCGGTACGATATTTCAGCCCGTTGCGGGCTAGGGGGTGGCGACCGACGACCTGTCCACCCCACGACACGCGTGCGGTTTCCCCTCGATAGGTCCAACCCCACTCGAAATCCCAACTTCCGTTGCCGATCTGGAGGTCGTAGGGGAGGCGCAGATCATCCCCCCCCCGACGAATCGCTCCGGTCGGGATATCGATCCCGATATGCACCTGAGAGCTTTCGAATCCCTTGCGAATGAAGGGGACGACGAGCGCGAACCCGACATCGCCGATGCCCTCGGTCTGGACTTCGCTGCGCGCGAAGCCCATGGCGGAGGTGCCCACGGTCTCGAGTTCCTTCTGGATGAAGGGAAGCTCGGCAACCAGGGTTGCCCGGGGGTGCGGGGCGTAGGCCATTTGGAATGTGTGGACCGTGATCTCGAGAGCACGTGGGGTCTGCATGAAACCGAGCGCACGCGTCTGGCCGGCGGTGATGTTGTCTTCGCCCGCCGCCAGACCCTGTTCACGGATTCGCTCCCAGCTATACGCGAGGCGCACGCGCTTGCCTTCGAGCGTTTCGCCGAAGCGAACGCCGACCGGCGGCGGAGGGAAGATGGGCGTGGCGTCCGAAGCCGATCCCCGCTCGTCGCTCAAGACCTTCGGGCCCTCCGTCCTTTCCGGATCGCCGGCGAACGCGGGAACAGAAGCCAGTACGACGCCAAAAAGAATCGCCGCAGCGCGAAATCCTGGGAGAGAGCGAATCGCGAAGAGGCGCCGCGAGGCGTTCAGACGAGGCGAGGGAGCGAAAGGTCGCGGCGACACGAGCGCAGGCTAGGGAAAGGGTTGGGGGGGAGCAACGGGATCAGCCGGTACGCAGCGAGCGAAAGAAATCCGCCTCCAGCTGCTCGAGGTCCTTCCGGTAGGCCCGACGCGCTCCACGTTCGAGGCTTCGGGATCGCACGACCGCCGACCAGAAGCGGACGAGTCCACGTTCGCCGTGAGCCTGCACCAGAAAGTCGATGAAGGCATAGGACTCAAGATAGGCCAGGGCAGCTGCGACCGGCTGGAATCCACCGAGCGCCGGGACGCTCAGGTCCGCGAGCGAGAAGAGTTCGCCCCGATCGGCCGCGCCGGCCAGCGCCCCTCGCTCGCGGGCGGTGATCGCGCGCTTGCCCGCGGCCCGGGCCTCGAACCACTCGGCGATGCCCTCGTTCATCCATGCCGGAAGGGTGAGGCGAGGCGCCTCCGCATCGAAGGCCGCGTGAACGAGTTCGTGATGCAGCACGCGGACCAGGCCCGGCGTCAACCGGGTCGCCCCCCGGATGTGAATGGCTCCCGCGTAGAAGCCCGCGGCCGGGAATCGGAAGAGTCCCGCATATTTCTCGTCGAAGAGCCGAGGATCCCAGACATAGACGACGAGTTTCCCTTCGGGGCGCAGGGCGAGCAGATCATCGAGGCGATCGAAGGCCGCCTCGAGTTCGCGAAGGATTTCCTGTTCGAAACGGCGGGAACCGTAGAGCCCCGCGCTCTCATCGATGTCTACATCCTGATAGAGGGTGAAATGGAACGAATCACGGCGCTCGAAATCACCATCGGCACCGCGATCTCCGACTGCAAACGCCGTCCCGGCGCCGAGCAGCACCACGAAGAGGAGCAGCCCACCGGATCTCGCCAAGCCATTTCCCCGGATCGGAAGGAACTCGGGAACCGCTCGAGCCACGATCACTTCCTCCGGCGACGCGATTCTCCCCCTGGGCGCCAGGCCCGAACCAGCGGAGAGAATACGGCTCGCCCGTGATGAGTCCCCCTTCGTAGGGCGACCGTTCCGCACTGAACGACCAGAATACCAGCCGCTCCGATGTCGAGGGCAGAAAAGGCGCCTCGACCGCGAGACTCTGCGCGAGACCGATGTCGATCGGCAAGGGTGTGGGTCCGGGAATAGAGAAGCGCGGGCCGGACTCGGCCGAGTTTTATCAGGGGATTGCACCGCCCGAAAAATACGTGACCGCGGCGCGACCGGCTGCAGCTACGAGCCGGTTGAATTTGCGCATCCGGTCGGCGGCTTTGCGCATCATCGTGCGCTCCGCGCCGTAGGCCGGACAAAGGTCCGCGCGGCGATGCCAGAGGCGTTCGATCTGGGCGTTCGTGGCGTCTTCCCAGGCGCGATTTCCCCGACCGATGGCCAATGGCAGGATCGTCCCCTCGAAATGTTCGAGCTGCCGCGTCAGACGTCGACACTGCCCCCGGTAGTTGCCCTGCTCGCCCGCGTCGGGCGAGGAGGCAAACGCCGCGGGAACGAGCAGGAGAACCAGGCACATTCCCACGACTGCAGCACCGACCCGTCGAAGCGTCTCGAAGCGAACCTTCATACCTTTGCATCGGCGCGATGTCGGCGGAGCTGAAGTGAGCGGTCACACGTTTCGTGGCCAGAAAGAGAGACCGCGGGGGAAATCCAGCAAACACGGTCCGACCGATTCGCCAGGTCGACCGCCCTCGCCGCTCAGAGCCGATCGGCGAGTGTCAACGCCTGCCGACGCGCCAGGGCCATACCGGTCAGCATGGGATTCACCGACGGGCATTGCGGGAAAATACCCGTATCCGCGATGTAGAGGTTCTCGAGATCGTGGCAACGCCCGTCTTCATCGACGACACCCCGGGTCGGATCACCGTGCATTCGCGTCGTACAGAAGACGTGATTGCCACCCATTACCAGGTTGCCGGCCTTGACCAACGCCGAGTCGAGAAGCGCCGCCTGCTCCGCGTTCGCGATCGTATCTGGGAGTCCCACGACGCCGGGCAGAATCTTGCGAGCGCCCGCCGCGAAGAAGAGCTCCGCGATCACCCGCAGCGCTCGACGCAGAATGACCGCGTCGTCCGGATGCAGCCGCCAATGGAGCGTGGGCTCTAGACTCCGAAAGCGTTTCCTGACGCGTCCGAGGGATCGATGAGTGCTCGCGATCGCATCCCAGATCGCCATATTGGGCAGCTCGGCGAAACGCGTCTGCAGTTGTTCTCCAAGCCCGGGGAAACGAATCGCCAACAGCGGCGGTGGAGCCCAGAGCGTTTCGAGTTTGAACCCCTCTTCGAGGAAGGCCAGGCTCTGATAGCCCTGCGCCGCCCCGAATTGCGGATCTACCGCTTCTGGAAAGACCCCCGCAATCGCGACCCCCGGATGGAATTGAAGATTCTGGCCGACCTGCCCTGATGCGTTGGCCAGGTCATCACTGTGTTGCAACAGGACCGGCGTCGCCGTACATCCCGCCGCCAGCACGACTGCCTTCGCATCGACTCTGAATCGATGGCCGAGGCCACGCGGATTCCCCCTGGAGAAAGGAGCGACCACCTGTCCGGACACGCCCGTGACCCGGCGACCCGACCGACGAATCTGCTGGACCTGCACGCTCGTCAGGACTCTCGCCCCCGCCCGAAGAGCTGCGGGCACATAGCTGATATCCATGCTCTGCTTGGCGCGACTCCGGCAGCCGGTCAGGCACTCGCCGCTTCCGCGACAACCGCGAACGTTGCGCGAAATCGGCTCACTCGCGATACCCATCGCGTCGCAGGCGTCGCGGAAGAGTCGATTGCGTCGTCCCTGAACCTCGTCGGGGGTGGGCGCAATTCCCAGAAAACCGGAAATCGCGTCGAAATGCGGATCGAGGCTCATGCGATCCGTCCGTTCGAGATCGAAACGCGTTGCCCAGCGATCGAAGACCGATTCCGGCGGCCGCACGCAGATCGCTGAATTGACGAGCGAACCACCGCCGAGCGCGATCGCCTGCATCGTCGGCATCGTCGTCCCCCGCGTCATACGCAGGCCACCCTCGCGCAAGGTTCGCGCCATCGAGAGATTTCCGTCGAGTTCGAAGTCGCGAACCGTGAAAGGCGGACCCTCTTCGAGCAGGATCACATCGTGGCCCGCGCAAGCGAGTTCATAGGCCGCCACCGCGCCACAGGGCCCCGATCCCACGACGACGACGTCCGCCTGCTCTTCAAAAGCGTGATCGTATTGAGCAAAGACGCGCACCCGCTCGCGCGCGGCCGCCAGCCAGTCACCCGCCCCACCGCTCACGTCCTCACCTCTCAGATCCCCCTTGCCCACAGACATCTCGTCCATCAAGAATTCCGCCCGGCGCGCGCGTAGGCGCGGTGACGCCTGCCATCGGGTTCAAGAGGATCCGATCGGGTCGGGTCGGTGCGATCCTCTATCTCGAAGGCGATCGAACTCACCAGTCCGCCGACCCGGGGAAAGAGCAGCTCCGCATCGCTCACCGCCGGTTCGATTTCAAAGGGCGCGAGGCCGAGGCCATGAAGATTCGCGGGGTGCCCGAGATATCCGAGTATGAAGACCGAGCGCAGCGCCACAAAGAGCAGCCGAAATGATCCATTCGGGTGATCGGCCAGGCGTCCGAGGAGCGCGATCCGGGAGGCGGCGGTCAGGCTCGAGAAGCGCCGACGACCGCCAGGCTCGTCACCGGGCAGCACGAGCGTCAGATGTTCGACCGCCGCAAAGAGCAGGTGGATCTGGATCCGCTGTGCGCGCGGCAGCGCATCGAGATGGCGATCGATATAGCGCGGAAGCTGGGCGTCGATGCCGGAGAGCACCAGCCCGGCACCTCCTGGGAATAGCACTTCTGCGACAGCCTCGACGAAAACCGCCTCGCCCCGATGCAGCTTCGCGAGTCCGGTGGGTGCGGCTCGATAGCCCGAGTAGCCTCGTCGATAGATGACGATCGACAGAGCAACGATGAGCCCGATTACGAAGAGTCCGGAGAGCACGACGCGAGAATACCCGAGACCGATGGGCCTTCGCTCATCCGAGTGGCGTTTGCATCAGACCGTGTGCCCATACATAGGCTTCGTGTTCGATCCGTTGCAGCGTTTCGAGGTCGAGATCGCGAGCGTCGAGCTCGGCTTCGAATTTTTCGATGTCGCCTCTCTCGATCGCTTCGGTCATCGATCACAGACCTCCTAGAGCACCCTCATGGTGGGTCAATGCCCGCGCTACCTCGTCCGACAGACAGAATTCCTGGACGAGGTACTCGCTCGGGCGCCCCAGCAATGCATCCACCATCGAGAGCATGCCAGCCAGGAACGCACGTCCGGGCTCGATCGCACCTTCGGATTTCGTTTCCGCCTCCCCGACGATCAGCTCCATCGGGCATCCACGATGCGCTGCCGTGGTGAGCAGCGGATTGCGCCGATCACCGGTGCCTCCCTGAACGTAGAGCAGAATCGCGGCCCAACGTCCGAGCTGCTGAAGGCCCAGGCTTCGAACAGCGTCCTCGACCGTCTCGACTTTTCCCGCCAGCAACTTTGCACCCGTGCGCTTGAGCTTGCGCGCAAGCCTGCGGCGAAGGTGCTCACGATCACACGGACACCTGCCAGCCCGACTTCGTTGAAGTCGGCATATTGCGCTGCTCGGGAACTACGGAACAAGAGTTCGTAGGCCACGATGTGTTGGTCGCGGTCGACGATCGGCTGGCGTCCGACGAATGTGCCCTGGCTCAAGGAGACTCCCCCGGTGGCTTGGATTCTGCATCGGCCGGCGACCACCCGAGTTGAGTCCGCAGGGGTGCACGCGGGCTTTCGGGGGGATCCGGATCCAAGTCCAGAGGCAAGCTCAGGGTTCGTATGGAGGTTCCTTGAGGAATCCCAGATCCTCCGGAAAATCGATGGACACGCGCAACGGAAATGTCGGCGAACGCTTCTCGAGAAAGCTCTCGATCCCCTCACGACTATCTTCCCGAGCACCCATATAATTCATGGCCTTCGAATCGAGGCGGTGTGCCTCCATCGGGTGGGTCGCACCGAGCATCTGCCACATCATCTGCCGAGCCAGTGCGACGGAGACACCGCTCGTATTCTCCACGATTTCCGCTGCGAGTTCTCGTGCCCTCGGCACCAACGCATCGGGTTCGAGCACTTCCGAAACCAGCCCGCCCGCAAGCGCTTCGTCGGCCTCGAAGACGCGGCCCGTCGCGACCCATTCCATCGCTCGATTGATCCCGACCACCCGCGGCAGGAACCAACTACTACACGCCTCCGGCACGATCCCACGACGTGTGAACACGAACCCGAATCTCGCCTGCGTACTCGCCAGTCGAATATCCATCGGTAGCGTCGATGTGAGACCGACCCCGACCGCGGGGCCATTGATGGCCGCGATGATCGGTTTGCGGCATCGAAAGATCCGCAACGTCACCCGCCCCCCTAGATCCCGTCCGCGCGCTTCCACGAACGCACCGCCCTGCTCCGAATCGAAAGTCGCAGCCCCGCTCGCCAGATCCGCCCCCGCGCAGAATGCACGCCCTTCACCCGTTACGATCACGACCCGAATCTCGTCGTCTGCATCGATTCGATCGAGCACCTCGAACCAGTCGACGCCCATCTGGACATTGAAGGCATTCAGCCGATCCGGGCGATTCAAGGTGAGCGTCAAGACCCCGCTCTCGAGTTCCGTTCGCATGGTTTCCAGCGCCGCATCCGCGATCTGCGAAGTCATCTGTCCTCCTTCTTCCATCTCTCTTCGGCCTCTATCCCGTCCGCGGTCCGTCGATGGCCCACGAGCCGAAGCAATATAGCGAGCGCCTCCATCTCTCCGGAACCGCCCTTACTGCGCCCCCCCTCGAACCGCTCCGACGCGCCGCTGCCTTCCGATTCGAACGCCTCGACGTGGTAGAGTCAGCCGATGCGCATCGGCGTCGTCGGCGACACCCATAACCAGATGGTCAACGTGGACAAGATCGTCGGCCTCTTTCGGGAAGCGCGCGTCGAGCGTGTCGTGCATACGGGGGACATCACTCAGCCGACCGTCCTCGCACGTTTTGCCGCTCTGGAAGTGCCCCTGCTCGGCGTCTACGGCAACAACGATTTCGCGGAGCGCGAACGGCTGGCGGTCCATGCCAGCCGTTTCGGAATGGATCTCACCGACCCACCCCGCAGCTTCGAATGGGTGGGGCGGCGCATCCTCGTGGTGCATGACCCGGAGCAGACACCCGCATCGCTCTCCGATCACCCCGACCTCGTCTTGCACGGCCATACCCATCGACATCGCCACGAGCGACGGGGCGACACGCTGATCTTCAACCCGGGCGAATGCGCCGGTTTCGCCGTCGGCCACAACGCCGTGGGCCTCATCGACCTGGTCTCCCTGGAAGCCCAACTGCTTCGTTTCTGATGCGGCACCGTGATGGCGCCTGGAGTCTTTTCGCTCATGACCTGGAAACCCGAAGTCGACGAGATCGAAGCCCGGCGTCGCGCAGCCACCTCGATGGGCGGCCCGGAGGCCATCGAGAGACAACACGAGCGTGGACGATTGACGATCCGTGAGCGACTCGATGCCCTGGTCGATGAGGGCAGCCTCGAAGAGCAGGGCCCGATCGCGGGAGAATCCGAGCGCGATGAAAACGGCGACATCATCGCCTTCCACCCCGCCAACTACCTGCTCGCGCTCGCCACCCTGGGTGGCCGCCGCATCGTCGTCGGCGGCGAGGATTTCACCCAGCGCGGTGGATCCCCCTCTCCCTCCGGACTCCGCCGCAGCGTCTATGCCGAGACCCTCGCGATCGACCTGCGCGTGCCTCTCGTTCGCTTCCTCGAAGGCGGCGGCGGAAGCGTCGCCGGGACTGCGGGACCGAAGGACCGCACGAAAAGCGGCGGGGCGACACGCGCGCTGGGCGATCCTGTCTTCGCTACACAGCGTTTCCTCTCGATCGCTCAGGTCATGCAGGTCGTGCCCGTCGCTTCGGCGGCGGTGGGGGCGGTGGCCGGCTTCCCCGCCGCGCGCCTGGCGGCCTCACATTTCTCGGTAATGACGAAGAAGACCGCTCAAGTCCTGATCGGTGGCCCCGCGCTGGTCGAGCGCGCGCTCGGCGAGAAACGGACGAAAGAGGAACTCGGTGGGGCCAAGGTTCATTCGCGATCCGGCGTGGTCGACAACGTGGCCCGGGACGAGGAGGAGGCCATCGATCAGATGTGCCGATTCCTCTCGTATCTGCCCGGGAACATCATGTCGCTCCCACCGGTCGACGAGAACCCGATCGATGATCCCGAACGGAGCGAAGAGTTCCTTCTCGAGGTGATTCCCCGTGAGCGGCGACAGGTCTACGCCATGCGCGGGATCGTGAAGGCCATCTTCGACGAAGGCAGTTTTTTCGAAATGACCCGCCGCTATGGACGCGGACAGATCACCGGACTCTCTCGCCTGGCGGGGCGTCCCGTCGGGGTGATCGCGAACGATCCCCATTTCTATGCGGGCGCGATGGACTCGGAGGGCGCTCTCAAGGTGCGCCGTTTCGTCGATCTCTGCGACACCTTCCATCTTCCCGTCGTCAGTCTCGTCGACGAACCGGGCTTCATGATCGGATCTGCTTCCGAGCGGGCCGGGACGATTCGTTTCGGGGTCGAAGCCATCTCTCGCGTCGTCACGGCGAAGATCCCCTGGTGCACGGTACTCGTCCGCAAAGCCTACGGAGTCGCTGCGGCCGCCCATTTCGGCCAACGCGCTCACGTTCTCTCATGGCCCTCCGCAGAATCCGGCGCGCTACCGATCGAAGGCGGTGTGGCCGTCGCCTTTCGGCGAGAGATCGAAGCCGCCACCGATCCGGAGGCGAAACGGGCGGAACTCGAGGAAGCTCTTGCCTCTCGCCGCGATCCCTTCGCGCGAGCCGAAGGATTCGGCGTACACGACCTGATCGACCCGAGGGAAACGAGGGCAAGGCTATGCCGATGGGTCGAACGCGTCTGGCCGCTGCTCTCCGAGCAGCTTCCGACTCGACCGCCTTTCTAGGACCGCGCTAGGAGCGCGATGTTTCGCCTTCGGCGGGTTCCACCGGATGAATGCAGCCGATCGCCTCGCCCATTCGGAGAGGCTCTCCGAGGGGGCGGAAGTCGATTTCGAGTTCGCCCGGCGGCGTCAACATCACGATCGTCGAACCAAACTCGAAATGCCCCCATTCCTCCCCACGCGTGAAGTGGGGAGCGTTTTCGCCGAATTCGCGCCGAATTGGAACACTCCCCGGCACGTTGGTGCACAGTTCATTGAACGCGAGCCGCACACTGCCGACCATGGTGGCCCCCACGGCGACCAGAGCGATCGATCTCCACCCCACGTCTACCCCACCGCCAACGAACACGGTCGATTCCGGTTCCAGGTAGGCACAGATCCGCTCGTTGCGGGCGAAGAGGCCGTCGATGCCCTGCAGACCCATCGAGTTGACCGGCCAGAGCGAACCGGGGTGATAGTCGAGACGCACGACGCGACCGGCCGTCGGCGTATGAAAACGGTGATAGTCACGAGGGGAAAGATAGAATGTCGCATAGCACCCACCCTCGTAGGCGTCGGCCAGCTCTTCATCCCCCAGCAAATCGGCCACCCGATAGGCGCGTCCCTTCACCTGGAGCAGTTGCCCCGACGCGATGGGGCCGGATGCCCCCCAGGCGCCGTCGCAGGGTGACACGAGGCAGGCACGGCCCCCTTCGATTGGGCGAGCCCCGGCCCGCAGGGCTCTCGTAAAGAACTGCTGAAGCGACGAGAAGGCTTCGACTTCGTCGCGCATCTCGGAGAGGTCGACGCCGGCGAGCCACCCGAAGAGGCGGATTTCCGCCCGCTGCAGGCGGCTCGGCAAGGGCCAGGAAGCGAACCTTCCCATCCATCGGGACATCGCGTTCTTCGGAAGCAGGAAGAGCAGACCGAGCAGAGCTCGGCGAACCCCCTGCAACGAGGTCGCCGCCTCTTCCGTCGAAGAGGAGTCCGGAGATCGGTTGTCGAAAGCGCCGGGATCGACCATCCGCGATAGGATAACGTGACTCGGGAGGACAAGCGGGCTTGGCCGATATTTCTACCACGAGTAGAGGTTCCGACGAAGAACCGAACAGCGAGGACTCACTCGTCGGTCAGCTCCTGGACGATCGATACGAGATCAAGAAATCCCTCGATCGCGGCGGCATGGGTACGGTCTATCTCGCCTGGGACCGGACGCTCGAACGTCAGGTCGTCGTCAAGATTCCACACGCGAGCCTGATGCTGGATCGCGCCTTTCGTCAGCGATTCCTCCAGGAGATCCGTGACCTGTCGACCCATGAGCATCCGGCCATCCTGAGCATCGTCGATTCGGGTTCGCACGGCGATGTCCCCTATGCCGTCGTGCAATATCTGCGCGGGGGCAATCTCCGCGAACGCATCACCCAAGAAGGCGGTCAGCAGACCCGTGAGGACGTGCTCGCCTGGTTGCCAACGATTGCGGACGCCCTCGACACGGTCCACCGCAACGGCTCACTCCACCGGGACGTCAAGCCCGCAAATATCCTCTTCGACGCCCAGGGCAACGCGATCCTCTCGGATTTCGGGATCGCGACCGCGATCGGCGCCGCTGATCCGGAAGCGCCCACCCAGGAAGTCCGCAGCGAATTGACCCTCGCCGGGACCTTCGTCGGCTCCCCGGCCTACGCGCCACCGGAGGCGATCGATCGCGTTCTGACCCCCGCCTACGACCAATACAGTCTGGCGACGGTGGTCTATCAGGCGGTGACCGGTGAGCTGCCCTTCACAGGGAACACGAACGAAGCCATCCTGATCGCCAAGGAAAAGGGCCGTCCGCCGAATATCGATCGCAAGAAGCTCAGGGGTCCAATCTCGCCGGCGGCCGAAAAGGCGATCCTGAAGGGGCTGGCGAGACGACCCGAGGAGCGATTCGAGTCCTGTACCGGATTTGCGGAGGCCTTCGCAAACAAGGGGGGCGGGGCGGGAATCAGCCTCCCCCTCCCGAAGGGATGGGGAGTCGCAACACGTCTCCTCATTCCTCTCGCCGCGCTCGCGCTATTGCTGAATTTCTTCACGCCGATCGGAATTGGCGATCTGAACGTGAGCGACCTCGTCTCTGGAGGCGGCTCCGATCGCGGAGCTCGCACCCCTGTGACGGTCCAGCTCGGCAGCACCCCCGATGAAATCGATCGAGCGATTTCCCTTTGTCGACGCGGTGGCGGCTCCGGCAGCAAATGTGGACGCGAGGTCTTCGCCGACGAACGCTTGCGAACCGTGACCCTCTCCCGCTTCGATCTCGACGAGACCGAGGTCACGAACGCCGATTTTGCGCGTTTCGTGGAGGAGACCGACTATCGGACATCAGCGGAGGAGCGCGGCTACAGCTGGGACATCACACGCTGCCGGCGCTGCAGCTGGCGGAGGCCTCAACCCTCTCGGATCGCACTCGAACATCCCCAGGATCCCGTGGTCCACGTCTCCTGGGCGGATGCGCGCGCCTACTGCGAATCGACGGGCGGCCGGCTGCCCTCAGAGGACGAATGGGAATATGCTGTGCGCGGAAGCGAGCGACGCGCCTTTCCATGGGGTGACGAGTGGGACGCCCACCGCCTTCGTGACTTGGACCCGACCGTCCTCGGGCTCGAACCCGTCGGCTCGCATCCAGGGGGCGCGACTCCCGATGGCATACTGGATCTCGCCGGGAGCGTCTGGGAGTGGACCTCGAGCGCGAGTGGCGAGGGCGAGCGGCGCATCATCAAGGGCGGCTCCTGGATGGAGCATATCCCCGCCTATTTCCGAGGCGCTGCATTCTCCGCGGAAGCCCCGGACTACTCCAGCATCTCATTGGGCTTTCGCTGCGCCCGAGACCTGTGACCCCTTCCGGAACGACCCCTTCCGAAGCAACCCCGAACAGAGGTTCAGCGCATCGGTGCGAACCCGGTACGCCTACTCATCCGATTGGTTTCCCTCGTCGAACGATGCCAGCGACCTCGAGTCTCTGAGAGATCCGTTCTCGGCGACCCGAGGCGATCACCTGCCGAACCAGGCGAAAGCGATCAAACCGAGACTAACGAGGGCCACGCACCCGATCAGCCACCAACTCCAAGCGAACCCACCGACTCGCGCCACTCCGCTCAGCGACTCGTCCCGCAATGCGGTCGCGGGGGCGGCCCTCTGCGACCGATCCAATGGCTCCGTCACACAGCGAAGATGGTCGCGGCCCATCACGAGATTCAATCCGGCCTCGAGGGTCACCGGATCGGTGACCGCTTCACCATCGATCTCAACGCCCTTTCCCTCGGCCGGAATGAGCACCCACTCGCCCAATTCGTTTCCCGCGATCAGCGCATGCTCTCGTGAAGCCGAATCCGTATAGAGACGAATATCGTTCTCTTCTGCGCGCCCGACACGCATGGGCCCATGGGCCGTATCGAGCCGCAGGCGCTCCCCCCGCCCGAGCGAAGGTTCAATGCGCTCGAGCAACATCCCATCCGTCGATGAACTCGGCGGGGCCGATGGATTCGTCCCCTTCCTGCTCTCCGTGGGCTGGGGCCGACCTTCGAGCGGGTCGTCGCTCTGGGATCGACGAGGTGAATCGCGTTCGTCCTCCGACACCCTTTCGCCCCCTCCTCCGACCCAGCTCAGATTGGATGACCCAAGCGCTTTCCCGCGGGTCCGGCCACCCACACCAGAGCGTTGGAGATCGATGCGAATGCCATCCGCAACCCTGAGCCGAATCCGCCGAAACCGCACTCTTTCCCGGACATCCAACGTTAATTCATGGGCGAGTCGAATTCAGCCATCGAAAAGCTCTGCTTCAAGAAGCCTCCCGGGATGGTCGATTTCAAAGGGCAGCAATCATGACTGCCGAAACCCGCAAGAAGACCCGAAAGCAACCTCGATCGGCCAAGCAGCCGACCGCTCGAGATTCCCCAACGCAGAGATCCAGGCGACGATCCACGGACACCGCCCTCGCCCCCCAGCGATATCCGAAGATCGAGTCGATCGACGGACGTCATCCGCTGGCCCATCGCGTCCCGAGTGCCGTCGTCCCCTACGCCGCCCGACGGCGGCGAGACAGCGAAATCGCCTTTTTCAATTTCGACCTCGCGCGTCAGATCGGCTTGATCCCTGCACGGCACCCGGACCACCTCACACCAACACTTCGCCGGACACTCCTCGATACCTTCAGCCTCGTGATCGTCAACGAATGGGACGAGGCTCATGGCCGCACGCCATCGCCTCGCGATCGATGCCCGCATACCTATATGGCCACTCGGTACCTCCAACTTCAGCATCCGGACAAGCGGGGAGTGAATTCCGGCGACGGTCGGAGCATCTGGAATGGCCTGTTCCGGGGACAACGTGGTCAATGGGACGTCTCGAGCTGCGGAACGGGGGTCACCCGACTCTGTCCAGCCACCTCGGCGATGGGCGAGTTCTTCCAGACGGGCAATGCGCGCACGGACTACGGCTGTGGAACGGCCCATATCGATGAGGGGATCGGGGCGGCACTGATGAGCGAGGCGTTCGCTCGCAATGGAATCCACACCGAACGCGTACTCGCCGTGCTCTCACTTCCAAGCGGCCTCGCGATCAATGTGAGGGTCGCCGCCAATTTGATTCGACCCTCCCATTTCTTTGGTCTCCTTCGTCGACGCGAGGACGAAGATCTTCGCCGTCTGGTTCTCTATTACGCGGAGCGCGAGATCGACGATGGGCGCTGGCCCGAGATCGCCCGCGAACGTGATCGCATCCGATACCTGGCTCGCCGCGTCGCTACGGATTTCGCCCGCGCGACCGCGACCTTCGAAAGTGAATACATCTTCTGCTGGCTGGACTGGGATGGCGACAATATCCTGACCGACGGCAGCATCATCGACTACGGCTCCGTCCGTCAATTCGGGCTCTACCATCACAGCTACCGTTTCGAGGACACCGACCGGGTGTCCACTTCGATTCCAGAGCAGAAACGCAAGGCGCGACAGATCGTCCAGCGCTTCGCCCAGCTCCGCGACCTGCTACTCGAAGGTGAACTCCCAGCACTCGATCAGCTCGCGAACGACGACGTACTCACGCTCTTCGATCGCGAATTCGATCAGCATCGGCGCCGACTCTTCCTTCGGCAGATCGGCTGCAACGAAGAGGATGTCGACGCAATTCTTCACAAGAACCCGGCCTGCCTCGAGCAATTGCTGGCCCTCCACAGGCGCCTCGAGCGCCGCCGCTCTTCGCGGGGGATCTGCCGGGTTCCCGATGGCCTCTCGTGGAATGCGGTCTACTGCATGCGCGACATCTTGCGAGAACTGCCCGAGCGCTTGCGAGTATCCGCCGCGCAGGGATCACCGCGACTGCCCGCCGATCACTTCTACGAGATCGCGCTCTCGGCCATCGCCTCCAAGAAGGATCGCCGACTCAACGCCTATCGCCAGCGGCTGGCCCTCACCTATCAGCGCCACTACTTGCAGCTGGTCGACGCGGTCGCTTCACGGGGCGGACGATCGCGTGAGACCGTCCTCCAAGATCTCTCGACACGGTCCGTCCTCCGCAACCCCTATGCGCGCATGACCGGCGATGGTCTGACCCACGCCACCCGACGCCTCACCACAATCCTCCGGCGTCTGGCACCGGAAGAGACCTTCGGGCTCGTACGAGCTTTCGCCGATTCCCAGCAGCGCGAGGGAGCCTCCATCTCCTCCTCGGAAGCGATGGCCGGCGAACGCCCCTTCGTGCGCCGCATCCACAGGGATCTCATGGCGCTCGCCCGCGATTACCGCGAAAGCCTCTAGATTAGATCGATGTGAGACCCCCACGATCCGGATTGGGCTGGGGACCTTTTCGATGAACGGAGAGGACCCAAGATCACCCATCCCCGATCTTCCGAACCGAAAACAAGGCGAAATCGTGAATCGCGTGATCGGGATCACGGAACCTAGGACGCATTCGGCGGATAAATAGGGTCCCCATTGACGTTCCGATGACGGCCCGGCTTCCGCTCACCGAAACGATTGAGATTGAAAGTGCAGCGAGGTCGCTCTCTTGGACGAGATCAGTATCACGATCGCCTTTGCCCTCCTCGGGTTGACCTGGCTGACCCTGCGAGGAATGGACGGGCGCGAGCGGCGGCGCACTCGGCGCTAGCCCGCAGCATCGGTGGGACCCTCCGGGTCCGGCCGCTCGTCGCTCTCGCCTCGCTGGCCACTTCCCTCCGTGCGCTCGGCATCTGGAACCGACGACTCGCCTCTCCGACCGGCGGCCATTTCGTCCCCGCACAGCCCTATTCTCTTTCCCATCCGCCTCGGGGATGGCCGCCCGATCGAATCGCGCCCGCCGCGACCCACTCGACATCGATGCGCCGCGCGACCCACGGCGTCCTTCTCTATTGTTGCGCCTCCCCCCAAGAACGCAGAATCCCAAGGCCCATCGCCCACGTCCGGCCGAACGAATTGGGAGATGGGGCCCGCGAGCCGGGCCCGGAATAGAAGGACATGAACGAACCGCTCCAGAAAATGCTGACGCCACGATTGCAGCAATGGCTCAGCGTGATCGCCGAACGCGCCAGCCCTATCGCCGCGACCTGCATCGCGCTCACCCTCATTCTCCTCGTTTACGCCTTCTTCAATCTGGGAATCAACTCCGACAACCTGAGCCTGGTCTCGAAGGGCCTCGAATCACGCAAGAACCACGCGGTCTTCGCCGCGCTCTTCCCCAACCTCGAAGAAGCCATCCTCGTCGTCATCGATGGCGAGACCCCCGCCCTCGCGCGGAACGCGACCGATGCCCTTGCCGCGGAACTCAAATCGATGGGCGAAACCTTTCGCGACGTCTATGTGCCCGGTGGCGGCACCTTCTTCGAAGAGCATGCGCTGCTCTATCGAACGCCGGATGAACTCGACGACTTCGCCGACCAACTCTCGACACTCCAACCGCTGCTCGCGAGTCTCGAAAGCGATCCGAGTCTGATCCAGCTCGCTGAGCTCGTGCGCCTCGGATTCGACACCGAAGGGGAAACCAGACTCGATCCTTCGCAGTGGACCAGCCTGCTCGACCAGGTAGGCGAGGCCAGCGTCAGCGTCTACGAAGAAGCCCCCGTCAGGATCTCCTGGGAGACCATGCTCCTCGCGGGCTCGGACCTCGAGATCCCCACCCGGCGGGTCATCGTCGTCGATCCCCATCTCGACTATGAGAAGATCCTCGTCGCCGGTTCCAGCATTGCCGCGATCAACACAGCGGCCAGCGCCGCGGGCCTGGACGAAGAACCCGGTGTGAGGATTCGCGTGACCGGCAATCCGGCGCTCAACCATGAGGAGATGCTCGGCCTCGCCTGGGATATCGGCGGTGCGGGGGTTTTCTGTTTCGCGCTCGTCGCGGTCCTTCTCTATTTCGCTTTCCGTTCCTGGCGGCTCGTGATCGCCTCCCTGGCCACTCTGCTCGTCGGTCTCATCTGGACCGGCGCTTTTGCGGCCGCAAGCATCGGCGAGGTCAATCTGATCTCGATCGCGTTCGCGATCCTCTTCATCGGCCTCGGCGTCGACTTCGCGATTCACTTCGGCATGGCGTTCGCCACCGAGCGACGTGACGAGGGCCTGCCAAATCGCGCGGCGCTTCAGAATGCGATCGACTCGATCGGTGCGTCCCTCGTACTCTGCGGTTTTACGACCGCTATCGGCTTCCTCGTGTTCTGGCCGACGGAATACCGCGGCGTGGCTGAGCTCGGCGCCATTGCCGGCGCCGGCATGTTCATCATTCTTTTTCTCACACTCACGCTCTTCCCAGCACTCATGCTCAGCTGGCTGCAGATCCCGGATGACTTCGTGGTTCCGGCGCCCGCCCGCATCGATCAGGGGATCGCACTCCGGCTGGCACGAACGCCGCGTTCGATCTGTGGGATCGCGGCCGCCGCGACGATCGCATCGATCCCACTTCTCCTTCAGCTTCGTTTCGACGCCCACGTCATCGAGATGCGTGATCCTGACACACCCTCTGTTCAGGCTTTTCGCGACCTGCTTTCCGACGGCAACACCTCGCCGTGGTACGTGAACGTGATGGCACCCGACCTGGAAACCGCTGCCAACGTGGCCCGAAAGCTCGAGGCGCGACCCGAGATCGGCCGAACCGTGCGATTGGCGAGCTATGTCCCGGGCAACCAGGATGAAAAGATCGAGATCCTCGACGACCTCTCCTTCCTGATGGAGGCCACACCGGGAGCACGAGACCCGAACCCGAGCTATCGGGTCGACGAGCAGAAACAGGCCCTGCGAGAACTTCGAAACGTGCTCCGCAACGCGGATCGCCCAGAGAACGACAGCGACCTCGTCACTAGCCTCGACGCCCTCGAGGAACGTCTGTCCGCGTTTCTCGAGCGAGTCGAAGAAGACCCAAATCCGGCCCGCACCCTGTCGGAGTTCAGAGCCGTCCTACTCGATCGTCTTCCCGAAGAAATCGCCCGCTTCCGCAGCTCGCTTTCCGTCACGGCGATCACGCTCGGCGATCTTCCCCCGGAACTCGTCCGACGCCTGCGCGCTCCCGATGGCACGCTGCGCATCCAGGCCTACCCCGAAGAGGAATTGCAGGATTTCGACACCCTCAAACGCTTCGTGACGAGCGTGCTCGAGATCGCGCCCAAGGCGGCGGGGATCGCCATCAATCTCGTCGAGTTCGGCGAGGCGACGGCGCGCTCCTTCCGGCAGGCGCTGCTGAGCGCAGCGATCGCGATCTCCACCCTGCTCTTCGTATTGTGGCGTCGCCCCGCAGATGTCGGAATCGTGCTTGCGCCATTGACGCTCGGCTCGGTGCTCACCTGCGCTTCGATGGCGCTGCTCGACATGAGCTTCAATTTCGCCAACGTCCTTGTCCTCCCGCTGCTCTTCGGAATCGGCGTCGACTCGGGCATTCACCTGGTCCATCGCGCACGCCACGATGCGGCGAATGCGGGAGGCTCCCTCGTCGAGAGCGCGACCGCCGGTGCCGTTTTCTACAGCGCGATGACGACCACCCTTTCATTCGGCACGCTCGCTCTTTCCGGCCACGAGGGAATGCACACACTCGGCATCATGTTGACGATCGGCATGTTCTGGACGGTGATCGCCAACCTGGTCTTCCTGCCGGCGCTCCTGGTCGTCACCGGCGTTACACCCGCCATCGGCCAGGATGCCAAGTGACTCGCAGAGAGCGGACTAGAGCGTGTCGACGGAGAGTCGAACCTTGATCGTCTCCATCCCGACGACGCGCAGCTCCGGCGGATGCTCGACCTGATCGGCATCGACCGAGAAGGTTCGACGCCCCTGGGCAACGAGATCCCCGTCGACCCGTACGTGAAACTCCTCGACCGGCGCCATCTTGAGATCGCGTCGCCTTCCCTCGAATTCGACATCGACCGCAGCCGGCTCGATCGCGGACACACGATAGCCCTTGGGCACGTTGTCGATCACGACGGGGATCGCCTTCGAGCTTCGATCGAGGGTCGCACCCGGCACGGTATAGACCCAGAGCCCCGTCGCCAACGTCGTCGCCAGCACGCCCTCCCGCCAATGACGACTCGCCAGCGACAGGCGAGATTCGATCCAGTTCTCGTGCCGACGTTTGGCGGTTCGCATCAGGAATTTCTCGACGAGTGCGCGAAGCGCGACCGGGTCCTCCACCTGGGTCAATCTCCCCCGCCACGCGACGGAAACTTCGCCGCGCTCTTCTGACACGACGATGCACAAGGCGTCGCTTCTCTCGACGAGTCCGAGCGCGGCCGCATGTCGAGTGCCCCCGGCACCGATCTCGGCCCACTCGGTCGAAAGCGGAAGATGGACACCGAAGCGAGCGACCTGCCCGCCACGAATGACGATCGCACCATCATGCCCCGGTGTTCCGGGATCCAAGAGGCTGCGCAGGAGCGGCTCACTCACGCGCCCATCGAGATATTGCCCACCGTCCAGAAGCCGATCGAGGGATTCCCGACCCGGGAAGACGAAGAGTGATCCAACGCGGTGATGCGCCAATGAAAAGCACAGCGATCCGAGTTCGTCGAGTACATCACCCGATGGTCGAGGCGTGACATTTCGGATCACCCAGAGCGTGATTCCCTCGAAGAAGCGCCGCAGATCATCTTGAAAAACGACGACCAGAACGAGTGCAGCGATCGTCATGAAGCCCTGGAGCAGACTCGTCGTGAGCCGCAGATCCAGCCATTGGGCGGTCCAGAACATGAACGTGATCGCGACGATGCCCGCGAGGGCGACTCGCGCCCTGGCCTCCCGAACCCAGGCGATCCCGACCCAAGAAAGACCTGAAACGATTGCGATGTCGAGGAGATCGACCCCGCGCAACTCGCTGAAAGACCGAATCAACTCGCCCGAGGCATCCAAGGCGTAACCCTCCACTACTCGCCGACCAGGTCGCTGAGCGGGGGGGCGCATTACTTAAGTGGGCCGAATACCCTCGACCCGAAATCCATTCGCATTTCGGGTTTAGCGCATTCCTCGGAGGGCGGCGAGCGTCTAGCCGCCCCGTCACTTTCCTGCAGATTTCAGCGCCAGAGAATTCGGCGCGCTCGCGATTGGGTTGACGCACATTTCGCAATACAGTTCCGGATGCGCCCCCGGCCAACATGCCCTGCACCGGGGACCCCAACCGACCGCCGGAGATTTGAATAGATGCGATATCTGCACACCATGGTGCGCGTCACCGACCTCGATGCGTCCCTTGACTTCTACTGCAAACAGCTCGGGCTCGAGGAGTTGAACCGATTCGATGTCGAGGCGGGTCGCTTCACCCTCGTCTTCCTGGCCGCCCCTGGAAACGAAGTTGCCCAAGTCGAACTGACCCATAACTGGGATCCAGAGCCCTACGAAGGTGGACGAAATTTCGGTCACCTGGCCTACGAGGTCGAAAATATCTACGAGGTCTGCGAGCGACTGATGGAGGCCGGCGTAACGATCCATCGCCCGCCGCGAGACGGCCACATGGCCTTCGTCCGATCGCCCGACCAGATCTCGGTCGAATTGATTCAGAAGGCGCCGGGCCTAGCGCCCCAGGAACCCTGGTCATCGATGGAAAACGTCGGCGACTGGTGATTCGGCGCAGGGTCATTGCCAACTCGGACCCGCCCTGAGTCCGCGATTCGAACGACACTGCTGCCGATCGCCGCGTCGCCTCGATGAGGAGCGACCGAGGCTGAAAACACCAGGCGACATCCGGAAAACCATCCAGCGCATCTCGCAAAATCCGAAGCCCCGCGGACGGCCCTCTTTACCTCTCGAGCGCTCGTGACGCCAGTCACAGAATTCTCTTGCGAGCAGACCGCATTCTCCAGCCCCCCGGAAATCAAGCGGCAAGGAAGCGGCTGGTGTCGGATTCTTGGGCTTGCCACGAGCGCAAAGAAAACGGCGCCCGAAGTTCGAGCTGAAAGCTCGTCTTCGGGCGCCGCCTCAAGAAAATCCCACCGTCGCGCTACTCTCCCACCCAAGAAATGGGCAGTACCATCGCCGAAGCAGGGCTTAACTTCCGTGTTCGGAATGGGAACGGGTGTGGCCCCTGCTCTATTGACGGTGGGAAAACCGTCCGATCCTGAACCTCCGCCGAGCCGTGAATAAATCCACGTTCCGGAGATCTCGAATCGATTGATTGATCCGTTTCTTTGATCTCTGAATATCTTTCCAGGCTGGAGCGCCTTGTCTACATCGTCTTCATTCCGCTTGATAACGGACGATCGACCAATCCAATTGGTCAAGCCTCACGAGCGATTAGTATCGGTCAGCTTCACACATTGCTGCGCTTCCACCTCCGACCTATCAAACTCCTCGTCTTGGAGTGCTCTTCAGGGGACCGAAGTCCCAGGGAGATCTCGTCTTGAGGCCGGCTTCCCACTTAGATGCTTTCAGCGGTTATCCGATCCGAACGTAGCTACCCGGCTATGCTGCTGGCGCAACAACCGGTCCACCATTGGTTCGTCCATCCCGGTCCTCTCGTACTAGGGACAGATCCTCTCAAATCTCCTGCGCCCACGGCGGATAGGGACCGAACTGTCTCACGACGTTCTAAACCCAGCTCGCGTGCCACTTTAATCGG
>PBFW01000023.1 GCA_002719955.1 Deltaproteobacteria bacterium | reverse complement strand
CCGAGCTCAACTTTGATGGCGTCTCCGTGTTCGAGATCAGCCCCGAGGGATTGATCCAGAACGTCCGCTCGTACTGGGACAAGACTGCTCTGATGGCCAGCCTGTAAGGGCGAGCGGTTGATGGTGAGGTACGACCCTGAGAAGTACGCGGCAGTCGCAGACAACTTCGTCTACGTTCACCGCGCGCTACGCCGAGATCTATCGAGGATCATCGAGGGCGGAGCAGAGCTCTTCGAGCGAGACTTCCCGCGCTTCGCGCGGATCCTCGCGAAGCACACCGAGCTGGAAGACTCCCTCTTCTTCCCTGCGCTTGAAGAGCGCGCGCCCGGCTCGACCACGATGACGACAGCTCCGCATCAGGAGATCGAGTCCCTCGCCGCTGCGCTCGTGGCCGAGGACTCCGGGGGCGACCCCTCAGAGCGTCTGCGGGCTCTTCAGGAGCTCTTAGTGGCTCACCTCAGAGAGGAAGAGGAGCTCGTCATGCCGGCGATGATGGAGCACTTTGAGGCCGCCGAGATCTGGGCGCTCGACGGACGGATCATGGAGCTCTGCCCGCCGGAATTCATGCAGGAGATGCTGCCCTGGTGGTTCACCCACATCGACGCCGAGGACCGCGTCGCGGTCGCCCAAAACATGGCTGTTGGTGTGCCGTCGGAGGTCTTACCGGTGCTCTGCCAGTGGATCTCTGCTGGCCTCGATGAGGCCGAGTGGGGGGCGCTCGTTGCGCGCGTCCCAGCGCTCACATCGGGCGCGGTCTAGGCGGCTCTCCCTTGTCTCCACTGGGAGGCGTGTGTCTCGCAGCACGCGCGCTTGAGCGCGGCCTTGGCGTGCGACTTTTATGCACACGAGACCTTCGATTCTGCGCCCATTGCCCCTCTCTGCTTTGGCCGCAAAACCGCCCCGAGTGGGCGAAGGAGTCACGCGTGTCCAAGCAAAGAAGCTCTCATCTCTACCTCTTACTTCTTCTGGTCCTCCCTTCTTGTTTCTCGGAGGCACCTCATACAGAACTGGTCTCGCTCCCCGATCTTCAGGGTCATGATTACTTTGGCAGGCTCCCAGCTTGCCCTCAGCACCTCGACCTCACGATTAACGATGGATCCCTCCCGACGGACCGGTACGTTGATATCCGGATCCTGACGGGCTCGATCTATGACCCGAACTTGAGCCCCGGTGCGCGGTTCTTCGGGGACCGAGTGCCATATCAGCCTCAGATGCAGAATCACGAGGAGTGGCCCAACGTTGGAGAGCTCTTCGCGGAGTCGGACGAGTTCTCCTACGAGGTCTTAGTGGATGGGGATTATTTCAAAGGTCCATACAACGTCCGTTTAAGTGTTAGACCGTTCTTGTTCGTCAATGCGGTCCATGGTGACGATACGAACAGCGGCGTCGGGAGGGGAGAGATGGCTGCGCTGAAGACGTTGACCCATGCCATCGAGTTGGCGCCACCACACAGCACGATCCAGGTGCTGCCAGGCATCTACGATGAAGCGAACGGCGAGCAGTTTCCGATCGTGATTAACTCTCCAATCACGATCGTCGGAGACTCGCTCTTTCGCGGAGGCATCGACTTTGAGGAGGGGGTCGGCGCGGTCACTCGTATCTCGGGAGCCGGCGAGTACTTCATGGCAGAGTATGAAGAGTCGATACAGGCCGCAGTGGTGGCCTTAGGCGAAGGAGTTGTCATCAACGGTCTGGGGATTGGCAACGGGCCTTTAGGTCCGGAGTCGATTGATGGCCTCGGAGTCGGGCTGCTGCTCATGGGCAGAGGCCACCGAGTCCTCAACTCAAACTGCGCGAACAACTTTATCGGGATCACCTGTGCGTTCGCCGAGCAGTGTTTGATCGCCGATTGCCGGTTGACGGGTGGCTACGCTGGAGCCTATGGGGCCGACTCTTTGGGTGAGAACCGCATCAGGCGCAGTGAGATCGTCGGCAACGACTTTGGCCTCTCGATGCTAAAGGTGAATGAATTTGACCTAGGCAATCAGGGCGATCCCGGTAGAAATGTCATCGCCGACAACTACCTAGGGGTGTATGTGGAGGGCGAGATGACGAGCCCGCAAGACGCGTTCGGGAACACCTGGAACGCCGTCCCTCTCATCCCCTTAGCAAAATTGGACTCCCCCAATGGAGAGCCACACGACGCGCTGCAGGAGCAGCTCGGGATGATCGACAGTCGCGGTGGGATTGAACGTCAGTAGCTCATCGGTCTTGAGGTCCTGAGGACTGTCTTCATACAGGAGGCAGTCCTCAGGTCTTTATTCAATGGGGTTCACATGGGCCTTGAGCGGACTTCGTTTGGAGGGTCTCCAGCTCAATCTAATCGGTAGAAATGGCTTCGGCTCTGGGTCCGTTGCTGCTTCTGGTGTTGAACGCAGAGCCCTAACGGGGCAAAGGAGTTCACGATGAAGAAGCTAGAGGTTCCGAACTTAACTTTCTTTCTGCCCCTGTTGATCGCTGCTTGCAGTGGTGGGGGTGGCGGCGTTCCCGCTGGCCCCATTGAAGACGTCATCGTCGGGGATGATCACTTTGAAATTCGCGCGACCCAAACGGTCTTCGACCTCAGCGCCAATGATGGCGTGCTCCCCGAGGGGACTGTGATCGAGATCGTGCAGTCTTCAGGAAATGACTCGTCGGTGAATCTCGGCGCGACCTTTCCAATCACGGGGGTGCCGTATCTGCCTGATCCGAGGAACAGGGATTGGCCGTGGTCAAGTGTCTTGGATGGCTCGGGATGGGAGACCCATCATTCGGACCACTTCTTCTATGTCCTCGTCTCAGAGGGTGAGGTGATCGGGGGGCCATATGAGGTGACAATCGATATCGAGGCCTTCCTCTATGTCGACTCGCGCGAAGGTGATGATGGGAATGACGGCTCAGCTGAAGCCCCCCTGAAGACTCTCACGACGGCGGTCTCCATGGCCGAGCGCGGATCGATCATCAAGGTCCTTCCGGGTGATTACGATGAGGCGAACGGAGAGGTCTTTCCGATCGTGATCGATAAACCGCTCTCTTTGATCGGCGATCTGTTGGACATGGGCTACGACTCTAGTTTTGAGTGCGCGTGTGCGACCACTGTGCGTGGAGCAGGTGAGTACTACATCCCGGAAGAAGACAGCGTGATTGAGGCGACCTTCGTCCTGAGAGACGACTCTGGTGAAGGCGCTGTCATAGCTGGCCTATTCCTCTCAGGTGAATTGGACGGTGATTTTGATACGAACGAAGATGTCACGCTTGTTTACATGACGGGTCGAGGTCATGAGGTCGCGAGTAGCGGGCTCTTTAAAGGGGGCGTAGGGATCAGGTGTGGTTATGCCGACTCCTGCAGGGTGTCGAACTGTAAGGTCGAGCAAGGCATGGTCGGCATATACGGCCATGACTCGTTTGGAGAGAACCTAGTCAGGATGAATGACATCAACGGAAACATGTATGGGGTCTACCTTGAGCAGGCAAATGACCTGAACCTTGGGACAGAGCAGGATTTTGGAGAGAACTGGCTAGGCGTGAATCGGGTCGGACTCATCTTCGAGAACCTGCCTGCGAGCCCTCAAGATGCTTGCGGGAACATCTGGAACGAGTTCCCTCTTCGCGTCCTGGACCCCCTACATCCGAACGGGGTAGAGGAGCACTACGATGTCATCGTGCCACACGCTGATATGGTGGACGTGCGCGGGGGTGAGGCACAGTAGTCCGAGCGGTGACCCCGTGAGAGCCCGCCCTGCTCTCACGGAGAGCTCTTGGGCTCAACTCGTGGATGGAGCTAAGCGCCTCGAGCGGTATTCAGCGGCCCGGTTGGGTGCTCTTGTCCTGAGCTTGGTTCCCATCAAGTGGGCTCTTCCAAGGCCTGAGGAGCGTCTCCCCCTGAGGTGAACTGCAAGAAGGCCTCGGCGTTCATCAGAAGGCATAAGGCCCCGGTCGCGAGGACGCCGACACAGCACATCAAATAGCCGGCAAAGATCAGGACGAGTTGGAGCAACGCGAAGACGAGATAGCGCCAGCGGTTTCCTCGCACCAAGGACCACGAGCGCTTGACGCCGTCTCCTGGTTGCAGGCCCTCGTAGATCACCGCCGGACCTGCCAAGGAGATGCCAAAGACGATGTACGCGTAAGGGACTAACCAGACGAGAGTGATGCCTGAGCTGATGAGGAGCCCATCGAGGGAGAAGTCGGGATTCCCATCGCTGTTGATACGCGCTTCGATGAACTCGCTGAAGAAGAAGGGAAGAGCCAAGAGGACTCCGAGCAGGAGCAAGAGGAGCCTCAGCTTCAACACCACGCCAAAGAGCCCTCGGTCTCTGAAGATCCCGTTCTCTCCCGAGCTCCCCGTCTCTTGCACTTCACGCAGCTTGTGCAGCATGCCAGGCTGGAGGCGTGCAGAGCTGCAGAGAAAGATCAGGGCGATGAGGGCCCCGCCCACATACGCGAGCGCGCTGGATTCTTGGAACCAGTCCTTTAACTCAACGCCGACGGGGCCAGGGAAGGCCTGTTCCCAGTAGTAGGGATTGAGTGAACTCAAGAGGTCGCTTTGAAAGGCCCAATTGAAGCCTGCGATTCCAACGCCGGAGAGCATCTCCAAGAGCATCAGCAAGATCCCGCCTCCCCAGAGCGCGCCGGGCGCCACCCCCATCGTCTTTAAGGTCGACTTGAGGCAGCGGATCGGATTGTAGGCTTCTTTGAATTCCATCTGTTTACTTTGAGAGGGGAGGGGGAGGTGGTGTCCTGTCGCAGAGATAGGGTGGACTTATCGCGATGTGAGGTCAAATAGAGGTCCTATTGACTGGTCTCCTTGACGGCTGCCTTTAGCCTCGGAAAGATAGTCGTCCCCTAAGTCCCTTTCGGAGATCACCATGCACCGCGCCCTCCTCCTTCTTTCACTGCTCTTCACGTCCTGCCAGATGGGCACCGCCTACAACATCAGCTCCCTCGACAACTGGAGGGGATACAAGAAGGACGCGGTCCCCGAGCAGTGGGTCAACGAGGACGGGAACACCATCTACCTCACTGGCGGTGGGGCAGGCGACCTCATCACGCGCGAGCAGTACGAGAGCTTTGACCTCACCATGGAGTGGAAGATCTCTCCGAATGGTAACAGCGGCGTCATGTACAGGGTCTCTGAGACGGACGGCCCGACCTATTTCACAGGTCCTGAGATGCAGGTCCTCGACAACGCCGTGGCGGGTGGCGACCTCTTGCACTCGGCTGGGGCAGACTACGCGCTGCACGCGCCCTCAGAGGACAACTCACGGCCCGTTGGTGAGTGGAACGAGATGCGCATGATCGTGGACGGACCTCACGTCGAATACTGGATGAACGGTGTTCAGCAGTGCACTTACGAGCTCTGGAGTGAGGAGTGGAACGCTCGCGTCGCCGCCTCTAAGTTCAAGCAGTGGCCTGGCTTCGGCATGAACAAGCGCGGGCACATCGCCCTCCAAGACCACGGTAATCCGGTCTGGTACCGGAACATCGTCATACGTCCCCGCTGACGGGCTAGCTTCCCTGGAGCAGCTCTTATGACCCCATAGAGGGCGAAAGGACTCGCTTTTTGGCAAAAAGCAAAATCCTGCCGAATGCCTAGAGCGCGGGCTTTGCGGAGGGGATAAACTTCCACGCCTCAGGAGCACCCTCCTCACATCGTTCGAATCAAGCTGTCCCCTCGGCTTTGTCTCTATGCAGCGGTGGATCGAGGGGGGGCGTTCCGCACAATCCAGAGTGTAAGCCTTGACGCAACCCGGAATCCCCAACGAATACTCGCTGTCGACGTCGTGCTATGGCGACCGTCTACAGACGATTGAAGACCAAGCCTTCGCCACCGTCGCGATGGGTTTTCGTCGTATGGAGCTGGGCCTCGCGGAGGAGCCTGTCCCGCTGAACGGCTTCCACGACTCTCGGCGTGAGACCGGGATCGAAGTGCGCTCGATGGTGGTCGGCTGCCTCGACTCGCGCACCTCTGCCATGACAGGCACTCGGCTCGGGTCTCTCGACAGGGACGAGCGCGCTCAAGCCCTCCTGTCATGCCGCCGACACATTCGGATCGCCTCTCAGTACGAGTGCCCGGTCGTGATCCTCCGAGGCTGCCAGCTCGAGCACGCCAAGCTCAGCGCCGCGGCAGATGAGCTCCACACACGGCTCGTCGAAGAGGGGCCGGAAGAGGACCTCGTGAAAGAGGTGCAGGCCCACGTGACAAAGGTCGCGCGCGCGAGCCATAGTCAGATCGATCACTTCTGTCGTGGCATCCACAAGCTCTTGAGCGAGTTCCCCGGCGTGACCATCGCCGTTGAAGCGGGGATGCACTACAACGACCTGTTCGGGCACGAGACGATCGGGTGGATGCTAGAAGACCTCGGCAGTCAGGGGCTCCGCTACTGGCACGACACAGGGCGCATCTTCATGCGTGAGCGCGCCGGGCTCCCCACCCAAGGGCACTGGCTGGACACGTTCGGCTCCTGCATGGTCGGCACGCACATCCACGACTCCGACGGGCTCCTCTGTGAGATGCCGGTCGGGAAAGGTGAGGTCGACTTCAAGCTGCTCGCTGAGTATCTGCCTAAAGAGGCAGAGCGGGTGCTTGAGGTGAACTCTCGGCACCCGAGGGCAGAGATCCTGGCCGCCGTTCAGACCCTCGAGAGCCTCGGCATCTGAGGAGGGCGCTCCCCAACCCCTAGGGGACCTTCGCTGGGACTTCGGGACTCGCGCCTTCGCGGTCTGGGCTTCAGGCCATAGCATGGGCGTCACCACCCCATGCCGCAGCAAGACCCTCACCCCCAATCGGCAGAGCCTGACTTCCTGGGCTCCGCCCTCGCTCACCTGCACGAGGTCCTCCTGACCGCCGCCGAAGGCGCGCGCGGTGACCGCCTGCTCGTCTTGACCCACCGAGGGCCCGACCCCGACGCGATCGGCTCCTTAGAGGGCGTTCGCTTCCTGCTCGATCGCTCCCTGGGGATCGCCGCGGACATCGTCACGGTCGGTCGCATCCACCGCGCTGAGAACCTCGCGCTGGTCCGTGCCCTCGACCTTGAGTTCGGGGACTACGAGGAGATACGACCAGAGCAGTACTTTGGGAGCCTCCTCGTCGACACCCAGCCGGGCTTTGGACACACCGTCCTGCCAGAGGACATTCCACTCTTGGGGGTCTTGGACCACCACGTGACCCCGGAGGGCGGCGCGGGACCGAGCGCCGTCCCGCACCATGACGTGCGGCTCGGTGTGGGCGCCACCTCCTCGATCGTCTGGGACTACATCCGAGAGAGCGGTCTGGAGCTAGAGCCGGTCGTCGCGACCGCCCTGTTCTGCGGGGTTCGATACGACACGAAGGACCTCTCTAGGAACGTCTCACCCCTCGACGAGGAGGCCTACTACGAGACCTTCCGCTGCGCGCAACGTGAGGTGTTGCCTGAGATCCACCACCCGCCGCTGCCGCGCAAGTACTACGCCGAGCTGCACCGCGCCCTCGACCTAGCCTGCCAGCACGGACCCCTCGTGCTCTGTCTGCTCGGAGAGGTGAGCCACCCAGAGTTTGTCGCAGAGATGGCAGACTTCTTCCTGCGGATGCGCGGCGCGAGCTGGGTCGTCGTCGGAGGGTTCGTGGAGGAAGAGGGGGAATACGTCATCTCATTGCGCACAGATCAAGCCTTCGGGAACGCCTATCCCTTGCTCCAGCGGGTGATGGGTGGTGAAGGGACCTTTGGAGGGCACGGCCACATCGCGGGTGGCCGCATCCCGGTCGAGACCTCTTGCGAGGGCGCGCTTGAGGAGGTCGAGGAGCGCCTCAGCGCACTCACACTCGCGGTGATCGGAAAGGACGAGAGTGGAGAAGACGGACCTGAAGAGCGCGACCTCATCTGAGTCTCCGCGACTCCTGGTGGTCGCAGGGAAGGACTCAAGCGGCGGAGCCGGGGTCGACGCTGACCTGGAGGCTGCTCGTTGGGCAGGCGCGAGCGCCGTGGTCGTCGTGACTGCCGAGACGCAGCAAGGGCCAGGAGGTCTCGTGGAGCTGGGTGCGAGGCGCCCTGGGGAGTGGGCGCGTGAGGCTGAGCTCGCCCTCGAGGCCGGCGTGGACGCGGTCAAGATCGGGCTCCTTCCAGGAGCAGAGCATGTCGAGGCCGCCGCCGAGCTCATTCGAAAGGTGGGCGGGGGGATTAAAGCGGTGCCAGTCGTGGTCGATCCAGTCTTGGCGCCCACCTTGGGCGGGCGCTTCTTGGACGAAGGCGGCGTCGAGGCGTTCAAGCAGGCGCTCATCCCCACAGGCTGCGTCCTCACGCCGAACCTAGAAGAGGCCGCCGAGCTCACGGGTCGAGCTTCGAGCCTCCTCGCAGAGCATCCACAGGCGCGCCTAGACGCCGCACAAGAGCTCATGGAGCTCGGGGCAGCTGGCGTCCTCTTGAAGGGGGGTCATGCAGAGGGGGAGCTCTTGGAGCTCGTCTGTGCGCCAGGAGTTGATCCGGAGTGGCTGAGCTTGGAGAGGCGCTCAGGGTCTCTCCGAGGGACGGGTTGCCGCCACTCGACAGCCGTCGCTGTCTCCCTCGCGCGAGGCCTCGGGCTCCTGGAGGCCGCCGGTGTCGCGAGCGCCTGGATTGGGTCTCTGATCGGGGCCCAGGGGGCCTCTTGAATGCTCTTGGGTACTCCCGCTTGCCTTCTGAGAGCCTGGAGGTACTCTTTTCCACCTCCTGCGAGAGACGTACTCAGTCCCTCCAGGTGAACGCGGCTGTAGCTCAGTGGTAGAGCGCAACCTTGCCAAGGTTGATGTCGAGGGTTCAAATCCCTTCAGCCGCTCCAATCAAGCCGCTCACCCGTCCTCAAGAGGGCCGTGGGCGTTTTTTTTTAGGGGTTTAGCTGAACTCAACGCTCAAGGGTTCGTTTCGCGCGCAACGATCCCCACCTAGGAGACTTTCCAAATGATTAGCATCCTCCTGCTCTCTCTCGCCCAAGACATAGTCTTACCGGAGAGCGTGATTGTTGCTCCCCGCGCGAGCGACTCTGTCACGGCCTCAGTCGCCAAAGTGAGTCAGGTGAGCGGAGTAGAGCTGAGGGCTACGGGTGAGCGCTCTCTCCCGCGCGCGATCGCCAAGGCAGCAGGTGTCTGGGTTCAAGAGACCAGCCTCGGTGGCGGGGCGCCCGTCATTCGGGGTCTGCTCGGAAATCAGATCTTGGTGGTCGTGGACGGCGTGCGCTTGAACGACTCAACCACCCGGTATGGACCGAATCAGAGCCTGAACATGATCGACCCAGCGTTCGTGGAGCGGGTGGACCTCATCCGCGGAGCGAACTCGATCATCTATGGCTCAGACGCGATCGGTGGCGTGATCTCTATCTGGACTCGTCGACCTTCGATCAACCCGGATGATTCGGTGGATCTTGAAGTCGGCCTGACGGCGGTGGGCTCGTCTTCGGGCATCCAAGCTGACACTGTCTACTCCGGGAGCGCAGGCGGATTCGGATGGATCATGGGTGGCGCACAAGCGAGCTGGGGCGACCTCACCCTCGGTGGAGGGGAAGAGCAGCCTTTCACTGGATACGAGTCAGAGGGGCGCTTCGCCAGCCTCGAGACCGCCCTAGAGAAGGACCGCAGCCTGCGCTTCGTCGCGCGCCGCCACCGAGACTTCGACGTCCCCAGGACGGACAAGCTCTACACAGGCTTTGGCCAGAGCGCCCCAAAGAACGAGGACTATCGGTACAGCCTCCAGGACCGCAGCGGTTACCTCATGACCTACACCGACGAGGCCGCAGGCGGCTTCGCGGACATCTTCCAGCTGCGGGTCTCCCTCCACACCTATGTCGAGGAGCGGGACAAGCAGAAGACAGGCAGCGACACGACGAGCTTTGAGCAGGACGACGTGCGCTCTGTGGGAGTCGGGGGAGACTGGAAGCTGACGGCTGGCGGAGGGCATGACCTCACCCTCGGCTTTGACCACTTCGCAGACGTCGTCGACTCCATCCGCATCGACACGGACACGATCACAGGCACAAGCACGCTGCGCGACGGCACGATCGCGCCTGGCGCAGAGTACTCCTCGACAGGAGTGTTTCTCCAAGACGAGCTGCGTGATGTGGGCGAGTGGGACGTCACGCTCGGGGCGCGCTACACGCGTTATGACTTCGCCTTCGACGAGTTCGGTGGTGGCGCACACATCGAGGGAGACTTCGACGCCTTCGTGGCGAGCGCCGAAGCCGCGCGCGAGATCGGCGAGGGCACACGGCTCATCGGGGTCCTCTCTCAGGGCTTCCGCGCGCCGAACCTCGATGACCTCGCGCAGGACGGCGACTGGGCTGGTGGTACAGAGACCCACAACGCAGACCTCCAACCAGAGGAGAGCCTCACGGCAGAGCTCGTGCTCGAGTGGTCGCGCAGAAAATACGACGCCTCCCTGGCGGCCTTCGCGACGCAGATCGATGGGTACATCGGCCGCATCCTTACGGACGTCGGCGACCCCGCGACCACCGGTGATGAGGAGTACCTGCGCATCAACTCAGGCGAGCTCACGCTCACCGGGCTTGAGTACTCGGCCCGTCGCTACCTCGGAGACGGCCCGTTCTCTCTTGGGGTGCAGGCTGCCTACGTCCGCGGTCGCCAGCACGATGAGAACGAGGCGAGCTTGGACGGCGTTCACGCCAGGCGGATCCCGCCGGTCTTTGGCAGAGCCTCTCTGAGATACGACACTTCAGACCCCGAAGAGAAGGTCGAGTGGAGCGAGCTCTCACTCGTCTTCGCGCAGGAGCAGGACCGCCTCCACCCCGAGGACGTGAGAGACCCCCGGATTGACCCTGACGGGACGGACAATTGGGCGACCCTCAACCTCGACGTCGGAGGACGTATCAACGAGGCCTTTGACTGGAATGTCGGCCTCCACAACATCTTGGACGAGCGCTATCGCGTACACGCGTCAGGCTTTGATGCGCCTGGATTCGGGCTCGCCTTCGGTTTGAGAGGGCATTTCTAACCCTCTTCCCCCCTTCTGCGGTCTAAGAGGGGAGAATCTAGGAGAGCACAGCTCTCCAGCATCCCCTTGGTAGACCCTAAGAACATCAACAGAACACGCTCCTTGCGTGGGCGAAGTACACAGGACTTCTCCAGGCTTCCGTGGGCCTTCTCTTATTCCATCGGCTTGCACGCGCTCTTCGTCGGAGGGCTGGTGCTCATCAACGAGGTCGAGTGGAGCTCGCCGGTAGGCCCCTCCAACACGCCGCGGGAGATCACGGTCGCCTCGCTCCCTCGCGACGACGCGTTTGTGGTCATTCGAGAGCAGGAGCACGAGACGGAGATCCCGCCTGTCTTGGAAGAGGTGGACCTCATTGAGGAGGACCTTGTGCCCGACCCACCTCAGCCTGTGAAGCCCATGGAGAAGGACCCGCTCTTGGAAGAGGACCCCTTCGAAGACCTGGAGTTGGAGGCGCTCGAGACCTTGGAGGTCGAGGAGGTGCCCATAGAGGAGCCGCTCGGAGAAGAGCCTGAAGAGCTCCGTCAGCTCCTAGAGAGCCCCGCGCCGGTCTATCCAAAGAGCGCAGTGCTCCGTCACCTCGAGGGCACTGTCCACCTCAGCATGACGGTCGCTCCCTCCGGCGATGTGGTCGCCGTAGAGCTGGTCAAGAGCAGCGGGCATGGCTCCTTGGATCGAGCCGCGATCGAAGCTGCGCGCGGATATCGGTTCGAGCCTGGCAAAGGAACGATCACGGTCTCCAAGCCGTTCACCTTCCGCCTGTCCTGAGCACACTGCCTGGATATGAGCGCGGCCTGCTCATGGGGCAGGCCGCTGTTCAATGGTCTTGAGAGCGCAGGCTCAGGGGTCTTGAGAGCGCAGGCTCAGGCGCGGTTGGCGAACCACGCAGCGTTGATCTCTGTGTAGTTAGACCACTGCTCAGGCAGCTCGTTCTCATCGAAGATCGCGTCAACGGGGCACTCCGGGGCGCAAGCTCCACAGTCGATGCACTCATCAGGGTCGATGTAGAGCATCGTCTCCTTCTCAAACTCTTCGTCTTCCTTCGTCGGGTGGATGCAGTCTACCGGGCAGACTTCAGCGCAAGCGGTGTCCTTCGTGTTGACGCAGGGTTCAGCAATGACGTAGGTCATGAGGTTCTCTCCAATGGAAAAGTTGTGTTAGGCGCTCTCTCTGGGTACTTCGGACGGACCCGTGCGCACTCTGGCGGCATTCTATCAGAGAAGGGCGACCGGAGACCGCTGGGGGGGTCAGATCTTGGAAAGCCAGAGGTGCAAACCCTTCGTCACTTGGGCGGACCACTTAGGAGGCAGGAGGGTCGTCCCGGAGTACTCCTCGATGATCGCAGGGCCGTGGAATCTGACGCCCTCTTGCAGCGCCTCTCGCTGAATGCGCCGGGCGAGCACCTGTCCGTTGAAGCCGGCTCGCTGGGTCCCGAGGACGGCGCTCTTTGAGAGGCGCTTGGGCTGCACCTCTCCCGTCCGCGGCAGGGTTCGACGGACGAGGGCGCGGGCTCGCAAGTGGACGAGCTCCACCTCGGCGTCTTCCAAAGCCCAGCCGAAGCGCTCCGCGTGTGCCCGGTGAAACCTCGTCGCGGCGTCGTCACGGCGACCCTCGGAGAGGGCGAGGTCGTAAGACTGGCCTCGGTAGCGAAGGTCCAAGCGGAACTCTGTCTGGATCGAGCTCTGAGCGTGCCCAGACGCCCTCAGGAGGTCAGAGGTGTCTTGGGCGAGCTCCTTCAAGACAGACGCGCGCTTCGCCCGGGGCCAGTCTCCTAGGTCGCCCAGGACGGTCTGAGAGCGGTCCTGCACGGCATCTGCGTGTGCCATACCCCAGGCGCTCAGCGCGCCTGGGTGGCGGGGAATGAGCGCCCCAGGCTGGTTCAGGCTGTCCGCTAGCGCGGCAGCGTGCAGCCCGCCAGCGCCGCCGAACGCCACCAGCGGGAGGCGCTGGGGGTCTCGACCTCGCTGCATGGTCATGACGCCGACGGCGCGGCGCATCGCCGCGCGCGCGACTGACAAGACGCCCTCCGCCGCGGCTCGCTGTGACACCCCGAGCTTCTTCCCGAGGGCGGTGAAGCCTCTCTTCACCTCCTCAACGTCGAGCTCAAGGGCTCCTCCCAGAAAGGCGCCGGGAGAGAGGTGCCCGAGCATCACGTGAGCGTCCGTGACTGTGAGGTCGGTCCCGGTCCCGTAGCAGACAGGGCCCGGACTGGCGCCAGCGCTCAGAGGTCCGACGCGCAGCACTCCGCTCGGGTCCACCGAGACGATGGACCCTCCGCCGCAGCCGATCGTGTGGATGTCGAGCGCTGGGACGCCGATGGGATGTCCTGCGACCTGGACGTCGTTCACGGCCTCTTCTAGACCAGCCTTGTTCGAGTGGAACGCGACGTCGGTGCTCGTCCCGCCCATGTCGAGGGTCACCACCTCCTCGTGCCCGGCCTGCGCTGCTGCGCGGGCGGCGCCGACGACGCCGCCAGCCGGACCGCTGAAGAGCACCCGCACCGGCTCGTGCGCGGCTTGTGAGGCGGGGAAGCTCCCGCCGCTCGATTGGAGGATGGAGAGCTCGCGCTCGCCGACGCGCTCCGAGAGCCGCTCGATGTAAGCGCGCACGATGGGGACGAGGCTCGCGTTGGCGATCGCGGTGGAGAAGCGCTCGAACTCGCGGTACTCGGCGAAGAGGCGCGCGGAGCAGGTGACGCTGAGTCCGGCCGCCTCGAGGTGCCGCGCGACCTCCTCCTCCATGGCTGGGTCTGCGTAGGAGTGGAGCAAGCAGACAGCGACCGACTTCGCGCCCGATCGACGCACGCGCTCGGCGAGGCGAGAGAGCTCAGCCTTCGTCGGCCGCTGCGTGACCTCGAGGGAGCCGCCTTCTGACGGGAAGGCGCGCTGGGCTATCTCGAAGCGGCGTCGACGCTCTACGAGGGGAGACGGCTTTGTGGGGTGGAGCGCGTAAAGCTCGGGGCGATCCTGACGCCCGATCTCGATCAGATCACGAAAGCCCTCGTTCGTGACGAGCGCGGTGGGGGCGACCCCGCCGGTCAGCATCGCGTTGAGGCCGACGGTGGAGCCGTGGATGAGCTCGACCCCAGGCGCTCCTCCGAGCGCCTCCAGCCCGGAGAGCACGGCCTCAGAGGGGTCCTTGGGGGTGGAGTGGACCTTCACTGTCTGAACCTCGTCTCCTTCCAGGAGGACGAGGTCCGTGAAGGTCCCGCCAGTGTCTGCTCCGATCGCTTTCAATTTCGGTGATCTCTGCTCCGAGAGAGCCTCAGAGGCTCGCGGAGGATACCCTCATGGGCGAGATGTGGAACCTCTCTGACCTGACCTGGGTCCTCGGGGCCTACCTCCTGGGGTCTGTACCGTTCGGAATCCTCCTCGCCAAGGTGCGCGGGGTCGACCTGCGCGCGGTGGGCAGCGGGAACATCGGGGCGACGAACGCCATGCGGGCCCTGGGTAAGCCCCTGGGCCTCCTCGCCTTCGCCCTCGACTTAGGGAAGGGCTTCTTCGTCCCTTGGTACCTCCTGCAGTCTGGATCAGCGGAGGCGCTCGCGGTGGCGTCAGCTGCCGGAGTCGCCGCTGCGGCGGGGCACGTCTGGCCGATCTGGATCGGCTTCCGTGGAGGGAAAGCGGTCGCGACCGCGTTAGGGGCGCTCTGTGCCGTCGATCCTGCGGTCGCGCTCTGGGGGGGGCCGGTGTGGCTCCTCGCCGTCTTCGTGTCGAGCCACGTCAGCGTGGGCTCTCTGGCCATGAGCGCGTCCTTCCCCGTCACCGCTTGGCTGCGGTGGGGAGAGGATGAAGGGGGTGAGTGGTTCGCGGCGGCAGCCCTGCTCTTGTGCATCCTTATCTGGGCCCGTCACCGCCCCAACATCGAGCGGCTGTTGCAGGGTGAGGAGGCAAGGACGAGACTGGGGCTCCGCAGCAGAGGGTCTGCGGGAGCAGAATCAGATGAGTGATGCCTATTCAAAGGTCTTGGTGATCGGAGACGGTGGCTGGGGAACGACCCTGGCCCTCGTGCTCGCGCGTCATGGCGTGGAGGTCTGTTTGTGGAGCGCGTTCCCTGAGCAGGCTGAAGAGCTCGCGTTGCACCGAGAGAACAAGCGCTTCCTCCCCGGCGTGAGCTTGCCTGAGACGATGAGCTTCAGCGCTGACCCCTCCTCTGCCGCAGACGGCGTGGAACTCGCAGTCAGCGTCGTGCCCACTCAGCATCTCCGCGCGGTCGCCGAGCGCTTCGAAGACGCGCTCCCTGGGACGCTCCCCATCGTCACCGCGACGAAGGGCGTTGAGATCGAGACCTTCCAACACCCTCTGGAGATTCTAGGGAGCGTCCTCGGCGAGCGCGGATACTGCGTCCTCACCGGGCCGAGCCACGCTGAGGAGGTCGCTCGTGGGCTGCCCGCCTCCGTGATCGCAGCCAGCGACGACCTCGAGCTCGCGGCACGAGTACAAGCGACCTTCAGCGGCGACAGCCTGCGGGTCTACACCTCTGATGATCCCGTGGGCGCAGAGCTCGCCGGGGCGCTGAAGAATGTGATCGCGCTCGCGGCAGGCATCTGTGACGGCCTAGAGCTTGGTGACAACGCCAAGGCGGCGCTCATAACCCGCGGGATGGTCGAGATGGCGCGCTTCGGGCGGAGTCGCGGCGGAAAGGCTGAGACTTTCTTTGGCTTGGCAGGCTTCGGGGATCTCGTGACCACCTGCTGCTCAGAGCACTCCCGCAATCGCGCTGTGGGAGAGGCCATCGGGAAGGGAGAGACCCTCGAAGAGATCCTCGGACGGATGGAGATGGTGGCCGAGGGGGTCTGGACCACGAAGGCGCTGTTCGGACCTGAGGCCGAGCTCGGTGACGAGGAGCTCCCCATTGCGAAGCAAGTTCATGAGATCCTCTTCGAGGGGAAGGACGCGCGAGACGCGGTGCAGGACTTGATGAGCCGCGAGCCAGTGAGCGAGATGGGATCTCTCTTAAGGGACGTGAAGTGACTCCTGCTGCAGGCTTCCTGACTTTCCTCTGTGTGACGCTCGTCTGCCTCGGGGGGGTGGTGGTCACGGGTCGTGCGGCGAAGAGGAAGGCGCACCTCTCCTGGGTGGCGGGGGCGGTGGTCGGACTCGGCGTGACCATCTACTTCGCTGAAGGACTTGGGGAGCGCTATGACCTCGAGGCGGCTGGGTGGATCTACCCCTTCCACCTGCTCCTCGCGAAGGTGACCACAGGCTCGTACCTCGTTGTGGTCGGGTCTGGGGTCGCGACGATCAAGCAGTCCTCCCACCGGAAGACTCACAGTCGGATCGCGTACTCCGTGCTCTTCCTGACCGTCCTGACAGCCATCACGGGCGCCAGCATGCTCTTGGCGGCGACTCCGCTCGCCTGACTCACTGGCCGTGCAGACCCCCGGCCCCGGGGAGGACCCATGGGAGGACCATGAGGAACCCGTTCGCGCAGAGCGGGACGCTGACGAAGAGGAGCCAGCTGCGCTGGCTGCGGATGGTGAAGACGGCCATGGCGAAGCCGGCTAAGGCGAGGGGAGTGGAGATCCAGTAGGCGAGCTCGGGAGAGGGCGCCCAGCCATCACTCAGCCGGTCCCAGATCGCTGAGCACCAGAACACCGCCCAGCCCGAGGTCGCGAAGATCATGGATCTGATCCAGGTCCGGTGGCGCCGCCGCACCCTCGGACCCCCGCTCAGACGCTCTCTACCGGGCTTCACCACGACCAGATTGTCTCTTACCCAGGCTTGTTGGGACAGGGCCGATTGACGCAGTGGCGTGACCCGGATAGAACATGGCCCCTCGGTCGGGGCGTGGCGCAGCCTGGCTAGCGCGCTGCAATGGGGTTGCAGAGGTCGGAGGTTCGAATCCTCTCGCCCCGACCATTTCCTGAGTCCAGCTTGTTCCGGACCCCAAAGGGGTCTCGCGGGGCTGGGGTGGCTTTTTGGACAGGCATGGGTCCATCTGATGTCTCTTCGGGCGCGCTCAGTGGGTGGCACGGAGGAGTTCGTTGCCTCAGTTCGTGCCTTGCTTTGTTTGTGGCTTGTATCGCTGAGAGAGGTCTGGCGACCGGTCTTCTGATGTCCGAGAGGGTAATCGCGGACAT
>PBFW01000022.1 GCA_002719955.1 Deltaproteobacteria bacterium | reverse complement strand
AGCAGACGACGTCGTAGACCTGCTCGCGCTCGTCGGTGATGACGTCACCGAGGAGGTCTTGCGGGGCGTAGACCTCGAGCGGGCGGCTGGGCTCCGGAAGCTCTCTAGGTACGACCCAGAGTCGGCCGGTGGGGTCATGAACAGTGAGCTCGTCACCGTGTCGGCCGACCTGCGCATCGGCGACGCGATCAAGCTCATCAAGATCGAAGGAGAGGAGGCCGAGGAGACACACGGCATCTTCGTGGTGGACGAAGAGGACCGTCCGATCGGCTACCTCTCAGACCGCCAGCTCATCACGCACTCAATCCACGAAGAGGTGTGTGAGGTCATGGCGCAGCCCGTGACGATCGCGAGCGGCGCGGACCAGGAAGAGGCGGCGGGCCTCGTCCAGCACTATCAACTCGAAGAGCTCGCAGTCGTCGATGCGGCGGGCGTCCTCGTCGGCTCCATCGCGGCCGACGACGCGCACATCGTCTTGGAGGAGGAGGCCAGCGAAGACTTCCTCAAGCTCGTCGGGGCCCCCGCGGACCAGCCGACGCGACAGTCCGTCCCGCGCCGCGTCAGAAACCGCCTGCCGCTGCAAGGCGTCACGGTCTTAGGCGGGCTCCTCACCGCCTGGATCCTCGACCTCGCCTTAGGTGAACACCTCTCGGGAGACGCGGACCTCTTGCGCTTCATCCCCATCGTCATAGGCCTCGCAGGAAACGTCGGCATCCAGTCCTCGACCATCCTCGTGCGCGGCTTCGCAACCGGAGAGGTCGAGCGCGACCGTGAGCTCGCCGTCTTGCGCGGCGAGGTCACCGTGGGGTTCTTGATCGGCCTCATCTGTGGCGCCGCGACGACGCTGATCTCTACCACCGTCGAGGCGGACACGATGGCGCCAGCCTTCGCCGTCGCGGTGGGGGTTGCGATCGCGGTCGCGGTGACCTGGGCTGCGATGCTCGGCTGCGTGGTCCCGCTCGTCTGCCGCAGAGTGGGGATCGACCCCGCTGTTGTGGCCGGGCCATTCCTCATCACGGTGAGCGACATCTCAGGGACCGTCCTCTACCTCGGCGTCGCACACATCCTCCTCCCGGCGTGAGAGAGCTCCTGCGATCATCCACCGCTGCGCGCGCCAAGTGGGTTCCTGTTGCGGGAACGGCCCTCGTCCTCTTGGTGCTCGTCCGCCTCTTTGTGTTCGGGATCTATGAGGTCGACAGCCGCTCGATGGCGCCGACCTTGCGGGGCGGCTTTGAGGGCAGCGAGAGCGTGCTCGTTCGCTATGGCCGCGGTGACATCGAGCGCTTCGACCTCGTCGTGTTGCGCAGACCTGGCGTCAAGGCGCCCCGAGTGAAGCGCGTCGTCGGCCTCCCAGGAGAGAGCGTCGAGCTCGTGCTCGGGGACCTCGTCATCGACGGCGAGCGGCTCCCTTTGAGCGCGCCGCGTCCACCGCTCGTCGAGGTGTTCAGTGACGTGCGCGACGAGGTAGGCGAGTGGTTCCAGATGGGAGGGACCGAGGTGAACCCGTGGCAAGAGCGCGAGGAGGGCTGGCACCTCGCCGCAGAGGACGTCCCCTCCGGCGCTGCCGCCGGGACGATGTTCTTCGCGAAGCGCCTGACGGCTGGGCACATCTCGGGTGACCCTGAGGCGGGCCCGGGCGGGGTCTCGGCGGCGGACTGCGTCTTGGGTTGCGAGGTGCGCTTGGGAGAGGTGCCCGCCGAGCTGCACTTCATCTTGCGCGAACAAGGGGACACCTTTCGCGCCGAGCTCGACCCCGGCGTCGGCGGCGAGTGTTCGGCGCGCATCCTGCAGCGCTGGCGCGGGGGAGACGAGCTCGTGCTCGCAGAGAGCGCGCTCTCTCTCAGCAAAGAGGGCTGGACGACGATCCGCTTTGGGAACGTGGACGACCAGCTCTTCCTCGAGCTCACTCCAAAGGGGAGCGAGACGGAACGGCTCGTCTCTGGGTCTGTCGTGAACCACCTCGACCCGTCGGATCGGATGGCGGCAGGGGAGACCTACGGCCACCGCATCGGCCTCGGGGGCGCCGCTGGCAGCGCGGACTTCCAGAGCATCCGGGTCTGGCGTGACTTCCACTACACCGACCGCGGGACGCACGGGAAGGGCGAGCCTGTGCGCTTGGGCCCGAGCGAGCTCTTCGTATTGGGCGACAACTCCCCAGAGAGCCGCGACGGGCGAGATTGGGGCCCGATCACCATGGGAGATGTCCTCGGCAGGCCCACTCACGTGGTCCTGCCCCTCTCCGCACTCCGCCCCCTGGGCGAGGATGCGCTGCCCTTGATACCCTCAGATACGCCCTGAGAGGCTCTTAGGGGGCCTTCTTTCTCCGAAACCCTGGGCTGGGAGGGGGGTTTGTGTTTCGCTCCGGCCTGCGGAAGAGAGGACCGACGCCCTTGGGGCGAACAACCATCCATGACTGAAACCCACACTGACGCTCAGGACTTCGGGGGCGACCCCGGAGTGCAGTGGATGCTGGCCTATCAGGCTGGCGACGAGAGCGCCTTCGATCAGATCGTCGAGGAGTATTCCTCGATGGTTTGGTCCCTTTTGACCCGCTTCTTGGGTCAACGCGCGGTGCGTGAGGATCTCGTGCAGGACGCCTTCCTGCGCGTCGTCCGCGCCCGCGATCGATACACGCCCACCGCGCGCTTCTCCACCTGGCTCTACCGCATCGTCTACAACCTCGCGGTCAACGAGACGCAGCGACGTCGCACCCTCGTCTCCTTGGACCAACCCTTCGGGGGCGAGGACGACGCCTCTTCCTTGGGCGACCTCCAAGAGAGCGAGCTGGACGGCCCCTCTGCAGAGCTCGAGCGCGAGGACGTCGTCTCCGCGGTGCGCTTCGCCATCGACGCCTTGCCCGAGGCCCAGCGCATGGCGCTCATCCTCGCCAAGTATCACGACACCCCCTACGCCGAGATCGCCGTCGTCCTCGAGTCTTCTGAGAAGGCGATCAAGTCCCTCGTCCACCGCGCTCGCGAGAGCTTGCGCGAGCAGTTAGCCCCGTTCCTCCAAAGAGAGAGAGGAGGTGCAGCGTGAAGAACCGGATCCCCGAGCGCTGCCAAGACTTCCGCGAGCTCCTCGAGCGCGCCTTGTGTGAGCCCGCCGCCAAGCTCGAGCCCCTCGCGTGGCACGAGCACTTGGGCGTGTGCGCCGAGTGCCGCACCCTCCTCGAAGAGGAGGAGGCCCTCGAGCAATTGCTCGCCTCGCTCCCCCTGCCGGCGCTCCCGGAGGCCTTGACCGACCGAGTGCTCGCGCGTTTGCGTGACGAGCACGACCACACAGACTTAGACGCCCTGCTTGAGCTCGACCAACCGGAGGAGCCCGAAGGCCTCACCGAGCGTGTCCTGAGTGAGCTGGAGCTCGACCGTCTCTTAGCGCGTGTCCCGGAGGCTGAGATGCCCGCCGGCTTGAGCGCGCGGGTCTTGGCGGGTCTCAAGCCCGAGCGCAGCGCGCCCGCGGGGCGAGTGATCCCGCTCCGCCGTCTCGCGCCTGTCGCAGCCGCTCTGGTCGCGCTCTTGGCTTTCTTCGCCTTGCGTGGTGAGGACGAGGTCGAACCCCCCGTCGCCGTGGTGCCTGTGGAGGAGCGCCCCTCTGAGGAGCTCTTGGCGGTCTTGGACCTCTTGGGTGATGAGTCGCTCTGGATGGACGACGTCTCAGAGATCGACATCGCGCTCTCGCTTGATGAGAGCGACGAGCTCTTGCTCGAGTACATCGCGATGACTGATGAGGAGGAGCGCTGATGTCACGCCTCCTCCAAGCCCTCGCCTTGGTCGCTGTCTTTGCGGCGCCCAGCTTCTCTCAGGAGGACGCGACTCCGTCGCAGACTGATCGTGGTCAGGCGGCGCTCGAGCGCTGGAACCGGCTCGACCCGGAGCAGCAGGAGCGCATGCGCGGGCGCTTCGAGCGCTGGCAGAAGCTCTCAGTGGAGGAGCGTGATGAGTACAAGCGGCGCGCCGACGAGCTCGCGCGCGCGCGCAAAGAGGCTTTGCGTCAGCTCCGCAAGGAGGACCGCGAGCGCTTCGAGACCCTCGACAAAGAGACCCAGGACGGCGTCTTGCGCGAGCTCACTCACCTGATGCTCGTCGAGCGCACCCAGCGTCTGCAGGGCAAGCTCCCGCCCGAGGCGCAAGACAGGCTCGAGGGCGCCTCTCCTGAGGAGCGCAGGGCGATCCTCCACGAGCTCCGTCGCGGCGAGCTGCACAAGGCCGGGGAGCGGGCGCTCGAAGATCTCGCGGGCAAGCTCGGCCTCACTGAGGAAGAGATCGAAGCCATCCGCGCGCTCCCCCACAGGGAGCGCCACGAGAGGCTCTTGGCCTTGAAGCGCCGTGCGATCGAGAGCGGCGTCATGGACGGTATGCGCCCGAAGGACGTGGACGAGCGCTCATGGGAGAAGATGCGCGACCTCCCGCCGCGCGACTTCGCCCGCGACCTCTTCCGGCACAAAGACCACGGCGACATGTCTCGCCGCGACCGCAAGCGCCGTCAGGTCCAAGAGATGCTCATGCCCACCCTCGACGAGCTGATCGAGGTCTCCCGCGTGCCCGGGGCTGAGCGCCGCGCCTTGATGGAGAACCTCGTTCGCACCCGTGTCCAAGCGCAGGCACCGGACAACGACAAGCTCCCCAAGGGCCTCTTGGAGGACATGCAGTCAGCGACCGACCACGAGTTCATCCGCCGCCTGCGCCACTTCACGCGCCCGCCGCGTGATTCAGAGGCCCACCCCCGCCGTCCGGGCGAAGAGGGCCATCCACGACCCCACGACCAGCGCCCTGGCCGCGCCGGCGAAGCGCCCCGACCGGGACCACCCGGAGGCCCTGATCATCCGCGAGGCGGCGATCGACCCGGTTCACGCAGGGGCCGCGACGGAAAGCCGGACGTACCTGGGGCCGCGCGACGTCCTCAGTGACTTTGCGGGCTTGCCCAGCCCCGCTCGCGAGGTCAGAGGTGCAGCTCTCGGTTAGACTGACAGGTGGAGGCAACCACCTTGATCCAAGTCATTGAACAGAACGTATTGGGCGGCCAACTCGAGTCGTGCTCCAAGGACCCGGTGACCGGGTTCTTCAGGGACGGCTGTTGTCGCACCGGAGAGGACGACGCGGGCTCGCACACCGTGTGCATCCGCGCGACCGCAGAGTTTCTCGAGTTCTCACGCTCGCGCGGCAATGACCTCAGCACGCCGATCCCCGCATACCACTTCCCCGGCCGCAAAGCCGGCGATCAGTGGTGCCTGTGCGCGGCACGGTGGCACGAGGCCTTCCTCGCCGGGAGCGCACCCAAGGTCGCCCTCGAGGCGACACACGCGAGCGCCCTCCAGTGCTACCGACTGGAAGACCTAAAAGCGCACGCCTTCTCGTCCGAGACCTGATCCACGGCGCATTGCGCAGCCAAGATGCAGCCCGCGGCCACGACCACCATCCCGTCGATCGACACCGCCGCGGCGCTCGCAACCCCAGGCACACATGTCATCGACCTGCGCAGTCCCTCGGAGTACGAAGAGGACCATCTTCCTGGCGCAGTGAACCACCCGCTCTTCGGTGACGCTGAGCGCAAACTCATCGGCACGCTCTACAAACAGGTCTCCCCAGAGGCTGCCTACGAGAAGGCCGCCCTCCTCGTCGACGAAGGCGTCGGAGAGCTCGTGAGCGGCATCGCAAACACCGTCGGCAAACAACAACCCGAAGGCGAAGTCGAAGCCGTCGCACGCGCGATCACCGGGGACGGCTTCGGCGCGATCACCCGTGGGGTAGAGGTGACACCAGCGAAAGAACTCCCCGCGGCACCCGTCGTCGTCCACTGCTGGCGGGCAGGCCTGCGCTCGCTCTCGGTGGCCGTACTCCTCAGGGGTTTGGGATGGGACGAAGCGCTCATCCTGGAGGGCGGCTACAAGGCTTACAGGCGGCACGTCATCGACTCCCTCAAGGAGGCGACGCTCCCCGAAGCCTTCGTCCTGCGCGGGCTGACCGGCGTCGGAAAGACCCTCGTCCTGCGCGAGCTCGAACGCATCCGCCCGGGCTGGACCCTCGACCTCGAAGGGCACGCACAACACCGCTCTTCGATCCTCGGGATGGTCGGACTCAAACCCGTCGGGCAGAAGGCCTTCGAGAGCGACATCGCGAAGAGGCTGCGCGCTGGCTTCCCCGCAGACCTCGTCGTCTACGAAGGCGAGAGCCGCAAGGTCGGTGACAGCATCGTGCCAGAACGCATCTGGGAGTCGCTTGTCAGCGGAAAGAACCTGAAGCTCACGACCACAGTCGAGCGCCGAGTGGAGGCGCTCCGCGAGGACTACCTCGCAGAGGACGGCGCGACCGAGGCGCTCCTCGAGCGGCTCCCCTTCATCGAACAACGCCTCGGGCCCGTGAAGTGGAAGGGCGTCCTCACCGGACTCCTCGAAGACGAGCGCATCGACGAGCTCGTCGAGGCCCTCCTAGAGCACTACTACGACCCGCTCTACCTGCACTCCGAGAAAGGGCGCGAGCACGACGCGACCATCGACTCAAAAGACCCCACAGCCTGCGCCGAAGAGGTCGCCGCGTGGATCGAGTCCGCTAGGGGATGAACGGGACCATGAGCGCGTCGCTCAGGTTGAAGTTCGAGCCGCCATCCGCAGGGTCGCGGTACCAGAACTGGAAGTTCCACTGCGTCCCAGGCTGAATGTTGACGACGTTCTGCGACGTCGTGTTGTCTAGGTTGTGAATCGCCTCACCCCAGGGCGATGAGATCGTGATGGGCGGGTTGAGACGGGAGACCGAGCCGCCGACGCAGCGCACGCCGTTCCCGAAGGGGGCCTCGATCTGGTTCGGTCCGTAATAGAAGAGGCCGGGCTGACCCGCAGGCGCAAAGGCCGCGATGATCTGGAAGTCGTTGGCCGAGATGGAGTTCGAGCCCCCGTAGTTGATCCGCGCGCCCTCGGCGTTCACCGAGTTCGGGGAGGTGGTGCAGTAGAACTCCGGCAGCGCGCTCGTCACGAGGACGTCGACAGGGTCTGACCAGGTGAGCGTGGAGGCGTCGCCGCCAAAGCGGTCCGTGAGGTGGGGGAAGTAGCCGTTCTTTGCGCCGATCCAGAAGCGATAGGTGTGACCCTCGGAGGGAGGGAAAGGGATGTTCGCGCCGGGGTCCATGCCGATCGAGATCGAGCTCCCGGTCACGAAATGCGTGTCGATGACGGTCACGCCGGTCGTGACGTCCAACAGCGTGATGAACTGTCCGACGATGCCAGAGTCCTCGTCTGTCGCGGGCGTCCAGAGGAACTCGAGGGTGTCGTCGTCGTCCGTGGGGCTCTCCGCCCCGTTGTCGAGGGCGACCGGAGGCGCGGTGAACACAGGGCCGTTGTCATCCGTGAACCAGGTGCGCAACGTAATCGAGAAGTTGTTGGAGTCACCAATCCCCTCGACGTCGTTCCCGCACACGTTGCCTATGGGGTTGTCGGCGTAATAGGGCGCGGCGTTGTTGTTGTTGTACGTCCCAGAGACATGGTCGATGGCGTAGAACCAGTGGTCGCCGAGCGAGTCGTTCGCATCGAAGTCGTCGTCCCAGAGGCAGAAGTAGAACCACGCGCCCTGGTTACGAGGAATCACCTTGGAGATCTCAGGGTCGCCGATGTCCCAACCACCACAACCCGTGTTCCAACTGCACTCGTCAAAGGTGACGCCGTCGACCGTGTCCTCGTTGCCGTCATCGCCACAACCATTCGCGCAGGGGTTGAAGACGCTGCTTGTCGAAGCGTCGAAGATCGCGATGCGATAGAAGCGGTCGGGATCTCCAGCGCCCCAGGGCCGCTGGCTGTCCACCCAGCAACCGCCGTCGACGTAGGTCGGCTGGAAGTGGGCGCGGACGTCAGGGACGGACGGCAGGGCGACGAGAGCGAGGGTGAGGATCGACATGTTGGGTCTCCAGAGGCCGCAGGGGGGAGAGGTCGCGGCCAAGCCTCGATCATAGCCCAGCGAGCCGATCTCGCCGACTGAGCTAGCTTTACAACCCCGAAGACAGCACCTCTGGCTCTAGAGGGGCGTTTTCCAGAGAGGAGGCCGAGCTCCTCGACCCCCGGCGCCGCACAGAGGGCTTCAAAGCCAGATGCGATTGAGCGCAGGCGCTCACGCGCTACCCTCGGGCGTGTGAGCGAGCACAAAGACAGCAGGCGAGCCCACGGTCTCTGCGCGGGGCTCGCCTTGTTGGCGACCGCATGCGGGTCGACGCCTGAAGCGGTGACCCCCCTGAACGCGGCGGTGATAGCACACCGCGGCGCGAGCGGCTACGCCCCCGAGCACACCCTCGAGGCGTACTCCATCGGCTATGAGATGGGCGCCGACTTCCTCGAGCCCGACCTCGTGATGTGCAGAGACGGCCACCTCATCTGCTCACACGACCTGACCGTCACGAAGAACTCGAACGCCGCGTTCCTCTACCCAGACCTCGCAGATGAGGAGGGGAACGTGAGGATCAGAGACCTCTTCCTCACAGAGCTAAGAAACATCGAGGTGACGGACGAGGAGGGCGAGGGCTCCTATCGATACGCGACCCTAGCGGAGCTCCTTGACCTCGCTCAGCTGCTCTCTGCGCGGACAGGGGAGAAGCTCGGGCTCATCCCCGAGTTGAAGGCACCCGAGTGGCATCGCAGCGAGGGCCTCCCGATGGAGGCTGAGCTCATGAACCGGCTCGCAGTGGGCGGCTACGCGTTGAGGAGTGACCCCGTCATCATCCAATGCTTCGACCGCAACAGCTTGCGCCGAATGACCACAGAGCACGGCTGCACATTTCCGCTCGTGCTCTGCCTAGGAAAAGAGTCGGCGGCGGACGACCTCGTCTGGGCGGCTGAGTTTTGTGAGGGTGTCGCGCCGCCCCGAGCCGCCATAGAGGACCCAGAGACCGGCGCGAGGACAGGCCTCATCAAGCGCGCTCACGAGCTAGGACTCTCGGTCTTCCCCTACACCTTCCTCGACGAAGAGGAGGCGATGCGGAGGTACTTCCATGAGTACGGCGTTCAAGGCGTGTTCACGAACTTCCCCGACAAGGGCGTCGCGGCGAGAGACAAGCCCTAGGCGTTGCGCGCGAGGAGCGCGAGGCCTTCGCGCGCTTGAGCGAAGAGCTCGCGCGGGCCGGAGACGTCACGGACCCGGCGCCAGAGCCAGCTCGGGCGCAGATAGAAGCGGCGGACCATTCGGCGCTTGAAGCGCTCTACCTCCGCCCGGGAGAGCGCCTTGGTGGGCAAGGCTACGGTCGCCCCTGATTGATCCATCACGAGCTCGCTCGGGTCAATGAGGCCAGCCGCGACAGCGTCGTCCCGAAAAGGTGTCCCGAAGCGCGGGACAGCGACGTTGAGGCTCATGAAGTCGAGCTCGAGCGCGAGGGCCAGATCGAGGGTCCGCTCGAGCGAGCCCTCGGTCTCATCCGGGAGGCCGACGACGAAGGTGCCCACGGTCCGGAGCCCATGAGCTCGCGCACGGGCGAAGGCCCCCACGACGGTGTCGCTCGCGTAGCCCTTTCGACACGCCTCGAGGACCTCGTCGTCCGCGCTCTCGACCCCCATGATCAACGTGTGACATCCGGCGCCGCGCATGGCTTGAAGCAGCTCGTCATCCGCGAGATCAGGCCGAGTGAAGGCGGTCCAAGAGAGGTCGCGCTCTCGGAAGGCGCGACAGAGCTCGAGGGCGCGGTCTCGACTGACCCCGAAGGTCTGGTCAGCGACGAAGAGCTCCCTCGTGCCACCCGCGATGAGGGCGTCGACCTCCTCCAAGACATCTTCGACCGGTCGCGTTGAGTGACCCAAGGTGCTGATGACACAGAAGGTGCAAGACCACGGGCAGCCGTAGTCAGTGAGGACGGTGGCGAAGGGTGCCCGACGAGCGAAGGAGAAGCGGTAGCCGCTCGAAGGAAACAGCTCATGAAGGGGTCGGGGCAGTCGGTGCTCTCGTCCGTGACGAGGCTCATCCCTTTGAACGACGGCGCCGTCATCGCGGCGCCAGGTCGAGCGCTGAACCTCTCCCTCTCGACCGGAGAGCAAGTGCGCGGCGTCTGCCGTCGTGAAGTCATCGAGGATGACCTCTAGCCAAGGCTCTTCACGCAGGCGCTCCTCTGCGTCAGCGTGAAGGACGTCGCCGATCGCGAACACCCGCCTGCCGCGGCTCGCCTGGAGACGCAGGAACTCGCGGTCCTCTTCCCACGAGACCGAGCCGACGAGGGAGATGATCGCGGCCGGCTTGAGGGCGTCGATGCGGGCATGAGCGGCGCGAAGAGAGAGACCCTCCGCGATGCAGTCGAGGACGCTGACGTCGTGCTCTGCTGCGACGGTCCCCGAGAGCGCGAGGAGGTCGACAGGGTGGAAGTGATAGTTCGACTTCGTCGTCTTTGAGCAGAAGTAGTCGCGGACGTAGAGCTCGCGCCCAGGAGGGTTCAGGAGGAGGACGCGCACGCTGGCACCTCCCTCTTTGAAGGCGCCTTGACCCCAAGGAGCGCGCGCGCGCTGGTGAGGACGTCTTCTACCTCAACGCGCATGAGGCACTCGGGCTGCCCGTGGATACAGGAGAGGACCTTGGCGTCGTGGACGTTGATGCACGGGCTGCACAGCGGGGGGGCGTAATGAACTCGGGTGTGCCGTCCGATGGGCGCGTACATCACCGGAGTCTCCGGGCCGAAGAGGCCGAGGGTGGGGGCGCCCTGCGCGGCCGCGAGGTGCATCGGGCCGCTGTCGTTGCTGATGACGAGGTGCGCCTGGCGGAGGAGCGCATGGAGCGCGCCGATCGAGAGGGCCCCGCTGAGATCTTGGATGCGCCCGCTCGGGTGCGGGCCGGCGGCGCTCAAGACGGCGCGGGCTTTGTCGCGCTCTGAGGGTGCGCCCGTGACGACGACGTGGGCTCCGTCTTCACGAACGAGGCGCGCTGCGATGGCGCCGAAGCGCTCTGCCGGCCAGCGCCGCTCGGGGGCGAGGTCCCCTGCGTTCGGGTTGATAACAACGAGGGCCCTGTCGCCTGCGTCCAAGACCTGGCCCAACTCTTCTTCGTGTTCAGGGCGGGCGCAGAAGACGCTGAGCTCCTCGGGGGTGATGTCAGCGCCGCTCTCCCCGCCGGCGAGAGCGCGGAAGTTCCGCGCGACATGCCAATATCGATTGAAGGGCACGGTGTCTGTGTGGAGGCCGCCGCGCCGCACGCTAGGAGCGGCGAAACCAAAGGTGCGCGGCGCGCCGCTCGCGAGGGACGCGAGCGCTGAGAACCAGGTGAAGAACTCGAAGTCGTAGACCCGGTCAAAGCGTGCAGCTCGGAGCTCACGGAGCATGCGCAGCAAGCGGAGGGTGAGCGCGGCCTTACCGTGCGCGGCGAGGTCGAGACAGCGCACCTCATCGAACACCTGGAGGCCCTCGGCGAAGGCGCGATTTCCAGAGAGGGTGAGCAGGGTGACGGTCGCCTGAGGGTGCCGGAGCCTCAGGGCATGGACCGCCGGTGTCGCCAACTGGAGGCTTCCGATGCCCCAAAATTTGATCACCAGGAGGCGACGAACGGAGCTTTGGGCGCGCCTGCGGAAGAGGGCCGCCGGACGGAGCAAGAGGCCCGCGAGGGGGCCGAGGCGGCGATCGACCGTCTGCAAGGCCCGCATCGAGGGGTGACTACGTGCTTGTTCCTCCATCGCGCTGCGATTCTAACCGGCTCGAGGCCTCGGGCTATCGGGAGGAATCCAGGGCTCGTCCATTCCGGAGTGAATCCCTGATCGAGTACCCTGTTGGACCCTCGATGCGCAGGTTCGCGACAGAGGGAACAGCGACCAGACATACACCATGTGCGGATTCATCGGGATTTACGGGCCGGAAGGCGTCGACGTTGCGGGCGAGATCTATGAAGGTCTCCTCGCTGTCCAGCACCGCGGACAAGACGCCGCGGGGATCACCACCTTCACGGACTCCTTCCACGTGAAGAAGGGCCTGGGCCTCGTCCTAGAGGTCTTCAATGAGAGCAACATGGCTCGCCTGCAGGGAAACCTCGGGGTGGGACACGTCCGCTACCCAACGATCGGCGAGAACAAAGGCGAAGACGCGCAGCCCTTTCACCTGCCGTACCCCGTCGGCGTGGCGATGGCACACAACGGGAACCTCTCGAACTACGAGGAGCTCGTCGAGCGCTACTTCCGCAACACGGCGACGAGGCTCAACTCGACCTGTGATCTCGAGGTCATCCTGTATGTCTTCGTTCAGGCCCTCCAAGAGCGCATCGGCGCGGGCCGCAAGATCCTCGCCGAAGACGTCTTCTACGCGGTGAGCGTCGTCCACCGAGAGGTCCGCGGGGCCTACTCCGTCGTAGCGACTGTGCCGGATGTCGGCCTCGTCTGCTTCCGCGACCCCTACGGGATCAAGCCGATCATCTTTGGCGAGAAAGAGACGGAGGAAGGCAAGTGGTTCGCGTGCGCCTCAGAGAGCGTCGTCCTCGACGTGAATGAATACACGCGCAGCTTCGACGTGGGGCCCGGCGAGGTCGTCCTCGTCGATGAGGAGCGAGTCATTCACCGGCGGCGCGTGACCGAGCGCGAGCACCGACCCTGCATCTTCGAGCTCGTCTATTTCTCCCGGCCGGACTCCTTCCTCGACGACATCTCTGTCTACAAGACGAGGAAGCGCTTTGGCGAGGCGCTCGCCCAGCAGTGGGCAGACGAGGGGGCCCCGACCCCCGACGTGGTGATGCCGATCCCCGACTCATCTAGGGACGCTGCCCTCTCCATGGCTCAAGGGATGGACCTCCCCTACCGCGAAGGCCTGGTGAAGAACCGCTACATCGGGCGGACCTTCATCATGCCCAACCAGCAGAGCCGCAAGAACTCGGTGCGGCGAAAGATGAACCCCATCGGCATCGAGTTTGAAGACAAGAAGGTGCTCTTGGTGGACGACTCGATCGTCCGCGGGAACACCTCCAAGCGGATCGTGCAGATGGTCCGAGACGCTGGCGCCACGGAGGTCTACCTGGCGTCTACCAGCCCGCCGCTCGTGGCTCCCTGCCCTTACGGGGTAGACATGGCGACCAAGACGGAATTCGTCGCCACCGGACGTGAGACCGTGGAGATCGCCAAGGAGCTCGGCGCTGACCACCTGGTCTACCTCGACCGAAAGCGCATGAACGACTGCGGCCGCGCGGGCAATGAGAAGATCGAGCAGTTCTGCAACGCCTGCTTTAACGGCGAATACCCCACCGGCGACATCACCGCAGAGCGCCTGCGCTCTATCGCTGGGAACCGCTGCCTGAACCGCGGCGAGACCATGCAGCAAGGCGAAGCCTCCCACGTGGAGGCTTAGCCCTCCCTCTGTGCCCTGGGGGGGGGCCTGGTTGTTTCTCCAGCTTTCCGCCTGCGGTTTGTGTCCCTGCGCCCCTGCCTAGTTGCCGAGGGAGCGCCCCCTCGACACACGACACAACCGTAGCTGCTCGGAGGTAGCGATGAAGAACATCAAAACGACAACGAAACTCTGCACTCTCTTCACCTTGGCCTTAGCCGCGGCATGCGGCGGAGGAGGCGGCGGCGAAGAGGCGGGAGGCAATCCCCCCATTGACCTGACCGCGACGCCCGACGGAGCGGTCACGCCGATGGGCGCCTCCGTTGAGATCTTGATCGGAAACAACGACGTAGGCCCGGCAGAAGAGGTCGAGATCACCTCAGAGCCCGAGCACGGGACCCTCTCAGAGGAGGGGCCGGTCTCGATCACTTACACGCCGGAGTCCGGATTCCTGGGCCTCGACACCTTCAAGTACCGCACGAAGACCGGAGACACCCTGAGCGAGTCGACCCTTGTTCAGATCTTAGTGACAGAAGAGGTCGTCTTCTTGGATGGCCAAGGTGCAGCGAGCACCTTGAGGTATGTCCTCACGGATGGAGAGGGGTCGCTCTCTGTCTCCGAAGACTTGGCGAGCCTTCCGGACGACGCGCAAGGGGTCCCATTCGCGCACGAAGGTGACCTTGACCCCGCGCCCTTGCTGGGCGTGGACCAGAAGACCGTCAAGAACTACGCCCTCTCTCCAGACGGCCGGTGGATCGCCGCTATCGGTGACACCACCTCCTTCCAGGGGGTGCCCATGAGCCGCTTGATGGTGGTCGATCGGATCACGCACATGAAGAGTGAGGTCTTCACAGCGCAAATCTTTAGCGCCATCACAGGCGTGGAGTTCACCGCGAGCGGAGATCACCTCGTGTTCTGCACGACGGGCCCCTTTCAAGGGGGGATGTCCTCGTATCGGGTCTCTCTTGAAGATGGACTCCCCCAGGCGGGGTCAGCAGAGCCCACCACACCGGCGTGGGGTCTTGGACGGGTGATCTCCCAAAAGCTCTCTCCAGACGCTGACGTCTGCGCGATCCGAATCGCTAATGAAAACAACAACGGAGACAAGCTCTACGCGATCGACCTCTCTGTTGGCGCCGCCTCCTTTAAGAGCATGGTCGGCACGCCCCTGTTTCAGGACGTAAACCGAACTTGCCCGGAGTACGCGTGGGTGCCCAGCGACGTTGAGGGGCAAATCAGCCCCATCGCAGGCGGCTATCACGTCCTCCTCTATCGGACCGACATTGGCGCGGCTGAGGGGCGCTTCCAGCTCCTCGGAAAGAAGACGACGCAACAGGGACAAGCCTGGAGGATCGACACCGACAACGACCCGAACGGCAACGCCGCGGTCTCGAGCTTTGCTATCAGCCCTAACGGGGAATTGGTGGCCTATCGAAAGGACGGCGAGATCCAAGGCCGTCATGCTCTCTACTCAAACACGACCAGCCAGCTAGTGTTCGGCGACGCAGAGCGCGTCCTGACGCCGGGCCCAGGTTCAACCACTGCCGACGCCTATGTTTGGGGCACAGCCTCGGACGTGATCTATGCACAGATTGACGACGGAGCTCTGTTTCCTGGTCCGTCTGAGCTGCACATCTACGCGACGGAGCCTGGGTCGGGGGTGACCACCCTCGTCTCAGATGAAGAGGGGATCCAGGCCGGTCTCATCGCCTTGGGTGCAGACGGACGCTCCGGCGTTCTCTACCGAAGGAGCTATGAAGAGCTCGTCTTCGTCGACCCCCAGGGACAGCAGCAGATGATGCAGAAGAACTCTGTCGCCCTGTGGAGCCGTGACACCGGGACCACATTCACCAAGGTGCTCATAGAGGACTTTCATGAGCGGGTTGTCATCTCAAACGACGGGAGACGCCTCGCGTTCTTCAGGGCTCTGGGCTCCGCCTATCTCATCGACGTGGCCGCAACCTTGGCGAACCCGCTGCAAGATCAAACGAACCTTGTCCAGGGAGCGTCTCCCGAGGGCTTCACCTTCATGAGGGACTCGAGCCGGTGGACCTACCTCGAGCTGGCCACCTCGGACTTGATGCTGGGAGGTGTGGGCCGCGCAGATGTGCCCATCGAGCGCTTCCGCCCGGACAGCAGAAAGATCGAGGCGCTCCCCAGCCTGGGCAAGTAGCCCTCACCGCTAACTAGAAAGCGCGCGCCCTAGGGGCTGACCCCAAGGGCGCGCCTTTGTGGACCGGGGTTGCGACGGCTTGGAAGAAGCGAGGCGACAAGGAGAGCTTGGCCTTCAGGACTCAGGCTCATGGGTCGATCTCGGAGGCGGGCCGCTCTATATGCCCACGCCCGCCATGCGCGTCCTGATCACATCTCCCATCTTCCCTCCGGACCTCGGAGGGCCCTCGGTCTATGTCCCGAGCATTGGCCGCTTCCTCGTGGAGCGCGGGCACGAGGTGAAGGTGATCGCGTTCTGCTCGGACCCTGCGCCGTCAGGGCACCCGTTCGAGGTTGAGTCCATCGCGCGCGGCCCGCTGCCCGTGAGATACCTCGTCGCCTTCTGGCGCGTCTTCCGTGAAGCGAAGAACTTCGACGTCATCTACGTGCAGGAACACCTCGCGTACCTCCACGTCCTCGCGGCAAAACTGCGGCGCGTCCCGTGCATGATCAGGATCATGGTCGACGGCTCGTGGGAGATCTCTCACCGCAAGGGCTGGTGTGGCGACGACGACATCGTGACCTTCCAAGGGAAACGATATAGCTGGAAGGTCTCGCTCGTGCAGCGCTTGCAGCGCACGTGGTGGCGCTGGGCGAAGCACATCATCACCTGCTCGGACTTCCTGCGCGGGATCCTCGTGAACACATATGGGGTGGAAGGAGAGAAGGTCCAGACGATCTTCAACGCCTACCACGGCCCCCCCACAGAGAGCGTCAGCGAGACGAGGGGAGAGGCGCGCGAGGCGCTCGGCTTGCGGCAGGATCGACGCTACCTCCTGACCGTCTGCAGGCTGATGGTCTGGAAGCAGGTGGACAGGATCATCGAGGCGCTCCGCGGACTCCCAGAAGACGTCGAATTGGTCGTGTGCGGCGACGGTCCAGAGCTCGAGACCTGGCAGGCGCTGGCGCGCTCTCTCGGGGTCGAAGAGCGTGTGCACTTCCGCGGCAACGTCGCGCACGAGCTCGTGCCGCTCTACATACGCGCTGCAGACATCTTCGTCCTCTACAGCCGGTACGAGGGCCTCTCTCACACCCTCATCGAGGTTCAGACCCTCGGGACCACCGCGGTGGCCTCTGCGGTCTGCGGAAACCCCGAGGTGATCTCGGACGGCGAGACAGGGCGCCTCGTCCCCCTAGAGGACCCAGAGGCCCTCACAAGGGTGCTGACGGAGACCCTGGCGGACCCGGCCCTCATGGAGCGCCTGGCCGAGGCGGGCAGAGCGGCCGCGGACAGATTCAGCCGAACAGAGACCTTCACGAAGGTGGAGGAAGCGCTAATTAGCGCCTCAAGAGGGGCAGTTGGCTGCTCTAGGAAGGGAGAGAGTCCCGAAAATCGACCCACTTCAGGCTCATGACTCGAATCGAGATGGGAAATGGCCGATATACTTGGTCCCCTGGAGGTATGTGTAAAACGCCACGCAAGGGCGGAAAAGCCGAGATCACAGGGTTACTTGCGACAACCTAAATACAAACGATGAAAGTCCTCTTCATCCACGAATACCTTCCCCAGGAGATGCTGGGGATCATGTGGCTCTCCCGACAACTCAAAGACGCCGGGCATGAGACGCATGTCATCTTCATCCCGGACTCCGCATGGCTGGAGCAGGCGGTGGAGTACGACCCCGACATCGTCGCCTACTCGACCACGACCGGGATGCACCTCTACATCGCCGAGATCAGCCGCTCTGTGAAGAAGGTGTTGCCCAACGCGCTCAGCATAGTCGGCGGTCCCCACACGAGCTTCTCGCCGGAGTTCGTCGAAGAGGAGGGGATCGACGCTGTCTGCCGCGGCGAGGGCGAGCACGCCGTCGTCGAGCTCTGCAACAAGATGGAGGCGGGTGAGGACTACTACGACACCCCGAACTTCTGGTTCAAGCACCCAGAGACCGGCGAGATCATCAAGAACTGCCAAGCCCCCCTGGTGGAAGACCTGGACGCGCTCGGGATCCCGGACCGTCGGCTCATCTACGACGTGAGCCCGCTCTACGCGAACGCTGAGCGCAAGGTCTTCGTTACCCAGCGCGGCTGTCCAATGAACTGCTCCTTCTGTTTCCACCACGCGTGGAAGAAGGACATCTACGAGAGCACAAACAAGACCTACGTCCGGAAGCGCTCAGTGGACCACGTCCTCGAGGAGCTCAAGTGGGTGAAGGCTAACTACCCGCTGAAGTTCGTCCACTTCGTCGACGACATCTTCAACCTGAAGAACAAGTGGCTTACGGAGTTCTGCGAGCGCTATCCGAAGGAAGTCGGCGTCCCCTTCGACGTCATCTTGATGGCGAACCTGACGAAAGAGAAGCACATCGAGATGCTCCGCTCAGCGGGCTGCGTCTATGCGCGAATCGCTATCGAGGCGGCCTCCGACTACGTCCGGAACGCGATCTTCCGCAAGAACACCACCCGCAAGCAGTTGACCGACGCCGCTGGTTGGATCAAGAAGTACGGCATCCGCCTCGGGACCTTGAACATGTTGGGCGGCCCAGGCGGAACCATCGAAGATGAGTGGGAGACCGTGAAGCTCAACATCGAGTGCAAAACGGACCACCCCCTCGTCTCGATCATGCAGCCCTATCCCGGCTACGACATCAACGAGATGACGAGGGACATGGGCTACGCGGTGAGTGGCTATGACGACTTCCCGCACAAGTTCAACCGGACCTCGTCGATCCAGTTCGAAAACAAGCACCTGATCGAGAACCTGCACAAGTGGTTCCCGCTCGTGATCCGCTACCCGTGGCTCATGCCGGTCGCCAAGAAGGCGATCGAGATCAAGGCTTTCGGGCGCTTGTATCTCGTCATGTACATGCTCTACAGCGAGTACCTAGTGGCAGAGCAAACCCAGACCTATGCGCGGGCTCAAGGAGACAAGGGCATTCGCCACTGGGCGCCCTTCGACTTTGTTTACCGCCTCGGAACCAAAGGTGTTTTGTGGGTCTACCAGGCCATCTTCCCGAAGCTCCTGGGCAAGTTCTTCACCCCCTCACACGTGAAGTTGCGCCTCCAGATGGGCGATGAGCGCGTCATGGCGCACATGGACTGAGCCGCCTCAGTGTCCCTAATGAGGGTTAGCCTTCGTTCTGAGGAACGGCGACCCCTGGTACGCCCGACAGGATTCGAACCTGTGACCTCTTGCTCCGGAGGCAAGCGCTCTATCCACTGAGCTACAGGGGCGAGTACCGGATGTCATTTCTAATAGTGATTATTGCTTATTCATTCCTTATTCATTTTCCTT
>PBFW01000021.1 GCA_002719955.1 Deltaproteobacteria bacterium | reverse complement strand
GTGGGTGGATCTGGGGAACACGCGCACCGCTACTGCCTATTCCATCGCCTAACAATACGCGTCCGACCTGTGCTTTCACAGACCACGAACGGGGAGCGTCTTCAGCCCGACCATGAAGCTCGCCTGGATCGTTCCCGCTCGAGGGCTCGCAGCGGCGCGCTCCATGCACCAACGCCTCCGTTCGGAGCCCCGAGCCCCAGGAGCCTCCTCGCTGCGCATATCCGGCTCTAGCTCGGCAGCGGAAGCCGATACAGCTTCGCCGCCGTCTCGTACATGATCTTGCGCTGTACCCGCGGCTCGAGCTCACCGAGCGTGTCCTCGAGATGCTGCCTCACACCCGGATAGAGACAGGTCGGATGAGGGATGTCGGTTTCGAACATGATATTGTCCTCGCCGAGCAGCTCGATCGTGCGAGCCACCTGATTCTTCTCGAACCAGAACGATGCGTAGATCTGCCGCTGGAAATACTCGGCCGGCCGCAGTTTTAATCCACACCGGTCGCTCCCCATGTTCTCATCGAGCTGGTATTCGCAGGCCTCGAGCATGAAGGGCAGCCAGCCGATCCCACTCTCCACCGACACGAACTTGAGATCGGGGTAGCGGTCGAGCAATCCGCTGAAGATCAGGTTCAAAATGCACCGAGCGTTATTCAGGAAGAGCGCCACCGAGGTCACGGCCAGCCAACGCGGCGGCTCGTAACCGTCCCACGCAAATGAAGTGCCGAACCCGCCCGAGCCGATGTGGAAATTGACGGGGAGCTGCAGCTCCTGCGCAGTCGCCCAGACCGGGTCCCAGTAGGGATCGTTGAGGCAGGGCAGGCCCCACTCCTGGGGAGAGTCGGTCATGGTGAAACCGACCAGCCCGAGCGTCTCGCGGCAGCGCTTGAGCTCGCGGACGGAAAGGTCCACGTCCCAGAAAGGCAGCACCGCCTGCGGAAAGAGCCGCTCCTCGCCGTTCGCCTGAAGCTCACCGATCGCGTCATTGTAGCCGGTGATGCAGAAGCCGCGAAGCTCGGCGTCGTCGAGCTCCATGATCGAGCCACCGGCGAAGCCGAGGGCGTTCGGGTATATGATCTGAGCTTGAATCCCGAGTGTGTCCATGAGCTTCAGGCGACCCTTGGGGTCGCACATCGCGGTGTTCTGCTCGTCGAGGGTTCCCAGGGAGAGCGTTCCGGTGACCTTGCTGCCGTCCGGTTGAATCACACTCAGTCCCGGCGGGCCGAGCACCGTATCTGTACCGACGACCCAGTTCTGACGCCCCTCTTCGTTCACCTCGATGCGCGGCGCGCGCGCCTTCAGCCTTGCGGGGGCTCGCGAGCTCCACAGATCGGGGGGCTCGGTCCAGTGGGCATCGATGTCGACGACGGGCATTGCGGAAAGATCTGCGCTCATGAGGTTCTCCTGGCAGGGTCCTCCACCGCGACGCCGGAAATTCGGCGCTTCGCGATCGGGAGATCCCGAAACAGACATCATCGATAGAGTGGGACACCGAAGCCAGGAAGAAAAGGGCGTATCAAACGCGATCAGGAGCTGAGGCAAATTGGCGCGCTAGTCTTGCCCGTGAGGCTCGATGCCTACCGTCGACCTGCGTCAACAGGCCATGAAAGCATGACAGGGAGCGCCTATGTCGTCATCCGCCTACGAGACCCTTCTCTCGCCCGGCCGTATCGGTCCGCTCGAACTCCGCAACCGCATCGTCGTCACGGCGATGGGTGTCAATTTCGGCGAGGACGACGGTCGCTGCGGAGACCGGATCCTGGCGTTTCACGAAGAGCAGGCGCGCGGGGGCGCGGGGCTGATCATCTCCGGCGCCTGCGGCGTCATGTATCCGATCGGTCAGGTGCAACCCTGGCAGATCGGGATCTCCGAAGACGCTCACCTTCCAGGCCTAACGCGGGTCGTCGACGCGGTTCACCAACACGGCGCCCGTTTCGCCGTACAGCTCCACCAGGGCGGCCTGAACGCCGTGGACGACACAAAGGCGGGCCGACCGCAATGGTGCCCCTCCATCCCGGAAGCGATCCCGGGTGATTTCGCCGACGGCCTCCTGCTCCCCGAACTCGAGACCCTCGCGCGTGTCGGGATTCCGACCTTCAAGGTGTTGACGAAGGAAGACATCCAGACCCTCATACAGGCCTTCGCGGCGGGGGCCCGGCGCGCGAAGGAAGCGGGCTGTGATGCTGTCGAGGTGCATGGAGGCCATGGCTACGTACCCTCCTCTTTCCTCTCCCCCAAGACGAATCAGCGCACCGACGAGTATGGAGGCAGCCTCGAAAACCGTGCGCGCTTGCTGCTCGAGATCGTGCGGGCGGTCCGTGCCGCGGTCGGGCCGGAATTCGCGGTCATTGTGAAGATCGACTCCCGCGAAGTGGGCCGGGAAGGCGGCATCACCCTCGAGCATGCGAAGGTGACGGCCAAATGGGTCGAGGAGGCCGGTGCGGATGCGATCACGGTCAGCGCCTATCACGACTTCAGCCAGGGCAAGTTGCACTCGGCCTCGAATATTCCCCACGAGCCGAACTGGAATCTGCCCGCCGCAGCCGCCATCAAGGAGGCGGTGGGAGTCCCGATCCTTGCGTCCGGACGCGTGGAGCCCGAGCATGCCGAGGCGGAGATCCGCGACGGTCGATTCGACTTCCTCGCGATGGGTCGCAAGCTGCTCGCCGATCCACACCTGCCGCGTAAGCTCGCGGAGAATCGCAGAGACGAGATCCGCCCCTGCATCTACTGCTACACTTGCGTCAGTGCGATCTACACCCGCGAGTCGTCGCATTGCGCCGTCAATCCGGAGTGCGGACTCGAATACACGCGCGACGGCGCGCCCAGACCCACCACCCGCAAGCGCGTCGCGGTGGTCGGCGGCGGCCCCGGCGGCATGGAGGCAGCGCGGCGTCTGGCGCGTGGCGGTCGGGACGTCGTACTGATCGAGAAGAGCGACCGGCTGGGCGGGACGCTCCGCTTCGCCTCGCTCGCCTATACAGCGAACGAAGCGCTTCTCGACTGGCTGCGCGCGCAGGTCGAGGCCTCGGACATCGAGGTACGGCTCAATACCGTGGCGACACTCGATTTGCTCGCTTCGCTCGCACCGGACGAGGTCGTCGTCGCGACGGGCGCGCTCCGGAACCTGCCTCCGATCCCGGGTGCCGATCTGCCGCACGTGCTGAGCGGCGACGAGATGCGCGGCATGATGCTCGGCGAGAGCTCCGAGGCGATCAGACAGAAGACATCGCTCCTGACGCGAATGACGACCCGCGCCGGCGCGGCGACCGGGCTCACCGCGAACCTCGACTTCGTGCGCAAGGTGACGCACGCATGGATGCCCCTTGGCAAGAACGTGGTGATCGTGGGCGGCGAGCTGGTCGGCCTCGAGCTGGCGGAATTCCTGTCAGAGCGCGGGCGCCACGTGACCGTGGTCGACGAGGTGCCGCGCTTCGGTGCCGGGATCACCTTGGTGCGCCGCGTGCGCCTGCTCGCCGATCTGCGCGAGCACGACCTGGGCCTGTACCCAGGATCGAAGGACATCCGAATCGATCCGAAGCGGGTGTGCTTCACCGACGGCAGCGGCCACACGCGCAGCGTCGACGCCGATCACGTCATCGTGGCCAAGGGCACGACCGGCGATTCCTCGCTGGCCGAAGCCTTCCGCCGCTCTGGACTGCGGGTGCACGAGGTCGGCGATGGCACCGGGGTCGGCTACATCGAGGGCGCGATGCGCGATGCGCTGGACGCGGTCGATGCCATCAATGCGAGCTGACTGTCTGTTCTCAGAATTCATCAGACGCTTCTGTTCTCACCATCCCTAAAGAGGGGGTTGAACGCCCCGAACAGTCGACGAATCGCACAGAGCAGGCCCCGTTCCGCCGCCTCGTTCCAAAGTCGAAGTGTCGGGCGGCGAAGGGCTCTGGATTCTGCGTCCCCTCCTAGAGCGTGACGCGGGCCATCGCCATCATCCGCTCTCGATACTCAGCAAGGCGCTCTTTTTTCGGATGCGCCCGCGAGAGCCCCGTGAAAAATCATCGGCGTCATACCAGAGGCCCAGCTCGGCGAGTGAATGCCCACGCTCTGCCGGTTCAGCCAGCTCAAAGGACGGTCCGTTCTGTGCCGATGTGATTCTATCATTTCCTCTGGGTACTCAAATCCTTCGGGTGGTTCGATGTCGGAGATCTGCAGGGTCGTGCTCGTCGATCATGCTGCTTCTCGCCTGACAAATCGGCGCTGAAGTTCTCCGACTCGGGCCGGCGAACGACTCGATGATCTTCCAACGGGGTTGGCCCCGGAAACGGGAAAACTCGAATAAAGATATGGGAGCGTCAGACGCTCTCGGCTACCTGCTGCGCAAGCCGCTCGGCGCGGTCTACGCCGCGCGCGAGTGTATTCTCGAGGACCCACGCACGTTTCAAGTAGAGATGGGAAGGGTTCTCCCACGTAAAGCCCATTCCGCCGTGAACCTGGATGCAGGCGCGTGCGTTCTTCATCGCTGCCTCCTCCGCGATCAGCGAGGCGGCCGATACCGTCCGTTCCGCCCGGGAGTCGATCGACTCGTCGAGCAATACACCCGCGGCATAGGCCGAGGCACGAGCCAACTCCTGTCTCACGAAGCAATCCGCGAGAATATGCTTGACGGCCTGAAAGCTACCAATTGCACGTCCGAACTGTTGGCGCTCTACCGCAAAGGCCGTCGCGAGTTCTTGAGAGGCCTCGGCGATCCCCAACATCATCGCCGAGACGAGGGCTGTGCCCTCGATCGCAAGCTTGCGAGCCAGATCAGCGTCCCCCGCCTGCTCACCCGGTGGCAAGTGCTCGACCCGCGTGACCGGTGTCAACGGGTCGAGAGGAGACCCGACTCGTTTCCCCACGATGTCTCGGCTCGAGATCAGCTCGACGCCCTCGTCGGAGAGAACGAGGAGGAGATCCGCTAGGTCGAGCCACTCGAGTGTATAGGGACCGCCCCGATCATTCCGGAGATCGAGACCCGTGACGATGACTTCGCCTCGGTCCACGCCATCGACGAGCCCCGCCGCGAGATGGCTCCAGAGAAGGGGGCCGGGCGCAACACAGCGACCGAGTTCCTCGAAGACGAGCACCGCCTCGGCCATCCCGAGCCCGACGCCCCCGGCCGCCTCCGGAATCCGAAGTCCGAGAATCCCCATCTCGGCAAACTCCGCCCAGAGGGCCTGATCCACACCGGCCTGTTCCAACACCCGAAGATCGGCCATCGACAAGCGAGCCTCGCAGAAATTCCGCACGCCCTCACGAAGCGCTTCCTGATCGGAACTCAGAGAGAAATCCACAACAGCTCCCTTTCCATGACATCTCCACCTCGCTCGCATGCGGCACACGCCGGATCGATCGGGTCCGACGAGCCACTCGCTCAGGTTCAGGTAGAAGTGTTCTCGAGGCGCTCTCGCAAAATAAATTTCTGGACCTTGCCGGACGCGTTCATCGGCAACTCGTCGAGAATCTCCACATGACGGGGCACCTTGTAGTTCGCCATTTTCTCTCGAGACCATTCGATGATCTCTTCGGGCCTGGGTTCGGTCCCCGGCTCCGGGACGATGAAGGCCATGCCGACTTCGCCCATTCGCTCGTCGGGTACCCCGATGACGGCCACCTGCCCGACACCGGGATGCTCGAAGAGCATATTCTCGATCTCCGCCGGATAGCAGTTGAAGCCACCGATGATGAACATGTCCTTCACGCGATCGGTGATGCGGAGCTGGCCCTCCTCGTCCATCACGCCGATATCACCGGTGTGCAGCCAGCCCTCATCGTCGATGGTCTCGCGCGTCTGTGCATCATCTTCGAAATAGCCCTTCATGACGTTGTAGCCGCGAACGACGACCTCTCCCGGCGTTCCGCGCGCGACCTCGGCCCCCTTCTCGTCGATACAGATCACTTCGACGTCGTCGATCGCTCGACCCGCGGTCGTGGCGATGATCTCGGGATCGTCTCCGGACCGGCACATCGTCGCGATCCCGCAGGCCTCCGTGAGGCCATAGCCCGTGACGACGGTTTCGAAGCCGAGCTCGTCGCGCATCCGGTGGACCAGCTCGACTGGAATCGCGGCCGCACCGGTGACGGAAAGCCGCAGACAGCTCAGGTCGAATTTCTTGCGATCCGGGTGCATCAGGATCGACTGATAGAGCGCCGGCGGTCCGGGGAGCACGCTGATCTTGTCCGCGGCCACCCGTGCCAGAACGGCCGGCACATCGAACACGGCGTGGGGGAGACAAGTGGCTCCCCGAAGAATGCACGAGAGCCATCCCGACTTGTAGCCGAAGGCATGAAAAAAGGGGTTGACCACTAGGTAGCGATCCGCCCGGGTCAGCCCCACGACTTCGGTCCAGGCCTCGTAACCTCGAAGGACCTGCTCATGGGTGCACATCACGCCCTTCGGGTTCCCGGTGGTCCCCGATGTAAAGAGAATATCGGAGAGGTGATCGGGCTCGACCGCCTCGATGCGCGCCGCCACTTCTTCGTCGGAAACGTCTTCACCGGAGCGGAGGAAATCCTCCCAGGAGGTCGCCCCAGCACCCTCACCCTCGCTCTCGCCCAGCAGATCGATGATCTCTTCGACCGAATCGAGGGGCTCTGCGCGAGCGACATCCACGTATCGGGTCCCGAGGAACTCATGCACGGTGATGAGCGCTCGCGCGCGACTCTTGTTCAGGATATAGGCCGCTTCGGGGCCCTTGAATCGCGTGTTGAGCGGAACCAGGACTCCGCCGATGGCCTGCAGGCCGATCGCGGCGATCACCCATTCGACACTGTTATGCGACCAGATCGCCACTCGGTCACCCGGCTGGATCCCAGCCGCAATAAAGGCCTTCGCGGAGCGCTCCATCGCGGTCACGAGTTCTGAAAATAGCAGGTTCGTCTTGCCGTCTTCGCTCTCGAGCGCGAGAAGGTCCGCATAACGCCTGGAAGAGTCCTGGACGAGGCGAGGAATCGTCCCCAATGAGGAGGGTCGAAATTCAGTGGCCATGATGACTGTGCCTTCTGCGTTGAAGTTCGGCGGGGGCTCTCGTCGCGATCGCCGTCGATTCAAATCCCATCGCCACTCGACTCCGAATCTATCGACCGCGGAATTCCGGTTCGCGCTTCTCGACGAATGCCTGCGTGGCCTCGCGAAAATCTTCGGTCTCTGCGGCCCAACACTGCCGCTCTGCCTCTTCGCGAAGGCAGGTCCGGAGGTCCGAATGGAGCGCCCTGTTCAGATTGTCCTTCATCCAGCGAAACGCGACGGGAGGGCCTGCCGCGAGCTGCCTGGCCAGACCCATGGCCTCACGCTGAAGGGCATCCGCGGGCACGACTCGATTCACGAGTCCGAGTCGTTCGCATTCCTCCGCGGGCACTCGGCGCGACGTAAAATAGAGTTCGCGCGCGCGCGCCGGTCCCACGAGCTGAGTCAGCAGCCACGTTCCACCGAAATCTCCGGGCAGCCCGAGCCTCCCGAAGGCTGTCAACAGAAAGGCCGACTCCGAGGCAATCCTCAGATCACACGACAGGGCGAGCGAGAAACCAGCCCCCGCTGCGGGCCCGGGCAGGGCCGCGATCGAGGGTTTCGCCATCTCCTGGATCAGCGCGACGACCTCGCTCTCGAAACGAATCTGTCGAATCCTGGTCTCGAGCGGGGGCTGCTCGTCGGTCGCCATCGCTTTTGCGTTCCCGCCCGCACAGAACGCATCACCGGCGCCCGTCAGGAGCAGGCAGCGCACCTCGTCATCACGCGCGATGCGATCGATCGTCGCTCTCAGCACGGGCCGCGTGTCGTAACCGAGGGGATTGCGATTCTCGGGATCGTTCAGCGTGACGACGGCCACGCCCTCCTCGATCCGACAGAGGACCTTCTCCGACCCTGTCTCGACATGTTGGGGCTCAGACATTTCTCATCCTTCAGCGAAGCGGAATCCAGCAATCACGCGAAGACCGTCGGACTAACGGCAGCGATATTTGGGCTCCCGATCTTCAGCCCGTGCGGCCTTCATTTCCGCGTAGTCGTCGGAGGCGAAGACCAGCGTCTGTGTCGCCGTCTCCTCGTCGATCGAGTCCTCGACCATCTGATTCGCGATCTTCGCCATATTCCTCCGCGCCATCTTGACCGTGAAGGCGGGCGATTGGGCGATGGCCCGGGCCATTTCGAGTGCCGTCTCCTCGAGTTCTTCCTCCGCGACGATGCGTGAGATGATCCCGTATCGCAGCGCCTCTTCGGCTTCCATGACGCGCCCGGTCAGGATCAGATCCATCGCGACACCATGCCCGCACATCTGGAAGAGCCGCGCCATACCGCCCGTATCCGTGACCACGCCGTGCTTCACCTCCGGCAGCATGAAGCGGGCCCCCTCCGTCGCAATCCGGAGGTCACAACACAACGCGCGTTCGAAGGACCCACCGATGACCCAGCCCTTGAGCGCGCAAACGAAGGGGAAGCGGCAACTCATGAGCGTCTTCATGGCTGCCTGGCCGCGTTCGATGAACGAGAAGTTGTCGATGTCTTCGGTCCGGATGCCGAGCTGAGACACGTCTCGGCCCGAGGACCACGAGCGGCCGTTGGCGCGCCAGATCGCCACGCGAATTTCCGGATTCGCTTGCAGCTCCACCAGGATATCCCGGAACGCCTCGTCCATCTCATCGTTGGCCGCATTATGCTTCTCGGGCCGGTTGTTGCTGATGATCGCGATCGGCCCCTCGTATTCGAGCGTAGTCAGTGTCGAACCCATGATCGTCCTCTCCGGTAGTCCCGATTTCGTTGAGTCAAGGGGCCTCGAGGCCCTCATAGAAAGCGTAGGGGGCCTTCATGAGCCCGAATCGCTCGAGTTCCGGGCCGAGCCCATCCTTGAAGAAGCGACGCACGCTCTCGACATCCCAGCCACCCTCGCGAACCAGTGTTTTTCCGAATGCGGGCTGGCGCATGACGCCGAGGCGTTCCATTCCCGTCGCAAAGACCTGGCCCGTAATCCATTTGCCCTCCTCGCTGATCATATACGCCACGAGGGGTGTATTGAGCGCGGGGTCCCAGAAGGGCAGTTCGATGTCCTTTCCATCGGCATCCTTCGCCATCGCGGTCATCCGAGTCGAAGCGGCGGGTGCGATGCAGTTCACGCGAATCCCGTAGCGGACGAGCTCGAGCGCCCAGGTGTAGGTCATGGAGGCGATGGCCCCCTTCGCGGCCGCATAGTTCGTCTGCCCAAAATTACCCATGTGGGCACCGGAGGTCGTATTGATGATACAGCCCCCACCGCCCTGCTCCCGCATGGCGATTGCAGCGGCCTGGGACACCCAGAATGTGCTCTTTGCATGGACCCGGAAGACGTCGTCGAATTCCTCGTCGGTCATCTTCAGGAAAGATCGGTCGCGAACGATCCCGGCATTATTGATCGCGGCGTCGATCCTTCCGAATTGTGAGAGGCAAGAGGAGACGAGCGCATCGCAACCCGCACGGGTCCCGACATCATCGCTGTTCGCGATTGCGGTCCCGCCCTTTTCCTCGATCTCCTTGACGACGCCTTCGGCTTCGCTCCGATCGATGTCGTTCACGACGACCCGCGCCCCCTCCTCGGCGAGCACCATCGAGTGGCCGCGTCCGATCCCTCGCCCGGCGCCTGAAACGACGACACATTTCCCTTCGAGCAATCCCATTCCGCTCCTCTCCTCGCCCCTATCGACCCGTGAATTTCGGATCGCGCTTCTCGATCATCGCGCTGACGGCCTCTCGGTGGTCCTCGCTCTGCGATGAAAGCATCTCGTTCGCCATGCCGAGATCCATGGTTGCTAGCGCCGCCTGGCGCAGAGGAAGATTCAGAACCGCCTTCGTGAGCTGTAACGCCCTGCCCGCTCCACCCGCAATCTCCCGTGCAAGCTCCATCACCTTGTCGTCGAGTTCCTCGCGCGGAACGGCGTAGTTGATCAGCCCGATTTCTGCGGCCTCTTCCATCTTGACGAGTCGCCCCGTAAAAAGAAACTCGCGCGCGCGGGCGTATCCAATCTGTTGAGCCCAAAGCAGCGCCCCACCGTCACCGCAAACGAGCCCGATCTTGCAGTGCGGATCACCGAAACGCGCGCCTTCGACGCCAACGATGAGATCGGAAGCGAGCGCCAGCGTAGCGCCGAACCCCACGGCGTGACCATTCAAGCGGGCGATGACAGGCTTGTTGCAAGCCAACATGCCGTACATGATCCGCTTGGCCTCACCGGAGACCTTGAGCCAGTGGCTGGCGTCCCCGATGGTCCGCTCCATATGCTTGGGATCGCCCCCCGCGCTGAATGCACGATCGCCCGCACCCGTGAAGATCACGACCGAAACGTCGGGGTCCGCATCGATATCGTCCCAGATCCGCGACAAGGCCCAATGCATGGGCTCCGTATTCGCGTTCATGTTGTCCGGATTATTCAGGGATAGCGTCAGGATCCCGTCGTCGAGGGCGATCGAAAGGTCTTCGCGGTAGCGGTCGTAGTCGGGGCGTCTCATCTTCGGCCTCTTCTTGGGATTTTCAGTGCGGGGCGCTTCGAGGTCGCCTCGCCGGGTTTCGTCAGCCTCGCGGTTCCTTGGGAAGACCCAGGATCCGCTCCGCAATGATATTCCGTTGGACCTGGGATGTGCCGCCGGAGATCGTGAACTGGATGGACCAGAGGTAGTCATGAAGCATCTCCGCAACGGGTCGCCCCGGAAGGTCCTCCCCGGAGAGCGCATCACGGCCGAGAAGTTCGATCCCCAGCTCGCCGATCTCCTGGTAGAGCTCGCTGTACCCGAGCTTTACGGCCGAACCCAGCAGACTGGGCACCCCGGTCTTTGCGGCCTCGGAAACACACATCTGCGTCAGACGCCACAACCCCTCGACATCCCCTTCGAGCCGACCGATACGTTGACGCAGCAGGGGATCCTCCCAACTGAATCGATCCTTCCGCATCAATGCGACGAGGCGACGAATCTGATCGCGGAGGGCGATGATATGCGGCGCGAATGACGTCCCTCGCTCGAATCGCAGGGTGACGTTGGCGACTCTCCAACCGTCGTTCTCCTCACCGACCCGATTTGCGACGGGCACACGCGCATCGTCGAGAAAGACTTCACAAAAATGGCTCTCCCCTTCGAGCGTCTCGATCGGACGAACGTCGACACCCGGCTGATCCATGGGCAGGATGAGCCATGTGATCCCGGCGTGTTTCTTGAGCTTGGGAGAAGGAGATGGGGAGGAAGCGGAATGGGGATCGGGACCGGTGCGGACCAGCAGCTCGCAGTAGTCCGCAATATGCGCCCGCGTGCTCCAGATCTTGTGCCCATTGATGACATACTCGTCGCCCTCGCGCCGGGCCGATGTACGCAGGGATGCGAGATCCGAGCCCGCTTCCGGCTCAGAGAAACCCTGACACCAGACCTCTTCGCCTTTCAGGATCGCGGGCAAGTGAAAGGCCTTCTGCTCCTCAGACCCCTCCGCGATCAGCGTGGGCCCACCGTGCATGACGCCGATGAAATTCGCACCGATATAGGGCGCTCCCGCGCGTGCGATCTCCTCGAAATAGATGAGCTGTTCCGAGAGCGCCGCCTCGGCACCACCATAGGCCCGGGGCCAGCCGAGCCCCGCGAATCCCGCGTCGAAGAGCTTTCGCTGCCAGGCCGTGTCGTACGCGCGCACTTCCTTCCACTCGCCGGGCGGCGGCGCAGCGCCGTGCTTCGGGACCTCCGCCCCGAGCCACGATCGCAACTGGGAACGAAACACCTCATCCGAGGCGGTATAGGACAGATCCATCTCAGCGCTCCGCAGCAGCGATCAACGATTCGAGCGTGGCCAGCCGCTCCGGAAGATCGAAAAGGTGCACGGCACCATGCGCGTCGCCGAAGGTTTGGGCCGTCCATTCGCGATTCGTGCGGCCGGCACGCTTGCGGTCCGGCCCGGGACGATGCTCGAACTCGGCGGCGATGCTTCCCTGCCCGCTCATCGCAACTTTTCCTCTCTCTCGACGATTTCAACGATCTCGACAATCGTCATGGACTGGCTCGAGCAGCGTATCACTCAAGACCGGACCCTTCTCGCTCGTTTTCCGGGGAGGGCCCTTTGAGTGGACAGATGGAATATAATCTTCAATCTACACATGAAAACCCGCGGATGAACCTCCTGACAACGCTCGCGGTCGCGCAGCCGTCTCACGACCAGATCTCCCTTGCACGGGGTCCGCATGTCGTGAGTCGGTCCCGCCGATCGGCCCTTTTCTGGACCGCAAGTAAAATCGACCGCCCCCTGAATCCGCAGAGGATGAGCCATGTCCGATTCGATGCAAACAGTGCTGGACGAACTCGAGATCCGGAACCTGCTCGCTCGATGTACCCAACTTTCGGACGACGGGAGCCTCGGGGACTATATCGACTGCATGCACGAGGACGCGGTCTGGGGCGGAACCGGCTTTCCAGAGCGATGCGGGCACCAGGAGATTCTCGAGGGGGCGGAGCAGCGGCGCGCAGACGGGATCGCCGGGCCCGGCTCGCATACGCGCCACCTCATTTCGACCTCCCATGTCGATGTGAGGGGCGAAAAGGCGAACGCTCGGTCCATCTTCTCATTCTACGGCAACACTCATCAGGTGCCCGAACTCCGCATGATGGGCGTCTGGGAGGACGAATTCATGCGCACCGATCGGGGCTGGAAGCTCACGCGGCGTACGATCGTGCGCGAGCAGGAATAGGACGCGATGGCCATCACGTCCTTTGCCAGGGCCTTTCAACGCCTCGCCGATGAAGCACCCGGCCGGGCCGCCGTCTTCTGCGACGGGGTAGAAACGTCCCGTCGAGAACTCGAAAGAGCCGCGATGCGTCGCGCCCATCAATGGCGCAAGCGAGGCGTACGCGAAGGTGAAACGATCACGATCGCACTCCCCAACGGCATCGCCTTCTTCGAATGCACACTGGCGGCGTGGAAACTGGGAGCGGTGCCCATGCCGCTCTCCCACCAGCTGCCCGAGAACGAAGAACGTGAAATCGTCGAGTTGGCCGGGCCCAGCCTGATCATCGGCCCTCCCCCGGCGCGCTATCCCGACCGAGCCTGCCTTCCGGACGAGTCGGTCGAAGAAGACGACGCACCGCCCGCCACGCTCCCGGACAGGATCTCACCGCACGCGCACGCGATCGCTTCGGGCGGAAGCTCGGGGCGTCCCAAGGTCATCGTCGATGGCCAGCCGGGCCGATTCGATCCGCAGGCGGCCCACTACGGCATGGGACCGGATGCGAGAGTGCTCATTCCTGGCCCGCTCTTCCACACAGGCCCCTTTCTCAACGCACGCGAATGTCTGCTGCGAGGTGGGCTCGTCGTGTTGATGAGGCGCTTCGAGCCCGAGCAGGCGCTTCGCCTCGTCGACGAACAACGCGTGCAATGGGTGAACCTGGTGCCCACCATGCTTCACCGAATGTGGCGTCTGCAGGAGGACGTCAAGCGTTCCTTCGACCTCTCGTCGCTCGAGCGAGTCGTCTCGAGCGGTGCGCCGTGCGCGGACTGGCTCATGCGGGCCTGGATCGATTGGATCGGGCCAGATCGTATGCACGAAGCCTACGGTGGCACCGAACGAATCGGCGGCACTTCGATATCGGGCCGGGAGTGGCTCGAGCGGCCCGGATCGGTCGGACGTCCGACGGGCGGCCGGAAAGCAAAGATCATCGGAGACGACGGCTGCGAATTGCCGGCGGGCGAGATCGGCGAGGTCTTCTTTCTCCCACCGGGCGGCCAGGGCTCGACCTACACCTACCTGGGAGCGACGGCCAAATCGACAAGCGACGGCTGGGAGACCCTCGGCGACATGGGGCGGCTCGACGAGGATGGTTTTCTCTACCTCGTCGATCGCCGTACGGACATGATCGTGACCGGCGGCGAGAACGTCTATCCCGCCGAAGTCGAGAGTGCGCTCGATGCCCATCCGGCGGTCGGCTCGAGCTGCGTCGTCGGCCTGCCCGACGATGACCTCGGGCAGAAGATTCATGCGATTGTCCAAGCGGACGAAAGCATCGAATCCGAACTCCGCGCCCACCTCTCCGACCACCTGGTTCGCTACAAGATTCCGCGCTCCTTCGAGTTCGTGAGCGTGCCACTGCGCGATGACGCGGGGAAGGTCCGGCGTTCGAAGCTGCGTGCGGAACGCGCGACACTGGAGGTCGATTAGTGTCCCCGGTAGCGAGGCGCACGCTTCTCGGCGAAAGCGGCCATGCCCTCCTTGAAATCCTTCGAGCGCGAACTCAGTTCGAGGGCGAAGGCTTCGTTCGACAGAGCGTCGTCCGCCGTGACATCGAACGCCCGGTTCATCATCACCTTGGTCAGCCCAAGTGCGACCGTGGGCGCCGCGCGGAGAGAATCGATCAGTGCCCCGCTCGCGAATTCGAGCCGCGCATCCGGCACGACCTCGTGAACGAGGTCCCAACTCGCCGCCGTACCGGAATCGATCTCCCGACCGAGAAGAAGGACTTCGCGCGCCCGGGCAAGCCCCACCAGACGGCTCAGCAGGAAAGTCCCGCCACTGTCCGGAGAAAATCCCCGGGAAACGAAGGGCTCGACGAAGCGTGCGGATTCACCCGCCACGATGAAGTCGCTCGCAAAAGCGATATGAGCCCCGATTCCACTCGCAACGCCCCGCACGATCGAGACGACAGGCAGCTGGACATTCAAGAGGGCGGGAATCAATCGATGGGCTTGGCGTGGCAGGCGACGCTGAATATCCCCCGTTCTTGGCTTGATGTGGCTCCTCGCGTTCACGTCACGCAGGTCCACGCCCGAGCAGAAATGCTCACCCGCCCCATCCAGGACAATCACGCGAAGCTCGGGATCATCGACAGCGTTTTCAATATGATGAACCAATCGAACCATCATCGAGCGTGTCAGCGCGTTTCGGCGCGCAGCCCGATCGAATCGCAGCCGCAAAACGCCCTCACCCGAGGCGACGGCGAGCTCGGGAGCTTCTTCATCGGGAGAGAAATCCATGACATGCGAGTCTAGCGGAAAGGCGGAACGATGAGCGATTGGAGGACCCTCGTCGCGGATCGACTGGATTCGTTGCACTCGCCCCGGATCGATAAATGCGTATCCCTCGCTGATGCGATCCGTCGCTTCGTCGAACCCGGAATGACGCTCAATCCCGTCAGCCTCCAGGCACGGCCGGTCGCCGCGCTTCACGAACTCATTCGTCAATTCCACGGCCGCGACCCGCGGTTCACCTTCGTCTCGTCCTCATTGTCCGGAAACTACCTCCAGCTGGTCGGTGCCGGAATCCTCGAAAAAGCGGTGATCTCGTTTGCCGGCGAGGGCTATCCGACCCCGGGCCCGAGCCCCGTGGTGGCCAGAGCGCTCGAAACGAACTCGTGCGAGTTCGAGCACTGGACCATGCTCACGCTTTCTCAACGCCTTCTCGCGGGTGCGCAAGGCGTCCCCTTCGCCCCCACGCGTTCGCTCATCGGAAGCGATATGGCGACCGAACTCCGTGGGCAGGGCGTATACGAAGAGATCGACGACCCCTTCTCGCCAGGTCGTCGCCAGGCAGTCATTCGCGCCCTCTGTCCCGACATCTCCTTCGTCCACTGCTGGGCAGCAGACCCTTCCGGCAACGCGATCTGCTTCCCCCCGCACCAGGAGAATGTCTACGGCGCACTCGCCGCCAAACGTGGCGTCGTACTCACCGCCCACCACATCGTCGACGCCGAGTTCGTCCGCCGCCACAGCCACCTCGTCCGCATCCCGGCCGATCGCGTGATCGCCGTCTGTCACGTCCCCTACGGCTCGCATCCCTATGGCAACTACGCTTCGGGGGTCCCCGAGTTCACCCCCTACGCGAACGATTACGCCCACATGCGCGAACATCGACAGGCCCAGGAGTCGGGCGAGCGCTACGAGCGATGGCTTCGCGAGTGGATCCTAGATCTCGACGACCACGAGAACTACCTGGCTGCAGTGGGCCAGGAAAGCTTCGCGGAACTCGAGCGCGATGCCGCACCGCAGTCCTGGCGTCGGGATCTCGAAGCGAATAGCGAGGCGATGGACGCGCTCGGCCCTGCCGGTCCCATCGAAGAGATGATCGTCCAGGCGGCCCGGATCACGGCGCAGCGGGCCCGGGAAGGTGGCTTCGAGACGCTCCTGTCGGGTGTTGGGCAGGCCGCCCTCGCGGCATGGCTCGCCACGCATTCATTGCGCGACGATGGAATCGACGTGACGCTCCTCGCCGAAACCGGCATGGTGGGACACGACCCGCGACCCGCGGATCCCTTCCTCATCAACTACCGGAACATGCCGACGACGACGCAACTGACGGATGTCATCGAGGCGCTGGGCATACATGCGTGCGGGGCGGCGAATCGTTGTCTCGCGACCCTGGGCGCGGCCCAGGTCGACCGCTTCGGGAATGTCAATTCCACCCGCACGAAGAGTGGCCGATTCCTGGTCGGATCGGGGGGCGCGAACGACGTGGCGAACGCTTCGGCCGAAACGCTGCTCGTTGCCCGCCAGCAGGCGCGCAGCTTCGTCGAGAAGGTCGACTTCGTAACGAGCCCCGGCGATCGAGTGGGGGGGCTCGTGTCGACACATGGTCGCTATGAACGCCGGGAAGGCCGCCTCGTGCTGACGGGCGTCTTTCAGAGCGCCGGTGAGAGCCCGCAAGAGGTCGTCGAGGAGATCCGGGCGCTCTGTGGGTGGTCACTCGAGGTCGCTCCCGAGCTCGACTGGATCCCGCCGGCAAGCCGCGAGGAGCTCACGCTGCTTCGCGTCTTCGATCCGGAGCGGTTCTTCCTGGGACGCCTCACCGGAAATTGAGGGCGCGGCCGATCGAGTTCGTGCCTTTTCTGTCGAGGTAAGCAGCGATCCCGCTCCTCTCTCGCATCCGAAAAGCTCCGAGACGTGGCACTTCAACTCGGCCGCGAGAGGATGAAGCACTCACGATAGTCCGCGAACTGCCTCTTCAGATCCCCTTCCTCCAGACCAAAATCTTCTAGGCAATAGCGATGGGCAGGTCTCTTTTCGCGCGCATTCCGCACGAGCCAGATCTCGAGGGCGCTTCGGGTCCGGGATGGGAAGGGCGCGCCGAGCCAGTCGTAGATCCGCTCGAGTTCCGACGCCCTTCTCTTTCTTCTGCCACTGGAGAATCCGGAGCATACGCGCGAGGAACTCATAGCCGGGGGTCTGATTCTGATCCTGTAGCCAATCGCGATAGGTCGGGACATGAAGGCTCGATTCGGGTACATGAGAGAGGAAAGCATGCTCGCATAACAGCGCCTCCTCGTCTGGGCCGTAAGGGTCCCATGGGTGGATCGCATCGAGCTCAGGAGATGCCTCAATCGTCTGACGGACCTCTTCCACTGCCTGGGGATCCGCGGATCGTCTCTCCGCCAATCGCTCCCGGGAAGGGGGACCGGACAACGATTTTCCCACCAGAGGACGGCCAGATGTCTGGGATCCTCGCCGAGCAGGCGCTGGAGCCGCGTCGTACCCGAGCGGATGGGGCCGACGACAACGACCGGGGCCTCGATCTCCTCTTCGAGAATCTCCGGATGTCGCGCGATGAACGCCTCTGCCCAGAAGCGTGTCACGAGATTCCCGATCACTCGCTCGAATTGAATCGTACGTCCAGCCTCACTGAGAAGGGCCTCGTGCTCGAGTGAATGGAGCAGCCTTCGGAGCGGCTCCCGGAAGCGAATATCGCCGAAATCAGCGAGACCCGCCTCGCGCCGAGCTGTCGCCAAAACCACGTCCTCTTCGAATACGGCCTTTGATTCCACCCGCCCCCTGCCCTCTCCGGTTCAGGCCGTTCACCCGCGGATGAAGTGCGCGGACCCATCTTCGCACTCGCGGCCCGACACCGCACGATGAAGGGACGAAGCCCGTCGGCAGAACCCGCCAACGACGGGTAGAGTGGGTCGGCATGGCTCCTGAGCTTCGATGTCGGCGCCCGGGCGTGGCCCGGGAACCGCCAGATTGCCTCGCCGCCTCGAAGAACCCGTTTCGATCTTTCCGAGATCACTGGCGCCGGGGCAATGATGGGTGTACCGAGAAAATGCGAGCTCTAGCATGCGCTTTCTGACTCGCCGCGTGATCTGTGCGCGGCGGGGACGAATCGACCCGGGTGAGAGCTGAAATCGTATATTCGCGGGGAACGTCGCCTGTCCAAGATATCTTGTGCCCGTATATCAGCGCCCGATCATCCATCGAATGGCAACAGGAAACGCTCCATGACTCCGATGCGGAACGAATTAGAGGACCGACGCGCGACAGAGAGAGTCGCCCTCCATCGACTTCGACCTCCGGCACCTGTCGGATCCGCTCCCCGCTCCGCTGAAGACCAACCCAGAACAGAAACTCCGGCGTTTGGCGGATGGTTCGCCCACCACCCGAGCCTAGTGTGCGGGCTGCGCGCGAGGACCGAGGAGATCCGGGATGGTGCCTGCCTCAGGGGCCGAGCCTGGTCCGCGAAGACTGAAGGGTGGGAATCACTGTGACCAACAGCCCCAAGCCATGCGAAGTGACGGAATACCGCGACAGGTCCTCCTCACTCACGACCGCCCGCACCCTCCCCCGCGTGGGTGCGCTCGCCGCGCTCGTTTTGTTCAACGCCCTGAATGCGAGTGCTGAGCCGCCGGATCCAGCTCTGGAAGCGCATGCACATATTCGCATCGAGCCGCAATCCTCTCTCTCTCTTCGCGAAGTCATCCGAACGACCGCTGCGCAGGAAGCGGGAACCGAGGTCATCGCGGCACGCCGGGCCGAAGCCGATGCCTTCGCGTGGGATGCGAAGCGACTCTGGCCGGAGCCCCCCTCGCTCTCGGCCAATCACGTGACCGATCGCATCGGGACCGATGACGGCTATCGGCAATGGAACACCGGCCTCGAGCTTCCGCTCTGGTGGCCCGGCCAACGCAGGGGACGTCGCAACCGCGCGCGCGCTGCGGCCGCGGCGGCGGGGCACGCCGAACAAGCGCATCTGCTCGAAGTCGCGGGATGGGTTCGACAGGCGATTGCAGAACTCGCTCTGGCGGGCGTCCGGGTCGAACTCGCCGAGGCCGAGTGGCGGGCGGAGGACGCGCTCGCGGATCAGATCGAACGGGCCGTCGCGCTGCAGGAACTCTCCGAGCGCGACCTGCTGCTCGCCCGAAGCGCGAGTCTCGACAGCCGAATCCACTTCCTGGAAGCCCTCGAAGAATCGCGACACGCAGAGGGAGATTATGCGCTCCTGACAGGTCTTTCCGCCTCACCCTCCGACTGGACAGAAGCAACCTCGGAGCGAACGACACTCGAGGCACATCCGCTACTCCTGCTCGCGCGGGAAAACATCGCGCGTGCCGAGGCGGAAATCCGCAAGCTCCAAAATGACCAATGGGGTCATCCGGTGGTCGCCTTCGGCAGCCAACACGAACGGGATGCCGGAAACGACGACTTCGACAACCGCATCCTGGCCGGACTGCGAATTCCGCTCGGGCGCCGCGGCGACACGCGGGTGGAACTGGCGATGGCACAGAGAGCCCTTGCCGAAAGCCAACGTGACACTCGTCGGCTCGAACGCCGACTCCAAGGGGCTCTGGCACAAGCGGAGCACCGGCTCGCCCTCGCCGGCGAACGTGCACGCACGGCCACCGAGCGAGCTCGGATGGCCTCTGAATACCGCCGCCTGACGGAAATCGGTTTCGGGCTCGGCGAAGCGGATCCCGGCACCCTTCTGCGCGCTCGCGCCCTCGCCACCTCAGCCGAGCAGACCCGACGAGAGACCCAAATCCTGTATCAATTCGGCATCGCCGAACTCAACCAAGCGCTGGGAGTCATTCCGTGAAGCGAAGCCTCGCACCGATCAGCCTGGCCATGAGTCTGGCCGTGACCGCCGTGGCCGAACCGTCCACGTCGGTGCCGATCACGACGGAACAACGCATGGCGCTCGGCATCGTCGTCGGGATCCCCGAGCGCATAGAGCTCGTTCCGCGCCCCCAACTGCCCGGTCGTATCACACTGCCCAATGCTCAGGTTCGTATGATCACGGCCGGGTCGCCCGGGCTCCTGCTCTCGCCCCTCGTCGCAGTGGGCGATTCCGTCTCCCCGGGAGACGAACTGGCGCGCATCGAGAGCCCCGCCTTCGTCGCTCTGCAGCGGGAATATCTCGAAGCCCTCACCCAGCTCGATCTCACCCGTTCGACGGCACGACGCGAGGAGCAGCTCGCCGACGAGGGCATCATTGCCGGACGGAGAGCCGCACAGTCCGCGGCGCTGCTGCACCAGGCGCGCACTCGCCTCGAAGAACGGCAGCAGGCCCTCATGCTCGCCGGCATGAGTGAGGACGAGTTCGTGACGCTCGATCGAACGCACAAACTCCGCTCCACCTTGATCGTGCGAGCGCCCTTTGAAGGCGTCGTGCTGGAGCAGTACGCGCGGGCCGGCGAACGTTTGGAAGCGAGTGGAGCGCTTTACCGAATCGGGGACATCGCGCGCCTCACCGTCGATATCCACACGCCCATCGATATCGCACGCACGCTCGACAATGGCACGCGCTTCATTCTCCCCGACCTCGACGCGGCCGGTCGTGTCATCACGGTCGGTGGCGAGATCCATTCGCTCGACCAGGGCGTACTGGTGCGGGGAACGGTCGATGGCGGCCGGACGCAGTTGCGTCCCGGCCAATTCGTTCGCGTGCAATTCGAGACACCGCGTGAGCACGGAACCGCCTTTGCCGTCCCCGCGACCGGCATCGTCCACATCGAACAACAGGCTTGGATCTTTCGGGAGTCCGCAGGCGGCTTCGAGGCGCTCCGCGTCGCGGTCGTGGGCGGATCCGGGGAAGAGATTGCCATCTCGGGCCCACTCGCGGACGGGGCGGCCATCGCGATCCACGGCACCGCCGCGCTCAAAGCACATTGGCTCACGGGCGGAGGCCCCGACTGATGCTCGCGCGGCTCATCCAATTCGCCCTGACCCAGCGCCTCTTCGTCGCCCTGGCGACGACCGTCGTCGTCGGAGCCGGTTGGAATGCCTTCCAGAACACGCCCGTCGATGCCTTCCCCGACGTCTCGACGCCCCAGGTGAAGGTGATCATTCGAGCTCCCGGCATGACCCCCGAGGAGGTGGAAACCCGCATCACCGCGCCGATCGAAGTCGAGATGCTGGGAATCCCGCAACAGACCACGCTGCGGTCCGTCACCAAATACACGCTGGCTGACATCACGGTCGACTTCGAGGACGGGACCGACATTTATTGGGCTCGCCAGCAGGTCTCGGAACGGCTCGCCGCAATCTGGGATGCTCTGCCGACGGGTATCCGAGGCGGGCTCGCCCCCTTGACCACGCCGCTCGGTGAGATGTTCATGTTCACGATCGAGGGGGGCGACCTCGATCTGCGCGAACGTCGCACGCTGCTCGACTGGGTCATCCGTCCGGCGCTCCGAACCGTCGAGGGCGTCGCGGATGTCAACGCGTTGGGCGGCTTCGTCGAGACCTTCGAAGTCACCCCGCGCCCCGAGGCGATGCTCGCCCGAGGAATCAGCCCCCAGGAGCTACAGGAGGCCATCCATCGGAATAACGGCAACGATGGCGCTGGCCGGCTGATCGACGGGGAGGAGGTCCTTCTGGTCCGCTCCGAAGGCCGTATCGAATCCCTCGGCGATCTTCGCGCCATTGTGGTCCGCAGTCATCCCGTCGAGTCCATTCGAGTCGCCGACATCGCCGACGTCCAGCGCGGCGAGCTGTCCCGCCACGGCGGCGTGACCCTGAACGGTGAGGGCGAAGCCGTGCAGGGTCTGGTTCTGGGATTGCGGGGGGCGAATGCGTGGGATGTGGTCGACGGCGTGCGGAAGAAACTCATGGAGCTCGAAGCGAGCCTACCCAAAGGCGTCGAGATCCGAGTCTTCTACGACCGCGCCGAGTTGGTTCGAAACGCGGTCGGGACGGTTCAGATCGCGCTCCTCAGCGCCGTGATCCTCGTGCTCGCCGTGCTGGTCGCGTTCCTCGCCGACTGGCGCGCCGCCCTGACCGCGGCGCTGGTTCTTCCGCTCTCGGTCCTCGCCACCTTCATCTGGATGCGAGGCTTCGGCCTCTCGGCGAATCTGATGAGCCTGGGAGGGATCGCGATCGCCGTCGGCATGCTCGTGGATTCTGCGGTCGTGGTCGTCGAGAACGCCGTCGCTCACCGCGGACGGGGCGCGGGCGAACGTCTCCCCCACCTCCACGTCATCTATCGCGCGGCGCGTGAGGTCGCCCGACCCGTCTCGGCAGGCACGGCGATCATCGTATTGGTCTTCCTTCCCCTTCTCACCCTCGAAGGACTCGAGGGAAAGCTCTTCATTCCCGTCGCGCTGACCATCATCTTCGCGCTGGTCTCTTCCCTGATGCTCTCGCTCACCGTCCTGCCTGTCGTCGCTTCCTTCCTGCTCTCCTCGGGCGGCGGGCGCCCGACGCGCTGGATGCGGTGGCTCGAGACGCGCTATCGAGAAACCCTGGAATGGGCGTTCGACCACCCGCGCTGGATCTTCGCCGGCGTCGCGCTTCTGCTCATCCTTGCCGCCCTTCTCTACCCGCGAATTGGAAGGATCTTCCTTCCGACCATGGACGAAGGAAGCGTGATCGTGCAGCTCGAAAAGCTTCCATCGATCAACCTGAAGACTTCCCTCGACATGGACCTGCGGATCGAACGGGCCCTCATCGAACGGGTTCCGGAGATCGTGGGCGTCGTGGCCAGAACCGGGTCCGATGAAATCGGGCTCGACCCGATGGGCCTCAACCAGACGGACGCGTTTCTCGTTTTGCGGCCGCGCAGCGAGTGGCAAGCTCCTTCTCGCGACGCGATCCTCGATCGCATTCGCGCGGTGATGAACGATTTTCCGGGAATCGCCTACGGCTTTACACAGCCGATCGACATGCGTGTCTCTGAAATGCTGACGGGCGTCCGCGGCGATGTCGCCGTCAAGCTCTTCGGACCGGATCTCGCCACCCTCAACCAGAGCGCCGCTGAAATCGCCGGGTTGCTCAGTACCCTCGACGGCGCTGAGGACGTCCTGCGTACGCTTTCCGAAGGCGCCGGGTTCCTCGAAGTGCAGATCGACCCGCTCGCGACCGGCCGCCTGGGGCTCTCGGTCGAAGATTTGCAGAACCGCCTGAGAGCCCGACTCGAGGGGATCCGCGCAGGCACCGTCTTCGCCGGAGTGCGCCGCGTGCCCATCATGCTGCGCGGGTCGGCAGCGCTCCGAAAGTCCCCCCTCGATTTCGTGAATATCCAACTCCCTGCGATGTCCACGGACCCGATCCCACTGTCGCTGGTGGCTTCCCTCCGACGCGTGGAAGGACCGGTCCAGATCAACCGCGAAGGCGCGTCGCGCCTCGCTGTGATGACGGCCAATGTGCGCGATCGGGACCTCGTCGGTTTCGTCAAAGAGGCCAAAAGGCGCATCGCCGAGGAGATCCATCTTCCAGAGGGATCTCGCCTCGAATGGGGCGGACAGTTCGAGAACCAACAGCGCGCCGCGGCGCGACTGATGCTCGTCATCCCCACCTCACTCGGCTTGATCTTCCTGCTTCTCTTCTCGACGTTTCGATCGACCTCGCAGGCCGGGCTCGTCCTCGGCAATATTCCGCTCGCCCTGATCGGCGGCGTCGTCGCGCTCTGGGCCTCGGGAGAATATCTTTCCGTCCCCGCCACCATCGGCTTCATCGCCCTGCTCGGCATTGCCGTCCTCAATGGTGTGGTCCTCGTCAGCACCTTCAACCAGCTGCGCGCTGAGGGCATGCCGGCCGAGGAGGTCGTCCTGGAAGGCGCAGCGCGGCGGCTCAGGCCCGTGCTCATGACCGCCGCCAGCACCGCCCTCGGGCTGGTTCCCCTGCTGGTCGCGAGCGGCCCGGGTTCCGAGCTCCAGCGGCCGCTAGCGGTCGTTGTCATCGGCGGTCTCGTGAGCGCAACCGCGCTGACGCTGATCCTGCTGCCGATCTCATATCGTTGGCTCATGCTTCGAAGTGAGCGGGAGGGCCGACGATGAGCGAGTGCCTGCTGACCCTGATCACGACGCCCGAGTTCGAAGAGCGGCTCGTCGACTGGCTCCTCGAATCCCACCACGAGGGTTTCACGACGTCACCCTGCCGAGGCCACGGGATCCACGCAGCGCAGCTCTCGACCGCTGAGCAGGTCACCGGCGTCCAGCGTCGCGTCGCGTTCTGGATCCAGACACGAGATGAAGAGGCGCACGCCATCGTGAGGCGACTCGGAGAGGCCTTCGACGGCGTTGGCCTACACTACTGGATCACGCCGGTGGTCGAGGCAGGCACGATCGGGCGGGAGCGAGAAGCTCAAGCCCGGTGAGGGGTGAAAAGGGCGTCATCGGAAGGCCGTATTACAAATCCACCGAGGCGCTATCGTCGCTCGCCCCTGAACACTCAAGGAATCCGATCCCCCATGAGCAACCAATCCGCCTTCACCCCACTCCGCTTCTCTCGCGGCCCCGAGATGAAGAACCGTTTCATGCTCGCGCCGCTGACCAACCTGCAGAGTCACGCGGATGGCCGACTCTCGGACGAAGAGTTCGATTGGCTGACGATGCGCGCGCGAGGCGAATTCGGTTCTACGATGACCGCGGCGGCGAACGTGCAGGCCTGTGGGCGAGGCTTTCCGGGCCAGATCGGCATCTTCGGCGACCAGCACCTCGAGGGCTTGAGTCGTCTCGCCAAGGGCATCCAGAAACACGGGAGTGTGGCGATCCTCCAGCTGCACCACGCCGGCATGCGCGCCCCACGCGAGCATATCGATGAGCGCCCCGTCAGTGCCTCCGCCGACGAGGAGACGGGCGCGCGAGCCCTGGCGCGCGAAGAGGTCGAGACGCTGAGCGAGGATTTCATCGTGGCGGCGGAGCGCGCGGAACGCGCCGGATTCGACGGCGTCGAAGTCCATGGTGCGCATGGCTACGTCTTGGCTCAATTCCTGAGCGCCGAGACCAACGCGCGGACCGATCGCTACGGCGGGTCCCTCGAAAATCGCGCCCGTCTCCTCTTCGATGTCGTCGACGGGATCCGCAGACGATGCGGATCGGACTTCATCGTCGGGGTTCGACTCTCGGCGGAGCGTTTCGGGGTCACGCTGACCGAGGCGCGCGAAGTGGCACAGCGATTGATGCACGAGGGCAGGATCGATTTTCTCGACATGTCGCTTTGGGACGTGTTCAAGGAGCCAGCCGAAGAGGAATTCCAGGGCCGGAGCCTGCTCTCCTACTTCAGCGAGCTCGATCGCGGCGACGTGCGACTGGGTGCGGCTGGCAAGATTTCGAGCGCGGCCGACGTGCAGGCCTGCCTCGACGCGGGTCTCGACTTCGTGCTGCCCGGCCGCGTCGGAATCCTTCACCACGACTTTCCGCGCCGCGTCCGTGAGGACCCCGACTTCGAACAGGTCGTGCTCCCCGTGACCGAGCAATACCTGAGGAACGAGGGGTTGAGCCAGGCCTTCGTCTCCTACATGGCGACCTGGGGAGGGTTCGTGGAGAGCTCGGGCGAATAGCCGAGCTCCGTGTGGACGCGCCTCTGGAAGGCCGAGTCGTCCCGGAAGCCAATCCTCCGGCGGAGAGGGTTGGCGTTGGCCTCTCGGCCCTCTTGAATGATCTGAGCCGCAGCACGACGCAGGCCAGCCCCACCAGAACCAGGCCGACCCCCTTCGAAGACGATGCCGAGCGTCTCGCCGGGATCGATTTCAACAAGAGCGCGCGGCGCGGCGCTCTACTCGATGGGGGTTGACCACCGGCGCAGCGCACTCGAAGCCAGACAGAGGAGCCCGAATGCGAGTACTCCCGCCCCAAATCTCGAGTTCGGAACGAGCGGCGGGGCCTCGGTCAGATCCGCAGAGTCCAAACATCCGCCGTCGTCCGGAAAATCGATGAGGCCGTTGCCGTCGTCATCAATTCCATTATCGCATTCGATCTCTGCACTGCGCTCATCCGCGTCGAGGGCGTCGCTACAACCGGGGTCGTTCGGGAAATCAATCGAGCCATCACCGTCGTCATCCAGTCCATCGCTGCATTCGGGCTGATCGATGACGGCCAGGATTTCGGCCCGGTAGGCGAAGAGGTCGGCCACAATCCCGGCATTGCCATAGAGCGAAGTAGAGGCTGGCTGGTTCACGAAGGTTACGCGCGCGAAGAGGATGCCGATGAGCTCGGCGGTCGCGCCGCTTCCGATGAATGCCGCGCCGCCCGAATCGCCATCTACGATGTCTGCTTCATGCTGGCCGATAGACTGGCCCGGATTCAGGTCGTCGAAAAGGGTCCAGAACGACTGCGTGCCGAGCGAGAACTCATCGATATCGAAAACTCGATTCGTCCCCCAACGGACGCTTCGCCCGGAGCCCCAGGTCCAGCCGTCGAGACCATTCCAGGTTGTCGCCGTTCCCCGATTTCGCCCGTTGCCGATGATCACGATGAGCGTGTCGAGAATCGGAGCTGTATCGGCGATGGTCAGAAAGGGCAGCGGCGGATCCGAGCCGAGGAGCTTGTAGGCGATTAGATCTGCAAGACTCGAGTCGGGATTCTGGAAGCGCACGCTCGATCCCGGAACCGGCTCGTAGGTCTCGCCGAGGAGCAGGGTCGCCCCCTCGCCCACGTGGTTCGCCGTCAATACCCATCCATTGCCTACATAGACCCCCGTCAGCCCGTTGACGACACCCACATTGTCGAAGCCGGGATCGGCGGCCGGGGGCGTCGTGTTGCCGCTCCCGTCGCCCGTCGAGATCAGCGCCGATCCGGCTTCGAAGGGGCTCGCCAGAGCCAGCGCGACGGACAAGCCCACGACGAGCGTGAACGCCGCTTTCTTCAAGCGACTCGGAAGACGAGAGATCAGGCTTGGGGTGAGGGATGGAATCGGCATGAACACGGTCGGGCAAGCAATCATAGGGAGGCGACAGACTCGAAAATGGGATGAAAATCCAACTGAGCCGACCCGGGATTCTACCATGCGAGGACCAGCGAATCCCACAATTCGCCCTTCTGCCCTCCAGCCAGTCGAAAATCTGAGAGATCACGATCGCAGTCTGCACGCATCTGGCCGAACGAATCCCGACGGGGTTGGAAGTCGCGGCGGATCAGACCGGCATCGAACTCAAGGAGGGGCGCCGGCTGAGCCGCATTGGGCGGCTCGAAAACCTGGCCGCCACGAAGGGGGATATCCTGATGGACGGTTTGGCGCGGCCTCGCTGCAGGGATCAGCGGGCGGACCCCACCGCCCACACCCTGCCGAGCTCTCTCGGCTCATCATCACACGTCTCGCAGATACTCGTCGATCTCGTCGTGGAGCCAGCGAATCCGAATATCATTTGCACTGAGGGTCAGGTGCGACAGCGAGTTCGCGTGGAGCCCGCGCTGGACATCCACGACATTGCTGAAGTCCTGGTAGATGACCTCGCCAATCTGTTTCAGGTAGCTCTCATTATTGGCCTCGACGTGTTGCTGGCGGACCTGCGGAGGCGGATCTGCGGATCCCAAGGGCCTCAGTCGCATCACGTCCGCCAGCGAACGGTCCGGATCGGTGGGATGCGGTCGTGAGCGGATCATGAAGGTGTCGTCGGCCTTGGCGAGGATCACGAAATTCGGAAAGAAGAGATAATGATCGATGTCGATGAGTTGTTCTTTGCCGAGCCCGGAGTAGTCATATCCCTTGACACGTCCCTCCGCCTTCTGTCGCTCGATCAGGTATTCCCTTGCGTTGCGATCGCCCACGATGGTTCCCTGGTCATCGAATTGCGGCTCCCACTGCGAAGGGTCCATCGGCTCCGATAGGCCGCTCTGATCCAGGTGTCGTTCCCGGAAATGTTGCTCCAGAAAGCTCTCGTAGACTTTCCGATCGCTGGTATCGCGAAAATGGATCGAGGGCATGCCATAGGGAATCCACATGCGGTGGTGATGACCGAGGCGTTCGAAGACGGTGTTGGCCTCATCGAGCAGGGTCACGAGATTCGGGTGGATGCCCGGCACGTGAAAGGTCTCGAGGAAGGCCTCTATCAGCACCTTCCAATTACAGGCCACCTCCGTCGTCTGCCAGCTCACCAGCCGCTGGCGCTCCATATGGAAAGGCTCGAGACGTGGGACGAGGCCCCCTAGATATTCCCCCAACGGCTCCGCCGCGGCCCCAGCCGGGTTGACGAAGACATAACCGGCCCAGCGATCGCACGCGATCTCGGACAGGCCGAGATCGTCGTCGGTGGCATCCGTGATCAGATAGCGGTCCGGGATTTCTTGCAGGCGGCCGTCGAGTCTCCAGCACCAACCATGATAGGCACAGCGCAGCTCTTCGGAGTGGCCCGCGCCGCGCTCGACCAGATTGCCCCGATGGGGACATACGTTATAGAAGGCCCGGACATCGCCATCGCGTTGCCGCACCAACAAGAACTCCTGGTCGGCGATGGTGTAGCGAAGATGATCGCCGGGTTCGGGAATCGACTCTTCTCGACAAGCGACCTGCCACACCCGGCTCCAGAGATGCTGGTTTTCTGCTTCGAGACGTTCCGGAAGCAGGTAACGATCGACGGAGAGTCGGCTCTGCTCGGCCGACAGCAGCAGATCCTTGGGCAATAACAGTCCCTCGGGCTTTCGAATTCGCCATTCTTCGGCGTGCTGATCGATCTGTTGCGTCTCCGGAGTCGAGGTCATGGGCAATTCTCCTGGCTCGAAACGTTTCGGTCGCTGGGCGTCACTCGATATTCGGAATGACCTGTTGGCCGTAGAGCGTGAGCGTCTCGACCAGCTCGTTATGCGGAATGCCTCCGTGGTCGAGCATGGCCAGGTGCACATCCAATCCGAGGAGCTCGCGCATCCGCAGGATACGATCGGTCACCTCGGCGGGGCTCCCGCAGATCGCTGGCCCTTCGAGGATCGCGTCGAACTCCAACGAAAAATTATCGGGGAAATAGCCGCCGCTCCACTGCACCAGTTCCGCAACCCAGGCAAAATAACCAGAGAGATAGGGCTCCCAGCGTTTGCGGGCCGTCTGCGAATCCACGGCGACATGCACGTGGCTGCAGGCCCCGATCTTGAGCTTGGCCGCATCGTGCCCCGCAGCGCTGTAGAGATCGCGGTAATGGTCGACCACCGGAACAAAGGCGTCGGGACCGACCATGACGCTCGGCAGCATCAGGTCGAGTCCCAGGGTCGCCCCCACGCGCAACGAATCCTCAGTGGCGCCCGCAAACCAGATCGGGGGATGGGGGCGCTGGACGGGGTGGGGCTCGACACGCACACCGGAGAGCGGCGCCCGGAACCTGGCATCGAAGTGGACCTCCTCCTTCGTCCACAGCTCGATCAAGAGCTCCAGGTTCTCACGGCCCATCTCCAGACTGTCGGCGTGGTCGCGAGTCAACAATGTGTAGGTGTTGGCCAGGATGCCACGGCCCACGGTGAGTTCGAGTCTCCCGCCGGAAAGCAGATCGACAGTGGCGTAATCCTCGGCAGCGCGCACCGGATCGAGCACGGGCAGGAGTGTCACGGCCGTCCCCAACCGCAAACGCTCTGTGCGCTCGGCGATCGCGGCCAACACCACCGGAGGCGAGGCCAGGATATAGTCGCAGAAATGATGTTCGCCGAGCCAGATCGAGCCGAAGCCCAACTCCTCGGCCAGCACGCTGTTGTCCACGATCTGCCGGTGGTGCGCCTGCTGCGAGATCCGCTTTCCATCATTTGGGTTGGGCATATGGTCGCCCAGTATCATCAGGCCCGTTCGCATCACGCCCTTCCTCTCGCGAGAGCGCTCGCCGCCCGGCCCGAGCGCCGGCCGAAGACCAGCGCGTTGGCAATCGAATTCCCGCTCCCTCCGTATTGACGCAAGACGCCACCGGTGGTCTCGCCCGCGGCGAAGAGTCCGGGAATCGCCTCGCCTTTCCGGGAGAGCACCCGGGCATCCGCGTCGATGCGCAGTCCGCAGCAGGTGAGCGCGACCAGACAGGGGCGGATCTCGGCCGCGTAGAAAGGAGGTTCCACAATTGGACGCATCCACGCCGGATCCTTGTGGAAGCACGAATCTGCGCCCGCGTCGCAATCCGCGTTATAGCGCGAGAGCGTTTCTTCGAGGCTCTCGGCATCGATGCCCGCCTGCCTCGCCAACCCGCGAAGCGACCCCGCGCGGAAGACCCGTCCTTTCTCGCTCTGGGCCGCAATGCTGTCGCGATTCCAATCGAGGGAAACGACGCCCTGGTGGGTCGGATCCGTGGGGGCGGCCTGGGCGCGAGTGGTTTCGTCCAACACGGCGAAGCCGCTGCCCCCGCTCTGTTGATGGGTCGTCTCCGTCAACATCGAGTAGGGCATCATCTCGTCGACATAGCGCTGCCCCTCGCGGTTCACGAAGACCAGCCAGGCCGGCGGCACGACATCGAAATTCTGTTCGAAGCCCGGCGTGATGAGCGCCAGACCCTGATCGTGCCCCGTGAGACCCGCGCCACAGGCGCCGCCGAGTTCGAGACCGTCGCCGACGCAGGTCTGCGCCGCCACGCTCCAGGTCAGATCGCCGTGGACGGCCGCCGACGGATAGTGCTTGGCGAGCTTCTCCCGGCTGGACCCGAAGCCACCCGTGGCGATGACGACAGCCCGACTCGTGTAGACCTCCTCGCTCGACGCGATCTCGACACGGTAGCCCCCGGCTTCGCGATCGAGCGATCCCACACGGCACCCCCGTCGGATCTCGACGCCGAGTCGCGTCGCTTCGAGTTCCAACACCCGGATGATCTTGGCGCCCGTCCCGACGGCCATATGGCCGCGGGGGGTGAACTCCGCCGAGTTCACTGGAAGGAGGTGAAACTCGACACCCAATCCGCTCAACCACTCGACGGCTTCAGCCGCATCGCTGCACAGCGCTCGAGCCAGGCGCGGCTCGATCGACCACCGGTTCATGGCCATGTAGCGATCGTAGAAAGCGTCCGGATGATCCTCGACCCCGCGATCGCGCTGCAATCGGGTGCCGGCGGCCAGAACGACACCACCCGACAAAGCGGTCGAACCCCCGACTGCGTCGGCCGCCTCGAGAACCAACGCCGAAGCCCCGCCCCGGTTCGCTTCGATGGCCGCACTCAACCCAGCGGCGCCTGCCCCGATCACGATCAAGTCGAACATCGGTTTACCTCGTTTCCGTCTGTCCACCTTCTCGTGATCCAGACGCCTCGCGTCGAGTGACCCTTAGGCGTCGGCAGCAGCCACACTTCAATCTGGCCACCGATCGCCACATTCTATCGCTAGCACATCGACTCAGGGGGCGACGGCCCCCGCCCAGTCGTCATCCGAGGCGCCTACTCATGTCAGCCAGAAGGGGACTCATCGTCTCGGTCGAGACCTGGCAGAGGACCGCTCCACGCCCTGCTCTCAGACGAACTCCCACCCGGCATCTCCTTTTGCGCCGTAGATCTTCGACCCACCGATGCGCGGTGCGCCGCGCTACTCGCATCCGGTCCGGCGGGAAGCCCGACCTGTGAAGCGGCCCAGCGCCCTCGGTCATGGTGTCGACCGCATCGGCGGATTCACGCACGTGTTCGGGTCCCGAGGTAAAATTCCCTCGGCCAGCGGAATGGCGAAACGGTGCACCCCACCGCCACCAGCCGAAAGGCCAAGGCCTACGACCTGTGCATTAGAATGCAGAGTTGCATTCATGTGCATTCCTTCTGACCTATCCAAACGTGACGTTGAATGGCGAGGAGGTTTGAAAGAGCGGGGAAGCAACCGCCGAATCCCCGCAGCCGCGCCGGGTTCTTTCATCGCAGGGGGCCCTCGGTGGCACGAAGCGGGCGGCCCAATCTCAGGCAAGCGGGTCCGGAGCGCTGACGAATCTCGACCGCGAACAACGCGCCGAGCAGAAAAGCGCGTAAAAAATGAGAGATCGAGATGGAAAACGACACGTTGATTTCTGCGGATTGTCATGCGGCCCCGAAGCTCGACGACGCGCGCGCCTACGTCGACCCTGAGCGGCGCGCGGACGACGGCCGCTGGCGGGAGGCGCTCGCGAAGCGCGATGCCGAACGGCTGGGAGAACCGCTCTTCGCGGAGGAGGCGCGAGACGATTTCCAGGATGAATCCAAGGTCGCCGCGGGCGGTATGGACGGCATCTGGGATCCGGAACGACGCACGGCGGAGCAGTGGGAATCGGAGCGAATCCGCCGGCCTACCACGACCCCCGCTCCGGCGAGGTGACTTTTCCGGATGGCATCACCGAGATGAACTCGCCGCCCTTCGCTGCCGGAATCGGTCTGAGTCCCCTGGGCGCGAACGCGGAGCTGCAATGGGCCGGAGCCCGTTCCCACAACCGCTGGCTGGCAGAATTCTACCAGATGGCACCGGAGCGATGTCACGGCGTGGCCGTCGTGCCCGCGACCTGGGACATGGACATAGCGGTCGATGAGGTGAAGTGGGCTCGCAAGAATGGCCTGGACTCGATCATGATCCCGTGCATGTGGGGCGATCACGCTCCCTATCACCATCCCAAATACGATGCGCTCTGGACCATCTGCGAGGAGTTGAACATGGTCGTGAACTTTCACTCCGACGCCGTGGATTCCGCTCAGCACCTCGATCGCAACTGGCCACCCGAGGAGCCGGGAACGGCCCCCCTGGTAGGCGGAACGGGAATCTACATCTGCGAAGCGCGGTGGGTGGCCGCGCGGCCGCTGACCTTCCTCATCTGAGGCGGGGTGTTCGAGCGCTTTCCCCGGCTCAAGGTCGCGGTGATCGAACCCACCGCCACCTGGGCACCATCGCATATGAGCCACTGGAAGGAGCGCTACCGGACTGGCAGGTCTGCGCCAAGCTAGGCGACTACAAGAGCCACCTATCGATGAAGCCGTCCGAATATTTCCGGCGAAACGTCAAGCTGGGAAGCTTCCTGACCCGCCGCGAAATCGAACAGCGCTACGAGATCGGCGTCGAGTGCCTCACTTGGGCCCCCGACTCTCCCCACCCGGAGGGGCTCTGGCCGGAGACCCTCGACAGGACGGTCGACGCCTTGAAAGGGCTGCCCGAGCCGGAAATCGCCGCGGTGCTGGGCGAGACCGCCGCCACGTTCTACGGCTTCGAGAAGAGTCTGTTCAGGGAGTGAAGACAGAATCTGAAGGCAGTGCACGCGCCCGATGGGCTTCGATGCCTCCCCAACCGGCGCGAACGCATGAATCGCCCCGCTCCGCTCACGCACCGACCTGCTGGATGATCTCGGCCAAGGCGTCCAACTCGCGCATCATTTCGCCGGGCTGGTCCCAAGCGGCCATCGGAGCTCCGACCAGACACCGATCGACCCCGAGATCACGAAAGTGAGCGAGCTTGTCTCTCGTCGCCTTCGACATCACCACGATCGAAATCTCGAAGCACGCCGGGTCGCGACCCGCCTCCTCGACACGCCGGCGCATCGTCGCGATCGATTTACCCGGTTCTTCGAGATGAAGATCGAGCGGCATCCAGCCATCGGCCCACTCGATGGTGTGGCGCAACCCGACCGGGCCCATCGCCCCGAAAAGAATCGGGGGGCCCGGTTTCTGCACCGGCTTGGGGCTGCACCATACGGGATCGAAATCGATCAATTCGCCATGGAACTCGGGTTCTTCCTGCGACCAGAGGACTCGGAGCGCGGCGACGGTTTCCCTCATCGCGGAGAAACGCCGCTTCCAGGGCAAATCCGTCGCGTTCTCGAATTGCTCCTGATTCCAGCCGACGCCGACCCCCACCAGGAGACGACCGTGTGTGAGTCGGTCCAGGGTCATGATCGTCTTGGCCTGGGAGAAGAGCTCGCGCTCGAGAATGAGCGAAACGGATGTCCCGAGCTTCAAGCGGCTGGTCACCGAGCCCGCGGCCGTGAGCGAGACATAGGGGTCCATCATGAATTTGTAGGGATCACGAAGTTCGTCGTCCCGAGGATGGGGGCTCCGACGATCCGTCGGGATCTGGCTGTGCTCGCCGTACCAGATCGACTCGAAGCCGCGCTCCTCGGCAGCTACCGCCAACTCTGCAGGCGGAACCTGCCGGTGCGTATTCATCGAGCTGAATCCAAATTGCATGGCCGCGATGATAGCCGTCTCTGTCCCTGGAATGCTCCCACCACGCCCAATTTGATGAGGGCCACCCTCGTCCTAGCGCTTGGCGAAAGGCAGGGCGGAGGGGCCGAGCGCCCGCTGCCCCACCGCACGTCGGCTGGATCGGCACCCACGAGACCCACGCTGGGATCGGCGGGGCGAATCCGCCGGGGCGGCACCCGACGAATTCGCCGAGACCCCGCCGCTCGATGCCGAATTCCAGGCGAAACGCCGAAGTCATCGAGGGATTGGAGATCCAGATCTCATCATTCGTTAGGCGTGTCTGGGAATTTCTCTGGTCGAGCGATCGTGCTTGGTCCTGGTACAGCGAGCGCGAACTCTCTCCCGCGCATCCCCGGATTCACGCGAAGGACGCCCCGCGGATTCCTTCGGTGGTCCGCCCGTGCCGTTCCCCAGGCGGCCTGGAACCCCGCCGCACGAGCGTCGCTTGCCCGGAAATAGGTCTTCAGCCATGCTCTTGCGCGGCCCATGAACCCAGATGGAGAGCGCGATGGACTTCTCCGGCGTAATGGACATCGCGGACGTAATGGACATCTCCGAAAAGAGGGAGATCGCATGAATCATCCCTACGCGATCGTCGACGCGGACAATCACTATTACGAACCCGACGATTGTTTCACGCGCTATCTCGAGCCCCAATTTGCGGACCGAGCCTGCCATATCGTGAGGGACGAAGGAGGTCTGGGCGTCCCGCATATCGGGAATCAACCCTCCTATTATCTGGCGGCCACCCCAGCGGACCTGATGGGCCGCCCGGGCGTGCACGCCGGCGCGAAGGATCTCCGCTACCGCCCTATCCCCAGCGAGGATGTCCTTCGCCCCCGAGAGATTCCGCGTTTCTGCGACCGCGACGAGCGTCTCCTCTGGATGGACGAGGAGGGCGTGGAGGCCGCGATCATGTGGCCGAGCCTCGGACTGGGCGTGGAGTGGCAGCTGCGCGATTTCCCCGAAGCGTGTGTTGCGAATCTGCGATCGTTCAACCGCTGGATCGATGAGGCCTGGGGATTCGACTACGAGCGACGGATCTTTTCCGTACCGACGATCACGCTCATCGATCTCCCCGCGGCGATTGCAGAGGTCGACACCGTACTCGCCCGCGGCGCTCGGGTGGTGCATATCCTCTTCACGACGGTCAACGGCCGCACGATCGGCCACCCGGATTTCGACTCCATCTGGGCCCGATTGGACGAGGCGGAGGTGCCGGTCGCATTTCACGGGGCCGAGGCCGGCTATTGCGACCTCTTTTCGGAGGCCTATGGCGAGAGACGCCGCCCGCCGGCCAATCGCCAATCCGCGTTCCAGCGGGCGGTGCTCTGGGAACGACCGATCATGGATACACTCGCCGCTCTCGTTCTGCATAACGTCTTCGGTCGTTTCCCCGGACTCCAGGCCATGAGCCTCGAGAGTGGATCGGCCTGGGTGCCCTACCTGCTGCGCGTGATGGACAAGGCGGAGCACACGGGGGGGTACGGCGATTGGATCGGTGGGCGCATCGAGGACCGGCCGAGCGAGATCTTTCGACGCCACATTTCCGTCGCTCCCTTCGAGGACGATGACGTGCGCAGCTTGATCGACACGATCGGCGCCGATCGGGTCCTGCTCGCCTCCGACTATCCCCATCCGGAGGGAATCGCCAAACCCCGGACCTTCCTCGATGGACACGCCGTGTCCGAAGAGGAGACGCGATGGATCTCGCGCGACAACACGGCACGGCTGCTGCGTCTATGACGAGTGGACGCGTGACGGGCAAGGTCGCGATCATTACTGGCGGCGCCTCCGGGATCGGACGCATCACGGCGGAGACGCTCGCCCGCGAGGGCGCCCGGGTCGTGATCGCGGATATCAACGTGGAGGGCGGCCAAGCCGTAGCGGAGGAGATCCGGGGCAAAGGGGGCGAGGCGCTCGCGATCCCGGTCGATGTGGGTGAAGAGAAGGAGATCGCGGCGATGGTCGAGCGGACCGTCGAAACCTTCGGAGCCCTCCATGTACTTCACAACAACGCGGCCATCACGGCCCCGGACCACCAGCGACGGGATGCCAACCTCCTCGAACTCGATACCGAGATCTGGGACGAGACGATGCGAATCGATCTGCGCGGACCGATGCTCGCATGCAAACACGCGATTCCCAGGATGATCGAGAGCGGGGGCGGATCGATCATCAACACGACCTCGAACTCGGCCCTGGCAGGTGACCTGACCCTCAACGCATACTCGGCGGCCAAGGGCGGACTGAATACGCTCACCCTCTCGGTCGCGACGGCCTTCGGCAAAGAGGGCATCCGTTGTAATGCGGTCTCCCCCGCTCATATCGAGTCGCCTTCGTTGGCGGCGGTCGTCCCCCCCGAGGTCGTCGAGATGCTTCGCGCCCAATGTCTGACGCCTCGACTCGGAGCGCCACAGGACGTCGCCAATCTCGTGCTCTATCTGGCCTCGGACGAGGCTTCTTTCATTACAGGCCAGATTCTCCGCTGCGACGGGGGCGCCCTCAGCCACCTGGCCCACGTCGCGCAGCTCAGGGATTCAGATCGAACGACGAACCGCACCGACGAAGTCTGAGCGGGAAGCCCACTTCCAGAGGAGCCTCTCCATGAAGCATTCGATCGTCCTGCCTCCCGAAGTCCGCGAACTCGATCGAGCGCTTTCACTCCTCGAGCAGGCGGAACGGCTCGGCTTCCACAGCGCCATGCTCGGCTGCGGCCATCACATGGATCCGCTGATCGTCTTCGCGCTCGCCCGAGAGCGGACCGAACGCCTCTTGCTCACGACGAATATCATGCCGACTTTCACGCGCCATCCGCTGGTGATGGCGATGCAGGCGCGCACGACTCAGGCGGCGCTCGGAGGCCGGCTTCGCCTGGGACTCGGACCGGGGCACGCGTCGATCATCGAGGGCTGCTTCGGGCTCGACTTCGAACGACTGATCCGCCACACAACCGAGTATTTCCAGATCCTGCGAGGCGTCTTCGAACGTGGTCACTCCAGCTTTCAAGGCGAGATCTTCCGGGTCGACTGGGAGGTCGATATCGAATCACCAAAGATCCCCGTCTTGCTTGCGTCCCTGGGTGTGCAGATGTGCCGCACCGCCGGTCGACATGCGGATGGCGTGTTGCCCTGGCTCGCACCCCCGAGCTATGTCCGCGACACGATCATCGCCGAGCTGCGGGCGAGCGCCACGGCCGCACAGCGCCCTGTACCGCCCGTCGTGATGGTGATGCCCTGCATCCTCTCCACGAATCGCGACGAGGTGAGAGCCGGCGTCCACGAATACCTGAGCCTCTATCCGCGACTCGAGGCGTATGCGGCCCTGCTCCAGCGCTGTGGGGTACCCGACGCGGATCGGGCGCTCGAGGATGGCTGGACAGACGCGATGATCGACGCGGTCGTACCCCACGGCGACCCGTCCGCCCTCTCGCAAGCCATGGCGGCCTACGCCGATGCGGGCGTGGACGAGATGGCCTTCCTACCGGTCGGAGTGGGCACCGATCCCCAGCGCTCGGTCGAGCGCACCTGGGAAGTCTTGGCTGAACTCATTCCCTCTACGGCTTGATTTTTCACGCGCGCGGGAATCGACATCGATGTAAAGCGACCGCTGCCGTGGGCTCGAACAGAGCTAGAGCCGCTTCGCCAGCGCCGGTATCTCTGCGAAGCTGCGCAACATATCGTTCAGATGGGTGCAAGCCCGCAACTCGGTGAGGGTCTGCTGCACGATCGTCCGGAATTCTGTGACTGGAAGGCCTATGAGGTCCTGTGAATTCGGGGCCGCCCACTTGCACTCTGGGAAGGGCAGCACGCGAGGGGTCGATTCGAGCGACACCAAGGTGTGATCTCCGGCGTCGATCTTCGCATCGGTCGTGTACTCGTGAAGACAACTCTGGCTTCCATCCGGCTCCCAACAGGCATCTCGAAAGAACGCATCGACACATACGACTCCGCCCTCGCGCCAGAGGTCGATCCGCCGATGTCGACGCATTCCAACGTCGGGCGCGGACGGAAACGCATGCCAGGCAAGGGCGTCCTGGGGGGCCTCGATATCGCCGGCGGGGACCACACCGGAACCAAAGGGAGGCACCCCGTTCTGCTGATGCGTGTCGAACCAGCCGTCCGGTCTGAGCCCGGAGCAGATGATCTTTCCCTTGCGCATGCCAAAGGGCGCACCGGGGCCCGGACGATTGGCGAGCATCAACTCGCGAATCTCCGGCGAACGGGAGAGCGCGAAACTCGCCACCAGACTCGTGCCCGCAATATCGTCGAGCAGAAGATGAAGCGGCGACGCCGTCTCGCGCTCCCGCGGCAGCGCGCGATCGATTGCGGAACGAAGCTCGGAACCGCCCACCGCACCGATCAGGCCGTCGGCCCCGTCACGATGGGGAGAAACTTCGATCGCCGAGACCGTTCGGTGCTCCGCCATTTCGACCCTCATGCCAGCCTCGTCGATGACGCACGCTGGTCCGTCGACCGGTGTCGACAGGTCGCGTGACCGCCCCACGAGATGCATCGGACTCCCGAATCCATCGGGCCACACCATGTCGATCGTCGAAGTCCGCCGCACCGACCCCGGTCTGCGGTCGGGCGTCCCTACGACCGTATCGTCGAGCGTCGACGGCAGGTCTGCCAGGTGGGGAAATGAATCAGCGAGCTCGGACATGCTTCGGTCTCTCCTCAATCTTCTCGTACTTCGGCACCGACGACGCTCGAGACGACGAATCTTTCCATATCGGGATGTCGGGAATCGAAGGGGACGGTCATGGCGAGCGTAGCGACTCCTCACGCGAAAAGAAGCGGCGGCCCGGCTACGCAACCGACTGGCCCCCGACCCGATTCGTGACCCGATTCCCATGCTCGACAGGCCCCCTTCAGCCGGTAGTCTTCGGGCCTCCAATTCAAAGCTCGAGACGGCGGACGTCTCGGATGGATGGTTCGTGCAGTTCAGGTTCGCTTCGCTCCCGCTCGCGCTGCTTACCCTGCTCTATTCAGCGGGCAGCCTGGCCCTGGAACCTCCGCATATCAAAGCAATCCGGGTCGACGAGGGCCCCGCGATCGATGGGGTCCTGGATGACCCGGTCTGGCAGCTCGCCCAGGTCATCGACGATTTTACCCAGGTCGAGCCCCATCAAGGAAATCCGCCCAGCGAACGCACAGAGATCCGCATCCTGATCGACGACGAAATGCTCTATTTCGGCGTCAGCTGCTTTGACCGCCGAGCGGATGAAATCGTCGCCCGCCGAATGCAGCGCGACGATTTCTTCTTCCTGGAAGACAGCATCAGCTTCACGATCGACACCTTCCATGATCACCGCAATGGCTTCCTCTTCCAGACGGGCCCCCACGGTGGTCGGCGCGACGGGAGCTTCGAGAACAGGAATTTCGAATCGAATTGGGACGGGATCTGGAGCGCAAAGGCCCGGGTTACTTCGGAAGGCTGGTTCGCCGAGATCGCCATTCCGTTCAAGACGCTCCCCTTCCGGCCCGGCAGCGACAGCTGGGGGTTGAACATCTCACGCGTCATGAGGCGTGACGGCGAATCCAACCGCTGGGCGGATCCCTTCGTCGAACGCATCTTGACGGATATGGCGGAGGCTGGCGTCCTCGAAGGGATGGCTTCTGCGCAGGACGGCATCGGACTCGGACTCGACGTCGTCCCGTCCGGAACCGTGCGGCGCGTCGACGACAACACCGAAGATCGCCACTACACCAAGCTCAAACCGGGATTCGACGCGTTCTACCGAATCCTCCCCTCCTTGACCGGCTCCCTCACGGTCAACAGTGATTTCGGTGAAGCCGGTGTCGATGAGCGACAGGTCAACTTCGACCGCTTCGGCCTCTTCTTCCCCGAGAAGCGCGACTTCTTCCTCCAGGACTCGGGCCTCTTCAATTTTGCAGACCTCCGGCAGGAAAACGGCCTGCCCTATTTCTCGCGCAAGATCGGCCTCTCGGCGACGGGGGAGGCCCAGAATCTGCCCGTCGGTGGAAAAGTCGCGGGACGCATCGGGCGCTTCAATATCGGCCTGATGGATATCCTGCAGGAGGGCAAGGGGGAGATCGACGCCTCGAACCTCTTCGCCGGGCGGGTTTCGATGAACGTCCTCGGGGAGTCCACCATCGGTGCCATCGTGACCAACGGTGACCCGCTCAGCAACCAGAACAACACGCTGATCGGCCTCGACTTCAATTATAAGAACAGCACCTTCGCGGAAAATCGCCTCCTCTCTGGAAGCGCGTGGGCGCAGCAGAGCGTGACTTCCGGGGACGCCAGCCAGCAAACGGCCTACGGACTCTCACTCCAATACCCGAACGACCGGATCAATTGGAGGATCTCGTTTCAGGAGTTCGGGGAGAAATTCAACCCGGCCATGGGCTTCGTGAACCGCACGGATATCAGGCAGTACCGGGGTTCCTGGCAATATCGCTGGAGGCCGTCAGGCGACATCAACACCGTCGATGCAAGGATCTCCGGCATCGTGACGACGAACACGTCGAATCGTATGGAGTCCGCCGTCTTCGGCTTTCGTCCCCTGGTTCTGGCGACGGAGATCGGCGACGGCGTCGAGCTGCGGATCGCCCATTTCCACGATGTGGTCAGAACGCCCTTCCCGATCGACGACATCTACGTTCCCGAAGGGACCTACGACTACGACGAGGGCATGGTCTTCCTGAGGACGAGCCATAACCGGCCGATTCGGGCTCGCCTTGGCTTCGGGGGGGGGAGTTTCCGGGATGGTCATAATTTTCGCGTCGCCCCTAGCATCGAGTGGCGCCCCTCGAACCACTGGATGCTCTCCTTCAGCCATCACTTCGACCGTTTCTGGATACCCGGCCAGAAGCAGCGGCCCGACGGAACCCTCGGAGCAGTCGCGGATCGCGATTTTTCGACGCACCTGACCCAGATGAAACTGAAGATCGCTTTCACCCCCGACCTCACCTGGAACACGACCGTCCAGTGGGACAACTTGAGCGAGACGATGGGACTCAATAGCCGCCTCCGTTGGATCATCCGGGAAGGGTCCGACTTCTTCATCGTCTTCAATCAGGACTACACCACCCGGGGCGGAGAGTTCAGAGTCGGACGTACCGAACCCCTGATCAAGCTCGACTGGAGGTATCGCTTCTAGCTTCGACGCGCCGCGACGGTCACCGGACGTCAACCGCCTCGATCCAGAACGCCGCGTTCCATTCTGCGCGTCCGTCGCACATCGCAGGACCAGAGCACGGGAAGTTCGCCGTCCTCGGTTTTCCGCCCGCCGCCAAGGGGATAGAGTAGAACGTGTTCTGGTCGGGCAGCCCCGATCGCCCAATAAGCTTCGAACCCGATGAGGAGCCCTTCGATGAGCACCCCGAAGACCACGATTCAGTATGCGAATCCGATCTACGGAGAGGAGGAGATCGAAGCCGTCGTCGAGGCGCTTCGGACGACCGATCAGATCCAGATCGGCCCACGGGTCCGCGAGATGGAGCGCCGCGTAGCAGCCCTGTTCGACAAGAAATACGGAATCATGACCAACTCGGGCACCTCGGCTCTCTACCTGGCCGTCGAGTTGCTCGACCTGCCCAAGGGCAGCGAGATCATCACCTCGGTCGTCAGCTTCTCTGCCACCTTCGCACCCATCGTTCGTGCCGGCCTCGTGGCCTCGTACGTCGACGTCGAGTACGACACCTACAACATCGATGTTGACCAGATCGAGGAAATGATCACGCCCAGGACCCGAGCCATCCTGGTCCCCAACCTGATCGGGAATGCACCGGACTGGGAACGAATCCGAGAGATCGCCGATCGCCACGACCTCAAGGTCATCGAAGACTCGGCAGATACGTTAGGTGCCAAGCTACGGGGCCGGACGACCGGCGCCTGGACCGATATCAGTATGACGAGCTTTGCTGCCTCTCATATCATCACCAGCGGTGGAAGTGGCGGAATGCTCGCGGTCAACAGCGAAGAGGAGTTGGACCGGGCGCTCCTCTTGCGACGCTGGGGGCGGAGCTCGGAAGTCCAGATGTTCGGGTCGAAAGAGCATGCAAACGAGCGCTTCGAAGTCGAGATCGACGGGATTCCCTACGACACCATGTTCATCTTCGACGAGGTCGGCTGGAATTTCGAACCCTCGGAGATGCATGCCGCCTTCGGCCTCGTCCAGCTGGGAAAGCTCCCGCAATTTTTCGAGGCTCGGAAACGCCGCTTCGAGATGCACACGGAATTCTTCAATCGCGACCGGATCCTCGAGCGTTTCATCCCCGCGCGGCAGCTCGAGGATCTCGAGACGAGCTGGATCTCCTATCCGCTGATGGTGCGCGAAGAAGCCGGCTTCTCGCGCCAGCAACTCCAGCGCTTCCTCGAGGACAAGGGCATCGCTACGCGCATGATCTGGTCGGGAAATATCCTGCGCCAGCCGGCCTTCAAGAACACACCCCACAAGGCCGCCCCCGGTGGATATCCCAACGCCGACCGCGTCATGAGACAGGGGATCATCCTTCCCATGAGCCATGCAGCACCGCTGGACGACATCGAACTGATCCACAAGGCGATCGAGAAATTTGTCAGCTCGCACGAGACTCGACCCGGTGAGAATGCGCTAGCGGACTGACCTACCCTGCGCCCACCTGCCATACTCAACCCAAACCCGACCATCCCACCTGGAGTTGTCAAAAATGCAAGCAGCCAGACTCGAAGACGGCACCCTGGAGATCCAGGATGTCCCCACCCCGGTACCCGGTCACGAAGAGGCGCTCATTCGGATCAGTGCCGCCGGCGTCTGTCACTCGGACCTCCATCTCGCCCGCGGCGACTGGGTGGGCGTGCCCACCAGCGGGGGGATCGGTCACGAAGCCATCGGCGAAGTCGTTGCCCTCGGGCCCGGAGCGGAACGCTATTCGGCAGTGGGCGACCGCGTGATCTTGGGTCTCGGCGGGACCGGCGGCGGCTACTGGTGCGGCGCATGTGAGTACTGCATGCGGGGCGAGCCTCGCCACTGTGAACAGACCCTCGGAATCATCGGCACCTTCGCCGAGGAATTCTGCGTCTATGCGAAGTCGCTCGTCAAACTTCCCGACAATGTGGGTGACGAAGAAGCACCCCTCGCCTGCGGCGGGCTCACGGCCTACGGCGCGGGCAAGAAGCTCCTGAAGCACCATATCCAACCCGGTCGCGCGGTGGCGATCATCGGCGCTGCGGGTGGCCTCGGCCATTACGCCGTCCAGATCGCGAGTTCCTTCGGCTACAAGGTCGTGGGCGTCGACATTGGAGCGGAGAGGTTGCAATTCATCGAATCGTTGGGCGCCCACCTGGCCGTCGATGCGGCCGACGCCGAAGAAGTCGTACAGCGCGAACTCGGAGGGGTTGACGCCGCGATCGTCTTCTCAGCTCGCATGGCTGGATTCAACCTGGGCCTGAAACTGCTCCGCCGCGGCGGTCTCTTCGTGGCGGTCGGCCTGCCGGCAACGAGCGAGGGAAACCTCGAGCTAAACCCCTTCGAGTTCTTCTTCAAGGATCCGACGCTGATCTACTCGGCGGTCGGCAACGTCCAGGACATGCGCGAACTCGTCGACATGGCCGCGGCCGGTCAAGTGAAGAGCCATATCGGCCGAGTCGGCAAACTCTCGGAACTCGGGGCGGTCTTCGACGAACTCGAAGCCGGCAAATATGTCGGTCGCGCCGTCATCACCGATCTCAGCGGTTAGGTGAGCGACCTTTTCGGAAGCTTCTCGTGAACGCCTCGTAGCGCTCATGTGGTCCGCTCGTGTGGTTTTAGCCGACTGAATCGAGCAGGACGATGATGGAGGCCGCAAGAAGGACGACCCACGTGAGGATCGCGCCAACAAAACGGAACGGGTTCGCGCCGGACTCGGCCGAGAGCCCCAACGGGTGCAGAATTCGTCCCAGAACGAGTCCGCCACCCATTGCGTGGATCCATGTGCCCGAGGTTCCCCCCGCCTCTGCGAAGGCGATCAGGATGAGGATGAGCGGAACATACTCGATGAAATTCCCCTGACCGCGGAGGATCGCGGTAAATTCCGGATTTCCGCCATCACCAAAGTTGAGTTCTCCCTTGGCGCGCACCACGACGACAATACGCACGCTCAGAATCAAGAGAATGAGCCCCAAGAGCGCCGCATAGATCGGCGTGATCGTGATACCTATCATGACTTTCCCTCCAAAACCGCAATGGATGCTTTGATCCGGCGGTCGCCCCGGTTGCCAGAATATTGCACCGCGAGGATAGCGCAGACGAACGTCGAAACGTCCGCCTTCCCGATCATCGAAAACGATCAGATCTCCTGCGCGCCCTTCGTTCAGATCCGCGTCCTCTCGATAGGCACCGCTTCGTTCCCCTCTGCCATGAAACTCGGGAGCACGCACGATAAGAAGGGGCCGCTCCGCTTGCCGGGCCATCCGATTCGTCTGCGACGAATAGAGTCGAGGTGTGCTGACGACGAGTCTCGGGCCGGATGATCTCGAGATCACCGCCTGCCGATCTCGGTGAATCGGACGACTGGCAGCGCAAAGATGATCTCGAAACCGAAGGAGAATGAATGGGGCGCAGGAGTCGCGAAGGTCGCGGCCGTCGAAAAATGGGCGATCTGGACTGATGCCTGCTTTACCGAGGACGTGACCTACGAAGACCCGAGCTTCGGAATATTGGGCGGGCGCGACGCCGTCGCGCGATGGATGCATACACTAACAAAATGATTCCCGATGTCCGAGATGAAACACTTCCTCTCGCCCTGGCATGTCATCGATGAGGAACGTGACTGGGTGGTCTGCGAATTCCGAAACCGAATGCGCAATCCCGGTGATGGCGGTGTCCACGAGGTATACAACAACGCGAAGCTTCACTATGCCGGAAGGGGTCAGTTCAATTCCCAGCGCGATGCATACGACTGATCCCACGTCGGGCCCATGCTCGAGGGCTGGCAAGTCGCCCGATCGCGCCATCAGGACGAGGCCAAAATGGGCTGAGAGGGGGGGCGCGATGAACTCCCCGAAATCGTGCTATCCCTTCACACTCTGCAAGTTTGAAATCAAGGGAGGGATGTACGATGGCTGAGATCCACGGAGGCCAGATCGCGGCCCGACAGCTCCAGGCGCTCGGTATCGACACGCTCTTTGGCGTCGTCGCTGGACCGATGATCGAGCTTTTTGCGGGCGGGCAGTCGGAGGGTATGCGCGTCATCGGCGGACGACACGAGATGAACGCGGGCTTCATGGCCTCCGCGTGGGGATGGCAGAAGAAGAAGCCCGGCATCCTGGTCGCGGGCTCGGGCCCTGCAGTCACGAATTGTCTGACACCCCTCTACGTGGCAACAGAGAGCGCGATGCCGCTGGTCGTCCTCGGTGGGTCAGCCTTCTCGAACACGACGGGCTTTGGAGCCTTCCAGGAACTGGACCAGGTCGCCGCAGCGAAGCCCGTATCGAAGTGGACTGGGCGGGTCGACTCGACCGAGCGGATCGGCGAGTGGGTTCGCCTGGCGGTCGGCAAGGCACTCGATGGACGTCCGGGTGGCGTCTATCTCGACTTTCCGGGCGACGTCGTCGGGCGGGCAGTCGACGAGAACAGCGCCCCGATCCGCCCCGCGCCCGAGATTACCCTGCCCCGACCCGACCAGAACGCCGTCGATCGAACGGCGGAGTTACTCGCGAACGCCGAGCGCCCATTGATCCTGATCGGAAAGGGCGCAGCGTGGGCCGATGCGGGCGGCGCGATCGGTCAACTCGCAGATCTCGGAATTCCTTATGTCTGCGCGCCGATGGCCCGCGGTACGATTCCCGACGATCATCCGAACTTCGCGAACGCGGCGCGTTCCCTTGCGATCGGCGGAGCCGATGTCATCGTCATGTTTGGCGGGCGCTTCAACTGGATCTATGGGCTGGGCAAGCGTTTCTCACCGGACACGAAGATCGTGCAAGTCGACGTCGAACCGGAGGAGATGACCTCGGGCGCGCCAGTCGACATCGGGATCGTCGCGGACGCCCGCGTCACGGCGGAATCCCTAGGTTCGACCCTCAAGGGTCTCAAGCTCCGCTGCGCTGGAGGAGATTGGCTTTCCAGCATCCAGGAAAAGTCTCGACGCAACGAAGAGAGCGCGCGGGCCGCCCTCACCGACAACTCGATTCCGATCAATCCCTACCGAGTGGTGGCCGAGGTGAAGGACGCAATTCCTCGGGACGCCATCGTCACGGCGGAGGGCGAGACGACCATGGGGATTGCCCGCGCAATGGTGCCCTCCTTCGTGAACCGCTCGCGACTGAATGCGGGCACGACCGGCTGCATGGGCGTGGGAGCGCCCTATACCGTCGGGTCTGCCCTCGCCTGCCCCGACCGGCTCTCTGTCGGGATCCTGGGCGACTACGCCTTCGGAAGCGCAGCGATGGTCGTGGAGACGGCGACGCGCGTCGGTGCCAAGCCGGTCTTCGTCGTGGTGAATAATGAGGGCATCGCCGGCCATATGTTGCAGGACGCGATGCTGCCGCCGGACTCCCCTCCGATCGCCGCGCTGCTCCCCGCCCGCTACGACAAGATCGCCGAGATGGTCGACGGCCATTCGGAGCACGTAGAGCAGCCGGATCTGATCCGACCGGCGATCGACCGAGCTCTCGCGTCGGGAAAGCTCGCGGTCGTCCATGTGAAGGTGGATCCGAAAGCGAGTCGAATGTCCGGATCGAATTATCTCCAATAGGAACTCCGATGAGCGTCTCCCCAAGAGCCCCTCTGGTGGTTCCATCAGGAAGGAAAGCGCGCCATGAAGCAACCCCTCGAAGGCCTTCTCGTTCTCGACTGGACCATCTGGCAGCAGGGGTCGGTCTGCTCTGCGATGCTAGGCGATATGGGCGCACGCGTGATCAAGGTGGAGCAGCGCGGAACCGGTGACCCGGGGCGCTGGCTGCTGGGCGCGGGCGGAGCGGACACACGGTCGGCACCCAACTGGTATTTCGAAGCCAATAACCGCAACAAGGAATCGATCGCGGTCGACCTGAAACGACCGGAGGGGCTCGAGATCATCCTCGCCCTCGCCGAGAAGGCCGACATCTTCGTTCAGAATTTCCGCTACGGCGTCGCGGCGCGACTCGGACTCGACTACGCGAGCCTGAAAGAGCGCAACGACCAGATCATCTACGGGAGCGCGACAGGCTACGGGCCGAAGGGCGAGGAGGCCATCGAACCCTCCTTCGACCATCTCGGATTGGCGCGCTCCGGCATCATGCAGGCGGTGGGCGAACCCGACATGGACCCACTCGGCATCTCCGGCGGTATCGCTGATCAGATGGGCGCGATCATGCTGGCATATGGCATCGTCAACGCCGTCGTCGCACGCGAGCGATTCGGCATCGGCCAGGAGGTGAACTCGTCGCATCTCGGTTCGATGACCTTCCTGCAGGGCCTATCGCTTTCGATGAAGCTGATGGCGGGAATCGCGATGCCCCGCAGCTTCCGCGCCGAAGCCGGAAACCCACTCTGGAATCACTACCGCTGCTCAGACGGCCTGTGGATCGCCCTCGCCATGCTCCAACCCGACCGCTACTGGGCAGATTTCTGTCGGGTGATCGAACATCCCGAGCTGGCCGACGACGAACGCTTCAAGGAAATGGGCGTCCGCGGCGTCAACCGCGCGGAATGCTGCGCGATCATCGATGCCGCCTTCGCGACGCGAACCCGCGCGGAATGGCTACAGCGTCTGAAGGAGGACACAGGCGATTTCATCTACACGGTCGTGAACTCGGTCGACGACCTCCCCGACGATCCTCAGATCCTCGCCAACGACTATGTCGTCGAGATGGACCACCCGGATTTTGGTCCCACGAAGATGGTCGGGATCCCGGTCGGGCTCAGCGAAACGCCCGGATCGATCCGAACCGCGGCGCCCGAACTCGGTCAGGACACGGAACTCGTGCTGATGGACATACTCGGGTGGGATTTCGACCGAATCACGGAACTGCGCGAGAAGGAAGCGATCTGAATCTAATTCTTCGGATCCTCGGAACGGCCCCAGGCTTTCGGCGGCCGCCCCCGATGAAAGCCCGTAAAGGGCTTCGAACCCGCCCCCGGGCCCGGGGGATACCAGCCGGGCGAGAGCGGGAGCGCTCCGTCGACATGGAGCGTCTCACCCGTCACATAACTCGCGGCCGGGCCCAATAGAAAGCACACGGCCGAAGAGATCTCGGACTCGGTTCCCGTTCGTTTGAGGGGGATATGGCCCGTGATCGATCGCATCGTCTCGAACCACCGGCGACCCTTCCCGGAGTCGCTCTCGTAGCGGTCGGCACCGCTCGAATCGATGAATCCCGGGGCGATGCAATTCACGCGCACGCCCATTGGCCCCCATTCCACCGCGGCCGTCTTCGACAAATTCTCGACCGCCGCACGCGCCGCTGCGGAGTGGCCCAGGCCGGGTGCGCCACACTCGATGGTCGCAGTGATATTCACGATCGACCCACCACTTTCTCCCATCCCTTGCTCAACGACCTCGCGCGCGAGCACGAAGGTGCCGAGCGTATTGGTCTGGAGCACTTCATCGAATCCCTTCTTCGACACCTCGAGCAGGGGCGAGGCTGACTGGCCACCGGCATTATTCACCAGACCCGCAACGGGCCCCGCTTGCGCAACGACGGCCACGACCTCCTTCATCCGCGCCTCATCTCGGATATCGCCGACGTGCGCGTGACAGATCCCACCGTCCCCCATGATCTCCGACACGACCGCCTCCAGCTTGGCTCGAGTGCGTCCCACGATCACGACTCGAGCACCCAAAGCCGCCAACTCATGAGAAATGCAGCGTCCGAGGCCGCTTCCCCCACCGGTCACGATGATCGTCTGACCCACAAAAAGATCCGCACGATAGATGGAATCGAAGGACATGCTCTCTCCTCTCGCTCTTCATGGTTCTTCACGAATGTATCGAGAACGTTGTCCAGCGTGCACCCGAAATCGTCGGTCGCGCACGATCCCGGGAAGCCGTCCACACGGAGCTCATGAATAAAGCCCACGGTCGAGTCATCACCGAGGACGATGTAGAAGGGCCGCCAGGCAGATCCGACCCGCCCGCTGTGTCTTGAAAAGGAGTTCCCTCGATGCCCGCTCGGCGAATGGCTCCTCCACGACATCGAGAATCCGCACCAGGGTACGCTCTCCACCACATTCTTTCGCTTCGCCTCGGTCCGTAGGTCGGGCACGACCCTTCTCCCATCGCGATCGGATCCAAAAATGGCGGCGGACCTTCGCTTTGCTACCCACTGTTAACATCTACAAGAGCGGCCTTCCCGGCCGAACGCACGAGAGGGTCGAAATGTCTGAAGACGCCGTGACCTACGAATGCGATGACCATATTGCCCGCATCACACTCAACCGGCCGGAGCGGCACAACACGCTGACCGGAGATCTCGTTCGGGGACTCTTCGCTTGCCTCGATCGCGCACAAGAGGATCCGGAGGTACGTGTCATCGTCCTGACTGCAGCGGGGGACAGCGATTTCTGTCTTGGCGCCGACATGAAGGAGCCCGATGGATTCCCGTCCCGAGCACTCAACCACGAGATCAAATTGCGGGACCCGGTCAACCCGTCCCAGACCTGGATCAAACGCATTCGCGATTACGACAAGCCGATGATCGCGGCGATCAATGGCCGAGCGGTCGGCGGAGGATTGGGGCTCGTACTCTGCTGCGACATTCTAATCGCCTCCGAGCGGGCGAGTTTCGGATGTGGCTTTGCCTTCAATATGTTCGCTGCGCTCGACGGCGCGAATTACCACCTCTTGCGCTTCCTGCCTTGGCACAAGGCCTGCGATTTCGCCTTCAGCGGAGATGTCCTCAGCGCCGCCGAAGCGAACGAACTCGGCATGCTCAACAAGGTCGTGCCCCATGGCGAACTCATGGATCAGGCGCTCGAAAAGGCCCGCCGAATCTCACGAATGGCACCGCTGGGCCTGCGAGCGGCCAAGCGATACATGTGGAACGCGTATCATAATGATCTCGAGATGAGCCTCGCCCACTCCGAGGTGCTCGCGGGCGGAATCCGCCAGAGCGAGGACTTCGAGGAGGCGATGGCGGCATTCGCCGAGAAGCGCGTCCCCGAGTTCAAGGGCAGATAGCCCTGCCCGATTCATCCAATGGAGATCGCTCCAATGCAATTCGACAAGTTGATTCGCGAGATCGATGGCCACATCGTATGGATCACGCTCAATCGCCCCGAGGCCCTCAACGCGCTTCACTCGGATCTGATGTCCCAACTCCGAGAGGTAATCGAGGATGCCGGTGCCAACGACGATGTTCGCGTCGTAGTGATCCGAGGCGCGGGGAAGTCCTGGGGAGCGGGTGCCGATCTCAAGGAACAGCTGGCCATGTCAGGGGAGCGGGGGGCTGTACGCCGTTTCTTCTCGAAATGGCACGGCGCCCTCGACGCGATCGATCGCTGCCCGAAGATCGTGATCGCCGCGGTGCACGGCCATTGTTTCGCGGGCAGCCTGGAGTTGATGATGTCCTGCGATCTGGCGATCGCGACCGAGGACGCCAATATCGGCGATCAGCACATGAATTTCGGATTGCCTCCCATGGGGTCGGCGACACAACGGTTGCCGCGACTGATCGGGATTCGGCGGGCGAAGGAACTCCTGCTGAGCGGCGATTGGCTGAGCGGTGTCGAAGCCGAGAGACTCGGGCTCGTCAACAAGGTCTTTCCCGCAGAGAAGTTCGATGATGCGGTCAGAGCCTATGCACAGAAATTCGCCGACAAGAACCCCGCCGCCGCCAGCCAGATCAAGCTCCTGGTCAATCACGGCATCCAGACCGACCAGTACACGGGAATCCGGTTCGAGGAGATGATCGCACTCACGGGGACCGCTGGCGGAGAAAAGGGCGTGGCGGCCTTCAACAAGAAAGAGAAGCCCGACTTCTGACGAGGCCTCGACGTGACAACGGATTCGACCAGAGATGTAAGAACCGACTTCCCGTCCGGGCCGCTCAGCGGGCTCCGGATTCTCGACCTGGGAACCTTCCTCGCGGGCCCCTGGGCCCTGGGCATCCTCGCCGATCAGGGTGCGGAGGTGATCAAGGTCGAGGTACCCGGAACCGGTGACATCGTTCGCTATTTCGGAAGCGAGCGAAACGGGATCGGAGGATTATTTCACTCGATCAACCGAGGTAAGAAATCGATCGCCGTGAACGTCAAGGATCCGCGTGGCCTCGAGATCGTCCGGGCGCTGGCTCGAGACTGCGACGTGCTGCTCCACAACTACCGACCGGGCGTCGCCGAGCGATTGGGACTCGCCTACGCCGACATCGAGAAGATCAACCCACAGATCGTCTATCTGCATGTGACAGGCTTCGGCGAGATCGGTCCCTATAGCCACAAGCGTGCCTACGATGCAATCATCCAGGCGTTCAGCGGCTACTCGATGAGCATGTTGAACGAGCAGGACGAACCCGCCAACAGCTATCACATCGTCGCCGACAAGGTCACTGCGCTAACGGCCAGCCAGGCGATCTGTACCGCTCTACTCGCCCGCGAACGGGGTGCCGGCGGCCAGGAGGTCCGGCTCTCCATGGCGGACAGCTGTCTGCAATTCCTCTGGGTCGATGCCCAGGGCACGGTCGGCTTCCTCGAGCCTGGAGCCATCGAGAAGACGATGCCGATGCAGCGTGGCCTCACACCCATGAAATTCAAGAACGGCTGGGCCCACGTGCAACCGGTCTCCGACGCCGAATTCGCGAGCTATTGCCGCACCTTCGGAATCGAGATCGCCGAGGATCCAAGACTCAATTCGATCGCCGGACGCAATCAACATCCGGAGGAGGTACAGAAGGTCCTGGATCGGATCGAGACGATGGCCACCGAGATGAATATCGATCAAGCCATCGCCGCCCTCGAGGCGGGGGACGTTCCCTGCGCGAAGGCTCAGAACATGGCGGAACTCGCGGATCATCCCCAGGCGAAGGTCATGCAGAGTTTCGTCGAATCGAACCACCCGATCGCAGGGCGCATGCGAGAACCACGCAGTGCGGCCCGCTTCACCGGGACGCCCAACATTTCTCCGAGGAGTTCCGCGGAGCTCGGGCGCGACACCGATGAAATTCTCGAAGGCCTCGGTATGGGCGACCAAGTCGAAGCACTTCGCGCCGACAACGTCATCCAATGAGCGAACGGACTCCCTATCAGCCGTACGGGACGGCGATCTACCGGCGCGAGATGAATGTCCACGCCACGGACGATGGCGCGCTCGGGGAGTTGGTGGACGATTTTCATCATTTCCGGGCCCGCGTCAAATGCGATGGCGACAGGGTCCTCGAGGTCGTCGCGGAATCGCTACGCCCCCCCTGGAGCACCTGCGTCGAAGCCGAAAGATTGCTCGAGCATCTCGAGGGAATGCCGTTGGCCCCCTCGCTCCGCGCGGCGGGACAATACACACCGAGCCGGATGCAGTGCACGCATATGTTCGATGCCGCCGCGCTCGCGATCGCGCGCCTGGGAAGCGGAACGGGAGGCGTGACCTATTCGATCGCGATTCCCGACCGGGTCGACGGGCGGACCCACGCGACGATCGAGAGGGACGGAGAACTTCTTCTCGAGTGGGACCTCGTCAAGAACGAGATCGTGGGCTCGGAGCCCTTTTCGGGCCAACAGATCGTGGGGCACCAGTTCGCAGCTTGGGCCGAAGCATCGCTCGACCGCGACCGACTGGAAGCCACCCTTCTGCTACAGCGGGCCTGTCTGATTTCGTACGGTCGTGACATCGATCTCGAATCCTATGCCCGCGCCATCGACGTGCCCGGTGGGCCGATGGGGGCCTGCCATACCTATCAAGAAGGAAATCTCGAGCGGGCCAGGCGCAAGGTCGGCAGTGTACGAAACTTGTCCACCGTCCGCGGACGCCTCGCCGATCAGAGTTAGCGAACGAGAGTGGGTACACCCCCTGCTTCTCTCCGCTTCTCTGGCACCGAACCTGGAGTATCTTTCGGGCTCGACGGCGGAAAGAGAAAAAGCGCCACAATCCCGTTCCGAAAGGGATGGCGAAGAACGAGGAGATGAGCGCGATGTCACCCGAAGTCGCCTACGACCCCTTCTCTCCCGAGGTCCTCGCGAACCCCTTCCCAGCCTATGCGGCTCTGCGGGAGCACGTGCCCGTCCACCACCACTCCGCCTTCGAGCCCCCTTTCTACACCCTCAGCCGGAGCGAGGACGTGCGTGAAGCCCTCTCGAATCCGGAGATTTTTTCGATCCGCTACGGGCAGAGCCCGCAATATACGCACGCTTCCGGTCTGATGAACGACCCACCGGAACACACCCGATTCCGCTCGCTCTTCAATCGCGCATTCACACCCCGAAACGTAAAGGAACTCGAGGGCCCGATCACCGCAATCGCCAGCGACCTGCTCGATCGCTTTTTCACCGAGCGCAGCGGCGATCTTCACCATGCTTTTGCATCCCCCTTCCCAACCAAAGTGATCGCGGAACTGATGGGTATCCCGCCGGAAGACCATCACGCCTTCCGGCGCATGTCGGACGACCTGACGGCCACCTACAACGAACCGGACCCGACCACGACCGTCGCCCCGCGCCAGGCCTTCGACCAATATTTCGGGCGGGTGATCGACGGCCGGCGGGAACTGCTTCGCAAGGCCGGTATCCCTTCGCCCGACGAGAGCGTGCTCGGAAATGTCCTCCCGAACGATCTCGTGAGCCGGCTCGCCGTCGCTGAAGTCGACGGTCGTTCGCTCGACGACAAGGAACTGAGCTGGACGCTGCTCCTGCTCCTGCTGGGCGGAAACGAGACGAGCATGTCGATGATCGGCAATCTCGTGTGGCGACTCTTGCAGGTTCCGGAATATTGGACCGCGCTACGAGAAGACCCGAACCTGGTGGATGCAGCGGTCGAGGAATCGCTGCGATTCGATCCGCCGGTTTTGGGTCTCTTTCGCACACCGACACGGGACCTGACGCTGCACGGCGTGACGATCCCGGCCAAGGCGAAGGTAATGGTTCTCTTCGCCGCACCGAACAGGGACCCGGAGATCTTTGAGAAACCCGACGAATTCCGGCTGGATCGCGACCCCGACGAGACGCGCCGCCGCGTCATGACCTTCGGATTCGGGCACCACTACTGCCCGGGTGCGGCACTCGCTCGAATGGAGGCCCGGATCGCATTGCGCATGCTGCTCGAACGGGCGCCGAATCTCCACCTCGTCGCAGAACCCGAGCGCATCGTCCCATTCAACCTATGGGGGCGCGCGACCCTTCCCGTCGCATGGTGAAACACGGGCGGCCCCGAAATAGGGCATGTCCTCTGGAACCCGGCCGTCCTTTGGATCCAATCCCCAAAAGCCGAGCCCTTCGAGCAGAGTGCGGTCCAGCGGACGGGTCGTCCTGTTTCGTTCTCCTCTGACGAACGAGACGATCGGTCTCGCGACGCAGGAACCCTCGGGACCTCGCTGGAAAATGCGACCCCATCTGGAGCGCGTAAGAAAAACCTGCGTTTTTGACTACTGGATAGCTCCGAGGCACAGAGAAATGCGACTTGACAGAGAGGCGCCGTATCAATTCAATGACTCATTATTCCGCTGAGAACTGCGGGCCGAATTCGCGTGACCAGGCCACGCCTCGGGTGCGATTTCAGCGCCGAACTCAGGCGCTCACGGGTCCCGCATTGCAGCTTCGCTCGTTTGCTTCTTTCTGCTCGCCATAAAGACACTCTCCTCGAGGACAAAATCCCCGTGATGTGTCTCTTAGATTAGATCACCCATTTGTCCGAATCGTTAAGACGGGAAACAGCACCGAACTCGGTCCCGACGACGAACGCAGTGTCGAGCACCGCATCGAGTTGAACGTATCTCTCCTTGCTGGGAGTCGGGAATCGCGTGATGCTGATCGAACGCTCGGGGTCGGGGTCGGGCTGAGCACCGTCCTCATCCGAGAGCACCGTCGCCGATCCGGGTTGCGACAACACGGGTGCCAACGCCAAAAAGAGGGCCAAAGCGAGGGCGACCCGTGGACTCGAGGAAGATCCATTGCGTCGCGGGATATATCGAAGGCGAAGAAACGATGGCACTGACAATCACAAGCGCGGCGTTAAGGGGGCCTAGCCCGCCGACCTCCGGATGATGGTACATCGCGAGGAGGAGGTGAACTCATCTCCTTCGAAAGGGGGCGAGTGAAAAGGGGCCGGGGCGGTCGGGAGAATCGACCGAAGCATCCAGCGCAGGCGGAGGCCACAGAGCGGAAGCGAGGGGACCGGGCCTACGCGCGATCTGGCGAATCCGATCAGTGAGGGATTGGCCGATCGGGGAAATCCCGTCGGCACGCCCGTTCAGCGATCCGCTTCATACACCGTCGTTTCCGGATGGAAGGCAGCCCAGGCGAACCAATAGGCTTCGATCACGTCGACCTCCGGCGGTGCCTCGACACCGAAACGCTTTCGCTCGACGTCATAACTGACACGCACCTCGTGGCCATCGAAAATCTCGATCACGGCCATGCCCTGTCGTTCCAGCTCCTCCGCCGGATAGGCACGAGTCTCACCGTTCGCCACCCGCAGCCCGAGCGTGCGCATCTTCGGGTGATAGCGACGGTCGTGACGAGCTGGGAAGAGAAGCCTCTCCGTCGTGGCGTAGTCTCCGTAGGGCTGATGACCATAGGAGCGCTCAAAACCGGTCTCCCGGGAGAGCACTCTCGTCTCGGGGTGCGCGATGCGCCAATCGCCCCAGCGTTCCTGCGTCGACCGAAGCAGCTCGAGGCGCTCACCCATGCGTTTTCCGGTGACGGCCACAGCCGAGATCTGGGACCACAGGCTCTCGCTGGCGCGATCGTACATCAGCATATCCGAGCGATAGAGAAGCCCCGAAACTCCGAATCGATCCGGCGCCTCGCCCGCGGAGCTGGGCAAGCGACGATCAAAAACCATACCCGTGCCACATAACGGGCAGTAGGAGACGAGAATCGGGCGGCCCGCGATGGTGTCGTTGACCAGCTCGTGCCAGACGAGGATCTGGATCGGATAGGCTCTCGCCTCCCCCCCCCATTCGATTCCGATCACCCATTCCTCGTCACCGAAATCGGCTTCGTGGGCCGACGAAAGGGATGGCTGATCGAGGGCGGGGATGCCATCCCTGGGCGGGCCGCCGCGCAGGATCTCTCCGGTGGCAACGCTCGAGGGTCGCAGGGAGAACCCGTTGAGGCGGTCCTCGGCGGCGGCGGGCGCCGCCACGAGAAGCGCGAGCAGCCAAGCAACGAGAACACGAGATGAAGACGGACCAGGGGTCATATCTTAGAATACGCAGCGGATGGCGAGTTGGTTGCGGCCACCCGGCGGATTCGCCCTCTCTTTTTCGGAAAGGCGATGCCGAATCAGGGATGATCTCGCACCGGCCCCCGTCCTCTTCCTCCATTCGGATTGCTGCCAGTGCGCGGCTGCGCATCACCGCGCACGGTCTGCACCAGCGCCTCCAGCTTGCGTAGATAACCGATCGACTCCTCGACCAGGCCGGCCTCACGGCAGATAGAGGCGAGCCCCTCCAGAAGATCGAGGTCGCTCGGGTGGTGTTCGTGAGCTCCCCGCAAGGTTTCGAGAGCAAGTTCGACTTCGCCGCCGGAATAGAGCGCGACAGCGAACACATACGCGTAGCGCGCGGACTCGGGCATGAGTTCGTGGGCCCGGCGGAGCGATTCCAACGCGGCGCGAGTGCGGCCCAGCCGAACGAAGAGCAATCCCAACGCGTGGTGCAGTTGCCCGGAGTCGGGCTCGAGCGAGAGCCCACGACGCAAGATCCGCTCGCCCTCCTCTTCCCTCCGCTCTTGCCGAAGCAGATCCGCCAAATTCACGTAGGCGGGGAGGAAATAGGGCCCGACCTCGAGAGCCTGGCGATAATGCGCCTCCGCCTCCGCCATGCGCCCCATCGACGAATCGAGCAGTGCCAGGTTTACATGGGCTGTGGGACGCTCCGCATCGAGCTGCTGCGAGCGCCGATATTCCGCGAGAGCCGGACCACGAGCGCGAGTCAGATGACCACCTAGACGTACGGGATCCGCCCCCGCGAGCGTTCGCGCCGCCTCGATCCGCACGCTGCGAACAGAATCGAGCAGCAACCGGCCGACGAGCCCGATCCGTTCGTCGACGGGCAGGGAATCCGCCGCACGTGTGGCCGCCAGCCGAATCAGCGCTTCCTCCTCCGCCGCTTCACGACGAATCGCTTCGACGAGTACGGCACCGGGATAGCGTGAGAGCAGCGACACCGCACTCGCTCGGGCGATCGCCGGAGAATCGGAATCCGCTGCGAGAGCGAGCAGTCTCTCTTGCCCATCGATGGCCCCGAGCCGCCCCGCTCGAAGGGCGCGACCATAATGTTCGGGCGTCGCGCGCGGACCGCGTGGCCAGCTCGCGATTTCGTCGGCGGCCCACTCTGCACTCCGATCGGAATGGCAAGCATTGCAGGCGTTCGGGCTCCCGAGCTCGACGCTGAGATCGGGGCGGGGGATCCGAAAACTGTGGTCCCGCCGGTCATCGATGACCATATAGGTGCGCGCGGGCATATGGCATTGGACACAGCCTGCACCCAGCGAGCCCTCGCGATGTCCATGATGGGCGGGAACGGCGAATACGGAGGGAGCGTGACATTGCGCGCAGAGAGCATCGCCAGGTTCGCGCAGCGCGAGTGAATGGGGCTCGTGGCAATCCCCGCAGCGAACACCCGCCCTGTACATGCGGCTCTGGACAAAGGAGCCGTAGACATAGACCTCTTCCTGGATCTGCCCATCCGGAAAATAAAGCCCCTCTTCGAGGAGGGCGGGCATATATCGATCCAGGAAGCGCGCCCGATCCTCCCCTTCGCCAATCCGGCTGCGACGCGAATGGCAGCCCGAGCAGGCCTCGATCTGTGGGCGACCGCTGGGCGGAGGAACACGAAAAGCGATTCCCGTCTCCGGATTCATCGTCCAGCTCGCGTCGGACTCCGCCGCAAACCGGTCATCGAAGCCGCGCCCGCTCGCGGGATCCATGCCGGCCTCCGCCCATTCGAGATGCAACGAGGCCGGCCCGTGGCACGCCTCGCAGGCGACATCGATTTCGGACCAGCGACTGTCGTATCGCCCGCTCGAGAGATCGAAATTCTTGCGAAGATTCGTCGAGTGACAGTCCGCGCACATCGAGTTCCAGCGATTCGCAATGCCGGTCCAATGCAGCACATCCCCCGGTTTCGAGGCTTCGTCGGGATAGAGGGAGAACCAGCGCTGTCCCCCCAACTCCGCGGTGCGGCTATCCCAAGCGACGGTCAGCGCCTGGAGGCGCCCACCCGGCAACGCGACGAGATATTGTTGCAGCGGGTCGGCACCGAAGGTGTGGAGGATCTCGAAATCCGCCCGAGACCCGTCCGGGCCGAGTGCGTTGACGATGAAAGCGTCTCCGCGTCTTGAAAAACGCCAGCGCGCGCCCTTCGTCTCGAACGACACATCGTCAAAATCACCGAGTACCGATTCGGCGGTCGCGATCTCCATGGCGCGATCGTGATGCGAGCCCGTCCAGGCCTCGACCTCCTCCGGATGGCACCGAAGGCAGCTCACACTCGTCACGTACTCCGCGCGCATTTCGGCGGCGTTGGCCTTTGTTTCGGGCTCTGCCCAGACCGAATCAGATGACGGGGCCGGCGGCCCTCCGGCATCACATGCCGAAAATGCCAGCAACCCTCCGAACAACCAACACCGGATCCTTGCGCTCGTCCGGGCTCGAATCATTTCGTGGATGCTTCGCCCGTCTCGGGCGGAGCGATCGGTCGGATCCTTCGCCGCCCCGCCGACCGCCTCGTTCACCATTCACGATCGCGAACGCTGTGTTCTGACGATCGGTGGCATGCACCGGCGCAGTCTCGAAGATCACTGACGGAGGCCGATCGATGGGGGCCGCCGACCCGGAAGTCATTGGCATGACAACCCGCGCAGTCGGGTTGGTACGCCGGCGAGCTCCAGGTGACCGTCTGACTGTTGCCCCCATGGCAATCGGTGCAGTCGAGATTATTTCGATGGTCTCCCGGATAGACTGCCCCGGCATGATCGAAACTCGCCGGTGTCCAGCCCTGCGTTCCGTGGCACGCGTCGCAGGAAAGCACCGTCGAGAAGTGCCCACCGGGAGGGCCAGTCGCCGTCGTCCCATCGTGACATGAAGTGCAGGTACCAGGCGCAACCGCGCTGTGATCGAAACCCGCTGGAATCCAGCCATTTGTCGAATGGCAGAGCTCACAATCGTTGGGACTCGCTACATGGCCGGGGTTCTTACCGGTCGAAATCGATCCATTGTGGCAGCTGAAGCAGGTCCCGCTCACCACGGAATGATCGATGGTCGCCGGAATCCAACCATTCGTCGTATGACAGAGTTCGCAATCGTTGGAGCTCTGAAAATGGGTGGCGTGTTTGCCGGTCGCAACCGACCCATTATGACAGGAAAAACAGCTTCCGCTCACTTCAGCATGATCGAAGGTCGCCGGAATCCAGCCATTCGTCGTATGACAGAGTTCGCAGTCGTTGGAGCTCTGGAAATGGGTGGCGTGTTTGCCGGTCGCAACCGATCCATTATGACAGGAGAGGCAAGTCCCGATCACCCCGGAATGATCGAAGGCCGCCGGAATCCAGCCATTCGTCGAATGACAGAGCTCACAGTCGTTGGAACTCGCGACATGGGTGGGATTCTTGCCGGTCGAAATCGTTCCGTTGTGACAGGAGAGGCAAGTCCCAGTCACCCCGGAATGATCGAAGGTCGCAGGAATCCAGCCATTCGTCGTATGGCAGAGCTCGCAGTCGTTGGAACTCGCGACATGGGTGGGATTCTTGCCGGTCGAAATTGTTCCGTTATGACAGGAGAGGCAAGTCCCGGTCACCCCGGAATGATCGAAGGTCGCAGGAATCCAGCCACTCGTCGCATGACACGACTCGCAATCGTCCCCTGTCACGATGTGATTCAAGTCCTTGCCGGTCGAAATCGTTCCGTTGTGACAGCTGAAGCAGACCGGGCTCGCTCCCGAATGATCGAAGGACGTAGCGGGCGACCAGCGACTCGTTGAATGACAGAGCTCACAGTCGTCCACCGTCGGGATATGACTCGCGTGCTTGCCAGTCGCGGTCGTTCCGTTGTGGCAGCTGAGGCAGGGTCCGCCCACCCCGGAATGATCGACGGTCGCCGGCGACCAGAGACTCGTTGAATGGCAGAGTTCACAATCGTTTCCCGAGGCAATATGGCTGGCGCCCTTTCCGGTCGAGATGGTTCCGTTGTGACAGCTGGAGCAGTTATTCGTGGTGGCCGCGTGATCGAAGGTCGCCGGAATCCAGCCGCTCGTCGCATGACACGACTCGCAATCGTCCCCCGTCAGGATATGGTTCACGTTCTTGCCGGTCGAAATCGTACCGTTATGACAGCTGAAGCAGACCGGGCTCACTCCCGAATGATCGAAGGACGTAGCGGGCGACCAGCGACTCGTTGAATGACAGAGCTCACAGTCATTCCCGCTCGGCACATGGGTCAGATGCTTTCCGATGGCCGTCAGACCGTTATGACAAGAAAAGCAGTTCACCGTGGTCGCATTATGATCGAATTGAGCCCCCTCCCAGCGCCCCGTTCCGTGGCAATCACCACATTGATCCGAGCTGGGAACATGGTTGACCGACTTCGCAACGGCCATACGCCCCACGTGGCAGCTCTGGCAGTTATTCGCGACCGAGGAGTGATCCATTCGCGCCGGCTCCCTGTACGTCGTCGAAACTATTCGGACTCGAGATGTCTTTTCCTAAGAGACAGTTTTTGACAGCAACCTATGCTGCCTGACTGGCTCGATAGAGCCTCTTCCGTTCCTTCATCGTACTGCATTTGATC
>PBFW01000020.1 GCA_002719955.1 Deltaproteobacteria bacterium | reverse complement strand
GCGTCTTCCGTCGGATCTCGCGCACTGCCGCTTCGCTCGTTTGCTTCTTTCTGCTCGCCATAAAGACACTCTCCTCGAGGATAAAATCCCCGCGATGTGTCTCTTAGATTAGATCACCCATTTGTCCGAATCGTTAAGACGGGAAACACTTAGGTCAGAGCCTGAAACCGTCTCTTAGCGAAAAGCGTTCGTGGTCCGAGATATCCTGACGACCTACAGCAAGTCGGTACTCCGCTCGACGAACGCAACGTCACTCGTTCCTGGTATCGGGTTCGCCGCCGAGCCCAGAAGGACGGAGTGCGACCACTCAAGCTCCATACAGCTCGCCACACCTATGCAACGCTGGCATTGGAGAGCGGACGCTCGATCCGGTTCGTCGCCGAGCAGCTCGGGCACGCGAACCCCGCACTCACACTCCGCGTCTACGCCCACGCGATGCCCGCCGAACCGGGGGACGTGGCGTTCGCGGACTTCCCGAGCGTCACCAAACGTCACTATGCGTCACCAGTCGATGGCGCGGAGTCCGAAACCAAGAATGCCCCCGACGCAAGTGGCCGAGGGCATTCAAGAAATGTGGAGCACGAGACCAGATTCGAACTGGCGACCCTCACGTTGGCAACGTGATGCTCTACCAGCTGAGCTACTCGTGCGAAAATTCTGACTGAAAATTGTGTTTGAAAACCGGACGACTCATGGGCCGGTCAGATCCTCAAGCCACAGCTGCTGGTGCGCCGCGGCGGAGACAGTGTGTAAGCGAGGCGGGGCTCTCCGTCAACCCTCGAGAACCAGATGAAGCCTGCAAATCCGCGGGTTTGCAGCGTTTCCGACGACCGCGATCAGCGCCCGCGCTCCGCCCAAGCCCGGGCCCGGATCGGCTGGTATCGGATCTTTGGGCTTGCCACTCCCTACCCGCTTCGGCCGACGCCGATCCGGTGCTCCCCCTGCCGGATCTATAATTTCGTGATCTTCTCCCGATCCGCCATCACGTTCCGCATCGCGTTCCGCGTGTCGAAGACCCGGGGACCGACCTTCACGACCCGGTCGTAATCGACATTCGGATGGTCCGTCAACACGACGACGAGATCTGAGGTCTTGAGTTCTTCGTCGGTGAGATCGACGGACTTCATCAGCTCACCGGCGATCTCGCATTCGGACACGAAGGGGTCGTGGTAGCGGATATCTCCACCGCGGATGCGTAGGCCGGCGATCACGTCGAGAGCCGGCGACTCGCGCATATCGTCGACACTCGATTTGTAGGCGACGCCAAGGATGAGAATCCGAGCGCCGTTCACCGCGAGGCGATCTTCGTTGAGCATCTCCGCGATGCGATCGACGACGTGGTCGGGCATGCCGGAGTTGACCTCGGTCGCGAGTTCGATGAAACGCGCGGGAAAGTTCAGCGACTTCATCTTCCACGAGAGGTAGGCGGGGTCAACGGGGATGCAATGACCGCCGAGACCGGGGCCCGGTGTGAATTTCATGAAGCCGTAGGGCTTGGTCGCCGCGGCATCGATCACCTCCCATACGTCGAGGTCGAGCCTCTCGCACATGAGCGCGACCTCGTTGGCAAGCCCGATATTGATGGCGCGGAAGGTGTTCTCGAGGAGCTTCACCATTTCCGCTGCCTGGGTGGAGGAGACGGGGACAGTCGTCTCGAAGACGGTGCCGAAGACGGCGCAGGCGAGATCGGTACACAGGGCCGTTTCACCGCCCACGACCTTGGGCACGTTCTGGATCTTGAACTTGGCGTTGGCGGGATCGATCCGCTCGGGTGCGAAGGCGAGCGAGAAGTCGGTCCCAATCACCAGACCCGAGTCCTCGAGCATCGGGATCACGAACTCGTGGGTCGTGCCGGGATAGGTCGTCGAGCCGAGGATGATGAGCTGACCCTCGTGGAGGTGTTTGCGGATCTCCTCGACGGCGGAGGCGATGAAGGACACGTCGGGGTCGCGCGTCTTTCGAAGCGGAGTCGGAACACAGATATTGATCACGTCGACCTCGGCCAGCTGGTCGAAATTGCTGGTCGCTTTGAAGCGACCCGCGTCGACCTGTACCTGGAGATCGCTCGACTCCACATCGCCGATATAGGACCGACCGCCTTCGAGGGCACGGATCTTCGTCGCGTCGACATCGAAGCCCGTCACCCGGAAGCCGGCCTTGCCGAGCTCCACGGCGAGCGGAAGGCCGACATAGCCCAGGCCAATCACGCCGATACGCGCTTCGCGTGAGTTGATCTTGCCGCGCAGATCTTGGAGTTTGCTCATGGTCTGGATCCTCTGGGATTCACGGGGCTCGAGAGGCAAATCGCCTCTTCCCTGCCAGCCGACGACCGCTTCGTCGCCGATCGATTTCACGAGGGGTGCCCGCTACGACGAGCGACTCCAACCGAAGTAGTCCGCGAAGTAGAGATACCCCGACCAAAGGGTGAGTGCCGTGGCGATGGCGAGAAGTGTCATCCCAATCCCATGGGCGGGCAGACCGAAGGTCTCGTAATGGAAGAGCAGTGCCGCGGTGGCCGCGCTCTGGGCGATCGTTTTGATCTTTCCCGGGCCCCGCGCGGCCACGATCTGGCCATGGGAGGAGGCGATTCCGCGCAGGCCGGTGACGGCCAGTTCGCGCCCGACGATGACCACGACCATGACAGCCCCCCAGAGGGGAATCCGGCCGATGGCAAGCAGCATGATGAGGGCGGTCGAAACGATCAGTTTATCCGCGAGGGGGTCGAGCAGTTTGCCGATCCGGGTGACGTCACGACCGCCGTGGCGACGCGCGAGATAGCCATCGAGCCAATCGGTGAGGGCCGCGACGATGAACGCCCAGGCCATGAAGCGGCTGCCTGAAACACCCTGCGCGACGGGCAGGAAGACCAGGACGGGCACCACGGCGATTCGCAGCATCGTGACCGTATTGGGCAGGTTCCAGAATTTCTCGGCGGGCAACCCGCTCCCGTCCAGCGGCGGGTTGGGTACGAAGAGATCTCCCTCTCCATTGCGAGCCTCCGAGGCGAAGTTCGCCGGCTCTTCCCGAGTCTTCTCCCGCATCTCCGCTAGCGACTCTTTATCTGTCTCAACGGTCTCAACTATCGACACGGTCGCCTTCCGTCTTTGCGCGAGACGTGGGAATGGAGTCGCCGTCAACCCACCCCGGGCTTCCGGTTCCTCGGGTGCCGAGACCGACATTGCGTCAGCGCCTCCCCGTCGACCGCGGCCTCGACCGGTCGATTTGGGTGAGCCGCTCCTCCCGAGCCGAGTCCCGCCTCGCTCTCCCGGGCTTGCGCGCCGGACGAGCCACTGGCCGATCGAACTCGGACCAGTAGCTGCGATAATACTTCAGGACCCGCTCGACGTAAGCCTGGGTCTCCTTGAAGGGCGGGATCCCCCCGTACCGGTCGACCGCCACCGGACCCGCGTTATACGCCGCAAGGGCGCGGGCCACATCACCGTAGCGATCGAGCATCGAGCGCAGGTAGCGCACGCCGCCGTCTATATTCTCGACGACACCAAAAGGCCGGGTCACCCCCAGGTCCGCCGCCGTAGCGGGCATGAGCTGCATCAGGCCCTGGGCCCCCACGCGCGAGACGGCCTTCGGCTCGAAATTCGACTCGGCGGCGATGACCGCCTTGACCAGCCCGGGATGGATCCCGTGACGAAGACTGAGCTCCGCGATCAGTCGATCGTAATCGCTTTGAATCGGCACCCCGCCTCGCGACGGAGGCGTGATCGCGAGCCCATCCTGAAAGGAGCTCTTCAAGCGCGTGTAGCGATCGTCTACCGGAGCATCGCTGAAATGCAGCACGCCCTCGGCATCGAGATAGCGATAGATCGCTCCGGACCCCCGAGCCACACCCGCCGCCACGATCAGCAGCGAGAAGAGTGCGAATAGGAGCCCGCGCCCCATCCGCTCGATTCCGCCTTCGAGACAGCTTGTCCGCACGCATTCACCCCGATTCGGTCGCGTCGAAGCCTTTCGGCCCCATGGGGGATCGGTTTTGACGCGCCGATGGTGGATCGAGCCCAAGGGCCCGATAGAATTCCGTATTTTCAACCATCGGATCCTTCCCGGTCGGACCTGAGCCGCCCTCGGCCTGGCTCCCATCACCCATTCCTGAGACGGCGAATACCCGCTTCCGGGCCCGCCGTGCAACCGAGCGACCCCTTCGATGAGCGTTTCGAACTCCAGCGGTGTCCCCTCCACAAGGCGCGTGACCGCGCCATGAGTCAGATCTGGAGCGAAGAGGATCCGACGCCGGCCGAGGGCGAACACCGGAAATTCGATTTCCTGGTGATCGGGTCGGGCCTGGCCGGAATGCATTACGCCCTGCGCGTCTCCGAGATCGGCGAGGTCGCGATCATCACCAAGCGCCAGGCCAGCGATTCCGCAACCGATTGGGCCCAGGGCGGAATCGCCGCGGCGCTCGATCCCAAGGACTCCTTCGACGCCCACGGCGAAGACACCCTGAATGCCGGCGCCGGCCTCTGCCACGAAGAGACCGTGCGCTTCGTCGTCGAGCAGGGCCCCGACGCGATCGATGCGCTTCGCAAGAACGGTGTCGACTTCGATCCGGCCCGGGGGACCGATCGCGTCGAGTACGACTTGACCCGCGAGGGCGGCCACAGCCAACGTCGCATCCTCCACAAGGCCGACCACACGGGCCGGGAAATCGAGCGCTCGCTGCTGGCCCGCGTGCGCGCTCACCCACGCATCCACCTCTTCGAGGACCATTGCGCGATCGACTTGATCACCTCGACCCGGACGGGACGAACCGGTGCCAACCGTTCGCTCGGCGCCTACGTCCTCGAGGCCTCGACCGGAGCGGTCCACGCCTACACGGCACCGATCACGCTGCTCGCGACGGGCGGCGCGGGCAAGGTCTACCTCTATACGAGCAACCCCGACGTCGCCTCGGGCGACGGGATGGCCATGGCCTATCGCGCCGGTGCCACGCTGGCGAATATGGAATTCATGCAATTCCATCCGACCTGTCTCTACAACCCACAGGCCAAATCATTCCTGATCAGCGAGGCCGTTCGTGGCGAAGGCGGGATCCTTTGCCGCCGCGATGGCGAACCCTTCATGCAGGACTATCACGCGATGCGTGACCTGGCACCCCGCGATGTCGTCGCCCGCGCGATCGACAGCGAGCTCAAACGAACGGGCGACGACTATGTCGTGCTCGATATCACCGACAAGGATCCTTCCTTCGTGCGCGGTCGCTTCCCGATGATCTTCGAACGCTGCCTGCGCTACGGGATCGACATCACGCGTGAGCCGATTCCTGTCGTTCCGGCGGCGCATTATTGTTGTGGTGGCGTCCGCACGAATCTACAGGGCGAGAGCAATCTGCCAAACCTCTTCGCAGCGGGCGAGGTCGCTTCGACGGGCCTCCACGGAGCCAATCGGCTCGCATCGAACTCGCTGCTCGAAGCGCTCGTCTACGCCGAAGCGGCAGCCAGCGAATCGATCGAACGACTGACAAAGATCGAGCCGCCCGGTCCGGTTCCTGCCTGGCGTCACGGGGAAGCAACCCCGATCCATGAAGCGGTCGTCATCACCCAGAACTGGGACGAGATCCGGCGCTTCATGTGGAATTATGTCGGCATCGTGCGAACCGATCGCCGCCTGTCACGCGCCCATCACCGAATCGAGATGCTTCGAGAGGAGCTCAACGAGTATTACTGGAATTACCGCGTAACCCCGGAACTGCTCGAGTTGCGCAACCTCGCAACGGTCGCCGAACTCGTCATCAAGTCGGCCGCCTTCCGCAAGGAGAGTCGCGGTCTCCACTATAATATCGACCACCCCGAACGCAACGATGCGCATTTCGGGCGGGATACGCTGATTCAGCGTGGAGACACCCCCTGGATCAGCCCTCGTTAGGTCGTTCCGAAGTCCTGGATCCTGCGCTTCCCCCCAGCACTCATGGGCGGGCAAGGCGCTCATCCCGGCGGCGATACGCTGCGAAGCTCTTGGGCCTCGTATCGACCGTGATTTTCGGAATGATCGCGTACGCTCCCCCTATGCGCGCGCTGGTCTTCGCGAGCCTCGACACCGAGCCTCAGGACGAACGCCCGCCGGACTTCCCCTTCTGGGAGCATGTAACGCAACGCCGCTACGCTGGACCGACGGTCCTCTATCTCGGCGGAGGCTACGCAATGACGGCGCGGCATGTGGGGATGGGGGAGATCCAGCTCCGGGACGTGATGCACAAACCGGTCCGGGATTCCAAACGCAGCCTTCTGAACGAGAACGGGTCAGCGGCGGACGTGATGATCTTCGAGTTGGATCGGAATGCGGTCTTGCCCGACCTGCCCATCCTGCCAATCGCCAGCGAACCCCTTCAACCAGGTGAAGACGTCCTCTTGGTCGGCTTCGGGCGTGGTCGTGGGACTGTCATCGAATACGACATCGATGGCCAGACACGTTTCGGATTCTCCTGGTCCAAGAAGGGAGAGAAGCGCTGGGGAACCAACCGCGTCAGTTCCAACTCCGAAATCCTGAGCCAGTCGAATTTCATGACCCGCGCACTCAGCCTCCGCTTCGACGGACCCTTTGCACCAGACACCACACGCTACGAGACCCATGCCGCGATCGGCGACTCCGGTGGCGGGGTCTTCGTCCAACGCGATGGCATCTGGAAACTTGCGGCAATGATGATCTCGATCGGTGGGGAGGCGCGCTCGCCACGCTCTTCCACGGTCTACGGGGATATGACCTTCGCCGCCGACCTCACCTATTACCGCGACGAAATTCTGCGCTGGACGCGTCCAATCTGCTCCAACGAACGGGACGATGACGGAGATGACCTGATCGATTTCCCGGCGGATCCGGGCTGCGACTCCGCATCGGACCGCAACGAGTGGGAGGCCAATCCCTTCGAAGCCAAATCATTGTGGCTGGCCACCACGGCGGCTCTCGGAGCCGGCTGGCTGATCATCTACCTGGGCAGGCGCGGCCTGCGCTCTCAGCGCGGAACGAGCACACCCAACTCGACGAGACCCTCGAGCGCAGACTGAATCCGGTCTTTGGGCTCGGGAATCACAGCGCAGAGCCGCTCGAAGTTCATCCCCGCCTTGACCAACTCGAGGATCGCCTCCCCGGCCTTGCCCAGATCTTCGCGCGACATCTCCTCCTGCTCGAGATCGACCTCGAAGGTGGTCGATGCGGAGATCGCGACAACCGAATCGTGGATTTCGTCGCTGCCCGCTTCACCGAGTGCACAGATCGCCGTGAGGATGGCACCTGCCAGCGGATACGGCGTCACCGACTCGAGGAGCCGAGGATCCGCAGAGGCCTCGAACTGGAACCGTCCTTCGCCCCACCCGAACATAACGACCAATGCGTCGTGTCCCGACAGCCCCGCGACTTCGGCCCCCAGAAGGTTCTCGTCGGCAAAGGCCACCCAACCCTGGTCGCCGTCGTTCTCGACGACGAGTGTGCCCTGCGGCGCTGACGCGCCGAACATCCGCAACATATTCGCGAGACCGAGATCCGCAAAGGATCCACTGATCCCGCCGAGGCGGCTTTGATGGCCCGCTTCTTGAAGCGCTTCGATCACGCTGCGGGTCCTGGGATCGGCCGTCTGGTTGCGGTCGAAAGCAACCGCCGCCGCCGCGATCCTGCCCTTCTTGTTGGGAACCTGCCGGACGACCTGACCGTCGATTTCTACACTCGTTTCGCCGCTCGGATGCCATAGGCAGATGCGCACGACCTCACCGATCGGCAGGATACCGTCCTTCATCGAGAGCAGGATTCCGGAAACACTCAGGTCGCGACTGGTCGCTTCAAAGGGCGGGCTCATCGCCGGCATCACGCGAACCGGTATGCGAACTGAACCCCGCTTGGACCCACGGCGTCTCTCCCCCTCGGAGTCAGCTGTCCCTATTTCGGTGGCCGCCTGGCCGAGCAGGGACTCGAAGCGCTCGCGCAATGCCGCCGCGTTCGCATCGAATTGAACGGCGACCCCCGGCGTTGCCCCACTCGAAGCCATCTGCTTGGGGATGCAATGAACGATCTCCCCTTCGAGGGCAAGCGCGACATCGGACGGATCGAGGTATTCGAGCACGATCTCGACGATGACCGCCTTGCGGATCTCGAATTCGACTTCGGTCGCGACGAAGATGCCCCGGTTCACGATGTTCTTTTCGAACTCGCTCCGGATCGCTTCGGGCGATTCGAATCGCACCTGCAGGATATCCTGGTTAGCCAATCTACCTACGATCCGTCGACAGCGGACAATGATACGCATGTGTGCAGCGCTCGACCCGGGGACAATCCCCGGGCCCATGCAAAGGATTCATCGACCATCCGGCGTGAGACCCGAAGGGAATCCGATAGGAAATGCTCTTGAATCTCGAGAGCCCTGAGAAAAGCGGATCACCGATGCTGCACGATTCGAACAATGTGGATGAGAGCGGTCCCTCGATGCGCAACGGTCCGCAAAATGCGCCTCACCGCCACCACCGCGCTCGGGCTTCAGAACTCGGTGTTCTGTTCTTTCACCGCGCGGAAGAGGGTGAGTTGGGGCACCGCGGCGGAAGCATCGATCTCGATCGGGTAGTCGTCCGAGAAGCACGCATCACAGATCCCAAGTTTGAGTTCGCCAGCGGCCGTTCGCCGCAGGCCCTCGATCGAGAGATAACCGAGGCTGTCGGCTTTAATCCGCTCTCGAATCTCCTCGATCGTATATTCGTGGGCGATCAACTCCTCGCGGTTCGGCGTATCGATCCCGTAATGACAGGGGCCGACGGTGGGCGGCGAAGAGATTCGTACATGCACTTCGCGCGCACCAGCGGAACGCAACATGCCCACGATCTTCACCAGGGTCGTCCCTCGCACGATCGAGTCGTCGACCAGGACGATCCGCTTGCCGTCGAGAAAACCGCGAATGGCATTATGCTTGACCCGAACCTTGAAATCGCGAACCGTCTGCGTCGGTTCGATGAAGCTGCGACTCACATAATGATTCCGGATCAACGCGGTCTCATAGGGGATGCCCGATTCCTCGGCATACCCGAGCGCGGCCGCGCTCCCGGAATCGAGAACCGGCGCGACCATGTCAGCGGCGACGGGATGCTCCCTCGAGAGCACCCGGCCGAGCTCCTTGCGGTAGGCGTAGACGTTATGGCCGACCAGATTCGAATCGGGTCGCGCGAAATAGATATATTCGAAGATGCAGAAATGTTCCTTTGAATCCCGGGCCAACGGGCGGATGCTCCGAAGGCGACCCCGCCGGATCACGACCACCTCGCCGGGCTCGACATCGCGTTCGTGAGTGGCTCCGATCAGATCCAGCGCACATGTCTCACTCGACAGGACCCAGGCGCCATCCTTGCGGCCGATCGAGAGCGGGCGGAAGCCGTGGGGGTCGCGCGCGGCGATCATCGCATCATCGGTGAGCAGAATGATGCTGAACGCGCCCTTCACGCGGGAGACCGCGTCGATGAAACGATCCTCCATATGCTTCTCTCGCGATCGAGCGAGCAGATGGAGGAGCACCTCGCTGTCGGAGGTGGAACCGAAGATGGCCCCTCTGCCCTCGAGTTCCCGGCGGATCACCCCCGCATTCACCAGATTCCCGTTGTGCGCGATCGAAACGGGGCCGCCGTCGGTATTGGCGCAGATCGGCTGGGCGTTCCGGAGCATGCTCTCCCCGGAGGTCGAATAGCGCACGTGTCCGATCGCATGGCGTCCCTTGAGCGAGTTCAGGACCGGAGCGCCGAAGGTATCCGCCACCAGGCCCATCGCACGGTGGGCGACATGTTCTCGACCGGTCGAGGAAACGATGCCGCAACTCTCCTGGCCGCGATGTTGGAGGGCGTAGAGACCGAGATAGGTCAGATGCGAGGCTTCTTCACTTCCGTGAATTCCAAAGATGCCGCATTCGTCATGGAAGCGATCGGCGCGATGGGCCTCTTCGAGGGCTTTCAATTCGGCCGTCGTCAGTCGGTCGAAAGCGCGGTCACCAGGCGGCAGCCGACTCGCGTCGAACGACCCGAGGCCGCGGCTCGCAGCGGTGAGCGGCGAGGAACGCGAAGAACGTGGAGAGCGCATGGGCATCGAAGCTCCGGTGGTCTCGGCGAACAGTCAATCGTCCTTCGAGGGGCGACCCACCGGCCCCCACCCCGCGACGGGGCGCATAGTAGACAGCGCAGCTTTCCGGGTCAAACGCAGCGCGAATCCATGCCGGAAGGTTGCCCCTCGCCTGCCGCCGGGGTTAAATGAACCGGCGGAGGGCGTGTGGCGATCGATCGAAAAGAGCTCGAAGAATTCTGCGAGCAGACCCTGTCGGAGACCGATTTTTCTTCCGGCCCCGGTGTGCCCGGTCTAGGCCGCAGAATCACGGGCAAGGTCCGCGACAGCTACCTCGACCCCGAGCACGCGCCCGGTCGCCGTACGATCGTGGTCAGCGACCGGGTAAGCTGCTTTGACCGCGTCGTCGGAACGATCCCGCTCAAAGGCCAGATCCTGAATCAGATGGCTGCCTTCTGGTTCCGCCAGACCCAGGACCTCGTTCACAACCACCTGCTCGAGGTTCCGGACCCGAATGTTTCGATCGTCCGCGAATGCAAGACGCTCCCCGTCGAATTTGTGATGCGGAGCTATCTGACCGGGTCGAGTTCAACATCGATCTGGACGGCCTACGAGGGCGGCGCGAGAGTTTTCTGCGGCCACTCCCTGCCCGAGGGAATGCATCGACACGAAAAGCTCAGCGCACCGATCCTCACACCGACGACCAAGGCCCTGCACGGCGATCACGATGAACTCACCTCTCGCGCCGCACTGATCGAGAGCGGGGCGATCTCGGAAGCGCACTACGACGAAGCCCACGCGATCGCCCAACGCCTCTTCGCCGAGGGCACACGCTTCGCGGAGAAGCAGGGGCTGATCCTCGCCGACACCAAATACGAGATGGGTCTGGACGAGCGCGGAGAGATCCTCGTGATCGACGAGATCCACACCCCCGACTCCTCGCGCTATTGGCGACTCGACAGTTACGAAAAGACGCTCTCCGAGGGTCGGTCGCCGGCAGCGATCGACAAGGAATATGTCCGTCTCTGGCTCGGGGAACAGGGCTACGGGGGAGAGGGCACGGCTCCGGAACTTCCGATCGAGGTCCGCGTCGAGGCAGCGACCCGATATATCGCCGCCTTCGAGAAGGTGAGCGGCCGGGTCTTCGCGCCCGACTTCGAAGCGCCGGTGCCGCGCATCAGACGCAATCTCGGGCTCGGGTAGCGTCCCGCTCCGCCGAGCCCGCAGCGAAACGCGCGAATGATCGGCCAGCCACCGGAATGCTACGCGGCGCGGAAATAGATATACCCGAGCATCAGGTAATACATCGTCGGCAGGCCGAGCAGGTGCGCATCGATCCGGTCGAGCACTCCGCCCATCCCGGGCAGGAGCGCGCCCGTATCTTTCACCTCGGCATCGCGTTTGAGGAGCGATTCGACGAGGTCTCCGACGATGCCGACGATGCAGAGGAGGAAAGCGAAGAAGATCGACATCGTCCACGGGAGCGCCGCGGACCAATCCGGGCGAAAGACGTCGAATAGAAATTTCGCGGCGAGGCCGCCGAGCACGCCGAGAATGATGCCGCCGAGCGCGCCCTCGACGCTCTTGTTCGGTGAGATCTGGGGGGCGAGCTTCCGGCGCCCCCAAGCGCGGCCGGCAAAATAAGCACCCGCGTCGCATAGCACGACGGCGACCAACGCATAGACCATCAGGAAGATGCCCGTCTCCGGTGTAAACCCGAGCGTGACGAGCAGGGCCGGATTCTGGTGCGCCGCGGCCGCCACATCGAATTTCCTCAACAACACCGCATGGCTCAGGAGCCAGGCGACGTAGAAGACCCCAAAGAAGGTCCCCGAGATGCTCGCCATCGCCTCGTGGATCTCGTTCTTGCCGAGCTGGGCGATCATCAGGACTAGCAGCGTCGCGGTCATCGCCAACATCGCCTGATACTCGTTGCCGAAATGTGCGAGCGCGATGACGGCCGCACCGAAGCCGAGCCCGACCGATTGGATCGGCTTCGCTCCCTTGTCGACGATCAGGCCATAGAACTCGTGCTGCGCGAGCGCGCCGATCGCGATCACGATCGCGAGATAGATGAGTCCACCCTGGGCGATGGCCCAGAGCACGAAGGGGATCAGCACGCCCGCCGTCGCGAGTCGCGTCAGGAGGTCCCTGCGACGAGCGTCCTTCCGGACCGCCGAAGCCTCCTCCTCGGACGCGGGAGGTTCTTCCGGGGGTGAATCGTCCACCGCCGGAGCATCGGCCGATCTCGCGTGGGCCGCGAGGTCCGTCTCGACCCCGCTCGGTGATCCTGCCGGCTCGCCGGCCTGCGGCACGCCCTCACTCACGACTCATCTCCCCCGGCTCTCCCAAGCGCGCGCTCCCCTTCCATCAGCCTTGGCCCGTATGCCCGAAGCCCCCCTCTCCCCGATCCGTGGTGTCGAGGGTTTCGACCTCGGCCCACGCGGGGCGAGCGACCGGAGCGACCACCAGCTGGGCGATCCGATCTCCGCGCGCGATCTCGAAATCGGCCTCCCCCGCGTTCATCAATATCACCTGGATCTCTCCACGGTAGTCGGCGTCGATCGTGCCGGGCGCATTGGGGATCAGTATGCCATGTCGGAGAGCCAATCCGCTGCGCGGACGCACCTGGGCCTCGAATCCGTCGGGCAGTGCGATGCGCCAACCGGTGGGAATCAACCGCCGTTCTCCTGGACTGAGTCTGAGCTTTTCTGCGACCGCCGCGCGCAGGTCGAGACCCGCCGCCCCCTCGGATTCGGCCCGAGGGAGCGGGAGATCTCGTGCGTGCGGCTCCCGGAGGATCTCGACGCGTGGGGTCGAGATCGCCTGGTGAGGGGCTTCGCTCAAGGTGCGAAACCTACTCGCCGGCCCCATCGGCCGCGGCCTGATCCGCGAGCGCTTCTTTGCGCGAGAGGCGGATGCGACCGGAGGGATCGATGTCGATGCATTTGGCCAGGACCTCGTCGCCCTCTTCCAGGACATCGGTGACCTTGTCGACCCGGCCCTCGGCCAGATGACTGATATGAATCAGACCGTCCGTGCCGGGGAAGATCTCCGCGAAGACGCCGAAGTCGGCGACCCGCTTGACCTTCGCCAGATAGATGCGACCGATCTCGGCCTCCTGGGTCAACTCCGTCACCATCGCCATCGCCTGCTCGACGGCGGCGCCGTCGGGACCGAAGACCGAGACTCGACCCGAGTCCTCGACATCGATCTTGGCGCCCGTCGTCTCCTGGATGGCGCGGATCACCTTGCCGCCGGGCCCAATGATGTCGCGAATGCGATCGGGCTTGACCTGCAGGGTCTCCATGCGCGGAGCAAAGGCGTGCAGCTCCTCTCGGGCCTTCAGTCCGCCGAGTTCGCCGGCCGTGTCCTTGTCCATGCAATCGAGGATATGGAAACGACCCTCCTTCGCCTGGGACAGCGCCTTCTCCATGATGTCCCAGTCGATCTCGGTGACCTTGATGTCCATCTGGAGGGCGGTGATGCCCTCCTTGGAGCCGGCGACCTTGAAGTCCATGTCGCCCAGGTGATCCTCGTCGCCGAGGATATCCGAGAGAATGACCGTGCGCGTGCCGTCGGTGATCAGGCCCATCGCGATGCCCGCGACCGGCGCCTTGAGCGGCACTCCAGCATCGAGCAGCGAGAGCGTCGAGCCACAGACGGCGGCCATCGACGACGAGCCATTCGACTCGAGCGTCTCCGAAACGACCCGCAGCGTATACGGGAAGTCATCGTGATCGGGCAGAACCGGCGTGATCGCTCGTTCCGCCAAGGTCCCGTGGCCCACTTCGCGTCGACCCGGTCCGCGCAGGGGCCGGGCCTCTCCGACGGAAAAGGGCGGGAAGTTGTAGTGGAGCATGAAATTCTTCTTCCAGCGCCCCCCCATGCCGTCGATCGTCTGCTCGTCGAAGCCACTGCCGAGCGTCGCGGTGACGACGGCCTGCGTCTCGCCGCGCGTGAAAAGGGCGACACCGTGCGGGCGCGGAAAGGGTCGAACCTCACACGCGATCGAACGGATCTGATCGCTCCGCCGACCGTCGATGCGCTCGCCCGTCGCGAGCACGCGCTCGCGCATCAGGCCGCCACCGAGATCGTGAAGGATCTCCTTCACGTTGCCCTGCAGTGATTTGAGTCCGCTCGAGCGCGCCTCGAAATCAGCCAGGCTCGTCACCTCGATCTTCTCGTCGCGATACTCGTTCCAGATCTCCTCGCGGATCTCCTTCTCGACGGCCTTGACCGCATCCGCGCGCGGCTTCTTCTCCTTGATCTGAAAGGCCTCGGAGAGACGGTCGCCCGCCATTTCCTGGATGCGGGCCTCGAGCGCAGAATGATCGGCCGCTTCGCCCATCACCAGCTTCTCCCGACCGACCTTGGCAGCAAAGCCTTCGATCGCTTCGATGATTGGCTGGAGCTGGTCGTGTGCGTGCTTGAGCGCCGCCAGGATTTCGTCCTCGGGAAGCTGCTTGGCACCGCCCTCGACCATCACGATCGAGCCCTTGTTGCCCGCGACGATCAACTCGAGATCGCTCTCTTCGAGATCTTCCGGGAGGGGGTTGATGACATAATCGCCATCCACCCGGCCGATGCGCACGGCGGCGATCGGGCCGAGGAAGGGAATCTCCGAAATCGACAGCGCTGCCGAGGCACCCACGAAGGCACACATATCCGCCGAATAATCGGGGTCGTGGGAGAGAACGGTCGCCGTCACCTGTGTGTCGTCGTTGTAGCCGTCCGCGAAGAGCGGGCGAATCGAACGATCGATGAAGCGACTGACGAGCACTTCGCGGTCGGCGAGGCGCCCTTCTCGCTTGAAGAATCCACCCGGAATCTTGCCCGCGGCGGCGAATTTCTCCACGAAGTCGACGGTCAGCGGGAAAAAGTCGATGCCCGGGCGGGGCGAGGAATGGACGGCCGTCACGAGGACAACCGTGTCTCCGAATGTGACCGTGACGGAACCGGCCGCCTGCTTGGCGATCTTTCCCGTTTCGATGGTCATCGTCCGGCCGCCGACTTCGACGGACATGGACGTAGGTTCGAACCAATAAGGCATTATGTACTCCTCATCGACCTGCCTCCCCTCTGCTTTTTCGAGTCGGAGGTCGCGTGTCGATGTTGTTTGGCCTGCTCGCCTCGCATCCTCCCTGGACACGACACGAGACTCTATGTTTTGCGCGCTCCCGGAATTCGGGAACGCATCGGAATCCGGGATCACCCATGCGCGAAATCTGAGGGAGCTCTTCCTCTGTTTCTGTCGAAGAGAGCGTTTCGCGTAGGGGCCGACTCCCGCACTCCACGGGGCACCGAAAACCGGTGCAGGCCACTGTTCACGATCACACTTGATTGCGGATCGTGATCATGCGCTGGGATCGGAACGTGGGGACGATCGCGGGAAACGAATCCTGCAGAGCCCCCGGCATTGCCCTCGGTCAAGACCGAGTCGCGACAAGCCCAGCTCCAAACTGAGAACACCGACGCGCCGAACGCGGCGACGTTCAAAAAGTGCTATCGACGCAAACCGAGCTCTTGGAGGAGCGACCGGTAGCGATCGATGTTCTTGTTCTTGAGGTAGTCGAGCAGGCGCCGGCGTTGACTCACGATCTTGAGAAGACCGCGTCGCGAGTGGTGGTCCTTCGCGTTCGTCTTGAAATGCTCTTGGAGGCCGCTGATCCGCTCCGTGAGAAGAGAGATCTGGACTTCGGGCGATCCGGTATCGGCGTCGCCGCGTTTGTGGGCGCTGACGATTTCCGCTTTTTTTGCTGCAGAGATCAAGTCTTGTGACTCCTGGCGTGATCTCGAGCGATCACTGAGGACCGATTCGAGTCGGTCGCCAGCACGAGGCTGGCTAGTGGCGTCTCCCGTGGTCGCTGCCGGTCGCACGCGCGCCGGCCGGGAAACCGTTGTTTTCTCATTGTTTTTCGGATCGCCGGAGTTTTACAGAGGCGCGTATCCCCCGCAACGCCCTCAGGGCGCTTTTTTCCCTGGTCGGAGGGGATTCACGGCCACCCGCGCGCCCTTCCACCGCCCTTTCAGATCGAAAGACTCGTCTGCCGGTACGTGGTTCTTCAACCGGGTTCGGCCGGGAGAACCCGAAGCGGCCAGATTCGCCGATCCACGCGTAGCTCGCCGACCGCAAGAAACTCGCGCGCCTCGCCGAGAATCGAGACCCGCGTGCCTGGCTTCTCCCGGTGGAGGTCGCCGGAAGGCAGATCGCCTCCGTTGCGCAGCCGAACCCGCTGTTCCCCGGAAACCACGAAGGTCGGAAAACCCAGAACAACCACGGGGGGAATCAACATCGAATCGATCTCGCCGGATTTCGCTGCCGCAGCCAATTCGTCCACGCTTCGCGCCTCGTCCAGGACGAAGGACCCACTGCGAGTTCGTCGCAGAGGGCCCAGATGTGCTCCGCATCCGAGTTTCTCGCCGAGATCCGCCGCGAGCACCCGAACGTAGGTGCCGGCGCTGCAGAGCACTCGAACGTCGATCTCGGGGGCCTCGAAGCGCAGGACCTCGAGTTCGCTGATCGTGATCCATTTGGGATCGCGCTCGACCTCCTGGCCCTGACGTGCCAATCGATGCAGGGGGATGCCACCCTTTTTGACCGCGCTGTACATGGGCGGAATCTGCTGGACATCGCCGATGAACCCGGAGAGCGAGGCCTCGACCTCCGCTCGCTCGGGGAGCGCCCCCCCGAAACGCTTCAACACCACCCCCTCGTGATCGAGGGTGTCGGTCTCCGAGCCCAGGACGATCGTCCCGTCATAACCCTTCTGTCCGCCCTCGATGAAGGGCACCAGCTTCGTCGCCGCCCGAATCGCGAGGGGCAGGACACCCGTCGCCTGAGGATCGAGCGTACCGAGGTGCCCGACCCGCCGCGTGCCGAGCCAGCGTCGAGCCGCGTCGACGACATCATGGGAGGTCCGACCCGCGGGTTTGTCGACGACCAGGAATCCGGAGGGCCCGGGCGGCTCCGGTTTTCTACGTCGTTGATTGCGTTTCGCCATCGTCCCCGTCGGCCCCCCACGACCCCTCATCGAGTTCATCCGCGGCCCGGCTCGCGGCCGAGCTCTCCTCTGGCAGATCGAGGGAGCGGATCAACTCGAGCGTATGACTTCCCTCGGCGATCGAGTCGTCCAAAACGAAGCGAAGCTGCGGTGTGTGTCGCAATTTCACCCGCTTCGAAAGCGTCCGCCGCACGAAATTCGTGACCTGCCGCATGACCCGGTCGAGTTCGACCCGTCGCGCCTCGTCGGGATCCTCTCCGAGCGGACTGTAGAAGATCGTCGCGGCCCCGAGGTCCGAGGCGAGCTTCACCCGTGTGATCGTCACCAGACCGAGCCGGGGATCACCCACTTCCTCACGCAGTATCTGGGACAACTCACCGCGAATCTGCTCCGCGACGCGCCGGATGCGAACCGAATCCGCCAACGTGCCCTACTCCTCTTCATGCCCTCGGTCTCGATCCGAGTCGCCCGGATCGGAATGCCAGGGCAGGTCCTCTTCATCTCCCGAAGGGTCTCGCGCCTCCCTCGAGTCGGAAAGCAGAGGCATCCGGATGATTTCCAGATCGCTGTCGATCACCTGCGCAAGGTGCGTCTCCTCGACGAATCCGACCGCCTTCTGGAGCGCTCTTCGCAACGCGACCTCATCGCTTCCCGTCATCGAGAGCCCGAGGGTCGCCCGCTGCCAGGTCCCCTGTCCACCGACCTCGCCCACCGACACGTTGAACGTGTTGCGCAGCCGCCCCGTGATCGATCGAACCACCCCCCGCTTCGCCTTCAGCGACTGCGACGCGTGCACATGAATCTCGATCACCGCCACGCCAACGATCATGAAATACCCGGATCAGGACGATTCGCCGCGCCCGTCGAACGAGCGAATTTCGAATTGGAAACCATGCGAGCGCGCGTCGAGCCAACGCCGGCAGAGCCCACATGGGGCGCCTCATCCGACGAGCCCGCCGCAGAGGCGATTCAGTCAGCAGATCCGCCCATGGCCGAGTCCCGCGCGCCTTGCACGCGGAAAGCAAAGAGCACGCTGTGGGTCGACGCTCCGCCGACGCATGCAAAGACCTGGCGGACGTGACCCTAGAGCGTCGCCGGCCTCTCCTCCAACTCGTAGGCCTCGATGATGTCGCCAATCTTTACGTCGTTGTACGTGGAGACACCGATCCCGCATTCCATGCCGTTGATGACTTCCTTGACGTCGTCCTTGAAACGCCGCAGGGAACCGACCGTCCCCTGGTAGATCTGAACCCCGTCGCGAACGATGCGGCAATGCGCGTGGCGCACGACCTTGCCCTCGAGGATATAGGAGCCCGCGATCGTACCGATCTTCGGAATCGTGAAGGTCTCTCGGATTTCCGCACGCCCGAGCATATTCTCGCTCACAATCGGCGGAAGCAGCCCGGCCATGGCAGCCTTCACGTCATCGAGCATCTCCATGATGATCGAATAGGTGCGGATTTCGACACCCTCCGTATCCGCTTGACGCCTCGCCGCAGGGTCGGGGCGAACGTTGTACCCGAGCACGATCGTTCCGCTCGCGGACGCGAGGTTGATATCGTTCTCAGTAATGGCACCGACGCTCGAAGACACGACCCGGAGCGAAACCTCGTCCGTCGTCAGCTTCTCGAGCGAGTCGCGCGCCGCTTCGCAGGTCCCCTGGACGTCCGCCTTGAGCACGACCGTGAGTTCCTTCGGTCCCTCCTCACCCGCCTGGGCGTAAAATTCGTCCAACGTGAGTCTCGGCTTCGGCGCGGCGATCCGGCCGCGCTTCTGATCCTCGCGATGATCGACGATCTGCTTGGCCACACGATCGTTTTCGACGACGTGAAAGGACGCACCTGCGGGCGGGACACCGGAGAGACCGGTGACCTGGACCGGCGCCGACGGACCCGCTTCCTTGACGTTCTTGCCGAGATCGTTCTGCATCTGGCGAACGCGGCCCCACTCGGTGCCGGCGACGACCGAGTCGCCCTTCTTGAGTGTGCCGTCCTGAACGAGCAGGGTCGCGACCGCGCCCCTTCCCTTGTCAAGGCGCGCCTCGAGCACCGCCCCGCTGGCGCGGCGTTTCGGATCGGCCTTGAGTTCGAGGATCTCCGCCTGGAGCGCGAGCATCTCGAGGAGCTGCTCAAGCCCGTCGCCGGTCTTCGCCGACACATTGACGCAAGCCACATCGCCACCGAAATCCTCGGGCACGAGGTTGTGCTCCGTCAGTCGCTGGCGCGCCTTCTCCGGGTCCGCGTCGGGCAGATCACATTTATTGACCGCTACGACGATGGGACATCCCGCCGCCTGTGCATGCTCGATCGCCTCGACCGTCTGGGGCATCGGGCCCTCGGTGGCTGCGATCACAAGCACGACGAGATCGGTGACCGCCGCGCCGCGCGCACGCATGGCCGTGAATGCCGCATGGCCCGGTGTGTCGATGAAGGTCAGGTGCTGACCACCCACCTCGACTTGATAGGCGCCGACGTGCTGGGTAATCCCGCCGGCCTCGCCGTCGGTCACCTTCGTCTGACGGATCGCATCGAGCAGCGAGGTCTTGCCGTGGTCGACGTGGCCCATGACCGTGACGACCGGCGGTCGGACGACCTCATCGCCGCTGGTCTCCACTTCGGGATCGGGGGCGTCGAGGAAGACCTCTTCCTTGAAACCGACATCCGTCGCCTCGAAGCCCATCTCAGCCGCGAGCTTCTCGACCGTCTCGAAATCAATATGCTGATTGACGGAGACCATGATGCCCAGAGCCATGAGTTTGCCCTGGATGACCGGCGCCTTCAGGCCGGCTTGCTTGGCGAGTTCGCCCACACTGATATCGCCGCCGACCTTGACCTGACGGACGAGACTCGAGCCGGCGGCCGGAACCGCCTTCGGCGACAGCTTGTCGCGGCGACGCGCGCGCGGGTTCACCATCCGGGGCGGAGCGATGGGAACCGAACGCCGCTGGTTCGGGGCGCGACTCGTGATCTGACGCGCGAACTGCTCTTGTTCCTGGAGGTTCACGACCTCGCGCACGCGTTTGCGCTGCTTCCCCTTTCGGTCCGGAGCACCGCCCGCCGCATCTCCGGTGCCGGTCGCAGGCTTCTCGTCGCGCGCGGCCGCGGGGCCCGTCGGCGCGGCCGCGGGGCCCGTCGGGGCCACCGCCGGTGCGGGGGCAGGCGCTGCTGCCGCAATCGGCTCAGCCGCCGGTTCCTCGGGAACGGGGGGCTCAATCGCTTCTTCGGCAACGGGTTCGGGCTCGGCCGCAACGGGCTCGGCCCCCTCGTCGACGATGGCGACGGGTTCGGGCTCGACCACTTCCGGTTCGGGTTCGGGTTCGGGCGCCTTCTTGCGCCGGCGCCGAACGACGGTCGTACCGCCCTTGCCTTCGAGTCGACGCTCGTCGACCGGACGGGTGACCCTGGTCGCCCCACCGATCTTTTCACGAAGCAGTTCGACTGCAGCCTCGTCCAGCGAGGCCATCGCGCTCTTCAGCTCGACCCCGTGCGTGCGTGCCTGCTCGACGAACTCGTTGCGCTCAATGCCGAGTTCTTCGGCGAGCTTGTATGCCCTGATCTTTGCCATCTATTTCTGCTTGCCCTGGGTCGTTCCCACCAAGCGCGCGTCGATACGCCACCACTCAGCTCATTGTCGAATTCGTCAATCGGTCATCTGACCATCCAATCCAACTCTTCTCTCATCGCTCATCGCTCGATGCACGTCTCACTCCTGGCGATCTGCGGCCGGGCCGCTCGGAGGAACCCGCTCGCCATCCTCGTCGATGGGCGCGGCCGGCGGCGCCGCGGCGGCCGCCTCCGCGGCCTCCGCCCGCAGGCGGGCTTCGGTCTCAGCCTCGCGCTCTGCGCGCTCCTCGTCTTCGGTCACTTTGACGCTGATCAGCTCCGCCGCTTTCGACTTGATCGACTCGGCGCCGGCATCATCGATTCCCGGCAGCGCCGTCAGAACCTCATTCGAGCATTCGGAAAGATCCTCGAGCGACGTGATGCCCTGCTGGAGCAACAGTTCCGCCTCGGGATCGCCACAATCCGGGACCACCGAGACCGCCCGTGAGAGCCATTCGGCGACCTCGCGCATCTTCGATTCGCTCTTGATATCGATTCGCCAACCCGTCAGCTGGACCGCGAGGCGCACGTTCTGTCCGCGTCGTCCGATCGCCAGCGAGAGCTGGTCGTCGGGAACGATCACATCCATCGACTTCTGGCCCTCGTCGATGATCACCTTCGAAACGGCGGCCGGCGAAAGCGCGCTGCAGACATAACGCGCCGTATCCGGGCTCCACGGGACGATGTCGATCCGCTCCCCGCGCAATTCCTGCACGACGGCCTGAACGCGACTGCCCTTCATGCCCACGCAAGCGCCGACCGGGTCTACGTCGCTGTCGCGCGACACCACCGCGATCTTCGACCGCCCCCCGGGCTCGCGCGCGGCGGATTCGATCGAGACGATCTTCTCGTACATCTCCGGGACTTCCTGCTCGAAGAGCTTGACCAGGAAGTCGATGGAGGTTCGGGTCAAGACGATCTGTGGACCCTTAGCGACCTTGTTCACCTCGACCACGTAGGCGCGGACACGGTCACCGGGCCGGTAACTCTCCCGCGGCACCTGCTCCTTCGCCGGAATCACCGCCTCGGCACGACCGAGATCGACGATGATCGCGCCCTTCTCGAAGCGACGGACGACACCATTGACGACCTCGCCCTGGCGATCGCGGTACTCGTCGAAGGTATTGTCGCGCTCGGCATCGCGAATTCGCTGGATGATCACCTGTTTCGCGGCCTGGGCGAGAATTCGACCAAAATCCGCCGTATCGAGCTTCACGCCGATCTCATCGCCGATCTCGACATCCGGATCGTAATCGCGCTTGGCCTCGGCGATCAGGATCTGCGTGTCGCGATCCGTGATCTCCTCGACCACTTCACGAAACTCGAAGAGTTCGACTTCACCGATCTCGTCGTTGTAACGAGCCTCGATCTCCTTGTCCTGGCCAAAACGCTTTCGCGCCGCCTGGCGCATCGCTTCTTCGAGCGCGCCAGTGATCTCGTTCGAATCGATCCCCTTGTCCTTGGCGATCTGATCGATCTCTCGCTTCAGATTCAGTCCAATCATGACACTCCCACCCAGCGGATCACCGCGCTAGCCAGACTGACTTGAGCCCCTTCGCTTGGATTTTCTCGCACCCCTCGCGCTCTTGGCGCTCTTTGCAGGAGAGAAGTCCGCACTCGTGAACTCATAGATCGTGTTTGCCTTCTCGACATCATCGAGGGGAATCGAAGCTTCTTCCCCATCGATGTCCATCTTCAGTACCGCGGGTGCGCCCTGCTCCACTTCGAGCAGGCGACCGCGAAAACGTTTGCGCCCTTCGATCGGACGATTGGTTCGCAGCTTGACCACCTGGTCGATCGCTGCGATGAAATCTTTTTCTCTCCCCAACACCCGGCTCAGGCCCGGCGACGAAACTTCCAACTGATAGGCGCCCTGCATCGACTCCGCGGCATCCAGCAGCGTTTCGACCTCCCGGGAGATGGACACACATCGCTCGATCGGAACTCGCCCGTCTCCGGATGGAGAATCGACGGTGATTCGCAGCAACCCCATGCCCCGATTCTGCGCCACTTCGACATCGACGAGCTCGAAGCCGTGTTCGGCCACGACCGGCTCGATCAGAAGACGAAGCGCCTCCGGAATGTCTCTATAGATTGGTTGGCCCCCTCGACTTCGGGCTCTCGCCCATCCTTTTTCTGGTGGTTCTATTTCTACCCGTCTTTCCCGATTTGGTCGGGCCTCGGCAAACCCAGCGCTCAAAAACAAAAAAAGCGGACGAAACGCCCACTTTTCCGGCGGCTTCAACCGCCGCTTCGTTCTCCAAACACTCGATCTTTCAGAGATCTGGCAAGCGTCTTGCCCTCCCGAAAGCGGTGTTCAGAGTGACCGGGGCTTCGTCTACCCCGGAAACGTCACGTCGATCGACCCGAAAAGCTGTACCCGCGAGGCATTCCAAGCCCCGAAAGCTCGCGCAAATTATAGGAATGCCGGCCCAATCGCAAGGAAGCTATTTTTTCATTCCCGATCCCCAAGGGGCGCGCCCAGTTTTTCCCAGCCCCCGGCGACTGCTTCAACCGGTTTCAAGGGCGCCGGTCAGGTCGGCGACGCGTGCAAATCCCCGGCGCCGAGCATGCTCGGCGATTCCGCGAGCGATCCGTCCCGCCGTGCTCGGGTCCAGATAGTTGGCCGTACCCACCTGCACGGCGGTCGCCCCGCAGAGCATGAATTTCACCGCATCCTCCGCATTCGTGATGCCACCGATCCCGCAGACCGGGAGATCGACCGCCTCGCACACCTGCCAGACCATCCGCAGCGCGATCGGCCGAATCGCCGGCCCCGAAAGCCCCCCCAACACGTTGGAGAGAACCGGACGCCGGGATTCCACGTCGACCTCCATCGCCTGTACCGCGTTGATCAGCGAAAGCCCATCCGCACCCTCGGATTCGCAGACCTTCGCCATCTCCGCGATCCGCGTCACGTTAGGCGAGAGCTTGACGATCAGGGGCCCGCTCGTCGCTTTGCGCACACTCGCCACGAGCTCCGCAAGGAGGCGGGGATCCTGACCGAATTCGATCCCACCCGCCTTCACGTGGGGACACGACGCGTTGATTTCGATCCCCGCGATGCGCGGGTGTTCGCAGACGCGCGCAGCGAGTTCGGCGTATTGCGCGGGGTCGGTTCCGAATGCGCTCGCGATCACCACGACGCCTTCGGACAGGGCGGGGAGCTTTTCCTCGAGGAAGGCGCGCACGCCCACATTTTCGATACTGATCGCGTTCAGCAGGCCGGAGGGCGTTTCAGCGATCCGTGGCGGCGGGTTTCCGGAGCGCGGCTCGAGCGTCAGGCTCTTGGCCACGAAGCCACCGATCTTCTCGAGATCGAGGAAGGGCGCGAATTCCGTGCCGTAGCCAAAGGTCCCGGAGGCGGTCAGCACGGGATTTCGCAGGGCGATGCCCGCGAATTCGACGCTTTCATCGATCTCCGCGCCCGCGCCTCCGCCCGCCTGTGTCGCCCCCCCCACGCTCACGGAAGCCCCTCCCAATCGATCTCTCGTGCGTCGAAGACCGGCCCGTCGCGACAGACCAGCGAGAAGCCCTCCTCGGCGCGCGGCACGGCGCAGCCTAGACAGACGCCAAATCCGCAGGCCATCGGGTTCTCCAGCGAGACGAGACAGGCGGCGGCGTAGCGCGCCGCCAGATCCGCGCAGGCGCGCAACATCGGCGTCGGGCCCACTGCGAAGACCGAGGCCGCAGAGCCGTGCTCGGCGAGTCGAGTCTCGAGCGGCCCGGTGACGAGCCCCCGGATCCCGTCACTGCCATCTTCGGTGGTGCACACGAGTTCGAGACCGAGGGCTTCGAAATCCGCGCGACCGATCAGGTCGTCGCGGGCACCCGCGCCGAGCAGCAGGACCACGCTTCTCCCCGCTTCCGCCAACGCCCGCGCGAATTCGTAGAGCGAGGCGATTCCCGTTCCGCCACCGACGAGCAGCGCCGGACCGCCGCCCGATCCGCAGTCGACGAGCGGAAAACCTCGACCGAGCGGCCCCACGATCGAGACCCTTTGTGCAGGCCCAACCTCCGAGAGCAGGGCCGTCCCGCGTCCGACCACCCGGTAGAAGAGCTCGATTTCGGCCTCGCCGGCCTCCCCCGGCCCGTGCTCGCGGTAGACCGCCATCGGGCGCGAGAGCAGCGGGTCGTAGCGGGGCACCGAAGCCTCGGCGCCGGCACCCACCATCACGAATTGACCGGGAATCGCACCCGGCCAACCGCGGATGGCCACGCGAATCCTGCGGCCGTTTCCCTCCGCAAGATTGGCGAGCACGCGGGCGTAGCCGCGAATCGGCGGATCCTTCGCTGGGACAGATCGGACCAGCGCGTTGTTCGAGCCCAAACACCCCTCCGGTCTGGCCGAAGCCCCATCGCGCGGGCGCCGATCATTTGAACGCCTTCGTCAAAAGCAGGGCATCATCGCCGTCGGGGTAATAGCGTGAACGCCGTCCAACGACCACGAATCCGAGACCCTCGTAGAGCGCCAGCGCCGCCGCATTGGAGGCCGCCAACTCCAGGCGCGCCTCAGCCATCCCCAGCGTGCGTTCGCCCTCGATCAAATTCTCGAGAAGCCGTCGAGCCACACCTCGACGACGACTCGCCGGGTCGACGCCCACGAGGTCGATTTCGAGCAGGTCTCCGAACCGACGCGCCAGCACGAATCCAACCGGGTGGACAGCCTCCCCCTCGGAGGGAAGCCGTTCCATCAGACAGGCGCGGGCTTCTGCTCCCATCAGGGCCCCCTCGATCTGGTCCCGGGACCAGGCGCGATCCATCGAGCGCTTGGCCAGGGCTTCGAGAACCTCCGAGTCCGAGGCGGAGATCCCCCGAAAGTAGAGATGATCCGCTTTGTCCCCCGATCCCTCACCAACCCGCGTCTGACGGCGGACACCTTCGATTCCCAAAGCGAATTCCTCCATCAAGGATGCGTCTCACGTGTCGATAAAGAACCCGGTAGACCCCCGATGCGAGTCGATGAGAGGGATCCTTGGCAACTGGTCTCGACGCACAACAGAAGATCTTCGCAAGCAACCCCGACGATCGCCGGGTTTTCGAGGGGCTCGAAGAACATTTCTTCTTCGAGGGTGCCTGGGATGCCCTCGTGCAGCTCTACCGCGACCGGATCGCGGCCCCGTCCGTCGAAGCCGACGAATCGCTGCGCGGGCCAGTGCTCTTTCGCCTCGGACAGATCCTCGAAGAGCGCGTCCTTGACGCCGAGGCAGCGATCGAGGTCTACTGGACCCTCGCCCGGATGGACCCCACGAACCGACCGGCGCTTCGGCAGCTGCGGAGGATCCACGAGCGCCGCACGCAGTGGGACATGGTCCTGCAGATCGCGGAACTCGAGAGCGCGACGACCATGCCGCCCTACGAGCGTGCTGCCTTCGAATCCGAACTCGGACGAACCTGGCAAGATCAACTCGCAGATCCCGACGAGGCACGTGCCTGCTTCGAACGCGCACTCGAAGCCGACTCGGAATTTCCCGCGGCCCTCGCAGGTCTGGCCCAGCTCCACCGGGACGCGGGTCGATGGGCCGAGGCCGCGACGATTCTCGAGCGATTGACGCGGCGACCACGGAGCCCGGAACGGGCTCCCGCGTGGATCGCGCTCGGCTGGCTCTATGCAGGACCGCTCGAGGCGTCACAGCGCGCCCGCAAATGTTTCGCGGCCGCGCTCGATGACGATCCCTTCCAGGCCCCCGCCATCGAATGGTCGCTGCTCCTGGCCACCGCGGACGAAGACTGGCCCGTCGTTTCGGAACTGCTCGAGAGCTGCTTCGACCTGGCTTCCGGCGCGCGACACCGCTCGGCCATTGCCGTCGAGGCCAGCCAAATCCAGCTCAACCACCTCGAATCGCCGGCCCGCGCGCGGGCATGGGTCGACCGCGCCCTCGAACTCTGTCCGGAAGAGCCCTCCGTATTGCTCGCCGCGAGCGATGTGGAGAGAAATGATGGCGATCGCGAAGCGCTGCTCGAGAATCTCGACAAGCTGATCACTCTCAGCGGTCCAAACGCACCTCAGGCCGCACTCGTCGAGGCCGCCGAGCTTCACGCTGATTTCGGGAACCCAGACGCCGCACTCGACGCGATCCGCCGCGCCGGGCACAGCGACGAACGAATCCTCACGCTGCACGCACGACTCCTGCGTGAGGGAGGCGCCAAGCGTGAGCTCGCGGAAGTGCTCGAAACGCTGGTGGCCCTCGATCCAGGAAGGGATGCGTCGAATCGAGCCGAACAGCTGCGCGAACTGGCCACGCTCCAGGAGGACGATCTCGGGGACGACGACGCCGCTCGCGTGAATTGGCGACGCGCATTCGACCTCGAACCGGGGAGTGGCCCGGCCATCGATGCCCTCGACCGCATCTATCAAAGAAGCGACGACTGGGACGCGCTTCGCGAAGTGCTGGAGGCGGCGCTCGGCACCCACGACGATGAGCCCCCGGCCAGTCTGCCCGCCCAGCTCGGCAAACTCACGCTCGAGCATTTCGAGGATGCGGCGCGCGCACGCGCGCTCTTCGAAACCGCACTCTCAATCGATGCTTCCTGCGAACTGGCCCTTGCGGGCCTCCGCACGCTCGCCGACGCGAGCGGGGACCCCGACCTCATGCTCGAGATCTGCGAGCGCGAGGCGGCGCGCTGTGACGATCCCGACCAGATCGACGAACTCGCACGCAGCGTGATCCCGATTCTCGAAGAACGAAATGAGATCGAGGAAGCGCTGCGCTGGGCGACGCGCTGGAGCGAATGTTCTTCGGGGAGGAAGGACGCCTTCGAGCGACGCGCCTATTTCGAATCCCGCCTGGATCGACCTCAGGCGGAGATCGAATCCCGACGCATCCTCGCCCGACTCCAGACCGGCCGAGATCGGGGGACCACCCTCGAGCGTCAAGCGGCGCTGCACGTCGAACTGGGGCAGGATCTCGACGCCGGGACTGCACTCGAGCTCGCGCTGGAATCCCACGCCGATCCGCAAAACGTCCTGACCTCACTTTGCGACGTCTATCGACGCCTCAAGCGTCCTCAGGATCTCGTCCGCGCGCTCCGCCAGCTGACCGATCTGCTCCCGCCTGACGAACAACCCGACCTGCTCGAAGAACTCGCTTCGACGTTGCAGGACCCGCTCGGAGATATCGACGCGGCCATCGTCGTTAAATGGCGACTCGTCGACCTGCCCGATGGCCCAGCCGAGGCATTCCACGAACTCGAGTCGTTGCTCGAATCGGTGGGGCGCTATTCGGAGCTGGCGCATCTCCTCGCGACCCGCCGGCAGCGCGTCGGGGGCAATTCGCCAGAGGCCTTCGAACTCGACACACAGCGGGCGACGATCCTGCTCGACTCACTCGGTCATTGCGAAGAGGCCGCCGAAATCTTGGCCGCGCTCCACGAGTGTCACCCCGAGAGCAACGAGATCATCGACCTCTACGAGCGAGCGCTTCGCAGCGGGGACGACGCCGCGGGCCTCTGCGAACTCCTCGAGCAGCGAGCGGGCTGGGAACCCGACGAAGCGTGCAGGGCGAAAATACAGCTCGAGCGCGCCGCACTCATGGAGGAGGGGCTGGAAGAGCCGCTCGAGGCCTGTGATCTCTACGAAGAGATCCTCACCCTCTACAACGGTTCGGAAGCAGCCGAACGCGCAGGGGAACGTTTGGAGGCACTGCTCGAGTTCACGTCTCAATGGGAGCGGCTGCGGGAGCGGCTGAACACGCGCGCAGAAGCGCTCCCCGAGGAGGAGGAGGCGACGCTGCGCGAAGGGCTGGCCGCGCTCTGCCGCGATCGCCTCAGCGATTTCGCAGGCTGTGCCGAGCAGCTCGAGATCGTTGCCCAACTCGAAAGCAATCGCGTCGACGTCTGGCAGCAACTCGAGGAGATCTACGCCCAGAAGCTCGATCGCCCCGCCGACTGGCTGCGCGTCGTCAAGGCTGAGCTCGATTGCGTGGCCTCGCCCGAACGTGAATTCATGCTGCGCGTCGGGGCCGCACGACTCTGCCTCGACGAGGACCGACGGCCTGAGGGAAGCGAGGTCGGCGAGGCCTACGAACACTACCAGCGTGTTCTCGAACTCGACCCGGGCCATGCAGAGGCGGCCGAAGTGCTCGCGATGCATTTTTCGAGCGAAGATCGCCACGACGAGACCGCGAAGATCCTCGAAGCGCGCCTGGCCAGCGTCGAAGAATCGGATGGCCCCGAGGCGACGGAGATTCGACTGCGACTCGCTAGCCTCCTCTGCGGCCCACTGAACGACGACGAGCGAGCGCGACCCCTCCTCGAACACGCTCTCGAGCGCCTCGGCCCGATTCCCCAGGTCGCCGATCCACTGGCTGAACTCTACGGTCGCGGCGACGCACACGAGGCGGCACGCGATCTCGCGCGCGCCGTCCTCGCCAGCCCGGGCGAAGGACACGGCGAGCTGGTCTGGTGGCTTCGGCTCGGCGAGAGTGAATACGCACTCGGCCACTTCGACGAAGCGGCGATCGCCTATCGCGCAGCACTCGCCGAGTCCCCGAACGATCACGAGATCGAGACGACGCTGATCGAGATCTACGAGCGCGTCGACGAGATCGAGCCACTCACCGAGCTCCTCGAAAAACATCTATCCCTCGCCCGTGAGGACGAGAACATCGACCTGCGCCTGCGACTGGCCCGCCTTCACGCCGAGAGGCGCAATGAACCCGAACAGGCATTGGTGCACCTCGAGTGGATCCTCGATTCCCTTCCGCAACATCGCGACGCGTTCAACCGCGCCGTCGAGCTCACCGAGCAAAGCCACGACAATGAGCGGCTTCTCTCGCTGCTCGATCGTTCACTCGGCACCTCGCTCCCGAACCACGAGCGCGCAGAGATCCTCGAACGCCGCGCCGATCTCTTCGCAAATGAACTCGATCGCCCCGACCAGGCGGTGCTGAGCCTTCGCGAATCGATCTCGTTCGACCGGAGTCGGAAGAGCGCCAGGACCTCCCTGCGCTTGCTGCTCGAGCGTCTAGAACGGTGGCCGGCGGTGCTCGACTGTCTCTTCGTCGAAGCGATGGAGAAGCAGAACGCGGACCGCTACGAACTCTTCGAAGAAGCGTCCGAGATCGCCTGGTCGAGGATCAATCCGGATGCGTCCCTGCCCTGGCTCGCACGCATGCTGGAGGAAAGACCGCAGGATCCCGAACTCTACGCGCGTCTTGCCGAGGTGCATCGCCGAGCGGGCCGCTTCGAAGCAGCCCTTCGCGCCCTCGACGACGAACTCGATCGCCGAACCGACGATGCGGAACGCTGCCGGCTTCACCTACAGCGAGCGCGGCTGCTCGAGCGCGATCTCCACGCTCCGGGCCGCGCGATCCATGCCTATCGCGAAGCGCTCGAGCGAAGCGATGACAAGGCGGAGATCCTCCGAGAACTCGATCGGCTCTACGACCTCATGGGGCGCACGCCCGAGCGCGCCGAAATTCTCGAAGCGCGCATCGAACTCCTCGACGACGACAAATGCTTCGAGCTTCGCAAAGCGGTCTCAGCACTCTTCTGTACGACCCTCGCAAAGCCCGAAAGAGCGATCCCCCATCTCGTCGCCAACGTCGAGACGAGCCGTCACGATCCGCAGGGCGAAATCGCTGCCCTCGGAGCCCTCGACGCTGCCCTCCGGGCGAGCGGCCGCCACGATCAATGGGTCCACGTCGCCGAGCGTGAACTCGCAATCATCGAGAACGACCCGGTTCTGAAGGACACGACCCCCCGCGAATTCAAGCGTACCCTGCGTGAGGAACTCGCGCGGACCTACGACACCCTGATGGGCGACAGCGAGCGCGCACTCGGACATCTCCGCGTGCTCTGCCGTACCGACGGCGAATTTGATCCCGTACTCGGCGAGCGACTCCGCAAGCTCCTGCGGCGCACCGGGCGACTTCCGGAGCTCGCAAGCGAACTGGTCGCGTCTGTCGAGCGCCGCGATGACGACGGGGCAGCCTGGCTCGAATTGGCTCAGATCCGAGAGGAAAGGCTGCTGGACTTGCGGGGGGCACGCGACGCCTATCGTGCTGCAGAGAGCGATCCCGAGCAGATCCTCGATGCGGTCCGCGGGCGGCGACGTTGTAGCGAGCGACTCCGGGATTGGCAGGGACTCGCCGATGCCATCGAGGCGGAATACGGCCTCGATGATCTTCTCGAGCCCGCACAGCGCGCGGCCCTCGCGCGACGGCTCGGCGATGTCTACTGGCATCGCCTCGGCGCCGGGGAACGCGCCGCCCGCGGCTATCAGCTCGCACTTGATCTCGATGCCAACGATCTCGAGGCGCTGCGATCGCTGATCCTGGTGAAGGAAGCCTGTTGCGAATCCGTCAATAGCATTGCCCTCTATCGCCGCGAACTCGAGATCCTCGCAGACGAGTGCGAGACCCGATCGCGCCGGCGAGAGATCTGGCTACGAGTCGCGACGCTGTCGATCGACGCTTGCGAGCATCCTGGCGATGCGATCGAGGCCTACCGCGCGGCTGCCGAACTCGAACATCTCAGTGCGCCGGACGAGCTGCGACTGGCCCGCCTATTCGAAACGGTCGGAGACATGGAATCGTTCTGCGAATGTCTGGGCCACTGGTGCGACCGGAGCGATTCCGAGGCCGGCGTCAGCGATCATCTCGAAGTCGCCCGGGCGCTCGTCGCGCGAGGGGATTCGGAGACGGCACTCATCCGCAGCGAACGAGCGACCGCTGTGGCGCCGGAGTCCGACGCCGCCTGGGCACTGCTCGCCCACCTCGCGCGGGACGCCGGACATTGCGAGCAAGCCGCGACCGCCTTCGAACGCGCCGCGGATCACGCCTCGCCCGACGCGGCCGCGGACCATTGTACGAAAGCCGCTGCCTGCGCGATGGGTCTCGATATAGACCGCTCGCATCGCCTGCTCCTGCGCGCGATCGAACTCGACCCAGCCGCCCTCGGCGCGCATGTCGCGCTCACGCGTGTCGCCCATCGATTGGAAAGACTCGAGGAAACCGAACGCGCGGCGCAGCGATCCCTCGACCTCGCCCGCGCCGAGCCGATCGACGACGCGGAGCGTCTCGAAGTCGCAGTGCTCGGCGGCTGCGCCGCCCGGGAACTCGGCCGTCGCGACGCGAGTCGCGGCCTTTTCGAGATCGCCCTCGAAATCGACGCGGATCAGCCCGAAGCCCTCGAATGCGTCGGGTTCGCCCATTTCGAGGACGGCGACTTCTGTGCCGCGCGTGTGGCCCTCGAACGCCGCATCGACCTCCCAGGCGAGAACCGGGATCGCGCCCAGCACCTGGCGATCATCGCGCGTGGACTCGAGGCCGAGAATCACCTCGACGTGGCATGGGCCCGCTATGAGGAAGCCATCGAGGCCGACCCGTCCCTCCAGAACGCCCACGAAGGCGTGGTCCGTGTGCACGAACGTGCCGCTCGCCCGGAGGAAGCACTCGCAGCACTCGAACGATGGTCGGAGGCCCCCGGCGCGGCCGAGACGCGCGCACTCACTCACTTCCGAGCAGCCGAACACGCCCTCGCGCTGGAGGATACGGATCGGGCGATCGAGCAGCTCGAATGCGCGACCGAGGTGGATCCACGGTTTTCCTCGGCGTGGGTTCTGCTCTGCGATCTGATGGGGGAACGCGGGCCGGACTCCGATGTCCGAACGCTATGCGCCCGCGCGCTCGATTCGATCGAGCCGAGTTCCCTGTCGGCGCAGATCTCACTGCGTGCGGCACGCCTGGCCGAGATCGCGGGAGAGACCGAGGAAGCGCGAGAACACTATCGCGAAACCGCGCGGTGGGACCCGAGCGCGAGCGATGCGGCACTCTGTGAGTCCCGACTGGCGCGCATGGCCGGCGATTGGGTCGAGGCGGATGCGGTGCTCAAGAATTTCATCGAAGCCCACCCGAATCGTGAGCGCCGCGCCCTCGCCCATATCTACCTCGAACGCGGTCGCCTCCTGTCCGGACCCCTGGAGGATTTCGATCAAGCCGTGGCCGCCTACCAATCCGCCCTCGCGCTGCAACCGGAGATGGGCGTCGCCCGAGCGTCGCTGGCACGCCTGCTCCTGCACGCACCAGAGCGCTGGCGTGAATCCCTCGCACTGCATCGGGAAATTCTCGCATCCTCCCCCACGACCGCAGACTCCCTTCGCGCGATCGGCCAGATCGCGAAAGAACGCGGAGAATCAGAGGTCGAGGACGGAGCCATCACCGTACTTCGCGCGCTCGGTCTGGCCTCCCCACAAGAAGAAGCGTCCGCACCGACCACGCTGCGATTCCCGATCGACGCCGGTCCGCAGATGGTGGACCCCGAGGCGGAGAGGCTGCGTCGCCTGGCACATCAGATGAGGGAAGAACTCTCGGCTGTCCTCGCGGGCTCTGGTGCCGGTCGACCCGATGACGAAGATCCGCAGATCGCCGACGCGATCCGTCAGATCGGATCGATCGAGGACGAACTCTGCGCGCCAGGCCTCGCCCGTCTCGAGACCGGCGAACGCGCGACACTCTTCTCCACGTTGGTGGCTCTGTCCCTCGACCCGGGCGGCACCGGTCACGAATCTCAGTTCCGAACCGAACTCGAGGAATCTCTGGGACGTTGGACCCGACGCAAGATTCGGCGAAGCGTCGAGGAGACGACGCTCCGCGAGATCGAGGCATTGGACCACCAGGCCTGGGGCGACGACCTGCGGGCGATGGCGGCGGCCCGGTCCGTCGATCGCCACGGCGGTGACCTTCGATGTGTACTTCGCGCGCTGCTCGTACTCGAGAGCGCGGACTCCGAAAGCGCCGCCTTCGAAGGGGCCAGAATCGGAACCCTGGCCTCGACTTCCGAGCCCGCACGAAGATTGCTGGCGCACATCACGAATCTACTCTGCGAACGGCTCGAAAGAAGCCACTAGAGGCGAAAGGAGAAGCGATCATCGCGCGACGCACCCCAAAAATACGCGTGAACACAGGGGCATGACTGTGCGGATCCTCGTCGATGATCTGGCGCGGGGCAGCATCCACTGCGACTATGCGGCCACGCTCGGGGCCGGAGGCATGTTCCTCGAGACCGAGCTCCCGATGGCGCGCGGCGACATCGTCAAGGTCCGCTTTCGGATTCTCGGCGGCAACACACTCCACGAACTCGAATACCGCGTCACCTGGTACCACGCTGCGCGGAAAGAGCCGGATGGGAGCACTCGGCCCCCCGGCGTCGGGCTCCAGTTCACCGACCCGACACGAACCGCCGCGCTCGCGCGCGAAGTCGAGGATTACCCGGAGTGGGCGGGCGTCGCCAACTCCGCAATCGCACGCACCAGACGATGGTGAAGGGCGTGCCCGCCACCCTCGACGGACACGTGTGCGCGAAGGGGGGCTCCCAGGAGGGCGAGGTCTCCGATCAGGTCGACGACCTTGTGACGAACGAACTCGTCCGGAAAACGAAGCCCATCCTCGTTCAAGACCCCCTCGTCATCCAGCACAACGGTATTCTCGAGGCTTCCCCCGCGCGCGAGGCCCGCGCTTCGAAGCGCCTCCCACTCGTGAAGGAATCCGAAGGTCCGCGCACTCGCCAGCTCGCGCGCGAAACAGGCGCGATCGAAATCGCGTAACGCGAGGGTCTGGCATCCGATCATCGGATGATCAAAGTCGATCGAATAGGTCAACTGCAGACGATCCGCCGGCTCCGCTCGAATCCAGCACCCACTCTCTTGAATTTCGACCGACTCAAAAATCGTGACGGCGCCACGATCGGCGGGCAGATGCTCGCGGCCAGCCGCGTTCACCCGATCGACGAGCGGTCTCGCACTTCCGTCCATGGCCGGCAACTCCGGTCCGTCGACACGAACGCGCAGGTTGTCGATTTCGAGGCTGTAGAGCGTCGCGAGCAGGTGTTCGACCGTCGCGATCCGTGCCTCGCGGGCGCCACCTGCATTCGCCGCGAGCGTCGTCGCCCGAGAACCCGAGTAGAGCGAGCCGTGGAGGGCTGGGATCTCCACATCGGCTCCCGCGACCTCGCCCGCCCGAACGAAGACGATTCCCGAATTCGCCGCCGAGGGGCTCATCTCGACACGAACCGGAATGCCCGAATGGAGACCGAGTCCGTCCCACTCGATCGGCCGTGCGATCGTCGATTGTTTCACCTCACCTCCAGCGATCGAAGGACGTGCGACCGGGGCCGGTCACGCTTCCGAAAGAACCCGCCGGCTTGGACGGAATGGAGGGGAGCCAGGGTAGCGTGGGCGCCGGGGAGGGTCATCGCGCCACCGAGGCGCATGCGCGTCACGAATCGGTGCGATCCGTTCCCACGGAACTCGCGAGGCTGTCGCGAACCTCGGCCAGGATCTCTCGCGTCGATTGAAATCGATTCGTCGGATCCTTCTCGAGACATCGTTCCACGATGTGCGACAGCGTCGACGGCAGGTCTTCTCGCAGATCCTGGATTTTAGGGGGTGCCGTGTGAACATGGTGGTAGGGGATATTGCCTTCCTTGAAGGGAACGGTCCCGGTCGCCATCTCGAAGACCGCAACGCCCAGCGAATAAATGTCGGTCCGATGATCGATATTCTTGCCGAGCGTCTGCTCCGGGCTCATATAGTAGGGCGTCCCCGCCACGACGGTGGTGTGGTTGCGCGCTTCTTCGACGACCTTGGCGAGACCAAAATCCATCAATTTGACTTTCTTGTCTCGCGTCCACATCGCGTTCGCCGGCTTGATGTCGCGGTGCACGACCTTCTTCTCGTGGGCGTAGGCGAGCGCCTCGCTGATCTGCATGAGCACGTGTAAGATGCCCGAGGGCGAGATCGCGCCGCGCCGCCGCAAGATTTCCTTGAGTGTCGTCCCCTCGACGTATTCCATCGCGATATAAAATCGACCCTGCTGTTCACCGGTGTCGTAGACGGTGACGATATTCGGATGGTTGAGCTTGGCCGCGGCCTGCGCCTCGCGCATGAAATTGCTGATCGCCTGGGGGTTCTCGGTCAGCGCCTGGGGCAACACCTTGAAAGCGACCAACCGGTCGAGAACCGTATCCTGGGCCTTGTAGACGATGCCCATGCCACCGCGCCCGAGTTCACCGACGATCTGGTAACGATCCTCTTCGGAGGGGGCACCGGGTCGTCCCGCGCCGCCGCCGGCTTCATTCCCGTCGGTCGACAGCGCGAGGGGCTCATCCTCCCCGACCCGCGCGCGTACCTCGGCGAGCCGCACCTCGACGTCGCGATAGTGATAATCGAAGGCCATCACCTTCTCGAAGATTTCGACGGCTTCCCGAAACTTGCCATCCTCCTGATAGATCGCGGCCAGCTTGTAGTGCCCATCGACACTGCCACGGGTCAATTCGGCATCGAGGACTGCCTGCTGCAGCTTCGTGACCGCGAGCGAGAGCTGCCCGCGTGACGCGAAGATGTCGCCGAGGATGGCCGCCGCGCGAGCGAAGTCCTCGTCTTCCGCCGGCACCTTCTGGAGCACCGAAATCGCCTCGTCGTCGAGGCCCTCACCGTGGAAGATCTCGCCCGCGCGCAGGAAATCGCCCGCCTTCTCGAGGAGTTCCGCCTCGCGCGCCGTGTTGCCAGCAAGCGCCAGACATTCGGCGGCTTCGGTGAAACGCCCCGCGCGTTCGAAGGCGTTCCCCGCGCGCGCGCGGTCCCCCGCGAGCTGAAACATTTCGGCGGCCTGAGCGAATCCGTTCTGGGCCTCGTAGCACTCCGCCGCTTTCTGGAATTCTTCGAGGCTCCGGTAGAGATCACCCGCATCGAGGTGGTCGCCCGCTTCCTCGAGCAGCGCCGCCGCACGAACACGATCTCCCGAATCGCGCAGGTGCTGCCCGAGCATGCGCGCCGCATCGGCCTCCTGGCCCGCCCCCCGCAAGGATTCTGCCGCCCGCTCGACCTCGCCGGCCAACCGGAAGTGCTGCGCCGCAGATTCGTGATCTCCGAGCAGCGCGCACACCTCACCCGCCTCGAGCGCACATCCGCCACGCTCGAAAATCTGACGCGCCTTCGCCAGGTCCTCACATTTCAAGAAGAGCTTGCCCGCTTGTCGAACGAGCTTCGACATCTCGGCGGCCCTCTTGGGGTCGACACCCGAATTCCCGCCCTCCTCGACGAACACGGTCTCGAGACATTCGGCCGCAAGCCGCCAGTCCTTGCACTTCACATACATGGCGGCGGCATGGCGCATGAAATCGGTCTCGCAATAGCATTCCGCCGCCTCGCGGAACTGTCCCGCCTTCTCGAACATCTCCGCGGCCACGCTCTTGTGACTGCATTTCAAATAGCATTCGGCGGCGCTGGACCATTCTCCCTGCTGGCCAAAGATCGACCCCGCAGCCTCGAAATTTTCGCCCTCGAGATGAAGCTCCGCGGATTCGAGGAAGCGATTCTGGTCGTGCCTGATCTCGGCAGCGCGGATGAACTCACCGGCTCCAATGTAGATTTTTGCCGCTTCGTCGAGCAGATCATTATTCCAGAGCAGATCCGCGGCCTCGAGCAGCTCGCCCTGCTTCTTGAGCGCATTCGCCTGCTTGACGATCTTCTTCGCGACGCGCTGAAGCGAGCGCGTCGGCTTCTCGTCCGCGCCCTCGCCCATCTCGGCGGAGGTCTCCGAAAGGTCGAACCCCGCGCCACCGATCAGGCCGATGGCGAATCCGAGCAGAGCCAGACCACCCGGTAGGAGCACGAAGCGCAGAAGGGTCCCGGCCAGGGCTTCTTCGAGGCTGACGGCGAAATCCCGCGGAATGCCGACACCCCGATCGATCCCCCAACGCGTGAGGTCTTGGAGCTGGCGCCGAGCCTGATCGGTGAATTCCGCTTCCCCAGCGTAGCTGGCGGCCACCGCAAAGGCGCCAAAGGCGAGGAGCAGGACGGCGATGGGGAAGGACAGGACTCTGGCGAGAATTCGCACGCGATGAACTCACACGGTGGCGATCAAGACCCGCTTTCGGGTCTCGTCGATCGGAGGGGTCCCCCAGCGAACCACCCGGCCCGCCGAAGCAATCTCCCCGACCGCTCTATCGGTCGACCGGGAGTTCGATCTGAGCCTCGACCGCGTTTGAGCCGGCGGCATCGGGCGAGGCTCGCTTATGATCCCGAGCGTGGTCCCGATCTTTCCCATGCGACCGTCCGAAAGCCTTCGGGCCCCCCTTCTGCACGCGTTCTGCGTCGCCTGCCTGGCGTTTTGTGCGCTCTCGGCGCCCGCCGGGGCCAAGGCCCCCATCCCCTTCGCAGTCCGGTCCCACGAGATCCGGGGACTCATCCGCCAGGTCTGGCCGCTGCGCGTCAGCCGCTGCGCGCGGGCTGCCAGCGATCTGCTGGTCCTCAGCACCGTCGGCGGTCCCCCTAACCAGGAAAAACGTCTGACCTGGATGCCCTGCGGCTCGGCGCTGACGCCGGGCGACCCCCGCATCATCGAGCGTACGCTGCCGGACGAGACCGTCGTGGTCGACGTGGCCGGCATGCCTGGGCGCAGCGGCCCGCAGCTCTTCCTCGTCAGTGCCGCGGGGATCCGCATCGAAGCACTCGGCGGCTCCGATCCGCCGAAGCGGATCGAGATTCCCGGTGGCCTGCCTCTCCCCTACCGTCCCTGGGAGATCTCCCGCATTCCGGTCGTCGACGATTGGGACGACCTCGGCCCCCCCACGGCGCTCGTCCCGGCGCTGCGCGGCGCCTGGCTGGTCGACCTGCAATCGGATTCGCTGCGAACGGTCGATCTCCCCGTCTATGCGCAGTACCGGACCTATATGCCGGAGATCCCGAGCACCGTCTGGAAATGGATGATCCAGGAGGTGAAGTGGCCGACGCTGGCGCGGGCGGATGACAACGGCGATGGTCGAATCGACCTCTTCGCTCTCTCCCGCTGGAATATCTCGATCTATCACACGGGACCCGAAGGTCTCCCGAGGGCCCCGAGCCGTCAGCTCGAGCTCATTCCCTTCGACGAGGAGACCGAACGCTCCCACGAAGCGACGGGCAACAACTATTTCGCGCGCGACATCGATGGCGATACGCGCGCCGATCTACTCCTGAGCACGATCGGCGGCGGGCTGATGGACGGTCGCTCGACGACTCGGATCCATCTGAATTCCGGTACCGGGGTCTCGGTGGACGAAACCCCGGATGCCGAGCGAACGTTCGACGGGGGGGTCTCGAGTTTTTCTTTCGTCGACGTCGATGGAGACGGCCGGGACGAGATCCTCGAAACGAGCCTCGAGTTCGGGATTCTGCAGATCGTCCGCTTCCTCTTGACGCGACGAGCCGAGACCCGCGTGCGCGTCCTCCGGCTCGACCCCGGGGCGCCGGGCGGGACGCACACGATCTTCGAGGACGATTTTTCCTTCCGTCTGAACTTCGGGAAAAACAGCGTGACCGGACTCGTTCCGAGCCTCGGGGACTGGAACGGAGACGGGGTCAAGGATTTCTTCGTGGCGCGGGGCAAGGACGAGATCGCCTTCCGGATGGGTTCCAGGGTCCCGAACGAACCCATCTTCGGTTCAGCGATCGCGCGCCAACCCGTCCCCCTGCCCGGGGGCGAGAGCCGCGTCGCCGACCTCGACGGCGACGGGCTCGACGAGATCATCGCCTTCAACGATCGCGACCCGGCGCTTCCGCTGGTCGTCTTCGAAAACCTCGGGAATCTACCGGGGACGCGACCCCGCATGGCCTCCGGCGAGCAGGACTGAGGCCGAACTCAGACCCGCGCAACGGGGATGCCGAGATGCGCGAAGGCGCGCTCGGTCGCGACGCGTCCACGCGGCGTCCGCGTCAAGAAACCGCAATGAATCAGGAAGGGTTCGACGACATCCTCCAGCGTCCCCTTGTCTTCTCCGACCGCCGCGGCCAGGGTATCCAGCCCAACCGGCCCCCCGGCAAATTTCTCGACGAGGGCCGTCAGAAAGGACCGATCGAGTCCGTCGAAGCCGGCTTCGTCGACGTCGAGCCGACCCAGCGCAAAGCGAGCCGTGTCCAACAGGACGCGCCGCGCGTCTCCGTCGCGAACCACCGAAAAATCGCGCACCCGACGCAGCAATCGGTTCGCGATCCGCGGGGTCCCCCGGGCGCGACGCGCGATCTCGTGGGCCGCCTTCGGCTCGACATCGACGCCGAGCAGCCCCCCCGAACGCAGCACGATCTGCTCGAGATCCTCCACCGGATAATACTCGAGCCGCGCCGACCAGCCGAAGCGATCCCGCAGCGGCGAGGTCAGCAACCCCGCTCGCGTGGTCGCTCCGACCAACGTGAAGCGCGGCAGATCGAAGCGGATCGATCGCGCCGTGGGGCCCTCCCCGATCATCAGATCGAGTTGAAAATCCTCCATCGCCGGATAGAGAATCTCCTCGACCGAAGGAGAGAGGCGATGGATCTCGTCGATGAAGAGCACGTCGCCGGCCTCGAGATTCGAGAGCAGTGCGGCCAGATCGCCGGGCCGCTCGATCGCTGGGCCGCTGGTCGCGCGAAATTGCGCTTCGAGTTCGGTGGCGACGATGCGCGCGAGCGAGGTCTTCCCGAGACCGGGTGGACCGTGAAAGAGCACGTGATCGAGGGGTTCGTCGCGCGACCGAGCCGCCTGGACGAAGACGCTCAGGTTCTCCCGCAGCCGCGGTTGCCCGATCATTTCATCCAGGTTCTGGGGCCGTAGCGTCTCCTCGGCGCTGCGTTCCTCGGACAGCTGCCCCTGACTGAGCTCGCCTCGCTCCTCCATTGCCCCTCCTTCGCCCTCGCTCAATCCGGTTTCACGGCGCCAGATGACGCAGCGCGAGCCGGATCAGGTCCTCGAGCGCAGCCCCGGGTTCCGCTTCGGCCAGTGCAGATTCGACGACGCGTTCGGCCTGGCTGCGGGAATAGCCGAGGTTGATCAGCGCCGACATGAGTTCCTCGTCCGGCTCGACCCGATCAAAGAGCGTCGGGCTTCCGGAGGCTCCGTCCGCCCCCACGCGTCCCGCCAACGCCTCCGCGGCCTCGCGCAACTCCACCGCGATTCGCTCGGCCATCTTGGGGCCGACCCCGGGCGCCTTGCGAAGCCCCTTCACATCCGCGTCTCGCAGCAGACGCAAGAGGCGGTGGGGCTCCATGCCCGAAAGGATCGATTGCGCGAGTTTCGGACCGACCCGGTTCGCCTTGAGCAGGAGATGAAAGAGCTCCTTTTCGAGCGATGTCGCAAACCCGAAGAGCTGGATCGCGTCCTCTCGGACCGCGGTGTGAACCAGCAGCGAGACCGTCTTGCCGAGATCCGGCAGCCCTTCGAAGGTCGAGAGCGGGACGAGGAGCTCGTATCCGACGCCGCGCACATCGAGCACGATCCGCGTCGGCGCCTTCTCCCTCAGGTTGCCTTCGAGCCAGGCGATCATCGCGTTCTCCCCGTCACGATTTCCGTCATCGCACGCCGGTTGTTGCGGCCCCGTCCGCGGCTGGGCAGACCCGCCAGAGCGCCCGAATGCGCATAGCTGAGGGCGAGCGCGAGGGCATCCGCGGCATCGGCCGGGGGGGATTCATCGAGCTTCAGCAGGCGCGTCACCATCGTCTGCATCTGGACCTTGTCCGCTGCACCGCTGCCCGTGATCGCCTTCTTGGCTTCGCGGGCGGCGATCTCCGCGACCCGAACGCCGGCCTCGCCGAGGCTGGCCAGAAGCGCACCCCGCGCCTGCCCGAGCACGAGCGCCGAACGGGGATTGGCGGCGAGAAAGACGCGTTCGACGACGGCGACCTCGGGTTTTTCCACCCGCAGGACCGCGGCCAGCCGGGTGTGCAGGAAATGCAGTCGGTCGCTGAGCTCGGCACCCTTCGGCGGACGCAGCACGCCGTGACACAGGTGGCGAACGTGGCCACCCTCTCGCACGATCAACCCGAACCCCGTCGCGTTGGAACCGGGATCCACCCCCAGGACCCGCATCTCGACCTCTCCCTCGACCTCTTCTCACGACCTCTTCGCGGCTTCGCCGTTTCGCGCCCCCCGAACAAAGACCCACGGCGCACACATCTTGCCGGCGCCGTCGCCGCACGGCCTTTCTCGCTGCTCCTCGAACGGAACTCTCCGATCTTATGATGCGACGAAACTCTCGAGATCTTCCTCTGTGATATCGAAATTCGCGTAGAAATTCTGCACATCGTCGAGGTCTTCGAGCGCGTCCGCCAAGCGGAGCATCTGTTCCGCTTCCTTCCCGACGAGTTTCACCGTCGTCGAGGGCTGCATCGTCATCTCCGCCGAAGCGGGCTCGAAGCCCGCGGCCGCCAGCGCCTCCTGGACCGCGTGGAACTCGGTGGGGCCCGTCACGACCTCACAACTGCACTCTCCCTCCACGACATCCTCTGCCCCGGCCTCGAGAGCCGCCTCCAGAACGGCGTCGCCGTCGATCCCCTCGCCCTCGAAGAGGATCATGCCCCGTTTGTCGAACAGGTAGGCGACACAACCCGTTGCTCCGAGATTGCCCCCATTCTTCGTGAGGCAGTGTCGCACGTCGCCGACCGTCCGGTTCTTGTTGTCCGAAAGGGTCTCGATCAGGATCGCGGTGCCGCCCGGTCCGTAGCCCTCGTACACGGCCTCTTCAAAGGCGTCCCCATCGATCCCCCCGGTGCCCTTCGCGATCGCCCGGGTGATGTTGTCCTTGGGCATATTGGCCTGCTTGGCCTTGTCGACGACGAGACGCAGGCGCGGGTTGGAATCTGAATCCCCGCCCCCGATGCGAGCGGCGGTCTGCAGCTCGCGGATCAACTTGGTGAAGATCTTTCCCCGCTTGGCGTCGAGGGCGCCCTTCTTCCGCTTGATCGTGGACCATTTCGAGTGACCGGACATCGCATCTCCTGCTCCGGCCCGCGCGGGCGGGTTCCCAGAGCCATCCTGGGCGAGGTAGCACAGGGGCCAACGAGAGACCCATCGGAACCGGCCCGAGCGGTTCAGTCCGAATGCGACCCGACCGATACGCCGAAGGTAGAGGCGGCTCGCGGACCGCCCCCGAAGGGCATCGCGAGATCGTGCAGCGTGCGCCAGAGGGCCACGGGCCGATCGGCTCGTCCGACCGGGGGGCGCGGCGGAGCACGACAAGGAGTATTTGGTATGACAGAGATCGCCGTTGGTATCGATCTGGGAACGAGCAACACCTGTGTCTCGCTCATGCGCAGCGGCGAGATCCAAGTGCTCGACAATGCCTTCGGCGAGCGGACCTCCGCGAGCGTCGTGCATTTCCGCGACGACGGGAGCGTCGAGGTCGGAAACTCTGCGAAGGCCCAGGTGATCCACGCCCCGGCCCAGACCGTGAGCTCCGCCAAACGTCTGATCGGCCGCTACTACTTTTCCGAGGAGGTCAAGAAGGCCCAGGCCATCTACGCCTTCGAGATCGTCGAGTCCGCGAACCACGGCGTGCGCATCGAGATTCGCGACGAAGCATTCTCGCTGCCCGAGATCTCCGCGATGGTGCTACGCGAGATGAAACAGATCGCCGAGCGCCACACGGGCGAGAAGGTCGCCAAGGCGGTCATCACGGTGCCCGCCTATTTCAACGACAACCAGCGCCAGGCGACCAAGGACGCCGGCCGCATCGCCGGCCTCGAGGTCCTGCGCATCCTGAACGAACCGACCGCCGCCGCCCTCGCCTACGGCTTTGGCATGGGTCTGAATCAGCGCGTCGCGGTCTACGACCTCGGTGGCGGCACCTTCGACATCTCGGTGCTCGAGATCGGCAAAGATATCTTCGAGGTGCTCGCCACCTGTGGCGACACCTTCCTCGGGGGTGACGACTTCGACGATCGGGTCATGGATCTGCTCGCCGATGAATTCGTGGCCAAATACGGGATCAACCCGCGCAGCGATGTCTACGCCTTCGAGCGGCTCAGGCTGGCCGCGGAGAACGCCAAGAAGCAGCTTTCGGTGGACGAGGAAGCCCTCGTTCGCATCGACGAGGTGCTGGTCGGCGAGGACGGAGCAGCAATGGGGCTCGAGCGCACCATCACGCGTGACGAATTTTCTACGCTGACCCAGGATCTGGTCATGCGGACCTTCAAGGTCTGCGACGAAGCGCTTCAGCAATCGGACCTAACGGTGCGAGACCTCGACGGCGTGATCCTCGTCGGCGGCCCGACGCGACTCCCCATCATCCGGGAGGCGGTCACCCACTATTTCCAGCAGGAGCCACGGATCGACGTCGATCCCGACGAGGTCGTCTCGATGGGCGCTGCGATTCATGCGGCCTCGCTCGTCGGTGAGGCACAGGACTCGATGCTCCTGGACGTCACCCCGCTCGATCTGCGCATCGGCGTCGCGGGCGGCCTCACCGAGCCCGTGATCGAGCGGAATACGCCGATCCCGATCGAACAGACTCGCACATTCACGACATTCCAGGACCACCAGGAATCGGTTCAGATCCGCGTCTACCAGGGCGACCACCGCCTGGCGGAGGACGATGCGCTGCTCGGCCAATTCGAGTTCTCGGGCTTCGAGAAGGGGCTGCGGGCCGATGTCAAGATCGATGTCACCTTCGAGATCGACGCCGATGGAATCGTCAATGTCACCGCCTCGAGTCAGGGCACCGGTCAGGCCGCCTCGACCCAGATCACCCTCTCCTCGGGTCTCGCGAACGAGCAGATCGAGGAGCTGATCGAACAGGACGTCGCCGGGCGCGTCGGCACGGTGATTCCCAAGCCCGCGGCCGAGATCGAACCGATCGCGGCCGCGGGCCCGGAGGGCCCCCTCGAGCTCGCCGAGCAGGAGAACTCGCCCTTTGGCGACGGCACCCAGGATCTCTCGACCGGGCGGCCGGATGAACTCGGCTTCGGCACGGGCGAGGACACCTCGGAAATCGAACTGATGGACGACGACGAGCTGATTCGACTGGCCCAGGATGCCGATCAACCTGGAGAGAACGTCAGCCAGAGCTGCCAGGCGCCGGAGGTCGCGGGCGAGGACGACGGATTCTTCGACAACTCGGCCCCGGATCTCTCGACCGGTGTCGATGATCCGAAGGCCGAGGAGGAATAGACCTGAATGCGCGTTGCGATCGACCCGCTGGAGATCTCCGCCCTCGTTCGAATCATGGACGAGCTCGACTACTACCAGTTGTTGAATATCGGCTCCACTGCCTCGAGCAGCGAGATCCGCAAGGCCTTTCACGACTCCTCACGCAGCTTCCACCCGGATGCCAACCGCCAGCTCGCCGCAGACCTGCAGGAGCAATGCGGCCAGATCTCGAAACGCATCACCGAAGCCTATTGTGTCCTGCGCGATACCCGCCGGCGCAAGGTCTATGACGCCCAACGAGCCGAGGGAGATGCACGGCGCATCCAGCTCGCTGAGGCGAGGAGCGCCCACGCGCAACAGCGCAGAGCCGAGTGCCGGGGGGCGACCGCTCGGGGTCGTCAATTCCACGCCAAAGCCGAGACCGAGCTCAAGTCGGGCAACCTCGGGGGGGCGATCCAGCATCTCCAGATGGCGCTGACCTTCGAGCCGGGCAACACCGGTTTCAAGACGATGGTGGAAGAACTCAAGGTGAGACAGCAGGACGAGTCCTGACCGCCCGGGCCGGCTCCTGCTAACCTGCCGGCCATGTCGAAACCGACCCGAGGCATTCGAGGCCTCCCGATCCCGATCCTTCTGTGTTTTCTGATCTCTGGCGCGATCGCCTGCACGGGCGAGGAGACGCCCCCCCCCGGCGCCGCGACCCGCGCGGAGACCACGAAAGAGAGCAGCCCCGGAACCGCCACTGGTGAAACCCACGATCACGGCCCTCAGGCATCGTCGACGACGAGCGCTCGAGCGCTGAAAGCCAAGGGCGAGAAGGCCGCGCGGAATCCCAATGAGCGTCCGGTTCCGGCCTTCGAGGGTACGACCATCGCGGGCACTCGACTCTCGATGAGCAGCCTGCTGGGGGCACGTGTCCTGCTCTTCTTCTTCAACCCCGAGGCCGATGAGTCCGCGCCGGTGAGCGCCGCGGTCAACGCGCTCGTTCCCGACGCCCTCGACCATAATATTCGCGTCGTCGGGATCGGCGTCGGCTCGAATGCAGCCACGCTCTCCCGTTTCGCAAAAGACGGGGGTCTCGACTTCCCCGTGATCGACGATAGCGGCGGAAAGATTACGCAGTTGCTTCGGCTGAACGCGGCGGTCGCCGCGGTCGGCGTGGACGCCGACGGCTACATGACCTTCGGCTTCGCCGGCTTCCCAAAGGACGGCGATCTGCGTGCCTTCGCGGACAAGGAATTGCGCAGCCGCCTGCGGCTCTCCGCCACCGTCGCGGATGGCAAGGGCGCGCTCTATGGCTACCCCCAGGCCCCGGAACTCGGCGTGATCGCGATGTCGACCGGGCAATCGCTCGAGACGAAAGAATTGCAGGGCCGCGCGGCCATCGTGATCTTCTTCCTGCACACCTGTCCGCACTGTCACAGGGCGCTGGAAGCGATCAAGGGCATTCTGGACTCGATCCCCCTGGAACAACGGCCGCGCCTGGTCGCGGTCTCGATCCAGAACTCGCCCAGCGCGCTCCGCAAGTCGCTCGCTGATCTCGGGCTCGACTTCTTCGATCCCTTCCTCGACCCGAGTGGCAAGGCTACGGACCGCTGGGGCGTGACCGGTGGCGTCCCCGTCGTGGCCGTGGTCGACAGCGAAGGACGCCTGCGGCATCGCAGTCAGGGCTGGAACGGGCAGCGCGACGGCGGATTGCTGCGCCTGCACGCGTCCCGCGCAGCGGGTGCGCCCGCGCCGATGTTGCTCGAAGCGAAGGGATTCAGCGGCAACGATGCTTGCGGGGCCTGCCACGAGCAGGAACATGCGGCCTGGCAGTACACCAAACACGCCACCGCTTTCGAGACGCTCGTCGCCCACGCCGCCGATCGACGAACGGATTGCATCGGCTGCCACGTCGTCGGCTTCGAGGAGAGGGGCGGTTACGATTTCAGCCGGCGACCCGCTCATCTCGAGAACGTCGGCTGCGAGTCGTGCCACGGCCGAGGCGGGCCACACCTGAGCCCGGATTTCGTTCCGAGGGGCGAGGACTCGAAACGCGACTACGCCCAGGTCTGTGCGACCTGTCACAACCCGACCCACTCCCTCGGCTTCGACTTCACCAGCTTCCATCCGCGGGTCTCCCACAAGCGGATCGCATCCCTCTCGAACGAGGAGCGCAGCCAGCTTCTCGAAGGGGGCGGCCCCAGCCGAGACCTCCTCCCCACCTCAGCCGACTATGTCGGCTCCGAAGCCTGTCAGGTCTGTCACGAGTCGGAATTCAAGACCTGGCAGGCGAGCCCCCACGGCCATTCGGTCGCCACCCTCGAAAAGACGGGGCAGGCCGGCGAAGAAGGCTGTCTGGAGTGTCACACGACGGCGTATGGCCGCCCCGGCGGATTTCCGCCCGGTGCCCCCGTCTCGGCCCAATCCGATCTCGCACGTGTCGGCTGCGAGTCGTGCCACGGGCCGGGGAGCGAGCATATCGGCGAGAGCGCAAGGCGCGTCGGCACCATCCTCTCCCTCGGCGACAAATGTGATTCCTGCGTGATCCTCAAGGTCTGCGGAACCTGCCACGACGATGCCAACGATGCCGGCTTCCAGTTCGAGGTCGAAGAGCGTATCGAAGCACAACGTCACGGGACGATCGAAGCGGCCGCGACCCGCGAGGGGTCGTCGGCGTTCCACACGCCGGAGCATCGGCCCGGGAGGCCGGACGGAACGGACACCCGGCACCCCACGCCCTCGCGACACGGCGATCGGGCGCACCTGCAAGCCGCCTTCGGTCTCCTGCGCGCACGCGACGACGCGCGTGAACCGGCATCACCGCTTCCCGTTGCGGACGCGGGTTAGTTCGGGATGGCCGCCGGCGAAGAACGGGAACTAGTCGACGTGGCGAGCGCGATCGCCGCGTCCGCGGCAGCGCTCCTGCGCGAACTCGCCGAGGAAGACGTCACCGAGTTCGAGCGGCTGGAAGGGCCCGCAGCCGCCCTTCCCTCGGCCACCCCGACAGCTCCGACTACGCCCAGGAGCCCCAGGAGCCCCAGGAGCCCGGTCACACGGGTCGCGGCAATGGTTCCCGGGACCCGCGGCCCCATCTCGTGGAACGGGGATCGGCCCACGCTCGAAGAGGTCCGAACGGAGCTCGGCGACTGCCAGCGCTGTGGGCTGCACGAGGGACGCTCGAAGATCGTTTTTGGCGACGGCCATGCGAACGCCGGCCTCATGTTCATCGGTGAGGGGCCGGGCGAACACGAGGACCGCCAGGGGCTGCCCTTCGTGGGCCGTGCCGGCGAGCTGCTCACCCAGATGATCGAAAAGGGAATCGGCCTGCCCCGCCGCGATGTCTACATCTGCAACATCGTGAAGTGCCGCCCCCCGCGAAACCGAAACCCGCTGCCTCCGGAAGTGAGCGCGTGTCGCCCCTTCCTCGATGGTCAGATCCGTGCGGTCGCGCCCCGGGTCATCGTGACGCTGGGCAAACCCGCCGCGAGCTTGCTCCTGGATCGGGAGGTCGCGATCACCCGACTGCGGGGCAGTTGGCAGGAATATCAGGGCATCCCCCTGATGCCGACATTGCACCCCGCCTATCTGCTCCGCAAATACACCCCCGAGAATCGCCGGGCCGTCTGGCAGGATCTCCAGGCGGCATTCGAACGCGCCGGCGCATGAACGCCGAAACCGCCGCCGCTTCTGCCCGGACGACGGCGAGGGCGAGCCTGGAATGCGGGGTCGTGCTCCATCCGGCCGGGCATACGCGTTCGCCCGCGATGCACAACGCGGCCTACCGGGCGCTCGGACTCGATGCCCATTACGAGGCCTTCGATATCCCACCCGAGGAGCTCGCGCGCGCAGTCGCTGGATTTCGTAAACGTGGACTTCGGCAATGGGCGGTTTCGATCCCGCACAAGGAGTCGATGATGGATCTCGTCGACGAGGTCGAGCCGGTGGGGCGCGCGATCGGCGCGATCAACACGGTGACACGGGTCGACGAGCGGCTGGTCGGAACGAATACGGACTGGATCGGTGCGATCCGCGCGCTCGAGCGCGTCGCCCCCGTCGCGGGCCAGCGCGCCGTCGTCCTCGGGGCCGGCGGAACCGCACGTGCCCTGGTCTACGCGCTGCGGAATCGGGGCTGCGAGGTCTTCGTCCTGAATCGCACGCAGGAGCGAGCCGAACGGCTGGTGGACGAACTCGGCGCGATTTCCGCCGGTGCACTCGACGACCTGCCCAGCCTCGACCCGGAAATCGTTGTCAACACGACGAGCGTCGGCCTCTCCGAAATGAGATCCCCGGTCCCGAAAGGCGCCCTCCGCGAAGGCATGATCGTCCTCGACGTGGTCTATGCCCCCGAGCGAACACAGCTCCTGATCGACTGCGAGGCGCGCGGCGGCCGCGCCGTCGGCGGCAAGTGGATGCTCGTCTATCAGGCCGTCGAACAACTCCGGCTGTGGACCGCCCTGCTCGGCACCCCCCCGAGCAACGATGCGATCCTGACCGCCACCGAGACCATGGCCCGGGCCTTCGACCAGGCCGGGCAGCACTGAGACCGTCCCGGCGTCGGCACACCGAGTGTCTCAACGCCTCCGCGTCCCCGCCACGGAAGGGTTGATCCCGGGGTGGGAACGCATATAAGGGCCAGCTCCTGGAAGCTGGCCCTCCGCATCATTCTGCCGCCCCGGATCAGACGCGCGGAGCGCGTTCGAACCCGCTAACCAGCGTAGCCCCATTTCTCTTTGTTCGCGGCGATCTGGTCCGTGCTGGGCACTTCCACGTCCGCTCGCTCGGGGACTTCGAAGTCGTCTCGTTCTTCGACGATCTTAGCGTTGATCGCCGTATCCTGTTCGAAGACACTCGGGACCTGCTCGTCCTCAAAAATCGCTTCCCACGGACATTCGGGCTCGCACACACCGCAGTTGATGCACTCTTCGGGGTCGATGTAGAGCTGATTCTCGTAGCCAGCGGCGTCGGCCTTGTTCTTGTGCTGAACGATGCAGTCGACGGGACACACTTCCACGCATGCCATATCCACACAGTCTCGACACATTCGGGTGATCACCCAGGCCATTCGAAATCCCTCTCTCGTTGCTGTTACTTCAATTCGGTGCCGAACCCATTCGCGTTCGATCGTTGGAGTGATCCATTTTTCGAGCGAAACCACCTCGAACCCTACGAAGTGGCCGCCACACGTTAGCGAGCCCCGCCCGAGGAGCCAGAACGAATCTCCACCTCGATTCGGCGCGAGCGGCGCCTTCGCTACTTGAGCTTCGTCTCTTTGTAGAGGACGTGCTTTCGCACGACGGGATCGTATTTCATGAACTCGAGTTTGTTCGGAGTGTTCGTGCGGTTCTTCGAGGTCGTGTAGAAATGACCCGTTCCCGCCGTCGACTCGAGCTTGATCTGTTCGCGCTTGCTCTTCGCCATGAACTCAATTCCTTCTTTCCGGCCCTTGCGGGACCGGAACGAGATTTAGACGCCGACCGGATCCGGAACCGGCTCGCCACCGCGCGCGAAAACACGCACACGCTTCCCATCGCGCTCTTCGATCCGCACGCGGGAGGGCTTGTTGTCTCCGGGATGGACGAGCATCACGTTCGATGTATCGACAAAACCCTCGGTTTCCACGATGCCGCCCTCACGTGCGCCACTGCGCCCCGGGCGGAGATGTCTTTTCTGGAGGCGAACGCCTTCGACCCGCACGCGTCCCTTTTCGCTATCCACCGCGATCACACGTCCCTGGGTCGCGCTTGCCGCACCGGCACCGCTCACGACCTGAACGAGGTCGCCTCTTCGAATTTTCTGCATCCTGAATACCTGTCTTCGGGCCGCGCTCGCCGGCGCCATGCTTCGGTCTCCGTTCGGGGACGGGACGTGCCGGCGGCTGCGGCCTGACATTAAGAGCGCCTATGTATCCGCCAGACAACGGCTTTCGTCAAGGTCCCTACGGGGAAAAACGCTGATATCACCCACGAGTGCGGGCCCCGAAGCGTGATCGGCCGGCGCAACCCCGATGAGTGTCGTGCTCCGCGTAGGTTATTCTCGCCCCCTTGCGAGGGGGCAGCATGCGGCGAGTCATTCTTATCACGGCGCTCCTGGGACTAATCGGGATCGCTGCATGCAGCCTCCTGTGGCCGAGGGGGATGGTGATCCGGGGGCCGATGCTCGGCTCGATGCTCGGGCGCGGGGTGGGTGCCCCAACGGAACTGGTGGTGAGAGATCGTTTCAGGACCCTCCCGGGCCTGCGCGTCGACCTCTTCGCCGAGGGAATCGAGAACGCCCGCTTCATGCGGTTCAGCCCCGGCGGCGATCTGGTCGTCAGCCAACCCCGCTCCGGTCAGCTGCGACTGGTCCTCGGCGACCGGGACGGCGATGGCCGCTCCGATGGCCACCGGGTCCTGCTCGATGGCCTCGACCGGCCCCACGGCTTTGATTTTCGGGAAGGGCACCTCTACATCGGCGAGGGCTCGGCCATCGCACGGATCGCCTACTCGGAAAAGGGTCCCGACTCGCTCGCGGTCGAGGGTGAGGTGATCCGCATCGTCGAGGGAATCCCGCAGGGTGGAAACCACTGGTCCCACAGCCTCCGCTTCGGCGCGGACGGCGGGATGTACATCCACGTCGGGTCGAGCTGCAATGTCTGCGAGGAAGAGGACGCTCGCAGGGCGGCCATCCTTCGCTACGAGCCAGACGGCAGCGGGGAGGAGATCTATGCATACGGGCTCCGGAATTCCGTCGGCTTCGACTGGCGCCCTGGCACGAACGAGTTCTACGCGACCGACAACGGACGCGATTTGCTGGGCGACGATGACCCCCCCTGCGAACTCAATCGGATCGAACGGGGCGCCTTCTACGGCTGGCCCTACGCCAACGGTGACCGCCGCCCAGACCCCGATTTCGGCGAGGGACACGAGGGGCGCATCGCCACATCGACGCCCCCGGTCCACCCCTTCCGAGCCCACAACGCCCCTCTCGGCATGACCTTCATCCGCAGCGCCGACGCCCCGGAAGCGATTCGAGGGGCGGCGCTCGTGGCCCTCCACGGTTCCTGGAACCGCTCACGCCTCGACGGCTACAAGGTCGTGTCGCTCCATTGGGACGAAGCAGGCCAGATCGCTGAACGCGATTTTCTGACGGGTTTCGAAATCGAGGAGGACGTGATCGGCCGACCGGTCGATGTCGCGGAGGGTCCCGATGGATCGATCTACGTGAGCGACGATTATGCCGGCGCGATCTACCGCGTGCGGATCGGCAAGGATGCCCGCGGCAACGTCGAGCGCCGCCTGCGCCCCCCGCCCGGGGCCACCCAGCCCGCCGCGGATCCGCTGGCCTCGCTCGACCCCGAGGAGCGAGCCCGCCTCGTCGCGCGCGGCGAGACCCTCTTTGAAGACAATGCCTGCACCAGCTGCCATCGGACGGATCCGGTGGAGACCGGCAGCGCCCTCAAACCACTCGACGCGCTCACCTCGCGCTTCGACATCGATTCGCTCGTGACCTTTTTCCAGACGCCGACCCCGCCGATGCCGGTCGTCCACCTGCCGCGGGCAGAGCGGCGCGCGCTCGCCACCTACCTGCTCGAGCGATACCCCTGATGGACGACGAGCGGCCGCACGATCCGATGAATCCATGGACCGATCGAAGGGCGGATCGCGGCCCGCCGCGGCGACGGAGGGCGGTGTCAGAGGCGGCCAGGCGTCTTTTCCTGTTCGTTCGCGAGTCCGGACCTTCGGCCGGTGGGCACGCAAGCGCGGAGGGCCGGGGAAGGCCCCGAACGGACCTCGATCCATTCGATGATCGCATTCGGTATCCTCGCGCGATGCCCGCGCCCCAACCCGACCGATTCGCTCGTCCCTCGGCCGACGCGGATCGGTCCATCCGCGATCAACGACGATCGACCGCGCTCGGTCGTACCCTCTCGGTCTTATCGATTGGCCTGTTGTTCTTCGCCCCGGCCGCGAGCCGGGCCGAGTCGATGGTCATGCTGCTGGCGCCACGCGTGCTCGAAACGATCGGCGCCACCACTTTCGACGAGCGCGGAGAGATCGTCGGCCAATCCTCTCTCGAAATCGAAGCCGAGGCGAGCGGCCTCCGGCGAATGCGGGTCGCGATGGTCATCGAGGGTGGCGGAACCAATCTCTCCCAGGCGATCCTCACTCCGATCGAAGCCGCCGGAGCGGCGACCGGCGAGATCGCCCTGCGAATCGTCGAGGAACGCTCTCAAGCAACGACCGCCGAGGGCATTTCATTTCCTCTGCTCTTCATCGACCACCGCATCGGACGGGTGAGCTGCTACCCCGCGGACCAGGCCTCTTCCGCCGGACAACACGTCTACATCCCGGGCGAAGACCGCGTGGTCAACGTCCCGATGCAGCTGCTCTTCATGCCCTTGGTCCGGAACGAGGTCGACAGTCTGCGTTTCCAGATCGCCACCTGCGCCCCCGGTCCGATGCTGCACCAGATGATCGCGGTCCGAGGCAACAAGGTTCGCCGCGACGGGAGAGACGTCGTCGAAATCGAATATAGACCCGACTTCGGGGAGGTCGTCGCCTGGCTGGCGAGCCGACTCCTCCCGAGCTTCTCGTTCTGGTTCGACGCCAAGAACGGACAGTATCTGGGACACCGAATGCCGCTGCATCGTGAGGGCCCCGAGGTCCTGCTCGTCCGCAACGGCCTCGCGCCGCCGGATATCGGGGTCGACTAGAACCCCCCGGAGCCCCTGGCGGGCGCGCCGGGCCGTGGGCCCGCCGCTGCCGGCCGCGGACTCTCCGACCAGGGTGTCGCATCGACGACCTGGATCCCCTGGGCATCGGCGGTCACGACGTGGCGCCCCATCACGCTCACCCGATTGCGCTCGCCAACATCGATCGTCTCCTCGACGCGATCGAGTCTGCGATTCAGCAATTGCAAGCCGCGCTCACCGACCAGGAAGGTCCGGCCTCGAACACGCGTCGCGTCCACGACCTTTCCGATCTCCCGCGTCGAAAGCTTCGCGACCGCCTTGGGCTGGCCCGGGTTGCGGAGATCGATCACCAACGCCCCACCGGGCCCGGTCACGACCGCCGCATCGTCGAGCGCGCGCACATTATTCGGTCCAAAGGTCTTGCCCAGCTTCATCTGTGCGATCACGCGGTTCTCCGCCAGCAACGCCATGCTCGAGAGATAGATCGACTCACCGTCGACAAAGACGACGGTGTCGCCCACAGCGGCCACACTCATGAGCACGCGCCGCATCACACGACGAACCGTGCCCTCCACCGGATCGAGAAGCTGCATGCCCTTCGCGCCGACGAGCACGATCGAATCGCCGAGCGGAGCGAGAGAAAGCACGCGGCCGATTTCCCCGCGGTTCCATGCCTTCTCTACCACCGGTCCCTTGGCGGTGAAGCGGATGAGTTCGAGGCCTTCTTCACCGTAGATCGCAACGCGCTCGCCAATCGCTCGGATCCCGGTCCATTTCTTGAAGTTCTCGGAGCGCGAATATGTCGCGAGCTTCACCGGCTCGAGCGGATCCGAGAGGCCGATCAGGTCGAAATGACCCGATTCGTAGAGCACCACGATACGATCTCCGAATCCGTCGAGATCGACGACCGGCCGATCGAGGAGGGTCGGCGGTCGCACCGTGCGATCGTTGCGCCAGCGAGCAATCGGCACGAAGAACTCGTCCCAGAAGCGCGGCGAAACAGCCGAGAAGAGCACCGAAGTCCCCGAAACATGGGCTTTGTCCTCGACGCGAATCTCGAAACGGCGATCCGCGATCACCGCGCCCCCCTCTCGCTCCCGCAACACGACCCGCGTGGCTCCCAAGACGGCGGGTCGCGCCAATTCACCGGCCTTCACCTGGTGATCGACGGGTTGTTCGATATGACTCACTTCGAGGCGAGCCTGGGGATAGCGATCCGCCTGCGAAGCATCGAGACGATCGGGGATCGCTACGAGCTCCACGCCGACCCGCTCGGTCATCTTCATCACCCGATCGACGAGGGCGTCGCGAACCCGCTTGATTTCGGGGGTCGTGGCCGCGATATCCATCACGAGCCCGATGCGATCGATGCGCCCGGTCTGTCGTGCGGCGACGGCCTCTACGGTTCGGCGGGCCTCGGGCGCAAAATCACTCAGCGGATAACGCTCGGCGAAAATGGCGAGTTGTCTCGGATCCCCTCCGAAACCCGTCGCCTCCATGAAGACGGCGTTGCCTTCCGCACGGGCGGCGAAGTCACCGCGCGCGAAGCCCGCCAGGAATCCCCGATAGGCGGCCGCCGTCCCCCGCGCCCGCGCCTCCTCGAAGGCGGGCTTCTGGAGCACCGGATAGAGCTTCTCGATGAGGTCGCTCTCCGGGTAACGCTTTCGAAAGACCTCGAAACCAGTGACTGTCGGACTGCGATGGAGCTTGTGGAAATCGAGTCGCTCGCGCGCCTCGCCGGAGAATTCCGAATCACCGTGCTCCCGCATGAATCGGTAATAGGCCGCGGGGGTATCTTCCTCGAGCGTCTTCTTCCATGCGCCCCCGACGCAGCCTGTGGCCGCGAGGAGGGCTGCAATGAGAAGACTGCGCAGCCCGAGGCTCGCGATGGAGCGCGTGGCTTTCGACATGGTGGCGGGCCTTTCCCCGTCGCCGCGGGAGGTGGACGCGGCAATGCCCTCCGGTGATCGGCTGAGTCGGGGCCCTACTTGAGAGAATGCCCGCGGGGAGCGGCCCCTCCTCGGCCACGCTGGTACGCTCGGCGCTCGCGCGGATAGCGACCGCCCCGGGCGCGGTCGCACAGGAGAGAGCCCCGCATGTCTGTTTTCGATTCCCCCGTCATCCTCGAAGCCGCCATCAACGGCATGACCTCGAAGGAGAAGAACCCGAACTCCCCGCACACACCGGAGGAGATCGAGAAGGATGCGCTTCTGGCTTACGAACTCGGCGCGACGATCGTCCACGCCCATAACAGCGACATCCAGCTGAGCGGTCGCGAGGCCGCCGACGATTACGCGCTCGCGTGGCACCCGATCCTCGAGGCGCGCCCCGACGCCCTCTGGTACCCGACGCTCACCGGCGCTGCGGACATGGCGGGCAAACTCGAACACGTCGAACTGCTCGCACAGGATCTCTCGCTGCGCATGTGCGCCTTCGATCCCGGCTCGACCAATATCGGACTTCCCGGCGCCGACGGCCTTCCGGAGGGTGGCGTGTACGGCGTGTCCTACGACGATTGTCGTTATGCCTTCGCGTTCTGTGAGCGCTTGCAGATGGGACCAGCGCTCGGCATCTACGAACCGAACTCGCTCCGCACGACCCTCACATATCACCGCGCGGGCCGGTTGCCGGCGGGCACGATGTTAAAATTCTATTTCGGAGGCGACTATGGACTGATGGCCACCGAGCCGGGTGTCACCTTCGGGTTGATGCCCACCGAGTATGGTCTCCTCGCCTACCTCGATATGATCGAGGGAACGAACCTCCCGTGGTCGGTCTCGGTCTGGGGTGGCGCCTTGATGGAAACACCGATCGCCCGACTCGCGCTCGAACGCGGCGGTCATCTCCACATCGGAGTCGAAGAATTCTACTCCCCGAACCGCAGCCCCTCGAACGAGGATCTGATGCGCGAAGCGGTCGAATTATGTGCGAAGGTCGGCCGACCCATCGCGACCACCGCCCAGACCGCCGAGATCCTCAGGCTGCCCTGAGTTCAGGACGCCACGCAACCGAAGCCAAATCGATGCCCCCGAGTCCTTCCGACTTACGCATTCCACGGGTGGCGCGATCGATGGCGAAGGCTCTGCGCGTCTTCGATCCGCGCGGGTGGATGAGCGGTCACCCGACCGAGACCCTCGCGATGGGGACCCATACCCCTGCGCTGCGCGCTCTTTCGGGCCGAGAGCGTACCGCTCCTCCTGGCGGCGCGGCCCCGACGCGAGGAGATGCCTGAGCCGCCGCCCGAGGGCGCGCTCGAGATCACCCTCACGCGCCTGCGCGAACTTCTCGAACGGGACGCGGCGCTCATCGGCCGCGGCGAGGCCCCGCTTTCGGTCCTCACCCCGCGCGACCCCCTCGGACACGGCAAACGTCTGCTACGCATCCTGATGGACGTCCCGTCGGTGACGGAGCGCCGTAGGCAGGGCGAGTCGCAGCACTTCTCGCGCGGCGCCCGGCGCTGGCTCGATGATCTGCCCGACTACTACCAACGCAATTTCCATTTCCAAACCGATGGCTATCTGAGCAAAAAGTCGGCCGATCTCTACGAGCATCAGGTCGAACTGCTCTTTCGCGGGGGGCGGATGCGATGCGGCGGATGATTCTGCCGCCACTCGGAGCCCACTTCGGCGGTCACGATGGACGCGGGCTCCATTTCCTGGAACTCGATTCCGGGGCGGGGAGCGCGACGCATGCCGTGGCGCGTTGTTTCCCGAAAGCGAAGATCACCTGCATCGACCTGAGCCAGCCTGCACGCGACATGCCCGCCGGCAGCTTTCTAGTTTCGAGCGAGTCGATTGTGTTCAGGGGGATGCCGCTGTCCTCGACTTCGGCGACGCGCGGTTCGACGCTGTCTACTCGATCTTCCTCTTCCACGAGTTGCCGCTCTCGGTTCGCGAGAGCGTCCTCGACGAGACCAGGCGCGTCCTGCGTCCGAGCGGATTTCTGGACCTCGTCGATTCGCTCCAGACCGGCGATGACCCCGAACTCGACTGGGCACTCGAGTTCTTCCCGGGCGCATTCCACGAGCCCTACTATGCGAACTACTCCGCCCACCCGATGGGAGCGCTGCTCGAAGGCTCTGGATCCTCGAAAATCGCATCCGGGACCGGATATCTGGCAAAATGGGTTTCAGCGCGCGCGCAGGATGGTCGCCCCAACCCACGAACTCATTCAGCGGAGTAGCCCGGATTGAATTTGAGTCGCCGACCCGCCGTCCAGCCCGCGTCGACGGGATAATCCGCACCCGTGCAGGAAAGGCTCTCGTCCGATGCGAGGAAGAGGATCATGCGCGCGATGTCGCGGATGATCTCGAGACCCGGGCGCATCTGATTATGCGGAATCGCATCATGCGTGAAGGAGAGCGTATCCATCGGGTCGATGCTCTCCGGCGTAAACTCGCGACGCATCCCGGGGCCACCCGCTTCCGGACAGACCACGTTCACGCGGATCCCCATCTGGCCCAGCTCGAGAGCGGCCACCCGGGTGAGTCCACGAAGCGCCCACTTGGTCGGCACATAGGCGCCGAGCCCATTCTTCGCCGAAAGACCATCGACCGACGACACGTTCACGATCGAACCACCGCCGGCACTCTTCATTGCGGGCGCAACCGCCTGCATCCCGAGGAAGGGCCCGAATTGATTGACCCGCCACAGACGTTCGACATCCGCCGGATCGATGTCGACGAGGGCCTTCATATGAAGCAAACCGGCGTTGTTCACGAGTACCGTCGGCGGTCCGAACGCCTCGCTCGTGCGCGCGACCACGTGCCGCCAGCTCTCCACATCGGTCACGTCGAGTCGCTCGAAGGTCGCCGCATCGCCGATCTCCTCGGCCGTCCCACGCCCCTCTTCTTCGAGGATATCCGCAATCACGACCCGCGCGCCCTCCTCGGCGAAGAGCCTTGCGGTCTGCTCTCCCGTGCCGCGGGCAGCGCCGGTGACGATTGCGACTTTTCCTTCGAGACGCGGCATGCTGGGCTCCTGGTTCCGCGTGAAAGCTGGCTCACCACGGGCTTGATCGGGCTGCAGACCTTAGGGACTCCCCCACGAGTTTGCGAGCGCGAACCCACTGCGATATCTCGCCAGGGGAGAGCTAGAATCGCAGCACGTTCACGCTCGAGGGGGACCATGAAGCTGATGTTCGAGATTGGAAGAGTCGCACCACGCCCCGCAATCCGAATCCTATTGAGCGCCCTCGCGATCGGTGTCCTGGCCTCGAACCCGGGTTTCGCAACCGCTGAGTGGACCCTCGACAAGCAGGAGAACGGGATCGACGTCTACACCCGCGCCGTGGCCGGTTCTGGTGTCAAGGCGTTCAAGGGAACGGCCGAATTCGAGGGGGATGTCGACGCTGTGCTTCGCGTGTTGGGCGACTCGGATGGCTTCAAGAACTGGTTTCCCAACACGCCGGAATCGAAGCTGCTCAGCCGCGAGGGCAGCGTCTCTTACCAGTACTCGGTCATGGCCGCTCCGTGGCCGGTCTCCGATCGCGACAACGTTCTTCGAACCGTCATGGAACGCGACGAGGAAACGGGCATCGTCGACATCCAGATGACCGCCGCCCCGGACTATTACCCCGAGCAGGCGAATCGCGTACGCGTCCGGATGGCAAATGGCAGCTGGAAGCTCGAACCCCTGGGCGGGGGGAAGATACAGGTGACCTTCACCATGCACCTCGAACCCGGCGGCGGCATCCCGAAGTGGTTGATCAACGCCCGGGTCGTCGCGACGCCCTTCGAAGCCCTGAGCAACCTTCGGGCATCGCTGGGGAACTGATGTCTTGAAACGGGCACTCGATTGGATCGCGCTCTACGGATCGCTGATGCGCGGTCTGGGCGGGATGAACTCGCTCGGGATCAGCGATCGAATGCGTTACGTCGGCCCCTGCATCTGCGCCGGAGAGCTCTTCGACCTCGGGGGCTATCCCGGCTTACGGCTCGGCGAAGCGCGTGTCGTCGGGGAGCTCTATGCGATCCTCGACCCACAGGTTCTCGAAATTCTCGACGAGTTCGAAGGTTTCGACCCCGAAAGGCCCCGGGAGTCGCTCTACCTGAGGGAGCGGACGGACCTGATCGACCCCCCGCAGATGCGGGCCTGGGTCTATCGATACAACCATGTGCCGGACGCCCGGGCACGAATCGGGAGCGGAGATTGGCGGGCTCACCTGCATTCTCGAAGCGGCACCTGAGAGTCTCGAGCTCCCCGGCCCCGTCGCAAGAAAAGTGAACATTTGCACGACCGGGGTTGCCGGTCCGACGCCCGCGCCGATGCTCTGAGCCGGGCTCGAGTCGCGCGTCCTCCAAAGGAGTCGAAGATGGCAGGTCTACTCGTTCGTCTGGCGATCAGCTCGGTGGGTCTCTGGGTCGCCTCGGCGCTGGTTCCCGGAATCTCCGTCGCGAACACGGCAACACTTCTCTGGGCAGCCCTCTTGCTGGGAATCGTGAACGCCATCGTGCGCCCGATCGCCGTCCTCCTGACCCTCCCGATCACGCTGCTCTCGCTGGGTCTCTTTCTCTGGGTCATCAACGCCGCAATGATCGGCCTCGTCGCCCAGCTGCTCGACGGATTCAATGTGGCGGGCTTCGGATCGGCCCTGCTCGGCGCGATGATCGTCAGCCTGACCGGCTGGATCGGGAACGCCTATGTTGGCGAGAGAGGTCATCTCGAAGTCGTGGTCATGCAGCGCGACTGAACGCCCGGAGATCGACTTCGCATCGCAATCGCCATCAGGCGAGCGCACGACTCGCCACCCCGCCTCGATTGCGGAGAATGCAACCGGACTTTGGATCAGCGGGCGGAGGCCGCCGGGGGGATCGCCCCGCCGCGATCGGCCAATGTCCCCAGGCATCCGGAACGGATCTCACTCTTAGAGAGGCCCGCCGCGCCCACGGCGCCACCGATATTCATCTCCCCAACCATTTCGTCGAAGGCCTGGCGAATCTGATTGCCTCGCGGCGCTCCCGTCCCTTCGTTCTCGATCGTGTTATGGGTGGCATGACGAAGCAGCGGCTGGCCACTCAGCGTGTCGCGAAACTCCACGACGAGCGTCACGCGACCGATCGACCGTGAGGTCGTCCGCTCGATTTCCACGCCCACGAGCCCCATCGCGACCTGGAGGACGCACTCACCGGGCGCCTGCACGATCGGAATCCTGGCTTCCTCCGCCCCGTCGATCAAGGACTGCTCGAGCGAGGCCATGAAGGCAGACTCCATTTCCGGTGGCAATCTGCGCGATTGACGCCGGTAACTGACGGAGGATTGGGGAATGAGGAACGCGTCATCACTCCCGATCCCATGGCCCTCCCGGATGAAGAGCAGACCGCGCGCGTCGATCTCGGCCCGGGATCACAGGGGGCGCTCGACCGATCGAAAGAATCGAGTCCGGACCCCACCCTCTCAATCCTCGAAAGGCCCGACGTCCGTGAACTCGATCGGATTGCCAGCGGGATCCTTGCAGAAGATCGCCCGAACCGGGACGCCCAGATCCTCGCGCCGCATCGTGTCCCCCAGAAATTCGATTCCGGCACTTTTCAAGGAGTCGATCGTCGAGTCGAAATCGTCGGACGGAATATGGAACGCGAGATGAGGAAAGCTCCCCTTCAGATCCGGCATTTCGTCGGCAAGGCTCAAATGGAGCGCCATCTGCCCGATCCGATACCAAGCGCCGCCGAAGCCCGGAAAATCGGGACGGGGCAGAACCTCGAAACCGAGGGTATCAATATAGAAGGCGTGTGCTGCCTCGAGATCATCGATCACGATGTTGATGTGGGTATAGCCAGTAATCGTCTGAACGGCGCTCATGCGACTCTCTCCTCTCGATGGAATTTGCCGAGGCCCTGATGTCGGACACCGATCGGGGGGCGATTCGCAACGGCTCCGACCGGAGCCCCGGATGCTGGCACCATGATGGGGGTCGCCCCTTCTCCGAATTCGGGAACTGCCAGACAATAGAGGAGCCGAATCTCCCGCGCTCCGCTTCCTCCTCCTGTACCCTCGATCGGCGTCACGGAACCCACAGCGCTCGCTCGAATGGACGAGCCGACCTCTTGACTACGGGACAGAAGGAGACCACAGGATGGAGACGAACGATCTGGTGAGTGATTTCGCCTCAACGGACCAGGACGGAAAGATCGTCCGGCTGAGTGATCTTCTCGCGAGCGGGCCGCTCGCGCTCTTCTTCTATCCGAAGGCGATGACGCCGGGTTGAACGATCGAATGCTGCCACTTTCGTGACCTGGCTCGCGAGTTCTCGGAACTCGGTGCCCAGCGCGTGGGAATCAGCGCCGATCCGGTGGATCGGCAGAAAACCTTCGACGAAGAGAACGATCTCGGCTTCCCGCTTCTCTCGGATCCCGATCGCGAGATCGCGAGAGGCTTCGGCGTGAAGCGGTTCGGTCCTCTGCCGAATAAGCGCGCCACTTTCGTGATCGGAAGGGACCGAAAGATTCTGGGCATCATCAAGAGCGAACTCGACATGTCGGGCCACGCGGACAAAGCGCTCTCGATTCTTCGTGTGGCCGTGCGCTAGCAGACCGCCCGTCTTCGTCCAACCAAAGACCTCTTCGACCCGCTTCCGGCGGCGCTGACTGACCGCGTAGCCCCCGTGTCGCGTCGATCGACCGTCGATCCGGCTCGACCGGTTCGACGTGTTCTGCGCCACGTGGGGCGTGACCGCAAGGGACCGACACGCATCGACAGAGTCCTGCGTGTCGTTCAAGCGCTTCTGGCCATGGCAGGAGACCGTCTCGTTACGAGAGCCTCCACCACCGGAACCCCACTGGCTCTGGCCGTTCTTGTCCTTCTTCGGCTGAAAGCTCTTGTGCTCGCCAAGCCTCGATCAGCGTCCCGTCCTCGGTGAAGTGGTTCGACGACAAGAGCTTCTTCTCGGAGGCCTACTCGTGCACGGTGTCGAAGAAGGCCCGCGCAACGTCGCCTTCCAGCAACCGATCCCGGTTCTTCCCGAACGTCGTCGGATCCCAGACCGGATCATCCATGCCGAGCCCGACGAAGCAGCGGTTAGAGCAGGTTGTACTCGAGCTGCTCCATCAACTGACGTTCGCTGGGGGCTGAGAACGGGATCTGCACACGAAGGGCGCGAAGCAGCCGTTCCGGTGGGATTGCAGGCCTCCCCATCGTCGGGCTCAGCTCCGAGAACCCCGCCGAGATCGACTCCAAGGCCCGATCCACCATGGTTCGCATCTGTCGAAGCGGATGATCCGAAGGGATCCGTGCCTCCAACGACACATAACTAAACATCGAACCCTAGTCGCGAGCGTCTCCACGCATAACGCACAAATCGCCTCATCTCCTACCATGAAAAGGAGGGCTTTTCCTCAGCCTGCTAGGCCACCGCGTGCGACGGCAGGGGGGAGCGAGGAGTAGTGCCCCTCAGGGCGACGGTGGACCGACTGGCTGGTGGAAAGAACGGGGACAGGCCACTCTCTTCCTGGCCTCGAACCTGCATAGCTTCGTCACGGGACACGACAATCCGGGCGACGCCGGAACAAAAGCCGGCGGCAGCTGATTCCTCTCTCCCAACGACCACCGCTTCGCGAGTCGACCGACGGGATTCTGGCCCGATCGACCTGCAGCTCAGCACTCCGAGAGTCGACCGCCATAGCCCACGACCTCGAGCAACTCCTCGAATAGATTCGAGTCCGATGGCTGCGAAGTGGACCGCACGATCCGTGGAAGAATCGTCGGGATCGTAGACGGATCGACCCGGCGTTTGGCCTCGATCAATGCTTCGGTCGTCGCATAGCTCACGATCGATTCGAGATTCTTGAGCGTCGGCGAAATCATGTTCAGCTTGCCCGCCGCAAAGCGGGCGAGCGCCACTTCGGGCCGGATCCAGGCGCTTTCGACGGTCTCGTAGCCATCGTGGAGGGCCTCCTGTTCGCTGGGCGCCCGCGCCACGAAAAAGCGCGTGTCGTAGCGCTTCGGCTGGTCGACCGGCGTGATCCAATGAGACACATAGGCCAGCTGATCCGTTGCGAGTCGGAGCCTCTCGCCCGCGCACATTTCTTCGAACACGCCGGCTTCGCCCGCGTTCAACCGATCCCGCCACACACCGAACCGCTTGCGAATCTCGGCCGAATGGAATCCGACCGGCTCATCACTCTCATCCGTCGCGAGGAGCACACCGGCCTCTTCGAAACACTCGCGAATACAAGCCACCCAGAAGCCGAAGCCACCCGCCTCCACACCCAGCAGGCGATTCGCCCCGACATCGTCTGGGCCGCAGGCCCTCGCGGCCCAGCCCTCGGCGTGATCTGCGAGGTCGACCTTCCCGCCCGGAAAGACGTGCAAGCCACCAAAGATCCCGACGTGACTGCGCTCCATGAGGAAGACTTCGACGCCGGCGCGGCCGTCACGCACGAGCATGACGGTGGCGGCGGGTCGCGGGGGGACGGGAGGTTCGGGCATGGAAGACGAATCGGTCATCGGCCTCCTAGCCTACCGCACGACAGCGCCGCACAGGCTGGTTCAGGCCGGATCGCGATCGATGCCAACTCGCAGGATCGAGACGATCAGCACCATCACCACCAGAACCACTCCCCCGGCAATCACCCCTCAGCCGGACAAGAAGCCAAGATCCGCCCGTTCGACGACCGTCGCGATCGACTTCGCGGGCGTCGGATGATCGACGAGTTTCAGTGTCCAGGCGAGCAGCTGAACCGCGAAGAGATAGAGAGAGACCCGTCAGAGCCTACGCGCGACGGCCTTCGCGAGCGGCGTCGTGGGAATCGTGCGGCCGAGATGACCCTCGAGCGACGCCGACAGGTCGAAACTCCCTTCGGCCGCAGCGGAGAGCGCGGGGCGCATCAATCCCTCTTCGAGCAGGAGCACGCGCTGTTGCCAGAGATGATAGAACGTGAGCCGGCGGGCCTCGAGGAGCAGGAAACTGCAGGTCATCAGGGGCGCGATGAAGACCACATAATGGGGAACCTGATCGTTGCCCAGGGTGAAGGAAATAATCGCCGCAGTCGCGCCGATGGCCCAGTTCGTCGTCGCATCCAGGCGCGTTCGCCAGATGTCGGCTCGACCGACCATCGCTCGATAGTAGTGGGCCAGGATGGTCGTCCGCTGGGCGGGATCGATCGAATACGGGTCATCTTTCACATTTCGCCGCCCTTCTTCCCCGAATCCGTCCACTCGATCGATAAATCCTCAAGACGAATACGCCGCTCTCGGTAGAGCGCACCGACCGCCCGCTTGAAAGCCTTCTTGCTGAGGCCGAGTTCCCGACGAATCTCCTCGGGCGAACTCCCATCCGAGAGTTCGAGACGTCCGCCAGCCCGCTCGAGCGCTCGCAAGAGGATCTCCCTCGCCTGCTCCGCCCCCGCCCGACCCCTGGGTGCGAGAGAGAGATCGACCTTCCCATCCGGACGGATACGATCGATGTACCCGCCAGCCGCGACACCAATCTCGAGCTGGCTCCTGCCCGAATCGGCATAGAGCAGTCCTCCGAAGCGGCCGTCGACGATCGCTTTTGCACCCAGCTCGGTCTCCTCATAGACGAGAATCTCAACCGCCTGGCCCTCACGCAATTGCTCGGGTGGGATTTCGAGAAAGCGCTCGACCTTGGCGGACGCAACCGGTCGACCGGAGACCGAATCGCAATCGACGTAGACCACGACCCGTTGTCCGGGCCGAAGTCGCCCGAGCTGAGACCGAAAGGGCAAGAGCAGATCCTTCGGAAGCCCCCAGTCGAGAAAAGCGCCAGTCGAGTTCACCGAGGCGACCCGAAGTCCGGCAAACTCACCCGCCTGCGCGAGCGGCCTCGCCGTCGTCGCGATCGGACGATCTTCCGAATCCGTATACAGAAAGACCTCGAGCCGATCGCCGCGCTTCGTCCCCTCTGGTACGAAACGCGTCGGGAGCAGCACCTCGCGATCGTCTGCTCCGAGCATCCACCCCGTCGGAACCTTTCGCAGCACCGTAAGCGATGTGGTCCTGGCGATCTCGAACATGGAAGCCCCGGCCCTCAAGCCGCCTCGAATTCCACGTGAAGCGCCTTCGGTCCACGCAGGATCGCGCCCACTACCTCCACGGGTTCGGACGCCGCGAGTCGCAATCCTCGACACCTTTCGAAGATCGCCTTCGTGGCCACATCCATCTCGCGGCGCGCGAGATGCGTCCCGAGACAGAAATGCGTTCCCCGACCGAAGGTCAGGATGCTGCGCGCATTTCTTTCCGGGTCGAAACGATCCGGGTCACTGAAGATCTCCGGATCGCGATTGGCCGCCGTGATCGCGAGCAAAATGGCCGCATCCGCAGGAATTTCGGCTCCGAACCAGGAGAAGGGCTGCCCCCTCGCCGTGCGCGGTTGCAAGGCGATCGGCGGCTCCCAGCGAAGCGTTTCCTCGATCAGTGACGATCGCAACGCCGGATCGCTGGCGACTTCGCCCGAAAGTTCAGTCTGCGTCAGAACGGCCCAACAGAAACTCCCGAGCGCCTTGTAGGTCGTGTCGGCACCCGCCGGAAAGAGCAGGCGAACGAGCGAGAAGATCTCCTCGTCCGAGAGTCGGTCGCCGTCCACCTCGCCCCTGCACAACTCGGAGAGCAGATCTTCTCGGGGCTCCAGCCGACGTTCGCGAACGACCTCAGCGAGATAGGCTGTGAACTCGCGCGAGGACTGGAGCGCCTCGTTGGGCTGCCAGGGATAGTTGATCAGATCGAGCGCCCAACGCAGGACCATCGTCTCATCGTGATCCGGAAGCCCGAGCATTCGCATGATGATTTTCGCGGGGTAGCGGTGCGCGAAACCTTCGATGATCTCGACGTGTCCGTCGGCCACAAAATCGTCGATCAGCTGATGAGCGACGGGCTCGAGCAGACCTTCGACCGCGCGTTTCATGACGGATGGGCGAAACGCAGAATTGACCAGGCTGCGCGTGCGTCGATGCTCGTCACCCGTCATGCATTGAAGGGTCCGACCCATCGTCGGCATCGACCATTTCGTGTGGAATGCGGGCGAGGGGAAATGCTCTTCGTCCGAGAGTCCAGCACCCACGGCTTCGTGGCTCAATACCAGATAGGCCGGCTTGTCGTGGTAGCGGATCCGCACGACCGGCCCGCTCTCGCGTGCCTTCGCGAGGAGCGCGTGAAGATCCAGCACTTCGTTCCAGGCAAAGTCGATCTCCGGAAAGAGCATGAACTCATCGTTCATCGGTCTCTTCCTTCTTCTTGTGCGCTCGGGAGACAGACGAAGACGGGGATATCACGGGTCGACCAACCCTGGTAGTCGCCGTAGGACGGGTAGGCCTCGACGCAGATCGGCCAGAGCCTCTCTTTCTCTTCTGAACTCGCCTGACGCGCCCTCACGCGGATCCGGCGTCCGCGGGTGTGGACCTCGATCTCCGGATGGGCACGCAGGTTGTAGTACCATTTTGGATTCGTGGCGGCACCGCCACGCGAAGCCACGAGCAGGACACCGTCTTCGTAGGGCACGTACATCAGGGGCCATTTGTATCGCTTGCCGCTGCGCGCACCGGTCATCGTCACAACGCAGATCGGAGACCCCTCGATCGTCGTCATGATCCGGCCGCCGCTCGCGTCGTAGACCCAACGCTGGCACTTCACGATCGCCATCGGTAGCCAGGGCATCCACTCGGTAAGCTTGATCAGGATATGAGAGGTCTTCATCTTCGAGTTCGCGAAGTCATTTCGAACAGGTTTCGGGATCATCCCGCGAAGCGATCTGCGGCCGCGCGACGATCCCTACGATCTCCCACTCCCGGGCCCTGCACAACCGGGCCGACCACATCGACCCCAGGCCTTCCCACTCGAGATCTGACCCGCGCGCGCAAGGGGCTAGCCTGTCGCCCTCGAAGGTGACCGGATGAGCGGTCGGCAGGACATGGGCAGAGCAGGCGGGTCCAAGCCCAATCGCGAGGCCACTCGTTTGGGCCCCGCTCCGATTCAGCGGGTCGGTGGCCTCTCGCTCGAGCTGGGATTGTTGGCCGATCATCCCCAGAACGAAGATTGCCTTCACCTGAACGTGTTCAGCCCCACCGAACCGTCGGAGACCTTGCGCCCCGTCATAGTCTGGATCCACGGAGGCGCTTTCGCGAGCGGAACTGCCGCAGGGCCCGTCTATGAGGGCAGCCGTCTCGCGCGCGATGGCGACGTCGTCGTGGTCGCGCTCAACGACTGAGGCGGAGCCCTTGGTCACCTGGGCGCCGGATCACCCAATGTGGGATTACAGGATCAGATCGCCACTCTTCGTTTCATCCGCACCGAAATCGCCGCCTTCGGCCGAGATCCAGACCGGGTCACGGTCTTCGGCGAATCCGCGGGGCCGGGAGCCTGGTGGCGCGGCTCTGCATGCCGGGGGCAAACGGGCTCTTCGATCGGGCGATCATCCAGAGCGCCGCACCAGAAGGAATCCTCTCGGGGGAGGAGGCAGACCGACGCCTTGAACTCTTCGTGGAAGCCACGGGCAAGGGCCGACTCGATCTCGAGGGACTGCGTCGACGCAGCGTGGACGAAATCCTGGAGACCCTGGATCTCTGCAAGGAGCCGGGCCCGAGACAGATCGGAATGTTCTTCGCACCGGTCGTGGACGGGAAGATCATTCCCGAGACGCCGCTGGACGCAATCGCCCGGGGATGTGCTCGCGACGTTTCGCTGATCATGGGAACCACCAAACACGAGATGCAGCTCCATCACCTGGGCGAAATATTTCCGCCGGAGCCTCTTGCCCAGATTCCCTCTGCGCTGGCGCGCCGGCTGCCGAGACCGCGCGAGCGCGCGCTCGAAGCCGCCACGAAACTGATGCCCTTCTACTCGGGCCCGGAACTCGAAGACGAGAAGCGTTTCTTCGTAGCCGTGACGAATGCGAGGCTCTTCGTGCCCTCCACACGACTGGCGGAGAATCAAGCTAGCCTCGATTCAGCGACCTATTTGTACCGGTATCGTTGGACCTCCCCGATGGCCGAGGGACGGCTGGGCGCTTGTCACGCCCTCGACATTTCCTTTGCCCTCGGCACGACCGATCTGGTCTCGAAAGTCGCGGGCGACGGCGCGGGGCGCTCCGCGTTTCCAGGGCCATGCAGTCCGCGTGGCTGGCCTTCGCACGCGCCGGTGATCCCTCGTGTCCAGAGACCGGACCTTGACCGCGATACACACTGGAAGAGCGACCGACGATGATCACCGACGACCCTTGCCTCACCATCTCCGACCCCGATCGCGAGAAGCGTCGGGCATGGGCCCGTGCACACCTCGATGAGAACGAAGGATGATCGAGAAGATCCGAGGCATCTCGGCGCCCTCATTCAGCGCTTCCATGATGCCGCCGATCAGGGCACGACGGCGACGGCGCTGATCTCGACCAACATCCCCTCCATCGCGAGCCCCTGAACACCGATCATCGTCGATGCGTTCGGCGGCACGGGCTTGCCGTCCAGCGCTTCGGACATCGCCTTGCCGAAGATCTCGACCTTTTCGGCATCGATCCCAACGATCAGCATATTCGTGCTCACGATATCATCGATGCTGCCCCCGATCGCCTCGAGCGCAGTCCGCAGGTTCCTGAAGGCTTGAACGACCTGGGCATGGAGATCACCCGGGCCGATCAGATTGAACTCCGCATCGAAGCCACCCTGCCCCGCGATGAACGCAATTCGCCCACCTCCGGTCGCCGTCACGATCTGACTGAATGCATCCAGCTTGAAGAGTCCATCCGGGTTGATTCGCTCGATCGACATTTCTATTCCCTCCCTGATTCTCGAATTCTTCTTTGCGCTGCGCGCAGTTTCAACCTTCGCAGATCCGAATCTCGTCGCCCACGCGTATTCGCCCCGTCTTCTGGACCTGAATCCCGACACCGAGATTCATCTCGCAATCCCGAACGAGGGTCCGCATGATCGTCGGGTCCTTGGGCAGCCCCGGCTGAGCATGGGTCGTCATCACACAGCGCATCATGGGCATCACCACCTCGAGTTCAGCGTCGCCAACGAGCAGGATGCGCCCCACGAGCTCGAGCTCCGGCCAATCGGCAGACCTGTTCGACGCCGAGACCGACGTGGAGAGCGCTTCGAGGTCGACGAGGAGATTGGGCCGGAAACGAGCCTTGTCGATCACGGATTCCGGAGCGCGCCGCGCGAGACTCTCGAGCGATTGCTCCGAGAGGAGATGAAGGTCGAAGAAATCGAAATAGGTGCCCGGGGGCGAGACGTATTCCGTCACGATCGATAGATCGGTCGGCAGCTCTTCGAAATCGGGAAGCGCCTCTTCGGGCAGCAATGCGCTCCCCTCTCGTATTTCCCTCTCCATATCGGTCACGGGCTCCGCGCGACGGTAGTGAGCGCTTTCGCTGGCGGGGGCGCGGGGGCAGAGCTGGACTTCGCGTCCGATCTTCTGGCTGATCTGCGAGGAGATCTCGGAGTCGTCAGAGCGCACGCGACCGAGTTTGCCGAGATCGATCTCGACTACCGCCGATGCCTCGACCTGCGCCTCTTCGACGTAGCGCGACCGACAATCCAGGAGCGACGGGATCTTCTTGGCGCCCCGGATCTCCTTTGCCACCACGTCCCACAGCGCCCAGGCCCGATCGCCGATGAGTCCCCTGCCCGTCGTCGCGGAGGTCTCCGCCAGCGACTCGGCCGCCATGGACTTCACCGGATAGCGCAATATTTCGCGAACCTGACCGATCGAGGCAGAGCACGACGACATGCTGAGACTCTAGGCCACTGGATGCGAGCGCTCATTTCCCGGACACCTTTTTTTCTGGGTCCATTCCCTCACCGACGGCAGGCAGCTCCGGATATTGCATACTCATCCAACGCTCCACTCATCCGGAGCACGAAGGTGAGTCAGAATGCCGACGGAAATGCAGGAAGCAGAAAAGATCGCACGGAATTATTTCGACAGAGTCCGCGGACGCGACCCGGGCGTCGCGGATCTCTTTCACGAAGACGGTTCGATCATCGGCCTCGGCGGTGTGAAATCCGGTCGCGAGACGATTCGCGATTTCTACAAAGCTTCGATCGAAGCCGCCAGCCCAACACCGGCCCTGATCGGTGAAGTTCTCGTGAATGGCTCGCGTGCCGTCGCGGAAATCAAGATTGCGCTCGCCGATGGCTCAGGCATCCACGCGATGGATCTCTTCATCGTCGAGGACGGACTGATCCGATCGCTCACCTATTTCATCGCGGACCACTGACCCCGCCCGCCTAGAAGAGCGTCAGCAAATAACGAATCAGGTCCGTCGAAGTGACGAGGCCCTCGAGCTGACCGGTTTCGTCTACGACCGGAACGGCGTGGAAGCTCCCCTCGGAGAGCAGTTTCGCAGCATCAGCGATCGTCGATTTTTTGAGGGGAAGCGTTCGGAGTTCCTCGGTCATGAGTTCTTCGATCGTGAATCGGTGGTCCAGATAGGCATCCATCGACCGGTCGTCGGCGCCTACTCCATCGACGGAAATCCCTAGGATATCGGACGCCGCGATCAGCCCGACCAGTTTCTTTCCGGAGACGACCGGAACATGGTGAAACCCCCTGTCTGCGAATAGCTTCCGCACGTCGCTCACCGCCATTCCCGCGTGAACCGTTTCAACGCCTCGCGTCAGGATTTTCTCGATCGGCTCATTCTTCTTCATTCTGCTCTCCCCCCTCATCGTCTACTCGAGCCACGGGACCCTGCGACACTCTGCGGTCAGCTCGCCAGGAAATGCAGGAGATCGTGGTGCGTCACGATTCCGGCGAGCGCGTCCAGGTCGTCAACGACCAGGAGCGCATAAAACTCCCCCGGTCCGATGCGATCGATTGCGACATCGACCGACTCACCCTGATGGATTCTCTCGATTTTCGTGGCCATCACATCGGCCGCGATCTTCCGACCGAGAACACCACTCAGTAGCCTCTTGCCACCGTCCTGGCGCACCAGCTCCACCCGATCGAAAGTGCTGACCATATCGACCAAGCGTCCTTGATCGAGGATCGGAATGTGATGGCAGCCCTCCTCCACGAGGATATCCCAAATCTCCTCCACGGGTTCATCGAGCGTTCCCGTTTGAACCCGACGGGTCATCACCTCGGCAACCGTCACTGCTTCACTCATTCGTGACCTCGACCCCCCCTTTATCTGCGCCCCCCCTGCGGACCGACCCACCATTTTCGATCCCAAGATCGCGGCGGGTCCAGCCGCGTCGACCTCGTTGTGACTCACGTGAATGTGACTCACGTGAAGAAAAAATCGTAGGCCGCCAGATCGGGCTCGGACATCGCTTCCCTGAAGCGATCGAAGGTCCAGGGCCAGGTCGCGGGGATTCCTCGATCATCCAGGTACCAGCTGCGACAACCCGTGCTCCAGATCGTCTTCTTCGCCGCCTCGACCCGTTCCCGGTCGAAGACCTGCGTCGCCACGTCGCTCGCCGAGAGGCTCCGGCACTCGCCCGCGCGAACCTGGTCGACGAGTTGCAGGATGTACTTGAACTGGAGTTCCGCTACCTCGATCAACGAGAAGTTTCCAACGGGTCCATTCGGTCCGTTCAGCATGAAAAAATTCGGGAGGTCGGGAATCGAAATCGAAAGGTAGGCGGAGGGTCGATCTGCCCAGACCTCGTCGAGGCGTTTGCCCGTTCGCCCGATGATCTCCATGGGCCGCATGAAGCGATCCGCTCGAAAACCCGTGGCCATCACGAGGACATCGAGTTCATGGAATCCACCATCCACCGTTCGCACTCCGCCGGGTTCGACGCTCCGAATCCCATCGGTCACGAGCTCTACCCTCGGCTTCTGGATCGCTTCGTAGAAGTCGGGAGAAATCACGAGCCGTTTGCAGGCGGCGCGATAATTCGGGCGGAGTCGTTCCCGAAGCCCGGGATCCGAAACGCTCTGTTCCAGGTTGAGGAGACATTGTGCTTCGATCTCCTTCATGAGGTCGGAATCTGCATCGACGATGGCATTCGCAAAACTCGCCGCGAAGAGCTTCGAAATCGCCTGGTGCAGGATTCTCAGCTGTTCGGGATGCTCGCGGAACTCTTTTTTCTCCGCCTCGCTGTAGGCGGGATTCTCCTGCGGCATCACCCATTGGGCCGTCCGCTGGAAGAGCGAGAATTTCTGGGCACGATCGGCGAGGGCGGATGTGATCTGCACGCCGGTCGAGCCCGTCCCGATTACTCCGATCTTCTTCCCATCGAGCGGCACGTCATGATCCCAGCGCGCGCTGTGGAAGAGCGCCCCGTCAAAGTCTTCGAGCCCCTCGATCTCTGGATTATTCGGGTGGTGAAGGACACCGGTCGCGGCGATGATGAAATCGGCCTCGTCCCTGCGCCCCGCCCTGGTTCGAAGCTTCCAGCGACTGTCCACGAACTCACAGCGCTCGATTTCCTCGCCGAAGCGGATTCGATCTCCGATCCCGAACTGGCTTGCGACATCCTCGAAATAACGCTGGATTTCGACGCCCGGCGAATATTGATGGCTCCACTCCGGATTGGGGGCGAAGGAGTAGCTGTAGAGGTGAGAGGGGACATCGCAGGCGATTCCGGGATAGGTGTTCTCCCGCCACGTGCCGCCGAGTCGTTCTGCCTTCTCGTAGAGGGTGACGTTGTGGAGACCAGCTTCCTCGAGTTTGATCGCGCTCAGGATTCCGGCCATCCCCGCACCGATGATCACGAATCGCAGATTGTCTTCCTTCTCGGTCTCCATCCCGCGCCTCCCCTCACCGAGCCCGCCCCGATTGTCTCCCGGCCCCGCTCGCAAACCCGACGCCGCAAGAACTCATCCATAATCCTCCAGACAGCTCGCCTGGTCGTGCCGCGGCTTCCATCCCGCTTTCTCGATCTTTCGGAGATCGATGACAAGGCCGTGTCGAAGAAGGTCGACCAGGGCTGCAGGCAGGAAGGGCACGCCGAGTCGATCGAGAATCGGTTCGAGGCCCGCTGCGGCCATGGGCAGGACGGGGGCCGGCCGACCGCCGCATCGGTCGAGAACGGCGGCCCAATGGGTCAATCCTCCCGACGCGACATTGAAGACACCAGCGAGTTCGTTCATCGAAGCGAAGGCCAGCGCGCGAGCGGCATCTTCGACATGAAGGAGCTGAATCGAAGCGTCGAAACCGATCGCTGACGGAATGCGATCCCGCTCGAGCAGGGAAGCGAGATGGCCTTCGACTCCCTTCCCGACGAGTTGTTGCAGGCGCAGGATCGAAACATTGATATGCGTCGCGCGATCCGCCATGTCCCGCGCGTAGTCCTCGGCCTCGAGGATCGATGCCGCGAAGGAATCCTGCTCGGTGTGGATCTTCAGACTCTCGCTCGCAACGCGCGGAGAATTGCTCGCAATCGGATAGACCGCGCTCGAGGAGGCCACGACCCAGCACCGAACGGATCCGCCCTGGCTGCCGATCGCAGCGCCGAGGCTCATGGTCCCGATCACGTCGGCCTCACTCACGCTCGAAGCGAACCCGGTACGGTCTGGTGCCAGACCGATCTGGATCACCGTATCGATGCTCTCGCGAGCGAGATACTCAACGAAGGGTCTGTGATCGGGGCTGAAGGGGACGATGTCGAGATCCGGTTCTTCGGACCCACGGCGTGCGGGCCTGGCCTCGAGGCCACGAACGAACTCGACCTCGGACCGCTTGTGCAGGGCATCGAGCAGTCGACGACCCAGCGGGCTCCTCGCTCCCGTCACCACGACGCGTCGTCTGGCGGAGTCAGCCAAGCCAGATGTCCTCCCGCGCCGCCAGCATCTCGTCGAGGGCCGCCTGCATTTCGCCCCGAATAGCCTCCGCCCCATCCATCAGGACGCTCCGGGAGATCGGGGCACCCGCGGCCTCCGGCTCGAAACGAACCGGAGGTAGAACGCGCACGCGAATCTTCGCCGGAAATTGTGCGATCGCCCCCAACACGGGACCGAAGAGGGCCGCGTTCAGGGTCAGCGGCATCTTCTGTCCGCCGAAGTCGAGGTCCGCGATCGTCGGCGTGGCGTCCTCCGTTCCCATCAACACGATCGGCACGATCGGCACGTCGGCGCGCATCGCTGTTTCGATGAATCCGCCGCGGCCAAAACGTTGGAGTCGATAGCGTTCCGAGCGAGGTTTGACCGGCCCCTTCTCGCCCTCCGGGAAGACGGCCACCAGTTCCCGATCCTCGTTCAGGAGCCGATGCGCATTATCGGGGTGGGCGACGACCGTCCCCGCTCGATTCAGGAGACGCCCCATGAATGGAATTCGGAAAAAGCCGTGATGGGCGAGCAGGTAGACCGGTCGTTCGACCTCCTCCTGAATGCCGTACTGTATGATTCCGCCATCCACGGGCATCATACCCGCGTGGTTCGCGACCAGCAGCGCACCACCGGTCCGCGGAATCTGTTCGAGGCCCTCCCACTCGACTCGAAACCAGGAGCGACAGGCGGCCTCGAAGAAACTGCTCGTGAGCGATCGGGTCGCGTCGCGCCCCCAGCGGTCGAGTTGCACCTCCGCCTGCTCCGGTTGCGTCTTCGAGAATCTGGAAGCACCCATCATGGCATCCGCGCCGCTGCCAGTCGGCGGCCCGAGATATCCTGAATCGAGAGACCCACGAAATGATGTTTGTCGGCCTTCGACCAGGGGCGCAGAGGGACATCCTCGACATCGCCCAGACTGGACCTCTCCATCAGGGTCCCGACCACGACAACACTCCAACCCGAATGTTCGAAGCGATCGACATCGGTGATCACAAAGGAGGCGGCTTCGGCGGCACAGGCGGCATCGAGGATCTGCCCCTCACCCGTGCGAATCAGGATATAGTCCTCATGGACCGCAAAATTCACCGGCCTGACGACTGGCGCGGCGACCCCGGCCATCGCCAGCAAACCGACCCCCGCGCGCTTCAGGAAGCCCTCACATTCGGGTTGCTCGAGAATCTCCATGCCGTCGGCGGACCATTCGGGCATGCCTGGCCTCCTCCAGATTTTGACCGAAGAGCGTGGCCCCGCGGCTCGTCATGCATTTACAAGAGGATCCATTGCAGCGAGCGTGCCAGTCCTGCGGGCCCAGGTAACCTCCAGCTTTCACCTCAGCGAGCGCGGCGGCACTTCCCGAGGCGGATGGCCACGACGCGTGGCGCTCGACCCCGAGAGGCTCTGCATCAGAGCTTCGCCGCGACCCCGACGAAGCGCTCGCCGATTTCTTCCACCAGAGCGAAGAGGTCCTCGTCCGTGCGCAGAATCCGATCACCTCTCATGGGTGGGAGCACGATCTGATCGATACCGGCGTCGCGGTAGTGGGCGAGGTCATCCGGCTCGATGGCATAATTCACGGCCATCAGGGTGGAGCGGAAACGGTCCATGCTGAGCCCGGCCTCCTGCCGCTGCGCCCGCAAGCTCGTTAGTTTCTGCGCGGCCTCTTCCGGAGACAAATTGATGGCCACCCATCCGTCTCCCAGGCGTGCGGCGCGGCGAATCGCAGGCGCGGAAGTCCCTCCGATCAGAATCGGAGGGTGCGGCTTCTGGACCGGGTGCGGCTCCTGGATGCAGGGAGCCAACGCGTAGAAGCGACCCGAATACTCGGCCACATCCTGGGTCCAGAGCCGCTTCAAGACCTCGATATATTCGTCACAGCGGGCGCCACGCTCTTCGAAGGGGACATTCACCGCTTCGAATTCTTCGCGCAGCCAGCCGACGCCGATCCCAAAATCGAGGCGCCCCCCCGAGAGCACATCGAGGGTCGATGTCTCCTTCGCCGTATAGACGGGATTGCGCTGAGGCAGCAGGAAGACGCCCGTCCCCAGACGAAGACGTTCCGTCTTCGCCGCGATAAAGGAGAGGAGATTGAGCGGCTCCATCATCGCAGTATCCGTGGCCATCGGCGGGCGCCCCCCCTCCGCATAGGGATAGCTGGGATCGAAATCCTCGAAGAAGACGACGTGCTCCGAGGCCCAGAGCGAGGCAAAACCCGCCGCTTCGGCGGTCTGTACGTAACGTTCGACGATCTGCGGCGGGCCGCCGGTGCTGATGAGTCCGATATCCATTTCTGGCTTCCTGTTCTGTCATGACTTGGGAGGAAGGTCCGTGCGAACCAGCCAACGCGCTTGGTTTGGCGCACTCCGTCAGTCTAACGAGATCGAGTCGCGTGCTGATAGGGGCTCCACGAGCGGTCGCGGGCTTCGTTCGAGGAGGCCATCATAGGACTCTCTTCGAGTAGGAGATCCCGAAAGCCGCATATGATCCGCCCTATCTCGCCAGACATGCTTCACGAGGATATTCTGCGCGAGATTTTCTACCCGAATCTCGAGGAGACCCATTTCTGGTCGACGGATTGGGATCCAGTTTTCTACGTGGCGCTTGCTCGCGCCGGATTCATTTCGATCTCGCAGAGACATCCCGATCTCGGCGCAGTCCTGATCGCCGAACTCCAGGACGCCTATGCCGTCCTCGATTGGCCGAATCTACACGTATCCGGTCACGTCCGGAAAATCATCCGATCGGGGCGACTCGAGGACGAGGGAATCGAGTTGCGAATCGTCGACGATTGCAGGCGGGTCCTCAAATGCCTCCTCGCCTATCACGGGCCACGAACCTGGCTCAGCGCCCCCTATTGCGCCCTCCTCCCCAGGCTCCCCGCTGACGGGGATTTCGGCTTCGCGCTTCGTGGGACCGAACTCTGGTCGATGAAAGGAAGTAGGGGAGCAGAACTCATCGCTGGCGAACTCGGATACACGATCGGCGGGACCTACACGAGTCTCTCGGGATTCTGCACGCGGCCCGATCGAACCTGGCGTCATTTCGGAACATTGCAGATAGTCTTGCTCGCGCAGCGGCTACGAGATCTCGGCTTCGCTTTCTGGAATATGGGACATCCCCATCATACCTACAAGAGAGTGTTAGGTGCGCGGGTGATTCCACGAGAGGAATTCCTGGAGAGGTGGTGTGCCGCACGGAATCTCAAAATCCGCCTACCCTCGGCATGATGAAGAATCAATGATCCGGGTGTAGAGTGGCGCCCAAGCAGAAAATCGAGGTGAGCATCGTATGAGTGTCGACGCGTTCGTTCTGGTTCACGGTGGCTTCCACGGGGCCTGGTGCTGGGATCGCCTGCTTCCGCATCTCGGGAAGCCCGCGCTCGCGGTGGATCTCCCGGGCCGCGGCAAGCATCCCGCCCCGATGGAAGAGGTGAACATCGAGGCCTGTGTGCGCTCGGTGATCACCGATATGGACGCGGCGGGCCTCGAGCGTGTGGTGCTCGTCGGACACTCGCTCGGAGGCGCTACGGTTCCCGTCGTCGCGGCCGCGGCACCAGATCGGGTAGCCCATCTGGTGCTCATCAGCTGCATCATGGCCCCGGACGGGGGGGCCGTGATCGACGCCTTTCCAGACGAGACCCGGGAGCTGATGCGACGCCGATTGGGAGAATCCACGGAAGCCAAATCGGAAATGGACGAGACGACCCACCGCGAATTGCTGGGCGCCGACATGAGCGAGGAGGAGATCCGCTGGGTGCTTCAGCACGTCGGCCCGGACTCGAAACACCTGTTCACGGATCGAGCCTCACGAGCCGGCCTCCCGCAAACGCTGCCTCGGACCTACGTGCGGCTGCGCCGGGACGATGCGGTTCCCTGGGAGTTGCAAGAGGATATGATCGCTCTGCTGCCCGGCCTGCAGATCGAGGAGATCGATTCGGGTCATAACGTCATGATCACGCAGCCACGGGAACTCGCCCGCCGCCTGAACGCGATCGCCGAAAACGCCTAAAAACAGAGAGGCCCAAAAAAATGCCGGACCAACGAGCTTCCGTTCTCGCGGCCTACGGGGGCTATACCTCGAGCTTCCAATCGGCCTATGAGCGTTTTGCGAACGATCCCGGAGCGAAACCGGATCCAACACCCGCCCTGCCCTTTTACAATGCGCCCTGCATGTTCATCACACCGCTCGGAATCGAACTCTACCCGGAAGCTCCGGATCTCGGCCGTTATTTCGAGCAGGTCATGCTCGACATGAAGTCGAAGCGCTATCGGCGAACGGGGCTCGGGCCCCCGCAACTCACCTTCCTCGGCTCGCGCTGTGTCCTCCTGAGTCTCGAGATCACGCGCTTCGACCTGGACGAGAAACAATACGATGAATACGCGGTGACCTATACCCTCCACCGGGGAGGGGGGGAGGATGATTGGCGCATCGCCGTCGTGACGACCCACCCCCAGGACGCGGTGATTCATGAGGTTCACCGCAGCGATTAGACCACGGAGGCGTTGGAGTTCCCCCTATCTCCGAGACGATCCGATTTTCGAGGAGGACATCATGAGCGCGGCGATCGATACCGAAACGGACGGCGACTTGACGAAACCCGGCGAGACCCTCTTCGCCTGGTCGATCTTTCCGCTGACGATGACCGCCTGCGTGGGGCTGGCGACCCATTTCCACCATCGCGAGGCGAATCCGCTGGTCGCGCTGCTCGTGCCTTTGGGCCTCGGCTATCTCATCGTGATCGCCTGCGAGCGAATCTACCCCCACGCGACGAGTTGGACACGTTCTCAGGACGACGTGGCCACCGACACGGCGTGGTTCTTCACGGGCAATGCAACCGGTTTGGCATTACGTCCGCTCGCCGCATTCCTGGCAATCCCCATCGCAGGCTGGCTCTCGGCGCACTTCGGTTCAGGGCTCTGGCCCGCCAAGTGGCCCCTGGTCGCGCAGTTGGCGCTCTCCTTCGTGGTCGTCGAGTTCTTTCACTATTGGGCCCATCGCTGGATGCACGAGATCGATTTTCTCTGGCGTTTCCACGCGACCCATCACAGCGCACCGCGTCTCTATTGGCTGAATGCGAATCGCTTCCACGTCGTGGACACCACCTTCCTGAACCTGGGCTTCACGGTTCCGTTGATCGCCCTCGGCGCCGACGCGCGGATCTTCTCGCTGTGGATCGTGGCCTCCGCGATCCACGGTCTCTTCCAGCACGCCAACATGTCCATTCGCTGTGGGCCGCTCAACTGGATCTTCAGCATGGCGGAACTCCACCGCTGGCATCACTCTCGGACGGTCACGGAGTCCAATACCAACTACGGCTCGAATCTGATCCTCTGGGACGTCGTCTTCGGCACGCGTTTCCTGCCCGCGGATCGCGAGGCGCCCAAGGATATCGGCATCGCCGACCTCTCGGCCTTCCCGATGACCTGGTGGCGTCAGATGCTCTCGCCCTTTCGCTGGTCCGCGATCAAGCGGGCCAGCGCGAAGGACTGAGATTGCGCCAGCGGATGCGTTTGCGCGCTCCCTACCCCGACAGAATTCGCTCTCAGACGTCGATCTGCGGCACCAGCTCCTCGCCGATCAGGCGCAAGCTGCCGAGAACACGCTTGTGCTGCAGGGCGCCGAACTGCTGCAGCGTCAGGAGGCGATCGACACCGACCTCCTCGAATTTCTTCATCTTGGCCAGACACGTATCGGGATCCCCGATGATGACCGAATCGATCGCCCCGAGAACCTCATAGGCCTCCTCCGGATCGATCTCCATCCCCAGGTATTGTCGATTCATCAGGCGAACCACCGGCACCGGGTCGTCGGGGTCGACTGCGTACTCGACCTTCTCTTCGTGGGAATGGCGCCAGCTCTCGAGATCTGGCGCGTAGAGACCCCGAATCGCGTCGACGAGGGCGCCGCGGGGATTATTGAAGACGCTCGGCGCCGTATTCGCGTACCAGAGCGCAGCCTCGCAAGCGCCACTCGCGATCGCCTCTTCCCGACTCGGCGCGCAATGCACGAACGTGAAACAACCGAACTGGTCGTTCATCACATCGCCCGCGGGCTCTTCGCAAGCATCAATCGCCTGGCGATAGGCGTCGACCAATACCTTGATGCTCTCGATCGGCCAGAGCATCGTCGTCGCGATCGCCCCGACTCCGAGCCCGCCCGCCTCTTCGAAGGCCGCCTGGGCCGTCCCCGTTAGCCACATCGGCGGATGCGGCTTCTGGACCGGCTTCGGAACCACATCGACCTCGGGGATCTCGATCAAATCGCTCTTCCAGCTGAAGCGATCATTCGACCACATGCGCGGAAGCATCCGCAGGAGTTCGCTCGTCTCTTCGCGCGTCGTTTCGCCGTCGACCTGGAAGCGCGTCCACTCATTGCCCGAAGAGCGCGCGACGCCCAACTCCACGCGACCGCCGCTGACGATATCGGTGAAAGCCGCCCGCGCAGCGACCCTCAGCGGATGATTGATCTTGAAGGGCGAGAGCACACCAGCCTGACCCAGGCGAATCTTCTGTGTCTCCCGCGCCAGAATCGCATTGAATAGTTCCGGCGCCGAGCTGATGCTGAAGGCCCCCGAACCATTATGCTCGACCTGCCACCAGGCGCCGTAACCGGTCTCGTCCGCGACCTTGGCCAACTCGATCGAATCCCCGATCAGCTTCCCCTCCTTCTTCCGCTCCCAGCCCGCCCGCTGGATCTCGCTAAAAATATCGATCTTCACTCTGTACTCGTGCCTCCGTCGGCGAATCCCCTTCGGTCTCCCCGGTCCTTGCCAGAAAAGGAATCACGCGATCTTCCGCCCAACTCGCTCCCATCCTAACCCAGCCCCGATGGGGCGGGGCGATAGCCAGGCGTATGCCTCGGCACTCCCCTTGACCGCCTCGCCGCGGGCGCGCTCAACCGGAACCGCACAGGAAATCCATTCGTCTTCGTCACGCTTCTCGGGGGCGGCGCATTTGGAAATCGCAGCGAGTGGATCCTGGATGCCCTCGCATGAGCGCTCGATCTACATCGCGAGGCGGGTCTTCTCGTGGTGGTGGCGAGCCATCGCCGGACGAATGCGGGGATGGCTGAACTGATCGAGGGATTTCGGGGGGGCGAGATCAGACCCAAACCCGCCGAGCCCTGATCAGAATGGGTGCGTCACGGCCTGCGTCGGTCCGAAGCTATGCATCGCCAGGGCATGCAGGTTGCCGAGTCCCCCACAGACCAACACGACCACGCGCTCGGGCGATTTCACGAGTGGCACGCGACCGCGCTCATCGATCCGGCCCTGCTCTTCGTATTCGCGTTGGTGGGCCCGGGGCCACCAGTCGACGGGAAGCGCCGCATGTTCCCAGAGTTTCTCCTGCACCGTCTCGATCTCGGGATAGGATTTCGCGATCAGATCCGCCCAGGGCGGCGCGATGGCGAGGAAGACCTCGGCGCCATGGTCCCCGCCGATGAAGGCATTCGTGCCGGGAAAGGCCAGCGACTTGCCGATGATCTCGAGCAGGTCGACGCCGTTCTGCGCGACGGTGTCGGCGACGTCGATGGTGCCGGTGACGCCGTGGACCGTCAGCGCATTTCCGACGACCCCGCGACGCTCGCCGAGCGGTGCCCAGGGTGATCGTTCCTCCCATTCCGCAACCACGATGCCGGTCACCCGGCCCGGCTGCCCGAAAACGCTCTTCGAGGAGACGCCGACGACCTGCCCTCCGACATTTCTCATGAGCAGACGCAGCGCCCGGCCGATCGGTGGGGCCGGCCCGGCTTCGCCGCCAAAACAACCCGCCGAATAAGGCAAGTCGAGTTCGTGCCGAGCCGGGCCGTTGACGAAGACACCCGGGACGACGCAGCAGGTCGTCGTATTGAGGGCGAAGAGATTGAGCGGCGGTTCGAGCATCGCCTCGATCGACGCGCATAACAGCCGCATGGCATTCGGGGGGGCCCCCGCCAGAACGGCGTTGATCGCGACCTTTTCCACGGTGCAGCGCCCGTTGCGCGGGGGCAGGTCACCCAGGTGCTCATCGGGAAAACGCCCGGAAGCGCTCACATATTCGCGCACCCGCGCCTCGGTCGGAGGCACGAGGGGCAGACCGTCACCCCAACCCGCATCCGTCGCAAATTTCGTGAAGGCCGTCACATCGGCGGAAACCTCCACACGCGGACTCGCCAGCCAGTCGATCTCGCAGCCCTCTGGGCCGCAGTCGCGGTCGATGACACCTTCCGGCATGGATATGGACCTCCTCGCTCCGAGCTCAGTGGCAGACGCCGAGCGCCGCGAGCAGTTCGGGATAAGATTCGCGCGCGATCTGGCGCACTTCTTCATCGGGCCGCGCCTCGAGCGGATAGGGCAGAACCTGCACGCGCAGCCCCTGCCATCCGGCATTCGAGGCCATCGTGCGGGAGAGAGATTCGAATTCCTGCGTCACAACGGCGACCGCCGTCTTGCCCGCCTCGAGGACCGCGACCGTGTCGTGGACCGTCCAGGCGGTGCAGGAGCCTCAATTCCCGAGGCCGACGACCGCGATATCCACGGCGTCGGCAAATTCCCCGAGTTCTCGGCGGGTTTGTTCGCCCTCTTCCCCGACGCGGTGGCCCGCGTCCCAGACCCGCACCCTGGCGCCGGCCTCTTCGAATCGGCCCACCCACTCGTCCCGAACGTGGAAGAAGGATTGCCAGGTTTGATCGAGGCGAAAGCCGATCGTCTTGCCCGCGAGCGAGCCGGCATCAGGCCCGGGGTCGGTCGAAACCGCCGGCGGCGGCGCCGTCGGGTCGAGCACGCGGATTCGTTCCATGGAGTCCTCCAAGAGTTTCCTTCAATGGGTGGCCCAGTATAGGCGCTCCAGCGCGTCCGATGGCGCTTGAACCCACGACGGGGGCCGAGTAGCTTGCCGAATATGCGCTGGCCCCTGGGTATCGTCTCCGTCGTGTACGGCGATCTGCCGATCGAAGAGGCGGCCGAACTCGCCAAGAAACAGGGATTCGAACATATCGACGTCTCCGGCGACGTGGCCGACGAACTCGCGCTGCCGATCCACGACCGCTTCGCCCCGAGGCCCACCGAGGGCTGCAGCACGGGCCCACTCGCCGCCGATCGCCGCAGCTTCGAGAAGACCGTGGCCGATTTCGCGCAGATCCCGAATTGTCGCATCGAACCCTGGGGCGGCGGTGCGGTCGGCAGCAATGACGCGACCCTGGCGATCCTTCGCGAGGTTCCGGGCCTTTCGCTCCTGCTCGACGTGGGCCACGTGACGGCCTGGGGCGGTGACGTGATCGAATTGCTCCCCCACGCCTCGCATATCCAGCTACGCCAGGCGAAAGTCGGCCAGAGCCAGGCGCGAGAAGGCGATGTCGACTTCGCCGCGATCTTCGACGAGCTCGATCGGATCGGCTATTGCGGACGCCTATCCGTCGAATATTTCGATCTGCCGGAGCGCGGCTGGCCCTTCGACGACCCCCTCGCGGCGGCCCTCGAAACCGCGGAGACGATTCGCGCACTGCTCTAGCGCCTCAACCCACGCATGAATCCGCGGCGGCGACCTCGTCGCCCCTCACCGATTGCCCGTGTTCCCGCGACCGTCGGGCCGCTTCGATCACTCTTACATTGGCCAGACCGTCTTCGAAGTTCGCGAGCTCCACATCGGTCTCAATGGATGCGCCAGCCGACTCCGCTCCGGCGAGAATCGCGTCGCGAAAGGATTCGCAGAGCCGGGTATAGGGCCCGAGTTCCAGGTGCCCGAAGTGATGCGACGAGTGTTTGGGCGCCTTGTCCAATGTCAGCGCGCCAAGCCTCGGGGATCGGCAGTTCACGCATCCCCGCGCAAGCGACACGAGGTCCGCGCTCACCCATCCGATCTCGCCCAGCCAGACGCGAATCTGATCGATCGCGTGCGACCCCGAAGCCGCCAACCATCCGCCCGCGCGAGAGGCGTCCCACCACCAGTCGGGAAACCGTCTCACCTCGTTGGACATCTTCGAGCAGGATCCGATGGACGAACTCGACCACCTCCTCGGGGCGAGCGTTTACGTCCTCTTCGAGATTCGCGAGCCGCAGCACGTTCCGGGTCTGGCCATTCACCCGCTTCGAAGTGAGCACGCTCTCCGCGAGCTCTCGCTGGACGACGCGCGGATCGACGCGCTTCACACCGATCGGGGACGCGCAGGCCGATGCGACGACGGCGATCGCCATGAGAATGGGAGCGAATCGGACGGACGGGAGCCTGTCCCTATCTGGCCTCATGCGCGCCCATCAAAATCGACGATTCCGCCGTCGAGCCGGGATCAGAACGGAACCGTCAGCGAAACGCCACCGAAGACCGAACGGTCGAAGTCTGAGACCGCCACGTTGTCGCCGTTTTCGTTTTCTACGCGAAGCTCCCCGTGCGCGTCGGGGATGTCGCTCGGTGCCGTCCTCTGCCGGCCCCCCCCCCGAAGACACTAGGTCCCCGTCATTCCTGGCCCTCTCTCCCTGTTGCCAACGTGAGGGTCACCGGTTCGAATCTGATCTCGTGCTCCGCCTACAGGTAGGCAGATCGGAAATACCTTGTGCTTTCAGGGCGTCTCCGTTGCAGCATGTCGAATTCGGAATGTCACGAGACGCGGCAGGCCGAAGTCGCAAACCAAGAGCTTCGGGTTGGGATCGGTCGAAGCGGTGCTGCCGAGGGTCTCGTTGTCATCGTCGACGACTTGGGAAAGCGAGATCTCCCGATCGGGGACGAGTCGGGGTCCGGCGCGCTCGGCGACGGCGAGCATTGACTTTCGGGGCATACTCGCGCCGACCTTGGTCGACCGTCGTCGACCATGTTGGTAGCATCGGTCGCGATCGACTTCGTTGGGAATTCGCTCGGAGGTCCCATGCTCGCTTCCCACCTCACCGCGTCCAACCGTCATGTCCGACTCGGACTCCTCCTGCCACTCCTGCTGCTGCCCCTGGCGTGCGGCGATGAAGCAGCACCGCCCGAACCCGTGGTTCGCCCGATCAAGATCCTCGAACTCGGGGGGGACGCGAGCGAGCAGGTGCTTGAGTTCCCCGGCACCGTGAAGGCGGGACAGAGCGCCGAGATGGCGTTCGAAGTCGCGGGCCGAATCGAGGAGCTGGCTGTATTCGAAGGTCAGGAGGTGGCCACCGGTGACGTTCTCGCGCGCCTCGACCCACGGGACTTCCAGTCGAAAGTCGATGCCGAGCGCGCGAAGGAACGCGCCGCGAAAGCCGAATACGATCGAACGCTCAAGCTGTTCCAGGAGAAAGTGACCTCGCAGCAGCAGCTCGACACGCGCCAGCGCAACTACGAAGTCACGCGCACGAACCTCGAACGTGCCCGGAAAGCCCTCGAGGATGCTCGCCTCGTCGCTCCCTTCGCGGGCATCATCGCGCGAACCGACGTCGAGAACTTCGAGAACGTGCAGGCAAAGCAGGTCGTCCTCGTGCTGGAGAACGACAGCGTCTTCGAGGTCGAGGCGGACATTCCCGAGCAGGACGCGGCGCGGCTGCCCCCCAACCTCTCGCTCGATGAGCGCACCGTACGCGGCAAGCCCGAGATCACTGTCAGCGCGCTCGAGAATCGCGCCTTCCCAGCGCGCCTCACCGAATTCGCGACGACGGCGGACCCACGCACCCGCACCTTCGCGGCGACGCTCGCCTTCGACAACCCGGGCGACGTGAGTCTCGCGACCGGGATGACAGCCAACGTCCTGTTCCACGTCTCCGACGAGCTGATCGGCGAGACGGGGCTCTTCGTCCCGGTCGCCGCCGTCACGAGCGATCCGTCGGGCCAACCGATCGTTTGGACGGTCGATCCCGCCTCGATGGCAGTCTCGGCGCGCCCGGTCGAGGTCGGCACGATGTCATCGGATGGCATTCGGGTCCGATCGGGCCTCGGCGGGAGCGAATGGATCGCCATTTCGGGCGTCGCCTTCCTGCACGAGGGCATGGTCGTCTCCCGGGCCGCGAACTAGCAGGGGCCACATGAATCTCGCCGACTTCGCCCTTCGTAACCGGACGACCACGCTCGTCCTCACGTTCGTGCTGCTCGGCGCGGGCTTCATGTCCTTCAACGGGATGGCGCGGCTGGAGGACCCCGAGTTCACGATCAAAGACGCGCTCGTAATCACCCCGTACCCCGGCGCATCGGCGCTCGAGGTCGCGGAAGAGGTGAGCGACAAGATCGAGATCGCCGCCCAGCAACTCGGGCAGCTGATGGAGGTGGAGTCGAAGTCGGACCGTGGTCTCTCGACCGTGACGGTCACGATCCAGAACAAATATGACAAGACGACGCTGCCCCAGGTGTGGGACGAGCTGCGGCGCAAGGTGAACGACGCGCAGAAGAACCTGCCGCCCGGCGCCAGCCCCTCGATCGTCGTCGACGATTTCGGAGACGTTTGGGGTGTCTTCGTGGCTCTCTACGGAGACGAGTACGGCGAGACGGAGCTCTACGAAACGGCGAAGTTGCTGCGGCGAGAGCTGCTTCTGGTGGAAGACGTCGCGAAGGTCGACTTCTGGGGCGATCGCCCGGAGGCGGTCTACGTGGTGCCGGATCGCGAGCGCGTGGCCCAGCTGGGCATCACACCCCAGGCGATCGCCAAGGAACTGCGGGCGCGCAACGTCGTGTCCGACTCCGGGCGCGTCGAGGTGGGTGCCGAATACGTCGCGATCGACCCCACCGGCTCTGCGGAAGCGATCGAGGATATCGGCGAGACCCTCGTGACGGGCCCGTCGGGCGAACAGATCCGTCTACGCGACCTCGCAACGATTCGCCGCGGCCACATCGAGCCCCAGCGCGAAATCCTCCGCTATGACGGCCATCGTGCGATCGGCCTTGGCATCTCGACGGCGCCGGGCGGCAACGTCGTCTCGATGGGCGACGCGCTCGCCAAGCGCATGACCGAACTCCAGCCCCAGATCCCGCTCGGGATCCAGGCCGGGATCATCTCACTCCAATCCGGGGCTGTGACGAAGGCAATCGACGGATTCGTGATCAGTCTCATCGAGGCGGTCGCGATCGTGATCGTGGTGCTGTTGATCTTCATGGGTCTGCGCAGCGGACTCGTGATCGGTTTCATCCTGGTGGTGACGATCGCAGGGAGCTTCCCCTTCCTCGATCAGATGGCCGTGGCGCTCGAGCGCATCTCCCTCGGCGCGCTGATCATCGCGCTCGGCATGCTCGTGGACAATGCGATCGTCGTCGTTGATGGCATGCTCGTGAGGATCAACGCGGGAGAGGACCCGGAGAAGGCCGCACGCGATGTCGTGGGCCAGACGGCGCTTCCGCTACTCGGCGCGACGGCTGTCGCCATCATGGCCTTCGCGGCGATCGGAACCTCCGACGACTCGACGGGTGAATTCTGTCGTTCCCTCTTCCAGGTCGTGATGGTGTCGCTTTCCCTATCGTGGGTCACCGCAGTGACCGTCACGCCGGTCATCGCGGCGATCGTGCTGCCAGGCGGCGTCGGCAACCCCGGCGACGTTTACGAGCAGGGCCTCTACAAAGTCTATCGGAACGTGCTCTCGAGCTGCATCCGGCGGCGCTGGGTCACGATCGCGGGCGTCCTCGGGCTCTTCGTCGTCTCGATCCTGGGCTTCGGACACGTCGACCGCAGCTTCTTCCCCGAATCTACGCGCCCGCAGTACATGGTCGATTTCTGGTTGCCGCAGGGCACGTTCATCGGGGAGACGGAGCGACAGAGTGAGGGGGTCGAGGCCTATCTGGCGGGCCTCGATTCGTCGAAACACGTGACGACGCTGGTGGGCGCCGGGGCGATGCGCTTCCTGCTGACCTACGCGCCCGAGAAGACGAACGGCGCCTACGCGCAGTTCCTCGTCGACGTAGAGGAAGGCACGGACCTCGGGCCGATCATCGCGCAGACCGAGCGCGACCTGATCGGGCTTGCGCCGGACGCGCTCGTCTACGTCCGCCGCTTCGTGATGGGACCCGGCGACGGCGGCAAGATCCAGGTGAGATGGATGGGCCCGGACCCGGGCGTCCTGCGCCGACTCGAGGCGGAGACCTTCGCGGTCTTCCGCGAGAACGGGAACGCCAAGGCGGTACGAAGCGACTGGCGCCAGCCCGTGAAGCGCGTGCGCCCCGTCGTCGCCGAACAGGAGGCGAGCCGCGCGGGCGTGACCCGCACCGACATCGCGAGCACGATCAAGCGGAGCTTCGAAGGCCGCACTGTCGGCGTCTACCGCGAGAGCGACGAGCTGCTGCCGATCGTCGTGCGCGCGGCCGAAGCCGAGCGGACCCATGTCGAGCAGATCCGGAACCTCCAGATCTGGAGCCCCGTTGTGGGCACCTCGATCCCGATCCGACAGGTCGTGAGCAGCTTCGCGACGGACTTCGAGAACGACATCCTGGTGCGCCTCAACCGGGTTCCGACGCTCACGATCCACGCCGACCCGAAGATCGGCCCCGCCTCGCGGCTTCTCGACGAAATTATGCCGAGGGTCGAGGCGATCGAGCGGCCGGCGGGCTACGCGCTCGAGTGGTGGGGCGAGTATCGCGACTCTGCGAAGGCGCAGGGCAAGATCGCGGAGGCGATGCCCGTGTTCCTCGGTCTCATGTTCCTCATCGTGGTGATGCTCTTCAACTCGCTCAAGCAGCCGACGGTCATCTTCCTGACGGTCCCGCTGGCGCTGATCGGTGTGACCTGGGGTCTCCTCGCGACGGGACAGCCCTTCGGCTTCATGGCGCTTCTCGGCTTCCTCTCGCTCTCGGGCATGCTGATCAAGAACGCGATCGTGCTGATCGACGAGATCGAACTCCAGAAGGGGCTCGGCAAGCCGCCACTCGAGGCGGTGCTGCTCTCGGGAGCGAGCCGTCTGCGCCCGGTTTCGATGGCAGCACTCACGACGGCGCTCGGCATGATCCCGTTGCTCGTCGACGCGTTCTTTGTAGCCATGGCCGTCACGATCATCGCGGGTCTGATGGTGGCGACGCTCCTCACCATGCTCATCGTCCCCGTGCTCTACGCGATCTTCTTTCGCATCGAATCTTAGGGGCGCGGCCGACGCCCCTCGCCCAAGGAGTCCTTCCCGACGAGGCGAACCCGCCCTCTACCGATCGCGCGCTTCGTGCGGGTTGCCCTCACGATCCTCGTCCTCCTCGCGCTCGGCTGTGCGTCGTTCGGCCCGATCGGCTGGACCGGCTCAGACGATCGAGAGACCCTTCACGCGATCATCGAGCGCGGCACCCTCCACGCCGGTACTTCCGGCACGCAGCCGCCGCTGTCGATGAAGAACCGGCGGGGCGAGCTAATGGGGCTCGACGTCGAGTTCGCCAGGCACTCGCCGATGCGATGAAGGTCGAGCTCGTGCTGGTGGAGACGGCCTTCTCCGAGCTGCTCTCCGATCTCGAAGCGGGATGCGTCGATCTCGTCGTCTAGAGTCTCACCATCCTCTCGAGCTACTACGCGACCGGCTTCACGGCGATGGTGGAGGGCATCCTCCAGCTGCGCGGGGAGGCCGGAGCGATCCAGGGGGGCCCGGGGCAGAGGTCGCGCTGGTGAGCGACCACGGAGGAAACGGCGGCGTGCAAAACACCTGGGCACACGCGACGGCGCTCTTGGGAGCGGGGCCGTGAGCGACCGCGCCACCACCCGCTCGACTTCGCACCGGGCGACCTCGACCGCCCCTTCTGGGAGGCCTGCCAGCGTCACGAATTCTTGCTCCAGCACTCGCGCGGCACGGACCGCTACCACTGGCCAGCGGTGTGCGACCCCGAGGCAGGCAGCAAGGGTATGCAGTAGGTGCGCGCGAGCGGACGCGGCACGGTGCACACCTGCTCCATCATCCATCAGGCCTCTCGCCCGGAGCTGGCCGATCGCGTGCCGTATAATGTGGTCGTCATCGAGCCCGAGGAAGGCCCTTCTTCCACTCGAATATCGTCGAGTGCCCGAATCATGAGATCCACATCGGCATGCCCGTCGAGGTCGTCTTCGAGGATTTGTCCGACGAGGTCACGCTGCCGCTCTTCCGGCGTCGAAGGTCGGAAGAATCCCATGAAGACGGGGATGGGTGACGACACACCGCCTGAGTTGTTCTCGGCCACACCGCGCCCCAAGATCACGTTCGACGGGTGAATCGTGAGGACGCACAACGAATTCGGGCGCCACCCGACGTCGACTGCCCTAGTTCCTCTTCACGACGAGTTGCGTGTTGAGAAAATCGCCCATCCTCTAAAGCATGTCGATCCGGTCGTACTGTCGCCTAATGGCGTGGTTCGCACCCTCATACTCGATGTAGTCGACCGATGTCTTCGCGCGCCGAAGAGCCTTCTCGAAATTCCGACCGTGATCAACATTCACGTTCAGGACCATTTCGCCACAAAAAAAAGGACCGAAACCGGCATCTCACTCACGTGTTTTTTCCGGGGGGGGGCTTGAACGATCTCCTCACTCTCGCTGGGGATGAAATCCCGAGTGAACTGTCGCTCCAGCGAGTTGTATCGCCAAACCTCACCACCAGCTGATAGGGGTGCGTCACGCCGGCGATACTCACGACACAACGATAACGGCCGGGCTTTTCGAGCGCGGCGCTCAGCGCCGCATAGCCACCGAAGCTCCAGCCACCAATGATGACGCTCACGATCCAATCAACCCGAAACACGCGCCATTGGCCGCACGCTTGATCGCCTCGTTCGCCATGCTGTCGGCGCGAGGGTGCGCAGAACTCGCTGCGCTCGACTTGCCACTTCCTTCTTTGCCAGGGTTGTCCGGTCTGCTGCTCGGCGAAAGCGCGATCGCCGCGGACCTGCGCGAAGCACTCGAGGTCGGTAGTGGTCGTGCGTCCAGTAATCTGTCGCGACTCGGCGGCTTTCCCTGCCAAGCGAACTATCGAAGATCGCAATGGTTTTGCGCGGCGTCGGCCTAAGTGCGCAAGTCGACGCGCTCGAACTTTCAATGATTCGCATGGCGGAAGCAGCGGCCGGCGAAGCAGTGCCGGTTTTTTCGCGTGCCATCACTTCGATGACAATTGCGGATGCGTTCCAGATCCTGGATGGACCCGATGATGGCGCGACCGAACATTTCCGGGTTCGCACGAGCGATGCCCTGCGCGCTCGCTTCGCACCGGTCGCTGACGAGGGAATGTGCAGGGTGGGACTATTTCGCACCTACGAGGAGATCAAAACAGCGTACGAGAGCATCCCATTGATGACGATGCCGGCGCCGGATCTCGAGCGACACGGAGCGGATCGGGCCCTCGAGGGCTTGTTTCTCGATGTCTCGAAGGAAGAGGCCAGGATTCGTGCTGATCCGACGGCGGGCTCGACGGAACTCATGCGCCGAGTCTTCGGCGCACCTCGCGACGATGCGAATCGCTGATCGAAGAACGATCTTCTAGGCCGGGAGCAGCGCGCTTGCGACCTTCTCGAGCAAGACCTTCATGGGTACGGGCTTGTGGATGAATCCGGCCATGCCCGCGCCGTGAAATCGTGACACCATTTTCTCCGCCCCGCGTTGCGCGCAACAAGCGGAGAGCAGTGCCCCCGAAGGGGGCCAGTGCCTCCCTCGACACCTACTTAACAGAATACCTAGTATCCGTGATGCTGAATTTGCAGCTCGTTCTCCCTTCGCACCCGACGAGTAGATGGTGATCTCCAGAAACAGAGTTCGAATGGGCCGCACCAGCGGCCACCCCTTTCTCGAGAGTCCGACGTTCGCATTGGCACTCCCCTGCAACCTGATGGCGCGGGCTCTGATTCATCGCTGGATACCCGATAGCGAGGCGTTGACACGATGATGTGGCCCCTACGGCGACCCGCGCTGCGCTGGCCCCGAGTTCCGTTCATTCCGGGGGTCGTCCTCGCCCTCCTGCTCCCCGTCGCCGTCTCGAATTGCCGCGGAACCGAAGAGTCCGCGAACCCCGATGTCGTGCTCATCACCCTCGACACCACTCGAGCGGATCATCTCGGGGTCTATGGCTATGAGCGCCCGACTTCGCCCCGGCTCGACGCCTTCGCACGGGAGGCCGTGGTCTACGAGAGGGCCTGGACGACCGCCCCCTGGACCCTGCCATCGCATGCGTCAATGATCACCGGCAAATACCCCACCAGCCATGGCGCGCATTACGACGCCAAGGCCGGAAATACGTCGATCAGCGAGGTGCTGAGCTTCGTTCCAGCCGCCAACTTTCGCGCCAATCGCCTGGGAGAAGGGGAGCACACCCTGGCTGAGCTGCTGGTCGAGCGGGGTTATGTGACGGGGGCGTTCGCCGGCGGTCATTGGCTGGCGCCAGAGTTCGGGCTGATGCAGGGCTATCAGACCACGACCGCCGGCGCTCGTAGCCTGGCCGGTCGTCCCGCATCAGAACTCAACACTCGGGTCTTCGCCTGGCTGGAACAGTTACCCCGCGACAGCCCCTTTCATCTGCTGGTCAACTATTTCGACGCCCACGATCCCTATCAGCTGATCGAGGGGGCGGAGCCCATGCCCGAACTCATGGAGCCCCATCCCGACCCGGCGATTCGCGCGCAGATTGACGCCTACGATGGTGAAATCAGATATATGGATCACCACCTGGGTGAGCTCTTCGAGGCACTGAAAGCGGCCGGTCGCTACCAGGATTCACTGATCATCGTCGTTTCGGATCACGGTGAACTCTTCGGCGAGCACGGCCAGTTCAAACACGGCCCCTGGCTCTACGAGGAACTCTTGCGCGCCGCGATGATCGTGCGCCTGCCAGCGGGGGAGGCTGCGGGCACCCGCGTGCGCGACGCGGTCTCCATCGTCGACATCCTGCCCATCGTGGCTCAGGAGGTGGGCTTCGTACTTCCGGAGGGTGTGGAGGGGGTGCCTCCGGGCCGGCGCGAGTTGGTCGTGGCCGAAGCCCGTCCTCACGCGGTGGCGCTTCGGAAATTCGGCGAGTCGATGAATCGCAGCCTGACCAGCGCGATCCGCTGGCCTTTCAAATTGGTGGCGAGCAGTCGAGGCGGACGGGACTTCTTTCGCCTCGACGACGATCCAGGCGAGCTTCGGCCGCTGGGCCTCGGCGCGGAGATGGAGTCGCTCGCGGCCGATCTTGAGGCCCTACAAGCATCGATGCGGGCACCCGAGAGATCCGAAAGGGCGAAGGCGGCGTCCTCGGAGACCGAGGAGAATCTCCGGGCACTCGGCTATATCGAGTGAAACAGCTCGACCCAGACTGGATGCACTCGGCACCCGGGTCTTCAGTCCCCACAAGCTCAGCAATCCGATCAATCCCACGAGCCCCGCTCGGCCCAGGACGCTCAGCAGCGGCACGAAAGGTGGATGCAATCCGGAACCCGCCTCCGCTCGAGGGTACGATCCCAGGTGTCGATAAATTGTCTGGGCCCGACAGCTAGAACCGCAAGATCCCATCGAGACCGGGCGTGCCCGCCGCAATCGCGCGGCGCATCCGGTAAAGGTTCGCTTTCACCGCGTCTTCACTCTTGCCCAGCGCATTCGCAATCGCGCGGATCGGCTGCTGTCGCAGATGCTTCAGGTGGAAGATCCTGCGCTGAAGCGGTGTCAGATCGTTGGCGATCACCTGCTCGCAGCGTCCCAGAACCCGGCGCGCATCGACGGCTTCGTCCGTCGGGGAATCGAAGGCCTGAAGGTCCAGCGCACCGCCCTCTTCGAGCGGCTCAAGTCGCGGGCGCGGACGCCGAAAGCGGCGGTTCACCTTGTTTCGCGTCACCCCGAAGATCCAGACGAGCAGCGCAGACTCGCCCTTGAACGATGCCAGCGCCGTGATCAGGGTCATGAAGACCTCCTGCGCGACATCCTCCGCTTCACCGGGATCTCCCAGCCGTTTGAGCGCGAAGCGGTAGACCCGCGGGAAATAAGTCTCGTAGAGAAGGTCGAAATGCTCGCGACTTCCGGCCAGGATCTGATCGACCAGCTCCCGATCGGATTCCCAGGCCTTGCTGTTGTCATGATTGCTCTTGCGCGCGTTCTTGCGCGACCGAACCGGCGGATGCGATTCGCCAGAAGAGGTTTGTGTGATCGGCGTTAGTTGGTTCTTGGTTCCCTGCACGAATTGGTTCCCCGATTTCGGCGAGAGTTCGTGCGGGTGGTAGGGGCAGGCGCGAAGAGATTCGTCTCAGCGGACGGATCGCCACATGGCGCTTGTTCTACCTGGGTTCGACCACCCTGTTCGTTCGGCGCATTGGAAGGCGGGTCCCTGAACTCCCACCGAGCGCGTCACGATTGATCGAACCGTTGCCCACTCGAAACTCGACGAGCGATTGGCTTTTCAAAAGTCGACTCGGCTACCCGAGCTTGATCTAACTAATAGCAAACTGTGTGCCAGCCCACATCCATCGGCAACAATCGAGGCTAAGTCGGTGAAAAATCAGCGTTGTGAATTCAATCACCTTTCACTGACGGAACGAAAGATCCTTTGAAATAGGAACTTTTTTTCCCAATGCAAGGATCATTATTCCCAATAAGCCGAAACGGAATGATTTCGGGTCGCCGTGGGAACCTCCGCCCCTCACACCTTTCCGGGAACGACGAACCAGCGTCCATCCTGCCAGGTCCACTCGTCCGTTAGGATGAGGGAGGCATTCCACCATCGCAGCGGCAGATCATTTCGGCCGACGAAACGCAGCTTGAGCATCAGATTTCCGGAAACCGCCACCTCGATCCCCAACAACTCGACCGATGTCGGGCGGTTGAATCGGATATAGGCACGGTCGAGCGCGTCGACGAGCGCCGCGTAGTAGTCCGAATAGGCCGCGACCGTCGGGAAAAACTGACGCACGCTCGGGTCCTCGAAGGTCGCTCTCGAGTTGAAACGACGGCTCGTGATCCTCGCGTAGAAGATCTCCGAAAGTGGAACGAGTTCACGCGCCGCCTCGGCCGACACGGCCTCGAGGACAGCATTTCGCTCGGTCTCCGTCAGCTCCGCGCCCCAGGTCATGGATCCCGGCGACAGAGCGCAGGCAGAAGCGAGGACCAGTCCAACGAGCGCAATCCCAATCAGCGCTGCGCGATTCCGCTGCGCGCCCTTCATTCGCTCCCCTCGGCGGAGCCCCTCAGGGCCGCTTGCGCCGCGGCCAACCGAGCCAGGGGCACCCGAAAGGGAGAACACGACACGTAATCGAGCCCGATCTCTGCGAAGAAGCGAACGCTCTCGGGATCGCCCCCGTGCTCACCGCAAACCCCGAGCTTGAGCTCCGGCCTCGTCGCGCGCCCGCGCTCGACTCCGAAACGCACGAGCTGTCCGATCCCCTCTGTGTCGATCGACACGAAGGGGTCGGCATCGATCAGGCCGCCCTCGACGTAGTGGGGCAGAAAATTTCCGGCATCGTCCCGGGACAAGGCGTATCCCATCTGCGTGAGATCGTTCGTCCCGAAGGAGAAGAAATCCGCGTGCTTCGCGATCCGGTCCGCGGTCAACGCCGCGCGGGGCACCTCGATCATCGTTCCGACGATCGGGCGAACCCGCGACCCCTTCGCTTGGCGCCGGACATTCGCGATCTCCTCTTCGGCCAGTCTGCGCAGATCCTCGAGTTCCCGCTCATGGGACACCAGCGGAATCATGATCTCGGGTTTGACCTTCACGCCCTCGGCTTCGACCCGAACAGCCGCTTCAGTGATCGCCCGCACCTGCATCGCGTAGATCTCGGGGAAGGTGATCCCGAGGCGACACCCGCGATGACCGAGCATCGGGTTGAGTTCGTGAAGAGACTCGAGCGCGTGACGGATATCGCCGATCGAACGACCGAGCGAATCGGCGACCGCCTGAATGCCCTCCTCGGAATGGGGCAGGAACTCGTGCAGCGGCGGATCGAGCAGACGAACGGTCACCGGCAATCCGTCCATCGCCCGAAAGATCCCCTCGAAATCGCTGCGCTGCATCGGCAGGAGCTTGTCGAGCGCGTCTTCGCGACTTCGCCGATCGGTCGCAAGAATCATCTGGCGCACGGCCAGGATTCTGCTCGGTTCGAAGAACATATGCTCTGTTCGACAGAGCCCGATGCCCTCGGCCCCGAAATCGCGTGCGACCTTTGCATCCTGCGGAGTATCCGCATTCGTACGAACCCTGAGCTTGCGAACCTTATCCGTCCACTTCATCAGCTCGGAGAAGGAGCCGCCCAGCTCCGGCAGAACCGTAGGCGCCCGGCCGAGCATGACCTCACCGCTCGAACCGTCGATCGTGATCACCTCGCCCTCGCGGATCAGGTGTTCACCGACCCGCATGAGGCCCTGGTCGTAGTTGATCGCGAGCACCCCGCAGCCGGCCACGCAGCATTTACCCATTCCGCGCGCGACCACGGCGGCGTGGGAGGTCATCCCGCCCTTCGCCGTGAGGATGCCCTCCGAGGCGTGCATCCCGACAATATCCTCCGGTGAGGTCTCGGTCCGTACTAGGATGACCTTCGCACCGCCCTTGGCCCGCATCTCGGCGGTTTCAGCGGAGAAGACGACCTCCCCCACCCCTGCGCCGGGAGACGCGGGCAGTCCGCGTGCGATCACTTCGGGCGCTCGGGATCGATCGACCGTCGGATGCAGAAGATGATCGAGAGAATTCGCGTCGACTCGCAGGATCGCCTCCTCCCGCGTGATCAGGCGTTCCCGGGCCATGTCGACAGCGATGCGAACGGCTGCGCCCGTCGTGCGCTTGCCGTTGCGCGTCTGCAACATCCAGAGTGTGCCCTCTTGGATCGTGAACTCGATATCCTGCATGTCCCGATAATGCTTCTCGAGCCGCTTGTAGATCCGCACGAGCTCCCTGTACGCCTTGGGCATCTCGCCCTCGAGTGTCGGTAAGGTCTGCGTGTCCGCGGCGCGACTCTCTTCGTTGATCGGCTGTGGCGTTCGGATTCCGGCAACCACGTCTTCGCCCTGAGCGTTCTTCAGATATTCACCGTAGAAATTGCGCTCTCCGGTCGACGGATTTCGGGTGAAGGCAACGCCCGTCGCGCAGTGATCGCCCATATTTCCGAAAACCATCGACTGAACGTTGACCGCCGTTCCCCACTCGTCGGGGATATCGTTGAGGCGCCGATAGGCAATCGCCCTCTGATTTTCCCAAGAGCTGAATACGGCTCCGATCGCACCCCAGAGCTGCTCCTGGGGATCTTGCGGGAAAGGCTCATGCGTGGTCTCGTGCACGATTTCGAGATAATCCGCCACAACACGACGCAGGTCCGCGCCCGTCAGATCCGTATCGTGCTGAACGCCACGCGCCTCCTTCTCGGCATCGAGGCGATGTTCGAATCGATCGTGGGAGACGCCGAGGACGACGTCGCCGTACATCTGGATGAACCGGCGGTAGCTGTCGAACGCAAAACGTTCGTCGGCCATCGCAGCAAGACCCACGACCGTCCCGTCGTTGAGCCCGAGATTGAGCACCGTATCCATCATGCCCGGCATCGAAGCCCGAGCCCCCGAGCGAATGGAGACCAGCAGGGGACGTTCCCGGTCGCCGAAACGCAGATCCATGATCCGCTCTACGTTTGCGAGCGCGGTCAGCACATCCGCTTTGACCGCCACCGGAAATCGCTGACCCCGCCGATTGAACTCCGCACAGACGTCCGTCGAAATCGTGAAGCCCGGCGGGACCGGAATCCCGAGCGAGGTCATCTCCGCTAGATTCGCGCCTTTGCCACCCAGGATCTCCTTCATCCCTGCGTGCCCGTCTGCGCGCCCTCCCCCGAAAAAGAAGACGCGACGCTGACTTGCAACTTTCTTCGTGACTTTTCCGGCCCTCTTCTTCACCGCCTTCTTGGCCCTCTTCTTCACCGCCTTCTTGGCCCTCTTCTTCACCGCCTT
>PBFW01000019.1 GCA_002719955.1 Deltaproteobacteria bacterium | reverse complement strand
CGGTGTCGACAATCGCATGAAGCTGCTCCGCACGGCGGCGACGATGGCGCCGACGCACACGCTGTGCGCCACGGTTGGACCCGCGCACTGCCCCTTCCGCCCTGGCGTGTTCGATTTGATTGTTTGCGTTCGATTCCTCGAGCGTCGTCTTCTCGGTGCCCGCGACCACCCAATCGGTGGCGAGGGAAAATGGCAGAAGCAGGATCATCGCGACATAACAGGGCCCGATCAGTCGACCCACCGGATGATCTTCCATCGAGGAAAGCGAGACTGACACATGCGCACACAGGACACCGAGCGGAATCGAGCCAAGGCCCATCGCTCGGTAGAGTCTCTCGGCATGTAGGACATCCTGGGCCTGATAGAGAAAGAACTCGACTCCCGCCCACCAGGCGTTGCAGAAAAGAAAAGCAGCAATCAGGCGGTTGGTCTTGAGCTCGTGGTCCCGGGCGAGAATCCCAGCACCGAGCACGATCGAGACGATCACCGCCAGGAGTTTGACCATCAAGAAGGCCATCATGGCGAGGTCCCCTCCAGGACGAAGGGGACCGAGACCTCGAGCCGAAGCGCCTTTGGCGCGATCTCTTCGATCCGAAGCCCACCGCCGAGCTGATCGATGAGTTCCGCAGCGACCTTCAGTCCGAAATCCTCTTGTGGCCCCTCGAGCAAATGGGCGCCCAGCACGTCGAATCGAGCCAGCATCTCGGTGGAAGAACCGATGAGCGGGTCGACGCTCAGCGCGATGACCAAATCCTGCGCCTCCGATCGCAGATCGGCGTCCAGCCTCGAACCCTTCTCCGCTCCAGAGACCAGCACACGCATCAACGTCAGGAGAATCTGTTTGAGTTCCTGCCCCGCGTCGACTCGGTCACAGCAGGAAACGCTCGCAATCCGAAGTTCGACTTCTTCGCCGCGCTGCAACCTCGCCAGGCGCATGGCCCCTTCGACGACGGCCGCGGGGTCGCTTCCGCCCTGCCCGGCCCCGCCGACATGGGCGAATTCGCGGACGTCTCTAACGATCTCAGCGACTCGCTCGATTCCCTCCAGTGCTTTCTCGATTCGACGCTGCCCCCGAGCGAGAACGGGCACCTCACCCTCGGGAGCCCCTTCCCGCGCCGCCCACCCACGCATTTCGCCGATCCGCTCGGAGAGCAGATTGAGATCGGAGCGGATATACGCCACCGGGTTGTTGACCTCGTGAGCGATCCCCGCAGCCAATTCGCCGATCGCAGCGAGGCGCCCGGAGGTGAGCAGCTGACTCCGCAGCACATCGACCTCGCGAAGGTCGTGAAACACCACGACGACCCCGATCACGCCACCGGTGCGGTTGTGCACGATCGAGGTGGACAGCGAAACCGGAACGGAAACTCCATCCGAGCGATACAGGGTCGATTCCCCATCCTCGACATCGGCCAGGATCTTCTCGGCCGATGCGCCAATCAGACTCTGCAGCGATTCGCCGAGCAGGTCGGCACCCGTTCGCCCCGACATCTCCGCGAAACGTATATTGGTCGAGAGGATCACCCCGTCGACACTGACAAGCGCGACTCCGTCATGAAGCTCCGCGAGCAGGGCACGGGCGACACCGTGTGGAGTCACAACCAGATCATCCGATTCGTGCAGAACGCGCATCCACATCAGAGTCGACGTCAAGGACACCACGAGGGCTCCGAGCCGCGGAGCCGAAATCTCCATCAGCGGCAGCGCGTACTCGGTTGGCAGCGCAACGAAAAGGGAGAATCCGAGAGAGACCCGAAACGCCCAGACGCGCCGAGGATCGTTTCGATCAGGACTCCCGAAACCCTGGATGCGCGTGGCCTCGATTGCGGCATACACGGGTAGCGCGACGCCAACCGGCATCAGAATGATCGATACAATCCCGTAGCGGGGCATCCAACCGCCCAGATCCATGGGAACCACCCCCTCGATGGATCCGGGGGAGAGCGCGGCCCCAACCCCGAGCGTGAAGCAGACGAGTGCGCCAACGCGCGCGTGGCGCGAGAGCCGCTCGATCGATCGAGGCAGCAGATGCGCGACGACCCACAGGGCGCTCGGCCCGATCATCAGCAGGGGCAGTTGCATCCAACGCATCCACATGAGGGCACGAGCGGCTTCCGACTCCATGTGGCTGAGGAGATCGAGCAGCGCCCAGACACCGGTCCAGAGGAAGATCGCGCCCATCGAACGCGTCGGCCGACGTTCAGAGTCCCACACGACCGACACCGCCCCGAATGCGGCGGAGACGAGTACGGTCACGAAGGGAACCAGCGCGAGCATATGCATGAATCCTCGGACCGCCTCCCGTGAAATCTCTTCGTCCGGGTAGAGGCAGCGCTTGATGGCATGGCCCCGGGCTGCCGGGGGACTGCCACCGAATTGCGCTTTCACGCCCGTGGAATCGGGAGGCGATCGCGCGCGAGTGGCCGCTGACAACAACGGGGAGAGCGGACCGGGACCCCGTCCCGTCGCGGCCCTCCTCGCGGGATTGCACGGGAAGTGGGCAGGGATGGCGCGGATGCGTGCATCGGAAATCGCAATCGGGTGAGATCCCACGTCGGGAATGTGCCGTTATCGGCCCAGATCCGGAAAAGGTCGGCATCGCTGGCATTTCAGAAGATTGGCACGCCCATTGCTTAATAGGGGGTCGATTCGAGTGGTCCGCGCGCGTGGGTGCGGGGAGCCTACTCGAGATGGCCATTGACTCACGTTTCCCACATCTCGTTTGATTCCCCAAATGGAGTTCGAAATGATTCAGAAACCTCTTCTCTCGATCGGCGCTCTCGGCGCAGCTTGCCTGCTGACGCCGAGCGTCGCGATCGCAGACGACGCCGCCCAGGCCCTGTTCACAGCGAATAACGTCTGGATGATGCTGGCTGCCGCTCTCGTGTTCGTCATGCACCTCGGCTTCGCGATGGTCGAATCGGGCCTGACGCGCGCAAAGAATACGACCAATATTCTCTTCAAGAACACCTTCATCATCTGCTCTGGCATCCTGACCTACTTCATCGTCGGCTTCAATCTGATGTACCCGGGCGATTTCTCGATGGGCGCTTTCTTCGGCTTCGCCGGGTTCGGCCTCAGTGCGGGCTTCGCCGAAGGCGCGAATACCCCCGGCTACGCCGATGGCGGCTATACCTATTGGACCGACTTTCTCTTCCAGGCGATGTTCGCCGCAACCGCTGCGACGATCATCTCGGGCGCGGTCGCCGAGCGGATCAAGCTTTTTTCGTTCATGATCTTCTCCACGATCTTCGTCGCCTTCGTGTACCCGATCGCGGGTTCCTGGAAATGGGGAGGCGGATTCCTCGATCAAGCCGGCTTCTATGATTTTGCGGGTTCGACCCTCGTGCACTCGGTCGGCGGCTGGGCCGCACTCGTCGGCGCGCTCGTCCTCGGCCCGCGCCTGGGCAAATACTCGAACGAGGGCAAGACCCTGCCGCTCCCCGGTAGTTCCATGCCGCTCACGACCGTCGGGGTCTTCCTGCTCTGGCTCGGATGGTTCGGATTCAACGGCGGGTCCGTTCTCTCCGCGGATCCGGAGCTGACTTCCTTCGCGCTCGTCACAACCTGCCTCGCGGCGGCGGCTGGCGGCCTCGGCGCGATGCTCGCCTATACCTTCATCAGCACGAAGCCCGACCTCTCGATGGCGCTGAACGGCATTCTCGCCGGCCTCGTCGGAATCACCGCCGGTGCGGATGTCATCAACCCCACGAGTGCAATCCTCGTCGGCTTCATCGCAGGTGGACTGGTCGTCACATCGGTCCTGTTCTTCGACAGGATCAAGATCGACGATCCGGTCGGTGCGATCTCGGTCCACCTGACCTGCGGGGTCTGGGGAACCCTGGCGGTTGGCCTCTTCTCCACCAACCCGGAACACAGCCTGCTGACGCAGGCCTACGGTGTGCTCTGCTACGGGGCCTTCACCGTCGTCTGCGCGGCCGCCATCTTCCTCACCCTCAAGGCGACGATCGGCCTCCGGGTCTCAAAGGAAGAGGAGCTGGAGGGTCTAGACCTCGGCGAGCACGGCATGCACGCCTACGACCTATCCGGGTCCCCGGGCTTCATGGAAGAGAACACCTCGGGTTTCGGTACCCCGCTGGCGTCCAGCAAACTAGCCACGAGCGAGAGCTAAGGGCCTAACATCACCCCAGTCACCGTGGGCGGCCGCCCGTCCACGGTGATCGTTCGGAGATCAGATCATGAAGAAGATCGAAGCGATTATCAAACCGTTCAAGCTCGACGAAGCGAAGGAAAGCCTCGCCAAGGCCGGCATCCAGGGCCTCACCGTAAGTGAAGTAAAGGGTTTCGGGCGACAGAAAGGGCATACTGAACTCTATCGAGGCGCCGAGTATGTCGTCGACTTCCTGCCCAAATTGAAGCTCGAGATCGTCGTCGGGGACGACGAGACTGAAAAGGTCGTACTCGCCCTTCAGGAATCCTGCCACACGGGCAAGATCGGAGATGGAAAGATCTTCATTCTCCCGGTCGAAGACGCGATTCGAATCCGGACGGGGGAACACGGAGACACGGCGGTCAACGCCAACTAGCTGCGTGCGACCCGGTCCCGAGCAAGGACCGGGAACCGGACGAGGGGTCGGCGTTCCCAGCGAGCGTCGGCCCCGATCGCCCTGATCGCGACGCCTCCCAAGCCTGCCGGCGAACGCGATCAGGGAACGAGGACGACCTTCCCCACGGTCCTACGTGACCCCAGGGCGGCCAGGGCATCCCCCGCCTGCTCGAGCGAATAGCTCCCCGAAACCAGGGGATCGATCAGGCCCGTCGCAGCCATCTCGAAGAGCCCCTCGAAGCACGCATCGATCCGCTCGGGCTCGTGATCGGGATAGGCGCTCCAGTGCAGCCCGACCAGGGCGATATTCTTGAGAAGAACACGATTGAGCCCGACTTCGGGAATCTCTCCGCTGGCGAACCCGATCACGAGAAGTCGCCCGTTCCAGTTGATGCATTTGAGTGAGCGATCGGTCGTCTCCCCACCGACCGGGTCGTAGATGACGTCCGCCCCACGTCCCGCCGTCTCTTCCAGAACGCGCGGCACAAAATCCTCCACGCGATAATCGATCAATACATCCGCACCGGCCTCACGGGCGACCGCCAGCTTCTCGGGACCCCCCGCGGTCGCGATCACCCGCGCGCCGAGCGCCTTGCCGATCTGCACCGCGGAAAGGCCAACGCCGCCCGCCGCAGCGTGAACCAGCAAGGTCTCCCCGCGCGCGAGGGGTGCGCGCCAGACCAGCGCAGCATAGGAGGTCGGATAGACGGTCGGCAGCGCAGCCCCGGCCTCGAAGGATAATCCGTCCGGGATCCGATAGGTCATCGACTCGGATGCGGCGACCTCTTCCGCAAAGCCGCCCAGTGCACATCGCGCCAGCACCCGATCCCCGACCGCGACCCGCGACACCGCGCTGCCGATCTCGCTGACGAAGCCGGCGACCTCTCCCCCCGGCACAAAGGGCAGCGCGGGCTTCACCTGGTACTCGCCTTTCAGCATGAGGAGATCCGAGAAATTGCATCCCGCTGCGCGGACGGCGATCCGGATCTGATCGGTGGCGACGAGCGGCGCTTCGATCTCCCGAACCCGGAGTTCCTCGGGCTCCATCATCCGATCGACGACGACCGCTCTCATGCCTTCACCCTCCTCATCTCCTCGGGTCCCGAGCATCGGGCGATGGCACACGCGCGAGATCGCCGCCCCCGGAATCCAGAAATTCCGATTCTGGTTCATTCCCTAGCAAAGAACCTCCCAGCCTCGATAGACTGCGGCCAGGAGAGATCTGACAACATGCCTTCGAGCACATCCTTCCGCCTGGTCCCCGCCCTCGTCACGCTCCTCCTTTCGCTCGGCTGTACGAGCCCGCTGACGACTCCGGTCGTCTCGACCGGCGATGTCGCCGCGGACACGGTGACCCCGCCCCATTACCGGATCGCGGGGCCACCGTCCTGGCGGACCGGGTCATCCTCCCGGTCAGCGGGGCGATCGAGGACGTCGTGAGTCCGGAAACGACCAAATTGCTGGAAAGGAACGATGCCCTCCTCGCCGGGCTCGAGACCTTCGACGACCAGCTGGCGATCTTCGACGCCCTCTCGCCCGGACATCAGGACCTGATGCTCCGGGACACGCTGAACCGACTCGAAGAAGCGGTCGCGGACCTCGAGGAACTCATCACCGCCTGGAGACATCATGATCCATGAACGCTCGAGCGGATCGCCTACCAGGGGGGCGCAGAGTTACCGGAACTCGAGAATCCCTACGGCATCCTGCTCGAAGCGCGAAACCGTGACTGGGCCTTTCAGCTCGGTCGTATCCTCGAGGATCCCGAGCGCGCTGGAGACACGATTTTCGTGGGCGTGGGCGCGCTCCATCTCGTGGGTCTCGACAGCCTGATCCAAACCTTGCAGGCGGCGGGCTACCCGGCCGAGTCGCTCCACCCGGTGAGGGGCACCACCTCCTGAACGCCCGGGCAAACCACTCCACCCACCCACCCACCCACCCACCACCCCACGCGCCAGCGCGACCAGGAACAGAGAAAGAGGGGGATCCCGCATGAGTGACGACCCGCAATTCGAACCCAACGTCTACCTCCATCCGAGCGCCCAGATCTACGGGAAGGTCTCGATCGGAGCGGAATCGTCCGTCTGGCCCAACGCCGTGATGCGCGCCGAAGCTAACGAGATCCGTATCGGTCGCTATACGAATATTCAGGATTTCGTGATGATTCACATCGGATACGGGCATTCGGCGGAGATCGGCGATTTCTGTTCGATCACCCACCACACGACGGTGCACGGCTGCAAGATCGAAGACGATTGTCTGATTGGAATCAACGCGGTGGTGATGGATGGGGCGATCGTCGGCAGGGGCTCGATCGTGGCGGGCGGTGCGATGATCCGTGAGGACTGTGAATTCGCACCCGGCTCGGTCATCGCGGGGATCCCCGCCAAGCAGATCGCCGAACGCGACTCCGCGCGGGCGAACCGCGCCAATGCCTGGCAATACCACTGGAATGCCCAGGCCTACAAACGCGGTGAGCACCGATCCTGGCAGGGCCCCGACTACGAGGCGTGGCTCATGGAGATCACGCTTCGGATCGAAACGGATTCAGATCTAAGCGGAATCCGCTGAAACGCCCCGAAAGAGCAGATCCACCGCCTGGTGGATCGAATCGCGCAGAGCGTCGTCCGTCACCATCCCATTCGCCCACGGAATTCGGGCTCCATTCGTCACGTGAAAGAGGACACGCGCGGTTTCGAGGACATCGACGTCCTTGCCCAGATCCCGTTTCATGCGCCCCCGCTGCAGGATCTCCATCAGGAGGCCGATCGTACGATCGTAGAGCTGCAAAACACGCTTCGCGACGCGGGCCTCCGTCTTCGTGGTCGCGCGCAAGGCGATCGTCGTGAGATCCCGATTGGCCACCAACAGGTCGTGCTGCACATCGAAGAACTCGCGCAGGCGATCAGCCGTCGGTCGATTGCGATCATCGAGCCCGCGAAAACGCGTCCATGCCTCTTCCTGCATCTCGGAGAGTTCGTCGATCAGCAGTTCTTCTTTCGACTGCACATGGCGATAGATCGAACTCGCACCCATCCCGGCGCGCTCGGCGATCGCCCGAAGCGTCGCCCCATCGAACCCTCGCTCGCGAAACAGTGAATTCGCCGCCTCTCGAATCCGCGCCCGACTGCGACGCCCCCGTGCCAATCGGCCATCATCGGGCCGAAGCTTGCCCGATTTCGTGGCGGGCGAACGCCGCCGCGAGTCCGATCCAGTCGAGCCCGCCGCGGCGGGCGCAGGGCCCCCGATCGACGCCTTCGTTGTGCGATTCGAATCACGGGCGGTGCTGGGCGGAGAAGGCGACGAAAAGCTCGTGTTCATAGCGCGACTTCCGATTCAGAGGCCTCTCGGCCTCGAGCTCTGTGGGGGATCGGGCCTCCGCGATCAGGCTTGCGAACAGGATCGCATAGATCCTCGGTTTCGTCAGCGAATCCCTGCCCCAGACACCAACATCTCACCCCGTGGACCCGTGTCTCGGCGCGCTCCTCGAATCCTCTTGCCCGGTAGAAACGAACGCTCTCCTCGCGATCCGATTCGAGATAGAGGGGGGCGGGCTGCACGGCGATGGCGGCAAAGAGTGCCTCGAGCAATCGCCCCCCAAAACCACGGCCCTGAAACGAGGGCTCGACCCCGAGAACCGACAGGTGCCAATGATCGAGGAGGGGCCTGAATTCATTGAGCGAATGACTGACGTGCCCCCAGCGATCCATCGCGCGGGCACCTTGATGCCAAAAACACCCAATTTGACGCTTCAAGGACGGCGCGGGTAGAGGAAATAGACCGGGCGGCGCCGCAATGAAGCCGCCAATCACGCGTCCGCCGTATCGAATGACCCTCGCAACGGTCTGCCGATCGGCATCGAGCACGAGCGCCCGCAATCCGGCTCGGTTCGATCGGACCCTTCGCGCGCGACGCGATCCATGAATCTCCACGTTCATCGGGTTATCGCGAAACGCGCGCGCCAGCACATCCAGCAATTCACGCCGCTCGAACGCGTCGGGATTCTTCGGAGTGTCCTCTATCATGTGCGGACCATGCTAACCAGATCCGGCGACCCGCGCGTCCCCGACCCCCCGCCCCGATCGCGCGGCGCGGGCTGGGTGTTGGGAGTAGCAATCACGTCGAGCGCCCTGGTCTCGCTGATCGCCATGGCTCTCGCGCCCTCGGCCCTCCTGGCTCGCGACTCTTCGGCGCCCGATCCAACCGAGATCACGGTCTTCGTCGCGCGCAAGGTGATCCTTCCGGGATTCATCGATCCGCATGTCCATCCCTTTCTCGCCGGCAAGCTGCTCACCTTCGATATCGCGGCTCCCGAAGTCTGGAATCTCCCGTCGGAGACCATTCCAGCGGTCACCACCCGCGAGGCCTTCATCGAACGGATCACGAAGCTCTCGAAAGCCTGGCCGCACACGGATCGCCCCCACGTCGTCTGGGGTTGGCATCGCCTCTGGCACGGCGACTTCAACCGCACTGACCTCGACCGAATCGCCCCCGACAAGCCGCTGCTGATCTGGCACCGGTCCTATCACGAAATCGTCGCGAATTCGAAGGCGCTCGAAGCCATTGATCTCCCGGCCGAGGACCTCGAACGCTACGGACACCAGATCGACCTCGAGAAGGGTCATTTCGCGGAATTGGGCATGGCGATCGCAAATCGCGCTCTGGCCCCGATCACGGAAACACCGGAAAAAATCGCCGAGGGCCTAGGCATCTTCCGTCAACTCGTTCGACGCGGGGGCGTCACGACCGTCGCCGACATGATGGCGGGGGGCACCCTCGGCACCGAAAGGAGCTGGCAGGCAAGTCAGATCCATCTCCAGGGTGAGGACGTCCCCTTCCGCACACTCTTTATCGCCGCCCCCTTCGCTTGGCGACTCCAGCACGGCGACGGCGCCCGCGCACATCTGGAGGCGAGACGCACCGAAGCCAATGACCAGCTCCGCTGGCCCAAGGCGATCAAGAGCGCTTCGGACGGCGCCTTCATCTCTCAACTGATGCAGATGGGCCCGCCGGGATACCTCGACGGGCACGAGGGCGAGTGGCTCATCCCCCCCGAGCTTCAACACGGCGCGGTCGAGCCCTACTGGAACGACGATTGGGACATCTACTACCACGTCAATGGCGACAAGGGTCTCGACGTCGTGCTCGACCTCCTCGAAAGGCTGAAGACGACACACCCGCGCCAGGACGATCGCTTCAGCCTCGAATATTTCGGTCTCTCGCGCGAAGACCAGGTCGAGCGCCTCGCACGTCTCGGCGGCTCCGTCTCGATCAACGGCTATTACCTGCACTCTTTCGCGGACCGCTATGCGCAGAGCGGTGTGGGATACGCGCGCACCTCGCAGATGACGCGGCTCGGCTCCCTCGAGCGCGCGGGGATTCCCTTCACGATGCACTCGGATTGTCCGATGGGACCGATCGAACCGCTCCTCGCGATCACGACCGCCGTCACGCGTACGACCGCGACCGGGCAGGTGATGGCTCCAGATCAAGCCGTGAGCGTCGAATCGGCACTACGAGCGGTGACGATCGATGCCGCCTGGTCACTCCGCCTCGATCGCGAGGTGGGCAGCATTGCTCCCGGCAAACGAGCAGATTTCGTCATCCTCGAAAAGAACCCCCACGATGTCCGCCCCAGCCACATCCGCAATATCGGGATCTGAGGCACCGTCTACGAGGGGAAGGTGTTCAAAGCGCCCTCTGGACCGCGGCTTGAGCGATGGGGCCAATGAACCGATGGACAGAGGGGGGTGAACCGGGCGATTCGGCCTGCGCCACGTCCAGACCGTCAGCGTGACGAGAGAGCCAAGAGCGTGGAGAAAGCCCTTAACGCCTCACAAGAGGACCGAATCGCCTGCCGTTTGCGCTTCCAATCCGAAGGACGCGATCGTGTCTTCACGATCGGCGACCGCCCGATCACCATCGGCCGCTCACCGGACTCGGATCTGCTCCTCGCCCACGAGAGCATCTCTCGCCACCACGTGCGGATTGCACGAGACGACGAGGGCTGGCTGATCCGGGACCTCGGGAGCAAGAACGGCTGTCGCGTCAACACCTTCCACGTCACCGAGCAGCTCCTTCGCGACGGAGATCGTCTCGACCTCGGCGCGATTCGTCTGTATGTCGAGATCGAACCGGAATCCGCCGCCTCCCGTGCGCGGGTCATCTTCGACGAGAACAAGGCCCCCTCCGGCCGTACGGAAGTCCTCGATCTCCAGGGGCTCGACCACCTTCTCCAGGCAGCCGAAGACCTGACGAGCAATCCGCCGATCTTCGCCGACAAGGCGGGTCTGTCGGGAATCGGTGATGAGTTGCCCCAGCCACCCGAGAATGCGACCGGCATGGCCATGGGCACCGATCTGCTGCGCCTCGTCAGCGAGTCCGCCGAGAGCCTGCTCTCGTGCACGACGCTGCCCGAGACCCTCGATCGGATCCTCTCCCTCGTCTTCGCAAATATCCCCGTCGAGCGTGGCGTGATCTGTCTCCACGACCCATCGACGCAATCGATCGAACCGAAGGCGATGCGCAACCGAGAGGGTGTACCCGACGTACCGATCGCGATCAGCACGAATATCACGGGACTCGCGATCGAAGAGAAGCAGGCGGTCCTCATCAAGGACACGACCATGGACGATCGATTCGGCGGCGCCGAGAGCGTGATCATGATGCAGATCCACTCAGCGATGTGCGCGCCACTCCTGCGCGACGGAAATGTCAGTGGCTATGTCTACGTCGATCGTCAGTCGACGACGCATCCCTTCGACCTCTCTCAGCTTCAGGCGCTCTCGATTCTCGCATTGCTCTCGGCGATCGCCGTCGAACAGGCCGCATTGCGCGATGACATCAGACGTGAGCAGCAACGTCGCGCGAGGCTCGCGCGCTATAGTTCACCCGCCGTCGTGGAGCGGATCCTCGAAGGGCCAAACGCCATGACCGGCGGGATGGCCGCCGAAGAGGGAGAGGTCTCGATTCTCTTCGCGGATCTGACCGGCTTCACGACGATGGCCGAGCGCCTGCCACCGAGCGAAGTCATCCTGATCCTCAACGAGGTCTTCGAACGACTCACGAGCGCCATCTTCGAACTCGATGGCACCCTCGACAAGTTTCGCGGCGATGGCATGATGGCCTTCTTTGGCGCCCCACTCCCCATGGCCGACCACGCCGAGCGCGCCGTCGAAGCATCCCTGCGCATGCAGGAAGCGCTCACCGCGCTCAACGATGCCCGGGAGGGTGTCCGGCCGATCCGAATGCGCATCGGAGTCAACTCCGGCAGCGTCGTCGTCGGCGATATCGGCTCCCCACAACGCAAGGACTACACGGTCATCGGCGACGTCGTGAATATCGCGAGCCGCCTCGAATCCTCGGTCGCAAAACCGGGGCAGGTGGTCATCGGCGAAGCGACCTGGCAAGCCGCCCGACACGCCTACGCCTGCGACGCCCTCGAGGAAGTCGTGCTCAAAGGCAAACAGAAGAGCGTCCAGCCCTACCTGGTTACGAAACGATTGGGACCAAAGGTCGGCAAGACCCTGGCACTCTGATCACCGCCGGGCTCGGGAGCTAGGACCCCAACCCTTCCCCGCCTGACACCACACTTGCTGACAGTCCCCGCGGCGAGAGTGGCGGTGCTCGGCGATTCTCTGAAGAGCGGATTCCTAGAGGCCGCGAGTGGCCAGACGAAATCGTTCCTTCCCATCGGACATCACGTTATGTCCGTGGGACATGATGATCTTATCGAAATCCCATTCGAGGATTCGCGCGATCGTGGCGCGCACTCGCTCCTTGTCCTTCAGACTGGATCTCATCAAACGAGACACGGCCAGTTGACCATGGGCGCCGGCGAGTCGCAGAAAAAGACCTGTCCAACCGCCCGGAGCGGGGTCGAAGTTGAAACAAAGATCCGTCAGGATCAGGGTCTTCGTCGCGCCGTGAAAAAAGATCACCTCATTCGTCAACGGTGCACCCCCGAGAAAGACCTGCTCGAGTTCGCCCTTCCAGAGCGAATCGGGATCGTCCGCGAGATCCCATGCACCGGCGGGCCGAACGCCGAGCTTCTTCTCGACCCCCTCGGCCAGGAAACAGGCCGCATCGGGATATCGCTTCGTGGCCGCAAGAAAATAGAGATGATGGAAGGCATTCGGAGCGATCAGCGCACCGACCTCACCGATCTCGGCGAGTTCGCCCGCGAGGGCCGCATCGATCTCGACCGGCGCGATCAGTACGAGAACGCGTTCGGCGATTCGCACGACGGTCATACGCGTCCCGAACTCGGCACCGGCCAGTTTGAGGGGAGCCGAAACGGTCCAGATCCCAGGGGCCAATCGATCGAGCATCACGCTTCTCCTCAGCCATCTCGTCCAATCGCAATCGTATGCGAGAATGCTCCGCTTGAAACGCCTCGGGCCGAGACAAGGGCCTGCGAAGCTGCGCAAGAACCCCGTGGGACCCCAGCTTCCGGAGCGCGTATAATACGGGGCTTCCCCCTCGAAACAGCCCATTCGCCCCGAGCCATCTGCACCCAAGAGAGCCGAACGCCATGTCGATGACCAACGCCCAGATCGCTGAGCGAGGATCCACAGTCCTCGTCGGAAATTATGCCCCACAACCGATCGCTCTCGTGCGCGGCGAGGGGTGCTGGCTCTTCGACGCCGAAGGCAATCGCTTTCTCGACCTGATGGGCGGAATCGCTACGGCGGTGCTCGGCCACGCCCATCCGAGATTGCGCGCAGCACTCGAGGAACAGGCTTCGAGGCTCTGGCACGTGTCGAATCTCTACACGACCGAGCCCCAGATCGATCTCGCCGAACGCCTGACCTCTCACTCCTTCGCCGAAGCGGTATATTTTTGCAACTCCGGCGCCGAAGCGAACGAAGCGGCGCTCAAGTTGGCCCGACGACACCACCGCGATCACGACCGGGATCGTTTCGAGATCGTCGCCTTCGAGGGCGCCTTCCACGGTCGCACCCTCTTCACCGTTTCGGCGACGGGCACCCCCGCCTACTGGGAGGGGTTCGAACCGCTCGTTCCCGGCTTCCATCACGCACCGTGGGGCGACTTGGACGCCGTGCGCACACTCCTCTGCGAGCGCACCGCAGCGATTCTGGTCGAACCGATTCAGGGCGAAGGGGGCATCCGTCTGCCGCCACCGGGTTTTCTCGAGGGTCTGCGTGACCTCGCGAATGAAAACGGATGCCTGCTGATCTTCGACGAAGTCCAGGTCGGCATCGGTCGCACCGGCTCCCTCTTCGCGCATGAACAGGACGACGTGACACCGGACATCATGACGCTGGCCAAGGCACTCGGCGGGGGGATCCCCATCGGCGCGATGTGCACGACGCGGGAATTGTCGGCGGCCCTGGTACCGGGCACGCACGCTTCGACCTTTGGCGGCAACCCGCTCGCGTGCGCCGTCGCGACCGTGGTGATCGACGAACTGCTCGAGGGCGGCATACTCGACCACGCCAAGGCGATGGGCGAGCGGCTGGGTCTTGGCCTCGCCGCGATCGCCGCGGAAGCGGGACCGGATCGGGTCCTCGAAACGCGTGGGCGCGGACTCCTGCGCGGGCTCGCACTCGCGAAGCCTCCTGGCGCGATCATCGATGCCTGTCGCGAACGCGGGGTGCTCGTCATCTCCGCTGGGGGCGACGTCCTGCGCCTCGCCCCACCCCTCGTGATCAGTGCGGAGGAGATCGATCATGGACTCGCCGTGCTGCGCGAAGTACTCCTCGAGTGCGGCTGATGACCGCCCGCTGGTTTCATCGCTCCTGTTCGATCTGTGAGGCGAGCTGTGGCATCCGGGTGCTCGCCGACCGAGAAGAGCGCAAGGTGCTCCGCATCGAGGGCAATTCCGACGACCCGATCAGCCTTGGCCATATCTGTCCCAAAGCGACGGCAATGCAGGGGGTCTACGAGGATCCCGATCGGCTCAGAAAACCGATCCGCAAGACCGCAAACGGAGATTGGGAAGAGATCTCCTGGGACGCGGCCTTCGACCATGCCGCGACCCGAATCGGGACTCTCCAAGAGCGCTACGGAAACGATACGTTAGGCGTCTATATCGGAAATCCAAGCGGCTTCGACGTCGGCTGCCTGCTCTACAACCGGTTCATCCTCGAATCGCTCCGAACGCCGCGTCTCTTTTCCGCGGCGACGATGGACCATTTCCCCAAGCTCTTCAGCTCGCGTGTGCTCTTCGGCAAGGGCTCCATCCTGCCGATCCCGGACCTCGACCGGTGCGATTATTTTCTGTGCCTCGGTGGAAATCCGGTGGTCTCGCAGGGAAGCCTCATGTCCGCGCCCGGCGTGCGCAAGAAGCTCCGGGCGATCCAGAATCGCGGCGGACGTTTCGTCGTCGTCGACCCCCGGCGCAGCGAGAGTGCGGAAATCGCCGACGAACATCTCTTCATCCGACCCAGCAGCGACGCCTATTTTCTCTTCGCGCTGGCGAATGTGATCTTCGAGGAGGGACTCGTTCGCCTCGGACGATTCGAGGCCTTCACCGATGGTGTCGACGAAATCCGCGAACTCGCCCGTGAATTCACGCCCGCATCGACCGCGGCCGCGACCGGCCTCCCGGCCGAGACGACGCGCCGGATCGCCCGCGAGCTCGCCGGCCACCCGAATGCCTGCGTCTATGGCCGAATCGGCACCTGCACCGTCGAGTTCGGAACCCTCGCGAGCTGGCTGATCGATGTCGTGAATATCCTGCTCGGCCGCTACGACGAAGTGGGCGGCATGATGTTCCCGCGACCAGCGACGGGACAGCACGAGCCGGGCAATCCGATGCCCCCAATCGCAATGGGCCCCTACAGGACCGCGGCACGGGCGCTGCCGAGCATCGATGGCCATCTGCCGGCTTCGGCCTTCGCGGAAGAACTCGATGCGGAGTCGGCGGGGGAGAAGCGCGTGCGCGCGCTCGTCATTACGTGTGGCAACCCGGTGCTCTCGATGCCCGCCGGCGATCGGATCTCGCGCGGCCTCGAAGGGCTGGAATTCATGCTGGCGGTCGATCTCTATCTGAACGAGACGACGCGGCATGCCGACCTGATCCTCCCGACCGCGCCCCAGCTCGAACACGAGAATTTCGACTTCCTCTGTCAGTCGACCGCCATCCGGAATCACGTGCGTTATGGCGAGCAGGTCTTCGAACCCGAAGCGGGCGAGTTGTGCGCCTGGCAGGTCTATCTCGAACTCGCGGCCCGATTGAATGGCGCGGATCCCGAGGCCCTCGACGACTTGAATCTGATGCAGAACGCGACGCGTTTCGCCGGCAAGCTAGGCCTCGATGTCGATCATGTGATCGCGCAGCTCAGCCCAGAACGCGGACCCATGCGCCTGGTCGAACTCCAGCTTCGTTGTGGCCCCTACGGAGATCGGTTCGGGCAGAACCCCGACGGGCTGAATCTCGAAAAGCTCAAGGCCACACGCGGCGCGATCGATCTCGGTCCCCTCGAAAGGCGCTTTCCCGACATCCTACGGACCCCGAAGCGGCGGATCAACCTAGCGGACGAGTTGATCACGACCGACGTCGCTCGTCTCTCCGCGCGCCAAAAGGATTTCGAAAACCCCACCGGCCTGCGCCTCATCGGTCGCCGGCAGCTGCGCAACATGAACTCCTGGCTCCACAACCTGCCCCATCTCACCAGGGGCAAGAACCGCTGCACTCTGCTCGTACACCCCGAGGATGCCACTGCCCACGGTCTCTCCCATGGCGGCCGCGCGCGCCTGCGCTCGCGTGTCGGTCAGCTCGAGGTCGAAGTCGAAGTGAGCGGCGAGATGATGCCGGGGGTGGTCAGCCTTCCGCACGGCTTTGGCCACGGCGCATCCGGGACCCGACTCCGCGTCGCCAACGACGGAGCGCCCGGGGTGAACGCAAATACGCTCACCGACGATCACCCCCTCGATGTTCCCTCCGGAACCAGCGTCGCGAACGGAATCCCGGTCGAGATCGAAGCCGCCTGAGCGCCCCGCTCGAAGGGACGGGATCCGGATCCGCTGCAATGCAGCCCGCTTCAGGTCTCGGCGGCTGGGCCTCGCAGCCTCTGCACTCGATAGAAGAGCGCGCCGGCCGCCAGGGTCGCGAGACCGACACCCGCCTGCAGTGGCTCGCGCAGGAGCGTCAGGCCCGCGGCGCCAAGGGTCGCGACGATGAAGAGGCCGGGGACCCAGGGCATCCCGGGAATCGCCGGCGCGGAAGCGCTCGATCGAATCGAGGGCAGGAAGAGACAGGCGACCGTCGTCGCCGCGGAGAGCCCCAGCAGGAAGCCCACATAGAGCAGCAGATCACGCAGCTCCGCGACGAAGAATGCGGCCAGGGCGAGGCCCACCTGCAGGGCGATCGCGCGGCGCGGAAGCGCGTGCCGCGCCACCAGCCCCTCCGGAAAGAGCCCATCCGACGCCATCTGGGCATAGACCCTCGGCCCCACCATCACCATCGCCGAGATCGAGGTGACGAGCCCGAGTGCCACGACCCCCGAGAGCAGCGATCTCGCCCACGCGCCAGCGAGCGCTTCCGCCGCAATGGCCCCGATTTCCGCCTTGCCCGAGAGCGCCGCGACCGGCGCCGACCAGAGAAAGACTGCGTTGAGCGCGACGTAAACCCCCATCACGCCCAGGGTCGCCAGGATCAACGCACGAGGCAACGTCCGATTCGGAGCCTCGAGCTCACCCGCCACATAGACCGCCGCATTCCATCCCGAATAGGCGAAGGAAATCCAGACGAGGGTCACCGCGAACGCGGAAAGAGACACCGCGCCGGAGGCCGAATCGCTCCCCACGGCTTCGAGCGGCGGCGATCCGCTCGATGCGAGCATCACGCCGGCGCCGAGCACAATGAACAACAGGATCGCGACGATCTTGACGGCGACAGCGAACTCCTGGATTCGCAGCCCCGCGCCGCGCTCGATCCCGTGCGCGAGCCCACACGCGACGATCGCGATCGCGCCCAACACGCCCGGCGGCAACGCGACGTCGATCGACGCACTCACGTAGGCCTCGAGACCATGGGCGGCCACTGCGATCGGGGCGGTGAAGCCGGCGAAGAGCGATACCCAACCGGCGAGAAAGCCGACCAGGGGGTGGAGCGCACGGGACAGGAAAAGGTATTCCCCGCCATTTCCCGGAATCCGGCTCGCCAGCCCCGCGTAGGAGAGCGCGCCGCAGAGCGCTATGACCCCGCCGATCAGCCACGCCAGCAGAACCGCTTCGCGATGGCCGAGATCCGCCAAGGCAAAGCCCGAGGTCGTGAATACGCCGGCCCCGATCATGTTCGCGGCGACGAGGGCAGCCGCGCTTCGGGTTCGGATGCCGCCCTTCACGCGACAGCGACCTGCGATGCTGCAAGCAGTCCGCGGACGAGGAAGTCGATCGAAGTCTCCCGAGCCTCCGCCGGGTCGAAGATCTCCGGCGCCCGATCCCAATGGATCTGCACCGACCACGTAACGCAGTTTTCGAGGACGGTGCGGGCGACCAGCCGCGAGTGGGCCAAGGCATCCCCCACTCGGGTTGCGATGGGGGGACCCGCGGCGGGGAGCATTTCGGGCAACGGAATCGGCCCGGGATCACTCGCCCACACGAGACAGAGCAGGAGCAACGCGTCCTTGCTCTCGACATACCCGTAGAGCGTGCCCTTCACGACCCCGACCGCTTCGGCGATATCCGACATCTGAGTGCGCCGACAACCACGTTCGATGAATACCTCCGTCGCGGCTCGCACCAGCTCATCGAAGCGATCCTCGGGAATCCGCCTCGCCATCAGGATCCCTGCTCGACCGGACTACGTAGCGACCCCTTCTCGAGCGTACTGCTGTCCGCATACGAAACCGCGGGCGAGAAGATCTGGGCTGGCAGGAAATCGAAGGCCCGCGCCCGCGAATAGCCCGCGGCGCTCATCTCCTCGACGATCTCGGCGGGGTCCGTCCAATGCCCCGCGCTCTGGAGCCAGAAGGTCGGAGCCGGCGCCGATCTCGGCGACGCGATCGCCCTTGCGAATCTCGAAAGCGGCGAGGACGTGTTCGGGATGTTACCAACCATCTCACCCGGACGTGATCAGCCGAGCGACGTCGATCTTCGAAGCGCCCGAACATCCGACGCAGGTGAACGCGATCGCGAACCAAAGGGACATGGGAATGAAGCGGAGCATGTGGGAGACCTCCTTGCTCTAGGGCCGCCACCATCGAAAAGACGGCCACCCTGACATCACCGACTGAGTCGGTCATTAAAAGAGCCCAATCGAAAGAATGAGAAATCCGCCAGGCAGACGCGCAAACACGACCCCGGATGATCTCCTCTTCAATCCCTCTGATTCAGTCGCTTGTCGATGAAATTGCGGATCAGCGGGCCCCGCGCCGTCGCCGGGGCGGGGCGATCGCCGGTCCGCGCTGCGCCCTCGACTCAACGCGATCGATTCCGAGTTGGCTTCCCCGGTCGGTGGGCGCGAGCGGAAATTGAGGTCAGCAACGCGGCCATCGGTGCGCTCACCGGCCCTTCCACTGCGGCGACCGTTTCTCGGCGAAAGCGAGCGGCCCCTCGATGAAATCCTCGCTCTGGAAGAGTTCGGCGATCGCCGGATAGCGCGCGGCCATCGCGTCCTCGATCATGCCGTGCCGGAATCCGTCCATCGCCGCCTGCTTGGTCGCACGGACCGAGAGCGGCGCACATTCGACAATCTGATCCGCCCATCGCCGCGCCGCCGCCAGCAATTCCTCCGGTGCCACGACCTCGTTCACAAAGCCCAGACGCTCGCCCTCCTCGGCGCCGACGCGACGCCCGGTGAGCATCATGCCCATCGCGCGTTTCAAGCCGATCTGCCGCGGCAATCGGTGGACGCCGCCCGCCAACGCCGCGAGCCCTACCCGGGGTTCGGGTAGGGCAAAGAGCGCGTTGGTCGAAGCGACGATCAGATCACAGGCGAGGGCGATTTCGAACCCCCCGCCCATGGCCACACCGTTCACCGCAGCAATCACCGGCTTGGCGCAGTCGTATCGCGCCGTGAGCCCGGCGAAACCCGTCTGCGGCCCGGCCTTCAACTCGCCGCCCGCTTCCTGGGCTTGATATTTCAGGTCGTTGCCCGCGGAGAACGCGCGCTCCCCGGCGCCCGTGATGATCGCGACCCAGAGTTCGGGGTCGGCTGCAAAATCGTCGAAGACGCCGGCCAACTCTTCATTCGCCATCCAATGCAGCGCGTTCATGCGCTCGGGCCGGTCGATCGTCACGGTCAGGATTCGGCCGTCGGTCTCCGCCGTGCAGTATTCGAGTTTCTTCTCGTCGCCCATATCATCCCCTCCAATTAGACTAGACACCCGGGAAAGGGGTCGTATCGATTCGGACGCGTGGTCGTCGCTCTACCCGCCCAGGAAATCTTCGGACGCGCCGCATCCGCCCGCACCCCATCACGAAGACATCGACGTCTCCGACCTAATTTCTGCGACGCTCACGAACCGCCTTGGCCAGCATATCGAAGAGCGGCTCCGCGCGTTCCCAGCCCATACATTTATCCGTGATGCTCTGGCCGTAGATGAGCCCCTCGCTGCCCTGGGATTGGGAATGCGACTGGTTCCCATCGAGCAGGAAGCTCTCCATCATCAGCCCGAAAATCGCCCGATTCCCGCCCGCGACCTGATCGGCGAGGGACTCGGCGACGGCGGGCTGCTGCTCGTGATTCTTGCCGCTATTGGCGTGGCTGCAATCGACCATGATGCGCGGCGAGAGACCGGCGCCCTCGAGTTGGGATTCGACCGCCGCGATCGATGCGGGTTCGTAATTCGGACCGCTCGTCCCACCCCGCAGAATCACATGGCAGAAGGGATTGCCCTTGGTGGCGACGATCCCGGCGATCCCCTGCTTCGTCACCGAAAGAAAATGGTGCTCCCCAGCCGCAGCGCCAATCGCGTCGATCGCCATCTGCACCGTGCCGTAGGTTCCGTTCTTGAAACCGACCGGCATCGACAAGCCCGAAGCGAGTTCGCGATGGACCTGACTCTCGCTGGTGCGCGCGCCGATCGCGCCCCAAGAGACGAGGTCGGCATAGAATTGCGGCATGATGGGGTCCAGAAATTCGCTGCCCGTCGGCAGACCCAACCCGGTCACATCGAGCAGGAAACCACGTGCCTTTGCCAGGCCTTCGCGGATCGAGAAGCTGCCGTCGAGCTGGGGGTCGTTGATCAGCCCCTTCCAGCCGACGGTCGTGCGCGGCTTCTCGAAATAGACCCGCATGACGATGCTCAGATCATCGCGATGATGCTCGCGCAGGGGAGCGAGGCGACGGGCATATTCCAGTCCAGCCTCGGGGTCGTGGATCGAGCAGGGGCCAACGACGAGCACGAGCCGGTCGTCCTCGCCCGCGATGATCCGCTCGATCTCCCGGCGTCCAGCGAAGATGGTCTCGTTCTGGCTCTCGCTGACGGGGAGATCCTCGAGCAGGATCTCCGGCGCCATCAGTGGCCGGATATTCTGAATCCGGACATCATCGATCTCGTGAATCATCGCTCGAACCTCGTACCCGCGATCGCCGTTCCGGCGCCGCCGGAGCACGGACGGAGGGTCGCGGATTGGATGACGACGGGCTGATCTCGAGAGAAGCAGGCCGCCATCGCCGAAGGGCCGCCAAGATGAGGGGGCCCGGACGGGGTTGTATACCGGCGCCGACAGGGGCGGACAACCCCCTAGCCGGCGCTAAACCCGCGTGCTCACGGGATTTTTTCGCGAGGAGCGCTAGCCACCCGCCTCTTCGGCGGCCCTGTATGCGCTCCACACGCTGATCGCGTGCAGGAGCAGCCCGGGGACCAGGATCGCCCAATAGCCAAAGCTGATCGCCAGAAACCAGATCGCTGCCGCGCCGAGCCGACCCGCGTACACGTGGCCGAGGCCAGGCAGCAGAATGGCCAGAACCGCCGCGACCCCGGCACTCGGCAGACGCCGGACCCGCACCTCTCCAGATTCGCTCCAGGAATCGAACTCATCACGCATTTCGCCCGGACCTCCTTGACCAGGCCTGGAGCAACCTGCGTGCCGATTCGTGACGAGCCCAGGGCCCGCACCTCCGGGAAGTGTCGCGTATCCACGACACTTTCGGCCCGAGACTGTCGCGCCGTTGCTGCAGTGTGCGCTTCGGGTTGATGAGACGGCCCCTAGCGTACGGAGCCCGACCCGCCGTCGACCCACATCGTCTGGCCGGTCACGTAGGACGCATCGTCGCTCGCCAGGAAGACGCAGACCCGACCGACATCGTCCCGGCAGTCGCCGACGCGGCGAAGCGGGATCCGCTCAATCGCCGCCTCGTGACTTTCGGGATCGAGTTTCGCCCAATCGATCATGCCCGGGGAATTAGCGAAGGGGCACACGATATTCACCCGAATACCCTCGGGTCCCCATTCGCGCGAAGCGGTCCGGGACAATCCACGAATCCCCTCTTTTGCAGCCGCATAGGCCCCCTGGGCTTCGTTTCCGATCGTCCCCGAGCCGCTCGCAAAATTGATGATCGCGCCACCGCCTCGGGCGATGAAATGGGGATGGGCGATCTGCATACAGAAAAACGTCGACCATAGATTCGTCTTGATGACCCGATCGAATGTCGCGTCGTCGAACTCGAGGATCCGCAAGCCGCGCGTCGGCGTCCAGGCGGCGTTATTCACCAGGATATCGAGGCCGCCGAAGGCTTCGACGGTTCGGTCGATCGCTGCGCGACACTCGGCCCGCTGCGAAACATCGCCTTGCACCGCGACCGCGCGAGATCCGGCTTCCTCCACGAGTCCGGCCGTCTCCTTCACACCGTCTGGGTCGAGGTCGATCAGGCCGATCGAGGCGCCCTCTTCCGCCATCGCGAGAGCGACCCCCCGCCCGATCCCGCGCGCGGACCCGGTAACGAGCGCGATCTTGTCCGTCAGCTTTCCCATGGAGTGACCCCTCCCAGATTGCCCTCGCAGAGTCTATGCGTTGCCCCACCCCCGCGCCTCCGCGTGACCGGTCGTGATTCCCTATCCTTGACCGGCCAAAGGGAGACCCGATGTACGACCATTTGACCTCGCCCGTCACGATCGGCGGAATGCGACTGCGCAACCGGATCGCGATGAGCGCCATGGGCGTAGAGATCGCCGAAGAGGATGGCCACGCCCGGGAGCCGATCATCGCCTACTACGAGGAACGCGCTCGCGGGGGAGTGGGACTGATCATCACCGAGGTCGCCGCCGTCGCCTATCCCCACGGTGCCACCGCCCAGCGACAGCTCGCGATCTCGAGCGATGATCATCTGCCGGGCCTCCGGGAGCTGACCGATCGCGTCCATCGCCATGGTGCCAAGATCGCCCTCCAGATGGTCCACCACGGCAAGCAGTCGAGACTCGACACCAAGCAGGGACGCCCCGTCCTGATGCCCTCTCTGCCGCGCTTCAAGGGCGCGATGGATATGGCCAACGATCTGTCACGCGAGGAGATCGGCTGGTTGATGGCCGCGACCGGCGGCGAGAAGACGACGATCAAGGAAGCGGATGCAAACGATATCGCCTGGGCGATCGACGCCTTCGCGAGCGCCGCCGAGCGAGCGCGGCGCGCGGGATTCGACGCCGTCGAGCTCCACTCGGCCCATGGCTATCTGCTCTCGGAATTTCTTTCCCCGGCCTGGAATTTTCGCGAGGACGAATATGGCGGTAGCCCCGAGAATCGCGCGCGGCTCCTGTGCGAGGTGATCCGAGCCGCCAAGGAAAGGGCCGGTGTCGATTTCCCGATCTGGGCTCGGCTCGACTGTCGCGAATTCCGGACCCCCGGTGGCATCACGCCCGAGGATGCGGCTCGCACGGCGGAACTCGCCGCAGAAGCGGGTGCCGATGCGATCCACGTGACCGCCTACTCCGACTCGACCTCGGGCGTCGCCTTCACGGACGGCCCCCTGACCCACACCGAATCGGCCTATGTCGAGGAAGCCGCGATGGTGAAGTCGCGGGTCGATATTCCCGTCATCGCCGTCGGGCGGATCGAGCCCGAAGTCGCCGACGGACTGATCCGTGACGGCAAGGCCGACGTGGTCGCGATGGCGCGTAAACTGCTCGCGGATCCGGCGCTTGCCCAGAAGCTCGACGAGGGACGTCCCGAAGACATCCGCCCCTGCATCTACTGCTACACCTGCGTCGCCCAACCCTTCTTCGATCGGGCCGTGCGCTGCGCTGTGAATCCCATGACGGCGCGGGAAGCCGTTCTCGGTTCCGCCGAGCGCGAATTTTCGGGGATCCCCAGACGCGTGCTGATCATCGGAGGGGGCCCCTCCGGCCTCGAAGCCGCGCGGCTCGCGCGACTCCGCGGCCACGCGGTCGTGCTGTGCGAGAAGTCCGCACAGCTGGGGGGGACATTACGGTTTGCAGCGCTCGTCTACGAGCCGAACGAGCGTCTCCTCGATTGGCTCGAGGGACAAGTTCGAAAGCTCGGTGTGGAGATCCGACTCGAAACCGAGGTGACACTCGAGACGATTCGCGAGATCGCTCCGGATGAGATCCTCGTCGCAGCGGGCGCGAGCCGCAGCCAACCCGATCTGCCCGGAATCGATCGGGATCACGTCTTCGATGGCGACGATCTGCGTGCGCTCCTGACCGGACAGGGCGACGGCGAGGCGTCGAAAAAACTCTCCCCGCTCGGCCGCGTCGCCGTTTTCGCGGGTCGCGTGACCGGAATCACGACATCTCCGGGCAGATTACGTGAAGCTTCGAGAGCCTATATGCCCGTCGGACAGAGCGTCGCCGTCATCGGCGGCGGGCTCGTCGGTCTCGAACTCGCCGAGTTTCTCTCGGAGCGCGGTCGGCGCGTGACGGTCCTCGAGGCGGGCCCGAAATTCGGGCTCGAGATGGCCCACCCGAGGCGTTGGCGCGTCCTCGACGACCTCCGCCAGCACGGCGTCGACCTCGTCGCCAACGCAGAGATCCGATCCATCGGTGAGCGAGCCGTCGAATATTCCGTGCGGTCGAGCGAAGGCGAGGGCGAAACATGCTCGGTCGAAGCGGATGCGGTGATTCTCGCAATCGGCCTCGAAGCGAACCCGGGCGTCGCCGCGGGACTCAAAGAAGCGGGTGTACCCATCAAGGAGATCGGCGACGTGACCGGAGTCGGTTATCTCGAGGGTGCGATGCACGACGGATTCCGGGCCGCGCTCGAACTCTAGAGATACCCACAGCAGACGCCGCCAGGCCACACTGGAAATTGAACCCATGTCCTCTCGCTCGACCCCGTCCACCCCTCGAAGGTGCCTGGGACAGTTCGTCCTCCTCCTCTCCATCGCATCTTTTGGATGCGCCCCCATCGGACCCGGACCGGAGCGCGCCAGGGCGCCCGGCGAATCCGGCTCGTTCGAGGACGTAACGCCGCTCCTCCTCCCGAAAGCGACCCACGCCACGATTTCCGCCGACGACCTCGAAGCCCATATCCGCACACTCAGCGACCCGCGCACAGGCGGCCGCCGCGCGGGGACCGCGGGTGAGAGGGTCGCCGTCGACTACCTCGTTCGGGTTTTCGACTCGATCGGACTCGAACCCGACGGCAACGAGGGCGACTCGCGCAGCCGCTTCAGCTTCACTTCGGGCGTTGATCTCGGGCCCGACAACACGCTCACCCTCTTCCGCCCGAACGAGGAGGCGAGTCACCTCGAAGCCGGTGTGGACTGGCGTCCGCTCGCCTTCTCCCGATCGGATCTCATCCCGTCGAGTCAGGTCGTCTTCGCTGGCTACGGCCTCGTCGTTCCCGAGGACGAAGGACGTGGGGCGATCGATGATTATTCGGACGTCGAGGTCCGGGATCGATGGGTCCTGGTCTTCCGTGACCTCCCGAACACGCTCGGCCCCGACGAGCGGCAGGCGCTGCAGCGACACGCGAGCCTCCGCTACAAAGCCATGGTTGCCCGAGACCACGGCGCGCGCGGAATCCTCTTCGCGAGCGGCCCGCTCGGCCGCTTCCGGAAGGAATTGGTGCCGCTTCGGTTTGACGCGTCGCTTGCCGGAACCCGAATCGCGGTCGTCTCGATCCGCGACGCGGTCGCAGAGAGGCTGCTCATTCGAACCGGTGGCTCTCTCGAATCGATCCAGGCGGGCATCGACGCGGCCCTCTCGACCGACGCGACGGCTGAAGACGACTTCGTTCGACCCGGCTTGCTCAGCGGCATCGAACTCGGCGGCCGCATAGACCTCGTGACCCGGAAGGCCGAGGGAACGAACGTGATCGGACGAATCCGGGTCGGAGACACCCCGAGCCCTCAAACGATCGTACTCGGGGCCCATTTCGATCACCTCGGACACGGCGAGGGCTCGGGATCACTCGCTTCGGGCGACGACGTAGGCGACATCCATCCCGGAGCCGACGATAATGCCTCGGGCACGGCCCTGCTGATCGAAATTGCCGAATCTCTCGCGTCTCGAAAGCGCGCGGGCGAAAACATCGGCGACCGGGATTTCGTCTTCGCAGCCTGGTCGGGTGAGGAACTCGGACTACTCGGTTCCCATGCGTGGGTCGAAGCGCACGTGAATCCACATACGCACGAAACGGGACCCGTCGCATACCTGAACTTCGACATGGTCGGCCGACTTCGCGAGAAGCTGATCATTCAGGGCCTCGGTTCGAGTTCCGCCTGGGCCGCCATCATCGAAAACGCTGCCCAATCGCTCGACCTCTCGATCTCCCTTCAACAGGACAGCTATCTCCCGACCGATGCAACCAGCTTCTACACCCAGGGCGTGCCCGTCCTGGCAGCGTTCACAGGCGTCCACTCCGAATATCACACGCCCCGTGATACCCCCGACCTGCTGAATCACAAAGGGATGGCGAAAATCGGCGAACTCTTCGAAGCGATTGCCGAGGCACTCTCACGCGCCCCGGACGCGCCCGCCTATCATGCGCAGGAATCCCCCTCCGCAGGCTTGGCACGATCCGGCTTTCGCGTCTTCCTCGGGACGGTCCCCGATTATGCCCAGACGGAACTCGTCGGGGTGCGGCTCTCGGGTGTCGCGCCGACGGGGCCCGCCGAGGAGGCGGGCGTGCGCGGCGGAGACATCATCATCGAGGTAGATGGCCGCCCGATCGAGAATCTCTACGACTACACCTATGCGCTCGAAGCCCTCCGAGTCGGGGTCTCGGCCCGAGTCACAATTCTGCGCGCGGGCGAACGCGTCGAATTCGATGTGGTCCCCGCCTCCCGGAATTGAGTACGCTAGGACCGTGCAGAGCGAAATTTCCGACCGTTTCCGCGCCCTCGCAGCGCTTCCGGAGAGCCAACTCGGGCTCGCCGAAGGCGCGCTCGTACTCGCGTCGGAGGTGCGCCCCGAAGTCGATATCGCGAGCGGCCTCGAAACCCTCGCCGATCTCGCCGAGCGGGCACAACCCCTCGTGGACAGCGCTGCCACTCCGAGCGCCGCGATCGCCGCGCTGAACCACTCGCTCTTCGAACTCGAACAGTTCCGCGGCAATCACGAGCGATACGATGACCCGCGAAACAGCTTCCTCGACGAAGTTCTGACCCGACGACGCGGGCTCCCGATCACGCTCTCCGTTCTCTACGTCGAGGTGGCTCGACTCCTCGGATACGAGGCCTACGGCATCAGCTTCCCGGGTCATTTTCTTTCGAAAGTCGTCGGCGTCACTGACGTCCCAGAATACGAAATCATCGTCGACCCCTTCTTCGGCCGAACGCTCAGCCTCGACGAATGTGCCGAAAGGATTCGCGCCGCGGCCGGCGATGATGTCGATCTCGACTCGAGATGGTTGCGGCCAGCGACGGCGAACGAGATCTATGTGCGGATGCTCAATAATCTGAAGCTGCATTACCTGAGGCAGGGCGACGGACTCGGCGCTCTTGGTAGCTTTGATCGCATCGTCGTTCTCGCGCCGGAGTCAGCCCACGAATATCGCGACCGCGGAATGCTCCTCGAACGAATGGACTGCATCCACGCCGCGATCGAGGACTACAGCCGTTTTCTCGAACTCGCGCCCCGGGATGAATCCGCGCGCCCGATCCGCTTGCGCCGCGACGCGCTATCGAGCCAAAAACCCGCACTCAACTGACGCGCGGCGTTCTCGGCGTGGAGCGGCTCCACCCGCAGGTCCGAGCCCCCGCTGCGCGGTACGGCTTCAGAACACGAAAGCCGGACGCTCCAACCATTGGGGCGCCCGGCTCTTCATTCGCGTGCCAAACGGGGCGCGCCACGATCCGTCCCGGACCCGGAGCGCGCCCTCCAACCAACACCCATCGGATCGGATCGATCGGATCGGACCGAATGCGTGCGCGTGATCGGACTCACCACGACGTGAGAAGTTCGAAACATCCTGAAAAAGGGGCCCGGGGAGCGAGGGCCTCCCCGCGTGGCACGGACCGGGCCCGGCCGAACGGAATCGACCGCTGCGGGCAGCACTCAGCCGACCAGCGCCGCCACGTCATCGACCAGACGGCCGATTTCGGAATCGAGATTGCCATATTGGATCGCAAAGCTCGAGCCCTCGATGCGAGCGACCTCACCCGACAATTCGAAGGGAGAGACCGGCTGGATGAAGATGTAGAGACGCACCTTCGTACCGAGCTCGGGCAACTCGTCGGCGGTGTCCAGACGGGCCCCGGAACGGGAGATGTCTACGAGGATGCCCGCGCCCTGGGTCTCGCCGGAGGAACAGAGCGCGTCGAATTTCGTCCGAAAGCGAGGATGATTGCGGCGATTCACGGATTCCCCTAAAAAGGCAGCACAGGATGAAACCGTGAATCGGCCTCTCGATGGCCGCGCTTGAGGGGCCATCGAGAGACTCGATCGTCGAGCGCGATGCTTCCGCTGGAATCCGGCGAGAAAGATCAGTCGATGGCGACCCAGGTCTTCTCCCTGGAAGATCGTCGTATTGCGTCCAGAACGGCCTGAACGGCGACCCCATCTGCAAAAGTCGCGGCACGGGGGTCGTCGGCCACGGGCCACCCGAGAATCCGAGCGCGAAAGGTCTCGTAGAGACGGGTGTAGGGCCCGAGGTCGATTCCCATCGAATGCAGCATGTCGTAGGTCGTCGACAGCAGCGCGGCCGGCGGCGGCAGGGGCTCGGGAAGCCGCAGGTCTTCGGGGACCGGGAGGATGCGCTCCCCGGACACATCCGCGACCCCCACCGAATCGCCTTCGATCCAGAGCGTGCCCCGCGATCCCACGAACCGGGAAACCGCCGCAAAAGGACCCCGCGCCGCGGCCGAGCTCTGCAGGATCCCCTCGAGTCCGGACGCGGTCCGGAAATGAACCGAGTAGGTGTCGTCGGCTGTCCAGGGCATCGCGGCATTTCGCTCGGCCACCCCCTGAAGCGACGCGCTCACACCGACGAATTCTCCCGCGCTCACGCGGATCTGGTCGATGATGTGCGAGGCATAGGCCCCCAACCAACCGCCGCCCTCCGCCTCGGAACGCCACCAATCGGGAACCTCGGCCGCCGCGTCCGCCAGCGAGGGCATGTGGAAGAGAAAGGTCGCGAGGCGCGGCTCGCCGATCACACCTTCGGCGATCGCGCGTGCAGCCACCGCTTGGCCCGTCGCCCAGCGAAATTCGCAGCCAAGCAGGTGGACGACGCCCGCCGCTTCCGCCGCTTCGAGCATCCGGCGTCCCTCTGCGGCATCCCGCGCGAAGGGCTTCTCGCAAACCACATGCTTGCCCGCCGCCACCGCGGCCAGGGTGATTTCCGCGTGACTGTGGGGCGGCGTCGAAACGGCGACCGCATCGACCCCGGGCAGGGCCAGTGCTTCATCGAGGGAATCGAGTCCCGCTGGCACACCCATCAGCTCGGCGCGTTTGCGCGCCTTCTCTCCGTCTCGACCGACGATCGCCTTGACGTCGAAACCCGCCACACGCAGGGCACGCAGATGGGTCAGCACGCCGAAACCCGTCCCGACCACGACGGCTCCAAGGGATTCATTCATGGCGGGTCTCCGATTGGCGGGCGCGCGGAAGGCACGCACAGCCGCAGATCCTAGCGAGGATCGAGCGGCTGAACTCGGGCAGCGCGCGGGGCGATGCGACGCGTTCGACGATGGCCCAATCCAGCCAGGCCGAGACCCAGTAGCAGCGCGGTCCCGGGCTCGGGGACCGGCATCGCGGAGGGCCCGGCCACGACGATGGCCCCACCGGCCTTCACCTTGAAATGGCCGAGTGTCACCATCGAGACATCGACGTAGACATCGCCGTCGCGACCGATCGAGAGCCCGGCAACCTTCGCAGGGTCGGGAATCTTGGCGAGCACGGCCGCCGCGAGTTCGATGTGCCCGCCCAAATCGGTCGCATCGCCCAGGGCTCCCGGAGTAGCGATCGCACCCCCGGTCGAGAGACAGCCGCAAATCAGCCGGCCGTCGCCGCCGATCGTGATCAGTCCGGGGGGAACGATGGGCCGAACCACCGGGGGCGATGGATCCATCGTTTCGAGAATCACCTCCGGCGCCGCGATCGCGGCTTCGAAGATCGAGATCTGCGAACCGAACAGCACGATCGACGCGCTCGCGTTGACCGGCCCGTGGACGAAGACGCTGCCTCTGGTTTCGATCGTCAGATCGGCCCCGTCGAGGATCGCCTTCAGGCCCCGGTCGAAATCGAAGGGGTCCCCCTCCAAAGGCTGTGGGACCGGCGGGAGCTGACTGCAATCGCCCACACAGAGCAACTCGACAGATCGCTGAGCGAACCGATGCGAGCTGGCTGCCGCGGGCGACACAGCCAGCAGGATCAGGACCGAAAGAGCCAACAGAGACGCGAGCGCGAGCCTGAGCGATCTAGCCATATTCTGCCCACCTCCAGTTGGAAAGGAGTGGTGACCGCGAGTCGGTTGTGGTCAGATATTTCACTCCGCGATCTCAACGGGGGCGGGTGGGGCCCAAATCCCTGGTTGCGACCCGTCGGGAGCGCCCGCTCGTCCTAATCGGTGGTCCGCGCCGCACCCCTGCTCCCTGCGAGGTATGCTCGAAATTCGAATCACCGGACCCCGAGGAGTTCCCCCGACATGGCCACCGCACTCCGAACCGACGCGCCCGAAATCACCCGCCTATCCGGCTCCCTCGGCGCGGAGGTCCGCGGCCTCGACCTCGCGACCGCGGACCCAGCCGATGCCGAAACGATCAAATCATTGATGAACGAACACCTGGTGCTCTTCTTTCCCGATCAGGAAGTGTCGCCCGACGAGCATGTGGCCTTCGGCCGGCTCTTCGGCCGGCTCGAAGGACATCCGAATCTATCCCTCGACGCGGAACGACCCGAGTTCTTCGAGCTGAAAGCGGTGGGGGGCGCTGGTGCCGTGGCCGACGAATGGCACAGCGATCTCTCCTGCGAAGCCGAGCCCTCGACCTTCGCGATCCTGCATGTCAAGGAATGCCCCGATGTCGGCGGCGACACCCTCTGGGCCAATATGTACAAGGCCTACGATGAACTCTCCCAACCAATGAAGGATCTCTGTGAGGGGCTCACTGCACTCCATGATGCCAGCCCACATCACGCACCCGAGCGAAAAGCGATTCACCCCGTCGTACGCAGACATCCAGTAACCGGCCGCAAGTCGCTCTTCGTGAACTATCACTTCACGCGCCGCATCGTCGAGATGAGCAACGAAGAAAGCGACTCCCTGCTCGAATACCTGGCGCGGCATACCGCGCGCACGCGCTTCACGGTCCGTTACCACTGGACCCGGGGCACGATCGCGATCTGGGACAACCGCTGCACGCAACATCACGTCCTTAATGATTTCGAGGGCGAGCGTGTCATCCAACGCGTCACGGTCATGGGCGACAAACCCGAAGCGGCCGCGGCCCCTCGCTACGCGCCCTTCGACGAGAAGTTCAGCGCAGGGAGCTGGCGCGACCATCCGCTCAAGCAGTTTCTTAGAGACCATTAGGCGAGCGTCTCACGAGCAGCTGAAGGCCAAGGATCTCGAATGCCTATCGCGGTGCGAGCGACTCCAGCAGCTCATCGCCGGGAACCCGACCCCCTGCCGTCAATAAGGGCTGGAGGCAGACATGCGTCGCCCCGGCGCGGAAATGCGCGTCGATCCGATCACGAATCGTTTTTTCGTCTCCCCAGGCCACCAACGCATCGATCAGGCGATCCGAACCCCCGTCGCGATAATCCGCGTCGGTGAAGCCCATGCGGCTCCAGTTGCGCTGTTGGTGTGGCACATCGATGTAGATCGAGAGCCCGGCGCGTGCGATTTCGCGGGCCTGGCTCGGGGAATCTGCGAGAACGACCTTCTGTTCGACGCAGAGCCAGGCCTCCGGCCCCATCTGTTTTCGGGCGCGGGCCGTGTACTCCGGCGTGACGTTGCAAGGATGGGAACCCGCCCCTGCCTCCATATCGGTCTGTCATCTTATCGTTGACAAGACCATGAGCTACTTCGTGAGTAGCTCTCCAGGCAAGGGTATACGCATGGTCTCTGAAAGATCCCTCTTCAACAGAGGGATCAAAGATCCAAGCGACACCTTGATCATAGCTTTCAGTATTCGGATCTTGGAAGTCGGGATATAAAGCTTTGCCATTTGGCCCAGACTTGGGGCCAAACACTTTGTACTCCCAGCCAATGCTATCGAGCAAAGGCTTGAGCTTTGCATCCACACTCTCGACAGTGCTTCCAAAAGCCTGCTCAAGGGGATAGATGCGAAGCTCGTCAGAAGTATTGGAGTCAGGGACAGTCTCCAATCCAAGACTTTTGTATACAGCCCTCTGAGATTCTGGTGTATTCCCGACACCTCTATGAATATCAGAGAGTTCTAGGGAATTGCCCTCGTCTCCTAAAAGTCGGAGGCCCCGGTTATTGCTCGGGTCGAGCCCTGCTCCATCGACTCTTCTACCAAGTCCTTCACTTCGGACAGGGAGCTTAGCTCTAGAGACAGACCCTCTTCCTTCTCCTTGTCTTTCGAGACCTCTCGCGACGGCTGCTTCGATTGTCTGCTCGACGGCCCCCCTACTATCACGAAGCCCTTCGATGACGCCGGGTCTGTTCTCAAACCGCTGAAGGTAACCTTGCCCATCTTTATTCTCCGTCCAATCATTGCTGGCGATTTGAATCGATCCCGGCACATATGAAACATCTATATCGAAGTCTGTTTCTCCACCAGCTCTCCTGATGCCAGTCAACAGCATCGAGTTCATTACTTGCTCTGCTTTAGCTCTATTTGAACTAGCCCAAGGCATGAGCTTCCCCTGTTCATCTCTGAACGGGAGATAGATTCTCATGGCAGAGACACCATTAACTTCTACTGGTGAGAATCCAAGATCCATCTCTGTGTTGTCTATGATCTTCTGCCAAAGCTCAAGCTGGTTATTGGTATCAGCAAGATCTGGCGCTTGGATATCAACAAAGAAGTGGTTGGCTCCAGAGGGGATGTTCCCTCCCCCGATCATACTCAACTCATGACCAGACCCGGAGAGATTCGCGCCGACGTCGAGATCGGGCATATGGCGGACCTGCTCGCGGAGGTCCACCTCGCCTATACCAACCGGGTCGTGACCGAAGATGCACCGCTCGAAGGGGTACTCTCGAAGGCAGTCCTCGACTGCATCCTGACGGGTGTGCTCGCAGACACGGGTCGAAACGCGGCGGCTCGCTGATGGCCGGGGAGGACAGAATGGATCTGCTCGATTTTCAGGATCTTTTTCGCGCAACGGACGAAGGGAATGGCGAGAGACTCTCCAAATACCTTCACGCCGACCTCGAGCTCAATTTGCCGGGTGTCGAGGGCGTCGACGAGCCCTCCGATCGCCAGGACTATCTCGCCTTCCTCACAGAATCGAATCGCTTCCGAGAGCAGCGGCACGAACGGACCGAACATCTTCCAACCCATATCAAGATCGAGGGCTCTTTCGTCGCGGTGCGCGGATTTCTCAAGATCACGCTCCCAGCCCAGCCCGATCAATATCACCCCTACACCGACCTGCTGAAACTTCACCAGGGGCAGATCATCGAATACAACATCGGCTACGACATTTGAGACACGAGCCCGAATTAATGGACCGAGCGACAGATTCATGAGGCGACGTCGCGCCATCGCCCGGCTCGCGAAGCCGGGAACCTATGCACTCGTCTTCGAATGCAGCGAGGACGCGCTTGTATCGGTCGGCGCCTTGGGGGAGGTTCCTGTCGCGAAGGGATATCTCGTCTACATCGGCAGCGCCTTCGGCCCGGGCGGACTCCTCGGTCGTTTGCGACACCATGTCGGGCCGCTGGGACGCCCCCGTTGGCACGTCGACTATCTCCGACGATCGGCTTCACTGGTGGGGACATGGTGCGCGAGCGGACCGCGGAGCCTGGAGCACCTCTGGGCGGCGCGCTTTTCCGAATTGCGTGGGTTCACGATTCCAAGAAAAGGCTTCGGTTCATCGGATTGCGGATGCCCCACCCACCTCCTGCATGGGCGCTGGCGCCCGACCGGAAGGCACACGCGAGCCCGGCTCGCGACCGCTCACGAGGGAGCCCGGGTCGACTATTTCGGGATCGACGAGCTGAAACGAGCGGCGGGGCTGCCTCCCGCGCCCTAATTCCCGAAATCCCAGGATCCGCCGGCAAAATGTTGTTTCATCACGTTCTTGGCGATCAGGATCTTGTGAACCTCATCGGGACCATCGGCCAATCGGAGTGTTCGCGCCCCCTGATACATCCCGACCAAGGGGAGATCACCCGTAACGCCCGCGGCGCCCCAGACCTGGATCGCGCGGTCGACCACCCGCGAATACGCCTCCGGAACGTAGATCTTGAGTGCCGAAATTTCGGTCCGCGCATCCGCGCCGCTTTCCATCTGCTCCGCGCAATGAATCGTCATCAGCCGCGAGGTCTGGATATCGATATATGAATCCGCGATGAATCCCTGAACGAATTGCTTGTCCTGCAGCAGTCCTCCATGCACCTCGCGCGTCGCCGCCCGCTCGACCATCAGATCGAAGGCCCGCCACATCTGTCCCACCGAGTTCATGCAGTGGTATACACGGCCCGCCCCGAGCCGGTCCTGGGCGGCCTGGTGTCCCGAACCCGTTTGACCCAGCTGATTCTCGGCCGGCACGCGCACATCGTCATAGATGATCTCCGCGTGATCGCTGGTTCTCCCCCAGACCTCGATTCCGCGAATCACGTTCACCCCCGGCGTATCCGTCGGGACGATGATCTGCGTCATCTTGCCGTTTCGATCCGCGGGTCCGGTGGGATCATCCGTTCGGCACATCACGATCAGGAAATCCGCCGAGATCCCGTTCGAAGTGAACCATTTATGACCATTGATGACCCACTCGTCACCCTCGCGGCGCGCGGTCGTCTTGATCGAGCGCGGGTCGGATCCGGCGTTGTCGGGTTCGGTCATCGAGAAGCCCGACTGCATCGTGCCCTCGGTCAAGGGCACGAGCCATTTCTTGCGCTGTTCTTCGGTGCCGTATTTGAGCAGGATCTTCTGGTTGCCCGAGTTCGGGGCCACCACACCGAATAGAGAGGCCGCACCGACGGCATAGGCGAGCACTTCGTTCATGTAGGCGTGCTCGAGGAAGTTGAGCCCACAGCCCCCGTAGTCTTCGGGCAGATGCGGCGCCCAGAGGCCCGCCTGCTTCACCTTCTCCTTGATGTCCTCACGCAGCTTGCGCGCCGAGGCTTTCTCCTTCTCGCTGACGGTTCCATCTCTTCGCCACCGCCACAACGTATTCTCGTTGGGCAGAATCTCTTTGTTGATGATCTCCGCGGTGAGGAGCCGGATCTGGTTGATTTTGTCGGGCAGGCTGGCGATCGCTTGAACGTTCATCGGCATGCTCGAAACCATACGCCCTTCAAGAAGGATTTTCAGTCTCTCAGGAGCCTCCGGGGCGCATCTCCGCGAGCCGATCCATCCGATCAGGCAAACTCGAGATCGAGCCCCCGGGACTGGTCCAGGAAGACCTGGAGGAAGGGGAGCGATTGGCGAGCCATCTCGAGGCCGTCGCCTCCAGCCGAGCGGACCTCGAGATCACCCTTTTCGATCAGGACCGGCAGCCCCGCCGAAGCGTCCAGCGCCTCGGAGCCCTGGATGGCTTTTTTCCAGGCATCCGCCGGTCCGGCCACGACGAAATCGAGATCGAGTTCGTTGCCGCCCGGCACGACGGCGCTGCACTCGTGTCCGTCGAATTCGAGCACGAAGAGCTGTTCGCCGACGGCGAAACCACAATAGGCCTCGCTGGGCGCCAGATGATCCGTGCAGCTCGGATCGCCATTCAAGCCCTCCTGGAGAGCTGAAAAGAAGTCATTACTCGGAAAGGGGATGCTCATCTCGTATTCCTCCGGTCGCCCGATTGATCTCGTGGGTTCCCTTCGCGGGTGATCCGCGACAGAGCCCACCGCTCAGCGTATTCTCCGGCGCTCGCGAATAGAATGCAATCCGAATCGCTGCTCTACGAGGTGCGCGCGACCATCGATTCGATCGGATGCATCGCGTCCGCGGTCGCACCATCGCGATTGTGGCGTAACGCCACAGTCGGCAACGCACGCCGCGAGAAGGACCCTCCGATATCCCGGCTGCGGGCTCTCTTCGATGCACGAACCGACTCCCCACGCTTGGACCTCCGCACCGTCTATTGCAATCTCCAGGGCGAATCTTCTGTCGACCGTTGAGTCATTTGAGAGCGGAGTCCAATGAAGCCCTTCGAGGAAATCGGCGGTGAAGCGGGTGTTCGCGCCCTCGTCGATCGTTTTTACGAGCGCATGGATACGGCGCCGGATGCCGCCGTGATCCGCAAGATGCACAAGCAGGACCTGAGCGAGATGAGAGAACGGCTCTCGCTCTTTCTATGTGGCTGGCTAGGGGGCCCTCGACTCCACTTCGAGCGCTACGGATCCCTGTGCATGCGCACCGCGCACGCGCCCTTTCCGATCGATCGAGAGGCCAGCGACGCCTGGAAGAAGTGCATGGTCGATGCGCTGCGCGACGCAACACTCGGAGAGGCGACCCGCGAAGCCCTGTCCACCGCCTTCGGGCACACGGCGGAGATGCTCGTGAACCGCGACGCGCCCCAATGAGAAGGACGCCAGGAGCAGGGATCGCGTGACTGGCAGATCTGATCGATCGACCTACCGTCGGAGGGAGCCAAAACCCACCCGGAGGAAACCCAGTGAGCCAATCATTCTTCGACCGCCACCGCGCAATCGACACAGATGTGCACGTGACCGAGCCGCCCGACACCTGGACAGCTCGCATGTCCTCGAAATGGGGCGATGCGATCCCACATATCGAGCATGTCGACGGGGTCGACCTCTGGATCATCGGGGGCGAGCCGACGGGTGGACCCGGGATGGTCACGGCCGCGGGATTCGATGGCACCCTTCCCGATACGCGCAAGACATTCGACGAATGCCCGCGGGCGTCCTGGGATTCGACGGCGCGTCTCGAGATGATGGATGAAGAGGGCATCTACGGGCAGGTCATCTATCCCAATACGGGCGGCTTCGGTTCCCAGGCCTTCCTGAAGATCAAGGACCCCAAGCTCCAGCTCGAATGCGTTCAGGCCTACAACGATTTCCTGGTGGACTGGTGCAGCGCCGATCCGAATCGTTTGATTCCGGTCATGGCGAGCCCCTTCTGGGATGTCGATGCCTGGGTCGGCGAGATCGAACGCTGCGCTGCGTTAGGCCACAAGGCCGTACTCGCCTGCAATCAACCGCAGGTCTGGGGCCACCCGCTGCTCTGCGACACCCATTGGGATCCCGTCTACGCGGCCGCACAGGACAACGACCTCTCGATCAGCTTCCACATCGGAGGCGGATCCTTCGAGGACCTTCTGGTGGATCGCGCGGGCTGCGGCACGAAGGCCAATTTTGCCCGGGTCTCCTCGACGATCTTCATCGACAACTCGAAACAGTTGGCCGACCTGATCTTCGGCGGCGTCTGCCATCGTTTTCCGAAGCTCAAGATGGTTTCGGTCGAGAGCGGCGTCGGCTGGATCGGCAGCGCCCTCGAGGCGATGGATTGGCAGTGGCGAAATAGCGGCGTGAGCAGGGAGCACCCGGAGTTCGAGCTCTTGCCCAGCGAGTATTTCGAGCGCCAGATCTACGGCTGTTTCTGGTTCGAAGAAACCGCTCTCCGGGACGCGCTCAAGCTCTTCCCCAACAACATCATGTGGGAGACGGATTACCCGCACCCCACGAGCATGTCACCAGGTCCGCAGACGCCCGCCGATCATCCGAGGGATTATATCGATCGCGCCATGGCCGGTCTTCCCGAGGAGGTCGTCCACAGCGTACTCGAAAGTACGGCGGCCGAGATCTATCACGTGAAGTGAGCGCAAGCCGGAGCCCTGCGAGCGGCGGATGTACCCCCGCCGCTCGCAAGGCCTCAGGGCAGGCAGGTCGGCGGCAGCGGGTGACGATAGAGCTTCGAGGCGTTCTCGTGCGAAATCATACGGATCTCGTCCTTGGGCAGATCCCCGATCAGCTTCTTCATCACCTCCTGGGTGTCGGGCCAGGTTCCGTCTCCGTGAGGATAATCCGATTCGAAGAGGATATTCTCGACGCCCATCGAATAACGCGTCGGGACCGTCGACGGATCGTCGATCATGCAGAACCAGAAATTTCGGCGAAGGCAATCGGAAGGCGAGATTTTTGGATCCTGCCAACCGCTGCCATACCCCGAGCGCGCCATGATATTGTCGAGGCGGTCGATCAGCCCACCGACCCAGGCGATTCCGCCCTCTGACATCGCGATCTTCAGATCTGGATAGCGCGCTGGCCAGCCACTCCAGAGCCATTCCGCGCAGGACTGCAGGGCCATCGCCTGAAAGAGTGTCGAGCCGAGTTCGAGTCCCGGTGCGTCCGGCGGCACCTTGGCGAAGCCAGCCGAGCCGACGTGCAGATTGAGAACGGTTTCCGTCTCGGCGCAGGCACGGACGATCGGTTCCCAATAATCGTCAAAAACAGACGGGAAGCCGACTTCGTGGGGCTGCTCGGGAAGCGTGACCGCTTTGAAGCCACGCTTGGCGTTGCGCCGAATCTCCTCGGCCCCCTTTTCGGGATCGGAGAGGTAGGTGATGCCGAGGGGCACGATCCGATCGGGATAGGGCCCGACCCATTCCTCGAAGAGCCAATCGTTCCAGGCCCGCACGCAAGCGAGTCCGAGTTCCGGATCCTTCGTGTTGCTGAAGAGCGTGGCGCCGAAGCCCGTTGCACCCGACGGGAAGTTCACCGACGCCCAGATCCCACCGAGGTCCATATCCTTGATTCGATGATGGATATCCCAGCAGCCCGGACGCACTTCCTCGAAGCGGGAGGGCTCGAAGCGAAAATCCTCTTTCGAGCGCCCGGCGACGGCCATGAAGCCGACCTGAAAATACGGCGTGCCCTCCATCGTCCAGACCTCGTGCCCCTCCTCCGTCTCGATCACCTTCGGACCGACATCGACGAATTTCTTCGGCAGCCGCCCCTCGAATGTATTAGGCGGCTCCATCAGATGGTCATCGACGGACAAGAGCGTGTAGAGCACATCGCGGGGTTCGGGATCGGGAAGGAGCGGGCCGCTCACGGGACGTTTGATGCCTAGTTTGACTACTTCAACCATGACTAAGAATTCCTCCTTGGAAGCATGCGTCGTACAGCGCTCTCGAAGAGTACCATCGCACTCTCGCGGGCGTGTTGTCCAGTCGTGAGCCCCACCATCACCGCGAACACGAGATGCCCGAGGAGATCGCTCAGCTCGTGGCGATCGCCCACGTCCTCGTCGCCGAAGGCCGCCTCCATGCAGGGCCCGATCACCATCGCCTGCCACTGCCCCGCCGAACTCGCAGCGGGATCTCCCGAGGTCAGCGCCATCACGCCGGCGGCGGCGAGGTTGAGATCCTGGCCGATGATCGTGATCAACCGCTCGCAGACCCGCAGCGCCCGCTCCTGGGCACATGCGCCGGGCGGCGGGTTTTCCTGCAATTCGCGAGCGATTTCCCGGCCACGAGCGGCGTGTACCTCGGCGATCAGATGGTCCTTGGACGAAAAATATCGGTAAACCGTCGCCAGACCCATTTCAGCCCGATCCGCGACGTCGCGAATGGTCACCGCCGGATAGCCCCCCTCGGAGGCCAGGCTTCGGGCCGCCTCCAGCAGGCGCTCGCGGCGCTCGATCTGAGCGCGCCCGAGGCGGCGCTCGATTCGCACGGTCGTCCCGCTGCGGCCGTTCGACGGGAGATTCACGGGTGAGGACATCGTGGAAACATATGCAATAACATGTTATCAATCAATGCCGCTCCGCGGGCGGAGAGGCGTGGACTCCCCACCGCGGAGCACTTGATTCAAGATCGAAAAGGCGAGGTGCCCGATGCCCCACACGAAATCAGCCAGACCGGATTTCGACCTCCTGGACCGCAATTTCTACGCTGACGACCCCTGGCCGGTCTACGCCTGGCTGCGTGAATTCGAGCCGGTTCATTGGGACGAGAAGAACGGCTTCTGGTGGATCTCGCTGCACGAGGACGTGTCTCGGGTGTCGAAGGAGCCCGAGATCTTCTCCTCTGCGCGCGGAACGAGACCCCAGGTCGATGATCCCGATCCATCGATGATCAATCAGGACGATCCGCGCCACACCTGGATCCGATCCTTTCTCTACAAGGGATTCACACCGCGCAGACTCGCGGAGCAGGAAAAAGCGATTCGCGAGATCGCTCGGGGCCTGATCGACAAGGTGGCGGCCCGGGGCGAGTGCGAGTTCGTCGAGGACATCGCTGCCCGACTCCCCATGGCAACGATCGGCGGCTTCCTCGGAATTCCGGAAGAGGATTTCGATCGTCTGCGCCACTGGTCGGACATCATGACCCTCGGTTCCGATGCGGAGGACAAGAGCGCGGTCTTCACCGCCTTTGTCGACTATGCGGCCTACGTGAAGGAGATGATCGAGGATCGCCGCGCACAGCCCCGAGACGACCTCGTCAGTATTCTCGTGCACGCCGATGTCGACGGTTCGAAGCTCAGCGATAACGAGATCGTCTCCGAGTCGCTGCTGCTCCTCGTCGGGGGAAGCGAGACCTCGCGCAATGTCACGGCCTGCGGCATGGAGATGCTCTCGCGTCATCCCGACCAGCAGGCCTACCTCGTTGGCAATCCGAGCGGACTCAAGACCGCGGTCGAGGAGTTCATCCGCTGGTCGTCGCCGGTCATCAACATGAAACGCACCGCGACCCGGGACACCGAGCTCCGCGGAAAGACCATCCGCCAGGACGATCGCGTGATGCTCCTCTACCCCTCGGCCAATCGGGACGAGACCGTCTTCGTCGAGGCCGAGACCTTCAACGTCAAGAGGAATCCCAACCCGCATATCGCCTTCGGAATCGGCGCTCATTTCTGCATGGGAGCGAACCTCGCGCGCATCCAGATCGGCATCCTCTTCGAGGAGCTTCTGGCGCGTCTGCCCGACATCCACGTGCGCCCCGGCTTCGAGGTCCGCTACGAGCCCTCGACCTTCGTTTCCGGCTTTCTCGAGCTCCCCGTCGAGTTCGGAAAACACCCATGAGCGGGCCGTGGAGAATCTCGCCGCCGCCCGGGCGCGCGCGTCGCAACGCGTGCGTCACACCCGCCCACTCCAACCGCCCAGCAGAAGACAGGAACTAGAAGACCATGCGAAGGATCAAGATCGATCGAGACGGCCCGACTTCGAATCCCGGCGTCGAGATGGCGCGTTCGATTCGCCCACTCGTGCTCGAGAATGCAGAGGCGAGCGAGCGCGAACGCACGTTGAACAAGGAGACCGTCGATGCGCTCTGGCAATCCGGACTCCTGCAATACACGAACCCACGCGAAGCCGGAGGCGTCGAGCCCTCGGTCCCCGAGATGCTCGAGATCTGGGAAGAACTCGCTTGGCAGGATGGATCCGTGGGTTGGATCGGAATCGCAAATCTCCCCTCTGCCGCGTTCGCGGCGGCCTATCTCCCGGACGAGGGCTTCGCCGAAGTCTTCACGGCCAACGATCACCGCATCACGATGGGTGGGCAATTCGCGCCGAACGGTCAGGGACAGGTCCGCGAGGGCGGGTATTCCGTCACGGGGAAATGGAATTTCGGGAGTGGGACCGGCCATAGCGAATACGTCGCAGGCGGCTTCATCCCCTTTCGCGATGGCGCCCCCCTGATGGGCGACGACGGGCTGCCCGATCTGCGCGTCGCGATTTTTCCTCGCGACGAGATCCGTTTCACCGATGGCTGGTACGTCACCGGACTGAAGGCCACCGGGAGCTTCGACTACGAAGTGGAGGATGTCTTCGTCCCCGAGCATCGAACCTATCCCCTCTTCACGCGTGAACCCAGGCGGGGCGGCAACGTCTTCCGGCTGGGCATCATGCCGATCACCGGTGCGGGTCATGGCGCCTGGGCCGTCGGTGTCGCGAGGAGCTGCCTCGACGACGTGATGACACTCGCGCAGTCGACACAGCGCATGGGCGAGGCCTCGAATCTCGCCAACAAGATGACCTTTCAGGCGGGGCTCGCGCATCACGAGGGGATGTGGCGCGCAGCCTGGTCCCTCCTTCAGAACACACACGAATCGGTCTGGGAGAGCGTCGGAAAGGGCGGAGAGCTGACACTCGAGATGCGCGCCGACATGCGCGTGGCCGCGACCTACGCAACCCAGGCGAGCCGAGAGATCGTCCACTGGGCTCATCTCGCTGCGGGAACCACGGCCATTCGCGAGGGCTGTCGCCTCGAGCGCGCCTTCCGCGACATGTACACCGGCACCCAGCACACCTTCATCGGCGAGAAGACCTACATCGACTCGGCGAACGTCATGCTCGGCCTGGCGGACGCATTGCCGGGGCTCTGACGTCCGGAAACGATCCTCGTCCATCCGCCGGATCCGACATACCGACTCGCTGCGACTCGCCCTATTCTCATGCGGATGCGAATCCAGCGTACATCCAGTCTCGTGTTCTGCCTCATCCTCTCGAGCGTGCTCCTCAGCGATGCCTCCGGCGAGAAGCTCCCGGAGGATCCCAAGGCTCGGGTCACCGACCACGTAGAGGCCCGCCGCACCCGCTACGGCGAGATCGCCCAACGAATCTGGGATCTCTCCGAAGTCGGTTACCAGGAGGTCGAGTCGTCGGCCCTCCTGCAGAACACATTGCGCAAAGCGGGCTTCTCGGTCGAGGCGAACGTCGCGGGAATGCCGACGGCCTTCGTAGCGACCTATGGGTCGGGAAGTCCCGTAGTGGCTGTACTCGCAGAGTTCGATGCGCTGCCGGGTCTCTCCCAGACACGCGAACCGGAACGCCAGCACCGCGACGAGGTGGCCGCGGGCCACGCCTGCGGCCACCATCTCTTCGGCGCGGGATCGGTCGCGGCTGCGATCGCCGTAGCCGATTGGCTTTCAGCCTCCCCTTCGGGTGGAACGCTGCGCGTCTACGGAACGCCCGCCGAGGAGGGCGGAGCCGGCAAGGCCTATCTCGTCCGGGAGGGCCTTTTCGAGGGTGTCGACGTGGCGCTCCATTGGCATCCCTCCTCGTATAACGGCGCGAGCATCTACGGCATGCTCGCCAATAAATCCGCCAAGTTCCGCTTTCGGGGCGTGTCCGCCCACGCCGCCGCGGCACCCGAACAAGCTCGTTCCGCCCTCGACGGCGTCGAGGCGATGAATCACATGGCCAATCTGCTGCGCGAACACGTGCCGCAGGAGACCCGAATCCATTATGTCATCACCCAGGGTGGCCACGCGCCCAACGTCACGCCGGATTTCGCCGAGGTTTTCTACTATGTCCGGCACCCGGATACCGAGACCCTCCACACGATTTTCGAGCGGGTCGTGGCCGCGTCCGAAGGGGCTGCGAGGGGAACGGGGACGAGCGTCGACTACGAAGTGATCCACGGCGCGAATGAGCTGGTCCCCAACGAAGCCCTCGGTCGTGCGATGGATGCCAATCTCCACAACGTTGGTGGCGTCGAGTACAGCGCGTCCGAAAAACGCTTCGCCAAGAAACTTCAGGAGAGCCTCCTCGGCGCCCATCCTCCAATCTCCAGTTCTACCGAAATCGAGACCTTCGCCATCCACGGCGTGTTCCCGGGCTCGACCGACGTCGGCGATGTATCCCAGGTGGTACCGACCGTCGGATTGTCGACGGCGACCTGGGTCCCGGGCGTTCCCCCACATTCATGGCAGGCCGTCGCGTCGGGTGGAACCGAAATCGGGAACAAGGGCATGATCAACGCCGCCAAGACCCTGGCGATGACGGCGGTCGATCTCTTCACCCGACCGGAACTGATCGAAGCCGCAACCGCGGAACATCGCGAGCGGATCGGCCCGAACTTCGTATATCGCCCGCTGGTCGGGGACCGCGCGCCGCCACTCGATTACCGCGCCCCGAGTTCGAGCGCAAAGAAGCACTGATCGGGTAGGCTCCAACTCACGGGCCGCGATCGAGCGTCTTGGCGAATCTCCGAAAACCCATTCGGGCACGAGCCCGGTCTCACTCAAGGGAGCGAATGTCGGTTCTTTCACTCGCTACACCCCGCGCACGCGGACTGATGATCCTGACGGCCCACCCCGAAGGCTGCCGCGTCCTCACCCAGCGCCAGATCGAGCGGGCCCGCGCTGCGTTCCCCGCACCGCTGGCCGCGGCCGAGGGAAAGACGGCGCTGATTCTCGGAAGTACCACTTTCGGATACGGAAGTTCGATCGCAATCTCACTCAAGGAGGCGGGGTTCACGAAGATCATCGGTGTGGGCTACGAAACGCCGCCGGCCTTCCGCGACCAGAAGGTCGCGATCGCCCCAGCCGGTTGGTACCTCACCGAAGCGCTGCATCGGACCTACCCCGAACAGCGGACCTATTTCGGGGACGCCTTCAGCGACGAGACCCGAGATCGGGTGATCGATGATCTCCACGCGGCCGGAGAGCGGATCGATCTTCTCGTTTACAGCGTCGCTGCGCCCCGACGCACTCACCTCGAAGAAACCTGGACTTCGGCACTCAAAGTCGTGGGCGAACCGCTCGATGTCGTCGGCCTCGACTTCAAGAGCGGCGAACACAAAGAGGTGCATCTCGAGCCCGCCAGCGAGATCGAAATCGAGCATACCCGACGCGTGATGGGCGGCGACGATCTGGCTCTCTGGGCCAACGCCCTGCTCTACGCGGACCGAGCCCACCCGGGATTCAAGATCGCATCACTCAGTTATATCGGTCCCGACTTCGAGCCGCTGCGGCGAATCTATTGGGACGGAGCCCTGGGCGCAGCCAAGAAACACATCGATGCAACGACGCGAAGTCTCGATGCCCGACTCCAGAAACGTCTCGGGGGCTCGGCCTTCACCTGCATGAACCCGGCGGTCGTGACCGGCGCCTCGGTCGCGATTCCCGCCATGCTCAAATATATCGCCGACTATCTCGCCGTGGTCGACAGCGGCATCGGTGCCTATGACGATCCGCTCGCGGTCGGCATCGGCTTCGCCCACGCGCTCTATGGCGCCGGGGAAAAGGGCCAGGGCGAGGCCTGGCGCGAGATGCTCGACGAAGAGGGACGACTCCGTCTCGATGCCAATGAACTCGTGCCGGAAACCCAGACCCCACTGCGCGAATTATGGGAGACCGCCCAACCGGGGGCCGTGGCTCCGCTCACCGCCCGGGGTCTCGAACTGTTCAAGAAGGAATTCATGCAGCTATACGGATGGGAAGTGGACGGCGTCGACTACGAGGCCGCGACCGACTTCGCTCCGCCCCTCGGTGAAAAGGAGGGGGTCGTCCATCTGATCGAGTAGAACGCTCGGCGGGAACGCTCACGCCCAACGGGTGAAAAAGAGGCGGAGAGAACGGACGGGAAAGGATCGAGATGGATGCACGAATTCCCCGGACGTCCTAGGTCTTCCCGACGGCCTGTGCAGCGAACTCGAAATCGTCGAAGATTCGCTGAAAGCGCTTCTCGACCGCCTGTCGTGCATGCGGATGCGTGAAGATATAGGGCCGATTCGCGCGAATGGCCTCGACGACGATCGGCCCGACTTCCTCGGCGGGCATGGACGTATCCGCAACGGCCGGAGAGTCGACATCGCCCGGTGTCGCCGCACCTTCGAACGCAGCCGATCGGCCGAAGCCTTCCGGACGATTCCGGGAAGAGGTGTTCATCAGATCCGATTCGACCACGCCCGGACAGAGAACGGAGACGCCGATCTCTTCGGCCGCAAGCTCTCCTCGCAGAAATTCGCTGTACCCCACGCAGGCGTATTTGCTCGCGACATATGCGCTGATCGGGAGCCCGCCCGTCGCCACGAGCCCTCCGAGCGAGGCCGTGTTGACGATATGCGCATCTGGCGCGCTCTGCCGGAGCAGAGGTAGAAAGACCCTGATCGTCTTCATGATGCCCAGGACGTTGACCGAGAGCGTGTACTCCCAATCTTCCACCGTGTGATCATCGTTCGAGGCCATCCGAGCCAACACCCCGGCATTCGCGCACAGAAGATTCAAGCCGCCCGCCTCGGCGGCGACCCGCTTTGCGGCCAACTCGAGCGACTCGAGTGAAGTCACGTCCACCCGGATGGCGAGGGCATGGCCCCCTCGCTCGATGATTTCCGCCGCCACCGCCTGCGCGCCCTCGAGCCGAATATCGGCGACGGCCACGACCATCGACTCCGCGGCGAGCCCGAGTGCGATCCCTCGCCCGATTCCGCTGCCGCCACCGCTGACAAAGGCGACCTTTCCTGCCAGATCCTGCATGGCCGTTCTCCTGCATGGGGAAGAGGCGATCGCCCCGCGATCCCCCGCGACATGATCACCCTCTGCGTGGGTTTCTTGGGATCGGCGTCGCCAGCGATTCTCACGATCGCAGAGAGGATCCCGCCGATCAAGCCGTCGATCTCATCCGATCCTCCGCACCTTGACGAGGCCACTCGCCTTCAGGTGGCGTGGGACGCAGCCTCCTCTTCGAGAACTTCGGCGAACCCGACGATCGTTTCGTCGGCCTCCTGCGCGTAGATCACCATTGGCCTCACACAGGAAAGGCGGGAAGGATCTCTGCCGCGATTCGCTCCATCCTTTCCAAATAGGCGTCGAGGTCCGACTCCCGGGGCCACAGGGCCATATGGCTCACCCCGGCCGCCGAATAGTCTCGGAGTCGATCGAGGACGTCGTCGAGCGGACCCATCAGCGGAGCGATGCGCTCTTCGGGGGGGATCCGCGCTTCGGTCAGCTGGATCTGAGCACGCATCGAGATCACCACATCGGACGCGGAGCGACCCGCCTCGCGACACAGATCCGACAGATCATCGATCCCCTGACGCAGCTCCGGCAGCGGCACGTCGATCACATGCCAGCCGTCACCCAGGCGCGCGGCTCTCCGCCGCGCCGGCCGGCTGTTGCCGCCGACCCAGATCGGGATGCGTGAAGCCACGGGCTTCGGGTCGAAGCCGATATTCTCGAAGCGGTAGTAGTCGCCCTCGTAGCGGGGATGATCCTCGGACCAGAGCGCGCGCATGGCTTCGAGGTGTTCGTCGAGGACGCGACCCCGTTCATCGAACGAGATCCCGAGCGTCTCGTACTCCTCTGGAATCCAGCCCGAACCCACACCCAGAAGAACCCGCCCGCCCGAAAGCTGATCGAGAGACGCGACGAGTTTCGCAGCGACGATCGGGTGGCGAAGCGCGGCGAGATAAACGCTCACCCCGAGACGAATACGGCTCGTGCGCGCCGCGACCCCGGCCAGGGCGATCATCGGATCGATGAAGGCGTGACGCGCGTCGGGCCGGATCTTCATGCCCGGCAAATAGGGATAAAAGGTCGATGATTCGATCGGCAAGACCAGATGATCCGCGGTCCAGAGCGCGTCGAAGCCGAGTGCTTCAGCCCTCTCTGCGATCCGATAGATCGCCGCGGCGTTCGCGAGCTCGCCCGAGTTGGGCAGGATGAGGCCGATTTCCATGGAATCTCCGATTCAGCACCCGCAGCGCGGATCAGCGGGTGGCGAGTTCGTTCTCGCCGGACCAGCCCTCACGGAGGGGGGTGACAAAGAATGGCGTCAGTCGCAGCATGCGAAAATGCCAGCCTCCGGCGAGCCGTACGTATTCATCATCGAAGCGCGCCGCAACGAGGAGGCTCTCCCCTTCGGCGACGGTCTTGGCCTCCAGGTAGGAGAGCCCCGTCGCGCGATCACCCGAGATCTGGATCACGTGATTGTGGATGAACTGTTTGATGAAGGGACTCCCGCCCACCACGTCGTGGTAGAAAGTGGCGATCTCGGCCCTTCCCCGCGCGGATCCGATCTCCCCGAAATGCGCCTCCCCCTCCTCACAGAAAAGCGCTGGAATCTCGTCGATCCGCCTTTCGTTGACGGCGATGTGATAGCGAAATCGGAGTTCCTGGATCTCGCGCTGATCCCGGAGCGCGCGCACCTCTGACTCGAGTCGGCTCACCCGACTCTCCAACTTCTCCACGTTCCCCATCCCCTACCCTCCCGGATCACGATCCACGCCGATCGGCCTGCATTGCAAGCACGGTAGCCCGAGCGTGGCAGGGAGCGCGATCTCATCCCATGCTCTCGACGTCGATGGAGGAATGAGAATGTCGGGGACGGAAGAGATCTCGAGCGTCGTACACAACTACCTCGAAGCGTTGGGCGAACAGGATTGGCCGAAGCTCGGGCAGACCCTGGCGAAAGGGGTCGTGCGAATGGGGCCCTATGGCGATGTCGTCGAGGGAGACACGGCCTACCGCGACTTCCTGTGCGACGTCGTCTCGAAGCTGGGAGACTACGTGTTGCGCGTCCAGCGCGTCGCGGCGATCGACCGGACGGTCTGGGTGCGCCTCAGTGAGACCTTCACCGAGGATTCGGGCAGGCGACTTCACGCGGAGGAGGCCCTCGTCTTCGAGGTCGACGGAGAGGCAAGGATCTCCGGCGTCGAGGTCTACCTTCGGAAATCTGAGGTCGTGAACGCGGTAGCTGAACCCTCGTCGGGGTCGTCGGCGTGAGTTCGCCGGGTTCGCGATGCTACGCCCCGACTATGCCTCCCCCCGCGTCCTCTCCCGCCCTGCGCATCTGGTCGCTGAGTTGTTCGAGGACGGCTCGCCAGTCCGCCTCGAGTTCTGCGCACCATTCCGATCCTGAGAACTCCGCGAAGATCCGGATCAGACAGTCGGTGAACCAGCCGTACATCTCGTGCGTCACCTCGTTCACGTGGTGCTTGTAGCCGAGCGAGGCGAGGTTCTCTTCCACCCAGGAGGCCCCTTCGGCCTGCGCGAGCGCGATCACCAGAATCTCCCGCAGCATCTCCGCTCTCACCGCGGTTCTGTGTGTGGTGAAGAGTTCTGCGATCGAGGGATGGTGCGAGAAGAGATCCTCGTAGACGCGGCGGATCAGCGCGGGCTCATCCCGCGCGATCGTTTCCAGATTGCGCTCGAGGCGCTCAGCGATTTCCGACATCGATCCACCCCCCGCATGATCCGCCGCGGGCCCGCCGCCAGATTCGAGCCGCGTTCTCGAACCCCTCTTGTGCCTTTGCGACACAACAACCCTCGAACCACGGGCCGGACGCCCCGAAGCCGAGAAAGGCCCCGCATCCTCTCAGCTGCCCACGATCTCCACGTCCAGGCGCACCGGACCGAGCATATAGGGCAGCGGCATCATCTCGAGTTCGAATCCCGGAGCCAGACGCACCTGCCCCGGCGCAAAGCGATCAAGGAATGTGTTGATCGCCTCTTCCCCTTCGACCCGTGCCAGAGGAGACCCGACGCAGAGGTGGGGACCAAAGCCGAAGGAGAGATGGGCGGGTGGGTCCACGCGGTCAAGACGAAACTGATCGGCATCCTCGTAGACCTCTTCGTCACGGTTCGCCGAGGCCACACCCACGACGACGCGCTGGCCCGATCCGATTTCGCACCCGGCGAGTTGGGTGGACTCCGTGCAGGTCCGGATCAGGTAAAGCACGGGCGGAGACAGGCGTAACGATTCCTCGAGCGCCGCCGGTACGAGCGCGCGATCCGCGTGGAGCTCTTCGTGCAGTTCCGGCCGCCGTAGGATCTCCGCCAGCAGATTCCCGATGAAGTCCCGGGTCGTGCCCGTCCCCCCCAGGAGCAGGTTCAGAAGAATCATGCGGATCATCGGTGTCGTGAGCTTGCCCTCTTCGAGACCGCTGTGCAGAATGCGGGTGACGACGCTGCCAGAAGGATCCTCGTTGCGGATGCGATCTTCGATGAGCTCCTCGAGATAATTCGTAAACTCGGGAAACGACTCGGCATAACCCACGCCCCGCTCGGTGCGGTTGGTGACGGTGAGCGTGCTCGTCATGATCTCCTCACCCCACTCCGCCAACTGATCGCAATCCTCCATGGGCACACCGATCAGCCACGCGATCGTGCGGGTCGTGAGGGCCAGGCTGTATTCAGCGAGCAGGTCACCGGAGCCGCGGGCGACGATCGCGTCGAGCAATGTCTCGCAGGTCTCGCGCGAGAAAGCACGGGCGCTGGTCACGACCCCCGTTCCCTGGGCGGCCGCGAGCGCTGCCTTGCGAACCGGTCCATGCACCGGCGGAACGAGCTCGCCGATGCTCGAATCGTGGACCGGCACCACCAGACCCGTGGGTCTCATCCCGCCGGCGTTGGAGAATTTCTGGGCATCCCGCAATACGGCTCGAGCCTCTCGGTAGCGCGACACATAGACGAAGCCGCCCTTGATCGGTGCCACCGGAGCCCTGCGTCTGAATTCACGCATCAGGTCCCACATCCGCTGGGTCTGGGACGCATCGAAGACGTCGAAGTCGAGCTCGGCCATCTCGCCCTCCCGGCTCACGGCAATCCCCCTGTGCTGCAAGACGGGTCGTCTCGCAGACCTGGCCAGATCCCTGCAGATCCTTGTCGATTTTCGAATCCGGTGGGGCCGCTCATGAATGGGAGCCCTCGTCGCCTCATGATTGCAGTGCCAGATCGAGGCGCGTGGGGCCGCGCAGCACCAGACTGACTCGAAGCTCCGGTTCCGCTTCGACGAGCGCGAGTCCCGAGAAGCGGGAGACCAGCCCCCCGATCATGGCCTTGATCTCGAGGCGGGCGAGCGGGGCCCCCATGCAGACGTGATTACCGGCACCGAACCCGAAGTGATGGGGCCTGGGGCGTTCGATGTCGAGCCGGTCGGGGTCGGGAAATTGGGCCGGATCACGGTTGGCCGCACCGCTCAAGATCGCGCAGACCTCCCCGGCGCGTACGGTCTCGCCACCGAGTTTGAAATCCTCTCGGCCCACCCGCTGCAGGAGCTGATTCGAGCTGTCGTAGCGGCAGATCTCCTCGACCGCCGCCGAGATGCGGTCGGGCTCCCTGCGTAGGAGCTCGAGCTGATCGGGGTGGCGCAGGAGCCCGAGCATCCCGAGCCCGATCTGGTCCGCCGTCGTCTCGTGCCCGGCCTGGATCATCAGAATGAAGATCGCCACGAGTTCATCGTCGCGCAATCGCTTTCCGTTCTGGTCCTCGACCTCGATCAGCTGGGTCATGAGATCTTCACGGGGTTGCGCGCGCCGCTCACCGATCCGATCGAGGAAATACTCGGTAAAACCGATCACGGCCTCTTCACCCTTGCGTTCGACCTCGGGCGTGACGCCCGAAACGTCGCCCCGGCGCGCAAAATCGTTCAGCCAATGGTGAAAGGACGAAACGTCCTGCGAAGGGACACCGAGGATCTCGCAGATCACGGCGGTGGGCAGCGCGTAGGCCAGGTCCTTCACGAGATCGACCTCAGCCCTCTTCTCGGCCTGGTCGAGCAAGCCATCGACGACCGTTTGAATGCGTGGCGCGTATTGCCCGACGCTGCGCGGAGAGAAGAAGCGGGCAAGGATTCGGCGCAGCCGCCCGTGCTCCTCCGGGCCGATATAGAGCAAGGTGCGCTTCATCAATTCGTAGAAGCGCTCTCCGGTCGGCCCGGTGTTGAAGATCTCGGCGTTATGCGAATCGCTGCCGAGGGAGTGATTGGAGAGCACCTCGTAGGCGAGGGCGTGATTGCTGATCACCCAGGCCGGGCGTCCGTGCAGCGCTTCGCTGCGATGCATCGGCGCGAGTTCGCGCAAGCGATGGAGATAGCGGTATAGCTCGCTGCGACTGCGCGGTTCGAGGATCACGGCGAGGGTTTCGGCGGGGCTGGTGAGCGAGGCTGGCTCCGGAAGCGGCTGTGCCCGCGAGGGTTCGGAGACACGAGCGGGACGGACCATGGCATTTCCTCTCGGGACGCTCTGGCCCCCCGTCACGCTGATTGCAGCGAGATGCGACCGTCAGACTAGCCCCAAGGAAACCTTGGTCAAGCGCTTGCTTGATTATGGTCGATCTGCTTTGATTCGGGCGCTCGAGAAGACGCGCGTTGCTCCCCCGGAACGTCCGCGGGGCAACGATGACCCGGTGAGTCGAGGAATCGAAGACCATGACGGAATGGCTTTCCAAACGTGAAATGAATGACGTCGTACCTGCGGAGCAGGACGCGCATCCCTCCCCGGTGCCCACGCGGGTCGTCTCCAACGGCGAATATGTGCCTCTTCCGCAGACGCCGAACCAGAAAAAGGTCGAGGCGCGCATCGACGACCTCGGCGACCGCTACGGCAAGAAGGTCGGGCTCGACCGGCGTGACTTCCTCAAGACCGCCTCGGGCATGGCGGCGGCCTTCCTGGCCATGAACGAGGTCTACGGCGGGCTCTTCGATGTCGGAGAGGCCGAAGCGAGCGATTTCGGGGCGGCGGGCGAACGGGCTTCGGGGTTGGCGGGGCAGCTGATCTTCGACGCCCAGACCCATTTCAATCGCGACGATCTGCATGACCCGGAGCCGATCGATGTCGGGAAATTTGCGGCCAAACACTGGAACCCCGACATGCTCGACGAGATGGGGATCATCCACAAACGTTTCCAGTTCGAGTACTACCTGAAGGAGGTCTATCTCGATAGCGACACGAAGGCCGCCCTCCTCAGCACGGTCCCCTTCGCGGATCGCCCCTGGCTGATCACCAACGAGCAGGCGGCCCGCTCGCGAGCGCTGGTCAACGGCATCGCCGGCTCCCGCCGAATGCTCTGCCACTCGGGGTTCACGCCGGGGCGCCCCGGCTGGACGGATCATGTCGACGAAGCGATCGAGCTATACAAGCCCGACTCCTGGAAGGGCTATACGATCGGCGACCCCCTCAAGCCCGGCGACTCGAAGCATCCCTGGAGGCTGGACGATGAGAAACTCGTCTACCCCTTCTACGAGAAGATCCAGAAGGCCGGCATCAACACGGTCTGCATCCACAAGGGCCTGATCGCACGGGACTACGAGAAGGCGATCCCGGGCATCTGGAAGCATGCGACGGTGGACGATGTCGGAAAGGCGGCACGCGACTGGCCCGGTATCAACTTCATCATCTATCACTCGGCGCTTCGCCCCTTCATCGAGATTCCCGACCGCGATGCCGCAGAATTCGAAGAGACGGGCTATATCCGCTGGGTGAGCGACCTCGCCAAGATTCCGGAGAAATTCGGCGTCAACAACGTCTACGGCGAACTCGGCACCTCCTTCGCGAATACGGTCGTGACCCATCCGCGACTGTGCGCGGCCATGCTCGGAACGCTGATCAAGGGACTCGGGGCCAATCGAGTCATCTGGGGCACCGATTCCACCTGGTATGGCTCCCCCCAGTGGCAGATCGAAGCCCTCCGGCGACTCGAGGTCCCGGAGGACATGCAAGAGCGCCACGGCTTCGCACCCCTCGGTGGCGCCTCCAGTGCGGTGAAAAATGCGATCTTCTGGGGGAATTCCGCGAAGATCTACGGGCTCGACGCCGCAGACACCCACGGCGCCCTCCAGAACGATTCCATCGACGCGATTCGCAGCGAGTATCAGGTGAGCGGGATCAAGCGCAGCAACCACGCCTACGGATACGTCCACAAGGGCTAGTTCCGACACGGATTCTCCGGGGGGGACGGGCCGCTCCGTCCGATCTCGCGATCGTTTTCACTCGACGGCGAGGAGATGTCGAGCGGATGGATTCCCATGAGCGGCGGGCGGGCGAAAACGCAACCGCCCTCGGACATCTGCGTGTTTGCGAACTCTGCGACGCGAGGGGTGGGCCGATCGCGGATGATCCGCCCACCCCTCGCTGGCGGCTCCTCCACATCGCGCGCCTGGTGCTGATCGTCGCCTTTTCCCTTCCAGCGGCTGAAGCCCCCGCAAACGATCTTCCGGTCTGGCTTTCCGATGATCTGCGATCCGAGATCTTCCCGGGATCGGCCCACTCGGATGCGATCGGGGGAGATCCACCGGCGGCCCTGGTCTTCGAGGGGCGTGTCCCGGTGGGTTATCTCTTCGCCACCCGCGATGTCGTCGGGGGCCTCAGCTTCGTGTCGTCGACCTTCAGCATCATCGCGGGAATCGATCTGAAGGGTCATCTCGCGGGTGCCAGACTCGTTCGGCACCACCAGCCGATCATCGACGGAGCGGTTCAGCAACGCGTAACGGCCTTCATCGCGCGATACGAGGGAATCCAATTCGAACGCACCTGGCAGGTCGAACCCGACGGCGCCCTCGCGGAGGGCGAGATCGATGCCATCAGCTCCGCCACGATCAGCTCGACGTTATTCAACCAGACGATCCTGCGGTCGGCGCGGCGGGTCGCGCAATCACGCGGACTCGACGGAGATGAACACCCCACACGGATCCGGCTCGATGACCCGATCGCAAGCCGAGCTCCTGATCGACCTCTATGCGGCGCGGGTCACGCCCGCCCGAGTGGGCCGCAATCTGCTGGGCGTCGACAATTATGAGCTCTACGTGGGCGCTCTCGGGGCCGCGGACACGGCGCTCCTGATCATGGCGGACGGGACGAGATCATTCATCGGAAGCGAGGTCTACCGGTCCGGCGAATTCGATCGCATCCGGCTGCGGCAGAAGGACGAAGTCTTCACGCTCTACCGGGAATCCTATCGACACATCCCCTTCCTGCGAGCGGCGGAGGCCCCCGCTTCGACGAGATCGCACTGCTGCGACTCGCCGCGGCGTCCGGATTCGACTCGGCTGCCCCTTTCGCCCTCGAGTTGGCGATTCGGGACGCGACCATCGAGCCGGCCCCCTTCGCGGACGCCATCAGCTATCGGGTGCCCAAACGCTATCTCCTCGCTCGAGCGGACGTGGCGGGGGTCGATGAGCTCTGGAAACCGGTCTGGCGCTCGACGTGGCGCGCCCAGACCGTCGAGATTTCGATTCTCGTCGGCGCACTGATCGCGTTGACCGTCGCGCTCCTCAGGATCCCATCACTGGTGCAACGATCCCGTCTCCATGAGATTTTTCGGATCGGTTTCCTGCTCTCCACGCTCGGATGGGTCGGCTGGTCTACCGGTGCGCAGATGACGATCCTCCGCTGGCTCTGCCCTTTCGGCGCTCTTCAGGAGCTGACCGCCCGCGCCGCCCGCTTCCTCGGCGTTCAACCCCTCAGGCTCTCGTACGCCAGCCACCGGTGGCTCTGGCCGATCAAATACGGGCTGCTCCTGGGACTCGTTGGCCTGGCCATCTACTCGTTCGAAGCCGCTCTGGGGGCCTCGGAAATCGAACCCTTCGAGACCGCCATCGTACTCGGGCGCTCTCGCGACTGGCCCTATCTCGTGTATGCCGGGTGTCTGCTCGGGGCGGGGATCGTCGTCGAAAGGTTCTACTGCCGATTTCTCTGCCCGCTCGGAGCGGTGATGGCGCTCGGTGGCCGGGCCCGAAGGCTCGCTTGGCTCGATCGGCATTCTCAATGCGGGCGTCCATGCCAGTTATGCGAGCGGCGCTGCCCGGTTCAGGCGATCGAGCCCGACGGGAAGATCAACATGACCGAATGCCTCGACTGCCAGGTCCTCTACCGGGACGAACTCGGCTGCCCGGCCCACGCGGCCCCGCGCTCCGGCGGGACGCCCGACCGTGGCGCGCCCCCTGTCCGGAAGGCCTCCTGACAACCGACCGATCGTCTCCCTCAGCGAGCGAAGTCGATGGGACAATTCGTGGACCGGTCGAAGAGGCCTACCGACTGCATCTCGACCTGCTCCGTCACAAGGTGTGCGCCGGGGGGCAGAAAGTCGAGCGCAGCGTCGACCATGCAGACCAGCTCTTCGCGAGCCAGGTTCGCTCCCAGGCAATAATGGGGACCGAAGCCGAAGGTGAGAAGATCCTTGGGATCGCGATCGATGTCGAAACGTCCCGGATCGGGATAGACCGACGGGTCTCGGCTCGCGCTGCCCACGCTGAGCATGATCATCTGTCCCTTGCGGATCTGACGACCGTGAAGCTCGAAATCCTCCGTCGCATAACGAGCGGTGCCGGAGGCCCCCCCGAACCCGTAACGAAGGATCTCGCTCACGGCCTGAGGGATCAGGGAGCGGTCCGCTCGCAGGCGCTCGAGCGCCTCGGGATGCTCGAGGAGTGTCGTGACCGCGATCGTCCCACCCAGCGCGGTCGTTTCGCTTCCCGCCGCGAGGATCGCGCTCACCAGGGCCACGATATCGTCATCGCTGAGTATCTCGACACCATCACGCGCCTGCACCAGGTCCGAGATCAGATCCTCGCGCGGCGATTCCCGGCGCATGCTGACCGTATTGCGAACCCAGGACGAAAGCTCGCGGTAGGAGGTCTCGGCGCGCTCCATGATCTCGTCGCTCACGAAACCGAAGAAGCCGCGGATGGTTTCCTGGCCGACTCTGCTGAAGCGTTCCTCGCTGCCGTCGGGGGCAGAAACGCCCGTGATGCGACTGACCACGGCCATCGGAATCGGCGTGGTGAATTCCGCCATGATATCGATGACGCCCGTGCGTCCATGAAGCGGCTTCGCGTGGCGGTCCACCACTTCTCGAATCTGCCGATTCATGCGCGCGACCCCGCGCGGCGTAAAGCCAGAGCCCAGGAGTCGGCGCACGCGGGTATGCTCCTTGCGCGTGACGGCCATCGTGCCGTGCTCGTCGACCCAGCGAAAGAGCGAGCCCTCGGGCGGCCGCACGTAGTGCTGCCAGTTGCGCCGATCCCCCGACACGCGCGGGTCGGTGAACATCGCTCGGATATCCTCGTACCGGGTGAGGAGCCAGAAATCCAGCTCGGTCACGAAGTGGACGGGATCCTCCTTGCGCAGGCGATCGAGAAGCGGGTACGGGTTCTCCCGGACCTCGGGCGAATCGAACGAAAAATCCAACTCTTCGGTGGCTGCGGACATGCTGCTCTCCTCGACAAAATTCGGGCAAACATATCTCCCCGCACAATCCGCCGGTATGATCTGGCCCCCCCGCTCGGAGCCCCCGCGAGTCGCCCCACCGGGTGATCCCCCAACCCCCGAAGCTGGCGCCACGCTGATCTATTCTGGTGGGCGCAGAGACTCCCTCCCGGCGCAGCACACTCGGAAAGACAAGGAGAGCAGGCAATGCCCCTCGATCACCACCCCGATCACGTCCCGGTCCCGAAGCGCAGATTCGAATACGACCACTTCCAGATCAGGACCCTGACGCCGCATATCGGGGCGGAAATCCGGGGCCTCGACCTCTCCACCCCCCTCTCGGATGAAGAGCACAAAGAACTCCGCCGAGCCCTTCACGACTGGATGGTCCTGGTCTTTCCGGAGCAGGCGCTCAACGCCGATCAGCATAAAGATCTGGGTCGGCGTTTCGGCGATCTCCACGTTCACCCCCAGCTGCGCGGGGCAAAGATTCCCCATCCCGAGATCCTCCCCGTACATACGAATGCCGACTCCCCTTTCACGCCTGGCGACGGCTGGCACGCAGACGTGACCTGCGAAGAGATTCCGCTCTGGGGCTCGATGCTCTACATCCGGGAGACGCCCACCTGCGGCGGCGGCGACACGCTCTACGCCAATATGTATATGGCCTACGAGCTGCTCTCGGATCCGATCAAAGGTTTGCTCGAAGGATTGAGCGCGGTTCACGACGGCGCCGGACCCTACTCCGAGCAGCAGGCGATGGGAATCGGCTTGCCCACCCCCGGAGAGGAATTCCCGAGCTGCGAGCACCCCGTCGTCGTGCGCCACCCGGATACCGGCCGAAAACTGCTCTACGTGAATAGCGCCTTCACGACGCACATCGTGGGCCTCAGCGCAGCCGAGAGCCGCGGCCTTCTCGACCTGCTCTTCCACCACATCGCATCGACCCACAAGCTCCATTGCCGCGTGCATTGGGCCCCCAACACACTCACGTTCTGGGACAACCTCTGCACCCAGCACCACGCCATCTGGGACTACTATCCCCACTCGAGGGTCGGCGGGCGGGTCTCGATCCTGGGTCAGGCCCGTCCGAGCGCCTGACACCGCGAACGAGCCGACCCAGATCCTACAAACCTGATCGCCTTGCTGCTCGACCACCCTCTACACTCCTCAAACGCGCGACTCGGATTTGGATCACGCGGAGAAGATCTCGGATGAAGCTTGTGGATCCTCCGTGTTATGCCGACTTCGAGGGCGCATTGTGTGAAGCCGCACGCGACTCGACCGGATTCAGTGATTTTGGCGGAGAAGACCATCTCCCGGGGCTGCACCGGCTGATCTCCGCCTACGAGGCCGATCTCGGGAAGGACACCTCGACGCGAGCGGCCTGTTTCGCAATGACGCTGCCGGGATTGGTGGGGAGACTCCATTCTCAGCGTGGATGGACGGAAACGCCGGAATGCCTCGACCAGCCGATCGTGCGGCCGCTCGTCATCACCGGAATCCCACGTACGGGAACAACCGCTCTGCATCAGCTGCTGGCGATGGATCCGCAATTCCAGGGCCTGGAACGTTGGATCATCCCGAATCCGATCGTTCGCCCCACGCGGGAATCCTGGAACGCGCACCCCCACTACCAGACGGCGGCGAGGGCGGTGGCCGCTCTGGCTGAGAGCAGCCCCCGTGCCATGGCCGTCCACGGGATCGCAGCGGACGACGTCGATGAGTGTCTGGCGCTGATGATGCAAAGCTTCGTGACCAATCAGATCCCGTCACTCCTCGACCTGCCGACCTACGACGAGTGGTTTCTCGCCCAGGACGAGGCGTCGAGCTACGACAGGCTCGCAGACAATCTCCGCCTGATCGGAAACGGAGATCGCGGGAAGACCTGGCTGCTCAAGAATCCGACCCATCTGCTTCGGATGAAAACCTTGCTGGCCGTCTTTCCCGATGCCCGCATCATCCACACCCATCGAAAACTCGTCCCCGCCCTCGTGTCGATGTGCGGCATGCTGGGCGCCTTTCGGGGAGATCCTCGACCCGGAAGCCCGGAGGCCCGCGCGATCGGCCCGCGCCAGGTCCGGGTCTACAAACAGGCGACCGAACATGCGATGGCGGTGCGCGAAGCGCACCCGAATGCCTTTCACGACGTGTACCAGGAGGTGCTGCTGACCGACCCGATGAGCGTCATCGACGAGATTTACGAGCGTTTTGAACTCGACCTGCGCCCGGAGACCGAGTCGAAGATGCAACGTTGGCTCGTCGAACACCCTGCCCCGGCGCCTGATGAGCGACGCAAGCGGCCCGAAGATTTCGGATTGACCGAAAGGGAAATCCTTGACGCCTTCGACCCCTACATCGAACGATATGGACTCTCCTGATCCCGTCGGCAGCGAAGGCGTCGCGAACGGGCTCGCTTGATTTTACAGATCCGGAGAAGTCATAATGAGAGCGCCATGGCGAATCGAGTTCGAATTCTCTTTGCACTTCTTGTTTTCGCCGGATTCGTCAGCGGCTGCGGCTGTGGCGACTCCGATCCAGCCACGCCCGTCGATGCCCCGGATTCCACCTCCGGCTTTATGAGCGCACAACCCGATGACGTCGCCCTGCGCGAGGCGGCGACAACGCATCCCGGAGATTGGCTCAGCTACGGGCGGACCTACTCCGAGCAGCGTTACAGCCCCCTCTCGCAGATCGACGAGGGCAACGTCGCCGAACTCGGGCTCGCGTGGATCTACGAAACGGGAACGATTCGTGGCCTCGAAGCCACTCCGCTGGTCCACGACGGCGTCCTGTATGGGACGGGGTCATGGAGCATCGTTTTCGCTCTCGACGCGAAGACAGGACACGAGCTCTGGCGCTACGATCCCCAGGTTCCCCGCAGCGTCGCCGCTTCGGTGTGCTGCGATGTCGTCAACCGCGGAGCCGCGCTCTATCGCGGACGGGTCTACGTCGGCACCCTCGACGGGCGGCTCATCGCCCTCGATGCGAAGAGCGGCGAACCCGTCTGGGAGGTACAGACCACCGATCCGAGCCGGCCCTATACGATCACGGGGGCGCCGCGCGTCGTGAAGGGCAAGGTCCTGATCGGCAACAGTGGCGCGGAGCTCGGCGTTCGAGGCTATGTGTCGGCCTACGACGCATCGAGCGGCGAACTCGTCTGGCGTTTCTACACGGTCCCGGGAAATCCGGAAGAGCCCTTTGAATCCCCGGCGCTGGCGCGAGCGGCAGCGACCTGGAAAGGGGGCCGCTGGTGGGAAATCGGCGGAGGCGGCACGGTCTGGGACTCGATGGTCTTCGATCCCGACCTCGATCTCCTTTACGTGGGGACCGGGAACGGCTCGCCCTGGATCAGGACACTCCGCAGCCCCGGCGGTGGCGACAATCTCTATCTCTCCTCGATTCTCGCTCTGCGACCCGACACGGGTGAACTCGTCTGGCACTACCAGACGACGCCCGGCGACAGCTGGGACTACACCGCCACGCAGCCGATGATCCTGGCCGAACTCGAGATCGGGGGGCGCCAGCGTCGGGTCCTGATGCAGGCGCCCAAGAACGGCTTCTTCTATGTGCTCGACCGGGAGACGGGTGAGCTGCTCTCGGCCGAACCCTATGTGACGGTGACCTGGGCCAAACGGGTCGACCCCGAGACGGGGCGCCCCGTCCTGGCGGAAGGGGCGCTCTACGGCGAGGCCACCCAGGATATCCTGCCCGGCGCCAGTGGCGGGCACAACTGGCAGCCGATGTCCTTTCATCGCGACACGGGCCTGGTCATGATTCCGGCGATGGAGATGGGCATGGCCTTCGCGCTGGACCCGGATTTTCGCTACCGCCCCGGCGCGTCGAATATGGGGATCGACACCATCGTCGCGAGTACATCGATCGCGGCGGGCGGCTTCGGGGGGTTTCTGCTCGCCTGGGATCCCGTGGCCCAGCGTGAGGTCTGGCGGGTGCCCCATCGCCGCCCGTGGAACGGGGGCGTGCTCTCGACCGCCGGCGGACTCGTCTTCCAGGGAACGGGGCAGGCCACCTTCGAGGCGTTTCGCGCCGCGACCGGTGAGCGACTCTTCAGCACACCGGCCGGGACCGGTGTGGTCGCGCCGCCGATCACCTACGAGATCGACGGCGAACAATATGTGTCGCTGCTCGCGGGCTGGGGCGGGGGGTATGCCCTCGCGAGTGCCGACCCACCCGACGAGACCCTCGCGTCGGGCAATCACGGGCGCTTGCTCACCTTCAAATTGGGCGGCGAGCGCAAGCTCCCCACTGAATCCGCGCCGAAATTTTCACCCGAGGCGATTCCCGTCACCGCGGACGCAGCCCTCGTGAAGGCCGGATTCGAGACCTACCATACCTGGTGCGTCGCCTGCCACGGCCCTTCAGCGATCGGCGGAGGGACGATTCCCGACCTGCGAATGCTCACACCGACACGCTACACGCAGTTCGAGGAAATCCTCATGGAGGGCGCTCTGCTCGAACGCGGCATGCCCTCCTTCGAAAAATGGCTGAAAGAAGAGGACGTCGACGCGCTACGGGCCTATGTGTTGGAACGCCGCCAGGCGTTGCGCGTGGCGCGCAGCGCAGAATCCGCACCGGCATCGTCGGCCACTGCGAATTGATGCGACGATCCCGCCCCGGGCCCGATCGAGAATGGAAGGGCCGACCATGAGAGCAAGGCGATATAGAGGAGCGAGCATGACGAGACGAGGAAGGCTCGGAGCATCGATCCTGATTGCGAGTCTCTGCCTGGCGGGTTGCGGAGGGGACCGGGACGGATATGCCCCGTCGGGCCCCGAAGCGGCCTGGCCCCATTACGCCGGGGATCGCGGCGGAATGCGCTACACCCCCGCTACCCAGATCACGCCGGAAAACGTGAACGATCTCGAGATCGCCTGGACCTATCAGAGCGGCGATGTTTCGGATGGAAGCGACGGCACCAGCAAGACCTCCTTCAATGCCACACCACTGCTGGTCGATGACACGCTCGTTTTCTGTACGCCCCTCAACCGCGTGATCGCCGTGGACGCCGAGACAGGTGATGAGCGCTGGGTCTACGACCCCGTCCAGCGGCAGACGAAGCTGCCCGACCCCCATAGCCGCGTCTGCCGCGGGGTCGCCTATTGGGAAGCCGAATCCAAAGCGGAGCGCGCACGCACGTGCGGACGACGGATCTTCACCGCCACCCTCGACTCGGAGCTGATCGCGGTCGACGCGCTGACCGGGCGCGCCTGCCAGGATTTCGGGCGTGACGGCCGCGTGGACCTGCGCGAGGGAATTCTCGACGCCGAGCCCTGGGAGTATTACAGCACCTCACCGCCAGAGACGGTCAACGACGTGGTCGCGTTGGGCGCCCTCGTCTACGACAACCGGCGCATCGATGCCCCGCCTGGCGTGATCCGCGGCTACGACGTTCGGACGGGAGAACAGCGCTGGAGTTTCGACGCTGTGCCGCCCGGGTACGCCGGTCCGCCACCGGTCGAAGGGGCACGCTATGTCTCGGGTACGGCCAATGCGTGGTCGATCCTCTCCTCCGACGAGGCGTTGGACCTCGTCTTCATCCCGACGGGCAACGCGGCGGTCGACTATTTCGCGGCCACGCGCCAGGGACTCGACGACTACTCGAGTTCAGTGCTGGCCCTGCGCGGCAGTACCGGCAAGCTCGTCTGGAATTTCCAGATGGTCCGCGTGGACGTCTGGGACTTCGATACCGCCTCGCAACCCGTGCTCTTCGATCACGAAGTCGAGGGCCAGATCATCCCCGCTCTCGCCCAGGCCACCAAGATGGGCCACGTCTTCCTGCTCGACCGGCGCACGGGCAAACCCATCCACGGACACCGCGAGATCTCCGTTCGCACCGATGGGGTGGACGGCGAAGTCCTCTCCCCCACCCAGCCCGTGCCCTCCTTCATCGCGCCTCTGCACTCGACGCAGCTCAGACCCGAAGATGCTTTCGGCTTCACCTTCTGGGACCGCAAAAAATGCGCCGAAGCGATCGCGCGTTATCGCTACGACGGCATGTTCACGCCACCCACCCTGGCCGGCAGCATCCAATACCCGCAGAATGCGGGGGGCATCAATTGGGGCAGCGTGACGATCGACCCCGAGCGCAAACTCCTCTTCACCAACATGATGCGGATGGCCGCCGTGATCCAGTTGGTTCCCCGCGACGAATACGATGCGCTTCCCGACAAGACCTCGCATTGGCCCCATCAGCTTCAGCCCATGCATGGCACGCCCTACGCCGCGCGACTCTTTCCCCTGATGTCGCCCTTCGGCGCGCCCTGCTCACCGCCGCCCTGGGGCAGCCTCGTCGCCGTCGATCTCGAAACGGGCCAACGCGTCTGGGATGTCCCGCTCGGCAGCATCCGGGATCAGGCGCCCCTGCCCCTCTGGCTCGTACCGGGCTGGGATGCTCTCGGCGCGCCCAATATGGGGGGCTCCATCGCCACCGCGAGCGGGGTCGTATTCATCGGGGCGACGACGGACCGTTTCATGCGCGCCTTCGACGCCGAAAGCGGGGAGGAGATCTGGAAATTCCGTCTGCCCTTTACCGCGAATGCCACGCCGATGAGTTTCCGGCTGGGACCCGACGGGCGTCAATTCGTCGTCGTCGCCGTGGGCGGCCACGCCTGGTCGGCTTCGGGAGATTCGCTGATCGCCTTCGCCCTGCCGGATCGCTGATGCGAACCCGAGAGCGGCGAACGAGCCCGACCTTTCATGGAGCGTTCTGGGGCGGGTTCGCGATCCGGTTTGGATCGATGGTCAGGGGCCGCTCGTAGGAGGGATCATCCGGATCACGGGTGCACGGGCCCGCACCGAGGGTCGATTGGAATTGCTCCGGTGTCAGGTCGTATTCGCCGGGTGTCCCCTGCCAATCCATCAGACATTTGCGCGCGGCGATCGCCCAGCGACCCTCCCGGCGCTCCATCCGATCGATATATCTTCCACCCCCGAGCGAGAGCGCCGGACCCTCTCGATTCATCGCTGCAAAGAGCCAATAGGTCTCGCAATGGGCCGTATCGCCATCGATCTCGCAATAGTGATTGGTCATGATGTGCTGCGTCGCGGACTGGTTCTCCCCGTGAAAGGACAGGAAATAGTCCGCGAATTCTTCCGGCCCCCCGACGAAGAGACCATGGTCGTCGATCGCATCGGCGTGATAGGCAGAGAGCAGGAGATCCCGATCCATCCGGTCGACTCCTCGGCAATATCGAACGATGCAGTCGTGAATCGCCTGGCGATCCAGGACTTCGCGAACCTGCTGCTCGAAAACGTCTTTGGCCATGTCTGATCGTCCTCCCGAGAAACGCATTTCGGATCGCGGAAATCGTACCACGCGGGGTCCGTCCCGAATCGAAATCGGGGAGGGTATTTGTGCGCCGGCCCCCTAGACTCTGTGAGACGATGGGGAATGGATCCGTGGCGAATCATCCAGCCGCGGCGAGCGAGCGGGCGCCAACGGGTTGCGACGCGGAAAAAAGCGGAAAGAGGTCTGGATTGAGCGATCTCGAAATCGATGCCCCATTCAGGATGCTGCCCGAACTGAATGGAAGTAGTCATTTCTTCTGGACGTCCGGCGAGCGCGGCGAATTGATGTTTCTGCATTGCCGGGACTGCGATGGTTTGATCCACCCCCCGCAACCGATCTGCCCCCGTGATCATTCCAAGGATCTCGAACCCAGAGTCGTCTCCGGACGCGCGAGGGTGCATACGTTCACGATCAATCACCAGCCATGGATGCCCGGCCCCGAGCTCCCCTACGTGGTTGCCATCATCGAGATCGAAGAGGACCCCTCCGTCCGATTGATGACCAATATCGTCAACGTCGATCCCGGCGAGGTCCGGATCGGAATGCCCGTTCGAGCCCTTTTCGAGCATCACGCGGACGCGGGCGGCGATGTCTGGATTCCCCTCTTCGAACCCGACCCGGAGCGCCGCTGAATGGATGCGAACGAGATCATCGAACGACGCGCGTGCATCAGCGGCATCGGCCAATCCGACATCGCGCGCCGCCTGGACGCTTCACCCCTCGAATTCACCCTCGACGCCTGCCTGGCAGCGATCGAGGATGCCGGCCTGCGCGTCGAGGAAATCGACGGCCTCTCGACCTATCCCGGCATGGGCGGTCCAGCCGGGTTTTCGGGGGCCGGCGCCATCGATGTCCATGATGCCCTGCGCCTCGAACTCGATTGGTACGACTCCGGGATCGAGACCGCGGGCCAGCTCGGCTCCGTCATCAAGGCTTGCCTCGCGGTCGCTGCGGGACTCGCGACCCACGTGCTCTGTTTCCGCAGCGTCTGGGAGGGAAGCGCGCAGGGCAAGAAGGGGCGCTCAGGTGTGATGCCGGGCGGCGGGAGCAGCAAGCCCACGCGCGTATCCTCCGGTTTCATGGAATGGACGCTGCCCTTTTCGGCGCCCTCGGCGGCGATCTGGGTGTCGATGTTCGCCCAGCGCCATTTCCACCTCTTTGGAACCACCCGAGAGCAGATGGCGCAGATCGCCATCAACGCCCGCACCAATGCGGCGCTCAATCCCAAGGCGATCTACACCGAGCCGATGACCCTCGATGATTATCTCGGGGCGCGCATGATCTCCGAGCCCTTCGGCCTCTTCGACTGTGACGTGCCCTGCGACGGAGCCACCGCCTTCGTCGTCTCCCGCATCGAACGGGCTGGCGACCTCCGCCACACTCCGATCCGCGTCGAGGCCGTCGGGACCGCGTTGCACGGTCGACCCTCGTGGGATCAATTCGATGATCTCTCCACCATGGCCACGCGCGACGCCGGGGCGCATCTCTGGCGCCGTACCGATCTGAAACCTACTGATGTCGACGTCGCGGAACTCTACGACGGCTTCAGTTTTCTCACGCTCTCCTGGCTCGAGGCCCTGAGGTTATGTCCGGTCGGAGAATCCGGCCCCTTCGTCGAGAGCGGGAAACGCATCGCACGTGACGGCGAGCTCCCCCTCAATACGCACGGGGGACAACTCTCCGGGGGACGCCTGCACGGGTACAGTTTCCTACACGAGGCCGTGGTACAGCTGCGGGGGGAAGGCGGCGCGCGCCAGATCGCCAAAGCCAATCCGCAGGTCGCCCTGGCCGCGGCGGGTGGGGGCAACACCTGCGGATGCATGTTGCTGACTCGAGAATAGCGGCACGAAAAGCCTCCATCTGAAGGAGAGCGGGCCGGACACGCGACGGAGCCATCCGAGAATCCTATGCTCTCGAGTCACGATGAATCGAATCGGAGGAGAATGGCATGCCGTTCAAGTTTGATCTTCTTTTCGAGGTAGAGGTGCCGCGCCCGTGGACCGAAGGCAAGGAGGCCGCTCGATTCCAGGAGGCCATGCAACAGGCCATCCTCGCGGACAAGATGGGCTTCGACACCGTCTGGATCGTGGAACACCATTTCCTCACGGAATTCGCTCACTCCTCCGCGCCAGAAGTGATGCTCGGCGCCCTGGCGGTACAGACCGAGAATATCCGCCTGGGACACGGCGTGACGCTGATGCTGGGCGAGATCAACCATCCGATCCGAGTGGCTGAACGAGCGGCGACGATCGATATCCTGTCCGGCGGACGCCTCGAGATGGGAACCGGGCGTTCGTCGAGCCCCTACCAGATCGAGGCCTTCGGTGTCGACCTGCATACGACACGCGAAACCTGGGAAGAGAGCCTGCGCCTACTTCCCAAGCTCTGGGCCAACGAGGATTTCAGCTACGACGGGCGCTTCTACAGCTGGAAGGACAAAGTCACCGTCCTCCCCAAGCCCGTCCAGAAACCGCACCCGCCGCTCTGGGTCGCCTCGACTCAACCAGATACCTGCGCCATCGCCGGGGATTTCGGAATCGGCCTTCTCTGCCCCGCGATCGCTCCGCCCGAGACCTTCGGCGCTCACGTCAAGAGCTACAAAGACGCGATCGCCCACCCCAAGAACCCCGTCGGTGATTTCATCAACGACAACGTCGGACTCTTCACGGTCACCTTCTGTCACGACGACGACGAAAAGGCCCGCTACCTCGGAGGCTCGGCGGGCCTCTGGTATATCAACACGATCGCAGAGATCTACAAGAACGACTGGCGGGGCGTACCGCTCGAGGAAGTGCCCAAGGAATACCGCTTTCAGGCGGAGATGAAGCGGGCGGGGCGCGGCGTGAATACCGCCACCGGCGTCGAACTGAAGGAGAACAACGCCGATACCTGGAACGATCTGATCGATTCGGGTGCGTTCTGTGTAGGCGATCCGGAACAGGTCATCGAGAAGGTAAACCTCTATCGCAAATCCGGCGCGGATAGGCTGGTCTCGGTCATGCAGCTGGCGGATCTCGAACACCAGGATCTGATGCGTTCGATCGAGCTGATGGGCACGAAGGTCATCCCGGCGATCCGTGAATTGGAGGCCTCGGACCAGGCCTAGCAATCCGCGAGGGGAGGCGGCGGTTTGAGATACCGCCCAGCCTGATGGACTCGGCCGGGGATGGATCCTTCCGCGGCCAATGCGAGAAGAGAATGAGTGAGCCCGCCTTGCTACAGCTCAGTTCGGAGATCGACTCCGAGATCGAGGATGCGTTCAATCGCTGGTGCGATGCCCATCTGCGGGTCGACCTGGCCTTGCCGGGATATCGGCGCGCCCGGCGCCTTCTTCGAGACCAGAACTGGGCGGGGTCGGGCGCCGCGATGCCCTACCTGACGCTCTACGACCTCGAAGACCTGAGCGCGCTCACTTCGGAGGCCCATCGCCGACACGATCAGTCGATGCCCGAGGCATTCGAGGGGCACCTGCGCTTCGAGCGAGCGGTCTTTCGCGAGATCGCGTGTCTCGGAGTCGACGCGGCAGAGGTCGAGGGAGCCGCCCTCTTCCACGTCATGATCGAAGTCGAGGCGGGCTTCGAAGAGGAATTCGAGCGCTGGTATGCCGGGGAGCACGTCCCGGCGGTGCTGACCACGCCGGGTGTGTTGAGCGTTCGACGCTATTTGCAGGTCGAGGACCCGGCGGGCCGAACGAGCCCCCCGGAACGCTATACGTGTCTTGCGATCTACGAAATGGACGATGCCGAGGTCCTGGCCCGTCCGGAAGCCATCCGCATCGCGGAAGCGGCGAGCTGCCCGCCCGACCTCGAAAGCCATTGGCGCGTCACGCACCACGTCTTCGAGCCCTTCTTTTGCGCCCGCAAGGAATAGACTGTTGGCGAGTCGGATCGGGAGGCGGGCCGCGTTCGAAGCCTCTCTCGGTGGCTTGAAATCAACGTCGCCTCATTCCAGATGAGGCAAAACCTCGGACTCGAAGAGTCGCAGGCTCTCCCAGGCGATCTCGGGCTCGATCCCGCCCATCAGGGGATGCAACATGATATGCCCATCCCGCACGCCCAATTCGACACACTCCCGCGGCGTAACGACGCTGTAATTTCCGCTCTCGCGCAGATGTTCCCAGGTCTCGGCGCCAGGCACCGCCCAATCGGAGACCACGCCATCCTCCTGCCAGGCCGCATAGGTCACCGCATCGTATTCCGCATAGGGGCCGATCCGTTTCCAGGTCGCGTCCGGATCCTTCGACACCATGACGAAACCCGGCGCGGCGGGGCCCTCCCGCAAATGCCGCGCTCGAAACTCATCCATCGAAACGCAGCCGTACACGTCCGCGGAGTCGAAACCGAGCCGCGCGCTCTCATCGAAATAGGCCTCGATGACCTCCGGCGTCGACACGGCGGGACTGAACCGGCAGCGAAGTCGTGCGGCCCGTTTCGCACCCGCGACCGTCTTTCCCCCTACGAAGAGATCCGGCCCCCCAGGTATGGCCGGAGGGGGCGTGGCGAGAATCTCGCGACCCTGCCACTCGAAGCGCTCGCCGCTCCACGCGGAACGCAGAACGCCGACGCACTCTTCGAGGAGTCGTCCGCGATCGCTGCGTTCGATCCCCGCCATCTCGAACTCAGCGTGGCGATAGCCGGCGCCCACCACGACCGATAAACGACCCGGAGCCATACAGTCGATCGTGGCGATCTGCTCCGCGAGCCGAACGGGATCGTGAAGCGGAACCAGCGCCGCCTGGATCGAAACCTTGAGGCGGCTCGTGCGGGCAAGCACCGCAGCGGCGATCGTAAGCGGCGACGAGGTGAATCCTGCTGGATCCCCGTGGTGCTCGGAGAGCATAATGGTTGCGACGCCCACTCGTTCGGCCCACGACGCCATTTCGAGCATGGCCCCATGCTGTTCGGCAAAACTCGTCTGGGCAAAAGGCGGAACGCGCAGATCGAAACGCATCGAGAGTTGGGTCATTCGGTTCTCCTGGAGGGTGGGACTCTCCGGATTCCTCGCAAAGCGAGGAGCCCCGCCTCGCCCTCCCCATCGCGGTCAGCGTTCCCGCCGGCACTCATTCCAAAAGGGGCGCAGGCATTGTGAAGGCCGGCTCATCCTTCGTGAGTTTTACGCGAATCTCGCCGTTCAGCCCCTTGGCCAAGAGATCCAGCACTTCCTGCGCCATCACCTGCGCCGGCATGGTGGACATCTCGCTCTCCCTCAGCGCGGCCGGCGTGATGGCTGTCTCCACACCACCCGGGCAAATCACGTTGACACGAAGCCGCGTATCGACCAGACATTCGGCGAGGCTCCGTACGAGACCGACGAGCGCATGCTTCGTCGCGGCATAGACCGGATCCATCGCGATCCCGACGAGGCCGGCGACCGACGCGGTCACGGTGATGGCCCCGCCCGGCCCGCGCATATGCGGGATCAGCCCCTGCAGACCGAGGAAGACACCATCGAGATTGACGCCCATGATGCGGCGATAGTTCTCGAGGGGGAGATCCTCGATCTGGAGAAAGTCGGCCTCGGGCTCCACGGCCATGATGCCCGCATTGAGATGCGCGAAGTCGGGCACGCCGGCTTCGGCCAGGCAGCGGTCGATCAGATTTCCCCAACTCTCGGGGCTCGCGACGTCGCACTGGACGAAGCGTTCGCCCAGACGATCGGCGAGCACCTGACCCGCGTCCGAATCGATGTCCGCCAGCACGACTCGCGCGCCCGCCTCGCTGAGAAGGGTCGCCACCGCGGCACCGATTCCCGAAGCGGCACCCGTGACGAGCGCGACCTTACCCCGCATTGGACGATCCTCCCGATGAAACGAATGACCATCGGGATCATAGACAGGTCCCGCATCCAAATCACGGATGCGAAGGGCTCCGTTGGGTGATTCCCAGCCGCCGCGAAGCCGAGCTGCACCCAACACAGGCTCCGTTACTCTCTTTCCCAACTCCGGGCCTCGCGCTCAGGACTTCATCACGACGGGAACCGACCCATGGAAAAGCCCGAGAATCCTTTCGCCTTCGTTCTCGATCGCGAAGATCGCCAGCCGCAGGAATATTACGATGAAATCAAGGAGCGATTCGCGACCGAGCGCGACCTTCGTCTCGACTACCGCCCGGACGGCACCGAGCAGTTCACCTCCGACTTTGTTGGGCCCCTCGAGAAATACGCCATCGATCCATACGCAACAGAGCCCGCTCCCCGCGAACCGCTCGAAGACACGGTCGAGGTTCTCTTTATCGGCGGGGGCTTTTCGGCGCTGCTGACCTCCGTTCGCCTGCGCGAGATCGGGGTCGAAAGCATCCGAATCGTCGAACGTGGCGCCGATGTGGGCGGAACCTGGTATTGGAACCGCTATCCCGGCGCGGCCTGTGACGTCGAGGCCTACGACTATCTGCCGCTCCTCGACGAGATGGAATACGTCCCGACGCGCCGCTATGCGAGGGGACAGGAGATCTACGCCCATTGTCAGGCGATCGCCAGAAAATACGATCTCTACAAGCTTGCGGTCTTTCAGACGACGATCACCTCCACGGTTTGGAACGAAGACGAGGAGATGTGGACCCTCACGACCGATCGCGGCGATCGTATGCGAGCCCGGTTCGTGATCTGTGCCAACGGCACCCTCTCGAAACCGAAGCTTCCGAAAGTCGAGGGGATGGAGTCCTTCGCCGGCCACTCCTTCCACACCTCACGCTGGGACTACGAATACACGCGGCCCGATCTCTCCGGCCTCGCCGACAAGCGGGTGGGCATCATCGGCACCGGCGCCACCGCCGTCCAGGCCATTCCCCGACTGGCCGCAGCCACCAAGCAGCTCTACGTCTTCCAGCGCACCGCGTCATCGATCGACGTCAAGGACGATTCGCTCACCGACCCCGAATGGGCCGCGAGTCTCAAGCCCGGCTGGCAGGCGGAACGAAAAGCGAAGGCGGCCGATTTCCAGGAACTCAGCCCAGAGCAGATGGCGAAACGGCAGGCCATGCCTCGCGAAGAGAGGGTTCGCAAGCAGGAGAACGCCAATATCGACGTCATGATGCGAATCCACAAACGGATCGATGAGACCGTGGAGGATCCGACCACCGCCGAAGCGCTCAAACCCTGGTACATGTTCATGTGCAAACGGCCCTGCTTCGACAACGATTATCTGCCGGCTTTCAACCGACCCAACGTCGAACTCGTCGACACCCGGGGCATGGGCATCACCGAGATCAACGAGGACGGCCCGGTTTTCGAGGGGAAGGCCTACGCCCTCGATCTTCTCGTCTACGCGACCGGCTTCGAGGTCCAGAAGACCGGAATCTACAATGAGATCCGAGGCAAGGGGGGCCTCGAGCTGAACGAAAAATACAAGGACGGAATCCGCACGGTCCTCGGAATCCACACCCACGGCTTCCCGAATTTCTTCATCATGGGTGGCTACCAGGCGACATTCCTGTTCAACCTGACCGACGTCCTTCAATCGCAGGGCGATCATATCGCGGCCTGCATCGACTACGCGCGCGGGAACGGCCACCACACCATGGACGTAACCCATGAAGCCGAAGAGAATTGGGTCCAGGAGGTCATCGCGAATCGCGGCAAGACCAATCGAAGCGCGGAGTGCACGCCGGGTTACTACAACTTCGAGGGCGAGTTCCAACGTCGTCAGGATGGCAACTACAACGGCTCCTACTCACAATACGTCGCACACACGAAGAGGGTATTGGCCGATATCGAAAAAGATTTCGATTTCACGAAGCGCGACGACTGAAGAAAGAAGGGCCCTGTGTGCGCGAGGCCGAGACGTAGCGAAGACCGGCGCTATTCCACGTAGCCGAGCGCTCGGAGCCGTTCGATTCCGTCAGACGTGATGGGCGCGTCGTCGCTTCGCCCGAAGCGAGCGAGGAAACCCGCTCTTCGCTCGTCCTTCTGACTCAGCCAATCGTCGAGAGCGGCGTTGACATCGACAGCCTCTGCCGGAATCCCCCGCGTCTCGCAGGGATCTCTCGACAAGCGAAACGCGATGCTCTTCTCCCCGACCCGAAGGGCCTTCTCACCCTCCGTGCCGACCGCGCCGTACCAGCGTGGTCCACCCTCGTCCCAGAGATACCACTCCCGACTCGCCAAGACGGGACGTGCGCCATCCTTCGCGGGATCTCCCGAAAAGGAAAATAGGCTCTCCCCCAATGAGTCCGGAAGCGCCTCCAGTCCAAACCATTCGAGTAGGGTGGGCGCCACGTCATTCGTGGAAACGGGCCGATTGAAGGTGCGCGGCGGCAGATATCGGGGCGCCCAAATGATCAGCGGAACGTGGAGTTGTGACTCGAATAACGAGAATCCGTGCCCTCGCTGACCATGATCGCCAAAGGACTCGCCATGATCCGAAAGGAGGACGACGATCACGTCTCGCTGGCGTTTGGAGAGTGCCCCGAGCAATCGAGCCAACTCGGCATCCAGCGCGTGAATGGCTTCGTCATACATATCCCAGCCTTCATGCCTCGGCCGAAAGACCGGGTTCGCATACTCGTGCACTTCGAGGGCATGGATGAAGAAGAGATGAGGCCGCTCAGGAGCCTGGTCGAGCCAGGCCAAGGCCGCGGCATGTAGCTGCCGGGCGCTTGGATGAGCCAGCGCGCTCAATCGACCCAACCAATGCGGCGGCGTCACGGAGTACGAAAATCCCTGTTCGAGACCTGACAACGCCCCCCCCAGCGGGTTGGCCGCAAACGAACCCGTTCGAAATCCAGCCTCCGCGAAATATTTCTGGAGGGTCGGGACATCACTCGGCAGTCGTTCCGTATAACTCGTCGCGCCCACTCCGTGCGTCGACGGTTCGAGACCCGTAAAGAAGGAGACGACCGATGGCTTGGTCCAGGGTGCGGGACTCAAAGCGTGACCGAACGTGATGCCTTCGCGCGCAAGTCGATCGATCGTCGGGGAAACGCCTGTCCCCGCCTTCGCATGTCGCCACGCGCCGAGGCGCGTAGCGACCAGAGTGTCGATCATGTACACCAACACGTCGGGCGAACTCGACGGGCCTCGATCGTGAATCTGTGGATCACCGAAGAAGACGACGCCAGGGCCACGATTGCGCAGCGAAAGGGTGATCGACCGACCCCTCCAATCCTCGAGCGATCGGCGTAGATTTTTCCATTCCGTGCCAACGGGCTCGGAATGGATCACCCGCTCCTCATCACCGAAACGCACGCTGACTTCCCCGACTCCGCCGGCTTCTCCAGCCGCCCCCGACCACACCAGCGAACTCCCCTTCGCGGGGAGATCGACCTCGAAAGAGAGCTCCCCCCCAGCGCGGACATACCACGACGGCATGATGACACCCGAACGTGTCGAAGAGACCCGCCCCGCCACCGAATCGAGCCGGACCTCCGAGTCGAAGAGGGCGACGCGAACGAGATCGGGAGGGGGGCCGGTCTTGGATTCCGAACCCTCGAAGCCGATTTCGAGTCGCTGAAGTGAGAGCCGTCGAAGCGCCCCCCCCCAGGTCTGCCTCAAGACCCGCTCGAGATCGACCCGAACGAGCGCGAGGCCCTCCGCATTCTCGAGGGGAGCGAGGCGAACCCGAATCGACCGATGGCGGCGATCGTCTGCGACGCCGAGATGCGAATTCGTCACGGGCACGATGACCAACACCCCATCCCCGTCCTTGCCCCCACCGCCACGCACCTCTAACGAGAGCTGTGCCGCGCGGGCCCCGCGATCTCCCAACTCTGGACTGAGAACGACCCCTTGTTTGTGCGGCCACGACGACAGGGCCTCGGATCCGAATTCGAGCAGAGAGGCCATCGATTCGGGCGCTGGACCTGCGATCCGAGGCGTGCGATCGATCAATCGCAGGCTGGGCGTTGGCAGCGGTCGTCTCTCGATCACGACCGGCTCGCCCTTCCCGGAAGGGCGGAGACCCAATCCGCAGCGGACGCGCGCCGCATCTTCCCGATCGCTCTGACCCAATCGAATGCCGGCGGCAAGCGCCGGGCGATCAGCCCCCGTATCGGCGGCGGACGGCGCAGACATCGGAGTCGAATCGACCGGGACAGACGGCGTGTCGCCTTCGCAGCTGATCAATCCGAAAACGACGATCCCCGAAAAGGCGACCGCGCAGCAACAAGCGAATCGCCGCCTCCCCATTCGGTCGCCGTCCATCCCGACACAATCCCTTCCGGCGGATCGATCCCGCCCGACCCACTCGAAAGAACGCCCTCCGGCGCCCATCCGCCTGATAGCCGCCCGCGCCGCGCACCCGCAGCATGCCGTTGAGGGTACCCGACGGATGACGAATCCGTGTAGAAACCACACCGATCGCGAATATCCCCGGGAACCCGCGCCGCAGAGCCATTTTTCTCGGGAGGTTCTGACTTATCATCGTTCGCGCGAGTCGGCGAGGCCGCGCCCCGTACCCAGTGCGCAGGGAGGAAATCAGATGGTCGAAGAATTTGCAGAGATCGTAACACCGGATGGAATCATGCCGACATTCATCGCCCATCCCGGAGAAGAGAAGCCCGCTCCCGCCGTTCTGATCCTGATGGATGGACGGGGCATCCGCGAAGCGCTCCGCGACGTCGCGCGACGGCTGGCGGGAATGGGCTATTACGCGACGCTGCCCGACCTCTTCTATCGCGCCGGTGCGGATTCCGAACTCGGCGTTGGCGGAGCTGACGACTGGGATCAGATGATATCGCTCGTGCAGAGCCTCTCGGATGAAGGGGTGACCCGGGACATCGAGGCGTTGGTCACGCGAATCGACACGGACCCCGCCATCCGCCCGGGCGCGATCGGCCTGATGGGCTTCTGCATGGGAGGACGTCTATCCGTCATTCTCTCCCAGGCTCTGGGCGAGCGGGTCGCGGCGGCTGCAGCGATCCATCCGGGCCTGACGGGTGTCGGGGCGGAAGCGGCTCATCTCGAACTCGATCGCGTCGCGGCGGAGTTCTACTTCGCCATCGCAGATCGGGACCAGTGGTGCAGTCCCGAGCACCTCAACCTGATGGAAAAGGCGCTCGAAAGACGGGGCACGCGTCACGAGATCGAACACCATCCCGGTGCCCTGCACGGTTTCGGCGTGCCCGGTGGCGACACCTACCACGAGCAGGCCGCCGAACGTGTCTGGGAAAAGGTCGATGCGCTCTTCGCGCGGAGGCTCGACTGAGGGATGGCAAACTCCCGCTCTGGACGGACCCAGACGACTCAGGCAGCAAGCCCAAAGGCTGGCGCGGCATCCTGCCGCGAACCGAATCGACGCTGATCGAGGATCCATGCAAGACTCGCTCAATGGACTCAGGGTGCTCGACCTGACGCAGGGATTTGCAGGTCCATTCGGTGTAAAACAGCTCGCGGACCAGGGCGCCGACGTTCTCAAAGTGGAACGCCCGGACGGTGACCCGATGCGCCATGCGGGGCCCTTTCCCGGGGACGAGGCCCATCCCGAGCAGGGCGGACTTTTCCTCTACCTCAACACGAATCGACACGGGGTCGTCCTCGATCTCAAAGACACCGCCGACCTCGAGCGAATGCATGCCCTGGTCGCTCGCTCGGACCTTCTCGTCGAGAGCTATCGGCCGGGCACGCTCGATCGACTCGGCCTCGGCTTCGAGACCTTACAAGCCTTGAATCCACGGCTCTCTCTGGTCTCATTGTCGAATTTCGGGGATTCGGGACCCTACCGTGACCACGAACTGACCGAACTCGTGAGTTTCGCGCTCGCGGGACCGATGTACCCGAACGGTTTGCCGGGGCGAGAGCCGCTCGCCTCCACCGAAAACGCGACCCTCGGTTATGCCGGACTCGGCCTCGCGACGGCGGCGCTCGGGGCAGTCATTGCGAGCCGGCGTAGTGGGCGAGGGCATCATGTCACAATGTCGATCGCCGAAGCCTTCCTGGCCGGAGGGGGGCGCCAGCCCCTGCCCTACTTCTACAACGGAGAGATTCCGCGCCGGATCGGCGATCCGCTACGCGCACAATTCTTGATGGGCGGATACCCCTGCAAGGACGGCTATGTCGCGGTTCAAGGAATCGGACGGGGCGACTCGTGGTGGCCGCGGGTATTTCGGATGATGGGGATGCCCGAACTCTCGCACGATGCGCGCTTTGCGAACAGCGTGGCCATCGCCGCTCACAAGGACGAATTCGATGAGATCTGGGATGCCTGGCTCATGCAGCACACCCGCAGAGAGATTTTCGATGCGGCGGCGGCGGCGCGCTTCCCGATGGCCCCGGTCTATTCGGCGGCGGACATGCAGCTCGATGAGCACTTCATCGCCCGCACGCTATTCGAGGAGATCGACCACCCCGAGGCCGGATCGCTCCGCTATCCAGCGAAGCCGTTTCGCCTCCACGGAGCGCGTCAGATCAAAAGCCGACCGGCGCCGACGTTGGGGCAACATCAGGACGTGGTGTTCACTGAACTCGCAAACGAACAAGGCTCGAGGGATGCGGCATCGGTGCAACTTCGCGACGGTGAGGCCCCATCGCCATCGATCGATGCGTCGAGTCTTCCGCTTTCCGGAATCAGGGTGCTCGAACTCGCCGAGGGTTGGGCCGGTCCAATGACGGGGATGTGGCTCGGCGATCTTGGGGCGGAAGTCATCAAGGTCGAGGCGATTCAACGTTTCGATCACGCCCGCGGCCCCGTCGACGTCCCCGACTCTCTCTCCATGTTCTATCCGGAGGGGCGGGCAGGCCCTCGACCCTACGACGTCAATTCCGGTTACGTACAGGCCAATCGGAATAAGTTGGGCATGACCCTCGACCTGTCTCGCAAGAAGGGTGTCGAGCTCTTCAAGCGCCTCGTCGCCGTTTCGGATGTCGTCGTGACGAATATGGTGACGGGCGTGCCCGAAAAAATGGGGATCGACTATGGGGTGCTCTCCAAACATCGGCCCGATCTCATCATGCTGAACTGCTCCGGCTACGGAATGACCGGGCCCTACGCGAAGCGCGTGACGATGGGTGGCGCCATGGATGGAATCGCAGGCTTCGGCGCCCTGCGCCACTATCCCGATGAGGCCCCGGATACCGTCAACTACAGCACGCATACCGATGTCGTGACTGGCATGACCAACGCCGTCGCACTACTGACAGCCATTCATCATCGCGAGCGAACCGGAGAGGGCCAGCAGGTGGAGGTTTCGGGGGTAGAAGCCTCCCTGCACCACATTCCCGAAGCCCTGATGGACTATTCGATCAATCGTCGCGTACGCCGGGCGGCGGGTAACGATCATCCACAGATGGCACCTCATGGCGTGTTTGCCTGTCAGGGGGAGGATCGCTGGATCGCCATCAGTGTCTATCGGGACCGCCAATGGAGGGCGCTTCGGGACGCCATGGGTGATCCCGAGTGGGCACGGGACGATCGTTTCCAGGACCGGGAGGGGCGTCGACGAGATCGAGGCGAGATCGACCGCCACCTCGAAGCGTGGACGCGCACACAAGATCCCATCGCTTTGATGGACGTTCTTCAAAAGCGAAGCATACCGGCGGCCGCGATACACGATGCCGCGGACCACGCCCGGGATCCTCACTGGATCGAGCGCGGCGTCTACCAGTCGACACGCCTGGCTGGCTATGGAGAATATCCGCTCCATACGTCACCCTGGATCCTCGACGGAGAGCGACTGGGCGTTCGCCTGCCGCCCCCGGGGTTGGGCCAGCACGACGACGAGATCTATTCGCGCTTGTTGGGTCTCTCGGATTCAGAAATCGAGGACCTGCGGCGCGAGCATTATCTCGGCACCGAGCCGCTCGTGCATGAGCTCTGAATGCTATTCGCCACGCCCGGTCGCGGTCTTCGATGAACCGAGCATGGATCTCTCGAATTTGCTGCGAAGTTCAAACAGTTTTTCTGCACACTCGAGCAGCTTCTCTCGATTGGAGGCCCCTTCCCTCCCCAGGCATCGAGGAGGGAGGGTCTCAGAGATGAGAAGGAGAACATGATGGACGGCGATATCATACGAGCGCTGCTTAGCGCGGCCGGGATCCACCCTTCCGAGGGCGAGATCCGGGCGATGATCCGAATCTACCCGGCACTCCGCTCCGCGGCGGACACGCTCTACTGCAAGGAGGCGGCGCTCTACCTCCCGGCATTCCATCCCACCGATTCAGACATGGAAGCGAAATGAAGGCCGGGTTTCCGTCCACGATCAGTGCCGCCGCCGACGCACTGCGGGAGGGCGGCCTGACCAGCGTTGCGCTGACGACCGAGCTTCTTGCTCGCGCGGACCAACTCGACGCCACCCTCGGCACCTATGTCGCACGCTTCGACGACGAAGCCCTGACCTCGGCAGCCCGAGCGGATGCCGATTTCGCGGCGGGCGTCGACCGCGGCCCGCTCCAGGGGATCCCGATTGGCATCAAGGATATCATCGCCGCACGCGAAGGCCCGACGACCGCGTGTAGCAAGGTCCTCGCGCCGGATTGGGGCCGCGGGATCGACGCTCCCGTCGTCACGCGCTTGCGGGCGCAGGGCGCCGTGATCACGGGAAAGACCGCCACGATGGAATTTGCGATGGGGGCGCCGGATGCCGACGGCCCCTTCCCGATTCATCGCAACCCCTGGAATCTCGATCACTGGCCCGGAGGTTCGAGCGCAGGGACCGGGACAGGTGTGGCCGCCGGACTCATACTCGGCGGACTCGGCAGCGATACAGGAGGCAGCGTACGAATCCCGGCAGCCCTTTGTGGCCTCTCGGGCTTGAAGACGAGCTTCGGGCTGGTCCCGAAGTCGGGCGTCGTCCCCCTCGGCTACAGCCTCGACACGGTCGGCCCGATGGCCCGGAGCGCGCGGGATTGCGCGCTCCTCCTGCAGGCGATCGCCGGCGGCTCACCGGACGACCCGTCATCCCTCGACCGACCGGTCCCCGACTACGTCGCCGCGCTCGAGGGAAATGCAACCGGCCTGCGAGTGGGGGTCGAGCGCGACCACCATACTCGAGTCGAGGGTTTCGATGCCGCAGTTCGCGATCGCTTCGAGGAGGCTATCCGCGGCCTCGAGCAGGCCGGTGCGGAGATCGTCGAGGTCCATTTCGACGGCTATCCCATCTTGACCACCGCTGCGATGGTGACGAGTGCGAGCGAATCGTTCGCCTACCACCGCCAGGATCTGAGGGAACGCTTTTCCGACTACGGGCGGGAAGCGCGCGCTTCTCTCGCGATGGGCGCGCTCTATGGCTCCGCTGACTATGTGCAGGCACAGCGCGTGCGCGCGTGGGGGCTCGCCACGCTGCGTCGCGTGCTCGCAGCGTGCGACGTGATCGTGACGCCGACCATCGGACTGCCAGCACCACGGCTGACGGAAGACTTCTGGGCCATGATGCCCTGGACCTATACGCCGGCGTGGAATCTCCTCGGCGTTCCCGCGATGTCCGTACCGATGGGTCCGATCGGAGGCGGGCTGCCCTCGGGTCTGCAGATCATCAGCGGTCACTCCGACGACGCCGGGGTCCTTCGCGTCGCAGACGCCTATCAACAGGTCAGTGACTGGCACACGTGCGTTCCGGATCTAGTCCGGATCCGAACCGGGAAAGAACCCGAGGTGCTCCACACATGAAACAGATCGAAGCCGTTGATGCCCATCACCATCTCTGGGACCTCGAGGAGCGCCACTATCCCTGGCTGACCCCGAATCCGGCGGGCGATCCCTTCCCCGATTTCGCCGAACTCTGCCGCAGCTACCGGATCGAAGACTATCGAGCCGACTGCGCAAACCAGGACATCGTGAAGTCGGTGCACGTGCAGGCCGAACACGACCCGGACGATCCCGTCCGCGAAACGGCCTGGCTGCAGGAGATTGCAGACCACCCGCGCTCGGGCGGCTTTCCGCATGCGATCGTCGCGGGGGCCGATCTCTCGCGAAAGAACGCCGAGAGCGTGCTGGAGTCCCAGCTGACCTTCGCAAACGTAAGAGGCCTCCGACAGATTTTGAACGCCGAATCCACGGCGGCTTCGGCCGGCTCTGCCGAGAGCGCGCTGGAAATGCGTGCAAGTCAACTCGAAAACGAGGATTGGCTGTGTAATTTTTCGTTGCTCCGGCGCTTCGATCTCTCTTTCGAGCTGCAGCTCTTTCCGTGGCAGACCGAGCGGGCCGCGACGCTGATCAGCCGCCACCCAGACACACAGATCATCCTGAACCATGCCCTGATGCCCTTCGACCGTTCGGACGAGGGCCTCGCGCTCTGGCGCGGCGCACTCGAGGCTTGCGCGCGTTTTCCGAACGTAGTGATCAAGATCTCTGGGCTGGGCATGGCACCGGGCGGAACGACGGAAGCCATGAGTCGACGACTGATCGAGGAGACCCTCGAATTCTTTGGATCGGAGCGCTGCCTGTTCGCGAGCAATTTCCCGGTCGACCGATTGTGGACCGACTACGGCACGCTCTGGGGTCTCTTCCGTGACGTCGTGTCGTCCCTATCCGAGGACGAACAGCGAGCGGTTCTCCGGGGCAATGCGGAACGGGTGTACAGAATCTGACCGTCTTCACACGCTCGTGCTCGATGGCGTCTGCGCGGGGCCCTCCTCGGCCCCCGGCCCCTTCACCGCCACCGCCCGAGACCGAGGACGTGGACCGGGTCCTCGCTGACACGGCTCGGCGCCGCCTCCATCCGATCGCGGATCACGACAGATCCCGAGGCAGGCGAGGCGCTCGATCGCGCCAGCGATGAAGCAACCTAGCGCTTCGGTCCCCGTCAGCTCGAGCCGTGGCCGCCTCAAAGAAGTGACGTCGATCCTCGCGTCGTCGAGAAAGAGCTCCTAGAGCTCCCCCGACACCCGCCGATTCACGGCATCGGTGCACACAGCGAAGAGTTACGGGATCGCGATGTAGCTCGCCGTCTTCTCGTCGACCCCATCGTGGAGTCCTCTCCGGAGTCACTGCAGAGGCCCAATCCCAACCTAGGGCGGACAGGGGTGCGGACCCGATCGGCGCGTTGACTGACGAGCCAGCGTGCTTGACCATGACTCCCACGGCGAACATGCAGACGCTCGACACCGATACGGCTGCTTTGGCCCTGATCGGTGGTGATCGGCGAAAGCTCCCGAATTCGCTGATCCATCGATAGCCAGAAGGATGAACGGGATCGGATCGAGAATAAACACGAGGGGGAAATTGTGATCAGCTACATCACGATCGGTGTGAACGACATCCAGCGCGTCAAGGCGTTCTATGATGCGGCTCTCGGGACGCTCGGGCACGTGCGCATCTTCGAGACCGAAAGCTGGCTCGGATACTCGCTATCGGACGGGTCCTACATGCCGAGGATCTGGGTCTGCAATCCGATCGACGGAAATCCCGCCACAGTCGGGAACGGCTCGATGGTAGGCTTGCACGCGGCGTCCGCTGCTGACGTCGACCGCTTCCACGAAGTCGCCCTCGCCAACGATGGCACCGACGAGGGCGCTCCGGGACGCCGGGCGCACTATAATCTGGGGTACTACCTTGCCTACGTGCGTGATCCCGAGGGCAACAAGCTCTCGGCCTTCTGCAATACCGATCTGATCAAACCGGACGGTACCTATGACCCCCAACCGGTCTTTTTGTCACCCTCTACAGGATCCACCGCTGAGCGTGGAATGTCGTGACACGCGGCACTGTTCCGCGCCATGAATCGCGGGGCGGAGTCCTCAGCGACTACGAACGAAGAGCCGCATGGACGGGCGGTCGAGTCCTGGCACACCAGGGCCACAAATCGAGGAGCGGCCATGTTCTCTCATCTTCTCTCCCCCATTCGCATCGGGAATCTCGAGCTGCGCAATCGCATCGCCATGGCGCCCATGGGTGTCGAACTCGGCGATGAGAATGGCGCCGTCACTGAAGGTGTCATCGCCTACTACGAGGCACGCGCGCGCGGCGGAGCGGGGTTGCTGATCACCGAGAATGTCTCGGCGGCCTATCCCTGGGGCGCAAACTCGCTCCATGAACTCGCATTCTCCGACGATCGCTATCTACCGGGCCTACGAGAGCTGACGGATCGCGTCCACGGCCACGGTGCGAAGATCGCCGCTCAGCTCTCACATCATGGCAAGGTCGCTCGCCTCGATGTCTGGCAGGGACGCGAGATGCTCATGCCCTCGGTCGACGGCTTCAAGGGCGAGAACTCGATGGGTCTCGATCTGACGAGTGAAGAGATCGAGATCATGAGCCACTCGATGGAGCATCTCGGCAATGCGAAGGTTCGAGAAGCCACTCAGGGCGACATCGAACGATTGATCGAGGCCTTCGCCGACGCCGGCGAGCGAGCGCGACGCGCGGGCTTCGACGCTGTCGAGCTACATGCCGCTCACGGGTACATCTTTTCGGAATTCCTTTCGCCCGCCGTCAACATTCGAACGGACGACTATGGTGGCTCGCGGGAGAATCGCGCTCGACTGCTTTGCGAAGTGCTTCGTGCGGTGAAGCTTCGCGCGGGAACCGACTTCCCGGTCTGGTGTCGACTCGATGCCATGGAGTTCCGAACACCAGGGGGAATCACCCTCGAGGACGCACAGCTAACGGCGGAGCTGGCCTGCGAGGCCGGCGCGGACGCGATTCATGTCACCGCGTATGCCGATGGCAGCTCGGCGCCCGGCTTTCTCGAAGCCCCCCTCGTCCACAAAGAAGCGGGCTTCGTCGAGTTTGCGGCCAGCATCAAACGACATGTTGACGTCCCTGTCATCGCGGTCGGCCGAATCGAACCCGAGGTCGCCGATCGATTGATCAAAGAAGGTCTGGTCGACGTCGTCTCGATGGCGCGGAAGCTACTCGCCGATCCCGAGCTCCCCCGGAAGCTCGAAGAGGATCGCGCCGAGGACATTCGGCCTTGTGTCTATTGCTACACGTGCGTCGCTCAGGCCTTCTTCGACCGGCCTGTTCGGTGCGCCGTAAATCCCACGACCGCGCGCGAGCACCAGCTCGGCGCGCTCGAGCGCACCCAGGCCGCGGAACCGAAACACGTTCTGGTCATTGGCGGTGGCCCAGCGGGCATGGAGGCGGCCCGCATAGCAGCCCTCCGCGGACATCGAGTCTCGCTCTGTGAAAAGAGCGGTCGACTTGGAGGCACCCTGCGTTTCGCCGCCCTCGCCTATCCCCCCAACGAGCGGCTCCTCGAGTGGCTGGAAGGACAGGTCGCAAAGCTCGAGATCGAGGTGCGCACCAATTATGAGATCTCTGCGGAACGCGTCGAGGATATTGCTCCCGACGTGGCGATCGTCGCGACTGGCGCCAGGCGCGAGAAGCCGACGATCCCCGGTGCGGATCAGGCCCATGTATTTGATGGGGATACGCTTCGTGATCTCCTCACGGGAGAGCCCGGCGCTACGAGCAAGCTCTCGCGCTTCGGGCGGATCGCCGTCGGCACCGGGCGCAGGCTCGGCATCACGAATGATCCAACTCGGTTGCGCGAGTGGTCGAAGCGATACATGCCTCTCGGTCGGCGCATCGTCGTGATCGGGGGCGGCCTCGTTGGATGCGAACTCGCGGAATTTCTGACCGATCGCGGCCGCGAGGTCTGCGTGCTCGAAGAGGGTTCGGTCATGGGTGTGGGCTTCGCTCACCCCCGCCGTTGGCGCATCCTCTATGAGCTCCGCGAACAGGGTGCTCGGCTCGAGACGGACGTCCGTGTCTGCGAGATCGGACCCCACAGTGTTCGCTTCGAACGAAACGCAGCGGAGGGCGCGCATGCGGCCGAGGAAATCGCCGCTGACAGTGTCCTCTTCGCGACGGGGCTCGTCCCGAACCGGAGTCTTGCGGAACTCCTGCAAAGCAAGGGCGTTCCGGTCATCGAGATCGGGGATGGCATGGGCGTGGGCTATATCGAGGGTGCCATCCATTCGGCCTTCGATGCGGCGGCACACCTCTAGAGATCAACTTTCGCAGGGTAGAAAGTCGACCTTCGATCGTGACGTTTCGAACGCCTGGCACCGCTCATTCCACCGCCGCGGGCACATCAGGTTCGCTCTCACGGCGAGCTCGCGCCTTGCGCCCGCGGCCGGGATCGATTGCGCGCCGCGAGCCGTCGCGCGCGACCCAAGCTTGAAATCGCCCCGGAAGCGGCCACGCAGCCCATTGGGGCCTTCATGTCAGAATGCCTAGTATCGGTGGTGCGGAAAACGCTGCCTATTTTTCTTGTCCCCCGACCGACCCGACTCGAAATCAGTAGAGTTTGATGAGTCCAGAGTGGTCGAGTTCGATCACACACGGGGGCGCACCATGGAAGCCAGCAGGACCCAGGATCGCAGCGGCGCGCGGGACACTCTTCCCGAGCGGATCGATCACGCGGACTGGCGGGAGCTCTCCTATCGGCTCCGCCTGACCGATGGGCTTCCGACCTTTCCCCCGGAGCGCTGCCAGGTCGAGCGGCTGATCGAAGGGACGGGACTGCCGGCGGATCACGTCATCGGCCGCATTCCCCCTGGCCGTCGAATCGCGACGGTGGAAGCCATCGCAGCCAATGCAGCCATGGCCGGGTGCTTGCCCGAACATCTTCCGGTCGTCCTCACGGCAATCGAAGCCATGCTCGCACCGGGCTTCAATCTGGCGGGGGTCGTGACCACGACGCATCCTTGCTGGCCACTCACCATCGTCTCGGGTCCGGCTGTTCGCGCGCTCGGAATGGAAACCCGGGAGTCCCTCTTCAACGGCGGCGGAGCACGCGCGAATCTGGCGATCGGCCGCGCGATCCGGCTCGTCCTGTGGAATCTCGGCTCGGCCTATCCGCGTGAGCCGGTTCAGGAGATCCTGGGCCATCCGGGCCGCATGGCCTATTGCATCGCCGAGGAGCCGGAGAACACACCGTGGGAATCGATCCACACGGCGCGGGGTGTCGAGACGCCCCAGGGCGCCGTCACGGTCTTCGCCTGCGAAGGTCCACAAATCGTGAATCTGTGGGGTGTCGCGTCGCCCGATGGCGACCCGATCGCAGAGCGATGGCTCGAGATGATCGCCGACCAGATGTGTGCCCGGGGCAACTCCAACACCCACACGATGGGCGAGCTGCTGGTCGTGATCACGCCGTCGATGGCGCGCATCCTCGCTGCAGAGGGTTGGACGCGAGCGCGGGTTCAAACCTTCCTGTGGGAACGGGCGCGACGTCGCCTCGGCGATATCCGCGTGGATCCGCAAGGTCGGCCGACACTCGAACGAGCTGCCCACTACGACTGGTGGCCCGGCTGGGTGGATCAGAGCGACCCGGAGACCCGGGTGCCCGTCACCTGGTCCGCCGAGTCGATTCACATCGTCGTAAGTGGCGCCGACAGCATCCCGTGCGCCGCGGTCTGTCCGTCGTGGGGACATCTGGGCGGCTTCGCCATGACCCGAGCACTCCCGAATTCCGGCGCGAGTGGCAGCTCAAGAACGGACGAGGAGAAAAACGACTCATGATCGAACTCATTGACCCGAGAGGGCACGACGATTCCGATATCGCGCAGCTCGCACCCAGGGTACGCGACCCCCGAGAAATTCGAAGAATCGGTTTCTTGAGCAACGAGCAGGAGCACCTCACGGGCCCACACTTCCCGGGCTACACACGCGTTCTCGAGCGCGCCTTGCACGACCGTCTGGGTGTCCGGGATTTCCATCTCGAAATCAAGCCGGTTCTTTCTCGGCCCGCGGACGCCGACATGATCGAACGATTCAGTGGCTACGACGGAGTGATCAACGGCCTCGCTAAATGAGGCTCCTGCACGTCGGGCAGTTTGCTCGACGCAGTTCATCTCGAGCAGCAGGGCACCCCCAGTCTAACCTTCGTGACCGAGCCCTTCGAACAAGCCGCGCGCACTCATGCCCGGCTCTACGGCATGGGTGCGCTGCCACTCGTGATCGTGCCTTCGGACTATCTCGATCGTTCGGACGAGGCCGTCGCCGCGAAGTTGACTCCGATGATCGACGTGATCATCGACCAGCTCTGCGCCACCGCAGGCGATCGCTGAACTTTCCGATATTGACCTTCGTGTCCAACGCTGGTGCGGAGCGGCCAGACCTTGATGTCCTCGTTCTCGAGGAGAAGGTGATGGGCCACCGGCCCGACCTCCACGCCATCGGGGACGGGCGCTCGGTCAGTCTCGACCGTGATCTTCCCCCATCGTTTCACCTGAGCAGGCGCGAAGAAACGAACCGGCTCCGTCGAGTCGGTTCACACCGCGGCGCCTCGAAGCTCCGTTCCCGGCTCGATTCTCGGAATACGCAGCAGGGAGATCACCAGGCCCCCCAGTATGAAGGTGATGAGAAACGCCGAGAGGACCACGGAATAGCTACCGGTCCGATCGAAGGCGTAGGCTGCGATGGGCGCGCCGGCTAGATTGAAGGGCAGCATCAACGGCGTCATGAGGCCCATCGCCCGCCCGAAGACGGCGCGACCGAAACACGCGCCGGTCAGCGCCCCCCAAAGCGGCATGATCCCACCCACCCCGAGGCCCATCCCCACACTGGCCAGCATGAGCGCCGAATAGGATTCGGCCCACATAAGCCCGGTCCACGCTCCCGAAAGAACCGCAAAAACGATCCAGGCGGCGACGCGCTTGTCGACGCGGTCAACCAGGTAGCCGAGGAGGAGGCGCCCGAGAGCGCCCGCACCGGCATACGCGGACATCAGAAGCGCGGCCCGACCGGGTTCGAATCCAAGATCCGTCGCATACGGAACGAGGTGAGCAATCACGACGCTGGTCGAGCAGAAAGCCAGACCTACGGCGGCGGTGATGGCCCAGAAATTCCGCGACTGAACCAGAGACTCGGCAACGACTTCCGCTGGTGTGGCTGCGACCGACTGTGTCCCGGTGCCACGCTCATCCTCCTCCGCTCCATCGGGTCGTAGCCCGAGATGCTCCGGTCGATTGACCAGCAAGAGCCAGAGGGGAACCGAAAAGATCACCAACAGTCCTGCAAAACTGCCGGCCGCACCGCGCCAACCTATCGCCTCCATGAGACGCGTCGCGGCCACCGGAAAGATGAGTCCCCCGATCGACGCGCCCACCGCCGTGATGCCCAGCGCCTGGCCCCGCTTGCGATGAAACCAGTTGGCCACCAATGTCGAGGTCGCGAGGGGGCCGAACATGTGCGAACCGACGGCGATCAGCGATCCGAAGAGAACCCCGATCTGCCAAAGCGAGGTCGCCAACGAGAGACCCAGAAAACCGACCGCACAGAGAAGTGCGCCAAGCGTCATCACTCCCCGCACGGACCAGTCGTCCATTGCCCGACCCAGGAAGGGCGAAACGATTCCCTGAACCAACATGAGGAGCGTCAGGCCGAGTACGACGACGAGCCGGGGCGCGTCGAATTCTTCGGCCAGGGGTTTGACGAAAACACCGTAGCTAAAGAAGGTCGTCCCAACCGCAAGTGCCTGCGAGGCCGCCGCAACTCCAACGATTCGCCATCCGTAGAACATGCCCCTCCTATTTACCGAGCCGATGCGGATCGCAACGCGAACCCCATCGAAGTCGAACGAGACGCGTCGTCACGACCGGCGAAAAACACATCGTAACTCGCTCTTGATGCGAATCGCACGATCACGACAAGAAGTGCCTCCAGTCCAGAAGGGACGAGGCGGGTGGGAATAATAAGCCGCGTTTCCCGCACCACCGATAGTAGTTGTTCTGACAACCAGGATCCCGTTAGGGCTAACGTGGTTCGTTCCCGGGCCATCCTCCCGAGCTCGACGACTTCGCGATGATGTCGCCGATACCACGAACGGCCAGCTTAGCGGCTCGATCGAAACTCACCCAGGCTCCATCAGAATGCAGTTTCCGCACCTACTCGTCGAGTTTCAAGATCAGTTCCAGGACGAGGAACATGGCTGCACAAGCTTCAATCGGGGCTTCCGGCCCTTCCCGCGCCACTCCTAGAGGGCGATATCGAGGCCGACGAGACCTACATCGGTAGCGATCGCAAGGGATGGAACGAGCGTGGAGCGGGCAACGTCGGGGGACCATCGCGGTCGAGTGCCGCGGCCGCACGACCGGCTGCGTTCACCTGGCCACCTCAGGAGGTTGCAGACGCTCACGGATGGCGCCCCGGGCAGGACTTGAACCTGCGACCCGCTGCTTAGAAGGCAGCCGCTCTATCCAGCTGAGCTACCGGGGCGTGGGCGGGAAAGTACAGGAAATTCGGAGATTT
>PBFW01000018.1 GCA_002719955.1 Deltaproteobacteria bacterium | reverse complement strand
TCTCCGCAAGACCCTTATGAGCCTGACGTGATGTAATCGCAGCCGTCAGGGTCGTCTTGCCGTGATCAACGTGACCAATCGTACCCACGTTTACGTGAGGCTTATTACGTTCGAACTTTTCCTTGGACATCGCTATGACTACCTCTATCCAGTCTCGGCACTCCCGTGCCAGGGTTCGTATTCCTATTCAACATTGAGCGCCTCGCGACTAATACGGAGCGACGATTCCTTGCATGATCGCGTCCGGCACCTGGGAATAATGAGAGAACTGCATCGTGTAGCCTGCCCTCCCCTGTGTCATGGACCGAACGCTACTCACATACCCGAACATCTCCGAGAGCGGAACCTGAGCCTGCACGGCCTGAGCTGCCCCTCGCATCTCGATCCCCTTGATCTGCCCGCGTCGCCCATTCAGGTCGCCCTGGATCGCTCCACGAAATTCTTCGGGGGTCACGACTTCGACGTCCATGATCGGCTCGAGCAGAACAGGAGCGGCGCGGCGAAGACCGTCATTGGCGGCCATCGAGGCGGCAATACCGAAGGCCCGTTCGGAAGAGTCCGTCTCGTGGGCGGTGCCATCGACCACACGGATCCTCACATCGACGACCGGGTAGCCTCCGAGATGCCCGCTGTCGATCGACTCCCGACAGCCCTGTTCGACCGCATCGATATATTCGGTCGGGATCGCACCACCACGCAAGGCATTCTCGAATTCGAAGCCCGAACCCTTTTCGCCGGGCTCGACCTCAACCTCGACGATCGCGAACTCACCGGCGCCGCCGGTCTGCTTGATGTACTCGCCATGCCCCGATGCCTGTGCAGAAATCGTTTCCTTGTAGGCGACCTGTGGCCGCCCGACGTTGGCACCCACGCCGAACTCACGAAGCAACCGATCCACAATGATTTCGAGATGGAGTTCGCCCATCCCGGAAATGATCATCTGCCCCGTTTCAGTGTCCGTCGAAACATTAAAAGAGGGATCTTCTATGGCGAGCCGATCGAGGGCTTGTCCGAGCTTCTCCATGTCAGCCGTCGTCTTGGGCTCGATGGCAATCGAGATGACGGGGTCCGGGAAGTCGAGGGACTCGAGGATCACGGGGGCCTTCGGCGAACAGAGCGTATGACCGGTCACAACGCCCTTGAGGCCGACGGCCGCCACGATATCACCGGCGTAGACCTGATCGAGTTCCTGGCGCTTGTTGGCATGCATCTGAAGGAAGCGACCGACGCGCTCCTTGCGACCCGTCGAAGCGTCGAGGAGTCCCTCACCCGTCTTCGCGGTCCCGGAATAGACCCGCAAATACGCGAGCGTTCCGGCGTGCTTGTCCGTCTGGATCTTGAAGACCAATGCCGCAAAGGGTTCTGAATCGTCGGCCTTGCGCACGACGATCTCGGCATCCCCGGCGGCCGGGGCGTTCTTGCGACCCTTTTTCTTCCCGCTCACCTCGAGGCCTTCGACGGCAGGCACTTCGGTCGGCGAGGGAAGAAAGTTGACGACACCGTCCATGAGCGGCTGAACGCCCTTGTTCTTGAAGGCGCTACCACAGAAGACCGGAACGATATCGAGGTTCAGCGTGCTGCGACGAATCGCGGTGCGCATCTCGCTCACTGTGACTTCCTGACCCTCCAGATATTTCGCCATCACTTCGTCGTCGAAGTCAGCCAGACGCTCGATCAGCTGATCACGGGCGAGTGCCGCGTCGTCGAGCATATCCGCGGGAATCTCGTCGGACCGGAACTCGGCGCCCTGGCTCTCGTCGTCCCAGAAGAGTGCCCTCTCTTCGAGCAGGTCGATGACACCGGTAAACGCATCTTCGGATCCGATCGGCAGCTGCACAGGCAGTGGCCGGGCCCCTAGACGGTTCTCGATCATCGAGACGACATTGTCGAAATTTGCACCCATTCGATCCATCTTGTTCACGAAAGCGAGGCGCGGCACTCGATAGCGGTCGGCTTGTCGCCAGACCGTTTCCGATTGCGGCTCCACTCCACCCACACCACAGAAAACGGCGATAGCGCCGTCCAGAACTCGCAACGAACGTTCGACTTCGACGGTGAAGTCGACATGCCCAGGCGTGTCGATGATGTTGATCCGATGGTCCTTCCACGAGCAGGTCGTGGCCGCGGAGGTAATCGTGATCCCGCGTTCCTGTTCCTGCTGCATCCAGTCCATCGTGGCCGCGCCGTCGTGAACTTCTCCAATCTTGTAGTTGACGCCCGTATAGAAGAGAATCCGCTCGGTCGTCGTTGTTTTGCCGGCATCGATATGAGCCATGATGCCGATATTTCGAGTCTCAGAGAGCTGCGCGCTTCGAGCCATGACCGTTCCCGTTGGCGCCCTCGCCTGTCCAGCAGTCCACCTGTTTTCCTACGTGTTCTCCGCCAAGAAACGAATGGTCCGGGCGACGAAGCTCTTCCGGTCGCGTTCAGGAGGGCCGGGAACGCTCACCATCGATAGTGAGCGAACGCCTTGTTTGCTTCGGCCATTCGATGCGTATCTTCGCGCTTCTTCACCGCCTCACCGCGCTCATTCGCCGCGTCGATGATCTCATTCGCGAGACGTTCCTTCATGCTCTTGCCCGGTCGCGACGCCGAATATTGAACGAGCCAGCGCATCGCCAAGGAATTTGCCCGATTCGGCGAAATCTCGATCGGCACCTGATAGGTCGCCCCCCCCACCCGGCGGCTCTTCACCTCGAGACGGGGTCGGATGTTATCGAGTGCCCGTCGAAACATTGCCAGCGGTTCGGCGCGCATCTTGCTCTCGATCTCGTCGAAGGCACCGTAGACGATGTTCTCGGCGGTACTCTTCTTACCATCTCGCATGATCACGTTGATGAAGCGACCGACTGTCTGGTCTCCGTGCTTGGAGTCCGGGATGGTCTGTCGCTTCGGTACCTCGCGTCGTCGGGGCATGAACGCGTCCTTCTTTCTTCGATTCGTTTCGTTGGTCTAGGACCCGTCGAGGCCTTGCCCCGTCCAGGCCATCCATGTTCTCAGCCAATCGATGCGTGCGAAACGCCTGGTTCGGCCAAATGGATCTGCAAAAAGAAAGAGGCCGGCGTGCATCACACAGCCGGCTCTCGGTCAATCAGCTCACTTGGGTTTCTTGGAACCGTACTTCGAACGGCTCTGATTTCTTCCGTCGACGCCCGTGGCATCCAGCGAACCACGAACGATGTGGTAGCGAACGCCCGGGAGATCTTTCACGCGACCGCCGCGAACCAGCACCACGGAATGCTCCTGAAGCGTATGTCCTTCGCCGCCGATATAGGCGTTGACTTCGTTGCCATTCGTCAGGCGAACACGCGCCACCTTTCGAAGCGCCGAGTTCGGCTTCTTCGGTGTCGCCGTGAAGACACGAAGGCATACGCCGCGACGCTGCGGGCAGCTCGTCAGATCGGGGGAATTCGATCGCGAAGCCTTCGGCTTACGACCCTTGCGAATGAGCTGTTGGATGGTCGGCATGGGGCTCGACGAAACTCCTACTGCTGGTGTCTTCTAGCCCTGCCCTCTTCGGCGGGCGACTAGCGTTTAGTTGCAAGTCCAACGCGGGCTCTTCGGATTCGAGCAGCCCGCTGAAAACGGTCATTCAGGGGAAGCCGGATCACGCTTCCCGAGATCCAGAGACAACACGGCCCCGAAGTCACGTTTCTCAGGTGCGAAGAGACCGGAGTCAGACTCGGGCACTCTCTCCGAAAACTGGAAACGAACCGCGGGGTTGGGAATCCCTGGTTCCTGAAGAGGCGGCAATTTAGCCTCCTGCGGGGCGGTGTCAACGGCCCTCGGCGCCCGACGCAGCGGCGACCCATCCCGACCGGATCATGAACCCCCGCGGAGCCTCTCTGATGCGAACCGCCCCCACCCGAAACGAGTCGGATGGGGGCGATCTGTTCCTCATCGGGTCGTTCGATCGACCTCGGCTGAAGCGGATGCAGGCTCGAAATCCCGCCTCGGATCAGCTCTCGATCGCGCCGCCCTCGCCCGGCGTTTGGACCGGGCTCGCAAAAAGACCCGCCACGGGGGCTGCACCGTCGGCGCTCGGCTCGCCCAGGCCATCACCCTCATCTGCCTCCCCCCCCGAGAAGTCTCCCGGCTCCGCGGTATCGAACTCGAAGCCCTCGGGCACCTCGACCTCGATGCCCATCCCAGTGTACGAATCGAGCCCTGTCCCAGCGGGGATCAAGCGACCCATGATCACGTTTTCCTTGAGACCGCGCAGGTAATCGTTCTTACCCCAGATGGCGGCCTCGGTGAGCACCTTCGTCGTCTCCTGGAAGGAGGCCGCGGAGATGAACGATTCGGTCGAGAGCGAAGCCTTCGTAATTCCCAGCAGCTGGGTCTCTGCGGTCGGGGGCTCCTTGCCCTCTTCGGTGAAGGTTTGCACGAGCTCGCGGAACGCCGCCTTCTCGACCTGCTCGCCGATCAGCCAATCCGATTCTCCGGGATCCACGATGCGGACCTTCCGGATCATCTGCCGGACGATCGTCTCGATGTGCTTGTCGTTGATCTTCACGCCCTGGAGGCGGTAGACCTCCTGCACCTCGTCGACCAGGTATTTGGCCAGCTCCTTCTCGCCCTTGATCTTGAGGATATCGTGAGGATTGGATGAACCGTCCATCAACGCCTCACCGGCCCGCACCCGGTCGCCCTCGTGGACGCTCACATGCTTGCCCTTCGGAATCAGATATTCCTCGGGCTCCCCCTCACCCTCGTCGGGAGTCACAATCACCCGGCGCTTGCCCCGGGAGTCGGGACCGAAGGACACGATGCCGTCGATCTCGGCAACGACCGCGCATTCTTTGGGCTTTCGTGCTTCGAAGAGCTCGGCCACGCGCGGTAGACCGCCCGTGATGTCCTTCGTCTTCGAGGCCTCCCGAGGGATCTTCGCGACGACCTGACCGGCTGTGACCTCTTCGCCCTCATTGACCGAGAGGTAGGCGCCCACCGGAAGCAACGACTTAGAATCCGCCTCGCCGCCGATCTCCGCGATGCCAATTTGCGGTCGCAGCGCCGGGTCCTTCGACTCGATGATCACCTTCGACGAGACGCCGGTGAAATCATCCACCTGCTCCTGCATCGTGGCGCCCTCGATGATGTCGTGGAACTGAACCGTTCCGCGCATTTCCGACAGAATCGGGCTCGCAAAGGGGTCCCAATCGAGCAGCACTTCACCCGTTCGCACGGTCTGCCCTTCGTTGACCCGGAGCGTGGCACCGTACACGACCGGATGGCGTTCCTTCTCGCGCCCACTCACATCGATGAGACCCAGCTCACCATTTCGCGTCATCACCGTCTGGCGACCCTCATTATCCACGACGGTCCGGATATTATGCAGCTTGACCGTCCCTTCGCTGGCAGCCTCGGCATGCGACTGCTCGGCACGCCGCGTCGCCGCGCCACCGATATGGAAGGTCCGCATCGTGAGCTGGGTTCCGGGCTCACCGATCGACTGCGCTGCAATCACACCCACGGACTCGCCCATATTGACCATGGTGCCGCGGGAAAGATCCCGGCCGTAGCATTTCACGCATACGCCGTAGCGACTGGCGCAGGTCAGCACCGAGCGAATCTTGACGCTCTCGATCCCCGAATCTTCGACCGCCCGAACGCGATCCTCGTCGATCTCTTCACCCGCACGCACGAGCAGCTCGCCGCTGACCGGATCCAACAGGTCTTCGAGTGCGACACGCCCGAGGATCCGCTCGCCAAGCGCCTCTACGATCTCACCTGCCTCGACCAGCGCCGATGTCTCGAGTCCATCCTCGGTCCCGCAATCGACCTCGCGAACGATCACGTCCTGGGACACATCGACGAGCCGCCGCGTCAGGTACCCGGAGTTCGCCGTCTTGAGCGCCGTATCCGCGAGACCCTTTCGAGCTCCATGGGTCGAGATGAAGTATTGGAGAACCGAGAGCCCCTCCCGGAAATTCGACGTGATGGGAGTTTCAATGATCGCGCCCGAGGGCTTGGCCATCAGACCTCGCATGCCGGCCAGCTGGCGCATCTGCTGAGCCGAACCGCGCGCTCCCGAATCCGCCATCATATAGACGTTGTTGAAGCTCGGGACCTGCTGGTCGTTTCCTTCCGAGTCCTTCACCGTGTCCGTCGCAATGCCGTCGAGCAGCTGTGTCGTAATCTGCTCCGTCGCTAGCGCCCAGATGTCGATCACCTTGTTGTAGCGCTCGCCGTCGGTGATCAGGCCTTCCTGGTACTGCTCCTGAATCTGCGTGACTTCGTCGGTCGCGTCGGCCAGGAATCGCGCCTTGTCCGGCGGAATCCGCATATCGTCGATGCAAATTGAGATCCCGGCGCGAGTCGCATGCGTGTATCCGAGCGTTCGCAGCGCATCAGCCAGCAGAACCGTCGCCTTGTTTCCCATGCGCCGATAGCACTGATCAATCAGCTCGCCGAGCGCCTTCTTGTCCATCACCTGATTGACGAACCGAAAGGGAATATCCTTCGGAACGACCTCGCGCAGCAGGATTCGACCCGCGGTCGTCTCCGTCATTTCACCTTCGATCAGAACCTTGACCGATGCGTGAATATTCAGGACGCCCGCGTCGTAGGCCACCACGACCTCCTCATCGGTCGCGAACTGCATATTCTCGCCCTCGACGCCAGGGCGTTCGCGGGTCATGTAGTAGCAACCGAGGACGATGTCCTGGCTAGGGCCGATGATGGGACGACCAGTCGCGGGGCTGAGGATATTATTCGTCGACATCATCAAGACGCGCGCTTCGATCTGGGCTTCGACCGAGAGCGGCACGTGGACCGCCATCTGGTCACCGTCGAAATCCGCGTTGAACGCAGCACACACGAGCGGATGAAGCTGGATCGCCTTGCCCTCGATCAACATGGGCTCGAAGGCCTGCATCCCGAGTCGATGGAGCGTAGGGGCGCGGTTGAGGAGGATCGGATGTTCCTTGATCACCTCGGCCAGGATATCCCAGACCTCGGGTCGCTCATGCTCGACCATCTTGCGCGCGGCTTTGATGGTCGTCACGAAGCCCTGCTGCTCCAGTTTCGAGTAGATGAAGGGCTTGAAGAGTTCGAGGGCCATGCGGTTCGGAAGCCCGCACTGATGCAACCGAAGCTCCGGGCCGACGACGATCACGGATCGACCAGAATAGTCCACACGCTTGCCGAGCAGATTCTGCCGGAACCGACCCGACTTGCCCTTAAGCATGTCGGAGAGACTCTTCAGTGGACGCTTGCTCGGGCCCGTGATCACGCGTCCGCGTCGTCCATTGTCGAAGAGTGCGTCCACCGCTTCTTGAAGCATGCGCTTCTCATTGCGGATGATGACCTCGGGCGCGTTCAGCTCCTGGAGACGCTTCAATCGATTATTGCGGTTGATCACTCGGCGATAAAGATCGTTGAGATCACTGGTCGCGAACCGGCCACCGTCGAGGGGCACCAAGGGCCGCAGGTCCGGCGGAATCACCGGCACGATCTCAAGGACCATGAACTCGGGATTGTTGACCTCGGACTCACGAAACGCGTCGAGTACCTTGAGCCGCTTGGCAATCTTCTTCCGTTTCGCCTCGCTCGTTGCTTCGCGCATGTCCTCGCGAAGCCGCGTGCACTCGCCATCGACGTCGAGCTCCTGCAGCAACCGTCGCACGGATTCCGCGCCAATTCCCACCTCGAAGGCGTCTCGACCATATTGTTCTCGCAGCTCGACGAGGCGCTCGTCCGTCACGAGTTCACCCTTCTCGAGTTCCGAATCCTTCGGATCGAGAACGAGGTGGGCTTCGAAGTAGAGGACCTTCTCGAGATCGCGCAGCGTGATCTCGAGAATATTGCCGATCCGCGAGGGCAGCGATTTCAGGAACCAGATATGGGCGACCGGTGAAGCCAGGGTGATATGCCCCATGCGCTCGCGCCGAACCTTGGACTGAATCACTTCGACGCCGCATTTCTCGCAGACGACACCCCGATGCTTCATGCGCTTGTACTTGCCGCAATTGCACTCGTAGTCCTTCACAGGACCGAAGATCTTGGCGCAGAAGAGCCCATCGCGTTCCGGCTTGAAGGTCCGGTAATTGATCGTCTCCGGCTTCTTTACCTCACCGAAGGACCATTCCCGGACCTTGTCCGGGGAGGCCAGGGAAATTCGGAGCGAATCGAAGGCCAACGGATCCTTGGGCTTTTCGAAGAGGTTGTAGAGATCGCGCATGTGCATTGCCCCCTAACGGGTATCAGCGGTCGTGCCTTCTGACGGGCCGGTCGCCTTGGTCTGACTCGTGCGAAACCGGAGGCCACGCACGCGGGTAGGGTGAAGAGAGCCCCAACGAAAGGATGGGACGGCATCCCTCTACGGTCTACGTATCTTCTCTCATTTCGATATCGAGTCCGAGCGCCTGCAATTCCTTCACGAGGACGTTGAAGCTCTCCGGCAATCCGGGCTCGAGCGTGTTCTCGCCCTTTACGATCGATTCGTAGATCCGGGTTCGGCCCTGGACGTCATCCGACTTCACCGTCAAGAACTCCTGGAGCGCAAAGGCGGAGCCGTACGCTTCGAGCGCCCAGACCTCCATCTCGCCGAGTCGCTGTCCACCAAATTGCGCCTTGCCACCCAGCGGCTGCTGGGTGACCAGACTGTACGGGCCAATGGATCGCGCATGCATCTTGTCATCCGCCAGATGGTGGAGTTTGAGCATATAGAGCGTGCCGACCGTGACATCTCGATCGAAGGGTTCCCCCGATCGACCGTCGAAGAGAACCATCTGCCCAGTGGTGGGCAGCTCTGCCCGGCTCAGCTCTCCCTTCACATCCTGTTCACTCGCCCCATCGAAGACGGCAGTGCCCACATGGATTCCGCGCTTGATATTCGCAGCGAGCGAATTGATGGCTTCTTCGGAAGCGCTCTCGATCTCTCCGGCGATCCCGTCATCGTCGTAGATCTGCTTCAGCTTCGCCCGAACCTCGTCAGTGGTCGCCTCCCTCTCCATCATCCTTTCGATCTGCCGACCGAGCCCGTGTGCGGCCCAGCCGAGATGCGTCTCGAGGATCTGTCCAATATTCATGCGTGAGGGCACGCCCAGCGGGTTCAGGACGATATCGACGGGCGTACCATCGGGCATATAAGGCATATCCTCTTCCGGAAGGATCCGGGAGATGACGCCCTTGTTGCCATGGCGACCGGCCATCTTGTCACCCACCGAGAGCTTGCGCTTGATGGCGACATAGACCTTGACCATCTTGAACACGCCAGGCGGGAGTTCGTCGCCCTTCTTGAGGCGAGCGATCTTCTCGTCGAAGACGGCCTTGATGACCATGGCCTGCTCTTCCACATGGTGGAAGACGCGGTCGACATTCTCCTGCGCCTTGGCATCGGTCACCTGGATCTCTCGCCAGCGCCGGTCGGGAATCTGGCCGATCACGTCCAACGTGATCGTATCCCCGGATTGGAGCCACTCGATTTCCTTGCGCTCATCCGCGACCCGATTGGCGGTCTGCTTGCCGACGATCAACTCGCGAACCCGTTTGAAGGCACTCTTCCGGATGATCCGGATCTCGTCTTCCTGATCCTTTCGAAGCCGCTCGATCTCGGCCTCTTCGAGGGCCTTGGCGCGCTCGTCCTTCTCGACACCGCGGCGCGAGAAGACCTGGGCTCCAATGATCGTCCCGGTCACACCCGGCGGCACACGCAGCGAGGTATCCCGCACGTCCCCCGCCTTCTCACCGAAGATGGCCCGAAGCAAGCGTTCTTCCGGGGAGAGTTGGGTCTCACCCTTCGGCGTGATCTTGCCGACCAAGATATCGTCCTGGTGAACTTCCGCTCCGATGCGGACGATGCCCGCTTCGTCGAGATCGCGCAGCGCGTCTTCACCGACATTCGGGATATCCCGGGTGATGTCTTCCTTGCCAAGCTTGGTATCACGGGCGACGCACTCGAATTCCTCGATATGGATCGAGGTGAAATAATCGTCCTTGACCACGCGCTCGGAGATGAGGATCGAATCCTCGAAGTTGTATCCGCCCCAGGGCATGAACGCGACGGTCACGTTCTGACCGAGCGCCATCTCGCCCCGATCCGTCGCGGGCCCATCCGCGATCACCTCCCCCGCCCGGACGCGATCACCCGCCTTCACGATCGGACGCTGGTTGATGCACGTATTCTGGTTCGAGCGCTGGTATTTGATCAGGTTGATGATGTCGACATTACTGCCGGTGCCATCGTCCTCATCGGGCTTCATCACGATTCGACCCGCGTCGACCGACTCGACCGTTCCGTCGCGCTTGGCGACGACGGTCACGCCCGAGTCCCGAGCCACAACCGCTTCCATTCCCGTTCCAACGAGCGGCGCACGGGTTCGCAGCAAGGGCACCGCCTGACGCATCATATTCGATCCCATGAGCGCGCGATTCGCGTCGTCGTTCTCGAGGAAGGGGATCAGAGACGCCGCGACCGAGACCAACTGATTCGGCGAGACGTCCATCATGTCGACTTCACCGGGCGGAATCATCTCGAATTCGCCCTGTTTCCGGACGGACACACGGTCCTTCACGAATTTCCCGTCGTCGTCAAGGATGGCATTCGCCTGGGCGATCACCATGCGCTCCTCATCGAGCGCCGACAGAAATTTCACGTCCTGCGTCACTTTGCTTTCATCGACTTGTCTGTAGGGCGTCTCGATGAAGCCCATGTCGTTTACGCGGGCAAAGGTCGAGAGCGACGCGATCAGCCCGATATTCGGGCCTTCAGGCGTCTCGATCGGGCAGATCCGACCGTAATGGGTCGGATGCACATCGCGAACCTCGAAGCCCGCGCGTTCCCGGGTGAGACCGCCCGGCCCTAGCGCCGAGAGTCGACGCTTGTGAGTCACCGACGAGAGCGGGTTCGTCTGGTCCATGAATTGCGAAAGCTGGCTCGAACCGAAGAATTCCTTGACGACCGCCGAGACGGGCTTGGAGTTGATCAGGTCGTGGGGCATCAGCGTTTCGATCTCCTGGAGGCTCATGCGCTCCTTGATCGCTCGCTCCATGCGCACCAAACCGATTCGGTACTGGTTCTCCAGCAACTCTCCGACGACCCGAACTCGACGATTTCCGAGATGGTCGATGTCATCGACCTTCTTCGTGATATCCGTTCCGTTTTTGAGATCGACAAGGTATTTCACCGCGTTCAAGATGTCGTCCTGGCGCAGCGTCGGAAGATCGCCCAGGGCGATCTCCTCCGACGGATTGGAGACACCCGTCGGGTGGTACTCGACCCGCTGGTCACCGTCGAACTCGAGCTTGTGGTTCAGCTTGAGCCGACCGACCTTCGAGAGGTCGTAGCGTTCGGCATTGAAGAAGAGGTTGTTGAAGAGGTTCGTCGCCGTATCGAGGGTCGGCGGATCACCTGGTCGCAGGCGCCGGTAGATCTCGATGATCGCTTCGTCCTGGGACAGGGTCTTGTCCGCGAGTAGAGTATCTCGCAACGCCGTTCCCGTCGTGATCGGATCCAGGAAGAGCAGCGGAAACTCGAGAATTCCACGCGACTTCAGATCATCGAGATGGGCCTCGGTGATCTCCTCGTTGCACTCGACGATGACCTCGCCCGTTTCCTCGTCGACGATGTCGACCGGCGCGACGCGTTTGACGGCATCGATACGGATGAGATCGTCCTGGCTGACCTGGATCCACTCGATATTCGCCGCGCGGATCTTTCGCGCCGCCGCCTTGGTGAATTTCTTGTCCTTCCGAACGATCACGTCTCCGTCGTCGTTCTTGACCTCGCGCGTACAGCGCTGACCGATCATGTTCTCCGGCTCGCTCTTCTTGAAGATCTTGCGACCCTCGAGCCTGATCATCTCGCTCGGGTAGAAAAACTGGAGCAGTTCCTCCGGCTGATAGCCAAGGGCCTTCAGGAGAACGGTCACATGGATCTTGCGACGCCGGTCGATCCGGGCGTGCACGATGTCCTTGTGATCGTATTCGATATCGAGCCAGGAGCCCCGGTAGGGAATCACGCGGCAGGAATAGATCTTCTTGCCCGCGGCACTCGCTGTCGTAGAAATCGAGGTGTCGTAGAAGATCCCGGGAGAGCGGTGCAGCTGCGAAACGATGACGCGCTCCGTCCCGTTGATCACGAAAGTGCCGTTGTCGGTCATGATCGGGATTTCCCCGAAATAGACCTCCTGCTCTTTCACGTCGCGAATCGTCTGTGAACCCTCGGCATCGTCCCAAGCGACGAGTCGAATCGTCACCTTGAACGGAGCGGCGTAGGTCATGCCTCGTTGGAGACATTCCTGTACGTCGTATTTGGGCTGTTCGAGGGCATAGCCTACGAATTCGAGAGAAGCCGTATCGTTGAAATCGCGGATAGGGAAGACCGAGTTGAACACGGCCTGCAGACCCACGCTCTCTCGTTTCTCCATCTCGATACCGGTCTGGAGAAAGCGTTCGAACGAAAGCTTCTGAATCTCGAGCAGATTCGGGATATCGATGATCCGCGGAATACTCGAGAAAGATTTTCGGACTCTGGGCGCAAAATCGGAGAAGTTGGTCTCAGGCACGAGTGTTCGTCACCCTCCTGTGTAGCTTCGACCCACACGGACCACTCACCCGTACGGTTTTCGATGCTTGACCTATCGGACACGACCGACTCAAGCGAGCCGGGCCGCACTCTGAGAAGACGGAAGATCGGGACGACGCGAGCGGTGCGCCATCCCTTCCATCCCTCCCGGACCTCTGAACCCCTTTGCGCTCGGATGAACGCTCGGAAGTTCGTCGGGGGGAGCCACGATACGCGTCCGACCCTTCTCCTGATCCCGAGGGATCGATTGCGGGGTCGGACACGGAATCATCGACCTGCCGGCCGACTACTTGATGTCGACCTGACCGCCGGCCTCTTCGATCTTCTTCTGGATCTCATCGGCCTCGTCCTTCGGCACACCTTCCTTGATCGACTTCGGAGCCGCTTCCACCAACGCCTTGGCCTCCTTGAGGCCAAGACCGGTGATCGCGCGGATCTCCTTGATGACCTGAATCTTCTTGTCGCCGAAGGAGACGAGGATGACGTCGAAGTCATCCTTCGCTTCGGCTGCTTCGCCACCCGCCGCCGGGCCGGCTGCTGCCGCAACCGCGACAGGAGCCGCCGCCGACACGCCCCACTTCTCTTCGAGAAGCGTCGCGAGTTCGGCTGCTTCCATGACCGTGAGGCCGGACAGGGTGTCTACAATTTCGTTGAGATCCGCCATTTCCATTCTTCCTTCTTGTGGGTGGTGCAAACGGGTGTTTCCCACCCTCCCGCCCGGTCATTGTTCGGACCAGCTCCTGATTGGATCCGGTCAAATCCTGATGGTCTCGCCCCGCACCGACCCCTGCGTCGGAGAAGGCGAAGATCCGTCCTATCCCTCGTCGCCGTCCGACGCACCTTGAGCGGCGAGGACTCGAGCCACCTGCGCGCCCGGCTTGCTGAGCAGCCGTGCGAGCTTGCTCGCCGGTGCCTGCAAGAGGCCTACAATCTTTCCTCGGAGCTCGTCGAGAGAGGGCAGCGTCGCGAGCTTCGCGATCGCCTTTTCGTCGAGTACCTCTCCATCCAGGACGGCGCCACGCAACTCGAAGGCCTCGTTGTCCTCAGCGTAGTCGACGAGCGTCTTCGCCAGAGCCACCGGGTCACCGAAAGACATCGCGATCGAGGTCGTTCCGGTGAAATGTTCCTTCAGGCCCTCGGCGGGACCGCCCGCTGAGGCGAGCCGGAGGACCGAGTTCTTGGTCACGCGGAACTCGCTTTCGCTCGCTTCCACACTCCGCAACCCGCCCCGGAGCGCTTCCATCTGCGCCACACCGAGGCCTCGATAATCCGCTACGAAAACGCTGGTTGCGCGTTCGAACTTGCCCTTGAGCTCAGCGACCTGTTCTTCTTTCTGTTCTCGAGTCAGCATTTCGTTGCCCTCAGTCCGTCTTCAGCGGAGACGCCGGATCAACTTTGTACCCGGGGCCCATCGTCGACGACACTGCGATCTTCTTCATGAAAGTGCCCTTGGTCGAGGCCGGCTTCGCTCTGAAGATCACGTCGAGCAGCGCCGACGCATTCTCCCAGAGTTTTTCGGACTCGAAGGAGACCTTGCCGATTCCGCAGTGCACGATGCCTGCCTTGTCGACCCGGTACTCCACTTTGCCGGCCTTCTGGTCGCGAACCGCTTCACCCACGTTGGGCGTCACCGTCCCCAGCTTCGGGTTCGGCATCAAGCCACGCGGCCCGAGAACCCGACCGAGGCGACCGACAACACCCATCATGTCGGGTGTCGCGATCACACGATCGAATTCGAACCAGCCCTCGTCCTGGATCTTCTTGGCCAGCTCGTCGCCGCCCACGTGATCCGCGCCCGCATCGAGCGCTTCCTTTTCCTTGTCGCCCTTGGCGAAGACCAGCACACGAACGTCACGCCCCACTCCATTGGGCAGCACGATCGCACCGCGCACCATCTGGTCCGCGTGCTTCGGGTCGACGCCGAGGTTGATCGCGATGTCGACGGTCTCATCGAATTTGGCGGCCGGAGCCGCCTTCAGCTTCTGCATAGCTTCTTCGAGGGAATAGAGCTTGTCCCGATCCATTTCCTCCTCGGCCTTGCGGTAGCGTTTGCTCTGCTTCGGCATCGCGTCAGCCCTCCACTTCGAGGCCCATCGACCGGGCTGTGCCGGCGATGATCTTGAGCGCCTGCTCGGGATCGAACGCGTTCAAATCGTCCTTCTTCATCTCGACGATCTCGAGAAGCTGCGCTTTCGTGACCGTCCCGACCTTGTTCCGATTCGGTTCGCCGGAGCCCTTCTTGATCTTCGCCGCTTTCTTGAGCAGCACGGCTGCCGGAGGCGACTTCAGGATGAAAGTGAAACTGCGATCCGCGTAGATCGTGATCTCGGTCGGGATGATGAGCCCGGCCTTGTCCTGCGTCTTGGCGTTATACGCTTTGCAGAACTCCATGATATTGACGCCGTGTTGACCGAGTGCAGGACCCACGGGCGGCGCTGGATTCGCCTGCCCGGCCTGACACTGCAGCTTCACGACTGCCATGACCTTCTTTGCCACTTTTTTTCTTCTCCTGACTATTGGCGGTCCGCGGTCGATTTTCGATCGACCTCCCGCTCACCCTTGCCGGATGATTTCCCAACCCTGATCGAGCAACGCACTCGTCAGGTTCGCCTCGGCCCCTCTGCAGAGCCCCTTGCGATGGAATTCGCCGCTGAACGGTGAATCCCGATAAGAACTATGCCTTTTCCACGTTCGAATAGTCGAGGACGACGGGCGTCGCGCGCCCGAAGACCTGCACCATCACGCGCAGCTTTTCCTTGTCCTCCATCACCTCGTCGACGAAGCCCGAGAAATTCGCGAAGGGACCCGTCGTCACCCGCACATTCTCGCCGTCCTCGAAGTGAATCAGGGGCTTCGGCTTGACCGCCCCCTCCTTGATCCGTTGTGTCATCCGCGCGACTTCTTCTTCCGTGATCGCAGGCGGATCCGTCGCGTTTCCGACGAAACCGGTGATCTTGGGCGTGCCCTTGACCACGTGCCAGGTCTCGTCGTTCAACTCCATGTGCACGATGATGTAGCCCGGAAAGAACTTCCGCTTGGAGGTTCGCTTCTGGCCACCCACGATCTCGACGACGCTCTCCTCGGGAACGAGCACCTCATCGAATTGTTCATCGAAGCCAAGCGTCCTGGCTCGCTCGAGCAAGGCTTTTTTCGCGCGCGTTTCCTGTCCGGAATACGTATGGACGATGTACCACTTCTTCGAATCGTTCGCGGCAGCTGTTCCAGCCACCGCTCCCGAATCATCGGCTCCGCTTGCTGTTTCCATCAGCCCAACACCATCTGCATCACTCGGCTCAACCCGAAATCGACGATGCCCAGAAAGGTTGCAATCAGGGAGACGATCACGAGGACCGAAATCGTGCCGTTGATCATTTCCGCCTGCGGAGGCCAGGTGATCTTGTTGAATTCACCCTGCACCTCACCGACATAATCCCGCGAACGGGCGATCCAGTTCTGCGATTTCTCCGCCATCGAACCCCCGTTCAGTCGACTCCACACGACCCCACCATCGCCCGCGCTTCGCCCAGTGCCTGCGCAACTTCCAGCAGGCCCCCATGCTTTCCATGTTCGAGTTGGCAGGCCCGGAGGGACTTGAACCCCCAACCCCCGGTTTTGGAGACCGGTGCACTACCAATTGTGCTACGGACCTACACTCTCGAGCCGGAGCCCCCTATCCAGGGGAACCCTCCGGATCCATCCTTATTCGATGACTTCCGAGACGACACCCGAACCCACTGTTCGGCCCCCTTCCCGAATCGCGAAGCGAAGCTCCTTGTCCATCGCGATCGGCGTGATCAG
>PBFW01000017.1 GCA_002719955.1 Deltaproteobacteria bacterium | reverse complement strand
CGGTTTGGTTTGGCGGGAAATCGCGAAACCAGGACGCGAACTTGCATGCCGATTTTTTCGCGACACCCGCAGCCCCAAACCGAACCACCGAAATGGCCCACAGAGACAAACGAGGGAATCAGCCTAAATAGACGCTTAAACCGGCAGTCTCTGGTTCGGGATCGAAAGACGTCGACCGCCAACACCCCGCGGAATCGCGGGCTTTTCCGGCGCGATCGCCAACTCCTAGCGAGAGTTCGATATACCCAGAGCCTGGGTGGCGGAGAGGGAGGGATTCGAACCCTCGATAGGGGTTACCTATACACCCTTAGCAGGGGCGCGCCTTCAGCCACTCGGCCACCTCTCCGGGACGCCGGAGAGTACCGAATCGCGCGCCTCCCGCGACCCCCCAACCGAGCTAACCCCCCGTCCCACGTCTCGTTTCTGCCCCAGGACCCCAACTGACGGGCCCGATCCCGCTCGAAGGGACGAATCAACCGCGCCCTCGCCCCAGCCGCGCGGCCGGAGATCCCCCGCGCTCATCACGTTCCGCTCAGTCGAACATGATGACTTGGCGCGCCGCCTCGCCCTTGCGCATGAGGTCGAAGGCCCCGTTGATGTCCTCGAGCGGAATGCGCGCCGAGATCATCTCGTCGAGGCGCAGGCGCCCGTCCAGGTAGTAGTCGATGTATTTGGGCATATCGAAGCGGAAGCGGTTCGAGCCCATGATCGAGCCCGTGATCTTCTTCTCCTGGAGCGTGAGATCGGCGGCGCTGATCGAGACGGTCGCCGTCATGGGAACGACGCCCACGAGGACGGTCGTGCCACCGCGGCCGGTCATCTGGACGGCTTGCTCGACGGTGGGCACGAGGCCGATGCACTCGAAGACGAAGTCGGCGCCACCAGCGGTCAGCTCGTGGACGGCTTCGACGGCGTTGCCCTGGGAGGCGTCGACGCAATCGGTCGCGCCGAGATCCTTGGCGAGGTCGAATTTCCAGGGCTGGGCGTCGACGGCGATGATCTTGCCGGCCCCCACGATTCGGGCGCCCTGGAGCGCGGAGAGGCCGACGCCGCCACAGCCGATGATGACGACGCTTGCGCCGGGCGGGATCTTCACGGTATTGAGCGCCGCGCCGATCCCGGTCGTCACCCCGCATCCGATCAAGGAGGCCCGGTCGAGCGGCATATCCTCGCGGATCTTCACGACGGCGCGCTCGCTCGTCAGCATCTTCTCGGCGAAAGACGAGAGGCCGGCGAACTGATAGAGCGCCTCGCCCTTCTGATCGGTGAGCGCGGGCGTCAGGTTGCCTCCGGGTCGGCCCTCGTAGGATGTGAGGCAGAGATAGGGTCGGCCCTCGGTGCAGAATTTGCACACCCCGCACCAGCGCGAGATGCACGCGATCACGTGATCGCCGGGGGCGACATAGGTCACGCCCTCACCGATCGCCTCAACGATGCCCGCCGGCTCGTGGCCGAGCACGCAGGGCGGGGGCAGGGGCAGGTCGCCTTCGATCACGTGGAGGTCGCTGTGGCAGATCCCCGACGCGACGGTCTTGAGCAGGACTTCTCCCGGACCGGGATCATCGATCTCGATGTCTTCGATCTCGAGCGGAGCTTTGGCGGCGCGCAACACGGCTGCTTTCATGGGTCTTTCCTCTTCTCGCACGTCTCGTACGATCTCCTGGGGTCGACGTCGACGCTTCCGAGCCAGATCGACGCCAACGGGGCTCGCAAACGTCGCAGAATTTGCGCAAAGCAGCCACACTCTGGCGCAGTCTCTTTCGAGCAATGGAGAGTCCTTGACCCCGCGAATCCTCGTCTATGGCGCGACCGGTTATACGGGCAAGCTCGTGGCCAGGGAAGCGGCCGCACGGGGACTCGATGTGGTGCTCGCGGGGCGCGATGCCGAGAAGCTGAAGGCCGTTGCCGAACCCCTCGGCTTCGAGACCCGAACGGTTCTGCTCGACGACGCGCCACGCCTGCGAGCCACGCTCGAGGAGATCCGGGCTGTGCTGCATATCGCGGGGCCCTTCTCGGCGACCGCCGCGCCGATGGTCGATGCCTGTCTGGCGACCGGCACCCATTATCTCGACGTGACGGGCGAGATCGATGTCTTCGAGGCGATCGCGCGACGGGATGCCGAGGCTCGTCGAGCCGGGATCCTCTTGCTGCCGGGCGCGGGCTTCGACGTCGTGCCGAGCGATTGCCTCGCGGCGCATACGGCCGCGCGCGTCGAAGATCCGACCGATCTGCGAATTGCGATCGCCGGAATCGGCGGCGGCGTCTCTCGGGGAACGGCCCGAACGCTCATCGAGTCCCTCGGCGACGGCCTGCGCATCCGGCGGGACGGGATCCTGCAGCGTCGGCCCAATGGCAGCCTCGAGCGGCGCTTCGATTTCGGGGCGGGGCCGACGCGGGGAATCGCGATGCCCTGGGGCGACGTGGCGACGGCCTTCCACTCGACGGGGATCCCGAATATCGAGGTCTATTTCATTCTCTCGGGCGGGGTGCCCCGGCTGCTCAAGGCGAGCCGCCTGGCGACGCCCCTCTTCCGCAGCCCCGCCCTACAACGCTTCCTGAAAAGCCGGGTCGAAGCGATGCCGGAGGGACCGACCGACGCGGCGCGCGACTCGACGCGAACCTTCCTACTGGCCGAGGTAGAAGCGGCGGACGGCCATCGAGCGCGTTCGCTTCTCGAGACCCCGAGCGGATATGCCCTGACCCCCATCGCCGCCCTCGAAGCGGGGCGACGCGCGGCCACGGGAGAGACGCCCGTGGGCTTCCAGACGCCCGCCACCGCCTTCGGGGCCGATTTCATCCTGGAGCTCGCCGATTGCCAGCGCAGGGATCTCGAATGAGTCAGCCGCACGCCGCACGACCGAACTCGGCGACACGACCATGACGAAGATCGATCAATACGAATCCGTTTTCCGGTCGGCGGACAAGCCCGTCTACACCTATCAGCGGATCGAGCCCGAGCGAATTCTGGTCGTGAGCGATTTCGTGGACGAGGCGGCGCGTGGCTTCCTGGAGCAAGTGCGCCGTTTTCTCTCCGTCCTCGACGAGGGCGGGCCGGAGTGGGCGCATCTCGACGGCGACGCTTTCGAGACGGTGGCGACGCTGCTCGACGCGGTCTCGGCGCGAAGGCCCGACCTGATCGTGACGTATCGACATCTCCATTCGGAGGCCTGGCATTGGCCCTATAGCCTCGGCGAATACCTCGACGTGCTCACCCAGGCGACACAGATCCCCATTCTCGTCCTGCCCCACCCCGAGGCCGGACATTCCCTCCCACATAGCCTCCTCGACACCGATTGCGTCATGGCCATCACGGACCATCTCGCCGGCGACGACCCACTCGTCAACTGGGCGCTGCGCCTGACACAATCCGGCGGAACCTGTTGGCTCACCCATGTCGAGAGCGGCCCGGGCCTCGACCGCATTCTGGAGGCGATCTCGAAGATCGCCGAGCTCGACACCGAGCAAGCCAATACGCTGATTCCGGCCCAGCTGCTCAAGGAGCCGGCGGATTATATCCGGCGCTGCCGCGACCTGATCGAAGCGCAGCAGATCCCGACCCGGATCGAGGAGATCATCGCGATCGGGCATCGGCTCTCGGAATACCGGCGGCTCGTCGACGCACACGAGGTCGACCTGCTCGTCATGCATACGATGGACGGGGACCAGCTGGCGATGCGCGGGAGCGCTTACCCGCTCGCGGTCGAGTTGCGGCAGATTCCGCTGCTGATGCTCTAGGCGGCGGAGACTGCGATGAAGACCCCCTGCACCCCCCTTATTCATATTCCCCGCGACGAGGGCCTCCATTGACAGAAGCGATGCATCACGACGTCCCGACATGGGTAACGGCGCTCTTCGCGATCCTGCTGACGAGCATGATCCTCTGCCTGGCGCTCGAGGAGAAGATCCACGCCAAGAAATCGGTGATCGTCGGCGGCTTCGCCGTCATTTGCCTCTTGATCGGCGGGGCGCTGGGTCTCTTGCCCTTCCACGAGATGGTGATCCGCATGGGCGAGGAGTCGATCGAGCTCCCCGTCTATATCCCGGCGATCGATTGGGGCGTGGTCGCGATCATCCTGGGCTCGTCACTCTTCGTCGACATCACCTCGAAATCGGGCCTTTTCTCCTGGATCGCGATCCGCCTGACGAAGGCCTCCCGTGGCGATCCGCTCCTTCTGCTCGTCTTCTATGGCGTCATGACCGTCTTCTTCTCCGCGGTCTTGAATAACGTGACCGCCATGATCATCGTCGGCTCGCTCACGGGCGTCTCACTGAAGCGTCTCGGCATCGAAGACAAGCTGCTGGGATTTCTGCTGATCGAGGGGCTGCTCACGAATGTGGGTGGCCTGCTCACGCTGATCAGCTCGGTCCCGAATATCATCGTCGGCAACGCCGCGGGTATCTCCTTCATGAGCTTCTTCGTGCGCGCCGCGCCCTACGTCCTGGTCGCAATGGCGGCCACCCTGGCGCTCGGCGCGAGGCTCTTCGGCATCCGGCGCCTCGCCACAGCGGAAGAGGTCGCGGAGGCGGCCACCCGCGTGGCCGCCTTCGACGAGAACGACGGCATCGACTCGGCCTTCGCGTTCTGGTTCGGGGCGACGATGCTCGCGGCCTTCATCGCGACGATCGCGGCGGCCTCGGTTCCCGACACGCTGCTCAACGACCTCGGAATGGGCTATGTCGCCCTCTCCTTCGCGATCGTCATGCTGACCCGCTACAAGTCGACGGCCGATCGCTTCTATCAGGCGCTCGACTGGGACCTGCTGGCCTTCTTCGCCGCCCTCTTCATCGTGATCAACGTGATGGAACATGCACGGGTGCTGGCCGCGATCGGACGCCTGCTCCAGCCGATCCTCGAGCTGGGCGAGGCGAGCGGACCGATGGTCCTGCTGATCTCCTCCGCCGTCGCGAGCTCGGTGACGGATAATATTCCGCTGGCGGCGATGCTCGCGAAGATCCTCGGCGACACCGGAATCGCCAGCGATTCACCCTATTGGTGGTCCGTCGTTTTCGGCGCGAATCTCGGCGGCAACCTCACGCCGATCGGATCGGCCTCGACGCTGGTCGCCGTGACGATCATCCACAAGAACGGACTCGCCATGAGCTTCGCGACCTTCGTCCGAACGGCGCTGCCCTACGCGATCGGACAGCTGGCGCTCGCGGCGCTCTATCTCTGGTGGGTTTCCTAGACCTCGGTCGCGGCGCGCGATCCGATCGGGCGCACGCCCCGGATGGACCGCTACTCGCCGGTGAAGACGGGATCTCGCTTTTCGAGGAAGGCCCGCGGTCCTTCGGCGGCATCCTTCGACATCATCACCTTGAGGCCGTGCTCCATCTCGATCTTGAAGGCCTCTTCCTCGGGCAGCGTCTCGGTCCCGCGCAGCGTCGCCAGGATCCCCGCGACGGCGAGGGGGCCGTTGCTCGAGATGCGATCCGCGATCTGCTTCGCCTTGGCCAGCGCCTCGCCATCGGGCACGACGTGGTTCACGAGGCCGAGATCGTAGGCGCGGCGCGCCGGCAGGTCTTCGCCCGCGAGCAACATCTCCGCTGCGACCGCGTAGGGGATCTGGCGGCGCAGTCGAACCGCCGAGCCCGCCATCGGGAAGAGACCGCGCTGGACCTCGGTGACGCCAAACATGGCGCTCTCCCCGGCGACCCGAATATCTGTACCCTGAAGGATCTCGGTTCCGCCGGCGCGCGCGAAGCCCTCCGCGGCCAGGATGACGGGCTTGGTCGGACGATAGGTCTTGAGCCAGCAATCCATCATCATGTTCGGATTGTCCATCACGCGCTTCATCCAGTCGTTCTCGGGCTTGCCCGTGCGAAGCTTCGGAATCTCCGACAGGTCCATGCCCGCGCAAAAGGTGTCGCCCGTCCCGGTCAGGATCGCGACGCGAAGCTCGGGATCCTCGTCGAGCTGGGTCCACGCATCACAGAGGCGACACATCACCTCGGAGTTGACGCAATTCTTCTTCTCCGGGCGATTCAGGGTGACGGTGAGGACGTGGCCCTCTTTCTCGACGATCACGGCGGGCATATCGGGACTCTCCTTGCGGGTTCGGTGGGCAGCGCTGCGCGGACTCGATCGGGCAAACGAGCGCGGGCGACGATTCTACGAAAGCCCCCGCGCCAGGAACACCCTGGCGAGCGATCGCCCGAGCGAATCGACCGGTGCTCGGGAGCCCCATGGGGAATCTCAATCGAACGAGGGTCGCGATCGATGCGATGCCTCACGCATGACCGCAGAGACCGCCCGCGCGGGCCGGCTGTGCCGCCGACCTTGAGGAGCGGGCCACCATCCGGTAAACAACGGCCCCACGAGTGATCCCCGATCGTCTAACGGCAGGACAACAGACTCTGAATCTGTGAATTATGGTTCGAATCCATATCGGGGATCCATTCGCGCCCGCGTCACGCCACGCGCCCGCCCGAGAGATCGGGCGCCGAGCCGGTAGAGCCTTCAGCCACTGGAGCCTTCAGCCGGAAGACGAGCCTTCAGCCGGCGGACAACCCCTCAGCCGGCGGGCGGGAGCGAATCCGCGAAAGCGCGACCGTAGACATCCCATAGCGTGACGAAGACGGCGGCCACGATCGGGCCGAGGATGAAGCCCACCGGGCCGAAGAGCGAGAGCCCGCCCAACGTGCTGACCATGATCATCAGGTCGGACATCTTGGCATCGGCCCCGACGAGCCGCGGCCGCAGGACGTTGTCGATGCTCCCAACGACGACGCCACACCAGCCGGCGAGCAATCCCGCCGGCAGCAGCGCCCCGGTCGAGCCCAACCAGAGCACGACCGGAATCCACACCAGGGGCGCTCCGATCCCCGGGATCACCGACAACACGACGACGATCGTTCCCCAGAACGCCGCCCCCGGAATGCCGGCGGCGGCGAAGGCGAGACCGGTCAGGGCGCCCTGGATCCCGCCGATCAGGAGCGACCCCCGAAGCGTCGCCCGGGTGACCGAAAGGAAGCGCTCCATGATCAGCGCCTCATCCTCGGCGTCGAGGGGGCTCAGGTGCAGGATCCGATCGAGGGTCTCACGCCCGGACAGTAGAAAGAAGAAGACAGCGTAGAGGAAGATGAAGAGCTGCAAGAAGAAGCGCGCCGTCCCGCGCGCGCTCGCAGCGAGCCCTTCGACCATCATCGAACCCATCGATTGAATCGCGTTCCCCGCCACTTCGAGCACCTTCTCCCGGTCGGGCAGCAGCAGGTCGACGGGCAGCGCATCACGCAAGGGCAGTCTCGAGAGCCAGAGCGAAAATTCGTCGGGGGCGGCGATCCGCGCCTCGATCCAGGGTCTGATCTCCTGGGTGATCTCGACCGTCTGCGCGACGACGACACCGAGCAGAACCGAGAAGGGACCGATCACGAGTAGGATGAGTCCAAGGACGAGGAGCGCGGACGCCAGGATCTTTCGGCCGCGCAGGCGGGCGAGCAGGCGCCGGTGAAGGGGCTGCGCGAGTCCCGCGGTGATCGCGCCCAGCAGCAGCGCCATCAGGAAGCCCTTGATCATCCACACAAAGAGCAGCGAAACGGCGCCCACCGCAAAGAGCAGAAAATTCCGCTGAAGGGAAATGGCGGTCTTCGCGTCCGCGGATCGCATGCCGGCCAAGTCTAGGCGATCGCCGGCTCACGGCGAGGAATTCGGATCGCCCCGGGGCGGCTCCTCGGTCGGGGCAAGGTCGACTACTTCCCCCATGGGGTGTACTCTCCTGGCGCTCATGCGGACCACGTGGCTCTGAGGGGAGAGACGATGAAGATGGCTGACCACAAGAACTGTCGAGGACACCGAACCGCTCATTGGGCGCGCACCCTCGCGACGGCCCTGCTCGCGATCGGACTCGTCGGCGCCCCCACCGCAGCCCTCGCCGAACCCGAATACGATGCGGCGCGCAAGGTGGGTCGCGGCTTCGCCAATGTGGCGCTGGGCTTCCTCGCCATCCCCGGTCAGATGATCATCGAATCCAAGAGGCGCGGCCCGGGCGCGGGCCTCCCCCTCGGTTTCGCGATGGGCATCGGCTGGTTCGTCACGACCGAGGTCGTGGGCGTCTGGGAGATCCTCTCCTGCCCCTTCGAGATTCCGGCGGGCTTCAGGCCGATGATCGATCCAGAGTTTCCCTGGGACTATTTCGACGCCATCGATTCGGCGCCCTCCGACGGCGCCGCGCTCAAGGGCACCTGACCCGCTCTCGCTCGCGAGCGCTGCACGACCCTTCCGATCCCCGATCGTCTAACGGCAGGACAACAGACTCTGAATCTGTGAATTGTGGTTCGAATCCACATCGGGGATCCACTCGCGCCACAGATGATGACCGCCGCGCTCTCGGCTCTCGGACTAGAGAAGCTCGACCGCATCCCCCGCACAGACCCGACCCGGCGTATCGCTCTTCGCGTAGACCGCGAGATTTCCTCCCGCCTCGCGCACGAGCGCCCGCATCACTTCAGGATCCTCTGGCAGTTCGCACGATGGCCCGTCGAGACGGCCCGGTCATAGAGAACGATCGCCTGCGGCATCGCCGCCCGCAGGTCGGAGATACGCGTCTGGTTGCTCGGATGGGTCGACATGAATTCCGGGGGCGCCTGACCGCTGGAGGCGCGCGCCATGTTCTGCCAGAGCGTCACGCTCTGCCTCGGATCGAAACCCGCACGAGCCATCAATCCGAGGCCGACGATATCCGCCTCGCTCTCCTGACCGCGACCGAAAGGCATCAGGATTCCATATTGGACCCCGAGACCCAGAGCGGCCATCGCCTGCTGCCGGGCGGGCGTGTCCGCCCCGGCCATCACCGCCACCGCACCCATTACCACCTGCGCAGAGGTCGACTGCGAGATCCTCTCGTTTCCGTGTCGCGCGAGCACGTGCGCCACCTCGTGCCCCATCACCGCGGCCAGTTGTGCCGGTGTGGTTGCGACGTCGAGCAGGCCCGTATGCACACCCATCTTCCCCCCCGGCAGCGCGAAGGCATTGGCCGTCGGATCATCGAAGAGCTCGACCTCCCATTGCCCCACGGAGACCGATCGCGTGTCCGCCGGCGTGAGGATCGAGGTGATCGAGTTCGCCACACATCGCACGAGTGCGGTCTGCGAGGAATTCGATGAGCGCGGCGTCTTGCTCTTCATCTCGGTGAAGGCGGACGTCCCCATCTGGGCCATCTGATCGGCCGAGTGAAGGATGAGCTGGCTCCGCCCCGTCGGAGACGTCGCACAGCCGACCCCGATCGACGCGGTCGCGAGGAAGACGAGAGAAATGAGGAGTCGATTGTGGGACATCGCGATTCGCCGATCGATGAGAAGGGGCCTCATCAGCAATGAGAAGTGGCGGAGAGGGTGGGATTCGAACCCACGAGGGCTTTCACCCTGCCGGTTTTCAAGACCGGTGCCGTCAACCGCTTGGCTACCTCTCCGCACAATGGAATCAGGCACTTAGAGCGTATCTCGGGACGGGCTTGGCAAGCAACTCTGGAGCTTATCAAGCAAATCCAGAAATCGGACCCGAAACACTAAAGGAACCTCTAGCGCCCGATTTTACGGATGCGCGGAGGTTCGTTCAAATGTCGAAGGCTAAGTACAGCGAAATCAGAAAGAAGCAACCAGGAGGGCGCCACGTCTGGGGTGTCCTCCTGATGGAGGGGCGCAAGCAGAAGTTTCAGACCGTCGGCGAAGGCGAAGGGGCTCGCCGAAAAGCGAGGAAGCTCGCGCAACGTCTCAATCAAATCGAAGAAGTTGAGTCGAACCCCGACCATCGATTCTTGTCGTGGCATCGGTCCGGCGAGCCCCTCCCTCTCGACCGAGCAATCGGCGACCACGCTCGAGCTGCGAGGCACACACTCTGCCGCCTCCACGGCAGAGCGGTACGGACAATTCGCCGAGCGTGTCGCCGCTCGCCTCGGCGACATCGACCTGCGACATTTGTAGAAAGAAGACATCGGCAGGCTGGTTCGGGCCGCATGCGCGGACGATCGGGCGAAAGCTCCGACCCTCAACGCGTGCGTGCGCCTGAGGGGCATGGCCCTAGCGACACAAGGAGCAGTGCACGAATCGCCATTCGCCAGGTACCATGAGCCATTGGCCCCGTACCAAGAGCCAAGAGAATTTTTCACGAGACGACGGGCACAACACAACCGGCAAAAGAGGGTCTGACTTGTTGGAACCGCTGACTGAATTCGAAAGCGCGTCCGACGATCTGCTGCTGCTCGCAATCGGCGACGTTCATCTCGGCACCCGTCCGTCGAGCCTGCCGGACGATCTCGACGAGTGCGGCGTCGATCCCCGCACCCTCACCCCGGAAGCCGCGCTCCGGAGCGCCGTCGGTCTCGCCATCGCGCGCGGTGTCGACGCGGTGCTCTTCGCGGGCGACGTGGTCGAAAGCAGCAACGCGCGATTCGAGGCCCTGCGACCGCTCGAGGCGGCGGTCGCACAACTACTCGACGCGGGCATCCGGGTGCTCGGCGTCGCGGGCAACCACGATGTCGAGGCATTGCCCCGGCTGGCGGACATGATCGAAGGCTTCGAGCTGATCGGCCGGGGGGGTCGCTGGGAAACGGCCCTGCTCGAAAAGGACGGTCGACCCGCAGCCGAGATCCTCGGCTGGTCGTTCCCCGAACGACAAGTGCGCACGAGCCCCGTCGCAGACCTCGTGCGCAATCCGATTCCGTCACACACCGCCGCCATTCCGCGTTTGGGATTGCTCCACGGAGACCTCGACGCATCCGGGGGGGTATACGCCCCCTTTACCACTGCCCAGCTGCGCGAAGCGGGACTCGACGCTTGGTTGCTCGGCCATTTCCACAAGCCTTCGTTGCGCGCGGACGGCGCGGACGGGCCGCGCGGCTATCTCGGCTCGTTGGTAGGGCTCGATCCAGGCGAACAGGGCGGGCACGGCCCCTGGCTCGTTCGTGTCGGGCGTGATGGCGTCGTCGCCGCGCAACATCTGCAGGTGGCGCCGCTGCGCTGGGAGCTCGTCGACTGCAAGATCGCTCAAGACGACGATCCCGACGCCGTCGGCGATCGCGTCATCAACGAAGCCGCACGCTTCGCACGCGCGCTGCAAGAGCAGGGCCCGGTGTCCGATGTGCTCGGCGTGCGCATCCGCCTGACGGGTCAAACGCATCACTACGAAGCTTTGCAGCGCGCCATTCGAGACGGCCAGTGGCGTCACACGAATCGCCACGTCGGCGAAACGCTCGTCTTCGTCGAAAAGGTGATCGACGGGCTGGCGCTCGCACACGACCTCGCGGAATTGTCGCGAGGCGACACTCCCCTGGCGATTCTCGCACGCAAGCTTCTCGTGCTCGAGCACCCGGGCGACGACCGCAACGCGCTGCTCGAAGCCGCGCGAGCACACACGCAGGCGCTCGCGCGCGACTCGCGCTGGTCGGCGCTCGCGGACGAACGCGATGCGGTTGATCCGCTCTCCGATGATGTGCTCGTCGACCGACTGATCCGCGCCGGGACGGCCGCGCTCAGCGAGTTGGACGCACAACTCCAAGAACAGCGCGACGCCGCCGACGGAGCCGGACAATGAAGCTTCGCCGCATCGACATCCAACGCATTCCAGGAATCGCCGGCCGCCTCGAGATCGACGATTTTGACGATGGACTCAACATCATCCTCGGGCCGAATGGCGTTGGCAAATCTCGCATGAGTCAGGCGATTCGCGGCCTGCTCTGGAACGACAGCTTCAAGGAGCCTCGGCTGATCGCCGAAGGCATCTTCGAGCACGAGGGCGTCTCGTGGCACGTCGAACGCGACGGCACGCGCCATCGCTGGCAATGCGACGGCGTCGACGCCGAGCCGCCCCTGCTTCCCGCGCAAGAACTCGATCGCTGCTTCTTTCTCGGGCTGCGCGATCTGCTCGACAATCGCGACACCGCGGGCCGTGATCTTGCGAGCAAGATTCGCACGCAGATGTCGGGAGGATTCGATCTCGACGCGCTGGCGAGTCAACTCGCTGCACCCCTGACGTCGCACGCGGGCAGTAAAGAGAAGAAGGCCGTCGAGGCCGCGGCGGATGCGATCCGCCGGGCCATGCGCAAGCAATCGCAAGTGGGCGACGACGAAGACCGGATGGACGCGCTGCGGGCCGAGTCACAAAACGCTGCCTCCGCACGGCAACGGCTCAATCACCTTGACGCGGCGATCGGTCTCTACACGGTCCGCGGAGACCTCGCGACTGCTCGCGGGAAGCTCGCAGACCTGCCCGCTGCCATCGCGCGCCTCGACGGGCGCGAGCGCGAGCGGCTCGAAGAAGTCGACGGCGAATTGGGGAGCAAGCAGACCGCGCGGGACATCGAGGAATCGAAGATCGCCTCGTGGATCGAAGCGAGCCTAAGTACGGGCCTCGCCGAGGCCATCGATCCTTCGGTCCTGTCGGGCCTCGGCCTGCGAATCGACGAACTCGTCCAGCTCGAACGCGACCTCACCGCCGCGCGCACGCGCACCGCTGGGATGAAGCAGGCCGTCGAAAGGCGGCGCGCCGACCTGGGGGGCGAGCCGGATGCAACGATCGATCTAACGCTTGCGAGCGACATCGATCTCTTCGACCTGCTCCAACAAGACCAGAAGTATGGCGCCGAGCGTGCGGCGGTCGAAGAACGGCTCGCAATTCTCGCCGAGATCGATGGGCCCGAAGATGGAGAACAGCGCGTCGCCGCGTTGCAGCGGGCGATCGTTCCCCTGCGCGACTGGCTTCGGGCTCCGGATCCCGCGGAGGTCCGCGCGGACGCGAAACTGTGGCCCCCACGCTCGTGGTCGTTGATCGCGGGGGGTGCGCTCGCCGTCGTCGGCCTGGCTCTGGCCTTCGCCATGTCTCTCGTCACGCCTGGCATGTTGATGCTCGGCCTTGGGGTCGGTCTTGCGATCGCGGGGCTGATCTCTCGCGCCGAAAACGCGACGCCCGCCGAAAACAACCGCCGCGCGTTGGCGGAGCAGGATTTCCCCGAGTCGATCGCCGCGCCCGCGAGCTGGTCGGTCGCGGACGTGACGACCCGGCTTGCAGCGCTCGAAGACGAGTCGGCCAAGCTCGATTCCGAGTGGCGCCGCGCCGATCGCCGCGCGACCGATCGCGTCGGACTTTTGGGACGGCAAGGAGATCTCGAAGGGATCAAGGAAACACTGCAGGCTCGTCGCAGCGCGCTCGCCGAGAGTCTCGGCCTCGATGCCTCCCGACCCGCCGCAGAGATGGTGGACCTTGCGCGGATGCTGATCGAATTGCGCGATGCCCAGGCGGCGCTCGAAGCAGAGCAGGCGGAATGCGAAAAACTCGAAGTCCATATCAACGAGCGTCTCGATGCGATCGCGTCTTTTTTCGCGACCAAGGGCGAGACTCGTCCGGGCGATGGCATCTCGGCGCGCGCACAGCTGGCCTCGCTCGAGCGACGCAATCGCGATTTTCAGACCGCATCGACTGGCGAAGCGACCGCGAGACGAGGCTGCAAGAAGATCGACGCGGACGTCGCCAGCCTCGTCTCCCGCAAGACGAAGCTCTTCGAAGCGCTCGACCTCAGGGTCGACGATGGGCCGGGGTTGACGCGACTGCTCGATGATCTCGAAACACATCGCGCCCTCGTGCTCGAGATCCGCGACCACGAAGGGGCGATCAAGCGAGCGGTGAACGATCTCGAAGCCCGCAACGACGCGGCACTCACCGAAATGGAGATCGAAGATCTCGAAAAGCAGCGCGAGATCCTCGAAACGAAGTCGCAGAAGCTCGACGACCTCAATCAGGAAATCGGAAGCATCGAAACGCGATCGACCGACGCCCGCAGTGGACACGTACTCGAAGACGCAATTGCGACGCGCGACGAGGCGTTGACCGCGCTGCGCGACAAGCGCGACCAACTCCTCGATGCGACGACCGCAACCTTCTTGCTCGGCGAAGTGCAGCGCGAACACGAGACGCACCAGAGCCCGCGCGTGCTCAAGAGCGCGATGGAGCGATTCGGAACCTTTACCCATCAGCGCTACAAGCTGATCATCGACCCGAAGGATAATGGATCGTTCAACGCGGTCGATCAGGCAACGGGGCAGGGACAAAAGCTGAGCGAGCTGTCCGACGGAACGCGCGCCCAGCTCATCCTGGCTGCACGCCTCGCCTTCGCCGCAGATGTCGCCCATGGAGCCGATCTGCCGCTCTTTCTCGATGAAGCGCTCGACCACAGCGATCCCGAGCGCTTCCACGCCATCGCGTGCAGTCTGGCGCGCATGATCGCGGACGAAGGACGACAGGTTTTCTACCTGACCAACGACCCGAACGATATTGCTGCCTTTCACAGGGCGTTCGAAGCAGAAGGCTGCACCCTCCCCCATGCGATCGACCTCGGAGCAGGTCACTGGGGGACTGGGATCATCTCCGACGAGAGCGAGCTGCACGCGCCAGAGCTCCGCCCCGTCCCAAACCCCGACGGGCTCACGGTCGAGGCGTACGGCCAGGCGATCGAGGTGGCGCCCCTCGATCCCCGCGGCGACGCCCTCGGGCACCCCGTCTATTACCTATTGCGCGACGACCTCCCTCTTCTATATGAGATCCTGCAGGCGCGGCTTTCAACGATGGGCCAATGCCGCCACCTGCTCTCGGGAGAATCGAAGCTCGCGCAGCAGGTCAAGGCGCATGGGCCGATCGGCGCGCAGCTCGATGCGCGCATCGATCTCTTCGAAAACTTCTGCCTGGCCTGGTGCGAAGGGCGGGGGCTGCCAGTCGGTCGAATCGAGATCGAGGCGAGCCGTGCGGTCTCGCCCACCTTCATCGACAAGGTGGTCGAGATCGCCGGAGAGTTGAGTGGTGATGCGCGACGACTGATCGGAATGCTGCGGGAGCGCAATGATGATCGACTCAGCGGATTCCGCTCGAACGCGACCGACAAGCTCGAACAGTTCTTCATCGATCAGGGTCACATCGATCCGCGCCCGGTCCTGGGCGAAGAGCAGCTCGTCGAGCGTGCGATCAGCACCCCGGCGGCCGACCTGCTGACGGCGAAGCGGGCATCCGAGCTAACCGCGTTGTGGTGGACGCTCTGCGAGCAGACCGCCGGTCGCTAAAACGGCATCCGCCCATGCTTTTCAGTGCGGCGACGCCCGGTCATCCCCGCACCGAACTCAGAAGCGCAGGAAGCCGAGAACAAAGCGCGGGCTATGAGTGGGGCGGCTTTGCGCTCACGAACAGATGGCGGCCGTGCCGGTCGAGGTGATTTCGACTGGCTACTCTGTATCAAGCTGACTCATGATGACTCACGGTTGTTTGACACGTCCCGGGCATATACGGTGGCCAAGTCGCTGAAATCGCGGAGAAAAGCGGCCATGCGGCCTAACGTTTTTCAAGACCTGTCCGTCAATCACTTGGCTACCTCTCCGGAAATCACCGCCACGCTTCGTGGTCAGCCGATCCGAGACACCTGAATTTGGCAGGCGTCGCGGGATCGGGCCGTGTTTCGCTCGCCGGAACCGCCGATGCAGGCGCTAGTATCGCTCGGGCGGGTCGAGCGCCCCGAGCAATGGGAGTGGAAACGACATGGATCTGGAACTCACGGGGAAGCGCGCACTCATCACCGGCAGCTATCGCGGCACGGGGGCAGGACTCGCCCGCGTGCTGGCCCGGGAGGGGACCGCGGTCTGGGTCCACGGATTCGAGCTGGAAGCGGCCGAGCGCGTCGCCCAGTCGATTCGCGAAGAAGGCCACGAAGCCCACGCGGTCGCCGGTGATATCCGCACCGACGAGGGGGCCCGCGATGTCGCCGAATCCGTCGGCGAGATCGATATCCTCGTCAACAATTACGGCGTCGCCGAGGGCGGAAGCTGGCAGAGCCCGACCTCGGATTGGATCGACATCTATCACAAGAACGTTCTCTCGGGGGTCCGACTGATCCAGGCGCTGACACCGGGAATGCGCGAACGCGGTTGGGGGCGCGTGATCTTCCTGAGCACTTTTGGCTATGTCCGCCCCAACTCCCGCATGCCCCACTACTACGCATCGAAGACCGCGCTCATCAACATGACCGTATCGCTCGCCAAGGAATTCGCGAATACCGGGATCACGGTCAATTGTGTCAGCCCGGGCATCATCGCCACCGAAGAGATCCGCGAGATGTTCCGGCGTCGCGCCGAGAGGGAGGGCGAAGCGACCGACTGGCCCACGCTCGAAAAGAAGATCGCGGCGGGGAATATGCCGAACCCGGCGGGCATCGTCGGCGACCCCGAGGATATCGGTCATCTGATCGCCTTCCTCGCCAGCGACAAAGCCCGCTATATCAACGCCGCGAATCTGCGGATCGACGGTGGCAGCGCAGACACGATCCAATGAAATGACCGATCCGCCGACCGGCGGGCTTCAGACAGAAGCCTCCGACGTCGCGCGAGCCGCGCGGCGACGGCGCAGTTCTTCGATGATCTGCTTGTGACGTTCGTGGCCCAGCGTGTAGTGGCGCGCGAAGATGACGCTGATCACGATGAAGAGAGCGGGGACGATCGCCGTTAGACCCCGAATCGCCCAGAGAACCGTGTCCGAGTTTTCGACACCCGGCTCGAAACCGACCCGGTCGAGCACCGCGAAAGCCAGAGCGACACCCAGCGCGCCCGTCAGCTTTCGCACGAAGGTGAAGGCGCTGACATAGAGTCCCTCTCGGCGCTCTCCCGATCGCGTTTCGTCCTCGTCCGCAATATCCGCCACCATCGACCAGGGCATCATGTCCGCCGCCGAGTATCCCGCTCCCGAGAGCGCACCGACGACGAGCATGATCCAGAGCGGCCACCCGGGCTGAAGCAGAAAGAGCCCCACGAAGGTGATCACCCAGCCCGCACAGGCATAGGTATAGATGGTCGATTTGTCGCGCCCCCGCGCGAAGCGCAACCAGAGGGGCATGGCGAAGATCGCCGCCAGCAGAAAGGAGACCATCACCGGTGCGAAATAGTCGGGTCTCCCGATCACGTAGGTGAAATAGTGGAGGAAGAGCGCGAGGGGCAAATCGATCGCGAGACGGCCGAGGGCGAAAAAGGCGAGCAGCAAGCGGAAGCTCTTGTTCTCCATGAACACGCTGAGGTAGGCCCGTAAAGAGAGCTCGTCCTCCGACCGTCTCGAGGGCTTCTCGTAGGTGACCCACCAGATCGGCAGCCAGGGCCAGGCGATCCAGAGCGCGAAAATCCCTCCAACGAGCGCCCATGCGGAACGTTCGTCGCCGAAAAAGCTGACGAGAGGGCGAAAGCAGAGCGCGATCAGGAGCGTGCCGAAAAGCGACGACACGGACCGGAAGGTCGCGAGTGAGGTCCGTTCGTCATAGCTGTCAGTCAACTCGGGCAGCAGCGCGTGATAGGGGACCGCGACGACCGTCATGCTGATGCTGATCATCACGTAGATCCCGACGTAGTAGGCGAACTCGAGTGCTGTGCTCTCGATGTCCGGTACGAGCCAGATCGCCGCGAAGGAGAGTGCGAAGGGAAGGGCTCCGATCAGGAGATAGGGCCGGCGACGACCGGCCTTCCAGCGTGTGCGGTCCGAGAGCCGGCCCATGAAGACATCGCTGAGTGCGTCGATGCTGCGACCGATCAGGGGCACCAGCCCCGCAAGCCCGATCCGCATCTCGACGATATCGGTCAGATAGAAGGGAAAGATCATCGTCAGCGCGACGAGCGCGACATTGACCGAGTGGTCACCGAGTCCGTAGATCAGCTTGAGGTGGAAGGGCAACCGGGATTCGCGCACGCCCAGAGCCTACACGACCCGGGCGGCGCCGGGCGGCGGACGGGACTATCCTCGGCGCCCGATGCCTACTTCCCTCTCGACTCGAATCGCCGCCATCGACTGGATGCGCGGCTTCGTCATGGTTCTGATGGCGATCGACCACGCGTCACAGACCTGGAATGCTGGCCGACTGAATGCGGACTCCGCCTACCTGCCGAGTTACGATCTCACGGGACCGCTCTGGGAGCCCGGCACGTTCATGGACGAAGCGCAGTTCTTTACGCGCTGGATTACCCACCTCTGCGCCCCGACCTTCCTCTTCCTCTCTGGGACTTCCCTCGCCATGAGCTTCGAAAAGCGGCGTGCCGCGGGCATGCCCGAGCTCGAGTTCGATCGCCACCTCCTGATTCGCGCGGCGGTGGTGCTCGGCTGCGAGGCGATCCTCAGCCTGCTGGCGGGTCAGGGCGTCGCGCTGCTCCAGGTGCTCTTCGCCATCGGGACGTCGATGATCGCGATGGTCGTCTTGCGCCGCTTGCCGACGGCGCTGCTGCTCGTGATCGGGCTCGGCTGGCTGGCTGGCAGCGAATATGTGCTCACCCAATTCTTCCCCATCGCGGAATCCTTCTCTCCGGGTCACCCCAGTTATTCGCTCGCTGCGTTGCTCTTCTTCGTCGCGGGATTCTCGGATTCGGCCATCGTCTTCTACCCGATGACCCATTGGCTGGCGATGATGCTGATCGGCTGGGCCTTTGGTCGCTTCCTGCTCGCCCAGCCGGCCAACGAACACGGTCGCCAGGAAGCCGAGAAGCTGCTGCTCCTCTCCGGTCTGAGCGCGCTGCTCGTGTGGGCGTTCATTCGCAGCAAGAATGCCTACGGGAATATGGGACTCCTGCGGGACGACTCCTCGATCATCCAATGGCTTCATATGAGCAAATATCCGCCGGCGCTCGTCTATACCCTGATGGAACTCGGGCTGATGGCGCTCCTGCTCGTCTTCTTCATGCGCCTGGAGCGACGTCTCTCGGGGCCCGCCAGTCGCTGGAACCCGCTCCTCGTCTTCGGGCAGACGGCGCTCTTCTTCTACATGCTCCACTTCATCCTGCTCGGTGGCTCCGCAATCTCGATCACCGGCGGGATGATGCTCCGCGGCCTGACCGAAACCTACGTGGCCACCGCGGTCGTGCTCGCGCTGCTCTATCCCATCTGCCTGGGCTTCCGCGCTCTCAAACAGAAATACCCAAAGAGCTTCCTCCAGTACATCTGACGATCACATCTGACTCTGCGACAGGCACGAACTCGTGTCATCGGCTTCGGCGACCTGACCCACCGACGGGTTCGCCTAACCCCATATTCCCCAATCAATCGATACTGACACATCATCGAGTCACGCTCGTCCGGGAACCGGATGCTTCCGCCGAGCATCGCACCGGTTGCATCTCCGAGCCGACGAGTTCTCTCCTTTCGAGTGAACACGAGGCTCCACCGAGGAGTTCCCCATGCGCGCCCTTAGCCCCGGCAAGAGTCAGATCCTATCCCTGCAGATCGCATCGGGCGTGAGTCGCGAGATCCGAACCGCCTACTACCCAGGCAGCGAAACGGAGGGCGAGAAGGGGAGCCGCTGGGCATCGATCGGGGTGCCGCTCTCGACCTTTCCGTCCTCGCGCCCGGCACGCGACCCAAAGACGTCGCGATCGCGCTCCGGGAAATACTCGACGAATGGGGGGGCGACAAATGCTCCGTCACCGCCTGGTGCGAAAACGACACCGAGGAAAAATTCGCTGATCACGAGCTCTGCTTGAGGGAAGAATTCGCCTTCGAAAAGGGGGCCGATTGGTCCACCTCGCCCGAGAGCTTCTGCTGGCAACCCGAGGGCACCTACGTCGAGGCGGCCACGATCACGACGCGGGACGAAGTTGAATACGAGATCAACGACCTCGACGACGAGTTCCTGCTGGACGAGTTTCTCGTGACCGCAGATGAGATCGCCTAGAGGGAGACAAGGGGACGACAAGGGGACGCTTCATCGAGCGCGGTGCCGGCCTCAAGCCTTCTTGTCTTCGATCTCCTGCTTCCGCCGCATCCAACCCTTGATCATCTTTCCGAAATGAACCGGGTTGTAGACGTCTTCTTCGTGGGACCACTTCATGTTGCCCGCATAGCGCAGGATCGTGATGTTGTATTCCTGATGGATGCTGCCGTCACCCGGGTCGATCATGCGGTTCCAGACCTTCGCGATGATCCAACCCTTGTCCTCATCGATCGTGTACCAGTCGATCGGGAAATGGCGCATCTCGCGATTGATCGGCTCGGACATCGCCTTCTGGATCCAATTGTAGATGGCCTCGCGGCCGCCGAACTCGCCATAATGATGTTCGATATAGGTCGCATCCTCGGTGAACAGATCCGCCCAGGCGCGCCAATCCCCAGAGTTACCGGCCTCGAGCGCCGTCTCCTGAAAGTTCTGAAAAGCGTCCTCGAGTTCCTCACGGCTCCAGCGTCCCATCTCGTCCATCTCCTCGATTCGATCTCCGGATCCTCCCGGGCCCGCCAGTCTACGAGCCCACCGCCGGCTTGGAAAGCCGCCATTTCATCTGGAAGATCGGCCCGATCCGCGCCGCCGCGCCGCATGCGGCCGATCCCGGTCGGGTTATGATCCGAACCGCGCCGATCGCTCTGCTCGGCGGCGACGCTTCGAAGCAAGGAGCCCCTCCGTGACCGATTTTCGTGCCCTCCCCGAACTCGCATTCGACCGAATCGCCAATTTTCGCGACATGGGAGGACATACGACCCACGACGGACGTCGCCTCGCCCGGGGTCGACTTCTTCGCAGCGGGCATCTCAGCGATGCATCGGATTCCGACGTCGAGAAGCTCGAAGCCTTCGGCCTGCGGCGGATCTTCGATTTCCGGACCGACAGGGATATCGAGCAGGAAGGACGCGATCGCCTGCCCAGTACGGCGCAGAACGTGCTGCTCCCCATGCCCGACCCCGCCCGGGGTGCGGATATCCGCGCGCTGATGGTGGGCACCACCCCCGACGACCTCGACGGTCTTTTCGGCGACGGCAAGGCAGAGCAGATGATGGTCGAATCCGCCGCCGGACTCGTCCGCGAGCGCCGTGAACCCTATACGCTCTTCCTGAAGGCGCTCGCCCGGGCGGATCACGTACCGGCCCTCTTCCATTGCTCCGCCGGCAAGGACCGCGCGGGTTGGGCCGGCTCCGTCGTGCTGCTCTCGCTCGGCGTGCCCGAGGACCAGGTGATCGAGCAATACCTGCTCAGCAATCGTGCCGGCGACGAGATCATCGAGCGGCAGCGTAAGATCGGAAACGATTTCTGGCACGAAGCCCTCGCTCCACTCGTGGGGGTGAGAGAGGAATATATCCAGTCCTCCCTGAACGCGGTCACCGAGGATTGGGGCGACTTCGACAGCTACCTCTCACACGGTCTCGGCGTGACCGAGGAAGAGCGCGAGTCGCTCCGAAAGAATCTGCTCGAATAACACCGGTCCACAGCGAGAGGAAATCCCATGAGTCCGACCCCCTTCGAAACGATCCACCTCGAAAAGCGAGCCGATGGAATAGCCCTCGTCACCCTCGATCGCCCCAAACGCTTGAACGCGCTCTCGGGTCCCCTCCTCGACGAACTCGCCGCCGCCGTCGAAGAGATCAATGACGATCCCGGCATCCGCGTCTTCCTGATTCGTGGCACGCCGCGCCCGGATGGCCGCCCCTGCTTCAGCGCCGGCGTCGACGTCCAGGCCTTTGCCGACGGAAAGGGCGTGACCGAAGAACAGGGCTTCGCACTCACCAATCGGATCGATGACCTCCTGAAGCCTTCGATCGCCGTCATCGACGGCATCTGTACGACCGGTGGCGGCGAGATCGCCCTCGCCTGTGATTTCCGGATCGTCGGTCGAAGCGCCCAGATCAGCGACTGGCACCTCACCAAGCTCGGGACCGGGCTCGGCGCCTGGGGAGCGAGCACGCGTTGGGCGCGGGAGTGCGGTGTCACGAACGCCAAAGAGATGCTGCTCACGGGGCGCGTCATCGACGGCGACGAAGCCTTTCGCATCGGCTTCGCGAGCGCGGTCTTCGAGAGCGAAGAACTCGAGGCGGGCGCACTCGAAATGGCGAGCCGCATCGCCGGCATGAACCCCGACGGCGTCAAGCTCGTACTCGCCCACCTCGACCGGATCGACGACATGAGCCGCGACCAGGCCCTCAAATGGGCTCAGCTGAGCGCGGACTGGCTCGACGTGAAGGTCGGCGAATCGGAACTGAGGGGAAAGGTCTTGGGCGACGCCGGTTAGCTCACACCCCGCTGGCAGAACCTCCTGGCGGATCGGATTTCATGATGAAGAGTCAACCCCCGGGCGCGAAAATCTTCGCCCTCAACGGAGAACAGGACCCCTATGTCCTCTTTGAGATCGCCCGGCGCGATGGACCCGTTCAGAAGATCGGCGGGGCCTGGCTGATTCTCGGGCACGCGGAAGCCACGCAGCTGCTTCGAAGCCCGACGACACGATCGGGGTTCCTCGCCGATGGATATCGCGCGCGACTCCCGCCGGGTGCAGCCCGGGAGGAGATGAGCCATCGGGTGAATTTCCTCGATCCGCCGCGACACGCTCGCGTTCGTGGATTGATTTCGAAGGCCTTTACACCGCGCCGGACTTCGAGGCTCGAACCCTTCATCCGAGAGCGTTGCCGCGAACTCATCGCGCCCCTTTCGGGCGAAAAGCCGATCGACCTGCTGCCCGCCTTCGCGCACGAAATTCCTTCACTCGTGATTTCTGAATTGCTCGGTGTGCCGCTCGAATATCGCGATCGACTGACTCATCTCTCGACCCGCGTTTCGAAGCTCCTCGGAACGGGCAACAGCTCGCAGGAGATGGCCGACGCGATCTCCGGGGCGGAAGAGATGCATGCCACGCTTCGCGGGATCATCGAGGCGCGGCGCCAGAAACCGGAGGACGACCTGCTGAGCGCGCTGCTGGCCGTAGCGGAGGGCGACGACCGGCTGAGCGAAAGCGAACTGCTTTCACTCGCTGCGACCGTCTATTCCGCGGGCCACCGGACGACGCGGGATCTCTTCGCCAATGGCATGACGGCGTTGTTGCCGAATCGAGAGCTGATGGATGCGATCCGGTCCGGGACCCCATCTTCGACCGCCGTCGTCGAGGAGTTCCTGCGCTTCGAGACGCCCACGCATCTGGTCGGGCGCATGCTCTCGGAGCCGATGGAGCTCGCGGGCGTGACGATCCCGCCCGGGGAAGGAATCTTCGTGGGGCTCGCCGCCGCCAATCGCGATCCCGCGGCCTATCCCGACGCGGATCGCTTCGATCCCGCGCGCTGGATCCGGGAACCGGCTCCACCGGCCCCGCTCTCCTTCGTGATGGGTGCGCATTTCTGTATGGGCGCGAGCCTGGCCCGGCTCGAGGCGCGCGTCATGCTGGAGGTGCTGCTCGAGAGGCTCCCGGAGCTCCGGCTCGCAGACGAAGCGCTGCACTGGCATCACACCGGCGTATTCCGGGGAGTCGATGCGCTTTGGGTGATCCCCGGGCCCGCCCGATCGGTGGGGGCCCGGGTCACACGAACGCCCGCGCGCTAGTTCAGTACGATCCGCGAAACGATCTCGTCGACCGCTTTGTCCGCGATCGTCCGCATCTCGTCATCCGTTCGATCCTGGATCGGATGTTCGACGTAGACCGCACTCGGCGTCGTCCCGAGCGCTCTGGCTTGCGCGTCGGCGCCGTCGATGAACTCGACGGTGGAGACGAAGACGGTGGGGAGCCCGCGATCCTCGAGATCGACCATGTCGTGCACACTGCACGACGCGCAGCTACCTCAATCCGCGAGCGCCTCGACGACGGCATCGCATTGCTCGGCGATCTCGTGCCGAAGATCGACCGGGGCGGGCTTGGTAAAGGTCGGCTTCGCATAACGGACGATATTCGCGCCGCGCTCGGCGAGTCGCAATTCGAGCTGATCGAGGAAGATATCGCCCCGGGTCTTCGCGATATCGAGCAACCCGATCGTCTTGCCATCGAGGGAAGCGAGCCGCGCAGCGCGCTCGCGCTCCGCCTGAATCCGTTCGTTCGACGGGTCGAGAAGAATACTCACGATGGCTCTCCTTGCTTCTTGTCAGGAGCGACCCTGCCGAAAAGAATCGTGCTCGAAGGGATCACGAGGTGATCTCCCGACAGAGGGCCGCGCTCCCCAATTCGCCATTGGCCCACCCCGGAATGATCGCAGAGAAGAGCCCCGCACCGCCACCAGCATGCACGATATGGATCCCGCCCGGCTTGAATTTCGGGATCTGCTGGCCGCGAACGGCTTCGGGCAGACCATCGGCGATTCCGCCGGCACCGCGCACGAGATCGTCTCCATTCATCAGGGTCACCTCGTGCAGCTTCGCCAGGAGATCCTCGCGCGACCAGCCGGCTTCTCGGAAGATGCGCGAATGTTCCGGCGAGACCACCAGGATCACGTCGAAGGCCAGCACCATCTTGGGTGTGAGCATCGTCTTCATGGCCGCCGCGAAGGCCTGAACGAGCGGCTCGGGCTCCCGCGCAAGCTGATCGACGATCGTCCGCGGCCCCTCGCCCGGAAAGAGCATGACCGTATCGACGCCCGCTTCGTGGCCGAAGCTCGTGGAGAGCGGCGTCCAGGGAGAGCCTTCCTCATCCTCCGCAAAACAGAAGCCGACCTTGCCCGGATTGCCGAGGGTGGCGCGATCGACTTCGCCGGGCCGTCCCCCTCCGACATTGCGGATGACCAGCTGGAGCGCGCGGCCGATGGTGCTATTGGCGCGATTGCCCTGGCCGAATACGTTCTTGCCCGAGTTCATCCCGATCCTCTTTCGAATCGGTCCGTTCACGACGAGCACGGGCCCCGCGGACATCGTCGTCGCCAATAGGCCATGGATATTGAACTCGTCGGTACATGCGGCTTCGACCGCGGTGAGCACGATCGGCAGATATTCGGGCTTGCAACCCGCCATCACCGCATTGATCGCCACCTTCTCGACACTGCAGGGCGCGAGATCGGGCGGAACGATCGCGACCATTTCGTCGGGAGAACGCGTCGTTCCCTCGAGCATCGCGAGCACCCGCGCCTCGGTGGGCGGAACGATCGGAAGGCCATCGGTAAAACCCCGATCGAAGAAGGCCTCCTGTTCGTCCTCGAGGCTCGCGACCTCGACACGTCGCGCCTTGAGCTTCGATCCGCTGAAGCGGATCGCGAGCTGCGGCGCGTGGGCGGGATCCACCGAGAGCGAGCCACATCCCGGGCGGAAATCGGGCAAGCCCTCGCCCAATCCTTCGACACCGCTGATCGCCTCCCATTCTTCGCGGTGCCAGCCGAGCACGCGCTCGACCTCGCGACCCGACTCGACGCGGATCAGCGTGGGCACGGCCTCGATCTCGTGATGCCAGGAAACCGAGAGGTCCCGATCATCGACCCGCTCGACATTCGCGGGGAACGCGGGATCGTCCTGGGTGTAGACCGTCAGCCCAACCGGCTCCGGGAGCGCGGCGAGCCCTTCGGCGAGGGCGACGAGCACGGGGGCGACCACCTCACAGGTCGGACAATCGCGTTTCACGAAGGCGACGAGGCCCGAGGGCAGCGGCGGCTTCACGAACCCATGGGGCGGGTCGGCGTTGGCTTCGGAAGCGGGCGGGGCTTGACTCATGATTCGAGAATACCCGATTTCGAACCCACGTCGGATATCGGATCTGAGCCTATGGGCTGCTAGCCTCCGTGGTCCGCCTCAGGAGCTTCCATGCCCGGTCCCCTCGATGGCTATCGAATCGTCGACCTCACGACCATGATCTCCGGCCCCATGGCGACCTGTCTGCTCGGCGACCAGGGCGCCGACGTGATCAAGGTGGAAGCGCCCGGCGTAGGCGACCTCGTCCGCCTGCTGGGCGCGCCGCGCGACGGGATCACCGCCACCTTCGCCACCACCAACCGGAACAAACGTTCGATCGCCCTCGATCTCAAGAATGAACCCGCCGACCGCGCCGCCTTCGAGAAGCTCGTCGAGACCGCCGACGTCGTCGTACAGAATTTCCGGCCCGGCGTCGTCGATCGCATGGGCATCGGCGCCAAGGATCTTCGCGCGATCAAACCCGACCTGATCTACGTGTCGATCTCCGGCTTTGGCGAGTCCGGACCCTACGCGGGCAAGCGCGTCTACGATCCGGTAATCCAGGCGCTCTCCGGCCTCGCGACCATTCAGGGCGATCGCGGCCGGGGTCGCCCCAAGATGATGCGCGTCGTGATTCCCGACAAAATCACCGCGATCACCGCCGCCCAGGCCATCACGGCAGCGCTCCTCTCACGCGAACGCACGGGCAGGGGGCAGCATGTCAGGCTCTCGATGCTCGACGCGATGATCTCGCTCGCCTGGCCCGAGGGTTATGCGGGACAAACATTCGTCGGCAGTGAGGTCGACATGCCTCGCAACGCATTGGCCCAGGACCTCGTCTTCGAGACCAAGGACGGTTTCATGACCACCGGCGCCGTTTCGGATTCGGAATGGAAGGGCCTGACGAGCGCCGTCGGCCATCCCGAATGGCTCGAGGACGAACGTTTCAAGACCGCCGGTGGTCGCGTCGCCTACGCGAAGGAGCGACTCGATCAGACCGCTGGAGCGCTGAAGGAGCGTACGACCGAGGAATGGATGGAGCGACTCGATGCGGAGCAGGTGCCCTGCGCTCCGATCCTCCCGCTCTCGCAGATCATCCAACATCCGCAGGTCAAACAGAGCGGACTCCTCTTCGAAACCGACCATCCGGTCGCTGGTCGAATTCGCCAGCCGCGCGCAGCCGCGCGCTTCGAGGAGACACCCACTCATCTCGATCGACCGGCGCCGACCCACGGACAACACACACAAGAGATCCTGCAGGAACTCGGCCTCGGGCGATCCGATCGTTAGGCATTCCACTCGGGATCGCGGACACTGAATCACACTCGAACTCGACCGATGACGGAGACTCCCATGCCCGAAGATCAATCTCAACCGCTCGAAGGCGTTCGCATCCTCGCTGTCGAACAGATGCAGGCGATGCCCTTTGGGACTCAGCTGCTGGCTCGCATGGGCGCGGACGTCGTCAAGGTCGAACATCCGACACGTGGAGAGTCGGGACGTGCGAGCGCGCCGACGATCCGCGACGTCGATGGTTCGGAGCCGGGCGCGACCTTCCTTCGCAATAATCTGAGCAAGCGAAGTCTCGGGATCGATCTGAAGAACCCGAAGGGCAGCGAACTCTTCAAAAGGCTCGTTCCGAGCTACGACGTCGTCGTCGAGAATTTCAAGCCGGGCACGATGGAGCGACTCGGGATCGGCTACGAAACGCTTGCCGAGATCCATCCGGCGCTCGTCTATGTCGCGGTTTCGGGTTTCGGTTCCCTGCGCGAAACGCCCTATGGCAGCTGGCCCGCCTACGCCTGCGTCCCCGAGGCGATGAGCGGCTTCTATTCCTTTCGACCGGAACCGGGACGACGGCCCAATATCGGCGTCGCCGGGGCGATCGGTGATATCGGAACGGGGCTCTTCGCGATGGTGGGCCTGCTCGCTGCATTGCACGGCCGCGAACGAACGGGGCGGGGCCAGAAGGTCGACGTCGCGATGCTCGACGCCATGATTTCGATCATGGATATGGTCGCCTTCGGCCCTTCGATCGGCGTCCACGACGCGAGCATCGCCGCCTGGCCGGGCATCCTGCAGACCTTCTCCGCAAGCGACGGACTCTTCGTGATCCAGGTCGGTCGCGAACATCAATTCGAGAATTTCGTGAAGCTCATCGGCCACCCCGAATGGCTCGAGGACGAACGCTTCGCGACGCGCGAGGGCTGGAGTGAGAATATCGAGGGCGTGGTCCGGCCGGCGGTCGAAGCCTGGGCGAAGGATCTGACGAAACTCGAAGCCAGCCGCCGGCTCGCCGAGGGAGGGGTCGTCGCAGGACCGAGCTACGAAGGTCACGACCTGCTCACGGATCCCCACGTGCAATCCCATGACATGATCTGCGAAATCCCCGTTGAGGGCCGTGACGAGCCGGTGCGCGTCCACGGCAACCCGATCAAGTTCTCGGGGAGCCCGGAAGGGCCCGCCGATAAATGGCCCCTGATCGGTGAACACACCGAAAGCCTGCTGCGCACGGATCTCGAACTCTCGCAGGCCGACCTCGATGCGCTTCGAAGCGAAGGCGTGATCCGCTAGCAAGGCGCTGAAAGACGCCGATGTCTGCCTTGCTAGGCCGCCCAGCCGTGCGCCGTGTCATGCTCTGGCTCAACTCGGCGCGCTGACGGTCGCGCTGGTTGCCTCGGCGGCCCAGCCGTGCGAGGAAACGAGTCCAGAGCAGGGGCGCCCACCAGACGGGGACGCCTGGCAAGGCAGACATCGGCGTTTTTCCGCGCCCTGCTAGGCGAGGGCGACGACCTCGACCGGGATCCCGTTCAAGACGGCGTTTCCGCTCGCGCGATCGATCACGCCATCGTCGGTCAGAAGATTGCTCGCGACGCCCGCGTGACGCGCAGCGACCTCCATGCGCAGCCCAGCGACATCGTGGCCCCAGCCATGGGGGAGCGAAACGACTCCGGGCATCATCGCCTCGCTGGTCTCGACCTCGACCCGAAGCGAACCCACCCGCGAGCGCACTTCGCAAAACGCACCCTTCGCGAGCCCGAGTCGCTCGGCGTCCCCGGGATGGATCAGCAGCGTGCACCGCGATCGACCCGAAACGAGCGTCTCGATATTATGCATCCACGTATTATTGGAACGCAGATGGCGGCGGCCGATCAAGAGAAGTCCATCGCTTGCGAGCGGGGCTTCGAGGCGCGAGTGGACCCGCGCCCAATCCTCGACCAGAACTTGCGGAGCCAACTCGAATTTTCCGGACTCGGTTTTCAGGCGGGCGGGGAAGCGCTCGACCATCGGACCGAAATCGACGCCGTGGGGATGCTCTGCCAATTTGGCGAGGGACACACCACCGGATCGCCGGCCGAAGAGATCGCCTTGCCAGCCCGTGCGCAGCTTCAGGTCGAGGAGTTTCTCGACCGGTGATAAAGCCTCGAGCGCCCTCATGATTTCGTCCCGATCGAGATCGCCCGGCGCGTCCCGCGCGGGATCGAGCAAGGCCCCGACCGCTTCCTCCACGAGCTCATCATGAAGGATCTCGGGATCAGCCGTTGCGCCCTCGCCCCGTAGGACCAGCACGAGTCGCGCGAAGAGATCGGCCTCCGACGGTCCCTCACGCTCGAAAACGGGCTTTGCATATTTTGCGAAACTGCGGATCGCGTTCACCATGAAAGTCAGCTCGTAGGCCTCCTCCTCGAGGGTGGAGGGCGCCGGCAGGATCACGTCCGCGTGCCGTGTCGTCTCGTTCACATAGATGTCGAAGGCGACATGGAAGTCGAGATGGGCAAAGGCTCGATCGAGACGTTCGCTATTCGGATAGGAACGGACGGGATTGGTCGCGACCGTGATCGCCGCGCGGATCTGCCCCTTTCCAGGGGTCTCCATCTCCTCCGCGAGACTCGCCGCCGGGAATTCACCGTTCACCTCGGGATGCCCGTTCACCCGACTCTTCCAACGACCGATCCGATAGCCTCCACCTCCGGGCTCCCCATCGTCGATGCGCGAGGTGATCGGCGACGAGGTCATGACGCCACCCGACCGATCGAAATTACCCGTGAGGAGGTTGAGAACCGCCGTCATCCATGCGGTGGCGGTTCCGAACTCGACGGTATGGCTGCCGACTCGGCCGTAGACCGCGGCCGCCGCGGCCCCCGCCAGGGCCCGCGCCTCACGACGGGTCGTCTCGACGTCGACGCCACAGATCGGCGCGACGCGTTCCGGTGTAAAGTCCGCGACCGATTCGCGGATCTCGTCCAGCCCGGCGACGAAGGGCTCGAACCGGCCGAGCGAAACCAGACCCTCCGCGAAGAGCGTCTGCACCAGCGCCGCCAGCCAGAAGACATCCGTCCCCGGCTTGATGAAGATGTGCTCATCGGCCCGCGCGGCGGTCTCGCTGCGACGCGGATCTACGACGACCAGGCGCCCTCCCCGTCTGGGCAACTCTTTCAAGCGGCCCGGAAAATCGGGCGCGGTCATCAGGCTTCCATTCGAGACCAGGGGATTCGCACCAAGCATCAGCAGATGATCCGTGCGATCGATATCGGGAATCGGGAAGACGTTCGAATCGCCCCAGAGCAGTCCCGATACGAGGTGCTGGGGCATCTGGTCGACGGTCGAGGCGGTAAAAAAATTGGGTGTGGCACAGGCGCGTACGAGCGGACCGACATAGAGCGCGGGCGCGAGATGGTGCGTGACGGGATTGCCGAGCAACAACGCCAGAGACGTTCGACCGTGCTCCTCGAAAACGGCGCCGAGCCCCGCCTCGATCGCCGCGAAGGCCTCATCCCAGGTCGCCTCCTCGAGCCGTCCGTCGCGACGAACCAGTGGCCCGCGAAGCCGGTCGGGATCGTGATGCAGCTCGCCCAGGGTCGATCCCTTGGGGCAGATGAAGCCCCGGCTGAAGGGATCCTGCGCATCGCCCCGGACCCGAACGACCCGATCGCCCTCGACCTCGATCGCCAGACCGCAGGTGGCTTCACAGAGGGGGCAGGTCCTGAAATGGATCCCCGTCGCGGACTGCTGGGTCTGGTCAGCGGGCATATGCGTGGGCTCCTCGTGCGCCATTCTAGTCGAGTCGCCCCCTTTCGGCGGCTGGGCCGCTCCGCACGCGTCGATTGACACCCGTTGGGCCACTTCCTAGCCTCCCCGGGCTCGCGTCCGCTCGTTGGAATCCGTCGACCGATGAATTTCCGGGGGACTTGAATGCGTCGAACTACCCGGATCGTCGAAGGAATCTCGCTCGTCCCGGTAAGCGGAGTCGCCGCGCCCAGTTCGCTGAATGGCGCCTGCGACGCAGGCTACGCGCCGACCTCGAAAGGCCCTGATGCGATCGTCGAAGCTCCAGCCCCTGCTGATTCTGGGCGCCGCCCTGCTGGTGACCACGATCCTCTTTCTGGCTCAGCGAAGACCGGAAGAGCGGCCCCGCCAGGACATGGCCCCCCTGGTCCGCATCGCCCGAGCTGCAGAGACTCCTTTTCGCTTCACCGTTTCAGCCAATGGCGCCGTCTCGCCTCGAACGCAGAGCGACCTGATTCCCCAGGTCTCGGGCGAGATCATCGAGATCTCCCGGTCGCTGGCGGCGGGTGGATTCTTCGAGGCCGGGGACCTGCTGGCCCGCGTCGACACCGCCGACTACCGGGTCGATCGCGAGGCCGCTCGAGCGCAGGTCGCCCGTGCCGAGAGCGAGTACGGCCGCACCAAGAAGGAACTCGAACGCCAGCGCCGCCTCGCGAGCCAGTCGATCGCGAGCGAATCACGCATCGATGACGCCGAGAACGCCTATCGAATCGCCGAGGCGAGCTTGCGCGAAGCCGAAGCGCGACTCGAACGCGCCGCACGCGACCTCGACCGGACGGCGATCCGCGCGCCTTATCGAGGCCGCGTGCTGAACGAAAGCGTCGATGTCGGCCAGTTCGTGAATCGCGGTACGCCGATCGCGCAGATCTACGCCGTCGATTTCGCCGAGGTGCGACTCCCCCTGCCCGACCGTGAGCTCGCCTATCTCGATATCCCGCTGGGTCCGAAATCGAAAGAGATCGACGAGAACGGTGCACCGACGGGGGCGCGCGTCGAACTCAGAGCGGATTTCGCCGGCCGTTCACATCGCTGGGAGGGTCGGCTCGTTCGCACCGAGGCCGAGCTCGATCCGCACAGCCGAATGGTCCGTCTCGTCGCCCGTGTCGCCGACCCCTTCGGCCTCGAGACGGAGCGGAGCGCGCCCTTGGCGATCGGCCTCTTCGTCGAAGCAGAGATCGAAGGACTCTTTCTCGAGAAGGCCTTCGTCCTGCCCCGAAACGCGTTGCGGCCGGGAAACCAGATCTACATCGTCGACGCGGAGGATCGCATCCGCTTCCGTGAGATCGATCTGCTGCGCACCGAACGGGATCGGATAGTGGTCGGCGGCGGTCTCGAAGCCGGCGAGCGCATCTGCACATCGCCGCTCGACGCCGCGATCGACGGGATGCAAGTACGTGTGGTCAGTGGCGAGGGCGCGGCTCGACTCGACGCGCAGGCGGCAGCACCCGAGAGCGCGCAATGAATCGGACGATCGCCTGGTTCGCCCGCAATCACGTCGCAGCGAATCTGCTGATGGCGCTGATGTTGATCGGCGGACTCGTCAGCCTTCCGCGGATTCAACAGAGGACCTTCCCGGATATCAACGTGGATATCATCTCCGTCGCGGTGACCTATCTCGGAGCGGCCCCGGAAGAGGTCGAGCAGGGCGTTTGTATCCGAATCGAGGAAGAGATCAATGGTCTGAACGGGATCGAGCAGATCACGTCTTCTGCAGCCGAGGGCGCATGCGGAGTGAGCGCCGAACTCATGACCGGATATCCCGTCGACCGGGCGCTCTCGGAAATCAAGAACGCCGTCGACTCGATCACAACCTTCCCCGATGAAACCGAGAAGCCGATCGTCAGCCACGTCGAGATTCGCCGAACCGTTCTCCAGATCGCGGTCAGCGCCGATGCTTCCGAACACTCCCTCAAGGTCTTCGGCGAACGGATTCGGGACTCGATCGCGGCCTTGCCCAAAGTGACCCAGGTCGAACTCCAGAACGCGCGGGAATATGAGATCTCGATCGAAGTCGCCGAGCAGACGCTGCGCCGACACGGGCTCACCTTCGACGAAGTCGTGGCAGCCGTCCGGCGCGGCTCCCTCGATCGACCCGGCGGCTCGATCAAGACCAGCGGCGGTGAAATCCTGCTGCGCACGAAGGGCCAGGCCTATTTCGGAGCCGACTTCGAACGGATCGTGCTGCGAACCGAACCCGACGGCACCCGGCTGCTCCTGTCGGATATCGCCACGATCATCGATGGCTTCGACGAAGACGACCGCTACGCGATCTTCGACGGCAAGCCCGCCGTGTCGGTCAAGACCTTTCGCGTCGGCGACCAGAAGGTCCTCGACCTGGCCGACGCGGTCCAGGCGCATCTCGAAGAACTTCGCGCCACTCTTCCCGAAGGCCTGACGCTCACGGTCTGGGAGAATTCCGCCAAGACCCTCCACGACCGACTCGATATCCTCATCCGCAACGGCATGGGCGGCTTCGTGCTCGTCTTCGTGGTGCTCGCTCTCTTTCTGCGGCTCAAGCTCGCGGTCTGGGTGAGCATCGGTGTCCCGCTCTCGATCCTCGGCGCCCTCTTCCTCTTTCCCTACGTGGACGCCTCGATCGATGTCATTTCGCTCTTCGCTTTCATCATGGTCCTCGGGCTCCTCGTCGACGATGCCGTCGTCGTCGGTGAAAACGTCCATCGCCATCAAGAGAATGCGGAAGATCCCCTCGAAGCAGCGATCACCGGAACCCGCGAGGTCTCCATCCCCGTGATCTTCGGGGTCCTCACGACCATCGCCGCGTTCGGCCCGATGATCTTCGCGCCGGGGGGCATGGGGCAGATCTTCAGCGTGATCGGCCTCTCGGCGGTCCTGTGCCTGATCTTCTCGGTCATCGAATCCCAATTCGTGTTGCCCGCCCATCTCGGACACATGAAACCGAGCGTCGATCGGAAACGCGCGCGCCCGGGTTCGCTCCAGGCGCGCTGGAAGAGTTTCCAGACGACGACGTCAACGAGCCTCAGCCGACTCGCCACCGATCATTACCGACCCGCGCTCGATCGGGCCCTCGCCAACCGCTACTCGGTCATCGCCGGCGGCATCGGCATCCTGCTCATCGCCTTCGCCACCGCCGCCTTCGGGATCGGCAGCTTCAAGATGAATTTCTCGTTCTTCCCGCCGATCGAGAGCGATTATGTGACCGCGTCGATCGTGATGCCTCAGGGCACTCCGGTCGAAGCGACCGAACGCGCGGCCCGCAAGCTCGTCGACTCCGCCTACCAAACCCAGAACGAGATGGACGCGGAAGGCCTCGCGGTCGATGGCGAGTCCCTGGTCAGACATATCCTCTTCTCGGTCGGCCAGCAGCCCAATTCAGGGGGCTCCGGGCCCGGGGCGCAACCCGGTCCGAACGGAAGCCACGTCGCCGAAGTCAGCATGGCCATCCAATCCGGGGATCACCGCCCGGTCAGCGCGGCCGAGATCAAACGCCGCTGGCGTGACAACACCGGCGCGATTCCGGATGTCGTCGAGCTCTCCTTCAGTGCGGCCCTTTTCAGCGCCGGCGACCCGATCGATATCCAATTGCGGAGCAACGACGTCGAGCAACTCGTCGAGGCCTCGCAGCGGCTCAAGGCCGAACTCGCCAACAAACTCGGTGTCTTCGACATCAGCGACTCCTTCCGAGCCGGCAAACAGGAGCTGAAGCTCGATATCCTGCCTGCCGCCCAATCCCTAGGCTTGACCCTGGATGACCTCTCGAAGCAGGTTCGTCAGGCCTTCTACGGCGAAGAGGCCCAACGCATCCAACGCGGCCGCGACGATATCCGCGTGATGGTCCGCTACCCCAACGATGCCCGCCGCGCGCTCGCCGACCTCGAAGATCTTCGGATCCGCACACCCAACGGAGGCGAGGTCCCCTTCTACGCCGTCGCCCGCGCGGAACTCGGCCGAGGCTATGCGACGATCAAACGCGCGGATCGCAACCGCGTCATCCACGTCACCGCCGACGTGAACGTCAAGCAGGTCGCCCCCGGCGACATCATCGCGGGGCTCGAAAGCGGATTTCTACCGCTGATTCTCGCCGACTATCCCGGCATGACCTATGCCCTCGAAGGCGAGCAAGCGGAGGAGAGCGAGAGCTTCACCGGCCTCCTGTGGAATTACGTCATCGCGCTCTTCCTGATCTACGCGCTGCTCGCGATTCCGCTGCGCTCGTATATACAGCCGCTGATCATCATGGCCGTGATCCCCTTCGGCCTGGTCGGGGCGATCGTGGGACATTGGTTCATGTTCTTCGCCCGCGAAATCTTCACGGATCAATCCTTCAACTTTTCGATGATGTCGGTTTTCGGCTTCGTGGCGCTGACGGGTGTGGTCGTCAACTCGAGCCTCGTACTCGTCCACTATATCAACGAGCAACGCGCCGGTGGGCTCGGGCTCGAGGAGGCCGTGCGCGGTGCCGGCGTGGCGCGCTTCCGGCCGATCGTGCTCACGTCGATGACCACCTTCGTCGGCCTCGCGCCGATCCTGCGCGAGGGCAGCGTCTCCGCCCAGTTTCTGATCCCAATGGCGACCTCGCTGGGCTTCGGCGTGCTCTTCGGCTCGACGATCTCCCTCTTCCTGGTCCCGAGCGCCTATATGGTGCTCGAAGATGCAAAGGCGCTGATCTTTTCGCCAAAGGACACGGCGCCCGATCCCGACCCCCTCGAGAGGGTCGAAATCGAACTCATCGGCTGAAATCAGCCGATGGCGATCTGCGGTCCGGATCGACCTAAGGCGTGGCTGCGGCCCCGACCGCAGCGGCCTTCCGATAGCGCGAGTTCACCGAGACATGCCCTTCGGCATAACTTCGAAAGGGCCCATCGAACGCGCTGGACATCTCTTCCCAGACCCGCGCGTAACCCGGGGTCGCCGAGACCATCCCCTCGTAATAGTCATCGGCCCCACGCCACAATTCCACTGGAATCGCTTCGTCTCGGTACTGGTAATAGGTGTATTCCCAGCCATTCAGGTGAATGAAATAGAAGTTGGCGCAGCGCGCCCAATTCGCCTCGGTACTTCCGCCAGGATTCCGATCACAATCGATCAGGATCCCTGCCAGGATCTCGTTCTCGACCAGCATCTCGATCGGGCGCTGCATCAACTCCAACGCGTCGTGATGGCCCTGGCTTCAAAGGAGCTTGTCGTTGTCACCGAGCTGGAGAGCCAGATAAGCAACGAACAGAACGCCGCCGACGCCGATCTCCGCCACGAGTGCCCAATGCTCGAGCCTCGTTCGACTCCGATCCCCTTTATCCTGCACGCCTTCCTCCAACGATCACGCGTTTCGGTTTCGCCTAGAGCATTTCCTCGGCGACGAGCTCGATCGCCTCCGGCTGTGCGGTACCGATCTGCATCGTTCCGATCTCGCCGCGCGTGTTCGCTTCCCTCCACGCCTGCAACCGGTCCCGAATCTTGTCCTTCGGCCCGACGAGATGAACCGCGTCGACGAGTTCGTCGGGAACCGCCGCCATCGCTTCCACCTTTTGGCCGCCCAGGAAGAGGTCCTGGATCTTCACCGCTGCTTCCTCGAAACCCATGCGTTTCGCATAATCGTTGTAGAAGTTCTTGTCCCGCGCGCCCATGCCCCCGATATATTGAGCGAGATTCGCCTTGACCGGACCCATCGCCTTGTCGACATCGTCAGAAACGATCACGGTGCAGGATGCCATGACGTCGAAGTCGTGAAGCCCCTTGCCGCCACCGGCCTTGGCGAAACCCGCCTCGAGACTCGGCTGCAACAGCTCCTTGTAGCGATCCGGGTCGTACATCATGGGGATCACGCCGTCCGCGACTTCAGCCGCACATTCGAGCCCGTTCGGACTGATCGAAGCCGTGTAGATCGGGATCGAGGGATCGCCGTGCAGGATGCTCTTGAGCGGCTTGCCCAGACCGGTCGTGCCCGCACCCGTATTCGGAATCTGGTAGTGCTCCCCGGAGAACACGAGCTTTTCCTCGCGCGCCCAGATCCGCCGAATGATCTCGATATATTCCTTGGTCCGTGTGAGCGGCTTGCCGTAGGGCACGCCATGCCAACCCTCGATCACCTGGGGTCCCGAGGGCCCAAGCCCGAGCATAAAACGGCCCTCCGAGAGCTGGTTCAGCGTCGTTGCCGTCATCGCGGTCATGGCCGGCGTGCGGGCCGGCATCTGCATGATCGCCGTCCCGACCTTCAGCTTCGTCGTCTGCGCCGCGACCCAAGTCGCGGTCGTCACCGCGTCATTGCCCCACGCCTCGGCCGTCCAGGCCGAGGCGAAGCCGAGGGATTCCGCGTGCTTCAGCAGATCCATGTCGATCCGGATCCTGGGCCCGAACGTGAGCGCGTTGATGGCGAGTTTCATGGGGAGATCTCCTCTCGATGTCCTGGGCGCGAGACGTTCACCTAGCGCTGAAGACTCTTCTTTGCATTCTCCGCGAATTCCTCCGCGGCCTTTTCGTCTTTCATCATATTGGGAAGCTTGACCGGAACTTCAATGCCGCGTTCGCAAGCGGGGCGCGAGCGGATCGCATCCTTCCAGCGGCGTAGATTCGGCAGCCCCTCGATCGACACACCAGACCATTTATAGGTTCGAACCCAACACCAATTGGCGATATCGGCGATCGTGAACTCCTCTCCGACGAGCCATTCCTTGCCCGTCAACCCACGCTCGAGGACTTCGAAGAGTCGGCGGCTCTCGTGCTGGTAGCGATCGATCACGGGTTGGATCTTCTCTGGGAAATAGCGATAGAAGACGTTGGCCTGGCCCATCATCGGGCCGATCCCACCCATCTGGAACATCAGCCACTGCATCGTCTCGGAGCGCCCCTTCGCATCGCTCGGCAGCAGGCGGCCGGCCTTCTCCGCTAGATAGACCATGATCGCTCCGGTCTCGAAGACGGCGAAGTCGTCCTCGTCCCGATCCACGAGGACGGGGATTCGGCCATTCGGATTGAGCTTCAGGAACCACTCTTCCTTCTGCTCATTCTTCGGCAGCTTGACGAGATGCGCCTCATAGGGGAGGCCGAGTTCCTCGAGCGTGACCGAGGCCTTGTGTCCATTGGGTGTCGGTGCCGTATAGAGATCGATCATCGCCTCGGCTTCCTTCCGGCCCCAAGATGCGGCGAGACTTAGCACGCCTTCGAATGGAGAAAATCCGATGCCCCAGATTCGATTGCGATCGGATCCCCGATCTACCTCGGGTGGAATCCGCGATCGAAGCGATGGACCGATGGATTTGCGACGATGCCATAATGACACGCCTCATGCCAATACTGCGCTGCATGCGGCGGAGGAGCCCCGGACACCTCTAGTCACGCGGCACCGCGTCGGAGTCGACCTCGAACCAGAGGCCCCGGGCGAGGCCGCGACACTCACCGGATTCTGCGTGGAGCGCGGAGCCCGTGAGATGTTTGCGGCCCGAGACCTCGATTTCCCAGCTCGTCAGGACACAGCGCTCACCCACCGACACCGAGCCCGAAATCGCGGCTTGAATCTCGCCTAATAGAATCACCTTCCCCGGCGGTTGGGGGAAGGCGAAAGCGCCGGGGCAATCGAGGGCCGCCCAAGCGATTTCAGGACCAATCGTGATGCCCTTCGCTGATGGAGAGGCGAGCGACGCGTCCGGAATCCAGGGCGCCGCAAAGAGCCCCTCGTCACCGCAGGGACCCGGAAAAATTCGCAGCCCGTCAGCCTCGGCGCGCTCGGTACCACATACGAAGCAGCCCGGAAAGACATGTTCCTCGAAGCCCCGGAAGCGTCGCGCCGCGCGCTCGGCCTGCTCGAAGCTCGGTGCACGAGGGGCGACCAGTTCGAAATCGACCGGACGCGCCCAAGCAACCTTCGTCTCTCCGTTGAAAAGATCGGCCCCCTCCTGCGAAACCCAAACCACGAGGGGCCTCTCGAGGGGAGGCGGGACCAGCAGACGCACCCCCACAGCGGGCGCGTCGACGAAAGCCGCCAACCGCCCGGACACGTAGCCCCCATTTCCCGACCGGGGCGGGCCACAGAAACGGGGCGTGATCTCGATCGTTTGCTCGCTCAATCGATTTCTCTCCAACGGTTTCGGCTACAGCCGAAGTTCGCCTGCGACGATGCGATCGAAGGTCGCCGCCTCCAGCGGGACATAAGTGCCCTTCTCCGGTTCTCGATAGTAGATCGGATCCGAGAGACACGCGGGATCGAAGCCCTCCTTCACGAGCTCGACCTTTCGATGTTTGAAGGTCCCCGTGATCTCCATCTCGGAGAGAATCCGCACGAAGACCGGACGGGCGTAGGGGGCTAGGCCTTCCTCGACGACCGAGCCTAATTGCTCGAGGTCGAAACCCTCATTCGTCACGAGCGCGGCCATCCCGGCGCGGCCATCCGTTCCCGCGATCTCCACGCCGTAGACATTCGCCTCCTCGATACCCGCCACGACCGAAATCACTTCGGCGACCTCACTCGTCGCCACGTTCTCCCCCTTCCAACGAAAGGTGTCCCCGATCCGATCGACGAAGAAGAAGAAGCCCTCGTCGTCGAGGCGCAGGAGATCGCCACTCCGAAAATACGCATCTCCCTTTTCCAGGACATCGCGCAAGATCTTCTTGGCGCTCGCTCCCTCGTCTGTATATCCCTCGAAACGCACCGTCTCCGAGATCTTGATCAGCAGCTCGCCGGGCTCGTCCGCCCTCGCGGGCAGACAGAACCCCCCTTCCCCGCGCTCGACCTCCTCGGTCTCGAGATCGAAACGCGCGATCTCGACGCCGAGCAGACGGCGAATGAAGTTTGGCAGGTAGCCCACCGCACCCGTGCGACCTTCGAGATTGAAGAGCGCCAGGTTTCCCTCGGTCGCACCGTAGAATTCGATGATTCGCGGGATCCCGAATCGTTGCTGGAAGGGGGTCCAGACCTCCGGACGAAGGCCATTGCCGAGGGCGATTCGGATCTTGTGTTGCCGTTCATCCGGATGCGGCGGTGAGTTGAGCAGATAGCGACAGAGTTCGCCGATATACTGGATGGCCGTCACATCGTGCTGTGCACAATCACTCCAGAAACGCTTGGCCGAAAAGCGCCGCGAGATCACCAACGATCCACCCGCGAAGAGCGCCGCACCGACGGCCATCAGCCCCCCGGCGCTGTGATAGAGCGGAAGGCAGCTATAGACACGGTCATTCGCTGTGAGGCGCTGGAGTTTGAAGGCCGCCACCCCGATGGTCATCGCCCTCGAATGACTGACGCGTGCAGCCTTGGGTAGACCCGTCGTTCCACTCGTAAAGATCAGGAAGAGCCCGTCACCCGCTCGGCGATCTGCGCGGAACGAATCCTCGATCTCGCTGGCCGCCTGACTCTCGAGTTCGATGTCGAGGGACTCCGCGCTCGGAATCGTCCTCTGAACGGCCATAAGATCGACACCCGGCTCGGCCGAGCCACTCACCGCGAAAATCTGCGGAACCGCCTCGAGCTCGGAAAGCGCGGAAGCCGCGGCCTCGACGAGCTCGACACCGACGAGGAGATGACTCGCCCCGGCCGCACGCATGCAATGGGCCAGGCGCTCACCGCTGAGATTCGTGTTGAGAAGCGCTGTCACCACGCCGATGCGCGAAAGGCCGAGCCAGATCGCCACATACTCGGGTCGGTTCTCCATCAGGAGGGAAACGACATCCCCACGTCGAAACCCCTCGCCAAGAGCCCAATGAGCCACCTGGTTCGCGAAGGCATCGAACTCCGCCCAGGTCATATTTCCCGATTCGCCGATCAGAACCGGACGGTCGGCATAGGCTCGGAAATGAGGTGCGAGCCAATCGGAATAGTCCACCTGCCGGTTGGGTCTGGCCTTCGCCGCCCGCAAAAAGAAGGGCGCGAAGGATCGCCAGAAGCGAAGACCACGGAAAAATCGATGCAGAGAACTCATGATTGCGGGATGCTCCCAATGGCTGACGCGAGGTGACGAGAGGGGCTTCGAAGCACGGCTCTACTGGCAGAATGCGAGTCGACAGACCGTGCGATGAGCGGCGACTCGGGATAGAGCAGCGGACTCGGATGGCGCGCTTCGAGACGGTCGATGATCTCGCTGGAGTCCTGCCAGACCTCTTCCTCGGGCGTCGTTACGACCGGAATGCAGGCGAGACCGGTTCGCTTCAAGATCTTGGGGAGCTCCGCGCGTTTTTCCTCCATGAAGAGCCGCTTGTACCGCATGGCGACGCGCACCTTGGCCGTGAAGCAGGAGACCTCGCAGCCGTAGAGCGTATAGGGACGTTCGGTCGCGTTCATCGTCTTCCTCGGATCTCAGTCGCCTCAGCCGGCGCCGGCGGACCTCGCCTAGCGGGGGATCCCCGGGATCAATCGACTTCGATCCGCTCGCTATTGGCTGGCAGCGAAATCGAAGTCCCGTCCTTTCCGAGCGTGACGGGACCGTCGTAGACCGCGCTCACGCCCTCGAGGAAGATAGAGGCGAGACCCGGAATCGGCATCGGAGGAACGATATGAGAGTAGAGCAGGTGCCTCGCACCGACCGAGGCCGCGATCTCCGCCGCCTCGACGGGGCTGGTATGATAGTCGAGGACGTCCTCCGCAATCTTCGCCATCCTCCCATCACCGGTCCTCTCCGCCACACTCCCGACCACGCCCATCAATTCTCGAGAGAGCGCTTCGTGGACCAGGAGATCGGCACCCTCGGCGAATCGTTCGAGGTTGGCGCTCTTCGAAGTATCGCCACTCACGAGCACCGAACGACCCTTGTAGTCGAAACGGTACCCGACCGCGGGCGACACCGGTCGGTGGTCCACCTTGAACGCCGTGACCCGCAGGCCATCCTCTTCGAAAACGACCCTCGCTTCCCCCTCCGCGGGTTCTGCGAAGCTTCGCGGGCGAAAGCCGGCTCCGGTCGGAGGGGCGACCTCCGGCCCGTGATGCGCCGTTCGATAGACCGCATCGAGACGATAGGCCTGGTTCAAACCCCCGGTGATCTCGGCGACCCCCTCGGCACCGAAGACCGGCAACGGCAGTTTGTGTCCACCTCCGGTCCAGCGAAGTAACCCGAGTTCGCCCAGACCATCGAAATGATCCGAGTGAAAATGCGTCAGGAAAACGGCCTCGACGAGCGGCGGTGGAACACCGACCCGCACCATACCTCGCGCGGCCGCGGATCCCGCATCGACGAGATAGACATGTTCACCGGCGATGACGACGATACAGGGACCCGATCGATTCGGATCGGGCAGGGGTCCCCCCGCGCCGCAAAGGATCACGTGCAGCCCATCCGGACGCGAAGCGATCGGGCTGGAGGCCGCGATCCGCTCGAACGCCCCGCTCATCACGCGCATCGCGATCGGCCCCTGGAAGAATGAAGCGACGAGACCGATCGCCACGAGGATCAGGAGCAAGGGCAAGAGGATCTTACGCACGATGGGAATTCTCCTTGGAGGACGCGCGGGATCCGCGGCAGATCTGGATCTTATGGCACTGAGTATGCCATAATTGATCCCATGGCGAGCAGCGCGGACCTCGGGACAGATGGCCGCATCCAACGGTCCGAACGCAGCCGGGAGGCGATCGTCCAGGCGATGCTCGACCTGATCGGCGCGGGAGCGCTCTCGCCGACCGCCCAGCAGGTCGCCGACCGAGCCGATGTGGGTGTGCGCACGGTATTTCGCCACTTTTCGGACATGGATACCCTCTTCGCCACGATGAACGAGCGACTCACCAAAGAGGTCGAATCGCTCTTCGTCGACGGGGTTCAGCTCGGTCCCTTTCACGAACGCCTCGAAGCCCTCATCGATCGCCGACTCGAACTCTTCGAAAAGCTCGCCCCTTTCCTACGCTCCTCAGCGCTGCAGCACGCACGCTCCGTCTTTCTGCAGGCCCAGCACGATCGCAATATCCGCGTGCTCCGCCGAGACCTCCGCCGCTGGCTCCCGGAGGTCGAACCCGCCCCCCCGGAAGTGGGCGACGGACTCGAGATGGCCCTCTCTTTCGAAGCCTTCAATCGCCTGCGAATCGATCAGCGCCTGGGCGCGCGCCGAGCCCGCAATGCGATCCGTCGGACCGTCGTCGCATTGGCCGCCCGCCTCGACACCTCGAACGCATGATCCATCGGATGCACGACCTGTCGGCCATTCCCTCCCGACCAAGGAAATCAGCATGAGCAGTCAACCCCTCCCCCTCGTCGGCGCCGCAGGCTCTCCCTATAGCCGAAAGCTGCGCGCCGTCCTTCGCTATCGACGCGCCCCCTATGTCTGGATACAGCAGGGCAGTCCCGAATCCGCCTCCCTCCCCAAACCGAAGGTTCAGCTCCTCCCCCAGCTGATCATGAAGGGTGTCGACGGCCAACGCGTTGCGCGAACCGACACGACACCCCTCATCCGAGAGCTCGAGGAGCTGGTTTCGAACGAACGTTCGGTGATCCCGAACGACCCGGCGCTCGCTCTTCTCGACGCGTTGATCGAGGATTATGCCGACGAGTGGCTCACGAAGGCGATGTTCCACTATCGATGGGCCTTCGAGGCGGATATTGCCAAGGCGGCGGCGATCCTCCCGCGTGGGTCGGCCTCGCAGAAATCCGACGAATTTCTCGCGCAAGCCGGCAAGGCCTTCTCGAAGCGTCAGATCGATCGCCTGTGGGTCGTGGGCTCGAACGAGACGACCGCCCCGATCATCGAGGAAAGTTATCTCCGATTCCTCGAACGTTTCGAAGACCATCTGCGAAGCCATCGCTTCGTTCTGGGCGAGCGTCCGGGGTCGTGCGATTTCGGCCTCTACGGTCAACTGACCCAGCTCGCCCTCTTCGACCCCACGGCGATGCAGACGACCCTTCGCGCCGCGCCACGGGTCTATGCCTGGACGGAGCTCGTCGAAGACCTCTCTGGCCTCGAGCCCCAAGCCGATCAATGGATCACGCGCGAGGCGATTCCCGAAACCCTGCGTGTACTCCTCATCGAAATCGGCAGGGTGTACCCGCCCTTCCTGCTCGGCAACGCCGCCGCCCTCGAAGCGGGAAAAGATCGCGTCGAATGTGTGATCGATGGCAGGACCTGGAGCCAGAAGCCCTTCCCCTACCAAGGCAAATGTCTGCAATGGCTGCGTCGAGATTATGCCGCCCTCGAAGAGGCCGATCGGCTCTTCGTCGACCAGACGCTCCAGGGAACCGGCCTGGAGAACCTCTTTGTCCAACCCGTTCTTTCGGCTCGCTCGGATCGTGTCCCGGCCTAACGAGCTGCCAGCGAACGTCGAGTCTGGTTGATGAAGATGGGCGAGGACCACGCACGCTCTTCGGTCTGCGCCAGGCATTCGTCGTCATTCGGGCGCCCGAAACAGGGGTCGACCTGCGCACAACGACCCTCCTCGTCGCGTCGGCAACCCAGCGGATCGGCGCCGACCGCTTCACTGGGCGCCTCGATCGCCCGGGCGTAGTAGAGCACGTCTCGACCCATTTCCAGGTATTCCTCGTCGACGAAGGTCCCGACGCAGCCCTGTGGATCTCCGTCACACTCGATCACCTTCCAGGGATCTTCGACGAGCCCGACGATCTCCTCAGTGGGGGCGCGCTGGGGGCGAATTCGAACGACTTCGATGCGGCTGATCGGCCGGCGTAGCGTCGACGGGTTATAACACTCGACCTGGCAGAGCCGCCTGATCCTGTCCGCTCCGAGAGCGTGGATCGAATCGGGACCGCAGCCCGGGTTCTGAGCGAACGAACCGACGGCCTTGACCTGGAAGATCGGGTTCTCCGCGAGTTCGACCTGGCTGCCCATGGGAGCCGATCCACGACCCGGTGAGTTCAGCAGGTCGAACCAGAGCAGAATCCGCGGCCCGCTGGTCCCGTAGACCTCCTTGCGGTCCATCCCCTCCCAGATCGAATCGCGGTCGCGACCCTCGGCATGAACGGCCGCCAACCCCCCATTCAAGAAGAACGAGGCCCCGCGCTCGACCTCGAAGGCCGCCAGCGGCCCCGCCACAGATGGATCGAATTCGAAGGGAATCGCCTCGGCGCCCCATTCCGGGGGATCGAAGACGACTCCGACCGGCGTGTTGCGCATATTCCCGAAGCGCGCCTCGGTGAACTCGCTACGTGCAACTTCCTTGTAGCCCGTGCCGGGGCGCGCGGAGTGGTTGTCGCTGGCCGCGATGAATCCGAAGTCGAATCGGAAGGGGCCGCCCTGACCGTCATCACGGCCGAGCGCCATGATATATTGCGTGGAGCTCTTCGGCCGGTAGTTGAACGAGGGCTGGAAACAATCGCGACATTGGCCCGAGTCCTGCCAATCGGCGACCTGTGACGCAGGAACGACATTCGCACCACCGTTATTCGGCGCTTCCACATAGAGCTGCCGCGCGCGGGCCGCGCGATCCACACATTCGTCTTCGGATTCACCCTCCGCACGACAGCGCTCCGCGATGATCTCGCCGGCTCGCCAGCAGCTCGGAAGATAATCATTCGCGGGCACGGGGCAGGTCGGCGCCCCGGCGGCGTCGAATGCGATTTCCTCGAAGGGTCGATATTCCTCGGAATTGCCGTGTCCCGAGAAGACCTCGATCAGCTTCTGCCGATCGGGATCGTGGTTTTCGAGGGTGAGCTGCTTGTCCCAGGACGATCCCATCGGCGTATAGAAACCCCAGGTCGTGCCGTGGGGGATCACGAGGGAATCGAATCCCCAATCATCGAGCTTCGCGAAGAGCTCGCCGGGCGTCGAAGCGGATTCTCGACAATCGTCGGGAAGCTCTCGGACCGGGACGCCGATCGGACAATCCTCGACCGCCATCAGCTCGGCCTGATAGGTCGAGAAGGTGAGCCCACCGCGTTCACGATCGTAGAGCCCATAAGCCCCCATCAAGAGCGGCGACGGCAATTCATCATTGATATTTTCGATTCCAAGCGGCGCGCCCGCGGCGATCGGTCGCGTGGGAATCTCGACCTCGTCGAGACCACGGATGATGACGTTCTTGTGTCCGTAATGGGTCGCCGGTGTCGCACCGACCTGCGTCCACTCCCAACCGAGATAGGTGACGAGATCCGGATTCGTTTCGGAACCCGCGATGTCATTGCACTGGCGGATGGCTTCGACCGTCTCGTTCCACCGCCGGGGCGTGAGCGTGATCGCGTGATCGTTGATCGACCAGAAATCGAGGGCGGAGCAATGGCGTGCGAAATCGCAGGCGTCGGATACCGGATGCGCCCCGTCGCCGCCGGACATGGGCAGACTCAGCGTGAATGCATCGAAGGAGAAGGTCGAGTGGACATGAAGATCCCCGAAGAGAATCTGCTTCGGTCGCGCCACGCCGATATCGAGGGCCGATTCCCGCACCGTATCTTCTTTAAAATCGATGATCCCCTGTGAGACCGCCCGCGCGGAGGGTTCGCCCGCGCTCCACTGATCACCGAAGAAGCCAAGCCCCACGGCATACACGACACCCAGGGCGAGCACGACCAGGGCGAGCAGGATCAATCCGATCTTTCGAAGCATGGGGAACCCTCCAACTTTGGGGTCTGTACGGGACAGGCGGAGTCCGGGGCGCCGAGTCTAGCGAGAGATCGATCCCCCGAAACGACGAATCTGTGGAGGAAGGGGACCCGGGGTTCTACCCGAGTCGAAGCGATGGCCAATCCCTTCGCACGATCTTTCCTCACTCCCCTCCTGACGCTTCTCGCAGCGCTTCTGCTCGGCTCCGTCGCCGACCGGGGGGGGCGGGCCAGGAGACGGGATCGGCGGCGGCGAGCCCGTCGCGTCCTCGGCGGCCGAGGCGGGCGGGTCGAACGAAGCGGTCGAGCCCCGAGGACCCGCTGAACCAAACGCGCGCGAAACGAGGCTTTCAGGCGTCCTCGCCGCGCGGCGCCAGATCGAGGCCGACCTGCTCGCGCGCCAACGAGCGCTCGGCCGAGGTCGAGTTTCAATCGATCGAAGGCGTTCGGCTCCGCTACCCGGGCGACAACCGGGTCATCATTCCGGTCGCCGAGTTTTCCGGTCAGGCCCTGGAAGGGCTCAATGACAGTCATCGCATCGATATCCGTTTCGGACTCGACTACGGCGACCAGACCGAGTTCACCACGAGCATGCGAGAGACGACGGAGCGCGGCGTCGAAGCGAGGTGGCGCGACTCTCGCTGGGCCGACGCGCTGCTCTCTATCTCCGCCGAGTTCTTCGAGGCGGGTGCGTCGTCCCTCGACTAGTATGTGCACGTCGACCTCGACGGCTCGAGTACGATCGACTATCGGGCACAAACCCGGCAGCTCTCGCGCTTCTGCGTCGACATCTGCAATGAACAGGGCTGGGGCATTCCTTTCACCCAGCTCACGCTCCATAGGGCGCCCGAGGAGTCGGCGGCGTCCGCAGAACCGATCGTCGCCGACATTCTTGCCCCAGGCGACTGAGCGAGCCGGAGACGCTCCACGACGAACTGAAGCGGAGGGGCGTCCCCCGATCCTCGATCAGGGCGCGACGTCTCCGGCACTCTCGAAACCGTGGGGTTTGTAGACGCCGAGGCACATATTTTCGTGCATGCCGTAAGCGATCTCGCCCGTGCTGAGATCGAAGCGGCAGAGCGTTTCGTTCAGCATGGCGTAGGGCGAACGCTTCTCCTGGGTGCTCATGTCGAAGGTCTCGCTCTCCACCACGAGCGCCCCCTTATAGTGTCCATGCCCCCAGGTATCGCTCGCGATATAGCCCGTGCCCGCCGCGAGGTAGACCGTGCGAAGAGGAGTGCTCGTAATCGCCACGTCCTCGCCATTCGGGTTGGGCATGATCGTGCGCGCGCGCTTCATCTCGCGGGTGCCCGAGATGAAATCAATCTCGATCTGGGGCGTTTCGAAATGCTGGATCTCACCGGATTCACCGATCGCGGGAATGAATGCGCATTCCTCGACGAGCGTATTGCCCGCATAGTCCGCGTCGTACATGACCTTGTACATGCCGCGGTCGAGCTGCAGAGGGATCCAATGATGGTAGAAGCCGTGGACATTATTCATCATGTCCTCGATCGCGATTCCCGGTGCCTCACGCTCCCCAACGGGGCGCACACCCCAGGAACGATCACGCGCCCCCCTCCACTTGTCGGGCGTCACCTCGAAGGTCTGACCGGCGACACGGACGCTGCCCGTGTAATTCCCGACCTGCGCATAACGCGAGACATCCGAGGTCACGCGAGCGCGATTGCGTTGAAAGGTCTTCGGTTCCTCGAGTGCCGGCACGGAACCGTCGAAGCGAATATCGAAGGAGAGACCCCACTCGTTCTCCTCGCAGGAGAGCCGCAGCGACTGCAACCCCTCGATCACCTCGATCCGAAACGGTCCGACCTGTGTGTCGAGACGATCGCTCCCGAGCGCGCGCGAAGCGCGCACGACGTATTGATTCGTCCCATGCGAGATCGTCGCGAAGGCATCGGTCACACCCAGATTCGGATATTGACCCATCCCCGCGACCATGAAGAAATCGCCGGTCGAATCGTGCATGTTGAAGTAGTAACGGTCGTAGAAATTGCGATCGCTCGTGAAGACGTAGTCGAATGTTTCCGTGGTCTGATGGGCGAGAAATTCGTCCATGGGGCTGATAGGCATCGCGGGGGGCTCCGGAAGTGGCCGCTCCGGGAGCGGCGGAATGGGTTGAATCGGATCGATCGCTGTTCGCCCGCCGCCCGGAATCGCTTCGAATCGAGCGAGGCCTGCCTGGGCAGAGAACGACGATACCCCGATCCTAGCTCGGTTTTGTGTCGCGCCAGCGAGGCGGTTAGACTCGTCCCCCACGCGCCGCCCCCTGCGCGCCCCGCTCCGCCCCTCCGCCCTGCGAAAGGTCCCGCCCATGTCCGACGAAGCGCTCGCCCTGACCGAACTCGATGACGAAGGCGTCTTCACCATCACCATGAACCGTCCGGAGCGTCGCAACGCGATGAACCCCGGGGCGTTTCGCGCAACCGCCGAGGCCTTCCTCGAAGCCGCCTCGAATCCGGCAGTCGCGACCGTATTGCTGACCGGCGCCGGTGAAGACTTCAGCTCGGGTCTCGACCTCACGGCGGCGCAGGACGAAGCCGCCGGCGCCAAGCCCTTCGACGACATGATGGACGCGATCGTCGGCCTCGACAAGCCGCTGGTCGCCGCGGTCCGTGGATGCGGAATCGGCTTCGGCATGACCGTGCTCTTCCACTGCGACGTCGTCTACGTGGGTGAAAGCGTTCGTCTTCGGATGCCCTTCGCCAATCTGGGACTCGTCACCGAAGCGGCCGCCGCCTATATGGCGCCGCTCGTGATGGGACAGAAGCAGGCGGCCGAACTGCTCTACACCGCCGACTGGATCGATGCGACCCGCGCGCTCGAATACGGGATCGCCACGCGGATCTACGCCGACGAAGAAGTCCTCACGGAAGCGACGGCCAAGGCGCGCCAAATGGCGCAATGGCCGATCACGTCGCTGGTCGAAATGAAGAAGATGCTCAAGAGCTTCCACCGCGAGAATATCGCGGCCGCGCGCGCGGCCGAGGATGCGGCGATGGCGCGGCTCTTCGGAGGGCCGGAGAACAAGGAGGCGATCTCGGCCTTCATCGAGAGGCGAGATCCCGACTTCAAGCAATTCCGGAAATAGCGCGACCCCGATCGCAGCGAGGTTCGGAGTTCACCCCAGACTGGTCAGAAAGCCCTGCTGGCCCTGCAGGCTCGAGACGATGCGCTCGAGCGCCGAGAATTTCAGAATCAGAAATTCCTCGCGTTGTCCGAGGCGCCGCTCGGCGCGCTCGATCGAATCGTCGAATTCTCTGAGTCTCGAAGCAAAGGCCTTGTCACGATTGGCGAGGGCTTCGTCGCCGGAACGCACGAGTTCCTCGAGTTGGGTGCCCACGGGCGCACGCGAGTCCGTCGCTTTCCAGACTGAAATGCCTGGCTTTCAAAGGGATCCCCACGGACGCGGCCTGCAGATCGCCAGGCTGAACCGGATACCGGGCCACGGCCTCCATCGCTCAGAAATCCGCTCGCCTCGCACCCCGAAACGCCTCCGGTTCCGCCGAACTCGGATGACGATTCGCGCTTCGTTGGCATCCGTCATTGACAACCGTCAACTGATCGACCGTCATGAATCGACGTATGCGATCTAACGATTCGTCAGAGTTGCTATGTCCCCCCAATTTGGTAGGCGCCGCAACTTTATTGCGACACTTCGATTTTTTCCTTGCTTTCCCGTCCTTGCATGGTTTTATGCGATCAGATGGATCAAGAACTAACAGCAACTACTCACAGGGACTCTTCCCATCTCCGGAGCGCGTGTTTTGATTCCCATGCCGACTCGAATTCCCCCTTCGCACCCCAGGACGAGTCGGGGAATCAGATCATCAGGGAGCGCAATCCGGATTCGCCGAGATCGGAAGCGTATGACCGACGACGGTCGCCACGGCGCAAACAGGAGGGGCGTTCCAATCGAAGTGGACGCGAAGAGCCCGACCCTGGAATGCGAGCAGGCCGGCGACCGTCGTCGCACCTCTTTTCAGAAACGACCCACGAAGCCCGATGGGCGCGACTATTCCCCAGCCTCCCCAGCCGATCGCAACCGCTTGGCGGATTCGATGATCGAAATGTTCTCCGGCAGCGAGGAGTCGGAGCCATGGCGGCGCGACCTTTGGAAGAACCCGGCCGCCATGCTGTCCGCAAGGGCAGCCGCATCCACGGCTCCCCCGTCCGCACCGCATCCGGGCGGGGGAGACCGGGCGCCTCGACGCTCACCCGATCCGCGATACGACCTCACGAATCCCGCGCGTGATCAGGCTCAGATCGTCCGATTCGATCAGATAGGGCGGCATCGTGTAGACGAGCGCTCCGAAGGGTCGAATCCAGATCCCCTGCTCCACGAACTCCGGCTGCACGATCGATAGATCGACGGGCTCGTGGAGTTCGACCACACCGATCGCCCCCAACACGCGCACGTCGGCGACTGCGGGCATGCTTCGGCAAGCCTCGAGCTCCACTCTCAGCTGGTCTCCGATCGCCGAGACCTGCTCCCGCCAGATCCCCTCTTCGAGCAGATCGAGGCTCGCGTTGGCGGCCGCGCAGGCCAGCGCGCTGCCCATGAAGGTCGGGCCGTGCATGAAGACACCCGCCTCTCCCTCAGCCAGCGCAGCGGAGACCTCACCGGTCGTGAGCGTCGCCGCCAAGGTCAGTGTCCCCCCCGTCAACGCTTTCCCCACGCAGAGAAGATCGGGCGTGATTCCGGCGTGTTCACACGCGAAGAAGCGCCCGGTCCGACCGAATCCCGTCGCGATCTCATCGGCGATCAGGAGAACGCCGGCCTCATCACAGAGCGTGCGCACCCGCGTGAGGTAGTCGGGCGAATAGAACCACATCCCCCCCGCGCCCTGCACGATCGGTTCGAGAATCACCGCCGCGAGTTCGTCACGATGTTTCTCGAGGAGCCCCGCGAGATCCGCGATATCCGCGTCCTCGCAAGCATCCTCGAAGCGGCAGACGGGTCGCTCCGCGAAGAGGTTCGTCGCCAGGTTGCCCTCGAAGAGGCCGTGCATCCCCGTCACGGGATCACAGACCGACATCGCACCGAAGGTGTCGCCGTGATAGCCCCCGCGAATCGTGAGCAGACGCCGCTTCTTCGCGCGTCCCTTCGACTGCCAGAACTGAAGCGCCATCTTGATCGCGACCTCGACGGCGACCGAGCCCGAATCGCTCAGGAAAACACGCTCGAGACCCTCGGGCGAAAGGGCCACCAGCCGCTCACAGATCCGAACCGCGCTCTCATGGGTCAAGCCGCCAAACATGACGTGCGGGAGCCGATGCAGCTGATCCTCGAGAGCGGCTTCGATCCGCGGGTGGCGATAGCCGTGGATCGCAGACCACCACGACGACATGCCATCGACGAGTTCGCGGCCATCTTCCAGCCGAAGCCTCACACCCTGCGCGCTCTCGACCCCGAAGAGCGGCCTCGCCTCCGGAGCCGCGTAGGGATGCCAGACGACGCGGCGATCACGTTCTAGGAGCGTGGACATGGAATTCCGATCAGATCGTTCAGGCGCGCGAGCGTAGCGCGCCCAAAGGGCGAGTCGCCTCGAGTTCGAGCAGGGCCCTCCGATGGGCGATTGACCCGGCTCCCGAAAGCCACCAGAATGGCTGGTGGGCCCCATACCCCGGGCCAGCCTCGAGTTCGCCCGATCGTCCGGGCTCATGCAGGACCCACCCGAATTTTTGTCCGCGCGCGAGTGGCCGAGCCGGTCAGTGGATGAAGGAGCACAGCATGGCCGATCCGAATGCAGATGAACGAGTCGTCGACGGCAGCGTCTGGCGCGAATTCTGCCGCGCCCTCGAGAAGGCCGGCGACACCATCCTTCGCGAGAGCACCCCGGCCGATCCCTTCAATCGCGCCGAGGGCTACCGCTACCTGACCCGTCTCCTGAGAGCGGCCCTCGACAGTCAGATCGAGTCCGGGGATGTCCGCTTCCCGCGCTTCTACCAGCTCTCGAACCAGACGATCAAGATCGGCAACGACAACCCGGACAACACCTACCACAACTGCAATATCTCCGGCCGCCACGACTATCGCATCACGGGAACCCGCGGAAGCGTCCCCTATATCAGCTTCGGAACCAAAGCGGGCACCTACGAAGAAAGCGGTGAGATGCGGCCGACGGGACAACTCGACTCGAGCCAGATGGAGATCGATCCGGATGGCCGCTTCGAGATCATCGTCAGCAAGGACGAGAAACCCGGCAATTGGCTCCCCATGGTCGAAGACACCGGCATGATCATCGTCCGTCAGCTCTTCACGACCCGCATCGATGAAATCGAAGCGACCTACGACATCGAGTGCATCAGCCGGGGCGATGCGGATGATCGACTCGTGCCCGAGTCGCTCGAAGCCGGACTCGGCCGCGCGACGGATTTCGTGACCTCGACCTCGAACCTCTTCACCGATTGGATGGAGATCTACACGAAACATCTAAACGAGCTTCCCTCGGATGACCAGGATCGCTGTCAGCGCGCGGGCGGAGACGCCAACATCCACTACCTCCAGAGCTACTGGAAACTCGGACCCGACGAAGCGCTCCTGATCGAAGCGGACAGGATCCCGGAGAAGGGTCATTGGAACCTTCAGATCAGCAATTTCTGGATGGAATCCCTCGACTATCGCTACCACCGCGTACACGTGAACAAACACACCGCTCATTACGAACCCGACGGCAGTCTGCGCATCGTGCTCGCCCACGAGGATCCCGGTTCGGCGTTCCCGAACTGGCTCGAAACCTGCGGACACGATCAGGGCGGCATGCTCTTCCGTTGGATCGAATCCGAGGGCGACCATCCCCCCGTCCGAACCAGGGTCGTCCCGCTCTCGGAGCTCGCTCACCCGTCCTCCTGAAAGCGTGGGCTCGGCCGGAGTTCACCCGCACGACGTTCAATAGGCGGTTTTTCGCGGACTCCCGGTGATTTCGATGGCCCGCGTTCGAGCGTCGGCGGAGGACGACGACGCGCTCAAGCGAGCTGCGTCTCGAAGCGGCGCGCCCGAACCGCCGCGACACCGAATCCGACTGACTCGAGTTCCGTGGCCCAGTCCTCGATTCCGCCCACCTGCGCGACCCGAACCTGGAGGACCGCGTTGTATCGGAGTTCGACCGCCTCGGCGGGCGGATTGCTTCGGAGGGGAAAAGTCTCCCGGAGAAAAGCGAACTCGACCCCCTCGAAGCCCTCGAGGAGCTTGGGCCAATGATCCGCGAGGAGCCGTGCCGAGCAATCGTAACGACTCATTTGCGCGGGCTTCTTCACCAGCACGAAAACGGTTTCGTCGCCCTCTTCGCCCTCGACCCAACTCCGCTCGCTCACGGGAAAGAAGGTGTTCTTCGGTTTATCCATGAATTCGAGCTCATCGGCGAGAATCGGCTTACCGGCTTCCCCCGCCAGCGCTTCCATCGAAGTCGCGACCGCGCGAGCGTCCCGATACCAGAAGGCGGAGACGACATCGAATCCGACCTCGCCCAGGAGGTCCTCCTCGAGGTGATATCGCACGTAGCGAACCAGCCCGGTCATGAGCGGCAGCGCGAGCGGCGCGTGCGTCGTCTCGTAATGGTGGCGGAAGGCGGCCCGGTCGAGGTCGGGCCGCCGCTTGAGGAGTGCGAGCGTCTTGATCACAGGGCCTCCGATCGCCTCAGTATGCCCGTCCGGACTCGCTTTATGCCACCCCCCCGGCCATGCGGGATCCGGACGCGCCTTGCCGCGAGCGCCACCGAAGCCCACACTCGTCGCGTGCCCACATCCGCTTCCTCAGCCCCGCCCCCGCCGCTTGGCACCCTCGAAGCGCTCCAGCGGATGGGACCCTTCGCGGGCCTCTTCACCCTGCTCTGCGTCGCGACCTTTTTCGAGGGCTTCGATACGAAGCTGGCGAGCCTGGTTCAACCCGTGATCGGAAGCGAGTTCGGGGCGTCCACGGAAGAGCTCGGAGCCGCCCTCGGCATATCGACCATCGGAATGTCCCTCGGCTTCTTCGCCATTCTTCTCGCGGACTCGATCGGACGTCGTCCCGTCTTCCTCGCCGCGCTCTTCGCCTACGCCGTCCTCACCCTCGCAACCGCCCTGGCACCCAACCTGATCCTGTTCACCACGCTGCAATTCTTCGCGCGCATGGCGATGGTGGTCGAACTCTTCGTGGCCTACCTGATCCTCTCGGAAGAAATGCCCTCGGAGATCCGGGGGCGAGTGAATGGACTCTTCGCATCGATCGCTGCACTGGGTGCCGCCGTACCCGATGGGCTGCTCGCTCCCCTCGACAGCATCGGGCTGGGATGGCGCGGCCTCTTCCTGATCGGCTCGCTCCCCCTCCTGCTCTTCCCTCTCTATCTCAAGCGGATTCGCGAAACGAGTGCCTTTCTCGGGCGAGCCAAATCGGCGAGTGGCTACGGCGAAGAATTCAAGGCGTCGGCACGGGCGCTCTGGTCCTCCGTCCATCGCGGCCGGCTCGTGCGCGTGACCGGGATCTGGCTCGCGATCAATTTCTGGACGGGGACCGCGCTCTATTTCTTCACGATCTATACGTTCGGCGACCGCGGCTGGGACGCGACCGACCTGCAACGACTGCCCTGGGGCACGATCCCTTTTGGGCTCGCCGGCTATATCCTGTCGGGCATCGCGATGGACCGATTCGGACGTCGCCTCACCGCGACTTCCTATCTGGTCGCAGCCTTCGCCGCGACCCTGCTCTGTTATCGCTCGACGGACGACACCTCGATCTACCTCGGCATCTTCTTGCTCTACGGCCTCGGAGGCGTCTGGACCGTCATCACGACCTGGACGACGGAGCTCTTCCCCACCGAGATGCGAGCGACGGCCCTCGGCCTCGCCAATCTGCTGATCGGTCGGCTCGGACTCGCCGCCGGTCCGATCGTGGCCGGCCAGCTGAGCGCGGCCTGGCAGTCGACGCCCGACGCGGTCACGGTGCTGGCCGGCGTGACCCTGCTCGCGCTGCCCCTGGTCTGGTCGCTCCCCGAGACGAACGCGATCGATCTGCGGGGGGGGACCACGATTTCCGGTCGGGATTCGAAAGCGCCCTGAATCGACGCAGCCTCAGACGGCGAACGACCGAAATCGCCGCGAAGGGATTATGCTCTCGCCCTGCTCACGAGATCGGCATCCCGATCGGAGGAACCATGATGCAGCCCGCGACCGCCCCGACTCCCGACAACCACTCCGTCGGCCCGATCCCCCGATCGATCCAGATCGCGTTGATCCTCTTCTTCGCTCTCACTCAAGCCGGCTGCAGCACCTTCTGGGAGGCCACCCGCGAACGGGAACGCATCTTCGCCCTCGAGAACGCCCGCACCCAGACCGGACGCGGCCAGTGTGACGCGGCTCTCGACTCTCTCGACCGCGCTCAAGCCCGAATGGACATCGGACGCTACGCGCGCGAATCCACCCTCGCCCGAGTTCGCTGCTACAAGAAGCTCGGCCTCGTGGAAATCGCCGCCGCCCATCGCCGACTCGCGACCGACTTCTATTCCGACGAACCCATGGCCTTGCCCAACGCTGATGGCACCTCGATCTTCAGGGTCAGAACCTTCCGCGCGGGCGCCTTCAGTCGCCCCCCGACCTGGCTGGAATTCCCGCTCCCCCGTTTCTCGCCCTACGCCCAGCGCTCGAAGATCGTGGGGCGCGTGGTCATCTCCTTCGAAATCGGAGGCAACGACAAGCCCACGAAGATCCGGGTTCTCGAGATGCCCCACCCCTTGCTCGCGACCTGGACCATCGAAGCAATCGCCTCGGGCCAGCCCAAGAAGAAGGAGGCAGCGGCCCTGATGCCCGGCAGTCGCTATGTAACCACCTTCGTCTTCGAGTGGCGGTGGGCCAAGGAGGCGCCGGAGGAGGAGTTCGACTCCTGAGCCCAATGGCCGAAAGGAATCTTCCACGATGAAGTTTCGTCGCCTGGGTCGGTCCGGGCCGGATATCTCGGTGGTCGCATATGGTTTGATGGGGCTCTCACAGACCTACGGGCCGAGCGACGACGCAGAATCCCTGGACACGATCCACGCCGCGATCGATGCTGGAATCAATCTCCTCGACACCGCCGAGGTCTACGGGATGGGCCATAACGAGCGGCTCTTCTCCGAAATCCTCCAGAAACGCCGGCACGAGGTCGTCGTCGCCAGCAAGTTCGGACTCGAATTCGCCGACGGCGCCATGCGCGCCAACGGCCGTCCCGAGAATGCGCGTCGCGCGATCGAGGGCAGCCTCGACCGGCTCGGGATCGAGACCGTCGACCTCTATTATCTCCACCGCCTCGATCCCGAAGTCCCCATCGAGGAAACGGTCGGCACGATGGCCCGATTCGTCGACGAGGGGAAGGTTCGGCACCTGGGCCTTTCGGAGGTGAACTCGGAGACCCTGCGGCGCGCGTCCAAAGAATCACCGATCGCGGCACTGCAATCCGAGTATTCTGTTTTCCAGCGCGCCCCCGAAGACGGCGTCCTCGAGACTTGCCAGGAACTCGGCACGACTTTCGTGGCATTCAGCCCGCTCGGTCGAGGTCTGCTGACGGGAACGCTGCGCAATGCCGAGGATCTCGGTGAGCGGGATATGCGCCGCCATTCGCCGCAGCTCGAAGCCACCAACCTCGAACATAATCTCGTCGTGGTCGACTCCTTCGTCCGCCTCGCGAAGGAACACGAACTCGAACCCAGCCAACTCGCGCTCGCCTGGGTCCTCGAGCAAGGCGCCGTTCCGCTCTTCGGGACCCGTCGAGCCGCCCGGGTCCGCGCAAATCTCGAAGCCATCGGTACACAGATGGATCGGGCCCTGCTCGGAAGGATCGAGAAGATCGCCCCGGCCGGAGCCATCATGGGGACGGGCATTCCCGAAGCCATGGAAGAATTGAAGCAGCGATGAAGGGCGCGAACCCCCGCGCGCGAACCGGCTCCCGACCCGCTATTCAATCACCATCTTCACGTTCGACACCATAGGCCTCGAGATAGGCCCTCGTCTTCTCGCGAATCTCCGCGCGGCTGAAGCCCCAGTCTTCCGGGTCGTATTCGTGCGAACCGAATTTTCCCTTCGGTTTCTCATCGAGATAGGCCCGGATCCGTTTCGCGTGGACATCGCCAAAGGAGCGCCCCATCTTCCCGTAGGCGGCTCGAATCCCCGCGACCGGATCGCGCACTTGGTCGACAAAATGGACGTCCGCGATTCGGTCTGGAAAATCCCCCGCGTCGCGGCGCTGTTTCACGTGCACCATCAGGTCGTAGCTGGTCGCCGCCCCCTCGGTCAGCCGCTCGAGATCGACCGTGTCGCTGCGCTGCCAGCGCACCGAAGCGAGCGTCGACATCCCGGACGGCAATGTCTTGAGGGGGTCGCGATGGGTCAGCAGGATCCAGGCGTCGGGGAAGAACTGAAACACGAGGTCGAGCACCGGCAGATAGACCGGCGTCTTGAGCACCCAGGTCCGCTTCGGTTGCTGGTATTGAAGAATTTTCAGGTAGACCGTGTGAAATTGGAGCGCCGCCACGAAATCCGGCATCCAGCTCGGAAGAAAACTCTCGATCCACCACTGGAAACTCGCGAAAGAGGGCATCATCGCGGTGATGCATTCGACCGGCAGGTCCGATCGATTTTCATGCACCATCGCATACTCGGGTTGGATATCGCTCCAGAATTCCTGTTCGCATTCCGTCCGTTCCATCAACCGCGAAATATCCTCGATCTGGGGAACGGGGTTCGTCGCTTCCCAGGCCGCAATACTCCGCGCGTCGGGATCGAGGGCCAATAACTCGAAAAGAATCGACGTCCCCGAGCGCGCCTGCCCCGTCACGATGATCGGCGCCTCGATCTTCTCGTCGAGGATCGCCGGATCATCAGCCAGCTTCTTCGTCATGAAAAGCCGCGTCTGTAAACAACGTAAGATTTCCTGACGCGTCTGAAGGCGGCCGATGACCGAAAGGTTCGCCTCGCCCTCGATCGCCTCGACCATCGCATCCAACCGCCCGCGCCAATCGCCATCGAAATCCCCGAAATCCGAGAGGTTCGTGATCGACTTCGCGAGCCGGACGAGCTCTTCGACATCGAGAGAGACGAGATGCTCGGCGCCCCCGACAGCATCGGCCATCACGTTGATCCGACGAACCCAATCGGGTCGGGGAGCGCGTTCGGACATCGGCGTGAGCACTGCAAAGCCTCCTGGGCGGGGTGAAGGGAAAAACGATCCTAGCAGGATCGGAAGGCTGGAACGGCGGGGGGGATCTCCCAACCAGCCTACTTCGGGGGACGTGGATTCGAAGCGGGGGCCTGGAAGAAGAGCCGGGGTGCGGGCGGGCTCGGCCTTTCCCAACCTCTCTTGGCGACGATTCTCCTCGTTGCCTTCTGAGCAGCCATCATCCCGGTGGTGTGCGTCGCCGGGCTCCACTTCGGCATCAGCTCCTCGGTTGTCTGGCGAATCGGGAGTCTTCTGATGGTCGCGATTGCCCTCACGTGGTTCGGACTCCTGGTGCCAGCCTTGGTCCGCTCACGACACCCGGGAAGCCACCCAAGTGGATGGCAGTGTTCATCTACAGCATCTCGGCGGCCAACGGGATCGCCAGATGGGAATGCCCTCGGCGTGTTCCCCTCTCACACGTTCGCCATCCTATTCGGGGGCTTGACCTGGTTCTTCGCCTCGGGCGCGGCCGTCTTTTCGCTCATCCTGATGAGCGACAACGTCGAATAACGAAGAATCATGAATGTCGCACTGCGCGCTGAGGGACCTTTCAGGCGCGCTTCGAACGGGCCTCCACCGAATCCGTCGGGCACGCCCTTCGGGCCTCCCAGAATCCGGATGGCGGCTTCGGCCAGGCCCTCGAACCGGATCTGCGGTGCACCGATAGTCAACCCATCTTCGTCGAGTTTGGCCTGGCTGTCCTCGAAGACGTGAATCATCGGGCCGCTATGGTGAACGGCAACGACCTCGCTCCCGCCAGCAAGCCCCAACGCACAGCGATCTCGGCACGCGGCGATTTTTCAGAAGCGTCGACCTAACGACTCCGTCGCCGCAACACCACGACCGGAATGCGCCGACCCGTCAGATTCCGATACGCCGAATAATCGGGTGAAATCGAGACCAGATCGTTCCAGATCCCTTCCCGCTCCTCTCCCTCTGCATCCCGAGCTTCGACCGCAATCCGACTCGGGCCGACGATGACCGCAATCTTGGGGTCCGCCTGCAGATTCAGGTACCAGGCGGGATGTTTGGGCTCGCCGAGAAGCGAGGCGATCACGACATAATGATCGCCACCGGGATAGGGGTAGGGCAGATAGGTAAGCGCGGTCTCGCGGCGTTCACCGGACTTGCGACCAACCGTCTCGATCAAGAGAACAGGCAGTCCCGCAAGCTTCCCGCCGATCCGCCCTCCAGACCATCGATAGATCTTCGGGTGCCACCGCCAGAAGAGCTCGACCCAGAAATTTCGCTTGATCACCATCTCATCCCTCGGCCCCGAGCCACGTGAAGCCACATCGCTGACACTATCCCACACCCAAGTCGCGGATCACATCATCCCACATATCCGGATCCCGGGTCCAATGAGCGACCAGGCTCACGCGATCCGCCCGCGCCTGGCAGCGCTCGCGGACCCGCTCGGCCACTTCACCGATCGGCGCACAGACCGCGATCTCCTCCAAGAGCTCGTCGCTGATCAGGGCATTCATCTCGCCCCATTTCCCTTGCTTGGTCATCGCATTCAGCTCGGGTTGGAGATCTCCCCAACCGTGGCACTCGAGAACGGGGCGATAGGCCGGCGTCGACCCGTAGAACGCCACCTGCGTTTTGGTCGCCTCGCGGCTGTGTTCGATCTCCTCGTCATCGGCTCCCGTGCAGACCATCACCTGGAGTGAGATCTCGAGGGCCGACGCGGCGCGTCCGACCGCCTCGAGTCCGCGATCGAGGGCCGGGAGCGTTAGCTCGCCGAACGATTTCGCTGTACTGAAGGGATGAACGAAGAAACCATCGGCGACCTCGCCGCAGACCTCGGTCATACGCGGCCCCACGCCCGCAAGAAAAATCGGCGGCAAACCGAACTCGGCCTGACCGGGATTGAACATCGGCGTCATCAGCGTGTGCTGGTAGACCTCACCACGGTAGTCGAGACGTTCATTCGTCTCCCAGCAGCGCCAGATCTCCTTGATCGCGAGCACCATCTCCCTCATGCGTGCAGCGGGCTTCGACCAGGGCATCCCGAAGCGCTTCTCGATATGCGGCTTGATCTGGGTCCCGAGTCCGAGCAGAAAACGCCCCTTCGAAAGCGCCTGTAGATCCCAGCCGATATTTGCCAGGATCATCGGATTCCGCGCGAACCCGATCGCCACCGCCGTATAGAGATCGATCTTCTGGCTGGCCCGCGCCGCGAGCAGAAGCGGAAAGAAGGGATCGTGTGGGCCTTCGTAGGTAAATGCGCCGGCATAGCCCTTCGCCTCGAGGCGGCGGACTTCTTCTTCGGGCGCATCGAACGAATAGAGCGGAGCATCGACTTTCATGGCGGGAGTCTAGCCATCTCCATTAGGATACGAGCAAGCGTCGAACTCCACTCGACCGCTCCCCGCGAGAGGACCCCGATGATCACGCTCTATACCTCCCCGACTCCCAACGGCTGGAAGGCTTCCTGCACGCTGGAAGAACTCGAGATCCCTTATGAGGCTCAGGCGATCGATATGGGCGAGAACGAGCAGAAGCAGGACTGGTATCTCGAGATCTGTCCGAATGGACGGATTCCCGCAATCGTCGACCACGACGTCGAGACGGCCGATGGCAAAGGGCTCGCCATCTTCGAGTCGGGAGCGATCATGCTCTATCTCGCCGACAAGGCCGGCAAGTTGATCCCCGAGGACACGGCTGGACGTTCGCGGGCGACCCAATGGCTGATGTTTCAGATGGGCGGGGTCGGCCCGATGATGGGTCAGGCGAACGTGTTCTATCGCTATTTTCCCGAGAAGATCCAGCCCGCGATCGACCGCTACCAGAATGAGTCCCGCCGCCTCTTCGAAGTCCTCGAGCGACGACTCTCCGAAAGCGAGTGGTTGGCCGGGGATGAATTCTCGATCGCCGATATTGCAAATTGGTGCTGGGTTCGGCTCCACGGCTGGTCCGGTGTGCCCACCGAGGGCCTAGACCGGCTGGAAGCCTGGATGGCGAAACTCGAAGCTCGGCCAGGCTGCGCGCGCGGATTGAACGTGCCGACACCACTGCGCGCGCTCGAAGCCGAGCCCGACGAAGAAACGGCGAGATCGATCACAGACCAGGCGCAGAAGATATTACAACGCTAATAGACATGCCCGTGTCGCTGCCTCGTACCCCGCCGCCCTGTCTCACAGGCTGGGGCGACGCGAGTGATAGTCTGTCGCCGCCTGGTAGGCGGCGCCGATCGCGAGAAGCTTCGACTCGGCGCGATGTGCTCCCACGAGTTGGAATCCAATGGGAGCGCCCTCGACATCGAAGCCACCCGGCATCGTCAGGGACGGGGAGCCCGACAGGTTGAAGGGCGACGTGAAGCGAACGGAGGCAGCCACCTCGGGCCCCGCATCGGCGTCCAGGAGATTCGTATCCGCCGCGAAGAGACCGGGAATGACCGGAGCGAGGATCGCATCGAGACCTTCGGGGGCGGATGCGGGACAGGTTTCGCCCCCGGCCTCGAAGCAGCCTTCGAGACGTCGCGTAAAGGCGATCCGCGTCTTCCAGGCGTGGGCGACATCCCGTCCCGAAACGACTCGCCCCGTCTCGATCGTCTGAGCCAACGCCGCACTGTATTGATCCTTCTTGCTGGGGTAGGTGTCCGCATGGGCATTGGCGATCTCCGCCGAACCCAGAGAGAACCAGACACCGATCGCCTCATCGATCGAGGGCAGGCTGAATTCGACGACCTCGACCCCTAGCCCGCGCAGGACATCGAGCACTCCATGCAGGGCTCGACTGATCGATGCATCGACCCCCTCCTCGCAATAGCGCACGTCGAAGCCGACCTTTGTCCCGCGAACGCTGCGCAGGAGCGCACTCGCCGTCGCTGCAGAAGGATTATGCGCGAGGCTCCAAGGGTCTCGTGGATCATATCCGCATAACACAGAGAAAATCCGTGCCGTGTCCGTCGCCGATCGCGTCATGGGCCCGATATGATCGAGCGAATCGGCCAGGGGATAGACTCCACGTAGGGAGACTCGCCCGTGTGTCGGTTTCAAACCGGTGAGCCCACAGGCCGCGGACGGGTAGCGAATCGATCCGCCGGTATCGGTCCCGAGCGCCGCTGTACAGAGACCCGCCGCGACCGAGACGCCCGAACCGCTGGAAGAAATCCCCGTCCAGCGATCGGCGTTCCAGGGATTCTTGGGAGGCGTGACCGATTCATGGTGCATCACAAAGGCGCCCTCGGTCATCTTGACCTTCCCGAGGATTACGGCGCCTGCGGCCTCGAGGCGATCGACGACTTCGGCGTTTTCCACCGCTGGGAGTTCACCTAACGCGGTCGTTCCCGCGCGGGTCGGCTCCCCCGCGACATCACAGAGATCCTTGACCGCGACCGGCACACCCTGCAAAGCCCCGAGTGGCTCTCCAGATTTCTGGGCCGCATCGAGGCGCGCCGCCGCCTGCCGCGCGCGCTCGGGCCAGAGCGCCGAAAAGGCGGCCAGCGTCGGATCGAGCCGATCGATGCGGGCGAGGGCGGCCTCGGTCACCTCCCTCGCACCGAACTCCGCCTGGGCGATCGCGAGTTGCAGTTCGTCGATCCCGAGCCAGGCGATCTCATCCGCATTCATGTCGGCGCCTCCAGGTTTCATCATGCCACAGGCAATGGCTGCCGGGCGGCGAAGGCCGGTCCGCCGCAAGGGGGGTCGCCCGGGCCCGAAGCCGGGACCCGAGTCGAGGCGCCCTGTCCTCGGCATCCGATCCGACGCCTGCCCTTGGCGCCGGGGCCAGGGCCATCCTGTGTCTTTTCGATGAGCCCCATCGCCCCCAGCGATTCGCATGGACCGGGGAGAACGATCGAGTGGCGGGGGAATCAGAGGAGAGCCCCCAAGAATCGAGGTAATAAGCCCTCTGTGACGGAGTGTCCCGTTCACGGGCGCAGGGCCTTTGGACCGCGGTTGTTCTTCACGAATTCGGGCTACGCTGGCGGTGATGCAGGAAAAGCAAGAGTCACCAGAGTCCTCGCCCGAGGGTGTGGATCTGGACCCCGAGCAACTCTCTCCCGGCGCGCTTCGCGGCCTCGTGGAAGAATACGTGACGCGGGAGGGGACGGATTACGGTCACGGCAACTGGTCGCTCGAGGACAAGGTCTGCCAGGTCTTCCGCCAGCTCGAGCGAGGTGAGGCCAGGATCGTTTTTGACCTCGAACTGGGAAGCGCGAGTATCGTCACTTCCCCGGAGCTCGCCCTCCATATCCTCGACCCGGACCGGAGCCACGACGAGGATCCCGACGGTCCTTCTGCTGACTGAGAAATCGACCCCACCGCAATGCTTCTCGAAGCGCTCGCCGCGGCCGGACGGACCCCACGCCGGCGAACCGGAATCAGCGGTGATGGGGCGGGCCCGGGGGAGGATCGCCGTTAGAGGCGACTCTGTCGGGAATCGATCTGCGGCGCCGTGCGCGCCGTCTCGGTCTCCACCTCGAGCTTCTGGATACGGCGCCAGAGCACGAAGACGAGCGTGCCGATCGCGATGAGCGGCATCAACGACATGCCCAGCGTCGAAAGCAGGAAAGCGAGTTGATTCTCCTCGTCGCGCCCCGCCGTACAGACCGCACACGCGCTCGCGATCGCGGGCGACAACACAACCCCCGCGACGACCGCACCCACCAGCACCCGCGGCCCAAGCGCCCGCACGCGCGCGCCCATCAGCGCCCACGGCCCAAGCGCCCGCACGCGCGCGCCCACCAGCACCCGCGGCCCAAGCGCCCGCACGCGCG
>PBFW01000016.1 GCA_002719955.1 Deltaproteobacteria bacterium | reverse complement strand
TCGTTCAACGGCGTCTTCCGAGACGGGTGTCTCAATCGCTGGCTCTTCGAGTCGGTCCGCGAGGCTCGGGAAGCAACGGAAGCGTGGCTCTACGAATACAACGTGGAGCGACCCCATGGGTCGCTCAGCGGGCGTTCGCCCGCGATGTTCTTTGAACAGTGGGAAGAACAGGAGAGGAGAGCAGCCTGATGTTCAGGCCAAATCTCTAACCCAACGGCTGGTATCGGATCTTTGGGCTTGCCATCATCTCTCGCTCTCGAAGGCGGCTATTATAGACATGGTGCCCGGATTGACTGGATAAATTGGGTCACTGCGGATGGAGGTTGGTTATTCATGGCTTGGTATGACGTTTTCTCGACCTTCTATGATCAAACTGTCGAGCGTGTGTATCGCAGCTATCGAGCCCGGGTGGTGGACGCACTGGAGCTCGAGGTCGGAGACTCTGTGCTCGATCTCGCCTGCGGAACCGGCCCCAATCACCCCTATCTAGTCGACGCCACGCGCGGCGACGGTCGCATCTTTGGCGTAGATTTCTCAGCGGGCATGCTGAAGCGAGCGGAGGCGCAGGCGCAGAGAGAAGGGTGGACGAATGTGTTCTTGCTCGAGAGAGACGCCCGGCAACTCACCGTGGCCGATCTGGAGGCCGCCTGCGGCGCGCCCGTCCATCTGAGCCACGTCGTGGTTGCCCTCGGTTTGTCGGTCATCCCCGATTGGGAGGCCGTGTTCAAAGCGACCTTCGAGCTCCTCCCCCCGGGCGGCCGCTACGTGATCTTCGACATTCACGCTGAACGATGGGTGCCCCAGACGTGGGTGGTGCGAAAGATGGCCCAAGCCGACCTCTCCCGACAGACCTGGCGAGCTTTGGAGGCCTGCAGCGAGGACTTCTCTTTCGAGTATCTCCCGGGCTCGCCGCACATTCATGGCGGCCGGCCCTTTCTTGCGTCCGGTCGGCGGCCCGAGTAGCCCTGGCCGGCGAGCAATGACGCTTTACCTCTAGCGGGTCAGTGAACGAGGCACAGAACCGCGCCATCGGTGCGCCCAGCGTTATTGGCCTCGTCGCACTCGACGATCTCTTGGGTGTGGTTGGCAAGCCTTAGGGAACGCATCCAGTCTCATAGTTTGGATGAGATCATCCTCGACGAAGAGCTGCTGGGCCGCACTGAAATCAGGCATGGCGAGAAGGCGAGCGTCTCCAGGCCACTAGCCGATCACCGAATCCCAGTTCTTCACCAAGTATTCCGACGAGCGCGCGGCCAGGGCGTGGACCGTAAAGGTCGGGTTGACCCCACCCGAAGTGGGAAAGAGCCCGGCGCCGCCGACAAAGAGATTGGGCAGGTCGTGGGTCTGGCCATAACTGTTGGTCACCGAGTCGTCGGCACTCGCCCCCATCACCGTCCCCCCCATGATATGCATGGGGGCCCGGGGCGCGTTCCAAGCCTCGCTCGTCCCCGCCGCCCGGAAGACCTCGAGGCCTTCGGCGATAGCCGCGTCCCAGAGCGCCAGGGAGGCCTTGCTCGGGGTGTAGTCCACCGAAGCCAGGGGAACGCCCAGGGCATCTTTGCGCGGGCTCAAGGTGATGCGGTTTTCAGCCAGGGCTTCGTCTTCGGTCACCCCGGTCATGGTGATCATATGCTCGGTGGCCTGCTCCATGAATTTTGTCAGCGCCGGGCCGCGCAGGTCGGGGCGGGTCGGCGCGATCCCCAGCAGGCCATTGGGCTTCAGGGCGTTGGCGATCATCCACTGGTAGCTGCCAAAGGCGCCGCTGCTCGCATGGGCGTTCTTGTCGTCGTAATGCTCCTGATTGAGAAGCTGGCCGCCAAAGGCGCCAAAGGCCGGGGTTGTCGCCTTGGGGTGCAGGCCAAAGATCGGCGCCGCGCCGTGGGTGGTGACAAAACGCCCGAGGGTGCCGCTCGAGTTCGCCAGGCCCTCGGGGTGCTGGGGCGTCGCGCTCGCCAACAAGAGCCGGGGGCTTTGGATCGTGAATGCCGCCACCACAACCACGTCGGCCATCACTCGCACGCGCTCGCCATCCTTCGTCATCGCCTCGACGCCGGTGACCCGCTTGCCGTCCGCACTGGTCAGCACCCGCACCACCTCGGTGTCGGGATGAATCGTCGCCCCGGCGGCTTCGGCCTGGGGAAGATGAATCGTTTGGGCGTTGGCCAGGGCGCCAATCGGACAGCCGGCATCGCACCAACCATCCCAGATGCACGGCGGCCGGCCCTTGTAGCTGCGGCTGGTCACGGCCAGGGGAATGGGAGAGACCTTCATGCCCTTGGCGGCAAAGCCCTGGGCCACGACGCGCCCTTGCTCGGAGACCGGGACCGGCGGCATGGGGTAGGCAGCGCCCGGAGGCCGGGTGGTTTCGGCGAGGTGATCCCCCGAAATCCCGCACTCCTCCTGCACCCGGTCGTAATAGGGCTGGAGGTCGGCATAGGCGATGGGCCAATCCCGGGAACGCCCGTACAGGCTCTTCACCCGAAAATCATTTTCGTGCAGCCGCGGCCAGACGGCATAGTGGTGCATGGTGGAGCCGCCCACGCCCCGGCCCACGTTGAAGCCGTTGCCCACGGTGCCCTTGCCCGTCTCGAGCACCGGGGCGCCGCCGCCCTTGAGCCGGCGCGCCCAGAGCATGGAGCTGACAAGATCGTCCTTGGGCCGGGCGGGCCCGGCCTCGAGGATCGCCACGCGCTTGCCGGCCTGAGCCAGGCGGGCGGCGAAATGACTGCCCGCAGCCCCGGAGCCGACGATCACCGCATCTATTTTTTCGCTGGGGAGGGCGCTCAACTTGTCTCTCCCCATTCGCTGGGAGGCCGGATATGCGCGGCATAGGGAACGCCCAGCGCCGCAAACCCCTTCTCGGTTCCGTACATCACATCGCAGGCATCGTTGCGAAGGACGAAGTAGAAGAAGGGCGGCGGCGGCCCAGCCCAGCCCTCGAGCTTGCCCTCGGCCATGGCGGCGATGAGCGCCTCGGCCGGAGCATCCTCGAGCTTGGCGAAGGGGCTTTGGTGCCGATCCTGGGCGGCGGCCTCCAGGGCGCCGAGGCCCATGCGATAAAAGGGCGTGAAGGGCGGATCGACGCCGAGGTATTGAATCATCAGCATGCAGTCGTCTGGTGCGGCGGCGAGTTGGTAATCCACGAAGGGCACCACGCCGGCTTTCCGGCTGCCGGGAACCAGGCGCTCGCCGAGGGCCGCCAGGGTGGCGGCCTCTTCGGGGGTGAGCACCGCCAGGGGAGCCCCCGCCGCCTGGGCCTCGGCCGGGGAGAGGTGCACCCACTGGCCACCGAGGGTCACGGTCAAGAGCCCGAGCCCGCCGGCTTTCAGGATTTCGCGTCGGGTGGGCTTCGGAGATTCAGGCTGCGGCATGTCGTCATGTTAGAGAACTCGCTGGGTGCGAGGGGGGTACGGGCCGAGGAAAAATGAAGGGGGGTTGGGCGTTTTTGGGACTGGGGAATCGGCGGTTGGGGCGGTCTCGGTTGGACCGACTGAGTCGGAGTCAGTTGAATGGGCACCCAAGAAAAGACGTAGAGGAGGGCCCCTAAAGCCCCCGCAACCAAGCCAGCACCGCCCAGGTCGCAGCCAAATCCTCTTCGTTGTATTTCAGGATTTCGGCGACGATGGCGTCGCGCTGGGCGCCCGGGTTCATTTCCTGGGCGGCCATGTATTGGGCGATGGACCAGGTGCCCCCGAATTCTTCCTGGCTGCGCTCGAAGCCCACGTACTGCTCGATGACCTTGAGGCTGTACGAGGTGACGGGCAGCGCCAGGGCGCCCCGGGTGATGGGGAGCAGGTCGAGGAGGTTGTCCAGCACCCGGGCCGCGATGCCGCCCGGATCGCCGTAGAAGTCCATGTAGGCGGTGACGTGGGTTCGCTCGTAGCTGTGCCAGTGCACGAAGGGGATGTCGCCGTGCTCGCGGAAGAGATCGCCGGCGATGCGGAGGAACTCGTTCCAGCCGTGCTCATCGCCCTGATCGTCGAAACCCGCCAGGGCGGGGAGGACGGGGCCGGGGCTCTGGCCGTAGACCTGCATGCCCCAGAGGCGGCCCAGGCTGCCCCTCAGCGCATGCCTAGGTCCATGCTGAACACGGGGGCGTCGTGGCCGGTTTCGACGACGTGCAGCAGCGCCCGTTCGCCCTCGTCGGTTCGTACGAAGTCGACGACCACGAAGCCCGCGTGGCCGTGGGCGAAGAGCGTACCTTCGATGTCCGTCACGTCGCCGTCGCTCACGCGGACGGTGGCCCCCGCCCCGCTCACGATCTGGAAGTCTGCCTGGTCACCGCCTTTAAGGACCTGGATGTTATGGTCGTGACCGGCGGCATAGATCGCGGGCGGAGAGGATGCGAGGGCCGTTTCGACGGGGGCCATGATCTCCTGGTATTGCTCTTCCGTCGTGTCCTGCAGCGTGCCGAAGATCAGGTAGATAAATCCCGTGATGAAGTCGCCGACCGCGCCGCGTGTGAAGCCGCCATGCGGACCGCCGGTCCGAAGCGGGTGATGCGCGCCGACGATCAACCACTGATCCTGGTGCGTCCGCAGCATCTCGCCGAGCGCGTCCGCCATCTCTTCGGGCGTCTTGTTCCCCGGGCAGTCGCCGACGCTCTCCAGATTGAAATACCACGGGTCGATGTCGAAGACGATCGCGCTGATCCCGCGTGGGCCGCCCTCGGTAGGCGCCACGATCGTCCGTAGAACGGGACCGGGACAACCGTCGCGGGGAATGAACTCGGCACCGTTCGCGTCGACGTATTCCTGTTGGCGCATCAGGCGGCCTCTACCGGGGCGCCCCCAGTCGTGATTGCCCGGGACAAAGATCCGGTCCGCCGTCGTTGCGACGATCTGCTTGCGCAGGATCTCCTCGCCTTCGGTGATCGCGTCTTCCTCGACGCCAGCGGGGTAGACGTTGTCTCCGAGGAAGATCACGGTCGTGTCGTCGGCGTAGACGTCCGCCCATCGAGTCAGCGCGGCGAGGACCGGCTCGCTCTCCATCGGGGCGCCGGCATCGCCGAGCAGCACGACCCGGTGGATCAGGTTCTCTTGAAGGGGCAGCGTTGCTTCCGAGTCGATCCGGGGCGCCTGATCGGAGATGAAGGGCGGTCCGGACGCCGGGTAGTTCTCGCCGTCGATGCGGCCGGGAGGCGCCAGGCAACCGCCGATCGCGAACAAGAGAGGGAGAGAAAGAAGGGGGCGGATGCGCACGTGGGTTGTCTCCGTCTGTCGAGGTGGATCGTCATGAAGGCAGCATCGCTCGTCGAAACGACACTCGCGACCTTGTGGGACCGCGGGCGCCCGCGACGCAGGGTTCGGATCCGTAGATCAGGCTTCGCCCGGTCGCGGACCATCGTGTTGGATGATCTCGATCAGGTAGCCGTCGGGATCGAGGACGAAACCCACGACCACGGGCCAGCGGTCGAGACGCTCGGGTTCCATCACGGATTTGTAGCCCGCGTCGACTGCCCTCTTCCACGTCTCCGCCGCATCGTCCACGTTGATGTAGATCTTCCAGAGCGCGAACCCGTGGTCGATGGGACCCGGCCGCATCGTTTCGGCGAACTTCGCGAGCTGGATGCGGCCTCCGCCCTCTTGACCGGCGAGGTGGACCTCGTCGACGTTGGGGATCTCCGTGCGACCCTGCTCCTCGAGACCCATGATCTCGGTGTAGAAGCGAACGGACTCTTCGAGGTCCGCGACGGCGATGCAGAACTGTCCAACCGAGCTGGCCATGGTCGATCTCCTTTTCGTGATTTGATTCCGCGTCGCGAACTCGCGAACGGCCCTGGTGTCGACACCATCGTACAGCGAAAGGATCCGCCCGCGAGTCTCCGCGGGCAACGCCTTCGGCCGCGATCCAATCCAACGCGAGCGCTCCAGGGCGCCTCGGTCCAGAACTGACCAAGGCGGCGGATAGGAGTTTTAAGCTGCGTTTTCCGCACCGCCGATACTAGGCATTACGACAAATAGGCCCCAAGGGGCCCGCACCGGGGCCTCTACTCCTCGCCCCCTCTATTTGACAGATATTTGACAGATGCCTACCCATCTGGCGCTGGAAATCCGCGGATTGGGTGGCAAGCCCAAAAATCCGACACCAGCCGTTGGTTAGGGATTTCGCTTGACCATCAAGCTGCTTCCCTCTGCTCTTCTTCCCATTGTTCAAAGAACAATCCGGGCGAACGCCCGCTGAGCGACCCATGGGGTCGCTCCACGTTGTATTCGTAAAGCCATGCTTCCGTGGCTTCCCGAGTTTCTCGGACAGACTCGAAGAGCCAGCGATTCAAGCATCCATCTCGGAAGACGCTGTTGAACGATTCATTGTGTCCGTTCTGCCACGGGCTGCCGGGATCGATGAAGCGGGCGTTGATACGTCGGTTCTCGATCCACTCCTGGACCTTCTTCGCGACGAACTCGGGACCGTTGTCGCTCTTGATCGTGGTCGGCTTTCCGTGAAACGCAACGAGCTGATCGAGCACCCGAACGACATCGAAAGAGGTCAAGTGCCGTGCGCACTCGATCCAGAGGGCACGCCGCGTGAACTCATCGATCGCGGGTTCGAGCGGGATGGATTGCGTGCTCTCGATCAGATCCGCACCTACAGATCAGAGCAGCGCGTACATGTCGTAGACGACATTGCTCCCGTCCGCACCGCCGATGCCTACGCCCTGTACGTTGTTCAGCCACGCATAACGTTCATCGCCCGTTTCGAAGAGCGGGGTACTGCGCACCTTGAGCTCACCCTCCTCGACCGCGCCGACTCCGAAATAGCTGACATAGATCAGCGCATCATCATTCGTCTTGAGCATCATCTTGACATCCAGTTTGATGCTGCCGTCCGCTCGCTGCGTCACCCAATCCCCTCCGGGTGGCATCACGATCCCGGAGAGATCGGTGCCTTCGAAATGTCCGCCCGTGATTCCGACCACCATGCGGTCGCCTTGTGGTGCGCCCGGGATCAGGCTCGGAGTGTCAGTTTCGATCACGATCTTGAAGAGGTGGCGTACGGGCAGTGAAGTTTCGGGCATGGTTTCCTCGCTCATCGGGGGATGGGGTTCGATCAGAGCTTCGCGCAGAGCGAGAAGGGCGTCATCCGAGCTCGCCGTGTTCGATTCATCCGGGCCCGCAACGGGCGACGAGTTCTGGCATCATTAGAGGCTCCAGTCCGAGACACGAGGAAGAAATCGAATGAGCAAATCCGCAGAGCCGAGACTCGCCTTTCGTCACATCGAGGAAGAAAACTGGTATGAGGTCAAGGCCCAGATGCATGGAGACAAGCGCGTCTCGGTCTGGGAAAAATATCTCGAGTGGACGCCCGAGCGCCTCTGCCTATACGCTCGTTACGACCCGGGAATGATCATCGAACGTCATGCACATCTGAGCGATCACGTCGTCTACGTTCTCGAAGGGGAGATCACGATCGGCGATCGGCTGTGCACGAAGGGGATGCATGTCACGCTCGAGAAGGGCGCTGTCTTCGGTCCGATCATCGGAGGTTCCGAGGGCGCGCTGCTCTACGAGATCATGATGGGTGACCCCAGGGCCGTTCCCGCCGACAAGGAAGCACACGTCAAATTTTGTGCGGAGCGTGGGGTCGAGCCGCTGCCGAATCCGCCGCTCGAATTTCCGGAATGGGTGGGCGAACGCACGGATTGAGGCGTAGGTCGGGCGCGCTTGCAGCCTCATGTCTGTTTTCGACACATCCCCGACGGATTTCTTTCCAACGGGCCGCTGCGTAGGGATGGAATGATCGGAATCCATGAGGGCGGCGCATCGGCCTATCAATCTTTGAGTCGTATTGTGTTCAGATCCGTCCTAGTTCTTGGAGGAGCCGTCCTGGCGACGGCTCCTCCCCGAGGCGCACCCCCCGGCTCGTTCGGTTGCGTGAGGGCCTCAGCCGGCACCGGGGCCGCTGACCGCCGGTGTCTCGCCGTGGGTCTCGAGCATCTCGACCATATAGCCGTCGGGATCGCGGACGAAGGCGGCGGTTACCGGCCAATGCTCGAGACGTTCGGGTTCGGAGATTGATTCGGCCCCGGCGTCGATGCAGCGCTGGTACAACTCCTTGCAGTTGTCGGTCTGGAGGTAGAGCTTCCAGAAGCCGTTTCCGTGGTCGATGGGAGCTTTCTGGTTGTTGTGGTGGGCGAGTTGGATCCGATTGCCGTCCTCTCCACCCAGGATGACTTCGCGGAAATCGGGAGTTTCGACGCGGTGCGTGATCGTCAAGCCGAGCACCGTCTCGTAAAAATGCACCGACTTGTCGAGGTCGGTGACGTTGATGCAATATTGGTCGACACTGGTTTTCATGGGGTTCGAGTCCTCTCCGGTTCGAGTGCGAGTCGGCGAGTGGGTCTGGCCGACCGATCCTCGCGTATTCTCGATGATTGATCACGATAGCAATTCTGGATTGGCTGTTGACGCGCGATTTCTGGACTCCTTCGAGCGCTTTCGCCGTCGCCGAGTGTCGTTTTGGCCGGTCGGATCACCGCTGTCATACGCTGCCGGCGAGGGGCGATCGCTGTGGGCTAGTGTCGGCAAGCTCGAGACGGGCGAAGAGGCCCGCGCGGGCATCCACTGAGACCCGCTCGAACTGGAGGAATCAGCGATGGCCGAAACCCAGAAATCCAAGCCCGTCGCGCCCGGAAAGATGGCCATCTTCACCGCGGCGACCGCACCGACTCTGGCGGAGACCGGAATGATGGATGCCTCCACCTTCACCGAAGGCGGCGCGAACGATGGACCCTTTCCGGCGAACATCGTGGAACGTTCCATGGAAGGGTCCAGTCTGAGAGTCCCCTTTCAACAGGAGGGGGTCGGCGGGTTCAGTCTCGTGGATATCAACTTTGCCCCCGGTTTCCTCCTACCTCGTCACAGTCACTCGTCCGATTGTCTCTACTATATCGTCGAGGGGCAGGTCGTGATGGGGAAGCGCGAGCTGGGGCCGGGGGATGGTTTCTTCCTGCCCGCGGATCAGCCCTACGCCTATCACGCGGGACCCGAGGGCGTGAGAGTCCTCGAATTCAGACACCAGACATCCTTCGACATGAAGATCTACGAGAAGGATATGGTGCGCTATTACGAAAGGGCCGACGCCAGCCGGGCGGATGCCGTTTCGGGAAGGGCGCGCGAAGAATAGTGGGTGGGGTGGTTTCGGGTGGCGGTTTACTGGCCATTGCCGAGGTGGGGCCTCGGCCTGGAGACTCACGGAGTACTCGAGGCCCTCGCTCGGTCGAATCAGTGAGGCCTAACGCCATGCCTGGATTCGCGAGCTACCCTGGTGACGATTCCCAGGATCGTCAGGCCCCACATGTTCATGGAGTGACTCGTAGCGGCGGTGTTGACACTGAGATCTCCGAACGTGATATGCGTGTGTGCCGCACCGGAATCAAAATCTGCATGGTCTCCTGGATCGAAGAAGCGAATGAAGGCGTCCGGACCGTCGATCGAAAGAGTCGCTTCGGTCGTGAAGGTGAACGTGCCGACGATCACGTTCAGATCGGTCGCCCTGCCGTTTACGATTTCGCTACCGGGTGCCGCGGAGCCCGTAAATGAGGAAATCGTGCCCTCGGATGAGCCTGTGCTGTCGACACCGGTGGGTGTTCCTGTCGGCGTGAGCGGGCCGCCACTGCCCCCTGGCTCTACTGCCGTGATCGAAGCGGGCTGAGTCGCGCTCAAGAGATCCAGTTCGTTCCCGAGGTCCCGATCGAACTCAACAGAAACGGAAAGGGGAGCTGGTCGAGCTGCCGGGCTCGAGTTTGAATCCGATGTCGACGACGAAGGTCGAGTCCGAGGAAACCGTTTTGGCCGGGGCAAGGAGAGCGGACTCGTCGCGAATATTCCGAAATCCGTCGCACTCGCCGTTTCGCGTGAAGCAGGATCGTGAGTAACCCGCGGTCCATTGCCACTTCCTTACGCTCGAGCCCCACATGGATGAACACCTCTTCGCCGGAGCGATCACCAAAGGAGTTCGCCCCAGAGCCGCCTGCCGAACTGGCGATTTTCTGTCCTCGCTCTCGCGCCGATCGACCGAGAATTTCATTCTCTCACGAAGAGTCGGCGCGAGTCAGGCACGATGACCGGAGGACAAGCCGCTCGTTTCGGCGCGCGTAGTCCACCGCTCGGCAGGGTTCTTACGAAAAGATTTGTTCGAAGAGCAGGGCCATGGCGAGCACCGGACTCGTGAGGCCGAGAGCCGAGCCGATCAGGTAGTCGCGAAATGGAAGTTTCGTCAGGGCTAACGCGTAATTCAGCGCGGGTGAGATGAAGAGCAGGCTGCGGAGTATGAAAACGGTTCGGATGGGTCGGCGGTCCAGATGGGTCATCACCCGGCGCAAGGATTTCGAGCGGATATTGACCGCGTGTTGTCCCCCCAACGTGCGGACCACGATGAAGCTGAAGCTGACGGAGACGATCGCTCCGAGAAGACCAAGAGCGAATCCGAAGAGTTTTCCGTAGGCCAGGATGCCCGCAGCGACGAACATGATTCCCGGGATATGAACGAGTTCGCCCAGCGAAAAGAGGACGATGTAGAGTCCCGCCCCCCACGGTCCGGCGGCACGTACACTTTCGCGCACGGATTCCGGAGTGACTTGGTCGATCCAACCCGCTTGTTCGACCAAGAGGGAGAACCCGACGAGAAAGGCAACCACCGCGAGCGACCGCCACCATGCGGGAAGTGAACTCTCGTTGCTTTCCGAGTTAGTCGAAGCGGGGGGGCGCTCGTCCCTCGGCAATTTTTCCATGATCGAAAATCTCCCTGGGGCTGTGTGCAGGGCATGGAGATCGTTTCGGGCGGCGTCGGTCATCCCTGCGCGGCAACCCTAGCAGGTCGCCTCCGGATTGGAGTCAAGCGAAGATTCGGGACCGTAGAGGTCCCGAGTATGTTGCGATTCTTCTCAATGGTCTCTGGCGCCCTTGTCCTCCTGCCCTCGAGTGGGGGGGGCGTAGGGTCCGAGGGTGGGGAGTATTGTCCGGGTGCGTGTGCAAGTCGAGCTGCATTCAGGATGTCTGTCTCCATGTCAGCGCGAACCACTCGTTCGGTCTCGTCGAAGCCGAAAATTCCCTGAGCGACCCCGTCGACATTCGGAGCGAGTTCGAGCAGCTCGTGAACGTGATCCCCTATCCGCCAGCACTCGTCCGCACGGTGGTTCCGGCGCGTCACTCTCGGCAGATCGTCAAGCTCTCGCCCACGTCGCCGCGACCGGGTCGATTCCCGTTCACGTGGATATGCACCTACGGGGACCCTCTTGCGCGCCACCACCCGAATGCTCGCTATCACATCCCGTTTGGAGGCAAATAGGAGCGCGTCCTGTTCTCAACCTACGCTCACCTCGATCCCGGTGCGTGAGCCCCGGGCGGGAATATTCGTGAACGTGGGAGAGGTGATCGGCTTCAGCGGCGACAGGGGTTTTTCGACGGGTCCACATCTCCATTTCTCGGTCTGGAAGGCAACGATGGAGGGAGCTACGACGATTCCGATCCGCTTCTACTCGTCGCAAGATTTGGCGGGCTTCATCCCCGAGGCGGGCGATCCCTACGCGCCGACCTGCCACAGGGAGGGTCTCCCTTGCGTCCCTGGCGCGATGCCCGCGCGTCCCGCTGCGATGGGCCCTCCCCCCCTCCAGAAGGTCGAGGACGGGACCTGCCGATGTCGAAACGGTGGGGTCATCACGACGGATCTGCCCTATCGAATGGAATGTCCTTGAACGCAGGACCCGGGATTGAGCCAGCGCTTTGCTCGGTCGAGCGGTCGCCCGAGGCGGGCAATCCGGTCGCGCTACGTTCTGGGTCGACTGGAGATCCGCACATGAGCAAGCCTGGACAAAGACTTTCCGAGAAGGTCGTTCTGATCACTGGTGCCGGTCGCGGCATCGGTCGGGAATACGCGCTCGCCTTCGCTCGTGAGGGAGCGCGCGTCGTCGTGAACGATCTAGGGGGGAGCTTGCAGGGGGAGGGCGACAGCCCGGAACCCGCAAATGAGGTCGTGCGTGAGATCGACGCGCTCGGGGGCAAGGCGATCGCGAGTATCGCCGATGTGACGGATTACGATCAGGCGAGAAATGCCGTGCACACCGCGATCGAAGCGTTCGGCGCCATTGATATCCTGATAGCAAACGCGGCCATCGTGTTTCGCGCGCCGCTGATCGAGCTTCCCGAGCATCGCTGGGACGCGGTGATCGAAGTCACCTTGAAGGGTACGTATAATTTCGTGCATCACGCGGCGCCCTTCATGGTCGAGGCGGGGGGCGGTACGATCCTGACGATCACCTCCGGCGGCGCTTGGATCCCCAATCCGCGCAGCGTCGCCTATGCGACCGCGAAGGGTGGCATCATCTCGTTTACGATGAGCCTGGCTGCGGAGTTGGCGGGAACCGGTGTCACGGTCAACGCGCTCTCTCCAGGAATCACGGATACCCGACTCGGCCACAGTGCGCTTTCCGACATGCAGAAATCGATGGGGGTCTCGGCGGCAGATCTCGAAGAGCAGATCGGCGCAACGCAACCCGCGAATGCCCTGGCACCCCTCGCGATCTTCCTCGCTTCGAAGCAAGCCCGTCATATCAGCGGCCGGATCTTCGAGGTCGCGGGCGATTGCATCAACGTCGTGAACCCCGCGAACCGTGGGCGAAGCTATGTCCATTCCGGTGGCTGGGGGATCGATGAGATCTTTTTTTCTCTCGCCCCTAGTCTCGAGTGAGGCTGGAAATCAGCCAAGCTTCTTTTGTCGACCCGGTTCTCGGCGTTCCCCGTTATCCTCGCTCGTGAACCTGTACTGGCGAGATCAAGTTGGCCTTCGACGATATCCGAATTGTGCTCATCGAACCGGCTCACCCGGGCAATATCGGAGCGGTCGCGCGCGCGATGAAGACGATGTCATTGAGTCGCCTGGTCCTGGTTCGCCCGAGTTCCTTCCCCTCCGAGCAAGCCGATCGTCGTGCGATGGGCGCGATCGACCTCCTGCAACGCGCACGTGTGGTCGACGATCTCGATCAGGCGATCGGCGATTGCCGGCTCGTGATCGGGGGATCGGCGCGAGCGCGGACCTTTCCCCATTCGGTGCTCGACGCACGGCAATGCGGTGCGCGGCTCGTCGAGGAAACGGCCATGGGGGAGCCCGCCGCGCTTGTCTTCGGTCCCGAGCGCACGGGCTTGGCCAACCAGGACCTCGATCGATGCACCTATCAGGTCCTGATTCCTGCGAACGAGGCATTCTCTTCTCTGAATCTCGCCTCAGCAGTTCAACTGATCTGCTACGAGATCTTCCTCGCGGCGCATGAGCCCGTTGCGCCCGTTGTGCTGGCGCCCGCAGAGCGCCCGAGCAGTCAGGCCGAGATGGAATATTTCTACGAACATCTCGAGCGCGCGCTCGACTCGCGTGGCTTTCTCGACGGCGAGATGCGCGAAGTGACAATGATGAAATTGCGACGCCTCTTTGGGCGTTCGCGACCCAATTCCGGGGAACTCAAGCTGCTTCGCACGCTCATGCGCTTCATCCATCGAGAGGGCGAGTAGCGGCGCTCACATCAGCCTCTAGAGGGCGCCTCGGGGCGTTCGCCGAGCACCGTGCAGCGGCGGATCTTGCGATGACGCGGAGGAGAGGGTGGCTGGAGCCCCGGGAGTTCGAGGCGCTCCCGGAACCCCAGCGTTGACAGGCGCTCACCTCGATCAGAGGTTCGACCTCACTTCTGGGGAGAGCGAAAGAGCACGTCTGCGGCGAAGCCCTAACGCGACTACATACCCACGAGCAGAGCGTGGGGAGAAATATCGAGCAAGACCCGACCAGCTGGCTCCCCAGGTGGTGGACGCTGGCCCTAGCCGACGGGCTAGGGCCGCTGCGCGCCTAGAGCAGTCGGCCCATCTCGTAGTCGCCGCTGATCGAGGTCCTCTGGACCTCCCGGTCGGTGCCGAGCACCGTGCCGGCAGCCATATGCAGCGTGCGCCAATTATCCCAGAGCACCATGTCATCGACTTCCCACTCGTGGATATATTGGAAGCGTTCTTCGGTCGAGTGAGCGACGAGTTCTTCGAGCAGCGGGTCCGCCTCAGCGCGATCCATTCCCACGACTTCGATCAGATGGACCGGGCTGAGCATCAATGCCTTATGCCCGCTCTCGGGATGGTCCCAGACCATGGGGTGGACGACCGGGGGGATCTCTCCGAACTCCACGGTGCCCATCGTTCCGTGTCGCAGGTTTTCGGGACGACCGAACCGCATATCGCAGATATCGAGCACAAAGTCGAATCGCACCTCGAGCCCCTGGATTCGCTGCTTCATTTCCTCGGAGAGTGCGTCGTAGGCCGCAACTGTATCGATCCAGCCGGTCTGTCCGAGTTGGCCGGGGGTTTCGATCATTCGCAGCAGGGCCCCGCGGCAGGGACGTGTCATGTAGATCATGTCCGTATGCCAGGGGATCAGTCCCGCGATCTCCTGGTCGTCTAGATAGTGGACGATCGGATCGACATTGCCCCGATTCGCCAGCCGGATGATTTCGGGGCGCCCCTCGATTCGGACGCTCTCGACGGGGTGGATATCGAGTTCGCCGAAGCAGCGGCTCAGGGCGAGTTGTCGCTCGGGCGATGTCCCCAATCCGCGAAAGAGCAGGATTCCAGCGTCCAGCCACGCGTCGTAGAGATCCCGTCGAGTCGCTTCGGGGATGGGTCGGGAAAGGTCGAGGCCGAGGATCTCGAGCCCCACACCCGTGTTGAGCGGCTGGGTTTCGAAGGTCATGTTCTTCTCCTTGGATCTCGCGTCTCAGCCGTTTCCCGACGAACGATTTGCGAATAGATAGTTCTTGAGGCTGAAGAATCGGCTTTTGAGCCAATGTTCGAATCCCGTGACCGGGCGGAGCCCCGGGGTATCGCCGTGCCCGTCGAAATAGTAGCTGTTAGCGGTGCCGCAGCTGCCGCTGAAATGGACCGTCGACAAGCGGCGGCGATTCACCTTCTTGAAGTCGCGATCGTGTGCGGACTGCTTGATTTCAACGTAATTCGTTCCGCGCTTGCGCGCCTCCCGAAGGCAGCGCGTCATGTGTTTGCTCTGGGTATCGATCATCGTGAAATACGAAGCGCCCGCGGCCGAGTAGGGCCCCATGAAAAAGAACAGGTTGGGGAACCCCGGTACCGTGGCCCCTTCGTAGGCCTGGTAGCGGTTTGTCTCCCAGAACTCGCCGAGGTCGACGCCGTCCAGCCCGATCAATTCGTAGCCGGGCATGCATCTGCGATTGAAGACATCATAACCGGTCGCGCAGACGAGCGCGTCGACTTCTCGCAAGGTGCCGTTCTTCGTGAGCAGCCCGCTCTTCGTGATTCGCTCGATGGGCTCCGTGATGAGTTCGACGTTCGAACGATTGAACGTCTGGTAGAGCGTATTCGAGAAGCTCGGCCGCTTGCAGAAAAAGCTGTAGTCCGGAATCAGTTTCTCTGCGGTCTCCGGATCGTCGACCTGGTTTCGGATTCGCTCGGCGGCCTTCTTCTCGATCCAGTCGAAAATCCAGGGGAAACGCGCATAGCGGATCAGCCCGAGCCCCATCGAGATTTCCACGAAGAGATTGGTGAGCCAGCGAACGAGGATCTGCAGGAAGGGCGCCGTCGTGAAGACGCGTTTCATCGCGTGGCTGAGCTTCGGATTGGGTTTCGGGAGAAGCCAGATCGCCGTTCGCTGGTAGACGTCGAGACGTTCGACGCGGTCCGCGATCGCTGGGATCAACTGGATCCCGGTCCCGCCGGTCCCGATCATCGCGACGCGCTTATCCTTCAAGTCATAGTCGTAATCCCATCTCGCGCTATGAAAGATCTTGCCCTGAAAATCCTCGATTCCCTCGATGTCGGGCATCTTTGGAAGCACCAGGAGCCCGGTTGCGTTCACGAGATAACGCGACACGATCGTCTCTCCGCCCACGATGGTGACGCGCCAGACATTCGAGTCGACATCGTACTCCGCCCGTTCGACGGTGGTGGACGTCCGGGTACGTCGACGGAGATCGTATTTCTCCGCGCAGTGGAGCGTGTATTCCCTCATCTCTCGGCCGGTCGGATAGACCTGGGACCAGTCACCCTTCATCTCGAAGGGAAACGAGTAGATGAAGAAGGGCATGTCGACCTCGAGCCCGGGATAGTCGTGTTGGACCCAGGTTCCGCCGAGTTCGCCCTCGCGTTCGAGGATCACGAAATTTCCGATCCCCATCTTGTGCAGAGAGAAGGCTGCGCCGAGTCCGGAGAAACCCGATCCGATGATCACGACCTCGTGGTCGATCGCGGTGGCGGACTGAATGGATGGGCCGTCCTCGTCGGTGAGTGGGGCCGCACTCATGGTCGTTGTCCTTCGTGATGAGTGATGATGGGCCGGTGATTCGCTGGATCCCGGTGGTCTCTCAGCTGTGGGACTCGCGTCCCCTTCGCGGGTATTGGGGCGGGCCGACGAAGGGGCGCGGAAATGTCCCCGTATGCCATTGCTTGGCGGTTTCCCGGCGGATGATCTTCCAGTCCTCGCCATCTCGGACGAGGTCGTCCTGGTATCGCAGACCCAGGACGAGGTGCTCGAGGGGACTATCCTCGGCCTCCATGTGGTAGCCGACGACCCAACTCTCGACGTGGCCCCGATCTCCATCGATTTCGATGTATTGGTTGCCCACGAAATGCATCGTTGCATCCCATTGGTGAAGGGCCTCCTCGATTCCCGTCAGATAGCCATTGAGGTCGCCTTCTTCGGCGGTGCCGATGACTCGGCAATCCGGATGGAAGACCGACCGGACGATCTCGAAGTCGATCGAATCCACGCCGAAGGCATAACGACGATAGAGGTTCTTGATGAGTTCGCGGTCGCGAAGCCAGCGGAGGGTGCCCTCGGGATCCGAGGCGGGTGGGGCTGGGCTCTCACGGTATTGCATGACGTGGCGTTTTTCGTTTCGGGCATCCTTGTCAGGCAAATTTTCTCCTTGGCGCAACGCAATGGGATGGAACCGGGACGCGATCCGCTATGCGGTTTCGCGCGCTTCACGGTGTGCGATCACACCATGCAAGAGGGTCTCGATGATGGTATCGAGGAGCGCCGTGTCGCCCGTATCAGGGGCGCTCAGGAGCAGACGGTCTCCAAAGCGCACGCAGACCTCTGTGATGACGTCGGCCATGCGCGCCAGGTCGAGATCCGTGCGTACATCACCCGTCCGGACACCGCGTTCGAGCGTCTCCGTGATGACCCGGCGAAGCGTTGCCGTCCCTCGCTCGAGCACGTCGCTGTAATCGGCGAGCATGAGCTGGCTTTCACTCGCCAGGAGTCCGCCCAGGACGTCGCGGTTGCGGGCGAATTCCAGCGAGGCCTGGATGATCAAGTGAAGGTTGTGGACGGGGCTCGGCGTAATGCGTGCGGCCTCGGTGCTGATCACCTCGCACCACTCGTGGATGACGTGGGCGACGACGACTTCGAAGAGGTCCTTCTTGCTCGTGAAATAGCGGTAGATCAATGGCTTCGAGACTTGGGCCTGCGCGGCGATCTCCTCGACGCCCGCCTTCTTGAAGCCGTGGACGCCAAAGAGTTCCTCGGCCGCATTCAGGATCGCCTGGTATTTCGCGGACCCTTCGGGCGGTTCGCGACGCAGGCGGGGGGAGGGGGTCGACATCGGATTGAGTATACAAAAAGTGCTAAAAAAGTTTAATTATGACTGAGTCAGATCAGGGAATATATTTTAATTGTGTAAAAACAAATAGTTAACTGATAATTAATGGGTCGTCCGTGAACGAAATGACATCAAAACGTTCGTTTTGAAGTTGGGTCTATCGTCCGGGTGCCTCGGATCCCCGTCGGCGGCCGTTCGGCTCATCAACGCAACAGCGGCCGGGTGATGTAGAACTCGGGCCAGGGGATGGCCAGCAGCGTCAGGAAGAGCCAGACCAACTGCGCGAGGAGCACGATCTTTCCGCGGGCCTCGGTCGGGACGCGTTTGGCGCGTGCGCGTCCGAGATGGGCAGCCGTCACGGCGATCACCATCGTGGAGATATGTTCGATGCCGAAGAAGCGGAGTTCGGGTTCTTTCATGGTGGCAGCTAGATCCACCATCGCCGCCGCGGTGAGGGGACTGAGCCAGAAGTAGAGCAGGAGCCCCAGCGTCATCTGACTATCGAGCAGGCTCAGAAAGATCAGATGCGCGCGCTCGATCTTCGGGGCCGCGGTCCTGCGCCCCAGGCAGGCTCCGAGCGCCAGCGCCAACAAGGCGATGCCCGCCACCAGGACGGGATAGCGCAGCCACGAGTGTGCGATGAGGATGGCGGAATACATCGTGGGGGCCGTGGCTGCTCTTCAGTGGGGGAGGGCAAGGGCTGCGATCGGCAGCGCATGCTCGATCTTTTCTGGCTCGGTACACGTTCCCCCGAGCCTAGCAGGCCACGCGGACGCAGAAGCGCGTCGGCACACGATTGGGTCGCTCAACGCGTCGATCGCTCGCGACCTTCCGAGCCCCACCGGGTAACAACCCGAAAAACCGCTCCGCTCGCACCGATTCTAACCCGTTCTCGTACCAGCCCCCCCCGCAGCCTGCGCGCCACGCCTGAGGAGCCCACGTCGCGTGAGCGGAATTGTGGCTGGATCGATCCTCTTGGACGGCACGTCGAACTCCCTTCCGGGCGTGGAGAGTTTAGGCGGCTCTTCCGCGGTCGCCGCCGGCAATCGCGGGGCCGAATGGGCGTCGGTCGGGGGCGAGGCCATCAGCGGTCGGATGCGCGCCGGGACGAAGCGCAGAAGAAGCTGGAACTTCTCCCTCCTGGCGGCAGCGATTCAGTAAGCTTTCTCGGCCCGGATCGGCAGCTCGTGATCCGAAAGACATAAACGGGGCATCCGGCAGGCGTTGCCGAGACGCCGGAAACGAGGACGAGTGATGGATCGACGTGATTTCATGAAGGGCGCGAGCCTCGCCGGAGCGCTTTCTTTACTTCCCCTTGCAGACCGTGCGCTGGCCGGCGAGGAGGGTTCTCGGCCAGCCACCGAGAGCGGTCAGGCCTATGCCGATCTCGCTCGGACGCTCCAGGAGGTCGAAGCCGGGTATCTGAATGCCCAGCGCGGCATCACCCGGCCTGGGGATGTGAGCGACGGCCATCGCTTCCTCCTGCACGTCCTGCAGACGGGGCTCTTCCTGCGTTTCGAATACGATCCCGAGAGGCCGAGCTTTCGACGGATCATCTCGCCCACGCGGAAACTGCTCGGGGATCAACCCGATGCAGTCTATTTCGAGGCACCGATCCGCGGGGACCGTCGCTATCGCATCCGCGGCAATACCGCGGGTGCGGTCTACACGTCGTTTACCATCGAGGCGGGCGGTGAGGAGGGGGGATATCCGGAGCGAACGGAGGGCGCAATCAACGACTCGGAGTTCGCGATCGCAAAGGATGGTAGCTATGAGCTTCTTCTCGGCCCCGACGTCTCCGGGCCGAATACGGTGAAATTGCCCGCCGACGCTCGGACGGTCACGACGCGGAGCTATTTCGAAACCCTTCGGCCGGTCGCGGCGGATCAGCTCAAGGTCGTGCCGATTGCGATTGCGCCCGTCGAGGATCCGGGTCCGGCGCCCAGCCCCGACGATGCGTCGATCGCGCGTTCGATTCGGCGAGTGATCTCCTATGTGCGCGGAACGACTGTCGACCAGCCGCTGCGGGCGGCGGAGAACCAGCCGAGCTGGGTCTCCCTGATCCCCAATCGCTTCAATGCACCCGCCAAGCCCGCTGGAATGGCGTTCGCCGCGCCCGATAATGCGTACGCGTCGGCGCCCTATGTCCTGCGTCCGGACCAGGCACTCGTGATGGAGGGCCGTTTCCCGACTTGTCGCTTCTCGAGCGTCATGCTCTGGAATCGTTTCCTCCAATCCTACGACTACGGAAGTCGCCAGATTTCGCTGAACCGTGCCCAGACGAAGCTGGATTCGGAGGGACGCTATCGCATCGTGATCGCGGGCCGCGATCCCGGCGTTCCCAATTGGATCGACACGGAAGGTCGGCCGAGCGGTCTCGTGTATTGGCGTTTTCTGCTCCCGGAGGGCGATATCGAGACACCCCGCGCCCGGGTGGTGCCCCTGTCGGAGCTGCGTGGATAGCACGTGGACTGATCCGATCCGCGAAGCCGTCCTCTTCTCTTCGACCGTGGATGATTGGGACGCCTGGGCCAAGGCGGCGAAAGCGACGGAGAGCAATGCCGAATATCAGGCCTTCGAACGAGAATCCGCCAACGATCCGGCGGGCGAGATCGTGTCGAATGCGATCCTCGAGGAATTCGAAGTCTCCGCCTGAGCTTCGACTGCCCCCATCGTGTCGGCCCCATCGGGCTCGATCGCCGATGGAAGGCTGGGCGGGTTTCGAATTCCCCGGGATCCGATGGGCCCCGGGGATTTTTCTGTCGTGTGTCGCCCCGCGGAGCCACGTGGGGCGAATCCGGAATTCGACTTCGCGCTACGCTGGTCGCGGGGGTCGAATATTTGGAAAAGCTCATCTACATCGCGAGAAAGGACGCGAGTGATCCGATCGAGGATTTCCGCGACCGACTGTTGGGCGAGGTGTCGAAACGGATCCTGGAAACCGGGGTGAGTGGGCTCACCCTGCGGGTAGCTGATCTGGCGAGCGATCCGCGCGTCACTCGCGAGCGGCTTTTCGGATGCGGTGCATCGATTTCGGCCAGTGTGTCGGTCTGGCTCGAATCCCTCGACGATCGGGGATCCCTCGAAGAGGCATTGCGCGACGCGGGGAGTTCGATCGATGGCTATCTCGTGACGGAGTCGGTGCCCCAGCCCTACACCGATCGCGACTGGTGCGACGGCGAGCGGAGCACCGGGATTTCGCAGGTCTGCGCGTTCCCGCAGCCGGATCGGCTCGCTGACGAAGAATTCTTCCGCCTCTGGCACGATCAGCACACGCCCTTCAGTTTCGAGTTCCATCCCCGGCGCTGGCGCTACGAGCGCAATGTCGTCGCGCGCGTGTTGACGCCCGGTGCGCCACCCTATCGGGGGATCGTGATCGAGAATTGGCCCGAATTCGAAGACTTCCTGGATCCGGACCGCTACGTCCCGCTCGAGATGCAGGAACGCTCGGACGAACGCGTCGAGGGATTCATCGGCCACGAGGCGTTGGACCTAACGGTGACCAGCGAGTTCATCCTGCGGAGCTTTCCGCCCGCGTCCGTCTGAGCCCGCGGAGAGATCGAGCGCCTGTCGCGGAATCTCGATTCCTTCCGGGGCGCTCGAGCAGAATTCCGAAAGTTTCGAATCCGCCGGGATCCCCTGAGAATGCGCCGGCGAGAAGGCCGGATGGGATCTCTGGAGATAGCTTTCAGAGGGGGTAGCCCCCGCTTTCCCAGGGGCGAGCGGCGTACCCAACTCGAACCCAAACAGGTAGATTTCTGCCCGGACCCAGATGACGAGACGGCCCGCCCGCCGGGTCCGTGTGGAGCAGCACGATGACGGATTCGACGAACAAGATTCGGACACGCGCGGTGTGTCGCAATTGCATGATTTCCTGTGGTGTCTTCATGGAGATCGAGGACGGACGGGTCGTCGGTCTGATCGGAGACAAGGACGATCCCGCGTCCCACGGCTATACCTGCGCGCGGGGACGAGACGTTACGACGCAGCTCTATGGTCCGAATCGTCTCCTGCGCCCGCTTCGCAAGGCGCCGAGCGGTGATTTCGAGTCGACCTCCCCCGAGACGGCGATCTCTGAGATCGCGGATCGACTTCGTGTCCTGGTGGACGAGCACGGGCCCGCCTCCGTCGCGCTCTACACCGGGACCTATGCGCTCGCTCCGCCGGCCAGCCTGCTGGCGGGTGCCTTCATGAACGCGCTGGGCTCCCCGATGTCGTTCAGTTGTGGTTCGATCGATCAGCCGGGCAAATTCCTTGCGCGGGCCCTCCACGGGCAATGGCAGGGTGGAGGGCAGCCATTTGCGACGGCGGAGACGTGGCTCTTCGTGGGTACGAATCCCCTGGTGTCGGGACTGGGCGGGATTCCGACCCTCAACCCGGCCTGGCATCTCAATCGCGCCCTGAAGCGCGGAATCAAGCTCATCGTCATCGACCCGCGCCGAAGCGAGACGGCGAAGAAGGCGTTGCTCCATCTCCAGCCCGTGCCCGGCGAGGATGCCGCCGTGCTGGCGGGCATGGTTCGGATCGTTCTCGAGGAAGGACTCTTCGACAAGAACTTCGTCGACGAGAACACGCGCAATCTCGAGGTGCTGCGTCAGCACGTCGAGTCCTTTACCCCGGAATTCGTCGAGCGGAGGGCGGACGTTCCGGCGACCGACCTGCTCGAGGCGACGCGCGTCTTCGCCTCCTCGGTAACCGGTGGCGCCAATGCGGGGACCGGCGCGAATTTTTCCTCGCGTGGCACCCTCACCGAATATCTGCTGGCCTGCCTCGTGACGCTCTGTGGTTTCCGGGCTCGCGAGGGGGATCTCGATCCGAACCCCGGTGTGCTCGTGCCCCGTGGACCGCGGCGCGCCCAGCCCCTGGCGCCGACCCCAGCGTGGGGGTTCCCGCCGAAGCTTCGCACGCGCGGCCTCTCGAATACCGCATGCGGGTTGCCGACTTCCGCGCTGGCGGACGAGATCCTGCTCGAGGGAGAGGGCCAGATTCGCGCGCTCATCTGCCTGGGGGGCAACCCGCTGATGTCGTGGCCGGATCAGGCCAAGACCCGAGCCGCGCTCGAGCGTCTCGACCTGCTCGTGGTGTTGGATCCCAAGCAGACCCAGACCGGTCAATTCGCGGACTACGTCATGCCGCCCAAGCTCGTCCCGGAGATCCCGGCGCTCTCCTACGATTTCGAAGAGTTGGAGAGCCATGCACCGGGCTGGGGTTATGCCTTGCCCTACGCAGCCTATCGTGAGGCGCTCGTTGATCCGCCCGACGGTTCCGAACTGCTCGAGGATTGGGAACTCTTTTATCTCCTGGCGCGCGAAATGGAGCTCGATCTGCAGCTCTACGTGGGAGCGATTCGCACTCCGGGGGATCCGCCGGCACGCCGGGTGGCCCTCGACATGCAGAATACGCCGACCACCGATGAACTCTTCGACGTGCTGACGGAAGGCTCTCGGATTCCCCTTTCCGAGGTCCGCAGACATCATGCCGGTCAGGTCTACGAGGATCCGAACGCTCAGGTGCTCGCGCGGGATCCCGACAGCCAGGGTTTTCTCGAACTCGGCGACGAAGTGATGTTGGCGCAACTCGATGAAGCCCTGGAAAGCGGCTCGCTCGAGGGCGACGACGAATTTCCGTTCCGCCTCATCTGTCGGCGTCAGGAGAATACGTTGAACTCACTGGGGCGAGACCAACCGAAGCTGGTGCGCGCTCGGCCGCATCATCCCGCACATATGCATCCGGCCGACATGCAGGATATCGGCATCGCGCCGGGCGCGATCGTGGCCATTACCTCTCGTCGAGATACGGTCCATGCAGTGGTGATGGAGTCGGAAGATCTGCGCCGCGGTCTCGTCTCGATGAGTCATAGCTATGGAATCGATCTCGAGAGATTGGCCACCGGCTCCGACCCGGGCGAGCCCCAGCCCTTTTCAATGGGCAATCACACGGGTGCGCTCGCGAGCGCCGATCTCGACTACGAGGAGCCCTATACCGGCCTTCCGCGCCTGAGTTCGATTCCCGTTCGCGTGACCCTTTGATCGGGCCACGCCGGAGGGGAGCCCTCAGATGATTCTCGACCGGTTCAGACTAACGGACAAGGTCGCCATTGTAACCGGGGCCGGCAAGGGGATCGGCCGCGGGATCGCCCTCGCCTTTGCCGAAGCCGGTGCTGAGATCGTTTGCGCCGCACGCACTCAGGAAGACCTCGAGGACACCGTCAAGCAAGTCGAGGCTCGTGGACGTCGTGCGCTCGCCGTCCGGACGGACGTGACTGAGACCGAGGATCTCGAGGCGCTGGTCGAAGCGACACTCGCCGAATTTGGTCGTCTGGACGTTCTTGTCAACAATGCGGGCGGCACGGGTCCGAGAGCGGCCCTCGAAACCAGTGAAGGATATTTCGAGCGAGCGCTGAGAATGAACGTGACCCAGGCGTTCCTGCTCTCGAAGTTGTGTATCCCGCATATGGTCGAAACGGCGGGTGAGGGCGCGATCGTCAATATCTCGTCTCGCTCCGGGGATATGGTGCAGACCTCCTTCGTGGCCTACGGCGCGGGCAAGGCGGCGCTCAATATGATGACGCGCAATCTGGCGGCAGAGATCGCCCCCAGGATTCGCGTCAATGCCATCGGGGTCGGCGGCATCGCGACCGATGCTCTCGAAGTGGTGCTCACCAACGACGCGCTGCGCGCACAATTCGAGGAAAATACCCCGATGCATCGGCCGGGCACGGTGGAAGATATCGCTGCCTGCGCGCTCTTTCTGGCGTCGCCCGCGGCGGGTTGGGTCACGGGCAAGGTCTTTCAGGTGGACGGGGGGGCCGAAGCGCCGGCGATGTCGGTGCCCGTTGCACCCCTCTGAAGGCGAGGCGGTGGAGAATGGCTGCGCTCCCCCCCCACGGATCGAGATGAGTCGATCAGCCCATCTGGAACGCTGCAATCTTGTTGCCGTCCAGGTCCCGGAAATAGGCGAAGTAGGCGCCGCTGTCTCCACGCGGGCCAGGTGCGCCCTCGTCTGTCCCGCCGAGTTCGAGGGCCTTTGCATGCATCTGATCCACGATCTCTTGCGAATCGACCTTGAGGGCGACCATGACGCCGTTGCCGAAGGTGGCCTCTTGTTTGTCGAAGGGGGTGCAGATCATCAGCATGGGCGCATCGGGCCGAGTCCCGAAGACGACCATTCGTTCCGTCGTCGAGATTTTTTTTGCGCCGGCCACTGCCAGCAAACTCTCGTAGAAAGCACCCCCTCTCTCCAGGTCGTTGGTTCCCAGCGTTACGTATCCAATCATCTCGTTTTCTCCCCATGGGCGCGGCAAGTCGTGAACGAGGGGGGAGTCTACCCGGCTCGATCGATTCTCCCCCCTCATCCCTCGGCGAAGCGTATGCCGGGGTGATCGGATGCTAGCCTCCGAGCCGTCGACTTTCCCCGGCCGGGTCGATTGGGACGAGGTGCGGGGATCGGTGCGCGGATCTGGCGCGTTCCCGTGAGTTCGGAGGGATTCGCGGATCGCGACTTCGCGCTCTGAGGTGGATCGGATGAATCTTCACAGAAGGAGATGCGCGCGATCGATTCTTCTGTCGATCATCATTCTTCTCGGACTCTTCCATGTCTGGTACGTGTTCTTCAACTATCGTTTCGAGGTCATCTCCAGGGACACCGTCTACAAATCCGGGAGAATGCCGCCGGAAGAGATCGCCCGCTTTGTCGATCGCTACGGTATCAGGACCGTCGTCGATCTCCGCGAGCCCCAGGACGAGGGAAGCCTGGAGTCCGGTGAGCGCGATGGGATCGATCTGGAGAGGCAGGCGATCGAGGAGCTTGCCGGTGTCAGGCATATCAACATTCCATCCGGTCAGGTCCCGACCGAAGAGAACCTAGAGAGGTTCTTCGAGGTGATGGATGACAGCGCTTCCTATCCGGTGTTGATCCACTGCTTTCACGGCTACGGTCGCGCCGTCATCTATTCCGCCATCTACAGGATCGAATACGAGGGATTCTCGAACGAGGAAGCCAGAGCAAGGACGCGATTCTTTCTCGACGGGAGCAGCTTCGACCAGGGCCGCGGCAAAGGTGATTTCCTGATCCACTACGAACCTCGTCACGACAGCGCCCCTCGCCTCCCCGGCCCACCCTCGGAGGCTGGTGCTGGGCGCGAGATCAGCGCGATGGTCGGCGGGGATCCCAGTCGATGAGAGGGGCCGATGGCGCCCTCAGGATGAGAGCCCGTAGAGTTCCTCGACGTTGCCGCCGATGATCCTGCCGCGATCGAGGTCGCTCATCCCGTCCGTCAGCTTCGCGATGACCTGTTTCGTATTTGGATAGGTGCCATCGTTATGTGGGAAATCGCTCGCCCATAACAGCCGATTCGTCGGATTGAGATGCGTCATGTGGGTGGCCACGTAGTCGTCTTGAAATGTGACGTAGATATTCCCCGCGAAATACTCGCTCGGTGGCTTCGAGAGGGACGCGACCTCGAGCCAATACCGATGTCGCTTGTAGGCGTGGTCCATCCGGTACAAGAAATGCGGGACCCAGCCCGCGTCGGCCTCGGCGCACACGACTTTCAGTCCCGGATGCCGTTCGAAGACACCGCTAAAGACCAGCATCAACATGATGTCCTGCACACCGCGGATGATCGACATGAATTGCGCGATCTTCGGGCCGCGCGTCTTGCGCACGATCATGGTGGAGAGGTCGTCTGCTTCCGAGGTGAGGATGTGGAAATGGACGGGGAGCCCGAGATCCGCGCAGGCTTCCCAGAAGGGGTCGTAGCAGGGATGGTCGTAATCCTCGACATTGGGATCACCCGCCAACATGACACCGATGAAGCCCATCCTCTTGGCTTCGCGCAATTCCTCGATCCCCTCCTCGATGGTGCGCAGGGTGACCGTGGCCAGCCCGAGGAGTCGATCCGGGGAATGCTCGCAGAAACCCTGGAGCCAACGGTTGTAGGCATCGTTACAGGCCTTGCGATAGTCGATGTCCTTCACGCGGCAGAGGATCATGCCGACGCTCGGGAAGATCACCTCCGCATCGATCCCCTCTTCCTCCTGGATACCGATGCGGGCTTTCGGGTCGTAGCCAGCGGGATTCAGCGTCTCCCAGGCAGCCGGTGTCCCGATCTCCTCGGGCTTTCGGCCGGCGGCCAGGATGAAGGCCATGGGCACGGGCGCATCCAGCCCGTCGACGCGCATGCCCGCCCCCGTCTCCGGATCGTTGACCAGATAGGGCGCGCGATCCCGGAAGGCGGGATCGATCTCCCTGTACGCCTCCTCGGGTTCGGCGACGTGGGAGTCTCCGGAGATGATTCTGGGAGCCATGACAGACCTCCTTTTGATCGTGTATTTCGACTCTATCCCGGTCGGCCAATAAAGGGAAGAAAGGAAAATCCCCGCGCCGCATCAGATTGCAGCCGCACCCAGCGTTCGGGAATCACCTCGTATTCCGGGAAACGCGCGAGCAGCTCCTCGAGTACGATCCGCATTTCGGTACGCGCCAGCCGTGCCCCCAGACAGAAGTGGACACCCAGGCTGAAGGCGAGGTGGGGGTTGGGGCTGCGGCTCGGGTCGAGGAGTTGGGCATCTGGAAAAGCGCGCTCATCGCGGTTGGCCGCCGCGAAGGCCATGTGCACGCGCGACCCCTTCGGGATCGCCTGCCCCTGTAGCTCCACGTCTCGCGTCGTGACGCGGGACAGACCGGGGACGGGCGATTCGAGGCGCAGGAACTCCTCGATGGCCCCGGGGATCGCCTTGGGCTCCTTCACGAGTCGGCGACGTAGCTCAGGGTGCCTTTCCAGTAGGGCCACCGCATTGCCGAGACCGTTGGTCGTGGTCTCCGTGCCCGCCATCAGGAGCAGGGAGCAGAATCCGACGACTTCATCGTGGTCGAGCTGGGGCACACCGGGGGCCGGGTGAAGGAGCTCGCTCACGAGATCGTTTCCTGGCTCTGCTTCTCGATCCGGCAGCATCTTCTCGAGATATGCGTAGATCCAGAGCATGCCCTCTTCTGCGGTCGGGGACTGTCCCTCCACGGCGTGAATCACGGCCCCGGCATAGCTGCTGAATTCTTTGCGGTCCTCGAAGCCGATGCCGAGGATTTCAGTGACGACCGCGACCGGGAGGGGATCCGTCAGTGTCCCGAAGAGATCGGTCTCGGCCTCGGGGTCGATGGCGTCGAGGAGCGACTGGGTCGTCGATCGGATGAAGCCGTTCAGGGCGCGCATCCGGCTCGGCGCGAAGGCTTTGTGCACGGCGTCGCGCAGATGCGTGTGATAGGGCGCGTCCTGGGTGATCAACATCGGCTTGTGCGACACGAACCCCGTTGGCACCGTTCCCATGCCTGACGCATAGGTCTCCGCGTCCAACAACATGGCGCGTACGTCTTCGTAGCGAGAGACCACCCAGAGATCTCGTCCGGCGCTGTGGAAGACGGGATGATTTTCGCGCAGCTCGTCGAAGACCGGGTAGGGATCGTCGACGGCACTCAGTGCCTGGGGATCAAAATCCATTTCTTGCTCCTATTCCTCATTGGTTAGAGCCGGGGCCTCTTCGTGTCCGGGGATGGCAGATTCTCGTGTTGAGATTCGTTGGACGCGGACCCGCCTGGTACTTCGACGGTTTTTGTATCTCGCCCCGACCGCAACACGGTACCCGGGCGCCTCCCCGTTTCCTCGCCGCTGCGGACGATCTCCTGGCCGTTCACGAAGACGTGATCGATTCCCTCGGCATCGGCGTAGAGGCGGGGCGCGCCGGCGGGTAGATCGAAGCGGGTATAGGTGGGACCCTTCGCGACCCGCTCGAGGTCGAAGACGACGAGGTCCGCGTGCCATCCCTCCTCGACCCGACCACGTTCGCGCAAGCCGTAGAGCCGCGCTGGGACCTCGGATAATTGCCGGACGGCTTCCTCGAGGCTGATCAGTCCCATTTCCCGTACGCCGCGGCCGAGCAGTTGGGTCGTGAATGCAAAAGTGTCCATCATGTCCAGGTGGGCGCCGGCATCGGAGGCACCGACGATGGTGCGTGGGTCGGTCCAGGAGTCGGCGCGCATCCGCCAGCTCTCGGGATCCGTCTGCCCGCCGGTGGGCGATGCAAAGGAGGTTCTCAACCCCTCCGAGAGGGAGAGGTCGAGCAGCGCATCGAGGGGGGCGACATCGCGAGCGCTCGCGATCTCACCGATCGTGGCGCCGCGCCATTTTTCATTCTCTGGTTCGAAGGTCTCCTCGACACGAATCTCCGCCCATCGCGTGAGACCCTTGAGCGGTCCGGGGCCCTGTTCCTCCCCGCCGAGACGCAATTGTTCGCGAATCCCCGGGTCGGCGAGGGCCTTCTTGCGAGCGTCGAGGGGCTGGCCGATCACCTCGGCCCAGCGTGGCAACGCATCGAAGGCGAATCCCGAGAGCAGATTCACGCGCCCACTCAATTCCTGGGGCACCGTCAAGGCCAGCACGACGGCCCCTCGCTCAGCGGCATAATCCGAAGCGCTCAGCTGGTTCTCCATGACTTCTGGCATGTCCGCGCGCGGCGCCATCAGATTCCAATTGAGAGGTCGATTGGCGGAGAGCGACATCTGGGTAAGGATTTCCTTGTCCTCGTCAGAAAATGTCGTCGTTCCTGGCAGCATCTCGAGCGCCGTGCCCGGGGCGTCCCGCGTGGTTCGGCAAAGACTGTAGAGCTCGTCGAGGCTTGCGTGTCGCGACGGGACGGGTTGGCCCATCGCGTCATTATGCGCGGCCGACCGCGTCGACGAGAATCCGAGCCCCCCCTCCGCGAGCGAGGCCCGCAACAGCGCATTCATCGCGTCGAGCTCTCCGGCCTTCGCCTCGTGACCGACGGCGCGTTCGCCCATGACTACGCGCCGCAGCGCCGAGTGGCCCACCATGAAACCGGCGTTGATCGCGAGTGTGCCGTCGAGGCGCGCCAGGTAATCGCCGAAGCTGGTCCAATCCCAGGGCACGCCATCGCGCAGGCTCTCTAGCGGCATCCCCTCGACCCTTGCCAACATGCGCATCAAGTAGTCGCCGGCGTCTGGGCTGAGCGGCGCGATGCTGAAGCCGCAATTTCCTGCCACGACAGTCGTGACGCCGTGGTAGAGCGAGGGCGAGAGGGTCGGGTCCCAAAAAGCTTGCGCGTCGTAGTGAGTATGGACGTCGATGAAGCCGGGCGCTACGAAGCGGCCCTCGACATCGAGCGTCTCTCGGGCCGCGCCGGAGATCGAGCCGATCGCCGCGATGCGACCATCGAGCAGGGCGATATCGGCACGGCGTGGTGGGGTACCGCAGCCGTCGACTAGCATTCCACCGCGGATCAGAGTGTCGAACATGCTGGCGCTCCTTCGTCTCCGAGAGCATACCCCGATCGAGCATATCCCGATGGGGAGGAGGGTGCGGCAGCGTCGGCTGCAAGGGGAGGGCGCTCGGGAGCCAGCGGTTGACCGGTCGACGGGGATCGGAGAAGATGGAGATCGATCCGATTCGGAGATTTTTCCCGAAATGACAGAAATGAGCGAGGCCGACAGAGCGCGTGACACGGCGATCGCCGCGGATCTCGAGGACCCGCACGAGATCCTCGCGTTGATTCTCGATCCCAAGCGTCGGGGAACACTCCACCCCTATCTGCATCGGCTGCGCGAGGTCGCGCCGATCCTCCACACGGACCAGGCGACCGGAAGACCCGCCTGGGTTCTGACTCGCTACGCGGAGATCCGCGATGTGCTTAGGCGCCCGGACGTGCGCAGCGATGAGCGCGGCGCCGATCTCTTCGACGTCGGGCCCGAGGGGCACCACTTCGTCGACATGCAGCGCAACACGCTGCTCTTTCTATCGCCCCGCAAGCACGACCACGTACGCGAGTTGATCTCGCGGGCCTTCACACCGCGTGCGGTCGAACTTCGCCAGGAGCGCGTTCAGACAGTCGTCGACGAGTTGATCGATCGTCTCGCCCCCCTCGGCCGGATGGATTTCGTCCACGATTTTGCCTTTCGACTGCCGATGGCCGTGATCTGCGAGATGCTCGGAGTGCCCCCCGACGATTTGCCGCAATTCTACGATTGGGCACAGGACTCGAGCCGTCGGGCCGAGATCGGCGGGATCACCGACGAGATCGTAAGCCGCGGTGAACGGGCGACTCTCGGTTATGCGGACTATTTCATGAAGCTCATCGAGGACCACCGGCGAGCGCCGCGTTTCGACCTGATGACCGCCCTGATCGACACCCGGGACGAGGAGGGGGTCGGTCTCTCCGACGAAGATCTCGTCGGCGGCTGCTATATCCTGCTGCAAGCGGGGCACGGGACGACCCAGGATCTGCTGGGGATGGGTATTTTGGCGCTCCTCCAACGGCCCGAGCAACTCGAGTTCCTCCGCCAGACACCCGAAGCGATTCCGACCGCCGTCGAGGAACTGTTACGCTTCGACACCTCGGTCCAGATCAGTCAGCGCGTTTCCGATGAACCCTTCCAGCTCGGCGACACGACGATCGGCGCGGGGGAGGTCTGCGTGCTCTTCAACGGTGCGGCCAATCGCGATCCCGCGATGTTCGCCGACCCCGATCGCCTCGAGATCGCCCGAACACCTAATGCCCATCTGAGTTTCGGGCTCGGCCGGCATACCTGTCTCGGTGCCTCTCTGGCCCGGCTCGAGATTCGCACCGCCCTCGAAACCATCCTGCGTAGGCTTCCCGATCTCAGACTCGACGGGGACGCTCCGCACGCCTATCGCGACAGTCTCTTCCTGCGCGGCCTGGACACGCTTCCATTGCGATTCTAGGACGGCTGCGAAGCTCAACCCCGCTGCATCGAGGAAACATGCTATGCCGACGAACGAACTCCCGCTCTCTGGACAGGTGGCGCTGATCACCGGCGGCGCGTCGGGCATCGGCGAGGCCGCGGCCGGACGGATTGCGGCCGTGGGGGCCACGGTCGCCGTGCTCGATCGCGACCACGAGGGCGCGAAACGGGTCGTGGCTGACGTCGAGCAGGCGGGGGGGCGCGCCAGCGCGCACGTCACCGATCTGCACGAGATCGATGGGATTCCCGATGTCGTCGCCGAGGTGCTCTCCGCCCATGGACGCATCGATCTCCTCGTGAACGCCGCGGGGATCTCCGGTGAGACAGGAGAGATCCTCGAACAGTCGGAAGAGAATTGGGACCGGGTGCAGAGGATCAACCTGAAGGCACCCTTTCGGCTGATCCAGGAGGTCGGGCGGCATATGGTCGAGCGCGGTGGGGGTGGGCGGATCGTCAATGTGACTTCGAGTTCGGCCCACCGTGCGCGGATGTCCGTCGCCCCCTACGGCGCTGCGAAGGCGGGGTTGGCCCAGCTCACCCGGACCGCTGCTGCCGACCTCGGCCGGCACGACATCAACGTGAACGCCGTCGCCCCGGGCGTGACGATCACCCCGATGACGAAGGGGATCGGGGATGCGGCCGCCTTTCAGGCGATGGTCGAAGAGGGCCCGCTGGCCAACTTGCTGCAGCGCGCCTCCCTGCCCGGGGATGTCGCCGACGCGATCCTCTATCTCTGCCTTCCGGGAAGTCGCCAGATCACCGGGCAGACGATTCATCTCAGCGCGGGTGCGGTCACCGTCTGAAACCCTGAATTTCGTTCTTGGGCCGACCGATCGTTCGCTTCAGCCGCGCTGGTCGAGTTGGACGACATTTCCGTCGGGATCGCGCAGGAAGGCGCTTCGGCAGGTGCCGCCGCTCGGTTCTCCGTAGAGGAGGGTGTCGGCATCCCCCGGCCGGGCGATGATCGGAACGCCCGCGGCCTCCGCCCGCTCGACGATGCCATCGATGTTCTCGACCCAGAAGCCCCAGTGGTGGGTGCCCACCTGAAAGAGGGTCGGACATTCGCCGAAAGGTGCTCGGGAGAGCTGTTGATCGAGGACGATGAAGGTTTCGTGCGCGCCCTCGCGCCAGCGCAGGTAGCAGGCGCGGCGCTTCTGGGAATCACCGCCTCCGAAGGCGGGCAACTCCTCCTCCGTGTCGAGCGAGACGTGGAGGCCGAGTACATCGCAATAGAAGGCGAGGGATCGATCCATATCGGTCACGCCGACGGCAATATGGGAAATCGCGTCGATGCTGTTCATCGCTGTCCTCTCCATGGCGGGGCGTGTTCATTCTGGAGTCGATCGGGGCTCGCGATGAAACGCGCGAACACAGACCTGATCACGAGACGAAATCGAGGTCCGGGAGTCCTGGGTGTCAGCCACCCGACATCGTCGTTTCGTAGTCCCAATAGGCCTTGAGGGAAACGAGCTTTCCCTCGAGGTTCACGCGATAGACGAAGACGCCGTGGGCGGCGATCTCGCCCACCGTATCCGGCAATTCGTTGTAGATCGTCCCGACGTTGGCGATTTCGTTGCCGCAAGCGTAGGCGCGGTCGATTTCGAAACGGACCGCGCCCGGGCCGATCACCTTGTCCCAGAACGCGGCGATCGCGGTACGGCCGTGGTGCCCTTGTCCAGAGGGGTCGAGGGGGGAGGGACCGACCGGGTCTTCCACGATGGCATCCTCTGCAAAATTCGAGAGGAATGCCTCGCGGTTGCCCGAATGGATCGCCGCCACGTGCCGTTCGAATGCGAGTTCTGCTGCCGTTCGAGCCATTTTCGATCTCCCCGATTGGGCCGCCCAGCATGTGGCCCCGGTTTCAGAAGGGTTTGTCGCCTGCCAGTGTGAGACGCTGCATGACTCGCCGGGCGGTCGGGTCGTCGGCGACCACCCGGTGCTGTGTATTCTGGTTGTCCCACATCGCGATCGCGTTCTTCGTCCAATGGAAGCGGCAATGAAATTCGGAGGAATCGATGTGTTCGTAGAGAAAGGCGAGGACCTTCTCGCTTTCCTTCTCCTTCATCCCGACGATCTGTGAGGTGAAGGCGCCGTTCACGAAAATCGCCTTGCGGCCGCTCACGGGGTGGGTTCGGACGACGGGGTGAATCACGTCGCCGCGGTCATCGAATCGCTTGCGCTGTTCGTCGTTGGCGAGTTGATAGAAATAGGATGGTTGGTGGATCGCGGAAAGCCCCGAGAGCAGGTGCTGCATCGTGTCGGAGAGGCCATCGTAGGCGGCTTCCATGCTGGCCCACATCGTGTCCCCACCCGCCTCCGGGACTTCGATTGCGCGCAAGACGGAAGCCTTTGGGGGATCGGGCTCGAAGGTGATATCCGTATGCCACAGGGCGGCTACGAAAGGCCGCTTCGCATCGCTCTGGAGCTCGAATATCTCGGGTCGCCCCTGGTCTTTGAGGGGTTGGAAGATCGGATGGGTGTAGAGATCGCCGAAGCCGCACGCGAAGCGGAAATGATCGTCGACCGTGATGTCCTGGCCGCGAAAGAAGACGACGAGATGATCGAGCATCGCTCGCGCGATTTCGTCCCGCACCGGCTCCTCGAGAGGTTTCGAGAGGTCGACCCCCGAGATCTCCGCACCCAGCGGTGCTGTCATCTTGGCGACCTGGATATGTTCGTAGGTCACGCGCTCTCCTCTTGCATCGCTCGGGCAGGGTCGAGAACCAAGTGTAATGCTAGCCGCCCGCCGCCCGGGCTGCCCCGTGCGCGCGGGGAGGCTCCTCGCGCTCCCTCTTTAGTCCCCGCCAGCCCTTCGCCTTCCTGGAATGTGGGGTCAGCGGGGCTGCGCAGATGCGCCGTGATTCGATCGAACGCTGGAAGAAGCGCCGCATCGAGGCACTCGCCGGACTCGACCCCTCACAGGTCGATTTCGACGCCCTCGACGAGCTCGTGGTGCGCTTGGCGGCTCCTTCGCGAAGATCGACGAGCAGGAGCAAAGGGCCGCATACGCGCGGGAAGCCATCGATCTGAGGCCCCCGGAGGAGCCGAACGACTTCCTCCATCTCGGCGCGAAATCCAGGTAGGACGTCTGCGTTCTCTTCTCCGAGAACCTCTACTTCGGTTGTGAAGCCGACGTTAGATGAGGAGATCCCTCTGCCAGTGGTTTTTCGCGCTGACCTAGAAGCCCAGATCCTTGGACGAATCGTCGATCGAGCCGGATACCTTCTGGACTGCGGGCAGCAGTTTGTCGAATCCCAGGCGAGCGATATACCCATCGATCAAGCGTTGGTAGTTTGAAATCATGCCCTCGATCCTGCTCGACAATTGCATGAATTCGAAACTCGCCGAATGCAGTCCGGTCTGCTGGAGCGGGAGGTTGGCGAAATCCTGGCGCGGGATATCTGGCCAGCGGGGATCATCGGGGGCCATCGGGACGGGGGTGCGCAGAGACTTCTTGGGAGCTTCTCCCTCCGGAAACATCGTTAGGCCCCAAATTTCGAAGAGGCATTCCTCCGGGCCGAGGGGCCGTACACGATAGGATGCGGCGTTTCCGTACATGGGGAGCAGAAAGAAGTTCGGGAAGCCGTAGTTGACGACCGAGATGAGACCTCGCTCCGACAGTTCGTTCTGATCCGGGAGGGCGATGCCCGAGCTCCGATTCCAACTGGTGATCGCATCGTTTAGACGGCGATTCCACTCCTGGGAGGCCTCCGTCGGATCGTCGGGGAGCTTCGTGTCGCGCAGCCCTTCGGCTACATGGATATCCTTCTGGTGCACCATGCTGGACATGCCCTTGTTCAGAGTGCGCATGAAATAGAGCGAACTCTCGATCACCTGGTCGGAACTGGCAGCGCGGGTCAGCACTTCTCCGACCTTTCTGGTTGTCAGGCCATCCTGAGCGCCGTCCCCCGCGCCGCTGCTGCGCGCGATCATCTGGGGATGTGTCTGCGCCACGTGATAGCTCTCCATGAAGGCCTCCATGGCGAGTTTCCAGTTCACTGGAAGCACGGTCGAGTACCACCATTCGGTGCGCATCTGGTCGACGCCGCGCGCTTCATGAAAACTCGCGAAGGGTTCGAGCGAGTCGCGAAGAGGGGGAGCATCTTCGTCCATGCAGATGAACGCGCTTCCACCCCACAGCTCCACTCGGCATTCCCGAAGCTTCAGGTGGACGGGGTCGAGATTGGAGATGTCGAAGAGGGTCGGTGCATAGACTTCACGGTTCGATCCGTCCAGATCCCAACACCAGCCGTGGAAGGGGCAGACGATCCCGTCCCGACAGCTGCCGCGGTCTTCGACGAGGCGTGTCCCCCGGTGGCGGCAGCTGTTGTGGAAGGCCTTGACCGAACCATCGTCTTGTCGCACGACGAAGATCGCCTGGCCGACGTTCTCGTACTCGACGAAGTCGCCCGTGTCGGGGATCTCTTCCAGTCGGCAAGCCATCTGCCATACGTGTGGCCACAGTCGCTCGCACTCGAGCTCGTAGAATTCCCGATCGTAGTATCGTGCGGCGGGGATCCGATCCGGTCGGGTGATCGTGTGAGGATGCACTTCCTTTTCACTTTTCATGTCCATTCCCTTTTCAGGCCATCCAGTCGGCCAGCTGACGATTGGTTCTGCGGGTGTGAGCGACAGTGCGCGGGGCATTTCGGGGTCGCCATTCGAGCACCGTGGCGACCTTTTCCCTTGGAGTCAGGGTCCACTGAGCGTGGCCGCGAGTCAACCTCTGAAGATCCACGCGGAGGGGGGGCAGGCGTTTCGACACTGCGACTATTTGCCAATCTGAAGTCACCCGGCCCTCGATGTGGCCTCCGCGGTGGATGCGTGGTGTAGTCCCCGAATGGAGGATCGATGAATAGATTGGAATTGGGGTCGAAGCTGGGATATGGCATTGGCCAGGCGGCAGAGGGCTTGAAGACGGGTGCTTTCGAGTACATTCTCTTCTTCTACTACGTCCAGGTATTAGGTCTGTCGGGGACATTGTCCGGAGCGGCACTGCTGATTGCGATGATCGCTGACGCTGTGACCGATCCCCTGGTCGCTTCCATCTCCGACAATCACAGTTCGCGGCTCGGTCGGCGCCATCCCTTCATCTACTTGTCGGCGATCCCCATGGCGTTCTTTTTCGTGGTCGTCTTCATGCCACCGGATGGTCTCGGACAATGGGGTCTCTTCCTGTGGCTGACCGGATTCTCGATCCTTGTGCGTGTCGCGATGACTTTTTTCGTCATACCACATCTGGCCCTGGGTGCGGAACTCACCAGTGACTACGACGAGCGTACGACGATTGTCGCCTACCGCACTTTCTTCTCGATCACGTCCATGTCCGCCGTGGTCCCGTTGAGTTTCTGGCTCTTCTTCGGCGCGAGCGAAGCCTTTCCCAACGGGCAGTTCGATCCGGCGGCCTATGGGCCTTTCGCACTCGTGCTGGCCGTCCTGATCGTTCTCGCGATCATCGGGACCGGTGTCGGGACTCATGACCGGATCCGCTACCTGCCGCGACCCGTTCACGCGCCGGAAACCTTCAGCTTCGGCCATGTCCTGAGCGACGTCGTCGAGAGCCTCGAGAACATCTCTTTTCGTTGGTTCTTCCTGGGAATCTTCTTGTACGCCGTCGCGCGCGGCACGCAGAACGCCCTCAACGTGCACATGTTCACCTTCTTTTGGCGGCTTGCCCCCGACGAGATCGCCGCCTGGGGAACGGCGGTTCTCATCGGCTCCGTCACTGGCATCTTCGCGTGGGTCTACGTGGCCCGCTATCTGAGCAAGAAGTACACCTACATCTCCGGGCTGATGCTCTGGACCTCCTGCATGGGCCTGCCGCCACTCGCCTATCTGCTGGGCTGGTTTCCGGAGCACGAGAGCCCCTTCTTTCTACCACTCATCGTGGCGTTCGGCGGATTGGCACTCTTCTTCAAGGGCTCGCAGATCACGAGCGGTTCGATGCTCGCTGACGTTGCGGATGAACACGAAATGACGACCGGCCGGCGGCAAGAAGGAATGTTCTTCGGGGCGATCTCTCTCTCGAGCAAGGCATCTTCGGGGCTCGGTCATCTCGGCGCCGGCCTGGTGCTCGACTTGATCCAGTTTCCTTCGGACGCCGTGCCGGGAGGTGTTCCGGAAGAGACGTTGAGAAGTCTCGCGTTCATCTATGGCCCTGTCGTTCTCGTCGTTGTCTTCATGGGATGTTATGCAATATCCCGTTATTCTCTGACGCGGGATCAGCTGGTCGAAATCCAGGAGCGACTTCGCGTCAGGAAAGTGCCGCATCCCTCCGAATGAGCGGACCGCCATCCGGTTGCCTCATCCCGGTACTGAACTCGTCCTGGTCTGGGGCTACGAAAGAGCAGGCCGAAAAACCACCAGAGCGCGCTCGTCATCGAGATCCTCGTAGTCGGCCACGAGCGGCATTTCCATCTCGTATTGGCTCTCCGGAATTCCGACGAGACGGGCGACCATGCGCACGCCCTCTTCGAGGGTCACCGCGACGACGGGCCAGGGCGCGTGGGCCGCAAAATAGGGAAGCAGTGGGGGGTGGCATAAGGTCCATGTGTAGAGCGTTGCCCGCCCGCTCGCCGGGACCCACTCCTGGTTCGGCGAGCCGCAGTGGACGCAGCTGAGTTCGGGTGGAAATTGCAGCTCTCCGCAATCCGTACAGCGCGGCAAGACCAGCCGGCGCTCCTTCGCGGCGCGCCAGAAGGGTTCGGTATGGGGCTCGATTTCGGGTGTGGGCCTTTCGGCGACCATTCCGGGTTCGTCCATGGGGCCTGCCTACTTTCTCGTCAGCAGGATCGCCGAAGTGGGCACGACCGGGGCGGCAGCCACCAGCGAAACCTCCGCTCCGGGAACCTGATTGCCGGAAGTTCCCCGAAGCTGGCGGACGCCTTCGAGGATATGGTTGAAGCCGTGAATATAAGCTTCGGAGAGGCTTCCCCCCGCGGTATTGGTCGGGATCGTCGCGCTCACGGTCGCCGTATTTCCGTCGACAACGAAATGCCCGCCTTCGAGCGTCTTGCAGAAGCCGTAGGCCTCGAGGCCATATGCGACGACGGGCGCGAACATGTCGTAGAGCTGGAATACGTCGATGTCGGCGGGGCCCAGGCCGGCCATGGCATACACGTCACGTGCGGCGTAGGCGCCCGGCCAGTCCCAGGGGTTGGCCTTGTTGTAGAAATTCGTCATCGGTACGTGTCGTGGGCCGACACCCTGAGCGACTCCGGAGATCCAGGCCGGAATCTGTGGGCAGTCGCGAGCACGCTCTGCGGTCGTGACGACGACTGCGCACGCACCGTCGTTCTCCGGACAGCACTCGAGCAGGTGCAGGGGGTCAGCGATCATCCGCGAGCCGAGCACGTCGTCGATCGTGATCAGATCCCGGAAATACGCGACAGGATTGCGGCTCGCGTAGCGTCTCTGCGCCACCGAGATGTGGGCGAAGGTCTCCTGGGGCGCACCTGATTCGTAGAGGTAGCGCCGCGCCATGAACGCCTGTTGGTGGACCGGGTTGATGAAGCCGTGTGGACTCTCGAAGGCTGCCTGCCCGGAAACGAGGTGGCTCGTCTTTGCCCAGGGCCGTGCGCCGACCGCGCCGCGATTGCGCGCGCGGTACGCGATCGCGACTTCACACATTCCCGTTGCGATCGCCATCGCGGCGTGCACGACCGGAGCACAGGCAGCGCCGCCACCGCCGCCCGCCGCGGCCCAGGCGCGCAGGTTAGGTGCACCGAGCCGGCGGGCGAGGTCGGCCGCCTGGCCGCTCTGGCCCTCGACATGGAAGATTCCGTCGACATCACGTGAGGTGAGTCCCGCGTCGGCGAGTGCTGTGAGCGAGGCCTCGTGTGCCGTCTCGCGTTCGCTGCGTCCGATTCGGCGCACGTATTCCGTATGGCCGATTCCGACGATGGCAGATTTGTCACGAATCACGCGTGCAGCCTACCGGGTTACGCGCTCTGGTCGATATCAGCGCACCTGTTGATGCAAAAAAGTGATCCATCCCGAAACCTTCGAAAGCGAGGCTAGCGTTGGGAACGCTCGGCAACAAGAAATCGAAGAAGCGACGGGCATTGCGATTTCGCCCCTTCAAGGAGACACATGAAGATCGGAAACTTCAACCTCATGTCCTATCGGCATCTGCCGGACGATTTCTCCGAGAAGCATGATTCGATCTACATCGAGCTTCCTTCGGAGCTGGTCGACTCCGAGTTGATGAATGCGAACTACAACGAATGGCTCGACGAACTCGAGTTCGCCGAGTCGGTCGGTTTCGACATGCTCGGCGTGAACGAACACCACAGTAACGGCTACGGAATGATGCCCTCGCCGAATCTGATGGCAGCGGCGCTCACGCGTCGCACGACTGATGCCGCTCTGCTCGTACTCGGCAATACCCTCGCTCTATACAACCCCGCGCAGCGTGTGGCCGAAGAGTTCGCGATGCTCGATTGCATGAGCGGAGGTCGCCTGATCGCTGGCTTCCCGGTAGGCACTCCCATGGACACTTGTTATGCCTACAGTGCCAATCCGAGCGAGCTTCGGGATCGCCATTACGAGGCCCAGGAACTCATCATGCAGGCCTGGACCCGGCCGGAGCGCTTTTCATTCCACGGTCGCTTCAATCAGCAGCGCAACGTCAATATCACGCCGCGGCCGGTACAGCGCCCGCATCCGCCGGTCTGGGTGCCGGGGGGCGGCTCTGTGGAGACCTGGCGCCTATGCGCTGAGAATGATTGGGTGTACTGCTATCTGACTTATTTCGGATACCTCTCCGGGCAGGAGATCATCCAGGGTTTCTGGAATGAGATGAAAGAACTCGGCCGGGAGCCGAATCCCTACCAGACGGGGATCGTCCAGTTCGTCGGTGTTGCCGAGACTCGGGAGGAGGCGCTGAAAATGTACGCCGAGCCCGCCGAGTACTATTTCAACAACTGCTTGCACACCCACCCGCGCTGGACCCAACCCCCTGGTTATGTCACCGAGGAAACCGCTCGCAAGAAGATTTTCTCCCAGGTGCAGGAGGCGGCCCGTCGCGGCCAACTCAGTACCTCTGCGCTCAGTGAACTCCATGGGAACACCTTCGAAGACATGGTCGACCGCGGTTTCGTGGTGATCGGGAGCCCTGACGAGGTGGCTGAAAAACTACGGGAGATCGCCATCTCCCAGAACGTGGGGAATCTCCTCTTGATTCCGCAATTCGGCAACATGAATCGCGAGCTCGCCGAATACAATACCGAGCTCCTGGGCAAGCAGGTGAAACCGCAGATCGAGGGCATCTTTGCGAACGAGTGGGAACACCGTTGGTGGCCAAAGAAGATGGAGTCCCCGGCCCGCCCCCAGGAGTTGGCACAATGAGCGGCCTGAGAGAGCGAGTCGTCCAGGTTTCGGGGGGGCCTTGCCGGATCTGGGAAAAGGGCGAGGGGGAGACGCTCGGAGTGCTCCACGGTCTGGGCGGCTGCCCGGTCTGGACGCCCTTCCTGGACGAACTGGCGAAGACGCGTCGGGTCGTGGTGCCCTCGTTGCCCGGTTTTGCAGGAGCCGGGGAACAGCATCGTCGGATCGACGGGCAATTGATGTGGATCGCGAGCACCCTCGATCTGATCGAGGAGGCGGGGCTCGCAGGCGCCGATCTCGCCGCGGCCTCCGTCGGCGGAATGCTGGCGGCCGATGCCGTGGCGCTCGCGCCGGGGTTGGTGCGACGCCTGGTGCTGACGGCGCCCTATGGCCTCTACGATAATGACGATCCGACCGCCGACGTCTTCTCGACGACACCCGAAGAGGCGACGCTGCTTCAAACGACCCAGCCCGAGGCCTTCGCCAAGGCCTTCGAAGGCCCCGCAGATCCGGAGGAGAACGCCGAGTTCCAGCTGCGTCAGTATCGAGCCTCCGAGGCGGCGGCGCGGATCCTGTGGCCCTTTGGCGAGCAGGGGCTGGCTTCACGTCTGCACCGAATTCGGGTGCCCGTGTTGTTGCTCTGGGGCGACCAGGATCGCATCGTGCCGCAGAGCTATGCCAAGCGCTTCGTCGCGGGGCTGGCCGGACCGTCCGAGACGCATATCGTCACGGGAGCGGGTCATCAGGTATGGATCGACGACCCACTCGCTTCGGCCCAGGCGATAGAGAAATTCCTGACGGACTAGAACCCTCGTAATGCGCGGGTGGAGGGAAGTGGTTTGAAGTACTGGCTCACGCTCGTGCAGGTGCCGGAGAGTGATCAGCTCGTCGATCTTGCGCGTTTCGCCGAGCAGGTGGGTTTCTACGGGATCAGCGTGGCCGACCACCTCGTCATGCCTACGCAGATTTCGAGCCCCTACCCCTATACCGAAGATGGCGAAATCTTTTGGCCACTCGATGCCCCATGGCCCGATCCATGGGTGACCCTGGGCGCGATGGGCGCGGTGACGAGCGAACTCCGGTTGGCGACGAATATTTATCTGGCCGGTCTGCGCGATCCCTTTACCGCCGCTAAGGCGGCCGCCACTGCGGCTGTGCTTTCGGATAATCGGATCGTGTGTGGTGTGGCCGCCGGTTGGATCGCCGAAGAGTACGCGTTGGCCGGGATCGACTTTGCGAGTCGTGGCCGTCGTCTCGCCGAGCATATCGAGGTGATGCGCAAGCTGTGGACCGGTCGCGAAATAGAGCATCACGGTGAGTTCTTCGATATAGAACACGCGATTCTCTGTCCGGGGCCGAGCGAGCCGATCCCCATCTGGGGAGGGGGTGCCAGTGGTCCGGCGATGCGTCGGGCGGCCAGGCTCGATGGTTGGTTCGGGGTCCCGATGGCTCGGGAGCAGATGCATCCCTACCTGGATACGTTGAAACGGGAGCGCGAGGACGCGGGATTGGCCTGGGAGGGCTACGAGGTTTCGATCTCGCTGGCCGAGCCTCAGACGCCCGAGAACACGGCGGAGCTCGATGCGATGGGCGTCGGCAGTCTATGTGTGATCGCGCCCTGGGTGCCGTCGCCCTGGGGTTCGACATCGTGGTACGACGAGAAGGCCGATCCGGGCAAGCTCGACTCCAAGAAATTTGCGATGGAACGCTTCGCCGAAGCGGTGATCCAGAAATTCGGCTGAGCCCGACCCGCCCCTGCAGCTCGGAGTTTCGATTCTCAGATGGCCGAACACACGCATACCGTGACGACTTCCGTGGCGGCCGACGTCGTTTGGGATTTCGTGAGCGATATGGATCGCTGGGCGCCCTTCCTGCTGGGTTACCAGGCCCACGAGAAGAAGAGCGACAGCGAGTCGATCTGGACGATCAAGGGAGACGTCGGCACCCTGACGCGCATCGTCAATTTCCGTGTGCTGATCACGGAATGGACGGAGCCCGAGCGCGTACGTTTCACGCTCGAGGGGATCGGAGAGCCGATGGAAGGCGATGGATCCTTCCAGCTGGAAATGCTCGGTCCCTCGCAGACAGTCGTCGAAGCGCCCTCCGTCGAGGCGCCCGGGGCGGGTTTCTTCGTACGTTTTTGGGCGGCGCTGGTCCGTCGTGTGCTCGGCCGAGGCCGCGCCGAGCGGCCCGGTGGCGCGGGAGCGGCGGGTGACACCGCTGTCGTGCGGTTGACTTTCAGGATGGGCCTGACGCCCAAAGGTACGATGGCACCCATGATCGACGCGATGATCAAGCCCGTCATGGTCGCGACCGCCGAAGATCTGGCGGAGCGGATCGTCCTACATCTCGAGGATCGTTAGGTCGGCCCTTCCCCGATTGCCTGCGGTCAGTCCGGGAACGGCTGTGTAGTGATCATCATCGCCTGGAACACGCAGGGTTCGTCGCCGCGATTGCTCCAGGCGTGCCATGTGCCTCGTTGGACGACAAAATCCCCGGGCCCGAGATCGACCTCGTCCTCGTCGAGCATCAGGGTGATTCGGCCCGCGAGGATATGCACGAGGTCGATCGAGTTGGTGCGGTGTCGACCCGGCCGGTCCGGATCGTGTTCGCCCCCGGTGGCCATTCCCGGAGCTCGCTCTGTGTATTCGGCCGCCAGGGCCTCAGCATCGACGCCTGCGAGGGCGGCGTCGGGCGGGATCACCATATGCTTCCACGCGGCGCCGCCGCCGAGCGCATAGAACTCGAAGGGGCCGGGTGACGCATCGCCACCGGCTTCGGGCAGGACCACTGGGCCCAGCGTCTGCCAGATATCCGAGTACGCCATCCCCGCACCGTTTTCGAAGCGCAGCACGTTCGGAGGTTCGCCGTCGAAAGCGACCCTGGAATAGCCGTCGTCATCGGTCTGCGTGACCACACGGCGTGGTCCGACCCCCTGGCTTTCTCCCGGCCGGCGGGGCCCCGGGTGCGGGGTGGCGGGGCGACCGTGTTCGGCCGCACGCAGCATCAACCCTCCGAAAACACAATCCTCGTTTCCTACGACGCGCCACGCATGAGAGGTGCCGCGCTGAACCACACAATCGCCCGGACCCAGACGAAGCGTTTCGTCGTCGAGGATCAGCTCGATCTCACCCTCGAAGAGGGTGATCCAGTCGAGCGTGTCGGTACGGTGCATGCCCGGACGCTCGGGATCGAAGCGGGCATCGCTCTGCATCTGCTCCAGCGGTGGATGGGCCGGACGACCGGTGGGCGCAATTCGCATGGCACGCCAAGCGATGGCACCGGGAAGCGGCTCAAGATCGTCCTCCGCAGGGATCCATTCACCACCGGATTCCGGGTGGAGGGGGCCAGCAGGCAGCGACCAGAGCTCAGCGCGACCCATGCCGTCCGCCCACACGGCTGCGGGGGGTTCGCCGTCGCTGATGACCACCGAGCGACCGTCGGCGTCGCGGCCGGTCACGACGCGTCGTACCTGTCGAGTCATGCTCTTGTCCTCTTCATCGAATTGGCTCTTCCCGTCCACTGCTGCGTGAGGAGAGATAGCCCTCGGGGTTCTCATGATTCTTCCTGGCCCCCCCCCTCGAGGATACGCCAATGCCGAGGCCCGAAGGGATGGCTCTCGATTTCAGATTTGCGTCCTCGGAAACCAGATGATCGACCGGCGGATCATCGATCCCAAACGCGTCCCATCAGAAAAAATGATAGGCAAGGGGTCGGTGGAAGAGATCGCCCCTCGCGGCGTCGCTCCCTGAGGGTCTTGGCTCCGGGCTGCAGCGAGACGGAGTCCCAATTTCCAGCCCACGCTCGGAACATCGACTCCTTTCGGGGGCGAGAGGGATCGGGGACGACTCGAAGCGGTGTCGGAACGTAGGGCCCCGTGCGCGTTCCGCCCGGCGTGAGATCGACGATCGGGTCGGGTCCGTGTGCAAGCGGTTTTTTGCATAATGGGCTCTAGTATGTGGGTTGAGGGTCTATTCGTGATATTGATGTTTCGCGCAAGCAGGGCCCGGGCGCACGCTCGGGTGCAGCCGAGCGCTCAGCGCCCATCCACGATCGTCCCGCTGCGAGGCGGCTCATGCCGAATGGGCATGCCGGCCGAGGTCGCCTGCAGCGTTCGATGCGACTCGGAGCGCGGGTCTCGAGCGGAGAGGCGACAGGTGATTTCGACGCCAAGGTGATCGACGTCGCGGGGACGAGAGCGGGTTCAGATCCTCTCATCGGCCGCTCACGGCCCATCCGCGACCCTCCGATTGAAGCGCGAATCCGGTCCCCCGTCGTATGAATTTTACTAGTATTGGTCTTCCCGGTGTCGCGCTTGGGCGACGCGGACGAGAGGAACCGAGCGATGAAGATCCTTCCGATTTCGACAGACGATCACTGCTGGGAGAAGCCCGATACCTGGACGTCGCGTGTCCCGGCGAAGTTTCGAGACGACTGTCCCCAGGTTCGCACCACCGACGATGGCGATGTCTGGTGGTATGCGGGTGAGCTGGTCCGTCCGCTTGGAACGGGTTGCGCGGCGATGCGCCCGGAACGCGATATCGTGAAGGCCTGGGAAGAGGTTCCGTTGGCCGCCTACGACGCCACGGAGAGGCTCAAGACCATGGACGCCGACGGCGTCGCCGCTGAAGTGCTCTTTCCGCAGGCCGCCGGTTTTGGTGGGGGTCCCTTCGTTACGACGAGAGGCCCCGAGGATCTGCGCCTGGCCTGCGTGCGCGCCTATAATGACTATCTGGCGGAGGAATGGAGCAATCTGAGCCCGCGCTTCGTTTCGCAATGTCTGATCCCCATCTGGGACGTCGAGTTGGCGGTCGTCGAGGCGAAGCGCGCATTCGAGCTCGGCCACCGTGCGCTCGTGTGGACGGCCGCTCCGCAGAATTTCGGATTTCCGCATTTCAACGACGGCTATTGGGATCCGCTCTGGGCGACTCTGCAGGAGCTCTCCATGCCGGTTTCGCTTCACATCGGCTCCGCGGGAATACACCACGACCAATGGGATGGTTGGACCCCGATGAAGCGCATCTCCCTCACCTCAGTGAACGCGATCACGAGCAATGTGCAGGTGATGGCCAACCTGATCTTCTCGGGAGTACTCGAGCGCTTCCCCGGTCTTCGCTTCATCTCGGTCGAGAGCGGACTCGGCTGGGTGCCCTATCTGCTCGAGACGGCCGATCATCAATACGAGTCACAGCATCTCTGGGACGAGGGGATGTCGATTCGACCGAGCGAGTATTTCAGACGGCAATGTTATGTCAATTTCTGGTATGAGGCGAACGGGATCAGGCAGCGAGATCTGATCGGCGTCGAGAATATCCTGTGGGAGGCGGACTTCCCGCATCCGACGTCGACTTATCCGAACTCGCGCAAGGCGATCGAAGAGTCGCTCTCGGGCGTGCCTGTGAAGGAGCAGGCCCTGATGCTCCAGGGCAATGCAGAGAAACTCTTCCGGATCGAGCTGGATGAGTCGGTGCTGCCGGAGAGCGTCTACTACACGCCGTAGTTCCTCCCTCCGGGATCCGATCGTTCTCGACGCTTCACTGATCGGAGTCTTCGCCGTAGAAATCGAGAATCGAAAACAAACGGGGAGGCCACGGATCAGCGCCGCTCCCCCCACGGCACGGAGGTTCCCATGTCCGATCTCTTCCACGAAGTCGCGAGCATCGACTATCCGGTCATCGACTCGGATGCGCATGTCAATGAGCCGCCCAATCTGTGGCAGGACCGTATTCCCGCTCGCTTCAAGCAGCGTGCTCCGCGGGTGGTGAAGACCGACAAGGGAGATGTCTGGAACTTCGATGACGGCAAGGGCGTCTGGCCCCTGGGCCTGACGGCGGTTTCCGGCCGGAGCTATCTCGATATTCTGCCCTACGGTCTCAACTACGAGGAGATCCGTCCAGGTAATTACGAGCCGAAGGCGCGGCTGCGCGATATGGACGTCGATGGTATTCATGCGGCGGTCCATTACCCGAGCATCACGCTCAAGGGCGCGCGCATGTATAGCGACGATCGCGACCTCCAACTCGCTTGCGTTCACGCCTACAACGATTGGCTCGCCGAGTTCTGCGAGGGATCCGACGGACGTTTATTGGGTCTCGGGTTGATCCCCACCACCGGCGTCGACGACGCCGTGGCCGAGCTCGAGCGGAGCATGAAGCAGGGGCATGTCGGGGTCGTGATCTCCTCCTTTCCGAACGGGAGCCTCGACCCGATGCCGGAAGACGATCGCTTCTGGGGGCTGGCGGCGGAGATGGGTGTACCGATCTCGGTGCATATCGGGAGCTTCATGCCGGAGGATTGGGGCCCGAGCAAGGATATGGACTGGAAGACGCTTCGCTTCATAGGGAGCGCGTGTTGGACGAAAGCCGGCGGCCAGACGCTGGGCATCGTGTGCGATCTCATCTTCGCGGGAATCTGGGAGAGGTTTCCCGCTCTTCGCCTCGTTCTGGTCGAGGCCAATATCGGCTGGATTCCCACCCTGCTCGAGCAGAGTGACGATATGTTCTCACGCTACCGGTGGTATACCGAGGCCGTCGATAAGATGAACCTCATGCCGAGTGAGATCTTCCACAACAACTTCTATGCCTCGTTCATGATCGATAACGTGGGAGTCGAACTCAGACACAGGATGAATCTCGATCATCTGATGTGGTCGACGGATTACCCCCATAGTGGCTCCGACTGGCCGAACTCCCGTGTGACCATCGAGCGAAATTTTCGCGGTGTGCCCAAGGCCGACGTCAAGAAGATGATCCATGGCAACTGCAAGCGGCTCTACAAGCTCGATCGTATTCCCGATTTGAAACCGGGCCGTTGATGAGCCTGCCTCGATAGGCAGCACCGGTCGGTTCCGGCTGCCTCCCGATGGTCGTACCCCCGAGACGAATAAGAGCGTCCACCCCCCAGATCGGAGTCACTCATCATGGTGAAAGTCGTGAAGCTCGGCATCAAGCGCCCCGTCATGGGGCCGCTCCTTCCGGATCCCGAGAAGCGAGAGGTCAAATACACATTCGTCTCTTCCGATGATCACCTCCTCGAACCGCCGCATACTTTCGAAGGGCGCATGCCCAGGAAATTCGAAGATCAGGCGCCCCGTGTGATCGAAACCGAGGAGGGCCATCAGGTCTGGATGTTCGAGGACACCCCCTATTTCCAGATCGGGTTCATGTGCGTCGCGGGTCGGGCGAAAGAGGATTTCCGGATGGAACCCTCGCGTTACGAGGAGGTGCGCGCCGGTTGTTACGACATCGATGAGCGTATCAAGGACATGGATCTCGGGGGCATCTGGGCGTCGGTGAATTTTCCCTCCGGCGTGACCGGTTTCGCGGGACATCTCTTCTCTGAAGCAAAGGACCAGGAACTGGGACTCGCGTGTGTGCGCGCGTGGAACGATTGGCTCTTCGAGGAATGGCATGGCGCCTACCCCGACCGCATCATCCCGCTCGGGATCACTCTCTTGTCGGATCCGGAGCAGGGAGCGGCCGAGATTCGTCGCAACGCTGCTCGGGGTTTCACCGCCGTGACACTCCCCGAACAGCCGCATCGGCTGGGTTTGCCCCCGATCTTCAACGACTATTGGGATCCCATCATTCGGGCCTGCGCGGAAACCGGTACGGTGCTCAACCTGCATGTCGGCGCGGCGGGCTTCGTGCCGCTTCCGCCCGAGGCGCCGCAGCTCGAGCTGGGTGCGACCATGTTCGAAGCGCTGGCCCTCTCAGCGTGTGCAGAATGGCTATGGAGCACCTATCCCGCGAAATATCCCGACCTCAAGATCGCGATGTCGGAGGGGGGCATCGGCTGGGTCGCCATGTTGATGGATCGGCTCGACAATATCATGAGCCGGTCGGGTTACGGACAGGGCTGGCCGGACAGCAAGAACTCACCGAGCGACGTCCTGCGGCGAAATTTCTGGTTCACCGCACTCGAGGACAAATCGACCATTGGAACGCGCTATCGGATCGGCGTCGAGAATATTCTCTTCGAGTCCGACTATCCGCACGGCGATGGGACCTGGCCCGATACACAGGAGGTGATGGAAGACGTGCTCGGCGATCTGCCCGTAGAGGAGATCCGCATGATTTCGCACGAGAATGCGGCCCATCTCTATCGTCATCCGCTACCGAAGGTATGTCTCCCCTAACGTTCGACGTCGCCAGTGACGCACGAGCCCGCCAAACCCGTAAGGAGCAGTGAAATGTCAGAACTCTTTCACCAGGTCGCGTCCATCGACTATCCGATTCTGGACGCCGATGCCCACGTCAACGAGCCGCCCAATCTCTGGCTCGATCGCATGCCCAAGAAGTGGAAGGATCGCGCCCCTCGCGTCGTCAATACGGAGAACGGCGATTTCTGGCATTTCGATGAGGGCAAGGGGGTCTTTCCGGTCGGCCTGACCGGTGTCGCGGGTCTGGGGTATCTGGACTTCAAGCCGTGGGGGTTCCGGTATGAGGACCTGCGTCCGGGGCATTTCGAGACCAAGGCACGGCTCGAGGACATGGACGCAGACGGCATCTACCTCGGCGTCCAATACCCGAGCATCACGCTGCGCGGTGCGGGCAGCTACACCGACGATCGAGATCTTCAGCTCGCGTGTGTGCGCGCCTATAACGAGTGGATGGCAGAGTTTTGCGACGGCTCGAACGGTCGTCTCGTCGGGCTTGGAATCATTCCCACCACGGGCGTCGAGGACGCGGTCGCGGAGCTCAAGTGGTGCATCGAGAATGGCCACAAGGGCGTGATCATCACCCGCTTTCCCAATGGCGACTTCGATCCGGAGCCCGGGGATGATGCCTTCTGGGGCCTTGCCGCAGAGGCTAAGATGCCCGTCTCCGTCCATATCGGAAGCTTCCACCGGGATGTCAAGTCGGCACAAGCGCCGAACTGGGAGAGTCTCCAATTCGTCGGGAATGCGTGTCTGGTGAAATCCGGGGGCCATACCTTGCCCGTTGCCTGCGACCTGATCTTCGCGGGGATCTGGGACAGCTTTCCAGATCTTCGACTCGTGATGGTCGAGGCCAATATCGGTTGGATACCGACCCTGCTCGAGCAGAGCGATGACATGTTCTCACGCTACCGCTGGTATACGAAGGCGGTCGAGACGATGAAGAGCACCCCGAGCGAGATCTTCCACAAGCATTTCTACGCCGCCTTCATGATCGACACTTTCGGGATCGAGAACCGGCATCACATGAATAAACATCACCTCTTGTGGTCGACCGACTATCCGCATAGCGGCTCGGATTGGCCGAATTCGCGGGCGACTCTGTTGCGGAATTTTCGTGGGATTCCCGCAGAAGACGTGAAGTTGATGATCCACACCAATTGCAGGGATCTCTACAACCTCGACTACGTGCCGGATCGCTTTGGAGACGAGTAGTCGTTCCTCGGGCCCTGCGGAATCGTGGATGGGCGGCGGCGGGACCGCCGAGTGTGTCAAGGAGCTAGATCAGGACCTCGTCAACGCGCAGGCGCTCGATTTCTTCGAGTTCGAGCCCCAGGCACCGGGACAGGATCGCGTCCGTGTGTTCGCCGAGATTCGGCCCCGCGGTGCGGAGCTCACCGTCGGTCTCCGAAAGCCTGAAGCCGCTGCGCTCCGTCAGCAGCGAACCCACATTCGAGTGCTCCACCCGCACCCAATGTTGGCGATGTGCGAGCTGGGGGTCGCCGACGATCTCGCCGAATTCCTGACAGACGCAGGCTTCGAGCCCCACCGATTGCAAGCGGTTCATCAGTTCATGCGCATCGTGCTCGCGCGTCCAGCTCGAAATGGCTTCGTCCAGCGTGTCGCCCGCAGCGAGGCGGCCGGCGTTGGTCGCGTAGGCGGGGTCGTCGGACCATTCCGGTCGGCCCATCTCCTCGCGAAGTCTTTCCCAGTCGTCGTCGTTCCAGACTGCGATCGCCAGCCAGCGGTCCTTGCCGCTACACGGGTACGAGCCGTGGGGCGCGGCCTGCTCCGAGCGGTTGCCATCCCGCGTCACGACTTCACCACTCGCCGAATAGCGAACCTGCACTTCCGAAGTGCTGTAAACAGCGGTCTCGATCTGCGACACGTCCACGTATTGTCCCTCGCCGGTGCGGCGGTGTTCGAGCAGGGCGGCGACCATCGCCAAGGCGACATATCGCGGAGCGAGCGAATCCGTGATCGTTCCACTGGGTCCGGCGGAGGCGCGATCGGGCCAGCCCGTGAGATGGTTGAAACCCGAGAGGGCCGAGCCCTGAGCCCCGAAGCCCGGGTAACTGCGATTCGGCCCGGTCTGCCCGAAGAGACACCCGCTGACCATCACGAGATCCGGCTTCTCAGCGACCAGCGTTTCGTAGTCCATACCGAAACGTGTCATCGGTCCGGGTGCGAAGTTCTCGCACACGACATCGGCCCACTCGAGCGCCAGGCGCTTGGCGAGCGCGACGCCGTCGGGGTGCTTCATGTTGAGCGCGACGCTGCGCTTGTTGGGATTGAGCAGGATGAACATGGGTGAACCGTCTACACCGTGTTTCGAATCGGGCGTCAGGAAAAGTATGCGCAGGAAGTCGGGACGCTTCGCCGATTCGATGCGGATGACATCCGCGCCGTGTTCCGCAAGGTATTTCGTGGCGACCGGTCCAGCGGCACCGGAGCCGAGTTCGAGCACTTTGATGCCCGCACAGACGCCTCGGCCCGGGCCTGCCTCTTTCTTGGCGCTCACAGCACCCCCCCCGCTTGCAATTCGTTGATGTCGTCCGCGCCGAGTCCGATTTCGGCGTAGATTTCGGCGTTGTGTTCGCCGATGCGGGGTGCGCGCTTCCGTACGCGTATGCCGTTTCGGCTCGTCTTGGCGAAAAAGGCCGGGTGTTCGATCGATGCCCCGAGTTCGGGGTAGTCGAGGGTGACGAAGAGGTCGCGACTGCGGAGTTGTTGATGTTCGCTGATCTCGCGAGCGTCGTTGCACGGCGCCAGCAGGATGCGTCGGTCGACCGCCCCCTCGAAGAGTTCGCGCATGGTCTTGCTTGCGAAAAAGGCACCGAATGCTTCCTCGAAGGGGGCGAAATCCTCGATGCTCATGATGTTGTGGTTGTATTCGGCCCAATCGTGGTCGAGTAGCCACTGTGGCGCCATCTCGCATTCGTCCATCCACTGGACAGTGGCCTTCAGATTCGGGATGCGCGAAGGGCCACCGCGCAGCCCGAAACTCACATATCCGTCCTCGACCTGCCAGATCTCACGGGATTTGCCCATACGGTCGCCCGCGCGGTGTCGATCGGCATAACGCTCTGGGTTCGCTTCGAATTGACCAGGGCCCGAGAGCAGCGCCTGGAGCTGCACTTCCCGCATCGAGACGTCGACGAATTGGCCCTGGCCGGTGTCCTCGCGCCCGTAGAGCGCCATCGCGATGCCGAGCGCCGCTTCCGGGGCCGCGTGGTAATCACCGGTCGGCATCGTGCAGCGAACCGGCGCGCGATCGAGCCAGCCCGTCGCATGCGAGTTGCCCCCCATCGCGACGATGCCGATATCACTCGCGCGGTAGTCGGCGTAGGGCCCCGTCTGACCGAAGGGAGTGATCGCGCACCAGACGAGGCCGGGATGTGTCTCGCGCAGGGAGTCGAAGCCGATGCCCCGTCGCTCGAAGGTCCCGGGTCGAGTGCTCTCGAGGATCACGTCGAAGAACGGAACGAGACGGCGGAAGAGGTCGCGGCCCGGCCCGGACTCGAGGTCCAGCGTGATTCCGCGCTTGCTGGTATTGAGTGAGAGCCAGAGGAGGCTTCGTTCGGGATCCTCGATCCCGCCCAGATAGGGGCCGCGGCGGGCGTTGTCGCCGCTGGGTGCCTCGAGTTTCACCACATCCGCGCCCATATCACCCAGGATCTTGCCCGCGAGGAAGCCGGATTCCCCCGAGCAGTCGAGAATGCGAAAACCTTCGAGCATCGAAACGACCGCCTCCTTGTGGTTCGCCAGTCAGACGACACATCGGCTGGACGAACCTTAGCGCTCGGGATCCCGAGCGAGCATCAAGCCGCCTTCAGACGCCTCAGAAAATCACGTGTCATTCCGAGAAGCAGCTTCTTGTGGTGCTCCATGGAATGGACGGAAGCAGGGGCGCTGTGGGCCGACATCATCGGCTGCATCGCGGAAGCGTAGAAGAGTGTGCCGCCGGTCAGCATGCTGAAATAATGATAGATATCGCCCTCGTGGGCCGTGGGCTGGATCTCGCGCATGGCGTCGCCGATCTGGAGCTGTAGACGCTGGCCGACTTCGGCGAAGACCGCGGGCGTGTTCGTCGCATCCGGATTGGCTGCTTCGTGGAGCAAGAGGCGAGCGAGGGTCGGCCGATCTGCGAGCGTGTCGACCCAATTGGCAGCGGCCGCGAGGATGCGGTCTCTGGCGGCGCGTTCGGAAGCGAGGAGGGCGAGCGTGCTTTCTTCGATGGAGCCGAGGGCCTCCTTGACGACCGCCTCGTAGAGCGCTCGCTTGGTGGGAAAATAGTAGAAGATACCGGGCTTGTGGATCCCGATTTCGCGGGCGAGCATCGAGAGGCTCGCGCCGGCATAACCCTCCCGAGCGAAGAGCTGCTCGGCAGCGGCGAGAATCTGGGCGCGGGTCTCCTCGGAGCGCTGCTGCCGAGGCTGTCGTTCGCGCGGGTGGGGCGTCCGTGTCGCGGCCATCTCTCCTTTCGCCCCCCTTGCGGATCATTCGCCAATCGATCACAGTATTTACCGGTCGATAAAAATAGTCAAACGGCATGGGTCGCCCCCGAGATCAGAGCGGGATCCAGGGAAACGCCAAGAGAGGTCCAAAGATGGAAGAGCAGAATGGAGACCGACCCGAACTCGAGGTCGCGATCGTCGGTGCTGGCATGTCGGGCATGGCGATGGCCATCGAACTCAGGAAGGCCGGGATCGAGAATTTTCGAATTTTCGAGAAAGCGGATTCCATCGGTGGGACCTGGCGCGAAAACCGCTATCCCGGACTCAGCTGCGATGTGCCCTCCTTTTTCTACTCGTACAGTTTCGAGCCGAACCTCGACTGGACGCACCGATTCTCACCGGGTCACGAGATCCTGGCGTATTTCAAACGCGTCGCCGAGAAATGCGACCTGCTGCGATCCATCTCTTTCGGCGAATCCGTCGAGCGTGCGAGCTATGAGGACGGCGCCTGGACGATCGAGACGAGTGCGGGCAATCGATGTCGCGCCGAGGTGTTGGTCGCGGCGACCGGACCGCTCCACCACAAGAATTATCCGGAAATCGAGGGGCTCGACAGCTTCGAGGGCGCCCAGTTCCATTCTGCCGATTGGGACGACGATCTCGATCTCAACGATAAGCGCATCGGTGTGATCGGCAACGGCTCGACCGGCGTTCAGATGATGCGTCCGCTCTCCGAGAAGGCCAGTCAGCTCACGATGTTTCAGCGCACCGCACAATGGGTCTTCCCGATCGGGAACAAGCCCTACAGCGAGGGCGCCCGAAAGTGGAAGCGGCGGCTGCCGATCCTGGCGCGGATTACGCGTGAGTTCTACAAGCGTCTCTTCGAGATGTCTTCCGTCGGTGTCGTGGAGGAGGGCTATTTCCGTCGCCGGATGGCGAAGGGATGTCGGGATCATGTGATGACGATCGAGGATCCGGAGCTGCGCGCCAAACTCACGCCCGATTACGAGCCCGGCTGCAAGAGGCTGATCCTCTCGACCGATTTCTACCCGACCATGGCCAAAGAACACGTCGATCTCGTGACGGAGGATATTGCGCGAATCGAGCCACGCGGCGTGGTCACGAGCGACGGTGCCCTCCACGAACTCGATGTACTCGTCCTCGCGACGGGTTTCAACGCGCATGCCTGGGGGGTCGAGCAGGTGACCGGCATCGGGGGCCGAAGCCTCAAAGACGCCTGGGCGCAGGGAACGCGAACCTATCGTGCGATCACGATTCCCGATTTTCCCAACTTCTTCATGCTGGCGGGCCCGAATAGCCCTCTCGGCAATATCTCGGTGATCGACGTGGCCGAAACGCAGTCGCGATATATCGTCGATTGCATCCGAAGATTGAAGCGCGAACCGGGCAGGGTGATGGTCCCGAAGCGTGCTGCCGCGGAGGCCTTCCACGCAGAGCTGATCGGCGCCATGAAGGGCACGATCTGGGTGAGCGGGTGCAATAGCTGGTATCTGGACGGCGACGGTTTCCCGGTCCTCTGGCCCTGGAGCGCTCGGCGCTTTCACGATGTGATGCGGAGCCCAGAGTTCGAGGACTACGAGTTTATGTCCGCCTGACGCTGCCTTCGAGGTCGCTGCCAGGGCGTGGGAACCCTGAAATCCGTCTCATCGTCCCGTCCGTCGCCAGATATCCGGCTGCCGCCCGAACGGAGCGTTGCGAGTTGATCTTTCGCCGAAACGGCCGCGCTTTTCGTGTGGCCTGTATTTGGGATCTAGATCGACCCAAGTGCTTGTGCGTGTTTTCGGCGCTGAATCGCCCCCACTCTAACGGATCTCTAGAGGGAGATCGAATCCGTAGAGTTCTGCCGTATTGGTCGAGACGATCTGTTTGACTTCATCGGCGGGTACACCCTTCATCATGTCCACAAGGATCTCTCGAGAGCGTGGGAAAGTCGATTCGGTGTGGGGGTAGTCGCTTCCAAAGAGCAGCGATTTCATCCCGATCAGATCTCGAAGTCGGATTCCGACCGGGTCCTCCTGGAAACTGACAAAGCAATTGCTGCGGAAGAAATCAGACGGAAGCCGATCCGGGTCAGCGAAACGTTCCCAGCCTTTGCCGCGAGGGGGCCGGTCGGTATAGGTGTAGTCCAACTGCCCGAGGAAGAAGGGGATCCACGAGGTCTCGTGCTCGATGCTTCCGATTCGCAGATCGGGGTGACGCTCGAAGACCTTGGCAAAGATCAGGTCGCAGAGGGCACCGCGGATCTGATAGTCCTTGTTGATAAAGGCCGAAGGAGGGACCTCCTGGACCGAGAGTCTGTATTCATCGGTTTTCGGATCCGCTCTATCCGTTGCGACGTGGAGAGAGAGAGGCATCTGCAAGTCGACCGCCGCGGCCCACAGATCTTCGAAGACATCCGAGCGGAAGGGCTGCCAGTCGGGCGGGCGAACCGTGATCAAGGCTCCCACGAGGCCCCGCTCTCGACAGCGTTGGAGTTCCGCTATCGCTTCCTTGGGATCGTCGAGGTTGAGCATGGCGAGGCCCTTGAGGCGCGAGGGATCGTGACTGCAGAATTCTGCGATCCAGTCGTTGTAGATCCGAAACGAGGTCGTGACGACTTCCTGGTTGGGAATCGAGTAGAGAACGAGACCCTGGGAGGGGTAGATCACGGATCCCCAGATGCCGTCACGCTCGTTGGCGCTGAGGAAGGCAGCGGGATCGTAGGTGGCGTTGGGGACTTCCTCGAAGGAGGCGGAGGTGCGCAGTTTTTCAGGGTCCCGTTCGAAGCGCACACCGGTCTGGATCCCGAGGAAGGACATCGTCTTGCGACCGTCGACGTACCACCAATCCCCATCGTCCTCCGACACCACCTTGGGAAGTCGGCCATCGCTGCCGGCGCGACGCGCCCATAAATCAGGGGGTTCGATGATGTGGGAATCGGAGGAGATGATCCAGGGAAGGGCGAATGAGTCCGACGAAGGTTGCGCGCTCTTCTCGGTCATGTTGTTTCTCCTTCCAGGGGTTCACGGCACATTTTTGCGATCGAGGACTCGGCCAGAGCGATGGTGTCGTCAGGGGTGACGGGACACTGAGAGCATTGGACATCCCAACGGCATTTTCCAGCCAGAAACCCGGTGAGTGGCCGAAGGGGTGCTCCGGCGCTCGGTCGTGGCCCTTCGGACCTTCATGCCTCCGCTGGAATCGTCACCGTATCGGTGTCGATTCCGGGGCGGATGATCTTGCCGGGGAACTCTCCGGTGAGATCCGTTCCGCGCACGATCTCCCGTCCGTTGACGAAAACGTGCTCGATGCCCACCGCTTCCGCGAAGAGGCGCGGTGAGCCGCAGGGCAGATCGTACCGGAGATGAATCGGGCCTGTCTCGATCGTCTCTTCGTCGAAGATCACGATGTCCGCATGATAGCCCTCCGCGATCAGGCCTCGTTCGCGCAGCCCGAAGAGCTTGGCCGGGACCTCGGTCAGTTGATGCACCGCTTCCTCCGTCGTGATCGAAGTACGCCGGCGCCCTTCGCCGAGGATCTGGGTACTGAAGGCGAAGGTGTCGATCATGTCCAGATGGGCGCCGGCATCCGAGGCCCCCACGATGGTTCGTTCATCCGTCCACGACTCCCCGCGCATCTGCCAGCTCTCATCGTCATCCCCGAAGATCGGCGGCTTGAAGAAGGTCTTCAGATCGTCGGCGACCACCAGATCCAACAAGGCGTCGAAGGGCTGCTTCCCCTCTTCGTCGGCAATCTCCGCGACGGTCATGCCCACGAAGCGCCGATGCTCTTCCTTGAACACCTCGACGATGGTCATCACACCCCAATTGGCCAGCCCCGCCATGGGCCCCGCGTCCTTGGAGCTGGCCGCTTCATTCATCCATTTTCGTGTCTCGGGATCGGTGAGCGCCTTCTTGCGCTCCTCGACCGGGAGCCCGATCACAGAGGACCAGCCGGGAAGCGCATCGAGCGCGAAGCCGCCGAGGAAATTGAGACGGACCGACATCGCTTGTGGAACCGTCAGCGCCAGGATGCGGGCGCCACGTTCGGCTGCGTAGTCGCTCACGGCGAGCTGGGCTTCGATGACCTCGCGCTGACCGGACACGGGGTTGAGGAGATTCCAGTTGATCGGCCGCTTCGCGCGCAACGAGAGATTCGTCATTCGCTCCCGCGTTTCTTCGTCAAAGGCCCCGACGCCGGGGATCAACATGATCGAAGTGCCTGGGAACTCGCTCACGACATCGGCCAGCGCGTAGAGCTCTTCATCCGAGGCGGCTCGCGACGGAACGGGATCGCCGGCGGCGTCGTTATGCGTGAGTGAGAGAGTCGTCGAAAAGCCGAGCCCGCCCTCGCGGATGCAGACGCGAAGCAGCTCCTGCATCGCCTCGATCTCCTCGGGCGTCGCTTCGTGATTCACCGCGCGTTTGCCCATCACCATGCGGCGCAGGGCGGTATGGCCGACCAGGAAGGCCGCATTGATCGCCAGTTTGCCCGTGAGCACGCCCAGATATTCGCCGAAGGATTCCCAGCTTCCCCACGGAACACCCTTCTGGAGACTCCCGAGCGGCATGCCCTCCACCCTCGCCAACATGCGAATCAGGTAGTCGGCGTCGGCCGGGTCGCCCGAGAGGGGCGCGATCGTGAAGCCGCAATTTCCCGCGACGATCGAGGTGACCCCGTGATTGGAGGAGGGCGTGAGTGCCGGATCCCAGAAGACCTGGGCGTCGTAATGGGTATGGGCGTCGACGAAGCCGGGGCAGACGATGCGGCCCTCGGCATCGATCGTCTCCGCTCTTGCCTCGGAGATCTCGCCGACCGCGACGATGCGACCGTCGCGCAGGCCCAGATCGGCGCGTCGCCTGGTGCCGCCGCTTCCATCGATCAGAGTTCCGTTCTTGATCAGTGTGTCGAGCATCCCATAAACCTCATGCTTTCTTGTAGTCGCCCAGCCCGTAGAGTGCCGCCACGTTATCGCTAAAGATACGGCGGGCCTGTTCGTCCGTCATCATGGCGCTCAGGGAGTCGATCACCTCGCGAGAGCGCGGATAGGTGCCGTCGCTATGCGGAAAATCGCTCGCCCAGAGAATTCGTTCGTGGTTCATGGCATCGATCACGTGCCCGACGCTGTAATCGTCCTGAAACGTCACGTAGATATTCTCGTTCATGTAATCGCTGGGATTTCGGCTGATCGCATCGTATTTGTGCCAGTGCCGATGTCGCTTGAAGGTGTGGTCCATTCGGAAATTGAAGTGGGGAATCCAGCCGGCATCGGCCTCGACGCACACCACCTTCAACTGGGGGTGTCGCTCGAATACGCCGCCAAAGATCAGCAGCGCCATGATGTCCTGGTTCCCGCGGATGGTGATGAGGTGCTGGATGATCTTGGCGCCTCGCTGCGTGTCGGTGATATCTCCGCGGGTCGTGAGAATATGGAAGCTGACGGGCAGGCCCAGATCGACACAAGCCTGCCAGAAGGGGTCATAAGAGGGGTGGTCGAAATCCTCGAACACGGGATTCCCGGAGAGCATCACGCCCTTCTGGCCGAGCGCCGCGGCCTCCTCCAGTTCCGCGATGCCCTCCTCGATCGTGCGCAGGCTGATGATCGGCAGGCTGACGAGACGCTCGGGATCGGCTTCACAGAATTTCAGCAGCCAACGATTATAGGCCTCGAAGCAGGCCTTCTTGTAGTCGGGGTCGGGATGATTGCAGAGCACCATGCCCATGCTGGGGTACATGATCTCGGCGGCGACATTCTCCTCTTTCTGGAGGGCGAGGCGCTCTTTGCCGTCGTGTCCCGCCGGGTGCAGCTCCTCCCAATTCACGACGCGACCGAAATCCTCCGCAGGACGCCCAGCTGCGCATACGAGGCCCATCGGCACGTTCACCGGAACGCCCAGGTTGGGGACCATGAAAACGGCCCCACCGAGCGCTTCGTCGAAGATGGCACGGGGCCGATCCTCTCGGAATTTTGGATCGATCTCGGCGAAGGTCTCGTCGATCTCGGAAACATGGGAATCGGCCGAGATATAGGTTTGCAACGCAGACATACTCACCCTCCTCGATCGGTCGGTGCCCAGCCGGGCCCGCACCTAGCCGTCCTTCAGCCTTCCCTGACCGTTTCTGGCGCCTCCATCGATACTACACCAATGAAACCCGACTTCGTTGGGGCAACGTGGAGCGGGAATCGGCGATTCGGGGTGTCCAGGCGCCGGGTAGGCGGGTCGATCCAGCGAAAAACGGACCCACCGCGGCCGGCTCGGGCGGGGGATCGCGGTACTTTCAGCGTCGCGCTCGCCCGCTGCCCGTTCATCTGCGAGAATATTGCGTGTCGACGGAGGCACAGAGAGGCCCCTCTCTCATCGGAGGCTCCGCGGCATCCGAAACCATCGAATGGGCACCACGCGCCCGGAGCCGCAACGACGATCATGCCGAAGCTAGACGAAATCGATCTCTCGCAGATCGACCTCTACCGCCAGGGTTTTCCACACCACGTATTCGACACATTGCGCGAAGAGGCGCCGGTGTGGTGGCACCCGCCGAGCCCCGGGACCGAAGCTACGGAAGAGGGCTTCTGGGTCTTGTCCCGTCATACCGACATCCAGGCCGCGGATCGCGACACCGAGACCTTCAGCGCCGGGGATGGCCCAACGCTGGTTGCGAGCATGCCTGGTTCGGCGTTGATGATCACCCACATGGATGGGCCGCGACACGTGCGGCTTCGAAAGCTCATCAGCGCAGGGTTCACGCCCCGCATGACGAAGCGCCTCGAAGATCAAGCGCGCGGTTGGGCCATACGCATCATCGAAGACGCACTCGAGCGTGAGACCGTGAACTTCGTCCAGGATGTCGCCTATCAACTCCCGATGCACATGATCGCCGATATCGTCGGTATCCCGATCGAAGACCGAGAATACATCTTCAATATCGTGAACGATATGTTGACTTGCAGCGATCCGGAACACCCGATTCCCGCGGAAAAGGGTCAGGATCTGATGAGAGAGATCTTCAGCTATGGAGCGAGCCTCAGTGAAGCGAAGCGCGCACAGCCAGTGGACGACGTGTGGAGCTTGCTGACCGCAGCCGAAATCGAGGGCGAAGATGGCGAGTTCTCTCGGCTCCAGTCCGTCGAGTTGGACGGGTTCTTCGTGCTGCTCGCTGCAGCGGGAAGCGAGACGACCCGCAGCGCGATCGCCGGAGGCCTGCAGGCATTGCTCGAACGGCCGGATCAATTCGCCGCGTTGCGCGCGAACCCCGGGCTGATGAAGACGGCGACCGACGAGATCCTGCGTTGGACTTCACCGGTGGCCTATTTCCGACGCACGGTGACGCGGGACACGGAATTCGGGGGTGTGAAGATGGTGGAGGGAGATCGCATTTCGCTCTGGTATCCGTCGGGCAATCGCGACTCAGCGGCGTTCGACGATCCGTATCAATTCGACGTCACACGTTCCGGGAACGAACACATCGCTTTCGGCGGTGGCGGACCCCATTTCTGCCTGGGGGCGAACCTGGCGCGGCGCGAGATCACGATCATGTTCGAGGAGCTATTGGCGCGAGTCAGCGATTTCGAGCTCGTCGGGGATCTGAAATACGGCGTTCAGGGGATCGGAAACCCGATTACGGTCGCTCTGAAAGAGCTGCCCATTCGCATGAAGCGTTAGGAATTCCGAGCGCTTTTGGAAGGGATTCCGCTCGCGGAAGAGTTCTGGAGGGCTCGCGAGATGAATCGTCGGGAGCGGGTGGCTTATCGAGGGGCGTCCGGGCCGGCGGAAAACCCTGTAGAATCGAGGGCACCATGAATTCAAGCGAAATCGACCGACGCCTTGCTGAGATAGAGGATCAGGGCTTCACGATCATCGAGAATGCGATCGAGCCCGCTCTGGTGGACGAGGTCGTCTCCCAGGTTCGTCGGACGGAGAAGGAGCGCGCCAGCGCGCCCCGAGGCAATCCAGCAGAGGGCTACGCGACCCTGCGCAACTACAACCTGCTCGCCAAGGGTTCGGTATTCCAGAAAATGCCGGTCCACGCGAACGTGTTGCCGTTGGCGGAGCGCCTGCTGGACGAGCATTGCCTGCTCTCGGGAATGACGGCCATGCATATCGGCCCCGGCGAGAAACAGCAGCCCCTTCACGCCGATGATGGTCTGATGGACGTGCCCCGCCCCCACGCGCCGCTGATGTGCGTGAGCATGTGGGCGTTCACCGATTTCACCGACGCCAACGGCGCCACGCGCTATGTGCCCGGCTCTCACAAGATCGATCATGGGCCGGACTACTCGAAAGAGTACGAGACCCTGCCGGCGGAAATGCCCGCTGGCAGCATCATGATCTTCGACGGCGCCCTCTGGCATAGCGGTGGCGCCAACGTCACCGAGAACGATTGGCGTCTCGGTATCCACGTCCAATATTGCGTCGGGTGGGCGCGTACTCAGCAGAACGCCTATATGGGGATCCCGCCCGAGGTGACCCGCACTTTCTCCGATCGATTGCTCGAACTCTGCGGCTACAGCCTCTATAAGGGCATCATGGGACATATCGACGGGGCCAGTCCGGGAGCGGTGCTCGGTGAAGCGCGTATGGCCGACACCGCCTTCGCCTCGCCGCGTATGGAAGGCATGGCCGGCAACGAAGTGTTGCAAAAAGAATTCGGCGTGGGCGAGGGGTCGAAGACCGGGGACTAGCCCCCGCTCCCCGCCGCCGTTCAGTCAGCGTGCTGTGGTTGTGGCCTGTCAGGGCGTGTGGCCGCTGATCCCGGGAATGGCCGAGGCGAGTGTTTCCAGCTCCCAATGCTCGCCGCTTCGCTGGATCCGGTTCCCTCGCGTTGGCGGCGAGACCGCGATGATCTGGTCGTCCTGGACCTCGAAGATCTGGCCCGAGATGGCGTGACCCCGGTCGCTAGCGAGATAGATCGCCAAGGGCGCGAGATTTTCGGGCGTCTGGACCCCCCACTGCTGCTTGACGTCTTCCTCTGTCGTCTCCGAACTCTCGGAAAGGTCGGCGAGCCAGCGATCCACCAGACGGGTGTGGGTCACGCTCGGCGAGATGCAGTTGGAATTGATGTTGTGTTCCCGGAACTCGGTGTCGAGCGTGAGCATCAGCCCCATCGATGCGCCCTTGGACGCTCCGTAGGATGCGAGGTGGGCGGTGCCCTCCCAGAAAGCGCCGGAGACCATGTTGATGATGGAACCCCAGCCTCCCTCGCGCATCACGGGAAGCGCGTGATGGGCACAATTGAAAGCGCCCTTGGCGTTCACCGCCAATACGCGATCCCAGTCCTCGGAGCTGTGGTCCTCGACGGTCGCGTGAAAATGCACCGCAGCGTTGTTGACCAGGACATCCAGACGGCCGAAATGCTCGACCGCGCTGCCGATGATCTCCGCGGCCTCGTCGAAATCTGCGACGTCTCTGTGGTTGGCCACCGCTGAGCCGCCGGCGGCTCGAATCTCCTTCACGACCTCGTCGGCGGGAGACGGGTTCGAACCCCGACCATGGTCGTCGCTACCGAGATCGTTCACGATGACGCTGGCCCCCTCGGCGGCCATCGCGATTGCGATCGCCCGGCCGATGCCGCGTCCCGCACCCGTGATGGCGACGACCTTGTCCTTCATCTGCAGGGCTGCACTACCAGGTGACATTCAGATGCCTCAATCCACGCAGGAAGAGGCTGTCGCGGTAGACGGGCTCTTCGTCATCGGCCAAGCGCAGTCCGGGAAATCGGGAGACGATGGAGCCCACTGCGATTCGAAGCTCGGCGCGAGCCAACTGCGCTCCGAGGCAGATATTATTCGCGAGTCCAAAGCTCAGGTGTTGAACTTTTTCGCGAGTGAGGTCGAGTGTGTCCGGGTTTTCGAAGCCAGCGGGATCGCGATTCGTCGCTCCGATCAAGACGAGCGAAACCTCTCCGGCCGGAATCGTCTTGCCGCGTAGCTCGATATCCTTCGCCCCGACGCGCTGCACGACGTGCACGGAGCTATCGTATCGGATCAGCTCGTCGACACCGGTCTGAATGCGCTCCGGTTCGCGCTGCAGGAGCTGTAGCTGGTCGGGATTGTGCAGCAGCGAGTTGACGCTGAGGCCGATCATGTCCGCGGTCGTCTCGTGCCCGCCCTGAATCAGCAATACGCAGGCCGCCACCAATTCGTCATCGCTGAGCTCGCCGCGGCCCTCGTCGGGCTGGACCAGAATCGTCATCAGGTCCTCCCGAGGCTGCTTGCGACGCTCTCGAATCAGGCCCATGAAATAGTCGGTGAAGCCCTCGACGGACTCCTCACCCTTCCGCTCCACTTCCGGCGTGACCCCAGAAATGTCGCCGCGACGGGCGAAATCGTTCAACCAACGGTGGAAGATCGGCAGGTCTTCGCGCGGGACGCCGAGCATTTCGAGAATGACGGAGGTCGGTACGGGATAGGCGAAATCCTTCACCAGATCCATCTTGCCGACCTCCTCGGCTCGGTCGAGCAGGTCGCCCACGATCGCCTCGATGCTCGATCGTCGCTGCATGATCGCGCGCAACGTGAAATGCTTCGACAAGAAACGACGGATGCGTCGGTGTTCCGGGGGATCGAGGTAGAGGAGCGTGCGCTTCATCAACTCGAAGAAGAGCTGTCCGCTCGGCCCGGTATCGAAGACATCCGCGTTGCGACGGTCGCTGATCATCTCGGTATCCGAGAGCAGGCTGCGCGCTTCGGGATAACGGGTGATCACCCAGCCCGGCCGACCGTGCAGGACCTCGGTCGAGTGCACCGGATCGATCTCGCGCATGCGCGCGAAGTAGGGGTAGAGCGATCCGCGTCGACGCGGATCGAGGATGACGTCGAGAATTTCGACGGGATCCCGGAGCGATTCCGGATCGGGGGGGGAGCTGGTTTCTTCCTCGGTGGCCATGGGTTTCTCCGCTGCGGATCGAGAGGGTCCTCAACCGGGCTGCGATGCCAGTGATCGATACTGGGCGATCGGGCCTCCATCTTCAACAGAACTCCTCGGCGGGGTGCAGCGACGGGTTGCGCATTCTTCGGGGCCATCGCTTCAGCCTCGTCGGGGCGGAGTCGATGGACGGGCGGCACGATGGCGGGGCCTGGCGGATGCGACCGGCTCGATTTTCTGGCGTGGGGTGAGCGAGTCTGCCACCTTCGATCGCGACCGGATTTTCAGTCTCGACTCGCCATTGGTCGATCATTTCGAGGAGTCCAGGCGGCTCTTTCGACGGCCTGGTCAGGACAGCGAAAAATTGAACTCCCTCGATTCCGACTTCGATTTCGACCCCTTCGACGAACGCTTCTTCGGAGATCCCTACCCCTATTACTCGATTCTGAGAGAGAGGGCGCCGGCCTACAGGCGGCCCACCGCGGAAGGGCGGGTCTGGCCCCATTACTGGATGATCTCCCGGGCGCAGGACGTGAATGACGCCCTGGCGGATTGGCAGACGTTTTCGTCCGCGCGAGGCACGTTGATCGATACGGATATCAGTCTGATTCCGATCAACATGTTCAACATGGATCCACCGCGCCACGACGAGCACCGCGAGATTCTCGCGCGGGTGCTGACCCCGAAGCGGGTGGCTGCCCTCGAACCCCACCTGCGAGAGATGTCGGCGGGGATCCTCGACGGACTCCTCGATTCCGGAAGCTTCGATGCGGCGAAGGATTATGCGCAGTTGATCCCGACGCTGACGATGTGCGAGCTGCTCGACCTGCCGACCTCCGATCGTGAGCAATTCCTGAAATGGAATCTGGACACCCTCGCGGGCTCGGATTTTACCAGCGAGGGGGCGCTGGCCGCCTATGCGGAAATGGCGGACTACTGGAAGGATCTCGTCGTCGAGCGCCGGAAGCACCGCTCGGAGGATCTGATCTCCCAGATCCTCCACAGCCAGACCGAGGGCCAGGAACTCTCCGATGAGGAGGTCGCCGGTTTCTGTTCCCTGCTCCATGACGGCTCCCAGAACACGACCATGAACACGATCGCCAATGGAATCATCTCGTTCTCGCGATGTCCCGATCAGCGCCAGAAGCTCGTCTCCGCACCCGAACGCTGGCCTCGCGCCGTGGACGAGGTCCTGCGATTCATCTCCCCCGTGCAGGGTCTCGCGCGGGTGACGACCCGGGACGTCGACATCGGGGACGAGACGATTCCGGAGGGGGACCAGGTCCTACTCCTCTACGGCTCCGCGAATCACGATCCGTCCGTTTTCGACCGCCCCGAGGAACTCGATGTCGATCGCGATGTGAAATCCCATTGGACCTTCGGCAACGGCATCCACTTCTGCCTGGGGAATGCGGTCGCTCGTCTCGAGACCCGAATCGCGCTGGAGACCCTTTTCGAGCGCATCCCCGAGTACGAGGTCGAAGAGACGAGCATCGTGCGCAATCAGCTGGTGCCGACTCGTGGGATTGGTCAGGCGAGAGTCGTCTTCTAGGGCGACCGATTCAGGAGGAGCGAGAATGAGCAAGCCGCCCATCGACGAGGAGTTCGCCTTCGATCCGACCGATCAGTCGAAGACGCAGGATTTCGGGCTGATGGCGGAGATCCGCAGGGAGAAGCCCGTTTGTCGGCCCATGGACGGGGTCGTCCTGACCACGCGCTACGAGGACACGACCGAGGCTTTTTGTGAGGCCAAGACTTTTTCCTCCGTCGGTGATATGCGCGCGCCGGGGATCGTGGTGCCCCTCGAAGAGAGCTTCATGGGCGAGCTCGATGCGCCGCTTCACACCCGGATTCGCCGCGTGCTCCACAGGATCTTTACGCGCCGCGGCGCGCTCGCGTCGGAGTCCTGGACGCGCGCCGAGGTCAGGCGGCGATTGAGTCTCCTGGAGGATCGCGGCGAGGGCGACCTGATGAAGGATTTCGCGATCCCGGTGCCGGGATCGGTCGCGGCTCATGTGATGGGGATTCCCGAGGAGCTGCACGACCCGCTCATGGAGTGGTCCAACGAGCTGCTGCACAGCAGCTGGCCCGCGACCGGCAAGACGGAGCGCGGCGAGGGGATCGCCGCTTGCTTCCCGGAGCTCACCGCCTGCGTCGATGGCTTGATCCGGGCGCGTGAAGAGGCGGGAGAGGACGCGCCTCCCGGGCTGCTCACGGCCATGGTTCAGGCGTGCGACGACGAGGGCCGGGTCATCAGTGCGCACCATGCCCGCACCCTGGTCGTGAATATGCTCGCCGGATCCCTCTCGGCGAGCTTCATGCTCGGCAATCTTCTCTATCGCTTGCTTTCGGATGAAGCTTTCGACGCGACGCTGCGCGCCGATCCCGACAAGATTCCCGTCGCCGTCGACGAATCGCTCCGCCTCGAGGCACCGGTCAGCTTCCTCTTTCGAAGAGCGCGTGTCGACACCGAGCTCGGGGGATGCCCTGTGCATGCTGGAGAGCAGGTCATGCTCGGTATGGCGGCTGCGAATCGAGATGAGAGCATCTATCCGGATGCGGAGAGTTTTCGCCTCGACCGAGAGCTTCCGAAGGCCCATCTCGCTTTCGGGGTCGGCCCCCACGTTTGCCTGGGCAATCATCTGACCTGGATGATCGGGCGGGTCGCACTCGAAGAGGTTCTCGCTCGCTTCGGCCCGGATCGGATTCGCTTGCCCGACGGATTCGAGTGGGTCTGCGTCGACCATATCCAGGAATATGGGCCGGAGCAGCTTCCGGTGACGATCGGATCCTGAACGACCCCATCGCCCCCCTTACGCCTAAGAACGACTTCTCGGCATTCCGAGTCCCACCTGCGCGATGATGCTGCGCATGATCTCGCTCGTACCGGCGTACACGCTGGTCCCCGCCGAGAGGCGATAGGCGAGTTCGATCCCCCCGCTTCCGGCCGCGTCGCCCTCGCAGGCGTCCAGGAGCGAATCGGGTGCGGCCAGATCCAGGAGGTCCGCGCTGTCCGCGATGAAGCTCTCCGCGCCGAACAACTTCGTCATGGGTCCTTCGGCGCCCTTCGCCTCCCCGTCGACGCCCACCCAGAGCCCGCGCAGACCCAGGCTGAGGGCCACCTCCGCCCGTACCAATGCGTAGGCCAGACGGTCGCGCACGCGCGGGTCCTCGAAGGCGGGTCGCCCGTTGCGCGACGTCGAGCGAGCCCAGCTGGCCGCGTGTTCGACCACCTCGAGGTGTTCCTCGTAGAAGGCGCCGAGGCCACCGCCGCCGTGTTCGAGTTCGAGGGCGTGGGCGAGCACCGCCCAGCCGCCGTTCAGGTCGCCCACCCGGAAGCTATCCGGCACGCGCACGTCCGTGTAATAGGTGGCGTTGGTGCGCTCGTCGCCGATGGTATGAATCGCCTGGATATCGATTCCGGGGCTGTCCAGTGGCACCAGGAACATCGTGAGCCCGCGATGCTTCTTGGCATCGGGATCGGTTCGGGTTAGCAGAAACACATATTGCGCCTTGTTGGCGCCACTCGTGAACATCTTCTGCCCATTGATCACCCACTCGTCGCCGTCGCGCACGGCGCGCGTCTGAGCTGCTGCCACGTCGGATCCGGAGCCCGGCTCCGAGTACCCCATGCTGATGACGGCTTCTCCAGCGCAGACCTTCGTAATGACCTCGTCCTTGATCTCGTCACTGGCGAAATGCAGCAGGGTCTCGCCGATGATGCGGGTCGTCCCGATCGGGTGAGTCGTCCAGCCGGCGTCGTGGAACTCCTGGCCAAGCGCCGTCATCTCGTAGGGATCGCGTCCCTGACCACCGTATTGTTCGGGCCAGGAGGCGAAGGCGAGTCCGGCCTCCGCGAGCTGACGGTGGAATTCCGGGTGGTGGCCGTCCCAGTCGTAGCGTGCGAACGCCCGCAATTCGCTCGTGAGGTTCTCTTCGAAGAATTTTCGTGCGGTCAGCCGGAAGGCCTCCGCGTTCTCACCGAGCCCGAAGTCGAGGCCGACGTCGCCCGCGCTGGGCAGTGCCACCTCGGCGTTCTCCCAGTGGCGCTCGGCCACGCGCTGCAGCTCGTCGCGCGGGTCGCCGGCCATCAGCGCCCAGGTCTTGGCCCGGCGGTAATAGAGCTGGATGTCGTATTCCAGGGCGAGCCCGTAGCCGCCGAAGGCGTGGAGCGATTTGGCCACCGCGGGCGTGGCGGAGTCGGCCGCCCAGGCGAAGGCCATCGAGACGAATGCCGCCGCGTGGGGTTCCTCCTTGGCGATGGCGGAGATCGCCCGCTGAAGGAGGAGCTGTCCCCCTTCGACGGCCGCGGCGGAGTCCGCGAGCGGATGGGCGATGCCCTGGAAGGCGCCGATCAGGCGGTCGAATTGGGTCCGCTCCGAGGCGTATTCGGCCGCGATCTCGAGCGCGCGATGAGCGAGCCCGCCCAGCGCAGCGGCGGTGAGAACCTTCCATTCCTCCTTGGCGGCGGTCCAGGCGCGCACGGCCTCGTCCCCACCGGCCAGCACCACTCGGCCCGTTCCGCTCGAGAGGTTCCAGCGGGCCAGGGGGCTCGAGCCGAGATTCGCAGTTGGCATAGCGTCCGGATCCTTCTCGACGAGGACGAGTTCGTCGCCATCGAGCCCCACCACCGCATCTGCGACCGCCCCGCCCGGGACGAGTTGGGATTCGGCTCCCGCGAAGAGCGCGAAGCTCACCAGGCTCGATCCGGACAGGGCACGCGCGAGCCATTTCTGCGCTTCGGGACCCGAGAGGCCCGAAATTAGATGGCTGGCGACGATGGCTTCGAGGATGGGCGCCGAGGCCAGGTGGCGTCCCGCCTCTTCGGCGACGAGCGCGGCGTCGAGCAGGCTCGCCTCCGTACCGCCCTGGGCCTCGGGCACTCGCATGCCCACGACCTCGGTTTCGACCAGCGTCTCCCACAGGGCGGGGTCGTGTCCCAGCGGTTCAGCCGCTCGCACGCGCTCGCAGTTGGATTCGGCAGCGAAGAGCTCGGCGAAGGTGGTGCGGAGCAGTTCCTGCTCCTCGCTCAGGTCGAGATTCATGGTTTCCTCTCGGGTGGGTGAAACACTGTCGCACCGATCGAGCCTCTTTCGCAATCACCCGGGTGCATCCATCCATAAAACGGATCGCGGCGGGGAATTCCCTTTCGGGGGCCTGAATCCGGCGTGTTTTGCGTATGATTCGCCTGACGAACGGAGAGAACCATGGAACGCAGCATCTTTACGGGCGCCAATCTGATCGACGGGGAGGGGCCGGCCCGTCGCGATGTCACCGTCGTCGTCGAGGGCGAGCGCATCGCGAGCGTCGTCGAGGGCCCGGCCTCCGACGCCCGGCCGGGGGATCGCGTCATCGATCTGGCGGGGCGCACGCTGATGCCCGGACTCATTCTCTGCCATTTCCACGGCACCTTCCATGACTTCACGACCGGCAAAGCACCGGCTCTCGGTCTCGAGCACACGCCGGCCATCCTGACGCTCTTCGCCGAACAACACGTGAAGCTCGCGCTCGATTGCGGCTTCACGAGCGTGGTGAGCGCGAGCTGCCCACATCGCATCGATCCGTCGATTCGCGACGCCATCGACCTCGGGCTGATTCCCGGGCCGCGTCTGTGGGCCGCGAGTCGCGAACTCTGCAGCTCCGGTGACGTCGTCGATGCGCAGAACCGCCTGTGGCATTACGAACTCGGGAATGGAGGAACGGCCCGCAAGGCGGATGGGCCGGAGGGCTTTCGGGCCGCGGTGCGCGAAGAGATCGCCTGGGGTGCGGATATCGTGAAGCTGAACGTGAGCGGGGGCCATGGTGTCGCGCCAGCGGGTGAGTTGGTTTCGATGTCACCCGAAGAGTTGAGCGCTGCGGCGGAGGCAGCCCATCTGCGCGGCAAGAAGGTGCGCGCTCATGTGGCCAGTCGGCAGGGGGTGCTCGAATGTGCCCGGGCGGGCTTCGATGTCATCGACCACGCCGATCGGATGGATGCGGAATGCATCGACGCGATCCTCGAAGCCGGGAGCATCGTCGTCCCCAGCATGCTCTATACCCAGCGCTTCCTCTCGGTGATGGAGGCCATCGACTTCGAGAACGAGGCGCAGGCCATGACCGGGATGCCCCGAATCGAGTCTGCGCGTCAAACCGTGGAGCGTGTTCGCGGTGTTCGCGAAGATTTCGAGTACACCCGCAGTATCGTGCCCGAGGCCCACGCGGCGGGTGTCCCGATGGTGATCGGTGACGATTATGGAACGGCGGTGCTCGGGCAGGGTGAGTATGCGAAGGAACTCGAGTTCTACGTCAAAGACGTGGGCATCGCGCCGCTGGACGTGATCCGCTGGGCGACTCGCAACGGCGCCGAGCTGATGGGTCGTGGCGCCGAGCTCGGGACGATCGCGGAGGGGAAATACGCCGACCTCCTGGTGGTGGACGGGGATCCCCTCGCGGACATGGCCTGTCTGCAGGACGGCGACAAGCTCCTCGCGATCATGAAGGGCGGCCTTCTCGTCAAGGATCAGCTCGACGCGTTTGCGATCGGCTGAGCTACTGGTTCGCGGCGCCCCTGCGGGCCCTACTGCGCCTTCCACTCGGGCGGCCGCTTCTCCTTGAAGGAGCGCGGCCCCTCTAGCGCATCCTCGGTCTTGGTGACCCGCTCGCGGTACATCTCGGCCAAGAGCTCCGCCTCGTAGAGCGGGAGCCCCTGCCCCTTGCGCAGGGCCAGACGCGTGCCGCGCACGGCGAGCGGAGCGTTCTGGTTGATGGTGCTGGCGATTTCCCGGGCGCGTTCCCCCAGGCGTTCGTGCTCCACGACCTCGCTCACCAGTCCGAGCTGATAGGCCCGCTCCGCGTCCATGCGTTCGTGTCGACCCATGAGCGCCATGCGCATGCAGATATTGAAGGGCAGCACCCGGGCGAGTCGCGCCATCTCGCGGGCGGAGACGAGGCCGATGGTCACGTGGGGATCGAAGAAGGTCGCCTTTTCCGAAGCGATCACGATATCGCTGGTCGTGATGAGGTCGAGGCCCGCACCGCAGCAGACACCGTTGACGGCACAGACGATGGGCTTGGCCATCTCGCGAAAGGGTGGGGTGGCTTCGCGCGGCGGTTCCCACTGGGGATAGGAACCGAGGTAGGTCTCCTCGTAGCTCACCTTTCCGCTCTCCGAGATCGAGCCGACATCGGCGCCCGGACAGAAGCCGCGCCCCGCCGCTGTCACGATGATGGTCCAGACCTCGTCGTCCTTCTCCGCGCTCGTGAAAGCTTCGTAGAGCTCTCGCTGCATCTGCTTCGAGATCGCGTTCAGCACATCGGGACGATTGAGGGTGATGGTCGCGATGCGATCGCTCACGTCGTACAGCACGGTCTCGAAGCTCATGTCCGGGTTTCCTTTGGGCAGACGCTCTCTTGGCAGAGTGTCGGGGAGTGGGTTGCAGGAAAGATGCGGCGGTCGGGGCCCGCCCGGTCCAGCGCGATGATCGGTGATCACGAAACGCTGCGCGAATGTCCCTTCCAATAGGGTTCACGCAGCACACGCTTCAACACCTTGCCGTTCGCGTTGCGTGGGAGTTCGGCGACGAAATCGATGGAGCGCGGCCGCTTGTAGCCCGCCAGCCCCTTACCGCAGAAGCCCATCAGATCTTCGTCGTTAGCTGCCGTGCCCGTCTCGAGAACGATGACCGCTTTCACCTCTTCTCCCCAGCGATCGCTGGGGATGCCGATGACCGCGGCCTCTCGCACCGCCGGGTGGGCGAGCAGGCGCTCTTCTACCTCCTTGGCGAATACGTTTTCGCCGCCGGATACGATCATGTCTTTCAGTCGATCGACGATCGAGAGATAGCCGGCCTCATCGAGAAAGCCGATATCGCCCGTGCGGATCCAGCCGTCGCGTAATGTCTCGGCGGTCGCCTCGGGGCGACCGTGATAGCCCTTCATCACGGTTGGGGTGCGCGCGCAGATCTCGCCGCGTTCGCCGGTCGAGATCGGCTGGCCATCGCTTCCGAGGATACGGATCTCGCAGCCCACCACGGCGCGCCCCGTCGAGAGCAGCAGCGAGGGCTCCTCGATCCCGCGCAGATGATCCTCGGGCATGAGATGGGTGAGGATCGGCGCTTCGGTCTGTCCGAATTGCTGGTGGAGCTCGCAGGGGAAGACTTCGAGGGCTCGACGCATGCTGGAGGCCGAAATGGGCGAAGCCCCGTAGCTCAGGTAGCGAAGGCTCTCGAATCGATCGGGCCGCGTCTCACCGACCTCTGCCAGGCAGGCATCCAGCGTCGCGGGGACCAGGCTGGCGCGAACCAGCCGCTCTTCGCTGATGAGTCGAAGCACCTCGCCCGGGTCGAATTTTGCGAGCAGATAGACCGACGCGCCACATAGCGTCGTGTGCAGGAAATTCAGGAATCCGCCGGAGTGAAAAGCCGGCGAGACCAGCAGTTGTCGTTCGTTGGTCGTAATCGGGAAGACCGTGCGCCAATAGGAGGTCGCGGCCGAAAGCGACAGGTGGGTGTGCACGACGCCCTTCGGGCGTCCGGTGGTGCCGCTGGTATAGAACTGCACGGCTTCGTCACCGGGGGCCGCGCGCTGTTCGGGCAGCGCGTCGGCTGCGGTCTCGAGGAAATCCGCGTAGGGGATGATCCCGTCGGGAAGGACTTCGTTAGTCGTGTCAGTGAGTCCCACGACCCCGCCGAGCTTTGAGAGTCCGCTTCGCACGCCTTGCAGCTTCTCGGCGAAGGGCGCGTCGACAAAAGCGTGTCGCGCCCCGGAATCCTCCATCACGAACTGAAGCTCCTCCGGAGCCAGTCGCACGTTGACGGGGACCACGATGGCGCCGAGTCGCGAGATCGCGAAGCTCGCGATCGGGAATTCGAGGCGATTTCGTGCGACGATCGCGACGCGGTCGCCGGTCGCGATACCGGCGCCTCTCAGCGCCGAGGCTAGGCGCGCTACTTCGGTGGCCGCGCCGCCGTAGGAGAGGCGACGATGGGCATCCACGCCGAACTCGCGGTCCGGCGCGATGCGCGCCCAATATTCGAAGTGGTCGTGGATCAGCACCGGCGCCTAGCTGTCGCCTTCGGCGAAGCGGTCCGCCAGAGCGCCGAGTGCGCTTTGAAGATCGCTCGCGCCACCCGGCGGGTCGGGAAGGCGCACCTCGCCGTGCTCCCGGCTCGGGAGCAGGATCGTTGCGTGTCCGGGAGTCGTGATGTCACCGTATTGGTTTTCACCCCAGATGTCGAGGTCCACGGCCGGCCGATCACCCTCCGCGAGATATTTGCGCACGATCTTTCCACGCATCCACTGGGTGTCGCCCACGAAGTTGAAGCGCCGGAATTCACAGTCGAGCTTCCAGAGCCACCCGCCGTCGCCCATCCAATCGGTACAGAGATGTACGAGCCAGCATTCGCGCATGCGGCCGTAATCGTACATCGTCGGTGCACCCGCGACGTGGGCGTATTTCTCGTCCCAATGCACGCGCATCATCTGATCGGGAATGCCGAGGGGATCGGGTCGGTAGAAGCCGGGAATCCGCTGTCGGTTTTTGAATCCCAGGCGCAGCGGTTTGACACCGTAATACCCCATGCCGACCCCGACGTGCCAGGTCACGATATCGGTGACGGTGAGCGGACCCTTCACGAGGGGGCGCAGCTCATCCCCTTCTTCGACATCCTCGAAATAGCGCGGCTCGGCACCTCGGGGTTCCTCGGATCGGTATTGTGCATCGATCTCCTCGAGTTGCTCGGGGGTGTAGGGGACGGGTCCTTTGTCTTCATATTTCTTTTCTTTGCGGGCGCTGTGGCGCTCGGTACGGATCATCAGGCGATATTGGGTCGAGAGGAGATCGCCCTGATCGTCTCCGAAGACGTTGGCGGTCCACTCGTGGACGGAGCGCTTCGCGAATTCGCTCTGTTTGTCGAGCACGCCCACGATCGCATTGCGACGGTAGACCTTGCGATTCGGCCGCAGGGGGCGCCACCATTCTCGAACACCACTCGAGTAGAAGGAATGCACGCCGCGCAGCGGATCACCGCGCATGATGTCGAGTTTATCCGGCGGGACAGCTTCGACTTCGTCGATGCCGATCAGGGTGTCACAGCCCACGAACGCCGGGTGGAGGATCATCCCGCCCCAGCGCGTCTTCTCGGCGTAGTCGGGGTCGCAATAGAGAGGGTTGTCGTCGCCCATGCTGTGGGAAAGGTTGCGGAAGATATCTTCATTGGGGCAGCGATAATGCGGCGGCTGGGGCAGGGGTTTCGGGACGCCGATGCGCTGGCGAAGCTTCTCGATGCCCTCGTCGGTGATCTGGCCTTCGCCGAGCGCAGCTCCTTCGTTTCGACTCATCCCAATCTCCTAGACGCGGGTGGCATGCGTCTCTACCAGCCCATGAGGTCGGCCGTGCGGCGACGGTGCAGGTTCGGATCGCCCAGCATCGCCCAGTCGAAGAGCGAGCGCTTGAACCAGAATTGGACGTCGCATTCCCATGTGTATCCGATTCCGCCATGGGCTTCGACCGTGTCGCGGGCGACGTCGACGAAGCGATCGGTCAAATGCGCCTTTGCGTTCGCCGCCGCGGCCGCCGCCTCTTCGGGAAGGTGGTCGAAGGCGTGCGCGGCGAACCAGACGAGACCGCGGGTGGGATGGATCTCGACCGCCATGTCCGCCAGTTGATGTTTTAGCGCCTGGAAGCTGCCGATCTTCACGCCGAATTGCTCGCGTGTCTTGGCGTATTCGACGGACGCGTCGATGCATGCCATTCCGCCGCCGTAGGCGTCCGCGGCGAGCAGCACGAGGCCGGCATCGAGCACTTGGCTCGCGACTTCGGCGCCCTTGGGCAGACGATCGCAGGGGGTCTGGTCGAAGAGGACGGAATCGAGGCGACGTGTTCGATCGAGGCTCTCGACGCGTACTGTCGCGAGGCCCGGCGCACCGGATTCGACCAGCCCGAAGCCGCCCCCCCGTAGGCCGATGACGAGGAGATCGGCTCCGTCCGCGTGGGGCGCGAATTGCTTTTCGCCGGTGAGCGTGGATTCGTCACCCAATCGCCACTGCTCTGGGCGCCAAGCCCCTTCGGTTCCGCTCTCGTCCCCCCGTTCGGCGATCGCGAAGCTCGCGCGCAGTTCGCCGGTGGCGAGCTTCGGGAGCCACTGCTCGCGCTGCGCCTCGCTGCCTCCCAGATCGATCGCCATGCCCGCGAGCGCGTGTTCGAAGAAGGGACCGGGGGTCGCGTGACGCCCCATGGCTTCGGCGACCAGCGAGAGTTCGAGCATCTCGAGGCCTGCACCGCCCAGCTCCTCTGGCAGATGCAAGCCGAGAATGCCCATCTCGCCCAGTCCCTGCCAGACCCTGTCGTCGTAGCCCTCTTCGCCATCGAAGAGTTCGCGCACACGCGTCATCGGGCATTCCGTGCCCAGGAAGTGATCGACCGTTTCTTCGAGCAGTCGTTGGTCGTCGGAAAGATCGAAATTCATGACTCGTCGGTCTTCGCCGCCGCGCTGTCGCGCGGCAGTCCGAGCCCGCGCTCAGCGATGATATTGCGTTGGATATTCGTGGTCCCACCCGCGATCGCCATGCCGAGGGACCCCATGAACTGGTTCATCCATTTCTCGTTGCCGGAGCTTCGGCCGGACGGCTGTCCACGCGGAGCCAGCGCGCTCTCGGCGCCGAGCAGGCGATGTGACAGCCTCGAAATATCCTGTCCGATATTCGTATTCGTGATCTTGTTGAACATCGGTAGCGTGCCGGCGTCGCGACCCTGGAGCTCGCGAGTGAGCTGGACATAGGAGGAACAGCGCTGGGTTTCGACATAGCCATGGATGTGGGCCAGCGCTTCACGAACCCCGCGATCCTCGACCGCGGGACGTCCATCGATCTGGACCTTGCGGGCCAGGCGCAAGAGACTCTTGAAGAGCCCCGCCGAACGGTTCGCACTGCCGATCATGTTGCGCTCGTGTTTGAGCAGTGAACGCGAGACGCTCCAGCCCTCTCCACGTTCGCCGACGATCCAATCCGCCGGTGTACGCGCGCCGTCGAGGAATACTTCGGCGAACTCGTTGTCGCCGGTGATCTGCTTGAGGGGGCGAACCTCGATCCCCGGTTGGTCCATCTCGAGGAGGAGGTAGGAGATGCCCGCGTGTTTGTTTGCCTCGGGTTCTGTGCGCACCAACGCGAACATGTAGTGGGCGTGTTTCCAGTGGCTGGTCCAGATCTTCTGGCCCGTGATCACCCACTCCCCGTCCTCGAGCACCCCGGTCGTGCGCAGGGATGCGAGATCGCTGCCCGCACCGGGCTCGCTGTAGCCCTGGCACCAGATATGCTCACCCTCGATGGCCTTGCGGACGAAATGCTCCTTCTGCCACTCGCTCCCCCGTTCGAGCAGGGTCGGGGCCAGCATCTGCGGGCCCTGGCCGGTGAGTTCCGTCGGGGCGCGAAGGGCGGCGAATTCTTCGCGGATGATCTGCGCCGCGAGAATATCCGGTTCCTGCTCCGAGCCCCCATAGCGACGCGGGATATTTCGGTACAGGTAACCGGCATCGATCGCGGCCCGTCGGAAGCATCGAATCTGATCGGGGGTCGCGTTCCTGGCCTGTGTATCCGGAGGCGGCCACTGCGCGTCGAGAAAGGTGCGTACCCGCTCGCGAAAGGCTTCGTGCTCTGTACCGTATCCGAGTTCCATGGAGGCGCAGCATAGCTCCTCTCGGGTGGATTCACGGTGTGATCCGCGAGGACACCGATCCGTTTTCCGAATGAGTCGGGCGAGGACCGGGAGCCAAAATCGGGCTAGCGTTGGCGATCGCAGCCAGGATCCGTTGCGAGATCGAGGAGCCTCATGTCCCAGCTCGAAGAACTCGAAGCCATCAAGCGACTCAAGTACAAATATATTCGCTGCATCGACAGCAAGCTCTGGAAGGAGTTGCGCGAAGTCTTCACCGACGACGCGGACGCGGCCTACAACAAGGGCGAATACACCGCGAATGGGATCGACGACGTCATGGAATTTCTGGTCGGTGCACTCACGCGGACCGACGTTGCGTCGATGCACAACGTGCATTGTCCGGAAATCGATTTTACGAGCGAGACGACAGCGAAGGGCACCTGGTACCTGCACGACTACGTGGTCAATCCCGGTGAGGACAACGGTGCCATGCCGGGTCATTCGATTCTGCAGGGCGCCGGGTTCTACTCGGACGAATATGTGAAAGTGGACGGCGAATGGAAGATCAAGCACACCGGGTACGAACGCACCTTCGAACTCTACCGGCCCTACGAAGAGGGGCCCGGTGTGGAGCTGCGTACCCGGTGGGATAAGTGAATCAAGGAGGCTCTCCCTCGTGAATATATTCGGTCGGCGGCAGAAGTGGGATCTCGAAGTGGACGTGCTCGCTCTGGGCTCTGGGCTCGGTGGTCTCACCGCGGCCATGGTGGCCCACGACGCGGGCAAGAAGGTCGCGGTGATCGACAAGAGTCCGAAGCTGGGCGGAGTCTGCGCTTATAGCGGCGGCGAGACATTCAACCCCAACAACCGCCAGATGCGCGAAGCGGGTGTGGAGGATTCCGAGGAGGCTGCACGCGCTTACGTGGATTTCATCGCCGCGGGATTCAACGAGCCCGAGCTCACCGATCGCCTCATGGAGATGCGCAACGAGGCGATGGATTACCTGACGGATCGGGCCCATGTGGATTGGGTCTCGTCCCCGACCCAGACGGATTATTATTTCCCCTTCGCTCCCGGGTCCCACGAGGGAGGGCGCTACCTCGTCATGAATCTCTTCTCCGGCGCTGAGCTCGGCGAGTGGCAGACCAGGACCCATATCTCCCCGCATCATCCGATGGGCCTCCTGCACACGGATCTCACCCGCTTTGGCGGTCTTGCCAAGGTGAAGGAATGGGATTACGAGATGATCGCGGAGCGCCTCAGCAACGATCAGCGCACCTTTGGTACGGGGATGATGGGCTTCCTGATCAAAGCCGCGATGGTCGACCGTGGCATTCCGGCCTACGTCGACACGCCCGCCCGCGAACTCATGACCGACGACGCCGGTGCGGTGATCGGTGTACGGGCCGAACGGGAAGGTCGTGATTTCTTCATTCGTGCGGCTCAGGGCGTGGTGATGTGCATCGGAGGCTACGACCACAACGTTCCGATGGCCACGCGCTACGAGAATACGCGCGAGTGGGGGACTGCCTGTCCGCCCGGCTTGGACGGAGACAATATCGTGTTGGGCGGCGAGATCGGTGCCTCCGTTGCCAATGTTCCGCCGACGAATCTGGCGATGTTCTTCGGCTACAACATTCCGGGCGAGGAACATTTCGGGAAGCCTCTCTACCGCACGGCCTTCGAGACCGGCATTCCGCATTCCATGGTGGTGAACCGCGCCGGCAAGCGTTTCTGCGACGAATCCTTCTATAAGGACGCGAATCCCCGAATGCGAGAATGGAACGGGGCCAGACAGGATCTGCCCAACGATCCCTCTTTCATGATCTTCGACACCCACTACCGCGATCAGTATCCGGTGGGCAGCTTCATGCCCGATCAGGAGCTGCCCGAGGAGTTCGTCGAGCGCGCCGAGACACCCGGGGCGCTCGCGCAGAAGCTCGGCATCGATCCGGAGGGCTTCGAACGCACGCTTCAGGATTTCAACACGCACGCGGAGAAGGGCGAAGATCCGGAATTCGGGCGCGGGCAATACCTCTGGGCCAATCGGCTCTGTGGAGATTCGTCCTACCCGAACCCCAACCTCGCTCCGGTGAACAAGGCGCCCTACTACGGGTTGCGACTCACGCCGATCGGCGTCGGGATCAACTCCCACGGCCTGCGCTTCGATCGTGACGCACAGGCGGTGCACGTGCGCGGACATTCGATTCCGGGCTTCTATGTGGTGGGCAACTCCGCCGCGCTCCTCGATATCGGTGGGGGCTACCAGAGCGGCATGTCGAATCTGCGGGCGATTACCTGGGGCTATATCGCTGGCCAGCACGCCGCGACGCGGTCGAGCTAGGAGCTTCTTTTCGCACGCGATCGCGCTTTGTGTGCGGGCGCGATCGCTCGGTCACATCCACTGCCCGGCATTGGCATCGAGCAGATGCCCCGTGACGGGGTTCGATAGCTCGGATGCGAGGAAGACCGCCACCTTCGCGATTTCCTCGGCTTTTGGCAGGTAGTGCAACGCCGTTTCCTGCTCGTAGCGAACGCGCATCTCGTCGAGCGTCGCGCCCTCCGCTTCCCCCCATTGCGTCAGTACGCCCTGCGCGGTGGGACCCCAGATCCATCCCGGGATGACCGCGTTGACGCGAATGCCGTCGGGGCCGAGCTCCTTCGCGAGCGTCTTCGTCACGGAATTCAAGGCCGCCTTCGAGGACGAGTAGGGGCCCGCTGTGGGGTAGTGCGCACGAGACGCAATCGTGCTGACCATGATGATGCGGGCGGCTTCCCGACGTCGCAGCGCTGGAATCGCCGCCTGCGTCATCGTGAGCGCACCGAGAAAGTTCACGTTCATGGCCGTATGCCAATCCTCGAGGTTCGCATCCGCCAGCGGCCCATCACCGTGGGGCCACACGGCGTTGTTGACGAGGATGTCGAGCCCCCCGAATTCAGATTCAGTTCGCTCGACCAGCGCCTTGCAAGCGTCGGCCTCGGTGATGTCCGTGCACTGCCATATGCATTTTTGACCCATGTCCACGATTTCGCTGGCGAGGTCGCGAATGGTGTCTTCGCTGCGGGCGGCCAACACGAGCTGGGCACCCTCCGCGGCGAAGACCCGCGCGAGTGCCGTTCCCAGATCCACGCCGACCCCCGCCAGCACGGCCACCCGATCCTTCAAGAGTCCCATCGTATTCGTCCCCTTCACTCTTTTTGACGTTCCGGATCGTCGGACGATTCGTCGGATCCGGGAACGATATTTCCCGAGTAGATGCCGACGTCGACGATTCGCCCCGCTTGGTCGAGTCGGAAGACGTCCACCACACGTTGACGGCCGGGCGTCACGTCGGACACGGCCTCGACTTCCAGCCAGGCCAGATCGCCCCGCTCAGATCCCGTGACCTCAGATCCCGTGACCTCAGATCCCGTGACCTCAGATCCCGTGACATAGTGCAGCTGCGCCGAGTACGCGAAGACACCCTCGAGGAAGAAGTCGCGAATTGCGTCGCTGCCCTCGAAAACGCCTGTCGGATGGCGCAACACGGCGCCCGGCGCGAAGAGCAACATCATCGCGTCGATGTCGCCGGCATTCATGGCCTCGATGTAGCGTCGCGTGATACCGGTCACGCGACTCATGTCAGCGCAGCCCCTTGACGGCATTGCCCAGCGGAGCTTCGGGGTAGATGTCGATGGTGTCGATGACGACCCCGGGAGGGCGACCGACTGCGAAGAGGATCGCCTGGGCGATATCGTCCGCCTGCATCAAGGTTCCGAGATGCCGGGCGTCGCGCGTCCCGAAGCGCCGGAAGAGTTCCGTGCGCTCCTCGAGCGCCTGGGGTGAGAGGTCCCACTCCGCGCCGAACTCGCTCATCGTGGGGCCGATTCGCAAGCGGATGACCCGAACGCCGGTGCCCTCGAGTTCCCGCGAGAGGCTCGTACACAGCGTCTCGAGGGCGCCCTTGGTCGCGCTGTAGGTCACCTGGCCGGGTCGTGGCACGGTGGCGGCGTCACTCCCCATGAAGACGATGTCGCCGCGCATCTCGTTTTCCACCAGCGCCGCCACACCGCGTCGCGAAACGAAGAGTACTCCGAGCAGATTCGTTTCGACTTCGCGTCGAATATCCGCGGTCGCGCGTTCGTGCAGAATTCCGGGCTTCGAGAGTCCGGCGTTGTTCACGACGATATCCGCGACGCCGAGGGCGGCTTCACTCTCATCGAAGAAGCGCTCGACAGAATCCTCGTCGGTGACATCGAGCCGCCCCGCGTAAACTTCCGCCCCCGCTTCTCGAGCGCGCCGCGCCACGTCCTCTATTCGATCGACGCGTCGAGCTCCGAGTGCCAGCCGCCAGCCCTTCTGCGCACAGGTCAGCGCGAGCGCCTCGCCGAGACCCGCGGAAGCGCCGGTGATGAGAACGGTGCGCAGTCTCTGGTCCGCCGTCATACCGAGTACGCCAGTTCCAGACCGGGCCGGGGCCACTCGTAGGCGTAGAGCTTGCCTTCGAGCGACTCGGTCACGTAGGCCGTCTTCATGTCGTCCCCCCCCCAACAGATATTGGTCGCAGCGGGACCCGGTACGTCGACGTAGGAAGTCTCGCCATTGGGCCGCACGACACACAGGCCCTGGTCGATGGCGGCGACCACCACGGTACCGTCGGCCTCGACTCCCAAGGAGTCGAAGCGCCCGATCGTGTTCACGAGGCATTGCGCACCCCGGGGATCGACCTTGCCCGGATGTGTCACGGGATAGGACCAGAGGCGCCCGGTCGGCGTCTCCGCGACGTAGAGGGTGCTCTCGTCCGGGGAAAGTCCGATTCCATTGGGTGCATGAAGGGGGAAGAGGGTGCGCTCGATTCTTGAGCCGTCCGCGGCGGCGTAGTAGACGCCGCACCGGTCCTCGTCGAAGGCGCGCCGCTTGCCGTGATCGGTGAACCACAGGCCGCCCTCGCGATCGAAGACCAGGTCGTTTGGGCCGCATAAGCGCTGTCCATCACATTCCGTATAGAGCGCCCTGATCTCGCCCGTCGCGAGATCGACGCGATCGATGGAGCCCGTGAGATAGGCATCCGGTTGGGTCGCTCCCGTTTTCGGATCGGCTGGAACGCTGAAATCACCGCGGGGGCTCCATATGAAACCGCCGTTGTTGCAGATATAGCAGGCGCCGTCGGGTCCGATCGCGGCTCCGTTGGGCCCCGCGCGATCCGGCCCCGCCCAGCTCGCCACGGTCTCCCGGTCGCCGTCGGGTCGGATCCGGGTCAGCCGAGCGCCGCGAATTTCGACGACGAGGACGGAGCCATCTCTCAGGACCACGGGGCCTTCGGGGAAGGAGAGATCGCTGGCCACGACCCGGTGCGTGAGGGAATCCGGCATGCACCGATACTAACCGCAAAGATCGCGTTTTGGGGGGCACTGCGGTGGACCTGACTCGTTCCGCGTGATTCGAAATTTGCATACCGGGTGAATGAATCGATCGGGAGGGGCGCCGGGCGATGCACGAACTCCGCGCGCTGTTAAGATCGTGAGCCGCGGAGAGTCAGCCCATGATCGAATACGATCCCTATATGCCCGAGATCAAGGAAGACCCACTTCCGATTTATGCCCGAATGCGCGAGGAGTGCCCGATCTACCCGCTCGAGCGTTGGGGGGGCTGGGCGCTGACGCGCTTCCAGGACATCTGGGATTTCTGCAGCCACGGCGATTCCCTGTCGAGCGCGAATGGCAATCAGGGTCCCACTCTGCTCGAGGGCCGGCCCTCGGCCCTGCAGACGCTGGCAGGTATGGATGGGGAGGCCCACCGGCGGTTGCGCAAGGCCCTCTTTCCCCATTTCGGTCCGAGCGCGGCGCGTCGACTCGCTGATCCGATGCGGACCTGGGCGCGGGAATGTATCGAAGCGCACCTGGAATCCGGTCGCATCGACGCGGTGCGTGAACTCGGTCAGCAGATCGCTGTGCGCGTCTCTTGTACGATTGGCGGCGTGCCCGTCTCGGATTGCGACCTCTTGCTGGATCTGGTCCACCGCTTCTTCGCACGCGAGGAAGGCGTGGAGGGGATGGTCGAGGAGGGTCGGAACGCCGTGTTAGGCCTTTGGGATTATCTCGAGACGGCGGCTCGGGAGCGCCGCGCCTCCGGGCGTGAATACGGTGATGCGCTCGATACGTTGACACAGTTTCGCGACCAGGACGGGCAGCCGCTGAGCGACGAGCGAATCGCGCGCCATATGTTGCTGCTCGTCGTGGGTGCGACCGAGACCTTCCCCAAGGTCTTTGCCACGGCGCTGCTGCGGCTCGAGCAGCACCCGGATCAGCGCCGCGATCTCTGCGCCGATCCCTCTCTGATCCCGACCGCGCTGATGGAGGCCCTGCGCTTCGATACCCCGACACAATGGTTGGGACGCACGGTGATCCGCGACTTCGCGTTGGGCGAGCACAGATTCGAGGCGGGGCAGCCGGTGATCCTGCTCTTTCCGTCCGCGAATCGGGACGCCGCCGAGTTCGATCAGCCCGATCGTTTCGATATCCACCGCAACCCGCCCCGCATCCTGACCTTCGGGCAGGGCGACCATCGCTGTCTGGGCAATCATATGGCTCAGATGGAGGGTCGAATTCTCCTGGAGGAGGTACTCGGTCGCTTCCCCGAATACACCGTTCTTCGGGACGAGACCGTGCACCCCCCCACCGAGTTCGTGCAGGGCTATTCGCATTTCCCCATCGCTTTTCAGGCCTGACGTCGACATGACGGGTGCGATTCACGAGAGAGATCCGATGGATCTGGCAGATCATATCCGCGCCGTTCTCGCACTCGATCCAGGGGCGGACGCGGTGGAGTTCGAGAACCGTTGGATCAGCTGGGGTGAACTTGCAGCATCGATGCAGGAGATCGATCGGGCACTGACGACGGCGGGGATTGCCGAGGACGCGGCGATCGCAGTGATGTTGCGCAACAGGCCCTCTCTATTGGGCGCGATGATGTCCGTGATCACCTCGCGGCGCTGCGTGCTGACCGTCAATGCGATCCAGGGTGCGAGCAAGCTCGTCGAAGAAATCGCTGATCTTCGGTCTCCCGCGTTGATCGGGCACAGTGACGATTGGGGGGTGGCCGGCGTGCGCGAGGCCGCCGAACGGGTGGGTTGCGTTGGGATCGAAGTTCATGAGTCCCCGAAATTGGGGCTCAGCGTGCTGGCGGGGTTGGAGACACTGGGTGACGGACCCCACCACGCGCCGCTGCCCGGCGTCGCGGTTCAGATGCTCACGAGTGGGACCACCGGTCCGCCGAAGCGCATCCCGCTGCGGCTCAGCGCGCTCGAAGAATCGCTGCGATCGGCGGCGGGTTACGAATCGAAGGGCGGCGCGAGCGAGCCCAAGCTGAGCTCGGGGGTCGTGCTGATGCCGAATCCGCTGGTGCACGTCGGCGGAATCTTTCGCGGGGGTGGGGCGCTCTTCAGCGGGCGCCGGATCTCGATGATGGAGCGCTTCGAGGTCGACCTCTGGCACGAACTCGTCCTGCGTCACCGGCCCAAGGCCGTGAGCCTCGTGCCCGCCGCTCTCAAGATGGTGCTCGACGCGGGATTCCCGCCGGAGGATCTCTCGAGTCTGCGCGTGGTGAGCGCCGGAACGGCACCGCTCGACCCGGATACCGCAGATGCCTTCGAGACGCGCTACGGCGTTCCCGTCCTGACGACCTATGGCGCCACCGAGTTTGCCGGCGGGGTCGCGGGCTGGAATCTCCGCGACCACAAAGAATACGCCAAGGCCAAGCGTGGCAGCGTGGGACGTGCGAACGGAGGCGTAGAGCTGCAGATCGTCGATCAGGAAGACGGCCGTGTGCTCGCCGCCGATGCGGTCGGTCTGCTCGAAGTGAAGACGCGGCAGCATTCCCTTGCCAGCGGCTGGGTGCGGACCACGGATCTCGCACGCATCGACAGCGACGGTTTTCTCTGGTTGGTGGGTCGCGCCGACGGTGCCATCAATCGCGGAGGTTTCAAGCTGATGCCCGACCAGATCGCGGCCGTCCTCGAGCGGCACGCTTCGGTCGCCGAGGTTTCGGTGGTGGGTCTCGAGGACGAGCGCGTCGGCGAGGTCCCCGTCGCCGCTGTGGTGCTGGAGCGAGGGGCCCCCGTCGTCGATGAAGACGATCTCGCTCGTTTCGCGGCGGAGCATCTCGTCGGATACCAGCGCCCCGCTCGTTACCGGGTCGTCGAAGCGTTGCCACGAACGCCCTCGATGAAAGTGAGTCAGCCCGACGTGCGACGCCTCTTCGAGGCGATGGGCGGGGCGGATTGATCTCCACCGACTCCCACGCCGTCGGATACCCGGATCTCTGGGGGCGTTTTCTCGCGGAGAATCGACGGGAGCGCGCTCCCGAGCGGGCCGAGGACGGCGAGGGCCGAGCGAGAGCGGATCCTGGCTGACGCCGCCGCGCACTGATCTGGCCTTTCCTAGAATGGAGCGTGTACTCGCCCTTCGATCGACCCTTCTACCCAGCCGCTGGCCGCGGATCCGAGAACCCAGACAGGAGCGCTCAGGAATGTCGACTCTGTACGAGCTGATGCGCAAACACGCCGAACACAAGCCGGACAAGCTCGCGCTGATCTCGGAGATCGATGGAACGCGGACCTATTCCGAACTCGTCGAGAACGAAGCGAAACTCGCTCATATGTTCGTGCACGAGTTGGGTTTTCCGCCGGGTGAGCGCAGTTGCCTCTGGTTGTGGAACAGGCCCGAATTCGTCGAGGCTCAGCACGCCGCGTCGGCGGTGGGGCTTCCGCCCGTGCTCGCGAATCCCGAATGGGCGGACGGTGAGATGGAATTCATCCTGAAGCACTCGCGCGCGCGATTCATCGTGTGCGAATCCGACCTGGCCGAGCGTGCCCTCGCCCTCGCGGAGCGCATCGACACACTCGACTGTGTCATCACCTTGGGCGACAGCGTTCCGGAGGGAGCGCTCGCGCTGAAAGCGCTGCGGGATGCTGCCCCGTCGGATGCCGGCGACAGGTTGCCTCCGGTTCCCGATGACGTGCCCGGGCACTTGATGTACACGTCGGGTACCACGACGGGCCGCCCGAAGGCCGTGACCTTCGACCGCGGATTTTCGCGCAACGCGCCGCGCTACGACGATATGCTCGGCCTCGGCGCGTCCGATCGCAGCATCTTCGTCACCCCACTCTTCCATGGCAACGGCGCGGCCGGCCTCATCTCCGCGCTCTCGCTGGGTGGCTCGGCGGTCTTTCAGCGTCGATTCTCGGCGCGGCGCTTCTGGGGACTCGTCGATCGCGCCCGTCCCTCGTATCTGCTCACGCTGGCGCCCATCGTGCACATCCTGCTCGGCCTGCGCGAGAGTGCGTTCGAGCGGGAGCACAGCCTGCGCATGATCGTTGCGCTCGGGGCCGGTCCCGCGGCGCCGCTCATGGAGGAACGCTATGGGGTGCCCGTCATCGACTGGTACGGCATGACCGAGGCCGGCATGGGAACCTTTACGCGCCTGTCGGAGGAGCGCCGGCCGGGCAGCTCCGGGCGACGCTTTGAGGGAAGCGGCATGACGATCCTGCGCGAGGATGGCAGCGAAGCCGATCCCGACGAGGTGGGCGAGGTCGGTTTTGCCACCGCCGCGACGGGCTTCGAGGGCTACCTGGACGACGAGGAGGCGACGCGAAGCGCGGTCTCCGACGGCTATTTCCACACCGGTGACCTCGGGCGCTTCGATGCCGATGGCTATTTCTATTTTGTCGACCGCAAGAAGGATATCGTGCGCCGCGGGGGTGAGAATATTTCGAGTGCGGAGGTGGAGATGGTTCTGCGCCAGCATCCCGATGTCGCCGAGGTCGCCATCGTAGGTCAGCCCGATCCGGTGCTGGGCGAGCGCGTGGCGGCCTTCGTCGTCGCCGCCGAGGGGGTCGCACCGCCCGATGAGAGCTCGATCGCGAAATTCGCCGAGGGTCGGCTCGCGTCCTACAAGTTTCCGGAATCAGTCCTTCCGATCGAGGAGCTGCCACGCACCGCGACCGGCAAGGTCGAGAAATTTCGCCTGCGCAAGGATCTCGAAGAGACCCGGGACTGAACGCCGCGCCCCTCGTCAGTCCACGCGAACACCCGGAACCTCGTTGCGCAGGGCCATGGCCTTATGGCCCTCGAAATTCCCATTGATCCACCAGTCGACGCCATCCTTCTGGACCTGCGCCGGGTCATCGTTCTGGCTCTCGTAGATGGCGAGATATTTCGAGGGTGTGCGCGAGGGGTCATCCGAGACATAACGTGTGGCGGCATAGAAATCGATCGCCTCGATCGTGTGGTGTAGATGGCCGGAATACCACTCGTTGAACGAGTCTTCGAGCGACGGGTCTTCGCAGTCGGTGAAGACCAGTACGATCCCCCTTGTCTTCCCATCGCAGACGGGCCCGTGCTCCGCGATCTTCGTATAGCTCGCCACTGTCTCACCGTCGCCGGCGAGGATATTCTGTGCTGCTGCGGCCACGTCTTCCTGCGATGTCTCATAGATGACGACATGGCTGGCGCCGTCGAGATCGTAACCCGGAGCGAGGCGAAACGCGCTGCTTCGATCGACGGCGCCACTCTCGAGCGCAGCCGAACCGGTCTCGCCCCGCCACTGATCCTCCCAGATCGGCGCGGAATCGGGTCTCGAAATATTCTGGACGATCACACCGGTGTGCTTGTTGCCTTCCATTTCGGGCGCCTCCTTGTTGCTGTTGTCGAGTCCAGACTATACGTCCTCGTCAGATGGACGTTAGGGGATTGAGCGGGCGTCGGCTGTGGCCCGTCGGGCTCCCGAGCCACTCGGATGGGCCGGGAGCGGTGGGGCTGGCCGTAACCGGAATGTCCAGCGCGGCGTATTCACCTTCATGATTCTGGCCGGAGGAGAGTTATTGCCGATGATGGAGCGGTCGCGCCCGATGGAGATCCACTCGATCGATTCGAGGCGGAGGGTGTGCGTGCCGCGAGCGGTTCGAGGGCGCGGAAGGCCTGAGGACCGGGGGCCGCGCGGCCCTATCGGCGGTTTCGTCGCTCTCGATGGTTGCGCCGTTCTCGTTGGTGATGGCTGCTGATGGAGTGGTTGCTGCTGATCGCTGGTGTGGCCCTCGCCTTTGCGAATGGCGCAAACGATAATATCAAGGGGGTGGCAACGATCTACGGTGCCGCTCAGCTCGGTTACCGGCGGGCGCTCGCGCTCGCGACCGTATCGCAGATCCTCGGTTCCCTGGCGTCCGTGGTTCTGGCCTCCGCCCTCGTCAGGGCCTTCTCGGGCAAGGGCCTGGTTCCCCCGGAGTTCCTTTCGGTCGAGCTGCTCGCAGCGGTCGCGATGGGTGCGGCGATCACGGTGGCTCTGGCGACGCGGGCGGGGCTCCCGATTTCGACCACGCACGCCATCGTGGGCTCACTCCTGGGCGGCGGCGCGGTGGCAGCGGGTTCGGCTCTGAACCTCGGCGCCCTGGGCGCCGCATTCGTTCTGCCGCTGGCCGTCGGACCCCTGCTGGCGATCGTACTCGCTGCGGCCCTCGCCCGCGGCGGCCATGCGGTCGGCTCGATGCTCGGACTCGCCCCGGGCGATTGCATCTGTATCGAGCCCGGCTGGACGGCCAATGCGGAGGGAAATGCCGCAGTGGCGAGCCGCACGCTGCGTCTGGAGATCGCCGAGGCGAGCGAGTGTAAGGCCCATGGAGAGGCACGCCTGGTCGGTCTCGAGGTCGAGCGCGCTCTGCGCACCGGTCACGTGCTCAGCGCGACGACCGTGGGCTTTGCTCGCGGTCTGAACGACACGCCGAAGATTCTGGGGCTGATGGTCGGGGCGTCGGCCCTCGATCCCTTCTTGGGAGCGCTCGTCGTCGCTGGGGCGATGTCCCTCGGCGGTGTCCTGGCCGCTCGGCGGGTGGCCGATACGCTGGCCCTGCGCATCACCCCGATGAGCAACGGGCAGGGCCTGGCCGCGAACCTGGCGACTTCTCTGCTCGTCATCGGTGCCTCGCGCTTTGGCCTGCCGGTGTCGACCACCCACGTTTCGACAGGCGGAATCTTCGGCATCGGTGCGGCCGCAGGGACCCTGCAGCGTCGGGCGACCGGCGAAATCCTTGGGGCGTGGCTCGGCACGCTGCCGGTTGCGGCCGCGCTCGGTGCGCTGCTCGCCTATGCGCTTTCCTGATGGCGGGGGTCGGGGAGACGTCCTGAGTGCGCACCTGGAGAGCGCTTCCCTGCCGCCAAGGTCGCGAATGATTCGTGTGTGGCGCAGCGTCTCATACTCGATACGGAAGAGCCCCCTGGGTCTGACGCGCGATTTGCGGCGTGGGAGATCGCGTGCACTCTGCAGCGTGGATCGAGTGCGGCGCGCGAGCTGGCGTCGCGCGATCGGTGTGAAAAGATCACATTCTGTGTTCCGCGGAGGTACTTGACACGATCTGATCGAGAATGCGATCTTCGATCGTCCGCCGGGAATCGGCTGCCGTGGTCGTGCGTGTTGCGACGTCCGTGGCCTAATAGGAGGCTTCCAATGACGCGCCAATACAAAGTGATCTCTTCCGACGGGCATATCGAATCTCCGCCCGACGTGCTGCTCAAATATATCCCGGAGGAGTTGCACTGCCGCGCGCCTCGTCTCGTTCCGCTTCCGGAGGGTGGCGAGGGATGGATCGTCGAGGGGCGGCCCCTGCTTCCCAACGGTCAGAACATCGTGGGTGGCCGGCCGGTCAAGCTCTCCGGAGGTTCTTATTTCAATGAGGATGGCAGTCCGGCTCCCGGTGCGGGCGGTCCGGAACAACGGCTTCGCGAGCAGGATATCGATGGCATCGATGCCGAGGTGATGTTTCCGCCCGTCTTCGCGTCGCGCTTCATCGAAGGCGTCCGCGATCGCGATGTCTATCTGACGCTGCTTCGCGCTTACAACACCTATCTCGGAAAGGACTATTGTTCGGTTGCGCCCGATCGCCTGATCGGTACGACGGCCATCCCGGTCACTGGGGTCGATGACGCCATCGCCGAACTCGAATTCGGACACAGCATCGGCTTGAACTCCGTCTGCTTCCATCAATTCCCCAACGGAAGCGGATTCTCGGAGCCTGACGACGACCGTTTCTGGTCCAGATGTCTCGAGCTCGGCGTCTCCCTCGCGCCCCATATCGGATTTGGCGCGGCGGCCCCGCCGCCGCGCGACGTTTCCGCCGGGACCGGTGAGGCGAAATTCTCGGAGGCGCTCTACCAGCGAGCTGGCGGACAGGGCCCCGTCTATGCCCTGATCCAGTTGATGATCGAGGGGGTCTTCGACCGCTTCCCGGAGATCCAGTTCTTCTTCGCCGAGACCAATGCGAATTGGCTGCCCGGCGCGCTCTATTTTCTGGACGACAACTACGAACTCTTCAAGGATTGGTTCGATGTGAAGCTCGCCATGAAGCCGAGCGAATATATCGGCAAGCATTGCCATTTCGGCATCATCCGCGACCCGGTGTCGATCCGAATGCATGAGCTCCTCGATATGGATCGGATCATGTGGGCGAGCGACTTCCCGCACTCCGTCGGCTCCTACCCCAATTCGCGTCAATTCATCGACGACGCCTTCGAGGGGGTGGACGACGCCATTCGCCACAAGGTGCTAGCCGTGAATCCCGCGAAATTCTTCGGTCTCGATCTGGACGCGGCGATCACCGAGACGCCGGCCGCCTGATCGGATTTTCGGAGTGCGAGGGTCCCTGGCAGGCGGGCCCTTGGGCGGCCGCACACCCTCGGAGGGGTACGGATCGTCGGGCTTCGCGTGCGCCTCGCCAGGCTTTCCGGGCTGTGCGCGAGTGAGATCCCCAGTCGCGATCCCGAATTCCCAGAATATTCATTCCGATCGCCGCCGCTCCATCAGCGGGTCGTGCGGCAATTGAACCCCAGGGGGAGGAAGGTAGGATTTCTTTAGGATTTTCTGTCTATGGGATAAAGTTCCATTTATAATGGTTCGAAATGGGAGATCATCCCACCTGCCGGACGAGGTGTTGCGAGTGGGCGGGACCCAATAGCGAGGAATACCCAATGATAAGAAGAATCCGAGCATCCTTCGTCGGCCGGCGCTGCATGGCGACTGCGGCGGTGGCGTTCCTGTGGACGCTTGCCGCCGGTGCGGAGACCGACGAAGTGGCCAGCGTCGAGTTCACCCAGGCGCAGAGGATGGCCCTCCACGACGCCCGACAGGACGAGATTCGCGCGACACTGGGAATTGCGGAGGGGGACGAGCTGCCGCGTCGCGGCGATCTCACCGACGAACAACGTGTTCTTCTGTCCGAAGCGCGGGCGAGTGACTTGCGCGAGATTCTCGGCCTCGAGGCCGAAGTCGACGTCCCGCGCCGCGTCGATCTGTCCGAGGAAGACCGGGCACTGATCGGTGCCGCTCGCGCCGCCGAAGTTCGTGACGTCCTGGGTCTGCCCGATGACGCCGTGCTCCCCGAGCGCCCGGAGCGGCCGCATAGGCCCGACCGGGGGGATCGGCCGGAGCGACTCGATAGAGGGGATCGCCCCGAGCGTCCGGAACGGCCCGAGCGCCCGGAACGCCCGGAACGGCCCGAGCGCCCGGAACGCCCGGAACGTCCGGAACGTCCGGAACGGCCCGAGCGCCCGGAACGCCCGGAACGCCCGGAACGCCCGGAACGCCCCGAGTATCCCGAGCGCCCGGAACCCGTCGAGAGCTAGAGCCCGTCTTCTGACTCCGGGCGGCGGCCACCCCTGCGGCCGCTGCCCGCGGCGGGGAGAGCGTGCGCCCGTTTCGACCGCCACCTTGACGATTGCGAGGACCCGACGTGCTGACGCTGCAAGGTCGACACCCCATCGCGTGCCCGCGAGCGAGGCGCCTCCAGCCGGCGGGCCTCGGATGCGGTCGATGGTTCTTCCTGATGGGGATCCTTCTTCTCGCGGGCCAGGTCGTTGCGGCGGAGGAGAGTCTCGAGGCTGGACCTGATTCCCGGTGGAGTAGTGCGCGCTGGAAATTCAGTACCGGGTTCGACTACAGCAAGGGCGACTATGGGCTCGACGAGGATACGGAGCTCTTCTACGTCCCGCTGGCGGTCGAAGTCGACCTCTTTCCGGTGCGTGCGAAGATCACGCTGCCGCTGCTCAGCATCGACGGACCCAGCGGCATTCTCATCGACGGAGATCGGATGTCGGCCGAGCGCACGACGGGGCTCGGCCAGATCATGGGCAGCCTGGGATATCTGTGGGTGCCACCCTCGACGGCCTTTCCCTATCTGGAGCTGATCGGGAAGCTGACCGCCCCCACGGAAACCTCGCGGGATCTCGGCAATGGCGAATGGGCCTTCGCACTGCAAGTGGATGCTTTCAAGGATTTCGGACGTCTTACGGCCTTTGGGCACGGGGGACGAAAATTCTATTCGGGCGGGGCCGCTTCGGACCGCCTCTATACCTCCGTTGGCGCAAGTCTGCGCGTCCACGACCGGGTGCAGATCGGAGTCGCCTATGACTGGTTCGAGGCCAGCGTCGATTCGGTGCAGGATACCCATCAGATCTCTCCCTTTGCGGGCATCAAGATCGGCCATCAGTTCTCCTTTGGGCCCTACGGGCTCATCGGTTTGTCCGAGGGCGCACCGGATTTTGGGATCGGCATCAGCGTGAGCTGGCGGCGCTAGTCCTCTGCGGGGGCCGCCTCCGCGAGTTCGCGCAAGAAGGCCGCTATCTGTGGCGCGATCACTTCTTTGAGGGCCGCCAGCGTGTTCATCGGGCGAATCATGACGTCGAGGTTCTGTAGTTCGCCGCGGTCGTTCAAGCTGATCAGATCGATGCCCTGCAGGTCCTGGTCGCCGATCCGACCTCGGAATTCGAGCGCGATTTCGCCGCTTCCCGACGCATCATCGTGCCATTGTCGGTGGTAGGTGAAGTCGTCGATCGTTCAGATGATCAAACCGAGGAGATGATGGACGATCACCCTTCCACTCAGCTTGTCCCAATAGGGCGGCGCGCCCATCGATACATCCTCGGCGAGAATTCTCTCGAGGCCTTCGAGGTCGCGCGTTTTGACGATCCGATGCCACTCTTCGAGAGATTCTTTGTTCTCTCGTGCCATCCCGTTCGGCCCCCCTCTGCCTTTTCTCTGCGGTCCGAGCCGCATTGAGGAAAGCTGCGACGTTTAACTGCGTTCGCCGAAGGATTCGCTCCGGGCTTCGCCGCGAAGTCCGTCCCAATACACCCCGAGATAGGCCGCGACCCCGAGGTTCAGCAGGAACGCGACCAGGAGGGGTTGCAGCGGATAACCCTGCGTGATTGGGATCAGGAGTATCGGAGTTGCGACGATCCTCGACCACTCGCAGGCGCCCGCCCAGTTCCGGCCGTCGAGCACGGCGCCGACACCGAGAAGTCCCCAACTCGCCGCAACACACCCGAGTGCCGTTGCCATCCAGCTCGCGGAATCCGCCATCAGGAGAAAAGGAGCCGACAACCCGAGCAGCTGAATGAATTGCGCGCTCGCATAGCGTCGCAGGTGGAGCGGGACCGGAGGGTCATAGAGGGGGGGAGGCACCGGAATGGGAGACGGTTCTTCGAAACCGCCGAGTTCTTGGGGCCGCCAACCCGGCGGCGCGACGAAGACGCGCATCCGGTCCGTGAATCTCGACGATCGACGGGCCAGCGCGAGGAGGTCGGCCCAATAGTCGAAATTCGCCCATACGGGATTCCAGGTCGCAAGGGGCTTCGTGACGCCGTAGGCGACCTCTTCCTCCTCCGGCTGAAAAGTCCCGAAGAGTTTGTCCCACAGAATGAAGGTCGCGCCGTGGTTGCGATCGAGATAGATGGGATTGCGACCGTGATGAACGCGGTGATGGGACGGGGTCATGAGAATGGATTCGAAGGGCCCGAGTCGGTCGATTGTCCGGGTATGGATCCAGAACTGATAGAGCGTGTTGACGGCCGAACATCCGGCGAGGACTGCCGGGGGAAACCCAATCAGGGCCAGCGGCCAATAGAACACCATCGAATGAAAAGGCTGAAGCACGCTCTGTCGCAGCGCGACCGACAGGTTGTATTCCTCGCTCTGATGGTGGACGACGTGGGCGGCCCACATGAAATTGATCTCGTGGGAAAGGCGGTGATACCAGTAATAGAAGAAGTCGACGCCGATGAAGCAGGCGATCCAGACCCCCGCGGAATCGGCCGGCAGCTCGGCAAAGGCCCAGCGCTCGTAGATCGCCAGATACCCCACCAGGAGAAGAACCGTGCAGAGCAGCATCGCCAATCTCTGCAGAATCCCGCAGCTCAGATTGTTGAGCGAATCGCTCAGGCGATAGAGCTTCTGTCCCTTGCGTTTCGCGATCCACGATTCCACCCCCATCAGGACGAAGAAGGCGGGGATGGCCAGGGCGATATAGCCGGATTCCACGATGTCTCCAAGAGGGTGGGCGACGGGGCAGGCAGCGCCGCCAGCGACGCTTCGGGGTCTCCGCGATCGGTGGAGCCGATGGGATATTGTCCATAGGGGATAGCTAAAACGCCGCTTGGAATTGCGACTCTCCGTCAGGCCGTTCTCACCCGCTCCGTCCGATCCGGATCCCGCCTAGAAAACGATCTCCGCGAGGCCTTCCAGATGGGCCAGGTCCGGTTTTACAGGGACGAAGATGAATTCGTCGCATCCGATCGCTTCGAATTCTGAAACGACTTCACGAATCGCTTCGGGGGTCACCGTACGGACGGCCCCCAGCAGATCCTCGACCTGGCCGGGCAGCACCTTCGGGTAATAGTCGCGGAAATAGGCCTCGAGATCTTCGGCGGCGCTGGGGCCGGCGGAGAAATAGCAACCGCAGACCAGGCGCGGAGAGCCCTCGCGGTCGAAATCGCGCCAGGAGGCCTCGACGACGTCGAACATTCCGCGCGCCTCTCGCGGGTCGGCACCGAAGCTCCATGTGACGGCACCATCGGTGAACTCGCCCGCCCGGCGAAGGGATCTCGATCCGTTCGCGCCCAGCAGAAGCTCGGGGCCGCCCCTGCGAACGGGGGGAGGGCCGATTGCGCGTATGCCGTCGACGAGCGATTCGCCCTTCCAGAGTTCGCGTAGCGTGCGCAGGCTCTCTTCGAATCGGGCCCCGCGACCTTCCCGTGGTGAGGGGGCGACGTCGTAATCGTCCAGCGGGGTTCCGAGTCCGACACCCAGACTGAATCGCCCGCCCGAGAAATCGTCCAGACTCAGGCTCTGCTTCGCGACGACGCCCACCGGATGAATCGGTAGGATGATCACGTTCGCGAGAAGCCGGATGCGCGAGGTGACCGCTGCGGCCGCGGTGAGAGACAGGAGCCAATCGTAACCGGCATAGGTCAGCCGCTCACCCATACACAGCGACGCGAAGCCCGCCTCTTCGGCCCTTTGGGACCAGGCGATCACGATCTCTTTGTTCGTTTCTCGAAGATTCGTCGGAAGTCCGATCCCGATCTCCATAGATTCCTTTCGTCGAACCGCCGTGCTCAGCGCGGTACTTCACCCTCGATCGAATAGCGGTACATCACGCGACGCTCGCAATAGTCGGGAACGGCGTAGTGCAACGTGCAGCGCTGGTCCCAGAACGCAATCGTATGCGGCTCCCAACGAACACGACAATGAAATTCCCCCGATGTCACGTGCTGCAAGAGGAAGGGGAGAATCAGTTCGCTCTCGCGCTCGCGGAGGCCCAGGATCTCCGTTGTGCTGTTCGCGGCCAGGAAGAGGCTCCGGTGGCCTGTCTCTGGGTGGGTGCGCACCAGTGGATGATCGACGGGCGGGTATTTCTCGCAGGTCGCTTCGAATTCTTCGGGCTTTCGGATGCCCTTGTCGACGGCGCGACGCATCGGCGCGCTGATATCGTGCACGGCGCGCAGATCCGAGAGCAACTCGCGAAGCGGTTTCGAGAGCGCATCGTAGGCTGCGACCATATTTCCGAAATACGTGTCACCGCCGGTCTCCGGGAGGGTGACCGCCTGCAGGATCGTGGCCTTGGGAGGTTCCTTCGTGTAGATCGCGTCCACGTGCCAGGTATCCGCTCCAGCCCCGCGTGGTTCGGTCAGCTCGAAAACCATCACCTCGGGGTGATCCGGGTGCATCGGTGCGATCGGAGGAAGTGATACCGGACCGAAGCGACGAGCGAATTCAAGCACCCGATCGACGGGAATGTCCTGGTTGCGGAAGACGAGCACCTGGCGATCGAGGAAGGCCCGCTCGACCCCAGCGAAGGTCTCGTCGTCGAGGGGTTCCGCGAGATCGAGGCCGACGATTTCGGCACCGATGGTCGGCGTAATGGGGCGAATTTCGAATTGGCTCAAGTGATCTCTTTCGGAGCGAGAGGTGGACTGGCCAAGCGAGATCGGGTCGATCGATCGCGTGGATGTGGGACCCGCGCGCGACGTCGTCTCGATGATGAGCGTAGCCGACTCGCCTAATTGGTCGAATCCCCTCATTCGGAGGCGGCGATGCGGTGTTGCATTTCGAGACTCTCTCGGCAACCTTTCTATTCGCGTAGCGACCCATGTCTTCGTGCGAACGCGATCACCGAGCCGCTCGACTGCTCTGCGCCGAAAGGAATCCCGAAGTGAGAATGCCGACGATCGAGGACCCGAATGAACATCCTGCGCGCAAGGCCGCACGTCTGTCGCGTACGTATTTTGCACAACGGAAGAAGCAGGCGTGGATCGACCTGTGGGCGAAAGATGGCGTGATCATGGATCCCCTCGGCCCTTCTTTCATGGACCCTGAGGCGGAGGGGTTTCGAACGCCCGAGGCGAGGGAGAAATGGTGGGATGACCACTATGAGATGGAGTTCTACTACTCGATGCTCGCTTCTTTCGTGGCGGGCAACCAGGTGGCGAATTACGAGTCGCTCATCATCGTGGGCGATATCGAAGGAAAGAAGGGTGCCTTCAAGTGCGAAGGGATCTGGACCTATGAAGTCGACGAGGAAGGCAAGCTGACGGCGATGCTCGGCTACTGGGAAGAAGAGGGGATGAAGGAGACCCTCACCGAACTCCCGAACCATCAGTATTATGTCGAATAGCAAGAAGCCAGAAACCGAGCTGCCAGCCCTTCGTGTTCGTCATGACGAGTGAAGGAGCGTGAGTCCTTCGAGCGATAGGCCGTAGCCCAGGTTTTCCAGCATCAGGCGTTTCCAGCGTTGCGTGAGCGCGACGCGCGAATGGCGAAGGGTCAATGTGGGCAATGCGGCCAATTGCTCGGCCAATTCCATTGCGCGTGCCATCAGTTGCTCGGGCGGGACGACTTCGTTGACCACACCGAGCTCGAGGGCTTCCTGCGCAGACAAGACCTGGCTCGTCAACAGGAAATAACGCCCGCGATTGCTGCCTAGCAATTCCTGCCAGACGATATGCACGCCATCTCCGGGGGCGACCTGGAAAGGAATATGAGCCGCATCCTGGAAGGTCGCGGTCTCCGAGGCCAGCGTGATGTCGGAGAGCACAGCCAGCTCCGCGTGGATCGTCGCCGGCCCGTTCACCGCGCCGATGATCGGTACATCGATATCGAGCAGCGTACTCAGGACGCGCTTGGCCTCCCAGTGGATCCGATCCCAGCTTTCGCCGTCCTCGAGCGGGATATCCCAGCCATAGGCATCGATGAAAGCATCTCCGGTCCCGGTGAGAATGACCACGCGGTTCTCCCGGTCGGCGGCGATGTCCAGGAAGGCGTGGGCCCAGTCGCGGTGGTGGGCCGACTGGTAGACGACGGGACCGCCGTTGGAATGGAGGCGCAGGGTCAGGATGCCGTTGTCGGTGCGTTCGAAGGCCAGTGTGTCGTATCGGTCGAAATAATCGGGCCGTGTGGTCATCAGAAGTCTCTCACTCTCGTTGTCGGTGGGTGGTTCGCGTTCATCTTGACCTCGCCTCTTTCCCCGGTGTGGCGCCCGAGATCGATCGCACCGCGGATCTCAGCGCCGGCGGTCTGCACAGGGCTCATGGTCCTGGTCGCGACTTGTGGTGGACGACGAAGCAGGCCGCTCCGGACGACGGTCGCTCAAGCGGGTGGCGGCTCCGGATGGGATTGGCCCCGGTCGGTCGGAATTTCTCGAAGCGGGCCAAGGCGTGGCTCCCTTCCAGTGGGTCACGCTAAACGCGGCGTCGACTTCGTGCAAGCGCGCCCGAGGGTAGGCGGATCCAATCCGCTTCCCGCCGATCCCGTCACCGCGAGCCGCGGTCCTCGGGCTGAAGCTCGGTTAGAATCTTCCTGTGATTCACGACCTCCAAGTCAGCTTCGGCCCTCTGATCATCGCGATGGCAGAGCCCCATTGTGAAGGCTTCGACACCTATCATCGCTGGTTCGGGCGCGATCAATTGTACTCGGTCGATCTGGACGCACCCGGGTGAGGGCCGCAGCCCCGGGTGATCTCTGGTCGTTGGTCGAGTGGAGGGCTTCCGAAACGCCCTCCGCTCCGCTCGCCTTCGACGAACGCGATCGGCGGATCGATTTTGCGGATTTTCGCCGCTGGGGCGAGCGTGTCGCGGCGGGCCTGCTGGAATGCGGTCTGCGGCCGGGGCAGCGGGTCGCTTGGGTCTTGCCGACCCGAATCGAGGCCCTCGTCCTCACGATCGCCCTGGCTCGGCTCGGCTGTGATCAGGTCCCGCTGATTCCCGTCTACGGGCGACGAGAAGTGGGCTTCATCCTCGCCCAGTCGAGGCCTGGGTGGGCGGTGCTGCCCGGTACGTGGAACGGTATCGATTACCCGAATCTCTTCGAGCAGGTACGGGGCGATGAGGCTTCGCCGGAATTTTTGACGGCCGCCCCCGATCTGCCGGAAGGAGATCCCGCGACCCTGCCGGCCTGGGAGCGCGGAATCGACGATCCCCCAAGCTGGATCTTTTATACCTCGGGGACGACCTCCAACCCGAAGGGAGTGCTCCACTCCGACGGAACCCTGCTGGCCTCGGCCATCGGCCTGGACGAGCCCCACGCATTCGTCCCCGACGATCGGGTTTCTCTCGTCTTTCCCTATGCGCATATCGGTGGGCCAATCCTGCTTCTCTCGGCCCTGCGCGTCGGACATGCTCTGATTCTGTCGGAAACATTCGCACCCGAGGTCGTGATCGACGCCCTCTCGCGACACGGGGTCACGCTCGCCGGTCCCGGTCCGGCGTTCTGGCAGGCCTATCTCCGCGCCCAATGCGAATGCCCGGAGAGCGTGCTCTTCTCGGGCTTGCGTGCATTGATTGGAGGCGGTGCGGCCAAGCCCGCTCGCCTCCACGCGGAAGCCCGCGAGGTGCTTGGGGTCCCCATCGTCTCCGGCTACGGGCTGACCGAATGTCCGTCGCTCGCCTATAACCACGTGGGTGACCCCGATGGTGTCCTCGCTTCGGATGGCCGCGCTGTGGCCGGGGTCGAGATCCGGATCATCGGGGACGACGAGCGAGTGCTCCCCGCCGACGAGGAGGGAGAGATCCGGGTCCGCGGTCCGATGCTCTTCCACGGATACCTGGATGCTGAGCTCGACCGTGGTGCGCTCGATGCCGAGGGGTTCATGCGAACCGGTGATCTCGGCCGCCTCGATGAGCGGGGCTCTTTGCGCGTCACCGGACGCGCCAAGGACATCATCATCCGCAAGGGAGAGAATATCAGCGCCAAAGAAGTGGAGGACGTTTTGGCGTCCCATTCCGATATCGCGGATGTCGCGGTCATCGGACTTCCGGATCGCGAGCGGGGCGAGCGCTGCTGTGCGGTCGTCGTCACGCGTGAGAACGCTGTACAGCCGACCCTCGAGGAGATCGTCGCGCACTGTGAACGCGCAGGGCTCATGAAGCAGAAAATACCCGAGCAGCTAGAGTGGGTCGTCGCGCTCCCTCGCAATAGCACCGGCAAGATTCTCAAGACCGAGCTTCGCTCGCGCCTGGACGAGCCATCCTGATCATCCCATCGCCTACCACAAGATAGACCGGAGGTCCTCATGGACTACAGCCATTACCACAGCGAACACAATCTGAAGGTCGAGATCGAAGAGAAGGTCGCGACCGTCACCCTGGATCGACCCAAGAAGAAGAACGCGATCGACTTTGGCCTGCACGAGGGCCTCGAGCGGGTCTTCCGCGATCTCTCCTATGACAGCGAGGTCGGCGCGATCATCCTGACCGGTTCCGGCGATACGTTCTGTGCGGGGGGCGATCTGACCGGCTTCTACCCCGAGGATCATGTCTTTCGCAACTCCTTGCGAAGCCGCGCCCTCAACTGGGCGATCCTTCATTGCGAGACGCCGATCATCTCTGCGGTCAACGGGACTGCGGCCGGTCTCGGCGCGACCATCGCGCTCATGTGCGACGTCATCTTCATGGCCGACACGGCGAAGATCGGCGACACCCACGTCCAGGTCGGCCTGACCGCGGGAGACGGGGGGCAGGTGATCTGGCCCCTGCTCGTGGGACCACATCGCGCAAAGGAATATCTGATGGCTGGCGAGATGATTCCCGCCTCGGAAGCGGATCGAATCGGGCTCGTGAACCATGTCGTTCCCGCTGACGAACTCCTATATCACGCGCGGACCTACGCCGCCAAGCTTGCGAACGGAGCGCAGAGCTCGATTCGCTGGGCGAAGATGGCGATCAACAAGATGGTCGAACAGCAGCAGGTCCTGAACCTGGACTTCGGCCTCGCGACCGAGTTCATGTGCAGCGCCGGCAGCGAGGATACGCGGGAGGCCATGAATGCCTTTGCGGAGAAGCGCAAGCCGAATTTTACGGGGAACTGAAGAGGCGCTTCGGCGGTGCGTTGTGCTCTACTCGGCGTTTTTCGGGTCGCCGATATGCCGGGCCACCATGCTCCGAAAGGAGATCTTTCCGGCGCCGAGGCGCAGGAGGTCGGATTTCGCGTGACGTGCCGCTTCCGCCGGGATCGGTCTGGCGTTGCGTGCTTTCATCTGGGCTTCGCAGACGCGCTCCATCATGATGAAGCTGCCGACGGACTCGGGCACGCAGGTTCCGACGGTCAGCAGGCCGTGATTGCAGAGGATCACGGCCCGGTTCTCGCCGAGTGCTGCGGCGATCCGGTGACCCCCGTCCGGACTCTGGATCTGGACCTCGTCGTCGTCGAAGAGCGCGTGATCCTCGAAGAAGACGCAGGACTCCTGGGTGATCGGAAGGATCGCACGCCGCTCGGCTGAAAAGGGGGTCCCCCAGCCCGTGTGAGTATGGGCAGCGCTCACGATCTCCGGCCGCGCTGCGAGGATCGGATGATGGATGTAGTAGGCGGTCCTGTTGATGCTGCCCTCACCCTCGACGATCTGGCCCTGCGGACCGACCAGGACGAGGTCGGACGTGGTTGCCTCGTGGAACGAAACCTCATCGCGCAGGAGCCAGAAGCAATCCTCTCGCTCGGGGTCTCGGGCGCTGATATGTCCGTCCCCGGTGTCGCCCCATTGCTGCACGGCCATCAGGCGATAGCCGAGGGCCACGTCGCGCTTGCGCTGCGCCCGAATTTCGTCGGGGGAAGGCTTTGGGGATCGGGGGGCGACGCGTCGGTCTCTTCCGAATCGCGCGTTCGGGTCGTTCGGGGCCATGGCGGGCTTCTCCGGAGGATTTCCCGGGGATCGGGTCCGGAGAGTACCGACTTCGGCGGCTCGCTTCAGCGCAGCAGTGGCTGGCAATCCTCGATCGAAGCTTCTTCCGCGAGGACGAGGTGGCTCTTCGCGAAGGCTGGCACGATCTGCGCTGTGAGGTCGTGGTCGCCGTCGATCGTCCGGACCGAGTCGACCGATAGCTCCGCGCCGCGGATGCGGATGCAGGTTCGGTCGCCGCCGCTGGCCAGGCGATCCTCGAAGAGATCGAGGGCCTGTGACAGGGTGGCCCGCGTAGCGCGATCGGCCGCCACGAAATTCGTGTGCTCCACGAAGCGCTGCGCCTGGGCGGCGCCCGGCGATTTGCAGCGATGAAAATCCGGATAGCGGAAGGCGATCGACCGTGCGTGGCGGATCGGCAGTCCAGCGAGGTGGTGTGGTTGATCTGGTTGTGTCGCTGCTGCGCATCGCCACCAAAGAGCATGTAGATCTCGTCGACCTGACCGTGACGCGTAAAACGTGCCTCGATCTGGTCTGCGGTGCGGATGACCTCCCGCCCCTCGATGCTCGTTCCAACCCCGCTTGGATCGAGCGAAGACAGGCTGAGCCGATTGGTCATCACGAGACCCGTCACGGCGGCGATCGATAGGAGGAGAAAGAGTCGTCCCATGCTCACGTGATCGACGGGACGCGTGAGGAGTTTGAGACGGGTTTCGGCGACCCCGGGCCCAAATGGGCAGCACGACGGCAGGCAGCGGTGAGACCCCGTCCCCCGCATCAAGCGGTATGGTCTCTCTCGTGTAGGAGGGGTAAATATGGACGAGCGCATCGGTGATCCGGAATGGAGCGATTTTCTCGCGAAGCTCGAGCCCGTCGCAAATCGTCTCGTCGATCGGATTCGCACCCCCGACGATGCACAGGCTCGTCAGGAGACCTACCGGATGATGATGTCCGCGATCGTCGGCGGCTATCTCGGTCTGGTCTACAACGATCCGGACTATCCCGAGTGGGTTCCGATGCTCGGGAGTGCGCTCAATTTTGCCGCGCCCGTTCCCGACTTCACCTATACCTACGCGCCGATTCGGGGGCAGGGCGTGTACCGCATCGCGGGACATCGCGGGACGACCCTCTTCGCGGTGCTCACGGTCAGCGAGACCTATTTTACCCGCACGGAGACCCCGAAACCCGGACTTGCGAACTACGACCTCGACGACTTGACGATCGGGGACGATGGAATGTTCGAGGTCGTGCTCAGCGAGGAGCGCCCGGCTGGATACGGCGGGGGTTGGTGGTACCTGGATCCCGCCGCAACGAATCTCGCCTGTCGACACGCCATGGTCGACTGGATCAACGAGGTCGATCCGCGCATGACGATCGAGCGCCTGGACGTGCCCGTCGCCCGTCCGCGCGCGAGCGCGGCGGAGCTGAGCGCGAGAATGGACGAGGTCGCGCAATGGGTGGAATACAGCATTCAGCATTGGTTGATCCATCTCGCGGAGAGTCGAGAGAAGGGCATCATCAATCGATTCGAGGTGTACGACTACAGTGGCTTCACCGGATCTTCCTGGCCTCAGACCTACCTCGAAGGCCTCTTCGAAATCGAGGAGGACGAGGCCCTGATCATCGAGACCGAGCTGCCCGAGACGGTGCGGTATTGGTCGTTCATGCTAGCCGACGATCTTTTCGCGACCGTGGATTGGACGAATCGTCAGTCGAGCCTGAATGCACACCAGGCGAGGCTGGACGCGGACGGACTCTTTCGTGCGGTGGTCTCGCTTCGAGATCCCGGCGTCCCCAACTGGCTGGACACGGGAGGCTATCTGCACGGGGCGATCCAGGGGCGCTGGAATCAGGCGAGCTCAGCACCCCATCCAAGACTCACCCGCGTGGCCGTCGAGGCAGTACGCAAACACCTTCCTTCGGATACACCCGTCGTCCTCCCCGAGGAGCGCGACAGAGTGCTGCGTGAAAGAAGGATGGGCGCACAGATGCGCCGCAAGTGGTAGGCGGGGCACGGAGTCGATATGAAGGTCGCCGTCTACGTGGGCCCGCACCAACCCTTTTCAATCGAGGAGAGGCCGACACCGGTTCCGCGCGAAGATGAGTTGCTGATCAAGGTCGGCCGCTGTGGAATCTGCGGGACTGATCTGAGTACCTATACCGGGGCGGCTGGCATGGAAATGGGCCTCGTCTACGGACACGAATTCGCGGGCGAGGTCGTGGGCGTTGGGTCCGCCGTGAGTGAGATCGCAGTCGGGCAACGCGTGACCGCCCAATGCGTCACGGCTTGCGGTCACTGCGAGGCGTGCCGACGCGGACACCTCGTCTTCTGTCCCGATTGGCGCCCACATGCGAGTGGTGGATTTGGTCAGTTCATGACGCTCCCGGCGCGGGAGGCCTATGTGCTGCCACCCGCGCTCACGCTCGAAGACGGTGCATTGGTCGAACCGCTGGCGGTCGGGCGGCACGGCGTTCGCCTCTCGGGTCTGCGCGCGCCCTCGCGAGTACTGATCGTCGGCGCCGGTGCCATCGGATTGAGTGTCGCGTTCTGGGCTCGTCGGCAAGGCGCTCAGCGAATCGCGGTTCTGGCGACCTCGGAACGTCGAAAATCGCTCGCCTACGAAATGGGCGCATCGGATTTCCTCCTCGCTTCCGCCGACGTGCTTCCTTCGATCGAGGCCTGCCTCGGTGGTGCGCCGGACCTCGTCTTCGAGTGTGCCGGGTTTCCGGGAGCGATGATGCAGGCGATGGAGCATGTCGCAGCGAAGGGGACCATCGTCGGTCTGGGGTACGGCCTGCACGCGGAGGAGATCACGACCGCGACCCCCCTTTTCAAGGAGATCCGGGTTCAATTCTCGATGACCTATGACCGCGAGGATTACGAAGAGGTGATCGCGACGCTCGCGGCTGGCCATCTCGAGCCCCGTTGCCTCGTCACGGACACCATCGCGCTCGAAGGTTTGACGGAGGCGATCGAATCACTTCTCGAGGGGGGGCCCCAATGCAAGGTGATGGTCGATCCCTGGGCTTCCGGACCTGGCTCGTCCCCGTGAGTCTTCGGGATGCGGTGAGCGCGGTCTTCTGCGCCCGCACCGCCAGGCCGTATCTTGCGTCGAGACGGGGGTGGAGGCATTGACCCGATTGGCCCCTCCCGATTTTCGACCCTGCCTATTTCGGGCATTCCCCGGTGAAATCTGAGATGGTGCATATTTAAGTGTCGGGTGGCGCATAGCGATCGACGGTAGGACCGAGGGTCGGTCGATAGGTGGAGAGCCAATCGTAACCTCGCCCAGGGAACGCCACCAATGGGGAATCGTTTTCAGATCAGTGTCAGCGATGATGGCATGGAGGATCACATCCGTGTCGGGGCGGGGGAGTCCGCGTCTGGCGAGGATCTTCGTGTCGCGCTCGAGGGCGCACAGATCACGAAAGCTGTGCTCGAGGAGCGACGACGGTCCAGTGACGGTTGCTGGCGGGGTGATCGACGATGAAAGTGCCTGGATCCGGGCCGCTGGCGACGCCATCATCCACCTCAGTCCCGGAGCCACGATCGAGTGCAAGGAGACGCTCACGATTCAACAGAGTGCCGTCAATATCGACCTCAGGGCAAGAGCGATCGTCGGCGAAGCCGAATCCACGCGAATATTGGGAGGGACCGCACGGGCGGAAGAGCAGATCATCGTAGGAGAGGCGGGTTCGGATCTCGGTGCGACGACGACCCTCGCCGTCGCCTATCCCTTGGAATGGGAGCACGATGGTGTCGAGTCGAAATGGAAAGGAATCGTGCCCGTCAAGGAGCAGGAAGCGGATGCGATCACGGCCAAACTCACAAGATCCGTCGCGTGTGCGGCCAAGGAACTCTTGAAGACCGCTCAAATCGACGTGATCGGGAATCTCCATCTCGGCGTCGTGATCGAGATCGGAGAGCTATCCCTGACCGTCGAGCGAACGATACGTGGCGTTCGTTTCCGGCAGGGGATCGAGGATGATCGGCCCTTCATCGAGGAAGTGAGTCTCCGGGATTTGGCGGAGCTCTGGAGGTCGCGGCAGGGACCACCCCGGCACGGAAGAATCCTGAGCGAAACGCGCAGCACCTGGCGTCCGCGATCTGCACCTGCATCGGATTCCCGCGTGACCGCCGCTTCGCTTGTGTGAGGCCTCCTGCGGGGATTGTCGTCATTATCGTTCTGGCCGTCGACAAGACGCCGGGATCGGTGGACACTCCGGCGTGTAGGAATCGAGCGAGTTTTCGGATTCCGGGTCGTTCGACGACTACCGATGAGGGGGTGATTCCATGAACTCGATCCGAACCATCGTCGTTCCGTACGATTTCTCGGAACACTCGGACGTCGCCCTGGATGTCGCAGATGGATTGGCCCAACAGCTCGATGCCGATCTACACCTCCTGCACGTCCTTCAGCCGCCCTCCTATGTCTATTCCAGCGAGTTCGGGATGGGATTCTCGATCGGTGAGGACGGCGATTCGCGCTCCATCGCTCTCGACGCGTGCGAGGAGAGGCTCGACGCCGTCGCGGCCAGATGCGGTACGCAGTTGGATCGAATTCGGGTACACGCGGTCGAGGGGGCAGGGGTCGCCTCTTCGATCGACACCGAAGCCGGGCGCCTCGGTGCGGACCTGATCGCGATGGGCACGCATGGGCGAAGTGGGCTGGCCCATCTCTTGATGGGGAGCGTCGCGGAGGAAACGATTCGCTGCGCGCCCTGTCCCGTTCTCGCAGTGCCCCGTGCGCCGGGTCCGCGGGTGCAGGCGGTGAAATGGGAGACGACGCGGCGCCGAATGGGTCGTTCGCTGGCGTGACGCCGAAGGGCTGAGCAGGAGAGGGAGAGGACGGGATTCACCTCGGCCTCGACTTCGACGACACGAAGGCGTGCTCGGAGATTCCCTGCCCGAAATCGAAACCCTGCGCGATCGGGTGCGATCGGGGCATCGCAACGATCACCTCGTCGCTGCGCGCGGCCATCTGCCCTAGCGTTCGTATCCATTACGAGACCTCGCGCAGGAACAACCTGTGCGGGCTTCGTCGGATTGGATCGGATCGGACCGGTCGGGAGGCGACGCGATGGAATATTGGGAGCTCGCTGCGAGAGAGAGTATTCGCGACCTCGTCGCTCGCTATAACGCGAATGGGGATTCGGGACGCTTCGGTCCGATGCTCGAACTCTTCACCGAGGATGCCCTCATGGAGGTTCCGCAACTGACCTGTCGCGGACGGGAGTCGATTCGGACCTTCTTCGAGGATGTGGCGGGGGGGGCTGGCCGAGATCCCGGGGCCAGGGCTGCCTTCATCCGGCATTTCACCGCGACGCATCAGATCGACGTCGAAAATGAGGATGCAGCTCGTGGCCGATGCTACTACGTCGTCCTGACCGATCGTGGTCTGGACCATTGGGGACGCTATATGGATCAATATCGGCGGATCGCGGGCCGATGGCTCTTCTCGCATCGCAAGGTCATGCTCGACGGGAGCATCGAGAACGCCTGGGCGAGTCGAGATTGATCGAGTACCCGCCCGGCCTCAACCTGCGCAGCGCGAGCGCCATGTGTCGTCGAACGCGGGTCCCTCGAGGAATGAGTCGAGCATCGAATTCCAGTGCACGATTCGCTGCTCCTGCGAGGAGAGCACGAGATCGCCGAGACCGGGCGAATGCAGGCCCCTCTGGAGATTAGGAAGCAGCCCGAAGTCTTGGTCCAGGGCCAAGCCATAGATTTCGATCAGGTCGGTGCCGAAGCTTCTCGCGCTCGCGGGGGGCACGAATCCATCCACGCTTCCACCGAATGTCGTTTGAGCGAGATCGACGTGGACGCTCTCGGCCTCCGCGGTGGGCTCTGCGTCTGCACAGATTCGCTCCAAAAGCCAGATGTCGACGGCACAGCGTTCGGGGTCGGAGGCGTGGGGTAGGAAACGAAACATTTGGCACCCCGTCGCATGCGTATTGAAGGTGATATTTGGAAAGAGGTGGTATTGATAGTTCGCCGTGAGTCGAGACTCTTCGAGATGGCTGACGTCGATCGCGCCCAGCTCCGCCTTGGCGCTTCGGAAGGCCAGGAGTAAATCGGGATCATCCTCCGTCCCCGTTCCTCGTGCCGATTCTTCCCCGTTCGGATTCATCATCATGCTATGTGCACCAAAAAAGGTGAAGGTCGAACGGGCGATCTTGAGACCAGGGAGGAGCTGCGGGTGTACGCCCCTGACGTGGTAGACCTCCTGAAAAGCATCGAGGCAGGTCTTCCAATTGCACTGGAGTTCGAGATTCCGGCGCAGGAAGCAGGCCATCTCCTCGAAACGGTAGAGGTCGAGTTCCAGCTTGAGATCACCCAGCCACGATGCGATCGGCTCGGGCTCTTCGCCCGGATGCGCAAAGATGAAACCCGAAACGACCTCGACGTGGAGTGGGGGAAGCCCGTAATCCCCCTTCGAAAAGGAGGGCAGGTCGTCCCGCTCCGGTACGCTTGTGAGTTTTCCGTCGAGACCGAAGGCCCAATGATGGAATCCGCACAGGAGCCGATCAGCGTGTCCGCGCCCCTCCACGAGCCTGTTTCCACGATGCGGGCAGACATTGTGGAAGGCCCGCACGCTGTGATCTGCCTGCCGAATGGCAACCACCGAAAGATCGTGTAGATCGTAGGTGACCCAATCGCCGGGGTCGGGGATCTCCGCCGCGCGACCGACCATATGCCAGACGTGAGGCCAGAGCCGCTCGTTCTCGAACTCGAAGAATTCCTGCGCGTGGAATCGGCGCGGCGGAAGGAATCCCCCCCGCGCCGCGTCTTCCCCCAGAGCAGAAGGCAAGATTCTCATGCTCCCCCCCCAAAAAAAGAATCAGCGCGCCCGGATTCCATTTTCACAGAATGTCCACAGCTCATCGATCCATCGCTTGTGCCGAACCTCACGAAAAAGATTTCGATGGATCTCGGTCGAGACCAGAGAATGAAGCATTTGCGCGAGCTTGACCGGATCGGTTTCGCGGATCTCGCCATCGCGCATTCCCTCTTCGAGAATCTCGCTCATCAGTGAATTGATTGGAAGCAGCGCATCGCTCAATTCGTTGGGCCGATGTTCCGCCAGTCGAACGTGTTCGCTCGTCATGGCCAGCATGTAGACGCGATCCGATGAATGCTGAGCCAGCGATGCCATTCTCCGAATCAGCGCCTCCATCTTCGCGAGGGTGCCCTCGACATCCGCGATCCTCTTCCGGAGAGTTGTCGTCGATTGGGCCATCGTATCCTCGAAGAGCGCGAGGAGCACATCGTCCATACCCTCGAATCGGCCGTAGAACGCTCGTCGCGACAGGCCCGACTTCTCGAGCAGCGGTCGCAATGTCACCGCCTCGAGGCCACCGGCCATGACGAGTTCTCGCGCGGCCTCGACGATTCGATTGCCCTGCTGCAAGACCTGGTGTCCGGCCCGATCGACCGATCTCTGTTGCCACGCCGAGAGGTTCTTGGACCGAGGTTCCTGATGCGTCTTGCCCATCTCGAGAACATAGCTCAGTGGGCTCGGACCACCGGTCTCGCTACGATTCTCGTTTTCGGGCGCGGCTCGTGCCGGGCCTCCTCGCGTGGAGGATCATCTCGCCGGTTCGTGGACCGCGGGGTCCCTGGCGCTTGTCACGGGTTCCCAGCAGAACTGTGCGGAGCTTGCGAGCGTGGCCGCCGATCGACCTAACGGAATCGACCGCTCGACCCTACTATTGGTGATCGAGGCCGGATGCCTTTTCGGTCGACCGACGAGCCGGAGGAGAAACGAATGCTGGGGCAGAATTTCGGGATGAGGGGTGGTGACGTCGTGGTCGTGACCGGGGCGGCGAGCGGAATCGGCCGGGCCACCGCTCTGCTCGCGGGCAGCTTCGGACTCGGGGTCTCCGCCTGGGATCTCAATCGGGCGGGTGCGGACGAGGTCATCGCTGAGATCGAGCGCGCAGGCGGTCGGGGTAAGGCCATGACCGTCGATGTGACCGATGACGAGGTCGTTTCATCGGCCTTTGCCGAGACCCGTGAGACGCTTGGCGTGCCGCGCTATCTCGTGAACAATGCGGGCCCCCCATCGGTGGCCGACCTCGAGTTTCGTGCGGCGCTGCAGATCGCTGCGGGGAGCGTGCAGATGGTGACCGAGCAGTGGATGGCGCTGGAATTGCCAGAAGCTGCTGCGGTCGTCAGCGTGGCTTCCGTCGCCGGCAATCTGGTCGGCGCGTCGCCGGACTGGTACGGCTCTTCGAAGGCGGCGATTGCCGGTTACACGCGATTTCTGGCCGTGCGCCACGCGCGGCGGTTGCGGGCCAACGCCGTGGCCCCCGGAGCGGTCGATACCCCTCGCATGGCTTCCTATCTCGCCACCGCGGTGGGGCAGGCGTGGAGGGAAAGCAATCCGATGGGGAGAATCGCTTCCCCTGAGGAGGTTGCGGCGGTGATCTGTTTCCTGCTCTCTCCGGCTGCCGCCTACGTGAACGGCGTGTTGTTGCCCATCGATGGGGGCGCCACGCTTACGCTCTGACCGGAGAACTCCCCGAAATTCGAATGGGTCTGGCCAGCCGCTCTGTGAACAGAGCATTCGCTGTGATCGGGCGACGCGATTGCGCCTGGTTGTCGAAAACCCGCCGCCGCATGACTGCACCATGCGATGCGGTTGAAAGCGCGAGGACGTCCTGCCATTCTAGTGCTCGATCCCCCCGGCCGATGCTCATCGGATTCGGAGGCGCGGACGAAATCCAGGACACGACGAGATCCAGAAGATGAGAAGGGAGACGCATGGAAGCGGAGGACCTACGCCAGATCCTCGCATTGATCGCGGATTATTGTGAGACGCTGGACGACGGCAGAACGGAAGAACATCTGGACCTCTATGTCGACGATTGCTGTCTCCACGTTTTCGGAAAGGATTTCGAGGGCAAGGAGCGAATCGGGCGATTCATGGGCAAGGCGCATCGCGGGAAGCACCTGAGCGGCGTGCCGCGAATGACCTTCGATGCAGATTCCGCCCATGCCGTCTCCGATTTCGTCTTCTTCAGGGAGGACATGAAGCTGTACAGCGCCGGAACCTATCACGATGATTTTCTGAAAACGCCGTCGGGCTGGCGCATCCAGACCCGCAAGATCGAGATCCAGCTGCGCGGTTCCGACTAGGTTCGATCTGGTTTCCAACCCGGTTCCAACTGGGCCCCAACCAGGTTCCGATTGGACGTCGAAGGGGGAAATCAGGCTTCGGCGCGTTCGGAGAGAATGCGTCTGAGGGCCTTGCCGGAGGCGGTGCGGGGGATCTCGGAAACGAAATCGATCGCCACCGGCCATTTGTATCGGGCGAGTCGACCCGACACCACTCCGAGGAGTTCCTCTTCCTCGGGCGCTGCCCCCTCGCGAAGGACGACAGCTGCGCGGGGAACATGCCCGCGATTTTCGTCGGCCACACCAAACACTGCGCAATCGACGACGTCTTTGTGGGCGAGCAACACGGCTTCGATCTCGCCGGGCGCGACCTGAAACCCGGAGACCTTGATCATCTCCTTGAGTCGATCGGTGATATGCAACCATCCCTCGGGTTCGACCCAGCCGATATCGCCGGTGCGGTACCAGCGCCCGGGTAGGAAGGCCTCCTCATTCGCGGATTCGGGCAGGTAGCCCTGCATGAGATTGGGACCGCGAACGATGACCTCGCCCGGTTGACCGGGCGGCAGGGATTCGTGGGTTTCGGGATCGATGATCTGCATCTCGACGTCGGCACCCGGGACACCTGCGGTATCGAGACGCCAGCGGTCCGGACGATCGGGGGGGTTCGCGGTGAGGATGGGGGCCTCGGTACAGCCGTAGGCCGTGTGCCAGGGAATCCCGGTTCGTCGGGTGAATCGCTTCGCCACTTCGGAGACGATCGGTGTCGCGCACCAGTCGAAGAACCGCAACGAGCTCAGGTCGAAGTCCTCGATCGTCGGATGGTTGCTCATCGCCAATGCGACCGGTGCCACAGCGATTCCGATCGTGACGCGATCCCGCTCCACGCTCCGCAGGACCGTTTCCAGATCGAATGCCGAGAAGAGTCGATTCCTGGCTCCAGCCGCGATTCCGGCCCCGACGTTCGCCACTCCCAATATGTGCGCGAGCGGGGTGTAGGTCTGAATACAGTCGCGACGTCCGAGCGAGAGCGCGATCCTCCATTGATGGGCGGCGACCACGAGGGATCGGTGGGTATGTCGAACGGCTTTGGGCAGACCGGTCGTCCCCGAGCTGAAGGGGAGGGCGACCTCGGTGGTCTCAGGATCGAATCGGAGGTTCAGTCGTGTGTCCGAGGAGGTCTTCGCGAGATCATCGAAGGCGATTCCCGCCGAAACTGGCTCTCCCAAAACGATCGGCTCGCCCTCGAAGGAGGCTTCCAGGACGAACTCGAGGAGGTCCGCATCGACCACGATGAATCTCGGACCGGTCAACGAGAACGCATGTTCGAGCTCACCCGCTCTCCACGCGGAACTCAGCAGAACGGCGCTGGCGCCGAGCTTGGAGATCGCGAAGAGCGAGAGGACCCACTCGGGGCGATTCTTCGCGTAGAGGGCGACGCGCGTCCCGGGGCCGACACCGTGATCCCGCAGCGATCGGGCGAGCGCGTTCGAGCGCCGGTCGAGATCCCCGAACGTGAACCGATCCTCCTCGAAGAGAAGGGCGACGGCGTCCGCATCCCGGTCCGCGGCCTCTTCGAGCAGCTGATGGAAGAGGATCTTCGGATAGCGCAGCTTCGGCGGCGATCGCGGGAACGGATTCATGGGATTCAGACCTTCTTCTTCATCCCCTCGAGATCCATCAGAATGGCCAGTTCACCCTTCGTGACCGAGAGCGCGTTTCCGTGCCCCAGCGAGTGCATGTCGAAGACCGATTGAAGAGAGGTGTAGAAGCCCTGGATATCGAGGGTCTGGTTCACGGCTCGCTTCGCCTGGGAGAGAGCGAAGGGATCCATCTCCGCGATCTGGGTCGCCAACGCGAGCGTCTGCTCGACGAGTTCGGCGCGCGGAACGACTCGGTTCACCATGCCGAGCCTCTCGGCCTCCTCCGCTCCGATCCGGTTGCCCGTAAAGAGCAACTCTTTGGCCTTTCGCGCACCGAATTCCCAGGTGTGTCCATGGTATTCGACGCCACCGATGCCCATGCGGGCGACGGGATCCGTAAACCATGCGTCGTCCGCCGCCACGATGAGATCGCAGGGCCAGCACAGCATGAGGCCTGCCGCGATGCAGCCGCCCTGAACCGCGGCGATCGTAGGCTTGGGGAGATCACGCCACTTGCGCGTCATCCCCAGGTAATTCTTTCGCTCCCATTCGTAGAGGCCGGCCAGTCCGCTCTTGCCGACATCGACCTCGGTCTTCCAGTTTTTCGTCGCCTCGGGTGAGATGTCGTGCCCCGCCGAGAAATGCTTGCCGTTCGCTTTCAAGACGATGACGCGGATATTCTCGTCCTCGGTGGCGCGATCATAGTTGGCATCGAGTTCGCGCAGGAGTTGGGGAGTCTGCGCGTTCCGCGCTTCGGGACGATCGAGGGTGAGGACCGCCACGCGGCCCTGGGTCTCGTACTGGATGAATTCCATCTTGGGCTTCCTACCTTGTTGATTGCTCGGCCAGCATGCGGCGAAGCGCGTGTTTCTTGACTTTACCAGCCGGTGTCCGTGGCAACTCGGCCAGCGACACGATCTTTTCCGGTGTTTTCTGTTTGGCGACGCCCAAGGTTTCGAAATGGGCGATGAAATCGATCACGGCTGGAGCATTTTTTCCGGGGATCGGGACCACGAAAACGCAGACGCGCTCGCCATATCGTGCGTCCGGCCAGCCCACGGCGGCGGCTTCTGCGACATCGTCGTGTCGCACCGCCAGATCTTCGATTTCGAGGGAGGAGAGGTTCTCCCCGCCCCGAATGATGATGTCCTTGATCCGGTCCGTGATGTTGAGGTTCCCCAGCTCGTCTACCACGCCGATATCCCCGCTCCGAAACCAGCCCCCCGCAGCGAAAGATTCGCGATTCCGTTCGGGGTCGGTATAGCCGATGAATTGTTCTGGCCCCCGCAGCCAGACTTCCCCGGGCTCTCCCCGGTCGCATTCCCCTCCATCTTCGCGAGTGATCCGGATCTCGGTGTTCGCACAGGCCGCGCCGTCCGAGAACGCGCGGTCGTGAGAGGTTCCGGAGCGACTCCCAGCACTCGCCGTCGGATGCTCGGAGGACCCGTACGATCGCATCGTCAGCCACCCGACGGCCTCGCAACGTTCGACGAGCTCCGGTGGCACGCCCGCGCCGCCGCTCGTGGCCTCCTTCACCGAGTCGAGTCGCGGATCTCCCTGCTCCTTCAGTTTTACGAGGGCGGATAGGTGAAAGGGCGCCCCGGCGAGCATCGTCACCTGGTATTTCTCGCTGAGTGTCAGGGCTTCCTCTACGTCCCATCGATCGAGTACGATGCAGCGGATGCCGGTGACGACCGGGCTCAGGATGGCCAGCAGTCCACCGATATGTCCGGCGGGCCAGGGCTGCAGACTGGTCTCGCCTCCGCTGCCCATGGGCATATGCGGCATGTTGCGTAGCTCCGCCATCAATGTTTGATGCGTGTGCAGAACGCCCTTCGGCTCAGCCGTCGTACCCGACGTGTAGACGATCAGGAGCGGATCCCCCGCGGCGATCGTCTCGAGCTCGTGATGGGGATCTCGGAGCGCGAGGAGGTCGTCCCAGGATGTGGCACCGCTGGGGAGATTCGAGCCCAGGATGACGAGGTCGAGTGCTTCGCAGGCCGGCATTTGCGCGATGCGTTCACAGAAGTCGATCTTTCCCCAGCGATCCGGGCAGATGAACATCCGCGCTCCGCATGCACGCAGAATCCAATCCGTTTCGTTCGGGCCGTAGATATGGACGATGGGTACGAAGATCGCTCCGAGTCGGGCAAGCGCCGTATAGACCAGCAGCGTTTCGACTCGGTTGGGCAGCTGCACCGCCACGACGTCTCCTCGCTGCACGCCATGTTTTGCGAAGGCCGTTGCGACGCGCCGGGATTGCTCGTTCAGTTCATCGAGTCGAATCCGTCCAGGGTTTTCGCTCGAGTGGAATACGATCGTGTTGGAGGGATCGTTCTCTGCGGCTTGCTCGAGGGCATCCGAGAGGCTGGTCTCGTCGTGCAGTCCCGCGGATTTCCAGCGCTCCGCCAGGGCTCGACGCTCCCTGGCCATTTCCACATCGGAGAAGAGGCTATCGAGATCGATCATGTTGCCCTCTCGCCCGCTGCGCATTGTCCTGTCGCGCACCGCTGATTGCCTAGCGTACACCCCGAGAGACCGCTGGTCTCGGCGGGATCGATGGCTATTCTACAGCAAGTCGCACCGGCGAGTGCGGCGGGAACGAGAATGTCTCTGGCGAGGCGGTCCCTGTTCGGACCGAGGCGCCTGCCAGCGGCGAGACGTTCCGAGGAGTCCCCACTGATCGATGTGATGCGCGGTATCCGAATCCTCGAAGTAGCGGAACAGACCTTTGTACCCGCGGCCTCAGCCATTCTCTCCGATTGGGGGGGCGGACGTGATCAAGGTCGAGCACGCCGTGCGCGGGGACGCTATGCGCGGGCTCGCGAAATCCGGGGTCATGAATCTCGACGGTGCGGTGCACGTCCTGAACGAACATTCGAATCGCGGGAAACGATCGATCGGGATCGATATCGACGACCTTCGTGCCCAGAACCCGCGGATCATCTATGCCCGAGGAACATCCTTCGGTGTTCGTGGGCCGGATGCAAATCGCGGCGGCTACGACATGACTTCGTTCTGGTGTCGGGCGGGGAATGCCGGAAGCGCTACGCCCGTCGAACTCGAAGGAGCACTTCAGCAGCCCGGGCCAGCATGGGGCGATTCGGTCAGTGGGATGTTCATGGCCGGTGGGATTTCGACCGCTCTTCTCAAGCTGGAACGTACGGGCGAGCCCTCGGTGGTCGACGTGTCGCTGCTCTCCTCCGGTGGATGGGCGCTCTCGGCCGGGATCGCGCTCGCTCTTCAGCAGGACTCGGCATGGACGACGCCGATGCCCGGCAAGCCGATGGGGAGCAATTCGCTCGTCGGGATCCATCGGACCCGTGACGATCGGTATATTTCTCTCGTCATGCTCCAGGCCGCCTATTATTGGAGCGATTTCTGTCAGCATATCGATCGCCCGGACCTGATCGAAGGCGATCGATTCGAAACTTCGCAAAAGCTGACGTCGAACTCCGACGTCGCCATCGCGATCATCGCCGGGGAGCTGTCGAAGAAGACGCTCGCCGAGTGGACCGAGCGTTTCCAGACCTTGAAGGGGCAATGGGCGCCGGTTCAGAACACGCTCGACTTTCCGCTGGATTCACAGGTTCGAGCCAACGGATACGTCGCCCGAACGACGACGCGGGAGGGTGTCGAATTTGATCTCGTGGCGCCCCCGGTGCAATTCGATGAAACGCCGACGCCCACCCGGCGTGCTCCCGAATTCAACGAACACGGAGACGAGATCCTTCAGGAGATCGGTCTCGATATGGATCGGATCATCGAACTTCGGATGAGAGGGGCCATCACCTGAGCGAGAGCGCTCCGCGGGAACGCCGAGTGACTTCGACCTCCAGGACCTTTCTCAGCGCTTCGTCATTGCTTCGACCGCCGTCCGGTGATCCGGACAATCGAATGACTCGCTCTCGGTCGAGATCGCAAAGTCGAGGATGCCCGAAAGGGCGCGCGAGAGGTGCAGGTTCAGGGTGCGTTTGGTTCCCTCGACCGCGCGACGGGGCTGGGCCGCCAATCGTTCCGCGAATGCGAAGGCCTCGTCGAAGAGGTCTTCGGGTTTGACGACACGGTTCGCGAGTCCGAGTCGGAGCGCGTCGGCGGCGGGAATCCGATCACCGGTCAGCAGGAACTCCTTGGCCTTGAGCAGGCTCATCATCAGCGGAAAAGTGACCGCGCCTCCGTCGCCCGCGACGAGCCCTACGGTCACGTGAGGATCGGCCAGAAAGGCGGTTTCGGACATGAAGACCACGTCGGAGAGGCTGACCAGGGAGCAACCGAGTCCCACGGCCGGGCCGTTCACGGCGGCGACCAGGGGAAGCGGGAAGTCGACCAGACCCCGAACGATCGCCTTCGCTTCCTGCATGATCGTGCGGCGCAGTGCGAAATCCTCTCCCATCTCCTTGATGAGGTCGAGATCGCCCCCGGCGCTGAAAGCCTTTCCTTGCCCCGTGATCACGACCGCGCGTGCCTCGGGATCAGCGGCCAATTCGGTCCACACTTCGGAGAGTCGTCGGTGGAGCTCCGGGCTGGCCGCATTCAGCTGCTCTGGCCGATTCATGCGAACGACCCGAATCGGTCCGCGGGATTCGATCAACAGACAGTCGGACATGAAACCTCCTGGAGAGCCCCGCCGGTCGACGATCGGGTCCCTATTTCGGATCGTTTGGGGCGGCCTTCGAGAACGACGAATCGGGCGCGCGCGATGGGTGCGTCGAGGCGACGATACCAACTTTGGCCGCCGTGACCGGTCCGTGGCTAGAACGGCTTTGTCAGCACCTCGGGATCGAAGCGAAAGAGCTTCGCCGCGGTTCCGCCGGCGATTGCTGCGGCCGAGGCGATCTCGACTCCGGCCAGTTGCTCTGTGACCGAGTCGCGCGAATGGGGAAAAGTGCCCTCGGCATGGGGGAAGTCCGATCCCCATAACACCGGTTCGACCCCTGTGCGGGACAGACTGTCGACGACGAAGGGGTCGTATTGAAAGGTGCCGTGGATCTGCCGGGTCATGTAGAAGCTGGGTTTCTCCGGTAGGTCGGGCCATACCCAGCCGTCGTACTCCTGGAACGACTCGTGGTAGAAATCGGCTGTGCTCATCGCCCAGGGCAGCCAACTCGCATTCGTCTCCACAAAAATGAAATGCAGCCCGGGGTGGGCGGCGAGCACGCTCGAGGTCGAAAGCAGTACAGCGGTCCGCGGCGCCATGGATTGCGTCGCGACCAGGTTCGAGACCGCGGCCCCGGGTCCGCGGTAGAAGAGCATGTCGTGCCCGGTGCCCTGGTGCATCACCACCGGCAAGCCGGTCTCCTCGATCGCGCTCCAGAGAGGCTGCCAGTCGCGGTGATTGTACTCGGGCTTGCCCACCAGGGGCATCAGCGCGGCGGCGAGACCCATATCGGCGATATGCTGGACTTCCGCGATGGCCTTCTCGACATTCCAGGTCGGAATCATGCCTGCGCAACGGAAGCGAGGCGAACGCGATTCGAGCCGATCGTAGACCCACTCGTTATAGAGGCGGCAACAGGCTTCACCCACGCGAGGGTTGTCCAGGCTCCACACGAAGAGGCCGGAAGTCGGGTAGATGCACTCCGCCGCGATATCGTCCTGGCGCATGACGGCGAGGCGGCGGTCGGGATCTGCCGTGAGTTCGCAGAGGGCCTCGACATCGTCCGCGCCCGCGAGGCGGGCGGCGTCGGTGAGTCCCTTGACCTCTTCGGTCTCGCCGACGCCGATCCGCTTGGCGAAGGTCGAGGCGGTGTCCGCGCCCTGTTGCAGCGCGATGGGGAGTTCCTTCACCATCGATGCCGGGAGATGTCTGGTCCAGAGGTAGCTGGGCTCTTCGACATGGCTGTCCGCGGAGACGAGGGGCAGGCTTGTAAGTTCCATGTAGTCGGTCCTCTAGGCGATCGGTCCGTATTCTTCTTCGTAGCTCTTCTTGTAATCGGCCTTCGATCGGGTTCGCAAGTCGACGTCGGTCGCATTTCTCCGCAAGGCGCCGACGGTCGATTCCTCCCGCGTTCGTTGTGCAAAGGGATCGAAGCGGAGGAAGCGCGCGGCGTTTCCGTGCGTGATCTTGTCGATCTCGGTCCGATCGCATCCCGCGAGCTCGAAATGTTCCCAGAGTTCCTCCGGCGAGCCGGGGAAGGTGCAATCCGAATGCGGGTAGTCGACTTCGTAGGCGATATGGTCGGTGCCGATCCGGTCCCGTAGCAGGAGCCCGGATGGATCGCAGATGAAGCACGCCATGAAGTGGCGCTGCCACATCTCCGTCGGGGTGAGCCCGCCGAGATCGGAGCCAACCCATTTCTGGACCTGGAACTGTCGCTCCATCCGGTCTAGAAAGCCGGGAATCCAGGAGGTTCCGCTCTCAGAGAGCATGATCTTGAGGTCGGGATATTTCAGCAAGGACTTGCACCAGAGCAGATTCGCTGCCCCGGCCAGTCCATTCCAACAGGGCAGCGTGCTCGATACTTCGACCGGAACGTGGGGCTGTTCGGCGGGGTTCAAGGTCTTGCTCGAGGCGATGTGGATGACCAGCGTGACCTCTTCGTCGCAGCAGGCCGCAAAAAGGGGATCCCACGCGCCGGTGTGGATGCTCGGGTAACCGAAGGACTCGGGTGCCTCCGAGAACGTAATCGCCGTCACGCCCTTGCGCGCGATCCGGTGTACCTCTTTCGCGGCGAGCTCGGGATCCCAGATCGGGGAGATCGCCAGTGGAATGAAACGTCCTGGATGACTCGCCGCCCACTCGTCGATATGCCAATCGTTATAGGCCTGTAGGCAGGCGTATGCGAGCTCGCGATCGTCGCACTCCGCCAGGAATTGCCCCCCCATCCCCGCGAAGGAGGGAAAGCACATCGAGGCCAGGATGCCGTTGGCATCCATGTCCCGAACGCGCTGGGTGGAATCCCAGCAGCCCGGTCGCATCTCGGCCAGGGTGCTCGGGTCGTAGCCCCACTCGTCCGGGGGGAGCGTCACAACGGCGCAGATGAAGGGCGTGATCGCGGCCCCCGCTTCCCAGACCCAGTTCTGCATGCCCGTAGAGGCGTCAAAATGAAGGCGAGGCGCGCGGGAGGCCCAGCGCTCCGGAATGTGGTTCTCGAATACGTTCGGCGGCTCGATGATGTGGTCATCGGCGCTGATCAACACCATTTCTTCCATTTTCACGAGGCGTCCTCCAGGGGTCCGAGACCATTGGTCTCTCAAAACTATCCTGTTACTTTATCGGCTGCAACCAACGGACGTGTGATGCATGGCGTGACGATGGGAGCCTCGATTTCCGTGTTCCGATGGGGCTTGGAGGGGGTGGTTTCTTGCCGATCGACCGATGCCCGAAACAGGAGAAGCCCGAATGACTGACGATCTTTCGACGATGCCGGTGATCGATATCGACGCACATTGGACTGAACCCCGCGATCTCTGGACCTCGCGTGCGCCCGCGAAACTTCGCGACAAGACGTTGCGCGTGGAATTGATGGATGACGGTGTCGAACGATGGGTGATCGGCGACGGCATGGTGATGGGCAGCGTCGGGTATTGCTCCATTCGGCCCGATGGCAGCAAGGGCAGCGGGCAGGTCGCGTTCGATTCCTTCGACGAAATCCATCCCGGCGCGATCGAAACGGAACCGCGCCTCGCTTATATGGACGAGCACGGACTCACGATCCAGATCGTGTACCCGAATATCCTGGGTTTCGCCGGACATCTCGTCATGCGCATCGATGATGCCGAACAGCGCGAGTTCAGCGTGACCGCCTACAACGATGCGGCGGCCGATGTCCAGGCCGAGGGCAAGGGGCGCGTCTTTCCCCAGGCGATGCTTCCCTTCTGGGATCTCGATGCATCGATCCGCGAACTCGAGCGCTGTCATGACCAGCTGGGGCTGAAGGGCCTGGTGCTCACGGACGCCACGGAGGACTGGGGTCTTCCGCCGCTGAGTGATCCCCATTGGGATCGCCTCTGGCATGCTGCGGAGGACCGGGGGATGCCGATCAATTTTCACATCGGAGGAGGTACGATCACTCCGCGGACCTGGGGCAGCTATCCGCCGGCACGCATGTTTGCCGCACTCTCGACGATGATGCAGATGAGCAATATGGCCTCCATCTCCAACTTGATCTACAGCGGCTTGCTCGATCGTTTTCCGACCCTGAAATTCGTGAGCGTGGAGAGCGGTGTCGGGTGGCTGCCCTTCTTGCTCGAGAGCCTCGACTATCAGTTCAACGAGAATGGCGTCACCGATCTCAAGATGAAGCCCAGCGAATATTTCCAGCGGCAGATCTACGGATCGTATTGGTTCGAATCCGACCTCGCAGACGCAGTCAAGAAGCTCGGTGCGGATAATTTCATGTTCGAGACCGATTTCCCCCACGCCACCTGCATCTATCCGGGTGTCCGCGAACACGTCCAGAGGACGCATAAGGGATTGGACGCAGAGGTCCAGCGAAAATTGTTGTACGAAACCGCAGCGCGGGTCTACAACATCGATCCCCATATCTAGTTCGGGATCGAGATGCGTACTCGCTGGCGCTCTCGGTTCCAGATGAAGACGGAGTGATTCAGGCGGATCCGCACGCTTGCGGATCCGCCCTTTTCGTTTGGGTGAAAGAGGACTCTGCCCCGGGCGGGCTCGACGAGGAAAATGAATGCAAATCCGAAAGTTGACGCATATCGGAATCTGCGTCTCGGATCTCGATCGTTCCACGGCGTTCTATGTCGAGGCGCTGGGTTGCGAAGAGGTTGGACGCCTCGTCGCGAGCGGCGCGACGACAGACCATATCCTGGCGCTCGAGGGCACCGAATTGGAGGCGGTCTATCTCGAGCGCGACGGCTATCGGCTGGAACTTCTTCACTACAGACAACCGGGCCACGAAGGGCCTGCGACACCTCGCCCGATGAATCAGCTCGGGCTGACGCATATCTCGCTGCGCGTAGAGGAGATCGGCGCGGTCTGTAGCAGGATCGAGTCTTTCGGTGGCAAGGTGCTTCGTGCGCGGAGCCCTGAAGAACACGTGCCCGCCGGGCTCAGGATGGCAACGGATCCGGATGGAATGCTGATCGAGTTGATCGAGAAGCCCGGAGATCCCAACGAGATTCCGAATGCTGGGCGCTAGTTCAATCCTTCTTCGTCGACTCGAATGGGGGAAGGATTAGAGCGGGGGGAGGTCGTGAAGCCTGGTCTCGCAGCCATCGATCTTTCCCAGATGCCGAAGCTCGGGGGCGTCTTTCCCCACGAGTGGTTCGAAGTTCTCCGGCGCGAGGTCCCGTTTGCACCTGGGCGCCAACCTCGCTCGTGTGGAGCTGCGGGGCGTCTTCGAAGAGATGCTGCGGGGGCTGAGCAGAATCGAATTGGCGGTAAGCATCAAACGCCTCCAGATGACCTGGGATCAGGTCGTTTTCGGCGGTTATCGACGGGTGCCCGTTCACGTGGGGCTCGCTTCCTCTCGGGCGTGACCGGGCTAGGATTCATCGAGCATTAGGGAGGCCAGAAAATGGGTAAGCTGAGCGCAGTGGTTCCGGAATCTCATTACGACATCGTCGAAGACAAGAACTATGCGCAGGTCGCCATGGTAATGCCCGACGGCACGTTGGCGAATAACATCGTCGCGTTTAATTGGGATGGTGAATACGTGCGCTTCAGCACGATCAAGTCGCGTCAGAAATACAAGAATTTTACCAATGATCAGCGTGTCGCCGTGTGCATCGTCGATCCGGACAACGCTTGGCGTTATCTGGAAATCCGTGGCCGCGTGGAATTGGAAGACGACAAGGATCGGAGTTTCATCAACTCGATCGCCAAGAAATACATGAATCAGGACGAGTATCCATTTGATAAGCCCGGTGACGAACGGGTGACGCTTACGCTGATCCCCAGCCGGGTTCGGGCGGAGTACGTCCACGCCGCTGACGGGAAGCCGGAGAATATAGGCGTTACACGAGATTAGAGGGCGCCTTTTGCCGAACGCCCCCATCGGACGAGCGAGTGGCCCGCATCATTCGAGGGCAAGGCGCCCTGTATGCGCGGAACGCGGGCGGGAGTATTTTGATGTACCGAGTGATTCAGTGGACGACCGGAAATCTCGGCCGCCGTGCGGTGCGGGCGATCTGCGAGCATCCGGAGTTGGAATTCGTCGGGCTCTACGCTTGGGGCGATGACAAGCGCGGCAGGGATGCCGGAGAGCTTTGTGGGATCGAAGAGACCGGAGTGATTGCGACCAACGATGTGGATGCGTTGGTGGCCCTCGGCGCGGATTGCGTCAACTACAACGGCCTCCTGCCCGACTTCGATGCGATGGAGAAATTTCTCGAGGCGGGCATCAATATCGTCTCGGCGACGGGGTTCATGACCGGGAAGAATATTGCCGCCGGGGTCAAAGAACGTCTCGAGGCGGCGGCGCAGAAGGGCGGTGCCTCGCTCTTCAGTAGCGGCATCAATCCGGGCTGGATGAATATGATCACCGTCGCGCTGACGGCCGTCTGTGACCGAGTGCATTCGATCGCCATGACCGAGACCGCCGATTGCCGCGAGTACCCATCGCCGGGGACCTGGGAACTCTTCGGCTGGGCGAAGCCCCTGGGTCACCAGGAACAGGATCTGAGTCAGAATCCGATGACGGGCCATTTCTTCGACGGCCTCGACGTCATCGCCGATGCACTCGGAATCGATCTCGATGAGCGGGTTGTCGAGGCGGAGTACGCCGTCGCGAAGGATGATATCGATCTGTCCTGGATGAAGTTTCCGAAAGGCACCGTCGCCGGTCAGCGCACGACCTGGAGCGGGCGGGTCGACGGCCGATCGGTCATCGACCTGACCGTCGTTTGGAAGATGGGGGACAACATCGAACCCAATTTCCAGGGTCCCGAAGGCTATCTCGTCGAAATCGAGGGCGAGCCCTCGATTCGAAGTGTCATCCAGGTGGAGCAGCCTCGAAACGTCTCATTCTCCCGGGAGGAGCATCGCATGGATCTGATCATGATCGCTTCGGCGATGCCGCCGATCCATGCCATCCCCCTGGTGTGTCGTGCGAAGGCCGGGATCTTGACCAACAGCGACCTGCCTCTGATGGGGGCCCGACACGCGCTCGCGAGTTCGGTCTGATTCCCCTCTGTGGAAGGTTGAAGCGATCGACCTGAGGAGGTCGAGGCCGGGTCCGATCCGCTTGGGCCGGCATGAGTTCGACGGAGGAGCGGGAAGATGCTCTTGAACGGAAAGGTGGCGATCGTCTCGGGAGTGGGGCCGGGCATGGGACGTGATACCGCTCTGGCGTTGGCCACACACGGCGCGGACGTGGTCCTGATGGCCCGCAGCGAAGAGGTCGTCATCGGGGTCGCGCCGGAGATCGAAGCGGTCGGTCGAAAGGCCTGCATCGTTCTCGGAGATATCACGGATCAGGGGGCCTGTGAGCGGGTTGCGAAGGTCGCTGCGGAGGAGTTCGGCCGGATCGACATCCTGGTCAACAACGCATTCTTTCAAGGCGAGCGAAAGCCCTTGATGGAAGTCGAGTCGGACGATTGGCGGCGGGTTCTGGAAGTGAATCTGCTCGGCTCCATGAATATGACCCGTGCGGTCGTGCCCTTCATGGAAGAGCGCGGCGAGGGGCGGATCATCATGGTAAACAGCATGCAGGGACTGAGAACGGTGCCCGGCGGCTTCGGTCCCTATGCCTCGTCCAAAGCGGCGCTCGCAAGCATCACGAAGACGCTCGCCTACGAACTGGGGCCGAAGGGTATACGGGTGAACGGCATTCATCCCGGAATGATCATGGGAGACGCCCTGAGAGGTTATTTCCATCATCTGGCGAAGGAGCAGGGCTGCAGCTACGAAGAGATCCATCAGTCGATTTCGAGCGAATCCGCCCTGGGATATATCCCCGACTCCCAGGAATATTCCGGTACGGTGGTCTATCTCGCCTCGGATCTAGGAAAGCCGGTGACCGGCCAGAGCATCGTCACCGACGCGGGTGCTTTCAGATGATGTGGGACGAGTTCCGTCCGGAACCGGCAGGGGGCTGAGGCGGTGTATCGAGTCGTGCAGTTCGGAACAGGATTCGTCGGGCATTTCGCACTTCGGGCGATCATCGAGCATCCTGACCTGGAACTCGTCGGCGTCTGGGTGCACAGCGACGAGAAGGTCGGATTGGATGCGGGCGATATTGCGGGCACCGCGAAGACCGGCGTCCTCGCGACCCACGATCTCGACCGCCTGCTCGCGCTCGACGCCGATTGTTTCTGCTCTGCGGCGGGCGGAGACGGACGCGAGGAGTGGATGACGGAGGTTCACGCGCGGATTCTCGAGGCGGGACACGACGTCGTGAGCAGTTCTATCGTGGGGATGGTGGATCCCGATTCCCATCCGGACGGCACGCTGTCCAGAAGGCTGGACGAGGCCGCGAAGAGGGGTGGCGTCTCCTATTTTACCTCCGGCATCGAGCCCGGCTTCATGAGTGATACCCTGCCACTCGCGCTCACGGGGATCAGTCAGCGCTGGCGTTCGATCAGGGTCCGGGAGATCCTGGACTATTCGACCTATATCCCCTCGGAAGCCGAGAAGATCCTGGGGGATATCCTGGGTTTTGGGCGGCCGATGGAGGATCAGCCGATTCTCTTCACGCCGGGACGCCTGACCTATGTCTGGGGCGGGCCGGTCACGCTGGTGGCTCGCGGACTCGGTGTCGAACTCGACGAGGTTCGCGAGGTGAGCGAGCGCTTCCCGGCGAGTGATTCCTTCGAGGTCGAAGGCTTCGGACGGGTCGCCGCGGGGACGGCTGAAGCGTTGCGTTTCGAGCTCCAGGGAATGGTCGACGGACGCGCCGCCATCGTGCTGGAGCACATCACTCGCCTGCGTCCCGAGTCCGCTCCGGATTGGCCGCGTGGTGATGCGGGCGACGGCTACTACGTAGATGTCGAAGGTGACCCGAACCTGCACTGCCATATCGCCTGCACCGGACCCGATGGTGACCACCACTCGGGTGGCATTCTGGCGACCGGCACCCGGCTCGTGAATGCGATCCCCGCCGTCTGCGCGGCGCCGCCGGGGGCGATCTCGGCACTCGATCTGCCGCCGCTCCATGCCCGGCACCTCTACCGGCCAGACTGAGTTCAAGCGCGTCGGCTCGACGAATTCGAATCTTGCGTTCTCGGCATGAGGTCGAGAGGAGGGCGGAATCGGAAGCCCCTTCGCCCTACATCTCGCCTTGAAGCTCGGCGCCAGGTCGATGAGAATGGGGTTCACGCCAATCACGCTCCACACGAGGATTCCATGCGTACAGATCTCTGTGACCTTTTCAAAATCGATGTGCCGATTTTTGCCTTCAGCCATTGCCGGGACGTCGTTGCGGCGGTGACCAACGCCGGAGGCCTCGGCGTTCTGGGTGCGCTGGCTTTCTCGCCCGAGCAGCTCGAGCTCGAGTTGCGCTGGATCGATGAGCACGTCGATGGCAAGCCCTATGGCGTCGATACCGTGATGCCCATGAGCTACGAGGGCAAGGAGCGCGGCCTGGGCAAGGCAGACGAATCCGGAGGGGTCGATGCCGGCGTCTTCCAGGACCTGATTCCGCAGGCGACCAAGGACTGGATCGAGACCGTGCTGGAAGAATACGAAGTGCCCCAGCTCTCCAGCGACGTGGACGATGCTGATGGTGTCGGAGGTGGAAATACTGGCCTGCTCGGGTGGACGGAGGGCGGAGGGCGCAATCACATCGATGTCGCTCTCAGGCACGAGGGTGTGAAGCTTTTGGTGAATGCGTTGGGTCCCCCGCCCAAGGACATCATCGATCTCGCTCACGAGCACGGGGTAAAGGTCGCGGCACTCACGGGTGCAGTCGAGCACGCCCAGCGTCAGAAGCAGGCGGGTGTCGACATCATCGTGGCCCAGGGCACCGAGGCCGGTGGGCATACGGGCGAGGTCGGGTCGATGGTCTTGTTGCCAGATATCGTCGATGCGGTCGCACCGACCCCCGTGCTAGGCGCAGGCGGGATCGCGTCGGGGCGTCAGGCCGCCGCCGCATTGGCACTCGGCGCATCGGGTGTCTGGACCGGTTCGGTGTGGCTCACCGTGCGTGAAGCCGACACATCGCCGCTGGTAAAAGAAAAACTCTTCGCGGCGCGCTCACGGGACGCCGTGCGCTCGCGTTCGCTCTCCGGCAAACCCGCACGCCTTCTACGAACGGGTTGGACGGAAGCCTGGGAGCGCGAGGACTGCCCGGGAACGTTGCCGATGCCCCTGCAATATATGGTCTGCTCCGAGGCCCAGACCCGGATCACCCGCGCGGCACGCAAGGCGGGCACGAAAGCGCAAGAGCTGGTGGGGATGCCGGTCGGGCAGGTCGTCGGTCGGTTGAATGCCGAGGTGAGTTCGGCGGACGTCATCTACCAATTCATGGACGAGTTCATCGAGTCCGTCGAACGCCTGCAGCAGACACTCGACACCGCGAGCGAGCGCTAGGGCGGCTGCCGCCGGACCGGCTGGGGGGCGTTCGGATTTCGCGACCGACCGGGTCGGGGAATTCAAAGATTGGATTGATCCGCATGTAACTATTTGGAAGATAAGCGAAAAAAAAGTTTCCTTGATTAGTTTCTTGGAAAGTACTATCAAGCAGGTGAGGTCGACGGATGAATTGGCTCAGCCAGATCGCTGATGATTGGAAGACGGAAGACCCGGATCGCGACTTTTCGCGTCTGCGGCCGCTGGTCCGGCTCTCGCGCCTCTCGCTCCTGATGCCCCACTTCCAGAAGAGCGCCCTCGGGCGCCACGGCATCACACCGAGCGATTACAGCATCCTGGGCGCGCTGCGGCGATCCGGGAGTCCGAAGCAACTCATGCCCGGTGATCTCTACAACACCCTGGGCTGTACGCCCGGTGGGCTCACGAAGATGATCGACCGTCTCGAGAAGAGGGGTCTGGTCCAGCGTTTGACCGATCTCGAAGACGGTCGCCGGGCACGGATTCGACTCACGGCGAAGGGGGAGGCCATCGAGCGCAAGGCCTTCGCGGACTACAACGAGAGCGCTGACGATCTGATGGAGCGGCTGACCCAGGACCAGCTCGACCAGATTGATTCGGCCCTCGAACTCCTACTCGATTGTTTCGAACCCTCCGAGGAATCTCGCTGGCGGTCCCCCATCTCGTCGTCGGCCGGTCGCCGTGGTGCGCGCAGGCCCCTCGGATGAGAAAATTCATGAACTAGAGAGCGGCGTGCCGTGGTCCGCTGCCCGGCTCGTTCCGAATCCAACTTTTCCGAGAAGGCGAACGAATCGGACTTCGATTGCGAAGCCGTGCCTCTTCACCAAGGAGAAATGCCATGAAATACGATCTGCTCATCACCAATGGTCTCGTGATCGACGGGACGGGACTTCCTCGGCGGCGTGCGGATGTCGCCATTCACGAGGGCCGTATCGCCGGTGTCGGTCATTTTGCGGAGGGCTCCGCGGAGCGCGTACTCGACGCGAAAGGGCGCGTCGTCGCGCCTGGCATCGTCGATCCGCATACCCACTACGACCCGCAGCTCACCTTCGAACCCTATGGAACCTCCTCTTGTTATCACGGCGTCACGACCGTGATGGCGGGGAATTGCGGATTCTCGATTGCGCCTGCGAAAAAGGAGGATCGTGATTTCATTGCGCAGATCTTCGCCCGGGTCGAAGACATGAGTCCGGGGTCGCTGGCAGGCATCCCCTGGGACTTCGAGAGCTTTCCCGAGTTCTTGAAGGCGCGCGAGGGACACCTGGGGATCAACGCGGCGTTCTATATCGGTCATTGCAATATCCGCCGCTGGGTGATGGGCGAGGCGTGCACCGAGCGCGAAGCGACCGCCGACGAGATCGATGCAATGCGCGCGATGGTTCGAGAGGCGATGGAGGCGGGTGCGGCTGGTCTCTCGTCGACCCACGCTCCGACACATCTGGACGCCGCGGATCGGCCGGTTCCCAGCCGCCTGGCTTCGAGGGCCGAACTCGACGCCCTGGTGCACGAGGTGGGGCTCAGCAACCGGGGTTCGATTTCGTATCTCCCTCATAGCTCGATCGGGGGATTGAACGAGGCGGACGGAGATTTTCTGATTCAGCTCGCGCTCAGCAGTCGTCTCCCGATCATCATCCAGGGCCTCGGCGCGCGAAGCAAGGTCGATGCCCCAACGGCGACCTGGGAGAATTCGCGGGCATATCTCGAGCGGGCGCGCCACCAGGGTGCTGGCGTCTTCTCGATGCTGATGGCACGGCCCTTCAACCGGCGCTTCAGCCTTGCCGAAGGAACCAGCCTCTTCGAGGGTGCCCCCGCCTTTCAGCGCCTCTTCGACGAGGCCGAGAATACCGACGAGCGAATCGCGATGCTATTGGATCCGGATTTTCGTGACGCGATTCGGAACTCGGTCGAGCATCCGAACCGGGATTCATCGCTGGGCTCCACACTTCCGCCGCCCCAATTCGCGCAGGTCCAAGTCTTCCAGGCCACGAAGCCCGAGAACCAGAAACTCATCGGTCGCTCGCTCGGGGAGGTGGCTCGGGAACGCGGGGTGGCGGGGATGGACGTGATGATCGAGGTCGCCCTCTCGGAGCAGCTGGCGGTCGAGTTTATCTGGCGGACGGAAACCGAGGCGTGGAAGGAGGGGACCCTTATTGCCTCCCAACATCCGAATATGATCATCGGGACGTCGGACGGCGGTGCTCATCTCGGTCGCGACGATGGCGCAGAGTTCAGCTCCTATTTCTTGCGATACTGGGTGCGCGAGTGGGGCAAGTGGGAACTCGAAGAAGCGATCCGGCAGATGACCCAACAGCCCGCCGCACTGCTCGGCCTGAGCGATCGTGGCATGTTGTTACCGGGTTATGCCGCGGACATCATGATTTTCGATCCCGACGAGATCGGTCCGGGCCGCAAGGAGTTCGTCAATGATTTTCCGAACGGCGAAGGGCGATGGTCGAGCAGACCGGAAGGGGTCTTCGCGACGATCGTGAACGGGATCCCGATCGTGTTGGAAGGTGAACTCGTGGAGGGCTGCGGATTCCCGGGTGAACTCGTGCGACCCGCATTCGCCTGAGGACCAGATATTCCCCGCCAGTCGAATGAAACGATGTGGTCCAGGCATCGCATTCCAGAAAGAGACAAGGAGCGAGAACGATGAATGAAGTGACCCCTCAGGAAGATGAACTGCCGGAAATCATCTCGGTCGACGACCACGTGATGGAGCCGAAGAATCTCTGGCAGGAGCAGCTCCCACCGAGCCTTCGCGCGCGCGGCCCGAAGGTCTCTCGTGAGAAAGTGAGGCTCGAGTTCAAGGGAGGTGAATACGGCTTTACGCGCAACGTCGACGATGGCGACTGGTGTGATGTCTGGCTCTTCGACGACCTCGCCATGCCAACGGGTCTCTTGCACGGGCCGGCTGGCATGCCCCGGAGCGAGCAGCGAAACGTACCCGCCGTCTATGAAGATTTTCGACCGGGTACCTATGATCAGACCGCGCGGCTCGCGGACATGGATCTCAATCACGTCCAGGCCGCCATCAACTACCCGAATATCTTCCCCCGCTTCGCGGGCCAGGGATTTGCGGAGCGCGAGGACAAGGATCTGGGCCTCGCCTGTCTGCAGATCTACAACGATTGGATGATCGACGACTGGAGTGCGGGAGCGGGCAAGGGACGGCTGATTCCTCTCACGTTGGTGCCGCTCTGGGATCCGCAGCTGGCGGCCCAGGAGGTGAGGCGCTGTGCGGCCAAGGGCAGCTACGCGATCGCTTTCAGCGAGAACCCGTCGAAATTGGGCTTTCCGAGTCTCTATACGGGAGAGTGGGATGTCCTTTGGCAGGCCTGCGAGGAGACGCAGACGACGGTGTCGATGCATATCGGATCCTCGTCGTCGATGCCGACGACTTCACCCGATGCCCCCCTGGCGACGAGCATGTCGCTCTACGCACATAACGCGCAGGGTTCGTTGGCGGATTGGGTCTTCTCGAAATCGCTGACGCGCTTTCCGAATCTGAAGATCGCCTTCGCGGAGAGCCAGGCGGGTTGGATTCCCTTCCAGTTGGAACGGATGGACCACGTCTGGCGGGACGGGGTCGGGGGGGTCGAATTCCCGGTGTCGCCCAGCGATCAGGTGAGAGGGCGTGTCTGGTCCTGTGTTTTCGACGATCTGGCCGGGCTCAAGAATCGCGACGAGATCGGGATCGACATGATCGTATTCGAGACGGACTACCCCCACTCGGATGGGACGTTTCCGCACTCGCGGAAGATCGCCCGCGAGCTCTTTTCCCAGGCGGGAATGAACGCCGAGGAATGTCTGAAGGTGCTGCGCACGAACGCGATCACCTGCTACGGGTTGGAGCGTTTCGGGATTTCCGAGTAGCTGTCTTCGTCGGGGCATCTGCGAATCACAGGCAACCCATGGAGCGACGGACATGATCAGATCCGATATCAACCCATTCGATTCCGAGTCGGGAAACCGTTACCTGGCCTTTCGCGAGATGCGCGGGGTGGCGCCGGCCCATGAGGTTGACGGCGGGCAGCTCTTCATCGTGCGTCAGAAAGCCGTCGAAGAAGGCCTGAAGAGCGTCGGTTCCTTTGTCGGCAGCTTCGGTGATATCGGGCAGGCCGCGGAAGAGGATACGATCATGGCCGCGATTCCGGAGCCCCGCCACGGCAAGATCCGGAAGCTCTTCAACTCCGCGCTCGCCTACAACCATGCTTCTCAGGTCGAGCCCTTCGTGAGGCGCTACGCGGCCGGGCGAATCGACGACACCCTCGCCTGCGCGACCCGCGATGGAGAGGTCGAAATCATGGAGACCTACGCGAGGCGGATCCCCAGCGCCGTGATCGCCGAAGTCCTCGGAATTCCGAACGATCGGATCGACGACTTCGCGCGCTGGTCCGACGAGGTCCTCGTGCTCCAGGGGGAGGAGGACCGGGTGAACGAGCCCATCTGGAGCCTCCATCCCGAGTTCACCCGCTACATCGAAGAACAGATCCAGATGCGCGTGGACTCGGAGGATCCGCCCAACGACATGATTACGCGCCTCTTGCAGGTCGAAGTCGAGGGCGAGCGTTTGAGCCAACGTGCGGTCCTGACGCAATCGATGTTCCTGATCATCGCTGGAAACGAAACCACTCGGAACCTGATCGGAAACGTGATCCGCCGACTGGCCGAGGATCCGAGTCGTTATCAGCAGGTCCGTGAGGATCGCTCGCTGGTCCCGACCTTGGTCGAAGAAACGCTGCGCGTCGACTCGCCGGTCCAGCTCCTGGCTCGTACCTGTACGCAGGACGTGGAAATCGATGGGGTTCAGATCAAGAAGGGCGACCGGGTTCTTCACAGCCTCGCCTCGGCCAACCGGGACGAGAGCGTCTACTCGGATCCGGAGGAGTTTCGTCTCGATCGACCCAAGCCACGCGACCATGTCGCCTTCGGCGCGGGGCCACATATCTGCCCGGGCGCCTTCCTCGCGCGGATGGAGACAGAGGTCGCCGTCGAGACGCTATTGGATCGCGTTGCCGAGATGGCGTTGGCGCCGGGTTATGTCTGGGATCCGAATCCCGTCTTCTGGGCCCTCGGTCCGCGAACGTTGCGCGTCATATTGACGCCCGCTTGAGATCTGGGCGCCCGGTCCTTCGTCATTTCAGCGATTGAGAGAAGCGGAGTCCGACCCCAGACGGATCCCACACGTAGGTGACCCTGTATTTCCAGGGCTCGTCGCGCGGCCCCTCGACCCGCACTTCCGGGAAATTGCCGCTGGCCACGAGTTCCTGTGCCCGCCGAGCGAAGGCCGCGGCGTCCTCGACGATCACGTGGACACCGAAATTCTCCGCCCAATCGTTCTGGGTTTCGGATCTCAGGATGAAACGGTCATCGGCCCACTTGAATTCTGCGTAATCCCCTCCGTCGTCGACGAGTTCGGCACCCATGGCGAGGTAGAAGCGCTTGGAGAGGGCCAGATCCTTGGCTGGCAGGAAGACCATGAAGCGCTTGACGACGAGCCCGGCAGCGACCTCGGTTGTCATTCCGTCGCGTTCATCATGATGTGTGGCGAGCGTTGGCAGCGCGAATAATATGAGGATCATCAGCGGGCTGATGAGCCGGCTCACCCTGCGTCCGATCAGATCGATTCTCATCGCGGCACCTCGACGGAAGCAATGCTCTCCGGCTCGATGACGAAGGCTGGAATCCCCGCCATTCGAAACGCCGTCGAAATCGCCGTGCATCGCCCCGTCTCGGGATCGGGATAGGCGTCGGCCTGGGCCCGGAGCGCTCCGAGCATTCCCGGGCAGCGAAAGCCCAGCGTCAGGACGCCGGTTCGGGAAGCCTGGCGAGCATAGGTGTCGAAGAAGCCGTCGATATCCCAATAGCCACCGACGAGGCCCCGAATATTTCCGTCCGCCAGCAACTCGAGGCGAATGCGCGCATCGCGCAGGACATACTCGGATTCCAGGAATTGGCCCCTGAAGTCGAGTCGAAGCACGTCGGTCGCGCCGCTCACCACGCCATCGACGATTCGGGCGTCGATCACGTTTCGGTGGTGCGGATTGTCGGTGATGCTGAGGCTCGCGGCGTCCATCAATGCACCCGCTGCGTCGGAGGGAATCGGATCGGGGCTCGAGAAGAGCCCGAGCTCGACATGATCGTCATTTCGAAGATCGTCGACGCCCGAGAGTCGCACGAGAATCGTTCGCTGACCCTCTCGGATGTTGCTGATCGCATACTCGTCGATCGTGCCTTCTCTCGCATAGCCCTCGATACATCCGAGCGCGGTCCACAAGCGGTTGTCGATCCCGCGCTCGCCACCGGGGCCCATGAAATCAGCGTGCGCGCAAGCGTTCGGGCCGGGCGTGGCCTCGCTCGAGGCGACGCCGTCGAGGTCGAAGCCGGGTGCCACCTCGATTTTCTGCATCAGGTGGTGGGGCTGGGCCGGAAACTGGTCCGGTTCCTCGCAGGGATCCACCGCGCCCTGTGCGCGCAGGCCTCGGATATACTCGAAATCCGGGGGAACACGGCTGGCCGCGTCGGCATCCGTGCGGGCGAGCCGTTCGACGTAGAGATCGCGTTCGTCGAGGTTCCAGCCCTCCGGACAGGCGCCCGGCGGGCGATCCGGTTGCTCGAAGGAGAAGTCGACGAGGACGAAGCCGAGTGTCCTACCGGAACTCGTGGCGGAGGCCAGCTGGACCCCCGAATCCGTCGGGGCGGCGTTCCGAGATGTTTCGTTTTCGCGCTCAGCACCACATGCGAAGAGCGTGGCGAATACGCAGACGACGGCCATCCTTCGAAGTCGAATCATCGCAATCCCCAATCCAGTCGTCCTGTTACGGTCGTTTCAGACGAAGAGCTCACCGACCGGTTCGTTCGTTTCCATGGCGCCGATGCCCCACCGCTCGACGGGGAGTCCCATCAGCTGTTGCATCGTCAGTCCGATTCGCGTGACCGGATCACCCGTGCCCGTGATGTGTCGCCCGGTCACGATCCGTCCACCCGCTCGTCCCGCCGTCATGAACGGAAGCCCCGTGATATCGTGGTCCTTGGCATAGGATGTCTCGGAATGGGCCATGACGAGGCAGTTGTCGAGCAGGGTCCCGGCCCCCTCTTCGATCGCGGCGAGTCGGCCGACGAAACTCGACCAGGCCTCCATGCTGCGATCGACGAAATAGCTCGCCTGGGGCTGGTAGCCGAGCGCAGCATCCACGAACTCCTCGTGGGTCAGCTGATGATGGCCGGTCTGGGTGCCGGACTTATGGAGGTTCGACGCCCCGTAGGAGAAGACGATGTTGAAGACCCGTGTCTGATCACACGCCAGCGCGAGCGCCAGCACCTCCGCCATCAGCGCGTGGTTCCCGACGGCCTCTTCGATTTCGGCGCTGACCTCGGTCGCTTCCGGCGCCTCGGGAATGATGCAGGCGGCGAGCGGCGGTGGCTCCTCGAGCTGTACCGTGAGCTGATGCTCGAGTTGTCGCAGCGAGGTCAGATAGGCATCCAGCCGATGTTTGTCGTGGCTCCCGAGTTCTCGCTCGAGCCGCTTGCGATCTTCGCCCACCGCTGAGATCACGCTCTTGCGCAGCAGGACCTCGGGGTCGGGTTCGAAGGTCGCGCTGTTCGGATCGCGGAAGCCCTGCCCGAAGACGCGCGTATAGAGTGCGAGCGGTGAGACCTCGCTCGGGTTCCGCACGTTTTCGCCGCGCAGGCTATAGCTGTGGCGCGGACTTCCGGTGGCCGCCATCTCGAGCGATCGAAAGCGCGTGGATCCCCCGATCGCATCGGAGATCAGGAGGTCGAGGGTGGGGGCGAGGACGTGTTCGGGCTTGGGCGGGGCCCCACCCGTCAGCGTGCCCATGACGCCGCTGATATGCGGATGATTGGCATGGCCATCCAGATCGATGCTAAAGCCGCTCAAGACATTCAGTGAATCACGCACCGCGGCGAGGGGGGCCAGCTCGGGCGTGAGTTCCCAATCCGTGCCAACGGTCGCCGGGTTCCAGCGACCGGGGTTCATGCCGCAGCCCCAGAACCAGGTCCCGAAGCGAAGGGGGAGCGGGGCGCCATCGGCCCACGCTGTTCCGGCGTTGTTCAAGAAGGCGTCGAAGACGGGTAGGGCGAGGGTCAACCCCACACCGCCGAGACTCCCTCGCAGGAAGCTGCGTCTGCTCAGTGTCTGGCTCATCCCGCTTCCTCCCCTGGTTCTGCGTTCGTGGCGGCTGCCGGGAGGTTTGCGACGCGCTCTCCCCCCGCGGACTCGAGCTGTCGCGGCTCGGATGCGCTGCGGAAGGACTCGCTCATCGCGAGTGCACGAATCAAGGCCGCGAAGCGGTAGCCCTCCTCGGCGAAGCGATCCTCCAAATCGCGAACGAAGAAACGCTCGCCCTTCTCCGGGTCGCGACCGACCGCGTAGCGAAAGAGGTTGCGCACCGCACAGGCCGAGGCGGTTCCGGTCTCGTAGAGCACTCGTCCGAGCCCCTCGGCACCGACGAACTCCATCCCCTCCAATTCTCCCCCGGCATCGATTGGCACTCCGTTTTCGGTTGAACGCCAGATTCCCGCACCGTCGAAATTCTCGAGCGCCAAGCCGATCGGATCGACGAGCTTGTGGCAATTGGCGCAGCCTCTTTCGGAGCTGTGCGCGATCAGTCGCTCGCGGGCAGTCTTGAGGTCCGGATTGTGCACGTCCTGGACGACATTGAAATCGACGTCTGCGGGTGCGGCCGGAACATCCTGGCAGAGGAGCGCTTCGCGGACAAAGATTCCGCGCAGGGTCGCCGAGGTTCGGCCGGGATGGGAGTGGAGCGCGAGAATACTGAGATGGGACTGTAGGCCGACGCGTGGGCTCCCCGGTGGAAACTCCGTCGCTTCCCAACCCTCGGCCGTCTTGACCGGCACGCGGTAGACGACTCCGAGCGTGCGGTTCATGAAAGTGCGTCGCGTCGTGAAGATCTCGCGGAAATCCTCGCCGCGTACGATGAGATGATCCGCGACGGTCCGCAATGTCTGTTGGCGAGCGTCTTTCAGGATCTTTCGGCTGAAGCGCGGAAAGAGGATCGGATCCTTGCTGACATCTTCGAGTTCGTCGAAGCCGAGCACGTCCGAGAAGAAGGCTTCGACTCCTTTTTCGAGTCGCGGCGACGCGAGCAGTCGATCGATTTGGCGCGCGAGCCCAGCGTCCGTCGCGAGCTCGCCTCGCTCTGCGGCCTGCAGCAACTCCTCGTCGGGTGTCGTGTTCCAGAGGAAGAAGCTGAGGCGCGTGGCGATGCTGTGATCGGTGAGTCGCAAACGATCGGGAGACTCGGGATCGGATACGGCGCGCTCGACCCGGAAGAGAAATTCGGGTGCGACCAGGATCGACGAGAGCGCCATACGCAGCCCCACGTAGAAGTCGCCCATCTGTCGCGCAGCCTCTTCGGCGATCGCGACGCGCCACCCGATGTCCTCGTCCTCGAGCCTTCGACGCAACAGGCGTCGACCAAAATGTCGGATGAATTGTTCACTACACGCTGCACCGGGTCCCTCTGGATCTGCGGGCGTGCAGCCGACGAGGCGCTCCCTGTTCTCGGGGGCGACCACTTGTTCGGCGATTCGTCGGGCGATCGCGTCGTATTGCTCGAAACCCGCAGGCGTGATGCTGACCCAGGCCGTCCCGACGGCGAGCAGTCCGTTTCGACGGGCATCCGGCTCGAAGCGGCCGACGATCTTGATCTCCGGGCCGAAGACGTCCGCAATCGTCTGGCGGTACTGGTCAGCGGTGATCCGTCGCATCGCGATCGGGCCGACCGGCGGACCCGAATCGAAACAGGCGAGACCCAGAAAGAACACGCTCGAGAGCAGGAGGGTAGTGAACGAGCATGAACCCGCGCGGGGAAGGCCCCTACGGGATCGATCGATCGATGAAGCCGGTTTGGGCATTTCGAAAGCCTAGGGCGAAGCGCGTTGGTCGTCGATCAGAAAAGTCGAGGCCGGGCATGGTCTCGCTGGCGGGCTCGTTTTCGAACACGAAGACCGAGATCAGCATTCGCACCACTCTTGCGGCGATCAGGGAGTAGCGGTGGTCGAGATCCCAATCGCATCTGGCTGACCCATTCGTCTTGGCCGGGACCCGGATCATTCGCAGTCGGCTCATGGTGTTTGAGTTCGCGCGCGATCTCGCGGTAGACCTCGTTGGCAACGAAGGCATCGCTCGCGGGATAGCCGAGCTAGTCCCGGAATCCGGACAGGCTTCTCTGCGCGATTCTCTTCGTCTGGCTCCACGCATCTCGGTGTGCGTGGTCCTTGGCCTCGCCCTGCCCCGCGCTCGGATGGCGGGATTTCGGGCGCGCCTCCTCGCGAGGTGCGGGGGAGGACGATTGCTAGTTGGCCACGAATCGCTCGCTGAAGACGTTCTCGGCCGGAAGTCCGACGTCCTCGATCATTGCGAGGGCAGCGTTGACCATCCCGGGTGGTCCGCAGAGATAGACTTCGGGTTGAGTCCCCTTCGCCAGATCGTCGACCAGATCTATTTTGAGGGCATCCACGGGTGATCCCGTGAAACCCTGCCAGTCGGGGCCCGGCGTCCAGATGCAGATCTGAACCGAGAGGTTCGACAGGGAGGCCTCCAACTCGTCGAGTTCGGATTTCGCGAAGATTTCCTCTTCCGTGTTGAGACCGAAGTAGAGGCGAGCATCTTGTGTCTCCTGGGACTCGCTCATCTGTCGCAACATCGAAAACATCGGTGCGACGCCGGTACCACCTGCGACGAAGCGGCGAGGCGCCAGGCTCCCCTCCTTGATCGTGAAGTCGCCCTGTGGCCCGCATGCCCGAAGGGTGTCGCCGGGGCGGGCCTCTTTGTCGAGCCAGCTCGAAAAGAGTCCATCGGGTTGCAGGCGAATCAGAAACTCCATATCGCCCGACCAATTGGGGGCGTTCGCGAGTGAGTAGGCTCGCTGGGTTTCGGTGCCGGGAATCTGCAACTCCAGGAATTGGCCGGGCTCGAAGGCGGTGTTGATGCTTCCCGTCTCGTCGGGCAGCGCCTTCAGACGCAGCCTTCGGACGGATCCTCCCAACTCCTCGTTGGAGAGGAGTTCACAGCTGAACTCGGGAATGGGCCCGGCGACGAGTTGGGCGTGATCGACGGGCACCTCGATGGTCAAGGGACCTTTTGGGAATGTTTGGCAGAGAAGGACCTCGTCCCGCTCTCGGTCCGACTCGCTCAGGATGTCTTCGGAGAAGGACCGCAGCTCGTAGTTGCCCTGGCTGCAGCGACCTCTGCAGGAGCCGCACATCCCCTTTCTGCATCCCGCCGGGATCGTGATCTCCGCCGCTTCGGCTGCGGACAGGACGGCGGCGTCTTCGGCGCACTCGAAACTCTCCTCTTTTCCGTCCTGGGAGACCAGAATGATGGTGTGCGTCTCAGGCATCGAATCTCTTTCTCGGATCGCTCGGATCTGATTAGGGGGCTGTCGCCGATCGGGTCTATCGATGCATCACGGTTCCGTAGCGACAAGAACGCCGCATCCGATTCGGGGTCGGACGCGGCGCGGGGCCGATAACGGATTTCAGCAGCGGAGGCGCATTTTCGCAACCGCCTCCGCTGCCTCGATTTGCTACCCGGCCAGGGCGAGCGCGATGTCGTCAGCCGGATTCGTGTTCGCCTTGATGTCGAAATTGTCCACCAGTGTTTGTAGCACGGTCGGCGTGATGAACGCAGGCAGGGTCGGCCCGAGTCGAACTCCGGTGATTCCGAGCGCCAGGAGCGTCAGCAGCACGGCCGCCGCCTTCTGCTCGAACCAGGAGACGATCAGGGAGAGCGGCAGATCGTTGACACCGCACTCGAAAGCGTCGGCGAGGGCCAGCGCAATCTGTACAGCGGAGTAGGTGTCGTTGCATTGCCCGATGTCCAGGAGCCTCGGGATGCCACCGATTTCGCCGTGATCCATCTTGTTGAAGCGGTATTTTGCGCAGCCGAGCGTCAGGACGACGGTGTCCTTCGGGGTCTGCTCGACAAAGTCGGAGTAGTAGTTGCGACCGCTGGCCGCTCCATCGCAACCGCCGACGAGGAAGAAATGCTTGATTGCTCCGCCCTTCACCGCCTCGATCACCGTTTCGGCCACCCCGAGCACGGCCTCTCGGCCGAATCCGACGGCGATCTCCTTCTTCTCCGGCTCATCGCTAAAGCCCGGCATGGCCTGAGCCGCCTGGATGATCGTCGAGTAATCGTGATTCTCGATGTGGCGAAGGCCGGGCCAGCCTACGGGCCCTGCGGTGAAGATGCTCTTCTTGTACGCGGGGGTGGGCTCGATGATGCAGTTCGACGTCATCAGGATGGGGCCCGGGAAGGTCGCGAACTCCTTTTGTTGGTCCTGCCAGGCGCCACCGAAATTGCCGACGAGGTGGTCGTGTTTCTTCAGTTCGGGGTAGCTATGTGCCGGCAGCATCTCTCCGTGCGTGTAGATGTTGATTCCGCTGCCCGCGGTCGCCTCGAGCAGCGCTGCGAGATCGGCCATGTCGTGCCCGCTGACCAGAATGGCTTTGCCGGGGACGTGGCTGATTCGAGCGGCAGAAGGCTCCGGCGTGCCAAATTTGCCCGTATTGCCCGCGTCGAGCATCTCCATGACTTTCAGGTTCAGGGTTCCGAGTGCGAGGGCTTGTCCGACGAGCGCCTCGATATCGCTGGGGTCACTCGCCAGGAAATCGAGTGCGCCCTCGATCCCCGCATAGACCTCGCCGCTCTCCTGCTCGAGCATCAACGCGTGGTAGGCGTATGCGCAGACGCCCTTCGCCCCGTAGAGGATCAGTGCGCGCAGTCCGATCACGTCCTCACCGGCTGCGCCGGCACCCGCCAGGATTCCCGCGGTCCCCGGCTGGGCCTGGAGGCCGGCCGGATCCGTCGGAATCGCCCAGATTGCCGGGCCGGAGAGCGATTCGACCTCGGCTCCCTTCGCCGCTGCGGCGCCTTCGTAGCCGGCCTTGGCGCGATCACGAATCCTTGAGGCCTCCTGCAGCAGGTGCAGGAAACGGCTCGGGTTGAAGTTGACATTCGTCAGCGTCGTGAACATGGCGTATAGGATGAAGGCAGCGGCTTCGTCGTCCCCCGCACCGAGATCCCTGGCCCGCTTGTCGTATTGAGCAATTCCCTTCAGGGCGCAGATGAGCAGATCCTGGAGGTCGGAAGTCTCTTCGGTCTTGCCACAATTTCCGGGCCCCTGTGAACACCCGACAAGTCCGTCTTTTCTGGTGGTCTGTTCACATTGATAGCAATACATGTTCTCGAACTCCTGTGTGTGATCGTGATTCGAAGTGCATACGGCGTTTCCGTGTCGTCGACGATCTCGTGGTGCCGCCAGATCGGTTCCGGTCTTCGCGAAAAGCCATTTCTCCCGCTGCTCCGCAACATCCGTGCCGTCACCCCATTGCGCCTTTGAGGGAGCCGAGGTCGCGCGGATGACTTGCCGTGAGGCAAATATGCTCAACCAATTGGCTGTTGTGGCTCTTTGGCGCAAGCTTGTCGCGTTTGGGAATCCGTCGTCTGGTTTCCGGATTCGAAGTACGACCGCTGCCGGGGCGGCCGGATTTCACGGGTTCGCCCGGACGAGCGGCGACCCGAAAACGACATCAGCTCTGGGTGGTGATGGCTCGAGTTCGCCCGGTGCGGCTCGACAGGGAGCGGTCATATCCCATCTATTCGCGCTGCGGTCGTGGCGCGTTTCCACGCGGTCGATGATCCGTCTGCGAGGGGGCTAATCCGAGAAGGATTCGCTGGATACGAAGGATTCGAGCCCCTCTGGATCACGGATCGTCCTGACGCCGCGAGCGTCTCTGATCAGCCCCGGTCACGCCAGGAACGCAGCAGCCGATTGACCATGGCGCATCTGACGCCAATGTTGTCCGCCAGGTGTTGCTGGGAGAGGCCGTGCTCGATCCGCAACGGACCCGCGTCTGAATGGCCTTTCGCAAAGCGTTCCGCCAGAAACATCCGATGGTTCCGTAGGCGGGTCTGCGCTTCGTTGAGGCCGACGTTCTCGGCGATCACGACCGAAGCTCTGCAATGCTCACAGAGAATCTGCGCGAGCTTCGGATCTCGCTTTTGGGAAGACCCTCGAGCAGCGAGGTGTTCCGCAGGAGCTTCTCGATCTCATCTACGCGCAGGCACTTCATTCTTCAGTCTGATCGAGGAACCTCCCCCTCCGGGGCGGATATTCCGAGACTGGCACATGAGGCGATGTCGGCGATTGATCAGACTCCGGTCGGAGCCACGAAAAAGGGGTTATTTCTCGCCGCCCCCCGAGGAGCCACACAGCGCGCCGCCGCCTGGTCCGTTTTTCCGCTCTCGTGCCGCCACCGGTCATGACGCTTGGGCCCGGGCCATCTCCGAGAGGAGACCCGTCTTGGAGAACGATTTCTGTCGTGCCCCGCGGCCAGCGAGCGACCCAGGGCAGCGAAATCATGCGCTCAGGCGTGTACCGGGGGGCGCTTTCGCGCCCAATCCGCCGACTGCTCTAGGGTTCTGGCGACTTCGATGAGCAGATCCTCTCGGTCGGGGGCGGCCACGAGCTGGATCCCGATCGGCAGCCCCTTCTCGCTCGATGCAAGGGGCAGCGAGATGGCGGGCTGTCCGGTGATATTCCAAGGAGGCGTCAGCCACCCGAGTCTCTTTCTCAGCCCGCTCACCTGCTCGGGTGTGAGGTCCGCATGCATCTCGCCGAGCCGCGGTGTGAGATCGGTGATCGTCGGCAGGAGCAGGAGGTCGAACGCCTCCCACCAGGAGACGGCCCGACGAGAGAATGCGTGCAGCCGGCCGACCGCGCGCGTGTAGTCGACAGCCGTGTGGTTGCGGGCCGATTGGACGGTCAGGGCGTTCAGGGGCTCGAGTTCGTCGAGAAGGATCTCCCGGCCGATCCTTTCGCCCCAGGCGTCGAGTGCCGCCGCTACCCAGGTCGCGACGACGATGCCCTGAAGCGCGGGGATTTCATCCTCGTCGAGGGCTGCGGGTGAGGCCGGCCGTAGCTGGTGTCCCAACTCTGCGAGCATGGATTCGGCCAGGCCGACGGCCGCGACGACTTCGGGATGCGTCGCGTCTCCAAGACCGAACGCCTCGTGCCGAACACCGATTCGAAGCTTGGGGCGATCCTTCGTTGGCGTCTCGGATCCGGCGACCAGCGCGTCGCCTAACGTGCGGGGGAGGGCATGTGCTGCGTAGGGATCGCCGCATCCCGGTCCGGACACCCAGTCGATGATCGCAGCCGTGTCGCGTACGGAGCGCGTCATGACCCCATCGGTCGACAGCCCTCCCCAATGCACACCATCGGCCGGGCCGAGAGTCAATCGGCCGCGTGCGGGTTTTAGCCCGACGAGCCCGCAGCAGCTGGAGGGCATTCGGATCGAGCCCCCGCCATCACCCCCGTGTGCCACCGGAACAAGGCCCGCTGCGACCGCTGCCGCCGAACCGCCACTCGAGCCGCCGGTGGAGTGGTCGAGGCTCCAGGGATTATGCGTCTGGCCGTAGGCAAGCGGTTCGGTCGTCGCAGCACAGGCGAGTTCGGGGGCATTGGTGCGTCCCAGGATGACGAATCCCGCCGCGCGGAAGCGCTCTACGAGCCAGCAGTCCCGCTCTTCGCGGAAGCCATGATCGCGCAGGGCACGGAGGCCCGCATGATGAGGCTCCCCCGCTTGTGGGCAACCGAAATCCTTGAGCAGGATCGGAACGCCCGCGAAGGGTTGGGTTTCCACCTCGAGTGAGCGCGCTTCTGCGAGCGCGCGATCGAAACGGGGATGGATGACGGCGTTCAGGGCGGGGTCGATGTGATCGATCCTGTCGATCGCAGCCTCCACCGATTCCACGGGGCTCAGCTCCCCCCGGCGGATGAGATCTGCCTGAGCGGTGGCGTCGAGATGGGCGAGGTTCATGGGGACTCACGTTAAAGATCGGTGGGCTGGGCGGAAAGGTCTCCGGGCCGATTTCGGTGGAGGTCTCAGATCGGACCTCGGCTTTCTTGGGTTCGCTCGGTCAGTCCTTCGATCTCTCGGATGCCAGGTGGCCCACGGCGCATGATGGCTTCCTTTGCGCGTGAAGAAACCAGGGGCGTTTCGTCCGATGCGCCCCGCGCCCCGAGCCTGTCAGCGGCTCCGAGCTGAGCCCGGGCGGCAGCTCGTGAGTCGGAACGATGGCGATCTGACGCGGCGGGGCTCCCAGCGGGTGCATCGGGCACCATTCCTCCTGGGTGGCCGATATTCTGCGAACCCGGGGACGCTCCCTGGCAGTCATCCGACCGCGATGGGCTAAACCTTCCCTGCATTCTCATCGAGCGATGCGCCGGCGGTCTTCGGGTCGCGTGCCCGGGCTCGACCTTCGGATGACGAGGCCTCCATCAGATGCAGATTCATTCTCGGCAAGGAGTTCAGCTGCTGTTGAGCTTCGTTCTGACCGTGGCGCCCATTCTGGCCGGTGTGGAAGCCCGCGCCAATGATGCGGAGAAACGCTTCGGCGAGGAGGTGCTCGAGATCTTGCGTGACGAAGGCACGATTGGTGACGAGCGCTACGAGGAACTGCGCGAACTCGAGCGGGCCGAACACGAAGCCGCGAAGCGGTCCGCGTCCGTCGATCCCGAGGCCTTCAGCGTGACATACGAGAATGCGCTCAATTTCAACCGCAACGATGGCCAGGTGAAAATCAAGCTCGGGGGTCGTCTCCAGGCGGATTTTACGTCGATTCAGCCGGACTCGGAGCTGAGCAGCGCTCTCGATCTCACGTCTCCCGTGCCCTACTCCCCGATCGGGGGTGACGGGGAGGGCGTCGAACTTCGAAGGACGCGACTCTACGTGTCCGGAGATCTCTATGACCGGGTCGTCTTCAAGACCCAATTCGATTTTGCGGGCGGCGACGTGTCGCTCAAGGATCAGTACCTCGGGATCAAGAATATTCCTCACGTGGGTACGATTCTCGTGGGGCATTTAAAGGAGCCCTTCAGCCTCGAACAGTTGACGAGCAGCAAGAATCTCACCTTTGCCGAGCGCTCCCTCTCCACGGTCTTTGATCCGGGGCGAAATTTCGGCGTGTTATTCAAGAATCACTACCTGGGTAAACGTTTGACGACGGCCGCCGGGATCTTTGCGGTCACCAGTGGCGACGTCGAGTTCTTCAGCAGAGAAGAGGATTTCGATCTTTCCGGTCGCGTCACGGGACTTCCCTACCTCGACCAGGAGAAGAAGCGATTCGTTCATCTGGGTTATTCGGTCGTACATCGATTCGCTGATATGGGCGAGGCCGGGTTCTCCTCGAGGCCAGAAATTCACCAGGCGGAGAAATACCTGGATACGGGCAATTTTGCGACCGATGGTGCGACAGTGATCGCCGCCGAATTGGCGCTCGTGACGGGACCCTTCTCGGTGCAGTCCGAATGGAAGAATGGCTGGTTCGACAATCGGGATGGTGAGAACTGGCAGGCGAACAGTGTCTATGTCGAGGCGAGCTATTTCCTCACCGGAGAAAGTCGGAATTACAAGACCACGTCGGGAAGTTTTGGTCGCGTGACCCCCAATCGACCCTTCGGTCTCGGGAAGGGAGGCTGGGGTGCCTTTCAGATCGCGGCCCGTTATTCGTGGATCGATCTGCAGGATGAAGGCATGAACGGTGGCGAAGAGCGAAATATCACAGCAGCCCTGAGCTGGTATCTCTTCTCGGATCTTCGCCTCTTGTTCAATTACGTCTACGCGGACGTTGCCGATACCGGCGATCTGCTGAGCAACGTCAGCAGCGAAATTCACGCCTTCCAGGTCAGAGCCCAGATCGAATTCTGATTTCGTGGGGACCGGGCGAGCGGGTGCCGGGGCGCCCATGATCGCGTCGCGCGCGGTCTTCCCCTAGCCCGGAAGGCAGAGCGCGCGCTCCAGCGCGATCGTGATGAGTTCGGCGATCTGGGGCGCGTCGGGCGGCTCGGGCTTCGCCAGCCAGGCGGCGAGCTGGATCTGCATGACGCCAAAGGCGGTCACCGCCATCACGCTCGGATCCTCGTCGTAGAAGAGCCCCTCCGATACGCCGCGGCGCACGAGGTCCGTCCAGTTCGCGATGCCCGCCTGAAAGGCCGGACTCGCTTCGACATCGCCGATTGCCCAGGAGCGCCCCTCTCGCAGATCGACGCGAAAATAGTCGGGATGTCGGATCAGGTAGTCGACGAAGGCGATGATGCCGCGATGCAGTGATTCGCGCGCATTCCCCGGCTCGGCCAGCGCCGCGGAGACCTGCCCCAGGAATTCGGAGCCCCGCATCTCGTGAAGCGCTTCGAAGACGTCGCGCTTGCTCGAAAAGGTGCCGTAGAGCGTATTGAGGGAGATCCCGGCCTCCCTGGCCACATCCTGCATCTTCGCGTTGTGGAAGCCGCCGCGTCCGAAAACGCGCTCGGCGGCATCGAGGACGACGTCCCGATACATCTGCTCCCGTGCTTCCACGACCGGTGAGCTACGCCTTTTCTTCGCCACGGGGCCTCCGTTTTTAGATCGCCAGAAAAAAGCTCAAAATTCGTCTTCTCTAAATCAGAATATGTATTACTATAACGAGACTATTCAGTATTGACCACCACCAAGAGGGATTTTGACCATGGCGATTGACTACGACCCCTTCTCCAAGGAAGTGCGCAACGATCCGCATCCGATCTACAAGCGGCTTCGCGACGAAGATCCGGTCCACTACATGCAGAAATACGACGCATGGGCCCTCTCGCGCTTCCAGGATATCTGGGACGCTTCGTCGCACGACGATTTGATGGCGGCCAAGGGGACGACTCCGGCGCAACTTCTGACCCGGGATCAGGCCGTCACGCCGATGCTGAACGTGCTCGACCCGCCGGTCCATACACAGCTGCGGAGTGTGATCCGGAAATGCTTCATGCCCCAGCACGTACGCGCTCTCGAGCCAGTGGTTCGCAAACTCGCAGGGCAGCTACTGGACGACGTCGCTGGCCGCGACGAATTCGATGCGATCAGCGACTTTTCGGCGCTGCTCTCTGTCTCCGTCGCTTGCCTGGCGATCGGGCTGCCGGTCGAAGATGGTCCGGAGCTGACGAAGTTGGTTCAGGGCTTCTTCCATCACGATCCGGACTCGGGCGGTGTAACCGAGAAGGGTCTCGCCTCGCTGAACGAGCTGGTCAGTTATTGCGAAGACAAGGTGAAGGCGCACCGGAAGGCCCCCACGGATTCGCCGGAGGCGCTCAGCCGACTCGCCAGTTTCGATCTCGACGGCCAGCGCTTCTCCGACGCCGATGCGGCGTCGCATGTCGTGATGCTCGTGATCGGTGGCTCGGAAACCTTTCCAAAGGTCTTCGCGAGCTGCATGCGGCGCCTCTGGGAGTACCCGGATCAGCGCGCTGCACTCGCCAAGGATCCGAGCGGTGCGACGGACGCCTTCAACGAAGTGCTTCGTTACGACATGCCGACCCAGTTTCTCGGTCGGACGGTGAAGCGCGACATCGAGATCCAGGGGAAGACGCTGAAAGCCGGCCAGCCCGTGATCTTCCTCTACTCCTCGGCGAATCGAGACGAGCGGGAGTTCGACAACCCGGACACCTTCGACATCGCTCGTTGTGCCCCCCGCTTTCTCTCGTTCGGTGCCGGGCATCACGCGTGTCTGGGGACCCATGTCGCGCGTATGGAAGGCAAGGTATGCCTCGAGGCGATACTCGAGCGCTATCCGGAATATGAGGTCGACCTGAACAACTCGACGCGTTTTCGAACCGAGTTCGTACAGGGGTTCTCATCGTTGCCCATCCGCGTCGGGTAGAATCAGGAGGCGAGGCCGGGCTCTCGAAGGGGCACGACGCCTCGTGACAAGATCACAACGCAGGAGGAGAAGGTCATGAAGGTGCTGGTGGATACAGATCTGTGTGAGGCCAACGCGCTTTGTATGGAGGCGTGCCCCGAGGTGTTTCGCGTCGAGGAAGACGACACGCTCACCCTGCTGATGCAGGAGGTTCCCGAGGTGCATCGGGCTGCCATGAAGGACGCCGAGCGGCTCTGCCCCCGACAGGCGATCCGCCTCGAGGGGTAGCGCGCGTCCCCCCGTGGTCCCGACCAGCGTCGGCCACCCGGATCAGGGAAGTTTCATCTCGATCGCGTCCGCGATGTCGCGATGGTAGTGAAGCAGGAGCGCCTCGGCGCGCCCGAGGACGATCTCGAAATCTCTGGGCGCATGCGCGAGGCACGTGAACGTATCTCGTGCGACCGGGTAATCCTCGTTGATGACGACGTCGAGCACGATGTCGTGCATCTCGCTGATCTGCGCGTCCGAGGCGTCGGGCGCGTCGCGACGACGATAGGTCGATCCGATCGTGACGCATTGGCCCACGGTTTCGCCCGGAAAGAGCTGGAAGATCGAAACGACCGGGGTCTTCCCGTCGAGGGCGTGCGTGTAGGCGATCGTCGTGTTCGGGAAGAGAAAGTGGACGGCCTGGTAGCCACCCGTCGACCACTCAGACTCGGGTTGATCGACGAGTTCGGCGAAGTCCACGCCCGGCCCGCTGTAGCGATGGTGTCGCTCGTAGTGATCGAAGATCGTCACATAGGGGATCAGGTTTCGGGACAGCGATTTCTGATGCAGCGCCGGGACGTGGTAGGTCTCACAGAAGGTGTCGAGGGCGATTTTCCAATTCGATTCGACCTCGAATCGATCCTTTCGCACGCATTGGAGCGCGCCGAGATCGAGCGCTGCGAAAAGTGGGGCGATCTCGCCCAGAAAGGCCTCGATGTCGAGATCCTCGCCCGGTGTCGACTTCACGAAGATCATCCCCTGCCACTCTTCGGCGGGCAGGGCGATGAGGTGCAGAGAGTCCTTTGCGAGGCCCTCGAAGGCGAGCGGGTGGGGCGTGTTCGCAAGCCGGCCTTCGAGATCGAAGCTCCAGGCGTGAAAGGGGCAGGTCAGCCTGCTCGAACGCTCGCAGTCCACGACGAGCCGCGCTCCGCGGTGCGGACAGAGATTCAAAAAAGCGCGAACGACACCATCTCGACCCCGAATGATGACGATGGGGGGCCCCGCGGCATCGAAGAAAAGGCGATCGCCGGGCTCGGGAAGGTCACTCGAGAATCCGGCGAGCAGCGGTAGCTCGCCGAAGATCTTCCGACGTTCGGCTTCGAAGCGATCGGGGTCGGTATAGACCGAGGCGGGAATGGCCATCGAAGAATCAGCGAGATCCGATGAGCGCGGCTCGCGGATATGTTTCACCAGGCGCCTCTGCATCGAACGCCATTCGTCGAAGAGATTCCCGCCCGTTTGCATCATCGAATCCTCCTCGAGACGCCGTCGAGTCTAGCGCGGAGGACGAGGACGCGTATCTACGCCCCGCTGGTGAGCGGCCAGCCGATCGATCGCCGGCGGGCAGGGGGTTGGGGTGGGAGCGAACGTGTTCTCGGGTCGACGAAAGGAGGTTTTGTGGAGGCCGTTTCAGGAGAACGCGAGTGTGGCTGAAACGTTCGTCTCCGGTGCCGTCGAGGAAATGCGGTCGCCGAATCGGTCCACTACATTTCCGTGAATGAGATCCTTGGTCGATTCTTCGGCGATTCCCTTCACACTCAAAGACGCCAACGGTGCCGAGTTCTCCATGGCGGATTTCGAGGGCCGTTATCTTCTACTCGTCTTCCACCGCCACCTGGGTTGACTGCCTTGCATCGCGCACCTCTCGCAGTTGCGAGAGCACGAAGCGGAACTTGCGGCCCGGGGCATCTCAGTCGCAGTGGTGACATTCGAAGCGGGAGTTCTCGCACGAACCTACGTCGAGGAGACGAAGCTCGAGTGGCCGCTCCTGCTCGATGAATCCCGTGCGTTGTATCACGGCTACGGGATGCTCACAGCGAGTTTCTGGGATATCTGGGGTCCCAAGACCTGGTGGGTCTATGCCAAGGCACTCTACCGGGGAGAGAAGTTGAGAGAGTCCGATGGTGATATCAGCCAACGCGGAGGAGACGTGCTCATCAACGCAGAGGGGAGGATCGTTCTTCACCATGTCGGCGATGGCCCCGCCGATCGCCCCGCGGTCGATCGGCTTCTGGAGATCGGGCCGGTTTGGCCGGAGGCGGTCGGATAGAAGACCATCGGGCAGCGCGAAACGGCGAATCGCCGTCTTCCCCATCAGGCTGTCCGCAACATGATGTGTGGGGCCGGCGACGAGCATCGTGACTGGAAGGAAAGTTGAACCATGACCGACGCGTTGACCCTCGTGGAAGAGATGGACGGCCTCGCGATCCTGACGCTGAACCGCCCGGACAAGCGAAACGCGCTCTCGCTCGCGCTTCGGCACGAAATCATGGCAAGGTTGGATGAGCTTCAGAAGAGCGAAAGCATTCGCGCCGTCGTCATGACAGGAGCGGGTTCCTCATTCTGTGCGGGCTTCGATCGCGCCGAGCTTCTCGGGGGCGCGATGGAAGAGGTATTCGTCGAAGCGAACGAGTACCACCGGCGGGTCTTCACCTTTGGCAAGCCACTGATCGCGGCCGTCAACGGCCCGGCGCTGGGAGGTGGCTGCGACCTGGCGGCGATGTGCGATTTCCGGATCGCCGGGGCCGCCGCGATCTTTGGGCAGCCGCAGGTGCATTTTGGTGCCGCAGCGAGCTACGACCTGATGCGTGCCGTCGTCGGTACGGGACCGGCACGCGAGATGTGCCTCACGGGCCGAAACTACGATGCGCACGAAGCCCTGGCAATCGGGTTGGCCAATCGTGTCGTCGATTCAGGGGAGCTGCTCGCCACGACGACGACACTCGCCGGTTCCATCGCCGCATTGCCAGCGGGCGTCGCCGAGGGCGCGAAGCGCGGCTTCGTCGAGCATCAACCCCCCGTCTTCGGGGCGTGATGTGCGATAGGCCGCGTGGCGACCCCCTGTGGCGTGTTCGGGGCGTGCTCGTGGATGCGTGCAGTCGACTCACTCGTAATCGAACTCATTGGCGTCGAGGTCGATTGCTGGGATCTCGTGCGTCTCGGCCCAGTAGTCCTGCGTATGCTGCCATTCCGGCTTGTCGCCCCGTCTGGGCAAGAGATGCATGCTCCGCATCAGGTAGCCCGGGTTGAAGTTCTCGGGATCCATCCAGGGCAGCAGGGGCATATCCTCATCCTCGGGGCGAAGGACCGTCGTCACTTTCGTCGCGTTCTTCTTTTCCATGTGATTGAGAAGACGGCATACGAAATCACCCAGCAGGTCCACGCGCAGCGTCCAACTCGCACGAAAATATCCGAAGATCCACAGCATGTTAGGCACGCCGGTGAACATCATCCCGCGATAGGTGACAGTTTTCGAGAAGTCGATCGGTTCGTCGTCAACAGTGAAGTCGATGTCGCCGAGTACGCTGAGGTTGAATCCCGTGGCAGTGACGATGATATCGGCTTCGAGGACCTCTCCGGACGCGAGGCGGATGCCCTTCTGCGTGAAACGATCGATCTCCTCGGTCACGATGGAGGCCTGGCCAGAAGCGATTCCCTGAAAGATGTCGCCGTCGGGAACAAAGGCGATCCTCTGTCTCCAGGGGCGATAGACGGGTGTGAAATGCTTTTCGATGTCGAAATCGGGACCCAGGAATGCGCGAACGCCTCCGAGAAGCTCCTCTTTCAGCACTTCCGGTTCGTCGAAAGACCTGCGCGTGATCTCGGCCTGGTCGTAGATGATCTGCTTGCGCGTGATTTCGTGAACCCAGGATTCGTCGATTTCCAGCTCACGTAAACGGTCGGCGAGTTCGTTCTCGTTTCGACCCGGAATGAAATAGGTCGGGGAGCGTTGCAGCAGTGTGACGTGGCTGCAATCGGCAGCGATCGCCGGGACGACCGTTGCGGCCGTCGCACCCGAGCCGATCACGACGACATTCTTGTCCCGGTATTCCAGGTCTTCCGGCCAGGTCTGTGGGTGGATGATCTCGCCGGCGAAATCCTCCATGCCCTTCCATCGAGGGGTATAACCCTGCGAGTGCCTGTAATAGCCCTGGCACATCCAGAGGAAATTCGTCGTAAAGCGGAAGGCGGCACCGGTTTCCGCTCGAGTGCCTTCGAGGGTCCAGCGCTTCTCAGCGTTCGACCAGCTCGCCGAAAAGATCTTGTGTCCGTAACGGATATGCGGGCCGAGAGCGTTCTCGCTGATGACTTCGCCCATATAACAGAGGATCTCTTCAGCGGTAGCGATCGGCGGACCGATCCACGGCTTGAAGCGATAGCCGAAGGTGTAGAGATCGCTGTCGGAGCGAATACCCGGATAGCGATGAATGAGCCACGTCCCGCCAAAACTCTCCAGACCTTCGAGAACGACGAAGCTTTTCTCGGGGCACTGCTCTTTGAGGTGATAGGCGGCGCCGATACCAGAGATGCCGGCACCGACCATCACGACATCGAAATGTTCGGCCTCCGGTGGCGTAGATCTGGCGCGTGTCTCAGAAGTCGTCATTGATCTGTTCCCATTGCATCGGTTTCGCTCGGTCACGGGCGGGCCTTGAGCCGGCAATGATATTCCAGATTCGGGCCGGGACCGGTCGACGCCTGGCGTGCGACGGAATCGCCGGGGTCGGTGGCCCGAGGTCGGGGAGTGCGGAGCGATTCCTTGGTTGGTTTCGCCGCGAAGGTTCGTGACGAGTCGCCGCAAGGCGGAGCGAACCCAGCTGGTTCGCCCAGGGATGGGGGGCGACGAGCCGGTTTTCGGGCCTCTGGCTCGCCCGCTGAAGCGTCTCGCGTGGACGGATTCTGCCCGGGTCGGACGCGACCCAATCTGACTGGCCCCAGTGGTGGAACGGATAAGTAATAGAAATCGTTATTGATTTATATTCTGAGGCAAAGTCTAAGAGCGGATCGCCCATCAGATTCGTACTTGCAATCTAATCTTGAACCCAAGTATAGTTTTTCCGAATGAGCGAACCGCACCCCCCCAAGCCGACAGGCTCTGCCCGGCGTGAGCGCCGACGCCTTGAGATGCGAAGTCGCATCCTCGAGGCCGCGCTGATGCGTTTTCGGGAAACGGGCTTCGATGCCACGACGGTTGTCGAAATCTGCGAGTCCGCCGACATCGCCTACGGCACGCTCTTCAATCATTTTCCGACCAAACTCGATCTGCTTCGAGCCATCGTCGATGAGTCGCAGGACACACTCGCGCAGAACGTCGAGGAGCTCGCAAAAGAAGTGGGTTCGATGAGCGACAAGCTCCATTCGCTCTTCGAACTGGTCGCGCGCTATTCGGAGACCTTCGGGCCTGGGCAAAGAGACCTGGTCGCGCAGATGATCGCGCTGGGTTATCAGGAGTCGCCGGCGGACAAGGATCGCCGACTCCATTCGATTTTCCGAGGCTTCCTGGAATCCGGTGTCGCGGGTGGAGAGGTCTGCGAAGAAGATCTCGATGCATTGACGGAGATCCTCTTCGGCGCCTACTCCTCGCTCACACTCGGATGGGTTCATTTCGACGATTATCCGTTGGCAGCGCGTGCACAACACGTCGCTGCGCTTCTCTCCAGAATTTTGAAACGAACCTAGAAGATCACGCCGGCCGCAGGCCGGGAAGAACGGGGCAACCCTCGGTGGATCGCCATCTCCTCATCTCGTCCGATCGTCACGCGGGGCTGCCCTCGGCGCAGTATCGCGACGATCTGGATCCCCAATATCGTGAGCGCTTCGACGTCGAGTTTGCCGCGGTGCAAGGGCAGCTCCCGACCGCAGGAGAGCTTCCCGAGATGAGGGAGGAGAACGCCCCCGGGACTCGCATCGGGCCCGAGAAGAGCATCTTTCAGGACTGACCCGGCAGCGTTACGGCGATGATTTCGCAGGAAACCACCACACGTCGAACTTTCACAACCGACGAGGAGAATAGCCGATGAGTGAATCTTTCTTTGACCAGTACCGTGCGATCGATACCGATACCCATGTCACCGAACCGCCCGACACGTGGACCTCTCGCCTGCCCAAGAAATGGGCGGATGACGCGCCTCGCCTCGAGTGCGTCGAAGGCAGGGACGTCTGGATCATGGGCGGCCAGAATGCCGGCATGGGACCTGGGATGGTCACCGCCGCCGGCTTCGACGGTACCTTCCCCGAGAGTCGGATGACCTTCGACCAGTGCCCGATCGAGTCCTACGATTCGAAGGCTCGCCTCGATTTCATGGACAAGGACGGCGTCTACGCCCAGATCATCTATCCGAACGCGGGTGGCTTCGGTTCGGGGGCATTCCTGAGCCTCAAGGATCCGGACCTGATGTTGGCGTGCGTGCAGGCCTATAACGATTTTCTTGTCGAATGGTGTAGTGCCGATCCCAAGCGCCTGATTCCGGTGATGGCCGCGCCCTTCTGGGACGTAGACGCGTGGGTCGGGGAGATCGAGCGCTGCGCGCCCCTCGGTCACAAGGCGGTGCTCGCCTGCAACCAGCCCAAGGCCTGGGGTGAGCCCGCGCTCTTCGAGCCTCATTGGGACCGCGTCTATGCGGCGGCACAAGATCACGACCTCTCGATCAGTTTCCATATCGGGGGGGGGTCCTTCGAGGATATGGCGGAGGAGTTCGGTGCTGGCGGCGGCCCCAAGGCCAATTTCGCTCGTGTCTCCTCGACGATCTTCGCCGACAACTCGAAGCAGCTCGCGGATGTGATCTTCGGCGGCGTCTGTCATCGCTTCCCGAATCTCAAGATGGTTTCGGTCGAGAGCGGTGTGGGCTGGATCTGCAGCGCGCTCGAGGCGATGGATTGGCAGTGGCGAAACGGTGGCGTTTCGAAGGAGCATCCGGAATTCGATTTGCTGCCGAGCGAATATTTCGAGCGCCAGATCTACGGTTGCTTCTGGTTCGAAGAATTTGCCCTGGGCTCGGCATTGGAACGCTTCCCGGACAACATCATGTGGGAGACCGATTATCCGCATCCGACCAGCATGTCTCCGGGGCCCGCGACGCCCGCTGATCCGCCGCGCGACTACATCGATCGCGCGCTCGCTGGACAGCCCAAGGATGTGGTCCAGAAGGTGCTCGAAGGAACGGCTTCGAAGGTCTACCACCTGGACTGATTCTCTGATCTGCCGACCCTCTTCTCGGTCTCGCCAAGCCAGTTGTCGAGGCCGAGAAGAGGATTCTTTCCGGGAGCCGATCACTTGAAATTTTCGTTGATCTACGAAGCGCAGACCATCGACGCCACGCGGGAGGGAGACCGCAAGGTCTTCGATGACATGGTCGAGCAATGTGTGCTGGCCGAGGAGATGGGATTCGATGTGATCTGGGCCGTGGAGCACACGGCGCTCACTAATTACGCACACATGTCGGCGCCCGAGACCTTCCTGGCCTTTATTGCCGGCAAGACCGAGCGCATCCACGTGGGACACGGTGTCGTGTGCCTGCCTCCGGCGATGAATCACCCGATCAAGGTGGCGGAGCGAATCGCCACATTGGATCTGCTCTCCAAGGGTCGGCTCCATTTCGGCGTGGGCAAGGGCGGTACCCAGCAGGAGGCGGGGTCATTCGGGTATGACCTCGAGACGCTCCAGCCCCAGATCGACGAGTCGATGTACCTGATTCCGCGCATGTTCGTCGAAGACGAGATCGAACATCACGGCGAGTACATCGAGATTCCGAAGCGCCCGATCCATCCCAAGCCTCATCAGGATCCCCATCCGCCCATGTACCTTGCCTGTACCCGCTCGGAATCGCTCGAGACCGCGGGGCGGCGGGGAATGGGTGCGCTCGTATTGGGTTTCGGTGGTCCGGACGAGGTGGCCAAGAAGAACGATCTCTACCGCAAGAACTGGGCCTCGCGAAAGTCGGAAGATCAAGTCGGCTTCAATCCGATCGAACATTTTGCGGCGCTCTGTCCAGCGATCGTTCTCGAAGACGGACAGGAGGCGCGGAAGATCGGAGTTCGGGGCCAACGCTATTTCATGGAGTCCCTGGCCTATTGGTACGCGGGTGGCGCCATGCCGGATCACACGAAATGGGCGGACGATGACTTGCGGGTCGATGAGACGACCGGTGAGGAGGTGATTAAATCGCGCTGGGCCTCGGAAGAGATCATCGTCGATTTTGCCGATCCGACGATGGCGTTGTTGAATCCGAATCACGCCTACGGGACCGTGGACGACGCGATCGGTTATGTCACCCGCCTGCAGGAAGCCGGTGTCGACGAAGTGCTTTTCATCTGCCAGATGGGCACGGTGCCGCAATGGGCACAGCTCGAGACGATTCGGAATATCGGTGAGAAGCTGATTCCGTATTTCCGAAAGGGATGAGCCCGGCAGCTCGTCATCAGCAGTGATTCCAAGGAGACGGCATGAGCGCACAGACCGATGCCCCCTCGATCATGATCGATTCAGAGGCAGCCCGGAGGAATCCCTTCGAGGTGCTCGAGCGCCTGCGCGAGGAGGATCCTGTTCACTGGGTCGAGGAAATGGATTGCTGGCTGATCAGCCGCTATTCGGATGTACGCAGCCTTTTTACCGACCCGAGATTGAGTCCCGACCGTCGTAAGTGGGCACATTATGTGCGCCCTGCGGAAAAGAGCATCTTCCGCTGGATCGATGATCACGGATTGGTCGCGGTTTCACGCAAGGAACATGCGCGGCAGCGCAAGCTCTTCGCCTCCGGGCTGACGCCCCGAGGCGTCGAGCGCATGGACGGCCAGATTCGCGAAGTCGTAGCTCGATTCGCCCAGCCGCTGAAGGGTCGCAAGGGCGTCGTGGACATCATGGAGGAGTTCACCACACCCATTCCGAACGCGGTGATTTCCGCGATCACGGGAGTCGGCGGTTCCGATGTCGACGAGGATCGTTTCAGTCAGCTCGCGCAGGAGACCATCCAGGGCTTCTTCGGCTTCGTTAGCGACGAAATCAGGGACCGCGCCGAGAGCGCCTACGTCGAACTCTCGGGTTGGGTGCGCGGCACCGTGCGGGCACGCAAGGGCTCTCCGCGTGAGGATCTGATCTCCGACCTGCTCGCCGCACGACACGGAGAGGACAAGCTCACCGAAGATGATGTCATCGCCCAGGTGAGCATCATGCTGGCTGCGGGCAGCGAGACTACGGCGACCGGCGGTATGCTGGCGCTCAGCACCCTGCTCGATCATCCTGAGGCCCTCGAGCGTGTGCGGAAGGATCGATCCCTGATCCCCCAGACTGTGAGCGAGGTGCTGCGTTATGCCTTTGGCGGGCTGAGCGGAATGCAACGCTTTGCGGTCGAGGACTTCGACCTGCACGGCCGGAAGATTCGAAAAGGCCAGCAGCTCCTGCTCAGTATCGGGGGCGCCAGCCATGATCCGGCAGTCTACCCGCATCCGGAACAATTCGATATCGATCGCAACCCGAAGGATTTGCTGACCTTCGGGATCGGCCCACATTTTTGTATGGGCTCCAATCTGGCACGAGGGGAACTGGTCTGCATGATCGATGCGGCCATGGATTTCCTGCCCGTGGGCGCAACCGTGTTGCACGAGGAGAAGGAATTCCAGACGCTCGGGCTCTTCGAGCGGGTGGTCACCTGTCCGGTCGATTTCGGTTCCTGAGGAAGTCCGGGGGTTCTCGATGAGTGCCCCCGCTACATCGGTCGCCACGATGGCGATTCAAGATCATTGAAGGAGAGTGGACATGGCTCATGACGTCGTCATTCGAGGGGGTCAGATCGTCGATGGAACCGGCAGCGAACCGCGGCGTGCGGACGTCGCGATCCAAGGGGATCGCATCGTGTCCGTCGGAGATGTTTCGGAAGAGGCTGAACTGGTCATCGATGCGACTGGTAAGATCGTCACCCCGGGATTCGTGGATCTCCATTCCCATATGGATGCCCAGGTCATGTGGGATCCGAAGGCCTCGTCCCCCTGTTGGCATGGTATTACGACGATGCTCAACGGGAACTGTGGGCTGAGCCTCGCCCCGGTCAGACCCGAAGAAGCATCCTTCCTAGTGAAACTGCTAGAGAGCGTCGAGGATATTCCCGCGGCTGCGATCCTGGCGGGCAGTCGCTTCGCAGGTGGAAGCTTCGGCGATTATCTCGATACCCTCGACTCACTTCCGATGGGCATCAACGTGGCGTCCCTCGTCGGGCATACCGCCGTTCGCTATCTCGGCATGGGCGACCGGAGCATGGAAGAAGGAGCCGATCCGACCGAGGAGGAGCTCGAAGTGATGCGTGAGTCGGTGCGTGGGGCGATGAACGCTGGCGCCTTCGGATTCTCGACGTCTCGTTCGCTCGTCCACTCGACGCCCGATGGCCGCAAGGTGCCCGGCACCTTTGCTGCGCTCGAGGAGTTGATGGCCTTCGGTCGTGTCATCGAGGAGGCCGGTCATGGGATCTTCGGCTGGGTCTCTGCCGTGGAGAGCGGCGATCCCGAGCCCCATCGGCGCGATGTCGAGATGATGCGACGCATTTCGCTCGAGACCGGTTGCGCCTTCACCTTTGCCGTGGTCCAGATCCGGGATAATCCAACGCTCTATCGCGACATTCTCGATCAGGTCGATCAGGCGAACGCGGAGGGTGCACGCCTGAGCCCGCAAACCGAGGTGCGCAGTGTGGGCGTCGTCGTGGGCTTGGCGAATATCACGCCCTTCGATCAGAGCGTCGAGTGGCTCGCCCTCAAGGAACTGAGTATCGAGGAGCGGCTGGAGGCGTTGCGCGACCCCGTGCGTCGTGCCGAACTCGTGCGTGCCGGCAATGAGGTGTCGACCGAGGGGCAGCTCTCGATGATTCACAAGCTGGTCGTGGAAGACGGAGACGCGAGATATGACTTCTCTGACGACAGCAGCCTCTGGGCGATTGCCAAGCGTCTCGGGGTGAGTCCGGCGGATGCTTTCGTCGACTCCCTGCTCGAGTCCGATGGGAAGGCTTCCTATATCTTCCCCTTCGCGAATTACGATATCGAGGAAGTCGGACGCATGTTGAGCGATCCTCATATGCTGCTCGGACTCGCAGATTCTGGTGCGCATGTGGGTCAGATCTGTGACACCAGCTTTTCGACCTATTTCTTGAACTACTGGATCGGGGAGCGCGGGCTCCTTCCCCTCGGTGAAGGGATCCGAAAACTCACATCGGAACCCGCGGAATTCCTGGGGATCACAGACCGGGGCGTGCTGCGAGAAGGCGCCTTCGCGGATATCAACGTCATCGATCTCGACGCTCTTCGAGTCCATCCGCCGGAATACGTCGATGATCTTCCGGCCGGGGCCTTCCGATATGTCCAGAAGGCTTCGGGATACGACTACACGCTGGTCAACGGTCGGGTCTTCATGAAGGACGGAGAATACCAGGGCGAGTCCCCGGGCAGCGTTCTCCGCAGCCGCTCGAAATAGTTCCAGTCGGTCGCGACGAGGGGTGGAGTCATCTCCACCCTCGATCGGGGTCACTCGGGGCTCAATCGAGCGTCCCGAAGGCGTAGTCATAGATCATCGTGATCGTTGCGTAGTTGCCCTTGCTCATGTCGATATGATGGATCGCGTGTCTCGTGGTGATCCAATCGAGGGACTTGAAGGGCAAGAAGGGCAGATCGATATAGGTGTGGTTGATGGTATGGATCTGGAGGTAGATCAGGTCGGCCACCACGACTGACCCCACGTGGATGGGGCCGAAGACCGCTCCCAGCCCGACGGCCGAACCGATAAAGAGCGCCTGGCCGATGAAGGTCTCCAGTGGATGCACGTAGAAGGCACCGATGTGGGTTGGCTTGCGCGCTTCGTGATGGAGACCGTGGACTCGCTTGAAATGGGGCACTCCGTGGAGCAGGAGGAAGATGAGATGGGTCACCAATCCGATCATCCATGACAGCTCACTCACGACAGGGGAGGCGCGCCCCGGTGGTCTAGTCTCGCCCTCGCTATCCGCGGCCTCGCTCAGGGAGCGGCATGCCGATTCGGTCGGCGATCTCGCGATGGTATCGCTGCACGAGGAGTTCGTTGCGTCCGAGCAAGAAGGGGATCCCAGGCGAACCGTGTTCGATGGATTTCCAGACCGTGTGGGCGACGTCGTAGTCTTCCGTCCCGACGATTCCGACGACGGCTTCGTGCATCGCAGAGATCTGTTCGTCCGCCACGTGCTTCGCCTCTCCGCGTCGATAGGTCGCCAGAAGGGTCACCGCTTCCCCGATCGACTCGCCCGGAAAGATTCGCGACATCGTTACGACCGGTGTCTCGGTGTCGAAAGAATGTGTGAAGGAGAGCGTGGTGTTGGGGAAGAGATAATGCACGGCCTGGTAGTTCATCGCGGGCCATTCCGCTTCCGGCTTCCCGACGAGCGCCGCAAAATCCTTGCTGCCGCCACTGAACCGGCTATGGGTGCCATAACAGTCGAAGATCGCTACATGCGGGTAGAGATTGGCCGCGATGGTGTTCTTGTGGACGGCCGGGACGTGGTAGACCTCACGCCCCATGTCGAGGGCGAGCTTCCAATTGGTGTGCGCTTCGATTCGGTCGGCGCGGATCAGACGAAGCGTGTCGAGCTGGAGGGCGTCCAGGAGAGGGCCGATCGGCCCGAGAAAGTCCTCGAGATCGAGTTCTTCCCCGCCCCCCTCGAGCGGGCGAACTCGGACGAAGACCATTCCGTGCCGCTCGGCGACCGGTACCCGGATGAGGCCTCGGGCCTCGTCACCCATCCCCTCGAAGGCGTGTTTGAGGGGCATGCTCGCAAGGCGTCCTTCGAGATCGAAGACCCAGCCATGGAAGGGGCAGAGGAGTTGCTTTGCGGGGTCGCAGTTCGAGACCAATCTTGCCCCGCGATGCGTGCACATATTGAGGAAGGCACGAAGGGCACCATCTTCCCCCCGGATGACGAGAATCGGTGGTCCCGCTGCATCGAATAAGATGCGGTCGCCGGGTTCGGAGAGCTCGCCGGAGAGTCCGACGAGCATGGGGCCCTCCAGGAAGATCTTCTTGCGCTCGGCTTCGAAACGCTTCGGGTCGGTATAGACCCTGGGATCGAGTTCGAGTATTTCGTCCGCGAAATCGCTCTTCTGGTCGCCCTCAAGGAGATGGACGATGCGGCGTTGCATGCCGCGCCATTCCTCTTGGAGATCGACTTCGCGCGATCTTCCTTCATTCAATTAGAGTTCCTCGGTTTGAGCCTTGTCGTGCTCAGGGCTTCTTCAGCTCGATCATGACTTCGCGAAAGGTCTCGTTGCCCACATTGAAGGCCCATTCCGTCCCACCCTTGGGAACCGACACCGTGTTGCCACCTTTTGGAAGGCGGCATACGAAACTCTCGACTTCGCTTCCTTCGGGCGTTACGCCCGCGACGAAATCGCCCTGGTACATCGCGAGATAATAGTCGTGGTCGTGGCGGTGCAATGCGCTCGCCTCTCCGGGCTCGAGCGTCATTTCCCAGATCTTCACGTGCTCGTCCTCGAGGATCACACGGCTCCCGACGTCTCCGAGCTTGTCGTTCTTGTGCTCCTCGCGGAATCGATCGAGGCGCTCCTTCATTTCGGGGAGAATTTCGATCATTTCGGGTTCTGATTGGATCATGACTCTAATTCCTTTTTTTCGATGACTGGTGTTTTGATTCTATCGAGCTGATTGGCAAGCGGGAACGGCATTTCCGAGTGCTGCCTGCAACCAGTTGAGGCACTTCGCTCGGTTCGGCTGAAACCCACCTAACAGAACCGATCCGTTCCCTGAGCTCCCTCGAAGACTGCGATCTGAGCGCCGACCCGAAGCGCTCGCGCCGATCTCAGGGCCCACGAGAGGCCGGCTGTGGGGTGTCCTACCCCACAAGGACGGGGCGTTGTGTCCCATTTTCGGGTGATCAGGCGAATTTCAGGGAGTACAGCTCGATGACCGCGCCCCTGTCCTGGTTTCCGGGTCGATGGTCTGGGAATTTTCCCGGTTGACGCGTGTCCCGCTAGCTGACCGGAGGAAGCGGCACTCCGTTCGAGATATGAACCGAGCGTATCGCCAGCGCCGAGTGAACGAGGCTCATCATCGAGGGCTCGAGGATCAGCGTCCCCAGGGTCGCAGTGCCCGTCGCATCCACGAGATCATCTCCGGGCAGCGGGACTCGATCTTCCATGGACGCGTGGGCCGCTTCGGCGAAATGCCAGGCTGCGGCTGCGTATCCGCGCAGGCGCTCGACCGGAAAATTGGGTTCGATATAGCGTCGCATCTGTGCGATGGCATCGGCGAGCACCTCGACGTTCAGATGATGGGAGACGTCTGTGGCTTCGGAGAGCACCCAGTCGAGTCCGCGCATGAGTTCGTCGACTTCGCCACAGATCGCCTCGAATTCCTCCCGCTTGGCCGCATTTCGATCGCGATCGGGCACCCGGTAGATCGCATCCATTGCGGCGCCGATCGGATCGCCCTCTCCCCAGGGTTTGTCGAGCTGGTCGAGGACTTCCCGCACGACCTCGAGGGGCAGGTGCGCGACCTCGCGTAGGGCTCGGATCAACTCCAGCCTCTGCAGGCGATTTTCGTAGTAGGTCGCCTGGTTGCGCTGGCCGGTGGGAATCAAGCGCTCGCGGACATAGTACGTGATCGTCGTGGCGGGGACGCCGGCTCGTCGGCCGAGTTCGGGAATGCGCATCCCGATCCTCGTGGGCCGCAGGCTTGGAGAGTCAAGAGTTCCAATATCGGATGGTGAACTCGCCGAGGTTCGCGAGCCGTCGAATCACGAGCAATTTCAGGGAAGTCGAGACAGGCCCGGGATCCCGAAACGGACGAATTGGCATCAGGCGGAGGAGACTTCGCCGTTCGGGATCAGGGGCTCCCAGAACTTGCGCGCGCCTTCATGCGGATCCTTCAGCACGCCGCGCTTTCCTCCAAGGCTCATCGTGTAATGCCGTCGGGACTCATAGGCGGGCCAGTCGGGAGATTCGCCCAGATCGGGTTGGCCCGTGCGGGCAAAGGAAGTCCAGGCTTCTTGCATGGAATCGCTGAGAGGGCCTGCCGAGCGGTCGATGACGAGTCCCGCGCGCATCAGAACCGAGCGCACACCGCCAAAAACGAAGGGAAGTTCGAGGCCATGACATGCCCCGAGCGCACGTCCGACCACGGGCGGCATCCATTCGAAGAGGTAGGTATAGGTATCGGGTTGGTGAGCCGATTGGGCATCGGCCAGGCGGGTGGCGGGATAGTGGAAGATCCGATCACTCTGGAGGGCGACCCAGCGCTGCTTGCCGTCACGTCTGCGTTCGCCGGTTCTGGGGCCATAGGTTCCCATCAGCCGCTCGACGACGCGATCTTCCCCCGCGTCGGCTTTGCGAGCGATCCGCTGCAAGCGCTCGACGAATTCGGCGTCGTCCATTCGGCCGCGATCCGCGAAGGTGAAAAGCTTGAACTCGTCGCGATTGGTCCCGATCAGGATTGGGATCTCAGCGGCATCTCCGCGGTCGATGGCGACCAGGGGCTGTTCGGGGATCAGGTCGCCGTCGATGCAGGGTTGCCAGGCCATCATCCCGTCGTCGAGGCCGATTCCCAGTGTGGTTCGAGCTTGCGCCTGCATCAGATCGAGCACGGGCAGCTCGGCGATGGTCTCGGGTGAGGGGTCGTTGAGTTCGAGAGATTCGACGAAATACTCGGTCACTCGTTTTGACTTGGCCTCGGTCGAAATATTGTGGGCGGCGCCACTCTGCAGGATCGCTTTGTGAAAGAGATTTCGTGCGGAGGGCACGCCGAGCAGCGTGCCGATACTCATGGCGCCCGCGGACTCGCCGAAGAGGGTGACGTTCTCGGGATCTCCGCCGAAGGCCTCGATATTCTCTCCGACCCATTCGAGGGCAGCGATCTGGTCACGGACCCCGAGATTCGCGGGGGGATGATCCCCTCGCCCGTGCAGGCCCCGCCAGTCCAGGAAGCCGAGCACACCCAGGCGGTAGTTGATCGTGACGACCACGACATCGCCATGGCTGGCGAGTCGCCCCCCGGCATAAATGGGGGTCGATCCCGATCCGAGGATGAACGCGCCTCCATGAATCCAGACGAGGACGGGACGCCGCGCGGAGTCGCATGCGGGCGTCCAGACATTCAGATAGAGGCAGTCTTGACTCTGACGACTCCCCGCCGCACCGATCAGGCCGCGGATCATGCGATTGACGGGGCCAACCTGAGGCGCGGCGGGCCCGAAGCTCGTCGCCGGGCGACTGCCCCTCCACGATTCCGGTGGCTCGGGCGCTCGAAAACGAAGCCCGTTGATGGGCGGGCGCGCGAAGGGGATCCCCTTGAAGGACTCACCCCATTGGTTGTTCTCTCCCTCGAGCTTCCCCTGCTTCGTAGAAACGATCCCTCCCAACTTTCCCCCATTTGAACGATGTGATGCCCGAAGTCTAGTGCAGGTTGTGGACGGGGTGGGGTGGCCCGGTCGTGCGCGAGGCATTCCGCTTTCCCTCTATCTGTCTAGGTCCGCTCTTGATCGAGTCCGGCCTGCTGCATTTCGACGAGTTGTGCTGGAATGCCTCGGCTTCCGTGATAGCTTGATCCCATGTCGAGAAGAGCGCTTTCCGCCACGCGAGCCACCGATCTCCTGGCTTTCTTGGCGGCGCATCCGGGCCGAGGGTTCACCTATTCCGAACTCTCAAAACGTCTCCAGATCAATCTTTCGTCCATGCACAGCATCCTGGTCGCTTTGACCGAATCAGGTTTTCTCAGTCGATCTGCGAGCGATGGTCGTTATGTGCTCGGGCCGGTGCTGGTGGCGATCGGCGACGCGGCACTCGAGCGCAATCCGCTGATCGACGAGGCCCGCAGTCAAATGCGCGCGTTCAGTCGGAAGCTGGGGCTTGAATCCTTGGCCTTCTCGCTGGCGGGCGGGGACACCCTCTGTGTCGCTCGCGCGGGCCCGCCGCCGCTTCCGGGAAATATCGTTCAGGTGGGTCAGCGCATTCCCTTGATCGCCCCCCTGGCCTCTGCCTGGGTCGCCTGGGCATCCGACCGAGAAGTCGAACGCTGGCTGACGGCTGGGGGCGCTCGGCGGAGCGAACAACGTCGCTTGCGTGAAATCCTGGATGTTGTCCGAGAGCGTGGGTACTCGGTCGCGCTGGAGGTCGATGGGCGTCGGCGCATCGGAGAAATGCTGGTGGAACTCGCGGAGGATCCTCACTCGGAGCCGTTGCGGCGGGAGTTTTTCAGCTTGATCGCAGAACTCGGGCACGGGCCCTACCAGCTGGGTAAGGGGCCGGGCGGTTCTTTCTTGATCAGTTCGATCACAGCGCCGGTCTTCGAGGCCGATGGCCGAGTGGCCCTCTCCATCACACTGCAAGGCTTCGGCCTGCGCTTGTCGCGCAAAGGCATTCGCGACGCTGGCGCCCAGCTACTCGAGCTCACGGAATCGATCGCTCGTGCAGTTCGCTAGGCGAAGGGTCTGTCCAGTAGGCATTGGGATCCCTTCGAACCCGCTGACACCTAGCCTGCGTCCCCCTTGGAGGCGGGCTCTTCCGAGTCGGAGGGCGGCTCCGACTGATCCGCCTGTGCCGAGTCCTGATCGGGTTGCTCGCCCTTCTTCGCCTTCTCGGCCTCCTTCTTGGCTTTGGCCGCGTACCGGAAGGTCGAAATCAGATCCATCTCATCACTCCTTTCGCTGTCTCGCGGTGCTCAAGCCACCTTCGCCGAATGGACGCGATGTCCCCGCCGCTCGAGTTCTGGAATCACCTTCGTGCCCAGCAGGTCGAGGGAGCGCATCACTTTCTCGTGGGGCAGCATACCGAATTGCACATAGCAGAGGAGCTGGTCGACTCCGGCTTCCTCGTATCGAAGGATCTTCTCGAGACACACCTCCGGCGGACCGCAGATGATCATGTCTTCCTCTTGATATCGATCGACATCGACCTCCGCGTCGACCGTCGGTTTGAGGAGCGGGAAGACTTCGCGCTGCTCTTCGGGAGAGAGATTGGGGAATTCCCACTCGAGGGTGAATTCGGCGAGGTGGTGATACCACCAGCTGACCGAATCCCAGAGGCCATATCCCGCGGCGCTCTCCAGATCGTCGCAGCAATGGACGAGCGTGTACGCACCCACCCGATCATTCGGGACCCGCGTCAGGGGTTGGGTGCCTCGCTCATAGGCCGCCCGGTAGGCGCTGATATGGCCCGCCATCGACGAGACCGGCTGGAAGAGAGAAAACGAGAGGAGCCCGACGCCGTTTTCGCCTGCGATCTCGGCGCTTCGCTCGCTGCCCGCTGCGACCCAGCAGGGGGGGTGGGGGTTCTGGAAAGGCTTCGGTGTCTGGACGCGTTCTGGGAAAGACAGATTCGCACTCTCATGAGAGAAACGTTCTTCCTCCCACATGCGAACGACGATATCGACCGCTTCCTTCCACTGGTCTTTGGAGGTCTCGTCGGTCGGGACGCCGAAGGCCGTCTGTTCCATCGGCGTCGAACGGCCGGTGCCCCACTCGACGCGGCCACGACTCAGGATATCGACGGTCGCGACTCTCTCGGCGATGCGCGCCGGATGCCCGAATCCGAAGGGCATCAGCGTGACGCCGAAGCCCAGCTTGATATTCTGCGTCGAGAGCGCCAGACCGCCGAGCACCGCTTCGGGTGTGGGGCAGGCCGAACGCTTCTCTCGGAAATGGTGCTCCACGCACCACACGGTCTCGAAGCCCAGTTTGTCCGCGAGTTGGATCTGCTCGATCGCTTCGTAGTAGACGCTTTGCTCGGCCTCGCGCTGGCCCTGGGGGTGGGGTTTTTCGTCGTAGGGCGCGATCGCCGGCTGAAATTCGTAGAGAAGGTCGAGCTTCATGGAGGGCCTCCGGGCAATGAGTCCTTGGAATATCCCTGGCTCGATGGGGAAATACTATTGCAATGGAGATAAAACAATCACCGCCCGATACCGGCGGCACCCCTTCTCACAGTCCCACCCTCGAGGAGGGTGAGATGGTCCGGTGTGAACGAATCCATCTTGATGCCGGGCCGCTCCGCGCGACGGAACATGTCACACTCCGACGATGGCGACCTTCGTTCTCATCCACGGCTCGATGCACGGTGCCTGGTGCTGGCGCGACCTCATTCCCGAGATCGAGCGGCGAGGGCATGTCGTCATCGCCCCGGACCTGCCCTGTGAAGATGCCGAGGCGGGACTCGACGTCTATGCGGCAGTGGTCGAGGAAAAGCTTTCCGCTGCCCCGCGTGGAGAGGAGCTCACGCTCGTCGGCCATTCACTGGGCAGTCGAACCGTTCCCGTGGTCGCCGAAAACCACCCCGAGGCGAGGATGGTCTTTCTTTGCAGCGCCCCGACACCACTCGGTCCCATCGATCCCGCCGCGTTTTCGGGCATGATCACCTCCGCGTATGCGAAGGCCGATTTCGATGAGCGGGCGGATGGTGCTCAACGCGTCTCGAAGGAGAGTGCCGGCCCGCTCTTCTTTCACGATTGTAGTGAAGCGACTGCGAGCTGGGCATCCGATCGACTGCGTTGGCAGGGGCCGAAACCGCTTTTGGAAGCGTCTCCGCTCACGGCCTGGCCCGATCGGCCCATGCACATGATCGTCGCTCGGGATGACCGGGTGGCACGGGCGGAATGGTTGCTAGGCGAGGCGCCCAGGTGGCTCACGGGGGCGTTGCCGATCGTGCTTGCGGGTGGGCATTCGCCCATGCTTTCGCAGCCCGCGCTGCTCGCGGAAGCATTGATCGACGGCACGCTCGGCTAGTCGAAGCTGAAAGGGCCCGAAATCTGGTCGTCCGGGGACAGAAAACGCGACAATCGCTGCGCTCGGGCCCAATGCCGACCTTGAGATGTGCCATGCCGACGAGCTGAGCGAGAGCGAAGCCGGTCAGGGCGAGTGGGGTCGCATGGAGCGCGGGAACCGGGGCGGCGTGAAGCGCGCGGTCCCGGATTTCATGCCCGACGCGTCACTGGAATCCATTGTAGAGTCGGTCCGTCGCAAACCACTCCTCCGATGGACACTACATGCGCTTTTCCCTCTCCCTACCGACGATTCGTCGCCCCGAGCTCGCCGATCCATTTCAGGAGACTTTCGAACTCGCCCGTATCGCCGAGGAGGAGGGATTCGATACCGCGACGATCGGCCACCACCATTTCATGCCTGGAAATCAGAGCGATCCGCTGACTTTCATGGCCGCGGTGGCAGCGCGCACCTCGACGCTGCGGGTGGGAACGGGGATCTTCCTGCTGCCTGTCCATCACCCCGTTCGCGTCGCCGAGCAGGTCGCGACGATCGATCAGATCTCCGGGGGGCGTATTTCGCTCGGTGTCGGATCGGGATGGTGGCCCCTCGAATACGAGGTGCAAGGTTCGGATTTCCATGAACGCGGTGCTCGAATGGAGGAGGCCCTCCAGATTTTGCGTCACGTCTGGACCCGTGAAGAAGAAGGCTGGAACGGACGATTCTGGTCCTTTCCCGAACTCACCGTCCATCCCCGTCCGGTCCAGACGCCGCATCCGCCGCTCTGGGTCGCCGGTGTCGTCGATGCGGCGGTCGAAAGGGCGGCGCGCCTTGGGGACGCTTGGTTATGCGGCCCGGTCCAATCTCTGGCGAAGGCGAAGAGCTGCCTCGAGATCTATCGCTCGGCTTGTAGGGCCCGGTCGCGCCGGGCCGATTGGGTCCTGCGCCGCTTCGCATGGATCGGGACCGACCGCCGTCGCATCCGGCAGGAGATCCTTCCGCGCTATATCGACGGATTGTTGAGCCATTGGCGCGAGTCCACGGAGGACGATGTCGAGAGAGATCTCTTTACCCGCCTCGATGCCGGCGAGAGGATCACACCCGAGGAGATCGCCGCGGACCGATTGCTCTGGGGAATACCGGAGGATGTCATCGCGCAGATCGAACGTTACCGGCTCGAGACGGGATGCGATCACGTTCACGCGGCCTTCGGGGCGGGGATGCCCGCTCGCGACGACGAATATTCCACGCTCGGCGAATTCGAGGAGCAGGCGGAGATGATTCGGCTCTTCGGGCGCGAGGTGATCCCGGCCTTCAGGGATTGACGAGAGGGCTTCTCGTGTTGAACTCGGGTGGATCGACGCCCGATGGTCCGTCTCTTAGAATCGCGGGGGAGCCCGCCACAAGATGAGGGCGCGGGGAGGTGGCGCGTTCGCGTCCTTGGAACGCCCACGGTACACGAGGAGAACGCGTGGATACGATTCCTGATCATGTCGCCCCGGGCCGCATTTTTCCCTTCGATTTTCGACTCGATCCGCGGGTAAGGCGCGATCCTTGGGGGTTCTTTCACTCCGCTAACGAGCTTCCCGAGATCTTCTACTCACCTGCGCTCGGGGGCCATTGGGTCATCGGTCGGGCGGAGCTGCTCGCCGAGGCCTGGTCGCGCCCCGATCTCTTCTCCGCCGAGAGTGTGAGCGTCCCCAAGATAGACAATCCCTTCCGCTTGATTCCGAATAATCTCGATCCACCCGAACACCGGTCCTACCAGCAGATCTTCACGCGCCAGATGTTCGCCCCGCGGATCATCGAGGCACTCAGTGAAGAATTTCGGAAGATGACGCGCGAACATGTCGATGCGTTCGCGGATCGCGGCCACTGCGATTTCAACGCGGAATATGCTCGACCGGTGCCCGTCAAGATTTTTCTTCAGATGGTCGGCGTGCCCCACTCACGTCGCGGCGAATTCGACGCGCCAGTCGAGCGTGTTTTTCGGGGGACGACACCGAAGATCGTCTTCCAGGGCATCACTGAAGTGGCCGCCTTGCTCGACCGCTGGCTCGACGAGGAGATGGCTGATCGCCACTCGCCGCGTGAGGCGCATATGCTCGAAGCGATGCTCACAGCGGAGATCGATGGCCGATTGCTCGACAAGGAGGAGTTGTCCAGCATGGCGACGATGTTGATGCTAGGGGGGCTCGATACGGTCACGGCGGCGACGATGCACCAGATGCTCTTTCTGGCTTCGAATTCGAGCTATCTGAAGCAGCTCGTCGACGATCCGGGTCTGATTCCGAATGCCGTCGAAGAACTGTTGCGGAGATTCAGCGCACCGAATGTCGGCCGGGTGGCGAGTCGGGATTTCGAGTTCCACGGCGTCGAGATCAAGCGGGGTGAGATGATTCTCTTCTCGACTTCGATCGCCGGGCTCGATGCGTCGCGCTTCTCTGATCCCTTGGTCGTCGATTTCGAACGCAAGGGCCTGAAACGCGACTCTCTGGCTTTCGGTTCCGGGGTTCACATGTGCAGCGGTCAATTCCTGGCGCGTGCAGAACTTCGGATCACGCTCGAGGAAATCCTGCCGCGGCTCGCGAACCTGCGGGTGGCCCCGGGCGCCGAGATCGAATACGCCTCCGGCGGGACGGTGACGATCCCCGGGCTGCTGCCCCTCGAATGGGATGCATGAAGGGGCGCGGGTTGTGACCGGGAGGGTTTTGCGAATGGCGTCGCACGCGAAAGACGACACGGGCGGCCCTCGTCGAGATCGGGCGCGACGTCTTCAGATCCGCGAGAGCCGGTAGGTCCTCGATCGCGTTCGTCTCAGGCCTGGCCCTCGGCGGCCTTGTCCCAGCCCGCCACAAGCCGCGGGCTCTCGTGGATCCCACCCTCGCGGATGGCCTCGGCGAGGGGGAAGGGCTCCTCTCCCTCGACGCCAATATCGCGCCAAGTCTTGGTCAGACGGGTCCCAGAATCCGTCGCGGCTAGCGCCCAATCCTCGATCATCGTGAACGAGTAATTCGCCTCGATCCGTTCGCGTGTGAAGGGCGCTTCGAGATCGAGCGCCGTCGTCACCTTGATCACGACGAGCGCATCGTCCGATTCGTCTTCGAGCAACTCGAGCATCGACGTGCCGATCTCCCCTCGGCAATAGATCGCCTTGCCCGCTTCGAGCACGCCGCCGTCGATGCCCGAAGGGAAATAGTCGAGGATGCGGTCGGGCGTGAGAATGAACTCGCGGATCGTCTCGGGGGTGGCACGGATATCCATCACCTCGGTGTGGACGATGGCAGGTGTGGTGTTCGATCTGGATTCGCTCATGGTTCTCCTCCGAGCCGACGAGCCTAGTGCGTTCTATGAGATCTCGCCGACGCTGGGCATCTCGCCGCGGGCCCTCGAACTCCTCGCCACTTTGATGCACCATCGAGACACGCCGTACAGGCGCGGGAGTAAATCTGAGCATGCCCCTTGAGCGTTCGATCTGGAAGGACAACCCCTTCGGCCCCGAGGCGCTTCGTCTGGACGGTCGGATGTCGGTCGTGACGGGGGCGGCGAGTGGATTGGGACGTGCGACGGCGGTGGCGCTGGCTCGTTTCGGATCGGATGTCGCGATCTGCGATCGGGATGAGGAGGGGCTCGCGAGCTGTCGGGCAGAGATCGAAGCGATCGGGGGCCGCTCTCATGTCGGGGTGCTCGACGTTCGTGAGGATGAGGCGGTTCGCGAATTCATGGCTGGAGCCCGGGACGCGCTCGGTGCGATCGACGTGTTGGTCAATAACGCGGGGGGCGGTTTCTGGGCGCCCTTCCTCGACGTGAATCTCAAGGGTGAACAGGCGCTGATTCGCGAGAATTTCGGTTCGGTGACAGCTTGTATTCGTCACGCCGTCCCGCTCATGAATCCCGCTGCGTCGATCGTGAACGTCACCTCGATCGAGGCCCACCGCGCGGGCCCCGGATTCGCCATCTACTCGGCCATGAAGGCCGCGGTTGCGAACCTGACGAAGTCGCTCTCGATGGAGCTCTCCGGGCGGAGGATTCGGATCAATTGTGTGGCACCGGACGTGATCCGTACGCCGGGCGACGAGGTCTTGGCGGGGGATGCGGATCCGATGCTTCCGGGACTCGAATCGTCGAGTTGGCCCGAAGAGGGCCACCCCGACGATTGCGCTGCGGCCGTCGTCTTCCTCGCGGGCAACGCCGCGCGCTTCATTACCGGATCGACGATCCATCTCGACGGCGGCAACTGGGCCGCGGGCGGATGGAAGGTCCGGGAGGATCGGAGCTTCTCGCTCTAGGTTCTGGGAAAGGGCCTTGCCTCTGCGGATCGACTCACCAGATCATGCGGGCGCGGATGGCTGCCTCCCCCAAGCGGGCTTCGGTCGATCTCAGACCCCGTCGATTCGGACCTGGAGTTCGATCTGCTGCCCGCCGCAGAGAAGCCCGGCGGCGATGAGATCGGTATAGACGAAGGCCTGAATGACTCGGTCGTCGACGGCGCCGGGATCGCCGGGCATGAAGACCTTGGTGAGCTGAATTCGTTTCGCGAGGTCCGGTGCAGATCGGAGACGCTCGAGTGCGGCGTGGACTTGATCCGCGCTGGCATATCCGACGCCGATATGCGTCATCGCCTGGGGTCGCTCCGTATAGGTCGCACGCAGCTCGGCATGACTCTCTGCCAGCGAAGTGTCGGACGCCAGGTAGTCGCGGAGCTTCGATTCGAAACGCCACTGCACCTCGCTCACCTCGGAGGCGTAGACCACGTTGTCGATCAGATCCTCGGCCTCCGAATCGAGATAGACGATCAAGAAGGGTCCGGCGGCGGGGCCGAGGGCTTCGGGAGTCGGGTCCGTCTGCGGATCGAGCACCCGAAAACCGAGCGCTTCGAAGAGCTGCCGCACGAGAGAACGCTCTCCGGGCGCGTAGGCGAATTCGACGTGATTGAGCAGCCGTGCCGTCGGCTTGTCGAGAGGGCGTGTCGTCATCGTTCTTTCTCCTCCGGTGCTTGGTGTCTTTACGGCCAGAGGCGCGTCAGATCTATTCGGGGGCAAAAATCGATTCGGATTCGCCGGGATCCGGGGCACCGACGGGCATCTGACCGTCGAGGTCGAGGAAGCCATACTCCTCGGCGAGTTGTCGGGTCGTATAGACCCGCCCGCTCTTGGTCATGATATTCTCGTCCTGGAGCAGGCCGGCGAGTCCCCGCCCTGAAAAGCGCGGACTCTCGGCCCCATCCAGTTCGAGATTCCATTCTTCGGCGTCGAGGGCGAGCATGCGCTCTGTCGTGACGAAATTGGGCCAGAGGGTGACGACCGCGACGCCGTGGGGTCTGAGTTCGTGGGCGCAACTTTGGGCGGTGCGGTCGAGCGCTGATTTCGCCGCGCAATAGGCCACGTGAAGCGTGTAATAACGCGCCCCTTCGGAACTGATATTGGCGATGAGCCCCTTGCCCTGTTTGATCATGATCGGAGCGACGTTCCAGGTTGCGACATAGGCCGAACGGGCACCGACCTCGTGCATATCGTCCCAGCAATCGAGCGTCGATTCCCAGAAGGGGGCGTTCGGATCGATATCGTCGGGGATCAGGAAAGCGTTGTTGACGTGCAGGTCCAGCTGGCTGTTTTCGGCTACGACTCGGTCGAAGAGGGCCCGGACCTGCTCATCGTCTCGGTGGTCGCACAGGATCCCGTCGATCTTCCCGCCTAGCGCCTTGGCTTCGGCGATCGCCGACTCGAGGCTTCCGGGCCAGCGGCTATCGCCTTCGTGGAGGGTCCGACCGGTGATATAGACGTGGGCCCCCTGGGCCGCGAGTTCGACTGCGCATCCGCGTCCCACGCCCCGGGTCCCGCCCGTGACGATTGCGGTCATTCCTTGGAGAGGCTTCATAGCGGACGACGCTAGCGGATGGGATAGGATTTTGCGCGACTGGAACCCGCTCAGGGAATGGGCCACCCGAAGAGGGACAAGGAGAGACGTCATGACACCCCACGCGACCCTCGAACGATTCTTTCCCGCGATGTTCGCAAGCGATCGGGAGACCCTTGGGACCTTGCTCGCCAAGGACGTGATCTGGCACGTGCCGCCGTTTTCCGCGGAGCGCTTCCCAGACCTGGAGAGCCGAGAGGACGTCGTCGATTTCCTGTGTGGAGCGGGCGACGCGTACTACGAACCGGGCTCGTTCTCGCTGGAGGTCGAGGTGCAGGCCGTCGAGGAGGATCGAGCAGTCGTGCTCGGTCTGATGCGAGCGACGACCGCCAAGGGAAGCCCCTATTCGAATCGCTACGCGTTCGGCTTCCGATTTCGCGACGGGGCGATCTGCGAGGTCTGGGAGTTGCTCGACTCGGTCCATTTCGAATCGCAGATGGGCTCCCCCTGAGGTCCTCCGGCCGATGGGACTATGCGTCCCATCGACTGTAGAAGGCGCTGGGCTCGTCGTAGGCGCGCATCTCGAAATAGGTCCGTTCGTAGCCCGTAGAGGAGATCTTCCATTCGCCGCTGACCTTCCGGTATTCGTCCGCATAGAACGCGGCGCCGCTGAGAATCGAGCCGCCGGGCATTTCGGGGAGGTCGCGACCGCGATTGATCACACGGTCTTCGAGATACCAGATGCCCGTGGCCGAAGTCGCATTCGTAATTTCGATCTCGGGATTGTGGACCTGGTGGAGCGTGACGATCGTGTTGTCGAGCGCGCTACGAAGCCAACCTAAGATCGCCTCCCGTCCGTCGTGGGACTGGCTGCCCCCGTCATAGGCCGCGACCGCATCGGGCGTGAAGGTGCTCTCGAGAAGGTCCCATTTCTTGAGGTCGATGGCGCGCAGATAGCGGTATTTCAGCTGACGGATGGCTTCGATTTCATCGAGGTCGCTCATGGAATCTCCTGGACGGGTCGCTGGGCTGTGATCGGACCCGACCAAGATTCTAGACCACAAAATCCTTCAGCCAGCGCTCGAGGGAGACGCGAAAGCCGGACGCGTTCTTGTGTCCGCCGCCCCCGTATTCGACGGCGATCTGTGAGATGTCGAGGTCCCCGATCGAATAGAGGGTGGCCAAGACCTCGGCGCCCTCGACTCGGAAGACGAGTCCCCACTCCTGGCCGTATTTCGCTCGCTTGGCGAGTTCATGACCGATCTGGCTTCGATTGGTCGAAGCGTTCACCGCTTCGATTCGCTTCGTGCCGAGTGCGACGGGGTTTGCATGTTCGAGCCGTCGGCTGACCTCGATGCGATTCGCGCGCAGGATGGGTTTTCCCTGATCGATGAGCGCTTCGATCGGTTCGCCCGCGAGTCGGTCCCAGATCTCGAACTCGAGCGGATAGGAAGCGATCGCCGCGTTGACAGCGTCCGAGTCGGGCAGCACCCAATTCCACAGATCCTGATCCTCGACGTATCGAAGCAGGTCGGGCACGGCCTCGCCCGGATGGAAATACCGCCAGGCGAGGACGGCACCGGAATGATCCAGATCGAAGTGGAGTTCGTGTCCCTTGGCTTCTAGATCGTTCAGATCGCCCGCATGACTGCCCAGCCGGTCCCGTGCCGTCACGTGATGGTCGAGCACGACGATCTGCGCGGCGACATCGGATAATTCGTGAAGTTCGTCCCGGGTCGGTGCGATGTCGACGAATACGACGAGTGCGTCTTCGCAGTCGCCCATTCGCACGCGATCGTTGTGGCCGCGTGCGACAAGCCAGGCGTCGTCGCCCCAGGCGCGGCGGACGGACCACACGCCGCCGAAGCCATCGGGGCATCCGGCGTGGTAGAAGCAGAGTTTCTTCACAGCGTCACGGTTCCACGATCCGCATTATTCCTCGCATGGGTTCCATCACCCGGTCGTCATCTTGTCGCAAGAAGGGGCGCTCCGCTGAATCGGCTCGGTGGGATTCGGCGGGGATCCATCAGGCACGAAAGCTCGCAAGGGGGGCGAGGCGGCAGTGTAGCGGCCCCACGGCGCATCGAAATCGCGCTCGGAGGTCATGGATCGATGACGCGGAGTCAGGGGTTGAGGTAGCCTCCCGCCTCCCTCGGAGACCCCGATGTTCCACCGCTCTGAACGAATTGCGCTCGCGGCGCTCGACCGGTCCGCCGGACGGGCGGATTGGCTTCGCCTCGTCGATGGGCTGCATGCCGAGCCCGGATTCTGGTGGCTCGACAGCGCGCTCGAGGACGGTCGCCTCGGGCGTTTTTCATTCGCGGGGGCCGATCCCTATCTGTGGTTGACCGCACGTGCCGGCGAGGTTGAAATCGATGTGCGGCGCGAGGTTCGTGCTGGACTCGGCCGGGGCTTCCATCGCTTCGAGACCGACCCGGTCGATTGTGCTCGCTCGCTGCTCCCGCGGGCCGATTCACTCGCCTATTCGACGCGTACGTCGGCGGACTCCGGAAATCCAGGCTGGCACGAGGTCGCCGGTCTTTCCGCTGGGCTCGAGCTACCCTTCATGGGCGGTGCGGTCGGTTATTTCGGATACGAACTCGCCGGTGTGATGGAGGGTCGGCTTCGCTTCGAGAATGCGAACGATCTCGAAATGCCCGACTTGGTGCTGGCTTTCGTCGACCGCCTGCTGGTCTATGACCACGAGGCGGAACGGCTCTGGGTGGTTGGCCTCGGCTTCGGGGACGCTGGATCGACGAGCGGGGAGGGACCCCGGGAGGCCGCCGTCGCGCGTTCACGTGAGGTGGTCGACGACCTGGCCAGACGGGTCGAGTGGACGCTCTCCCAGGGGTCATTTGTGGCTGCAGACCCAGCCGGGTCGATGGGTGCTCCGATGGCTTCGCTTCCGATCTCGTCGACCGTCGACGCGAGCGGATATACGAAGGCCGTTGATACGGTGCTGGAGGAGATCGGCTGCGGAAATGTCTACCAGGCAAATTTCAGTCAGCGCCTGACCATCGATGCAGCGATCGACCCCTGGGCGCTCTATCGATCTTTACGGATGCATAATCCGGCTCCTTTCGGTGCCTACCTGGCGTGGCCGGATGCGGTGATCCTCTCGAGTTCGCCCGAGCGTTTCCTGCGTGTCGACGACTCGCGCCGTGTGGAGAGTCGCCCGATCAAGGGCACCCGTGCGCGCGGGGGGGACGCGATTTCAGACGATCGGCTCGCACACGAACTTTCGACGAGCACCAAGGATCGGGCCGAGAATCTGATGATCGTCGATCTCGTTCGCAACGATCTCGGCCGGGTGTGCACGCCGGGCTCGATCGGGGTTCCCGAGCTGATGAGGATCGAGACCTATGCGGCGGTCTTCCAGATGGTCTCCACGGTGACTGGAGAACTCGCTACGGGCCGCGACGTCTTCGACCTCGTTCGGGCGACTTTTCCTCCGGGTTCGATGACCGGCGCACCGAAGCTCGCTTCGATCGAGCTGCTCGAGCAACTCGAGAGCGTGCGGCGGGGCGTCTATGCCGGGGCGCTGGGATATTTCGACGTGCGGGGGGGGCTCGATCTTTCGGTCGTCATCCGAACGATCGTTCTCAAGAACGAGCGCGCGCATCTCCATGTGGGCGGCGGAATCGTCGCTGATTCGTCTCCCGAAAAGGAATATCTCGAGTCCCTGGACAAGGCCAGGGCCCCGCTTGCGGCCATCGGGGCGGTTCTCGGGCCGGCGGTCGGAGACGGGGGTGCGATTTAGTGAGGGGGCGGCGCATCTACGTCGATATCGACGATGTCCTCTCCGAGACGATCGAGTGCCTGATCGACCTGCTCGAAGTGATCCATGAACGTCGAATCGACGTCGAAGACGTTCGCCATTTCGATCTCCAGAAATCCTTCGGACTGGCAAGACACGAGATCAGTGAGTTCATGGATCGCGCCCATGCGGACGAGGTGATCGAGTCGATCGCCCCGGCCGAGGGGGCGGCGAAGATCTTATCCGATTGGGCGGGCGAGGATCACGAAGTGATGCTCGTGACCGGGCGGCCGCCGAGCACCAACGCCGCCTCGCGGCGTTGGCTCGAACGCCACTCGATCGCGCACACGGCGCTGCACCATCTCGATAAATGGGGTCGCCCGAGCTGGAACGAGTCAGACCTGCCGGCGCTTCGTTTCGAGCAGATTCCGGGCTTCGCTTTCGATTTTGCCGTCGAGGACAGTCTCGACACGGCCACTCGCCTCGTCGAGGATTTCAGGATTCCCGTCGCCCTGATGGATCGTCCCTGGAATCGCGATCTCAGCGGGCTCTCGTCGACGGCGCGGGCGGGGCTGGTCCGTTGTGAGGATTGGTCCGCGGTGGCGGATCTGATCACGCCGAACTGAGGCGGGCGCTCAGGGTTGCCTTCGCTCTGCTTGTCTGACCAACGTGGCCAGCGCGGAGACGATGGGTGTCTCGGCGCCGAATGCCTGCCCGAGCCGCTCGACCGCGCCGCATAACGCCTCGATCTCGGTCGGCCGACCGGCGTGGAGATCCTGCAGCATGGAGGATTCATGCGCTGCAGTCGGTGGGATCAGGTCGGCGTGGAAGGTCTCGAGATAGGCCTCCGCTGAAGACCACTCGACCGGTATCTGGGCGGCTTCGAGGACGCGAAAGATTTCGCGAATGACCTCATCGACGAGCGTTCGCGTCGTCGCGTCCTCCGTCAACTCCCCATAACGTCGCCCCGCGAGCGCTCCGAGCGGGTTCAGCGCGCAGTTGTAGAGCATCTTCCCCCAGAGAACACCGCGCATTTCGCGTGTCGTCTGCGCGGGGAGGCCACCCGCAGCGAGACGCGCCGCGACCGCTTCGAGGGAGCGGATATCCTGGCCGAAGATACTCCCGAGCGCGATCGGAGAGGCGTGGGCGGTGATCTCGACTTCGTGGGGGCGTGGGCGCCGGAAGCCGGTGATGACGCGTGCGTGAAAGAGCTGGGACTCCGGCCAGAAAGGTCGAAAGGGCTCCTCGTTTCCCCAGCCGTTTTGGCAGAGCAGCAGGCGGGTGCGGGCGCCGAGGGCTGGCGCCAGCGGCGCGAGTGCTTGCGCGATCGACTCGGTCGCGAAGGCCTTGGTGCAGACCAACAACCAATCCGGAGGATCATCCACGAGGGCGGTCGGGTGGGTTTCGAGCCGGAGCTGATCGGGCGGGACGAGTCGCTCGCCGAAAAGACCGGTTCGCCGGAGGCCGTGGCGCGCGATCGCCTCGTGGGTTTCCGGGTCGCGACCGAGCAACAGGAGACGTTCTTCGGCGCGCGCGAGCGTGCTCGCGAGTCCGATTCCAACAGCCCCCATTCCCCAGATCGCGAAACGCACGCTCGAATTTTCCTTCCGGTTCCGCCGACGCTCTTGGAGGCGGTCGACGAGCTAGTCTGGCACGGCTCGTCGAGGAGGGGGAGTCGTCAGATGCTGCGGATCCGCGGCCTGTCGGTCATTGTCGGATTTCTTGGATCGTTGCTGCTCGTCTCGAGTGCAGCGCTGTCCGGACCGTTGCGCGATGGGCCGGGCGGGGCGGATCCCCTGGAGCGGCTGACCCCCCGCCAGCGCGCCGCCGCGAGGGCACTCGGCGAAGCCCGTGGACACGTGGACGCGGGTCGTCTGGCCGAGGCGCGTGCGGCGCTGGCTCGAACGGGTGAGGTGGCTTCCCTGGAAGGCTACGTCGAGCTCGTTCGCGTGCGACTGCTCATGAAGGAGGGCAGCCATACGCAGGCGTACGAGGCCGCCACCCACGCCCTCGAGGATCCCGGCAGTCGCGCTCTGCGGGCAGCGCTCGGTGTCCTCCAAGGTGAGGCGCTCGCGATGGGCGGGGATCTACCGGGGGCGGAGCTCGCCTTCGAGCGAGTCCTCGGATCTCCGGGCATTGAGGATCAGGCGGTTCGCCAGTCGATCGAGCTCTCGATCGTCGCTTCTCGGCAGCGGTTGGGGAGCCTCGACCCGGCCATCGATCCTCTGGTCCTGCTCGATCAGAATTACGCCGACACGATGGTCTATTCGACAGCGGTTCCGACGGCGCTCCTGACGGGGCCGGCCATCCTCGACCGGGCCACCGCCGCCCTCGAAGCGGGTCATCCAGCCGAGGCGTTGGCGCTCTACGATCAGGCGATCTCGAAAACCCTCAACCCCGTGCAGCGGCGACTGGCGGAAATGGGGCGCGCGCGCGCATTCTTTCGGGAGCGCAAATACCGGAGTGCAGCCGAGGCCTACGGAGCGCTGCTGCCGGACATCGAAGCGCGCTTCTGGCGGGCGCGGAGCCTGGCGCGAAACGGTCGCGTCGAGGAATCTCTCGAGGAATTCGCCAAGGTCGCGCGCGGCTCGGACGAGGAGTTCGCGAGCTGGGCGCTCTATCTGAAGGGGACGCTTCACGAAGATCGCCACGAGGTCGCGGAAGCGATTCGTTCCTTCGAGCGCGCCGCGCAATACCAACGCTTCCCGGGCCGCGTGCGTAGCGCCCTCTGGCGCAAGGGCTGGGTGCAATATGGCGTGGGTCGACACGCCGACGCGCGAGCGACATTCGAGGTGTTGGTCGAAGAGACGGATGGTCTGCTTGCGCGGTTGCGACCTCGCTATTGGGCGGCACGTGCGGCGACGCGGGCCGGTCATGCATCGGTGGGTCGCGGGGAACTCAACGCTCTCGCCCGAGACTTTCCACTCACCTATTACGGTTGGCGCGCCCAGGAACGGCTCGCCCTCGACAGGGCGGGTCTGATCGTCACGCAACGCGCGCTGGCCGAGGGAACCCGTCGCGTCGATGATGAAGCGATCGAGCGGGCGGCATTGCTGATCGAGGCGGGTCTCGACGATCTCGCTCGAGACGAACTCCGCATCGCCGCGGCGCGTGCGCGCGGCTTCGTCGACCGCACGCGCGTGGGGATCCTGCTCGCCCGGGTCGGTGATTACCATCGCGCGAATCAGCTCGTGGTTTCCGCGTATGGCGATTCCCTGGCGCGTGGGCTGCAGCCGGGCCGCGAAGCGCTCTGGTGGCTCGCTTGGCCTCCGGCCTATCGCGAAACGATCTCGGCGGTCTTTCCCGAGGAGGCTTCGATCGAGCCTGAACTCGTCTGGGCGATCATGCGCGAAGAGAGCCATTACCGCGTCGATGCGCGTTCGGCGGTCGGTGCGCTCGGCCTGCTCCAACTGATGCCCGACACTGCGGCGCAGCTCGCCCGGGAGAAGGGCATCGAGGGCTTCGAGCCCGAGGACCTCTTCGATCCCCGGACGAATATCACGCTGGGGGCGTCCTATCTCGATCAGCTCAGCACGCGCTTCGACGGCCGTCTATCCGCCGCCATCGGCAGCTACAACGCGGGCCCTCGACGCGTTTCCGGCTGGCTTCGCGGTGCGGCGGAGCACCTCGATGACGATGTCTGGGTCGAAAATATTCCCTACGACCAGACGCGGGCCTACGTCAAGCGGGTGCTCCGCAGCCTGCACGTCTACAGGAGCTTCTACCGTTGAAGGGGCGACCGCCCGGGCGGTCGTCGAGGAGGGCAACAGCGCCTAAGATGGGGAAGAGGAGGATCCGCATGAGCCCGCCCCCCGTTTCAGATTCCGACCCGCAGACGATTGCTCCCAAGATGTCCTACCAGGACGCCGTCAAGGCGATCACGGGGCCCGGGAGTCCCTTCGAACTCGCGGATGAGGACGTGAACGGCATCATGATGCCGGTTTTCAAGAACCGCTTCCGCTCCCTGCGCGAAATCCTCGAGAAGTCGGTCGAGTTCGGGGAAGCGGAGCTGGCGGTCTGGGACACCGGTGAACGCTGGCAATTCGCGGAGCACGAGCGGATCGTCGCCTCGGTGGCGGCGGCGCTGCGAGACAAGCACGGCATCGGAAAGGGCAGTCGGGTCGCGATCCTGGCCGCCAATCGGCCCGAGTGGATCCTGGCGGCATGGGCCACCCTCGTTCTGGGTGGCACCGTCGTGGCCATGAATGGCTGGTGGCAGGGAGACGAAGTCCTCTACGGCCTTTCGCTCTCGGAGCCGGATCTCTTGTTCGGGGATCGCGGGCGGCTCGCTCGGGTGGCCGAGCACGATCTCGGCGTTCCGACCGTCGTGATCGAAGACGAGTTCGCCGCGTACGAATCCTACGACCGGGAAGTAGCATTGCCCGACACACCGATCGCCGAGGACGATCCCGCCGCGATCATGTTCACGAGCGGAACCACGGGGCGGCCGAAGGGCGCGATGATGTCGCATCGCAACTTCATCGCTTTCCTCCAGATGAATTTCTGCAATGGCGGCCTGAAATACCTGATGAACCCGCCGACCCCGGAAGAGGCGGCGTTGCCTCCGCTGGTCGGGATTACTTCGAATCCGCTCTTCCACGTCTCGGGCTTCCAGTCCGGGGCGCTCATGGGGCCGGCCACGGGCATGAAGACGGTCTGGACGACCGGTCGCTTCGATCCCGAGAAGATCATGAAGCTCACGCTCGACGAAGACGTGACGCGCTGGGGCGGGATCACGACCCAGCTCTGGCGATTGATCGAACATCCGAGCTTCGATCCCGATCGTTTCCGCCAGGTGCGCTCGATGGGGGGCGGGGGGTCGCGCTTCTCGCCCGATCTTCAGCGCACCCTGCGCCAGAAACTCCCGCAGGCGACCCGCGATTTCAATGTCGGCTACGGACTCACCGAGTGTGGTGGGCTCTGTTCGATGGCCGTGGGAGACGTTCTCGAAGCGAATCCCGAGACCGCGGGCCGGACGCTTCCGGGCAACGACGTCGCCATCTTCGATGACGAGGGCCGGCGCCTGCCGGACGGCGAGGACGGCAATATCTGCGTGCGGGGGGCCAATGTCATGCTCGGCTATTGGCGCAATCCCGACGCGACCAAGGAAGCCTTTTTCGACGATGGTTGGCTGCGCACGGGTGATATCGGCCAGATGCGTGAGGGGCTGCTCTTCCTGGCTTCCCGCAAACGCGACATGATCATTCGCGGCGGCGAAAATATCTATCCCCTTGAGATCGAGAATCGCATCGATGACCATCCGGATGTGGAAGAGGTCGCCGTCGTCGGGGTCGATCACCGTGAACTCGGTCAGGAGGTGAAGGCGATCGTCATTCCCCGGCAGGGTAAACGTCTCGATCCGAAGCAACTGCAGGAGTTCACTGCGGAGACGCTTGCATACTACAAGGTCCCGACCCACGTCGAGATTCGTGAGGAGCCGCTCCCGCGGAATGCCACCGGCAAGGTCCTGAAGGCGGTTCTGCTGGGGGAAGCGGAGAACGCGTACCAGGAGGAGTAGGGATTAAGAGAGGGTCTCTGATGCCGCCCCGCGGCGAGGCCCGAATCCGGTATGCTCGCAGCCCCGGGTGAACCGGTGAGCGTGAAACTGAACGGACGAGCGGATGGAGAGAAATCGATGTCGAAGGGTCCCCTCGCGGGCATAACGGTTTTGGAAGTAGCGGGTATCGGCCCCGGGCCTTTCTGCGGAATGATGCTTTCCGATATGGGCGCGGACGTGGTGAGAATCGACCGTGCCGGGAGCGTGCAGGAGCAAGTTCCGAGCGAGCCCTCCGTCGATGTCATCGCACGTGGCCGCCGCAGTGTCGGCGTCGATCTCAAGCGACCCGAAGGGGTCGAGGCCGTGCTCAAGATGGTCGAGCAGGCGGATGTGCTGATCGAGGGGTTCCGACCCGGCGTGATGGAACGCCTCGGCCTCGGTCCCGACGTCTGCCTTGCGCGAAACCCCAAGCTGGTCTTCGGTCGCATGACCGGTTGGGGGCAGGAGGGACCGATGGCGCAAGCCGCCGGTCACGACATCAACTACATCGCGCTCGCCGGGGCGCTCGAGCCGATCGGCCGCATGGGACAGAATCCCGTCCCGCCGCTGAATCTGGTGGGCGACTTCGGCGGCGGCGGCATGGTCCTGGCCTTCGGAATCGCCTCGGCGCTCGTCGAGCGCGCTCGCTCCGGCAAGGGGCAGGTCGTCGACGCCGCGATGGTCGATGGGGCCTCTACGTTGATGGCCTTCTTCCACGGGATGAAGGCCATGGGCGCACACGGCACCGGCGGTCGCGGGACCAATATTCTCGATACCGGCGCGCATTTCTACGACACCTACGAAACGAGCGATGGGAAATATATTTCGCTCGGGTCGATCGAGCCCCAGTTTTATGCGGAGCTGCTCGAAAAGCTCGGCTTGAAGGATGACGACCTGCCCCAGCAGATGGATAAATCGGGGTGGCCGCTGCTCAAGGCGCGCTTCGAGACGCTTTTCAGGACCCAGACCCGGGACCAGTGGTGCGCGCTGATGGAAGGTACGGATATCTGCTTTGCACCGGTGCTCTCGATGGAGGAGGCGCCGAACCACCCCCATATCAAGCACCGCAAGACCTATGTCGAGTCCCACGGGCTCGTTCAGCCGGCCCCGTCGCCGCGATTCAGTCGAACGCCCACGGAACTCGGCCGGCCGCCGGCGCATGCGGGGCAGCACACGGACGATGTGCTCGCCTCCTTCGGATTCAGCGGCGCGGAGATCGCGAAGCTGAAGGATGAGAAGGCGATCGCCTGATTCGGGGCGCGTTTTGCTGAGCGCCGCCCACTCCGATGAGGGTTCTGCTCGACCACGTCGGATAGGTTAGAGTTGCGCCCGACATCAACTCGATCTTGGTAGGGGGGGAATCGTGAATCCCAAACTCGCATCCGTCGCAATCGTAGCTCTGCTCGTGCTCATGTTCGGTCAGCGCTTTCTTCATTCCGTCCCGGCGGGTCATGTCGGCGTCGCCATCCTCTTCGGCGAGGTCCAGGCGAGCCCCTATCCAGAAGGCCTTCACTTCGTGAGCCCCTTCCTTTCCTGGGCCGATCTCGACGCTCGTCAGGACTCGTTCAAGATCTCGCAGCTCGAGATGCCGACCCGGGATCAGCTGCTCTCGAAGGTCGATCTCTCGATTCAATGGCGTCTCGATTCAGCTCGCGCGCCGGAGATCTTTCGCGATACCGGCGACAAGGAGCGAATGGTCGCCGTGCACCTCCACCCGAAGGCCCGATCCCTCGTCCGCGAACTCGGCACGAAGATCGATCGCGCCGAGGATCTCTTCAAGGACGAAGTGCGGGACCGGCTGGCGCTCCTGCTCACGGAGGAGTTGTCCGCGTACGTCGCTGACAAGGGCATCATCGTTGAGTCCGTTCTGCTTCGGAATATCAATCTTCCGACCGTGCTCGCCGAGGCGATCGGCCGCAAGAAAGAACGCGAACAGGAAGTCGAACGCCAGCGCGCCGAACTCGAACGCGTGAAGCTCGAGCAGGAACAGCAGGTCGCTCTGGCAGAAGCCTCTTTTCGGGCAGCGGAGGAGGACTCCAAGCGAATTCGCATTCTGTCGGAGGCCAAGGCCTACGAGATCGCGACGATCAACAAGGCCGCGTCCGGCAACCCGGCCTATATCCAGCTCCAATCGCTCGAAGCGCTCAAGAAGATGGCTACGGATCCAGCGGCGAAGCTCTACTTCATGGATTCGAACTCGTCCTCGCCGCTGCCGCTCATGCACCTCGGGGATGTCGCGACGCAGAAGCGTTAGGCGAGCGTGTCGGGGGGCGTTCGTTTCGCATCTCGATCCGACACGTTGTAGGCCCCCACGGAGCGCCCATGAACACGATTGCCGACCCGCTGATCCACGCGAACCGGGTTGCGGCAGGCCGAATCGCGACGGTCTGCGGGGAGACACGACACACCTTCTCGGAGCTCGGGTCCCGCTGTCGCCGTCTCGGAGGCGTCCTCGAATCGCTCGGGGTCGAACGGGGCGAGCGGGTCGCGATCTGGGCGGATAATGGCCATCGATATATCGAGGTCTATGTCGGTGTGCCCGCCGCGGGTCGGGTGGTCGTACCGCTCAATACGCGTCACGCCGAACCCGAGCTGGTCTACGCGCTGAATGATTCGGGGGCACGCTTCCTCCTGACCGACCGCGACCCCGGCAAGCTCGCGGATTGTGTCGAGCGCGTCATCCGGATTCCCGACGAATACGAATCTCTGCTGGCGGCGGCGGACGAGAGAGCGTTGGGAGAGGGGGGCGAGGAGAACGATCTCGCCGGACTCTTCTATACGGGCGGGACGACGGGTGCGTCCAAGGGCGTCATGCTCACACATCGCAACCTGATCTCGAACAGCTTCCATTTCATGGCCCATGTTCCGCATCAGAAGACCGACTCGATCCTGGTGATGGCTCCCCTCTTTCACGCCGCGGGATCGAATGCGGTGCTGGGGAATATCTGGAGTGGGGCGAAGCAGGTGATTTTGCCGACCTTCACGCCCGAGGGCGCCCTCGACCTGATCGAAAGCGAAGCTTGTACCGGCACGCTCGGGGTGCCGACGATGCTCTCGGCGCTCGCGGAAGAGCAGATGGCGCGCCCGCGGAGGACGCACACACTGAAATTTATCGCGCATGGTGGCTCCCCCATCGCGAGCGGTGTCTTGCGCCGCGTGTGTGAGGCGATTCCCTCGGCCGAGCTGATCGAAGTCTATGGCGCGACGGAACTCTCTCCGCTCGCGACGATCTCGCGGCACGAGGAAGAGCTGCTCGACACGGACCGGGTTCGTTCCTGCGGACAGCCGATGCTGGGCGTCGGGGTCGGGATCCTTGGGGAGAATGGGTGTTCGCTGCCGACGGGGGAGGTCGGGGAGGTCGTTGTGCGCGGCCCGACGGTGATGAAGGGCTACTGGAACAAGCCCGAAGAGACGGCGTCGGTCCTTCGAGAGGGCGCCTATTGGACCGGGGATCTCGGGTACCTGGACGAGGAGGGCTACCTCTTCCTGGTCGACCGCTCGAAGGATATGATCGTGTCCGGCGGTGAGAACGTGTACTCGACGGAGGTCGAAGAGGTTCTCTACCGACACCCCGATGTGCTCGAGGCAGCGGTCTTCGGCGTGCCCGACGAGAAGTGGGGCGAGGCCGTCTATGCCGCGGTGCATCTGCGGCCCGGGACGGAGGGCGTCGGGAGTGAGGATCTGGTGGCGTTCTGTCGGGAATCTCTGGGGGGCTACAAGGTTCCGAAGGGCATCGACCTGCACGACGAGGTGCTGCCCAAATCCGGCCCGGGAAAATTCTTGAAGCGTGAGCTGAGGGAGCCCTACTGGGAAGGACACGACCGCGCGGTCAACTAATGCTCGAGCTCCACGGTTTTCCGTAGCTCTGCGGAGGCGGAGTTCCGGCTAATTCGCGATGGGCGGCACGAAATCCGAGGGGAAATTGTGCCGCCAGGCCAGCTCTTCGTAGCGTTTCGTGATTCGCCAGCCTCGGGGCGTGCGAACGACTTCGTCGTGGAACCAGATTCCCGAGAAGACGACGCGCTCGCCACCCGAGGCGTCCATATTTACCGCGATATATTGCATCGTCCGGATCTTCGCTGTGTCACCCTCGAGGTCGATTTCCGCGTTCGAAGACAGGTGCTGGTAGGAACGAAATCGGCCGAGCACGCTGGCGAGCCAGACGGCGACTTCGGCGGGCGTCCCGACCGCGCCATCGTTCTTGGAATAGTCGATCGCCGCATCGGGTGTGAAGCAGGCTTGCCAGCGCTCCCAGTCGCGCCGATCCATGGCGCTCGCTTCGCCGACGATCAGGTCCTGGATCTCGGCTCGATCGGAGAGTTCCTGTTGACTGAGCACGGGGAGATTCCTTTCGGGTCGTCTGCAAGGGGCGATCGAATCGGCGCCTCATCGATCGTGGATCGAGGGCAGCGTCGCCGCGCACGCGTTAGCCGTGATCGGCTTCGGGATGGAAACGCGGCGGTCGTTTCTCGAGAAAGGCGCGCATGCCCTCCTGCTGATCGGCTGTGCCCCAGGTCGCCTCGACGGCTGCCCGCTCGGCCATGATCGCCTCGTCGAGCGATCGTTCGCCCGCGCCGACGACACAGGCCAGGACGCCGGCGACGGCCGCGGAGGGTTGGGCCGCGAGTTCCTGCGCCAGATCCAGGGCGCGCGCCTGGAGTTCGTCGTTCGGCCAGACCTCCTGAACGAGACCGATGCGATGCGCCTCGGGTCCCGAGATCTTCTTCCCGCGCAGGATCATGTCGAGGGCCGCATCGCGACCGACGCATCGTGTGAGTCGGGCCGTTCCGCCCCATGCGGGCAGCGTCCCGAGGTCCATCTCCGGCAATCCGATCCGGGTGCCCTCCTCGGCGGCGAGTCGGAAATGGCAGCCGAGGGGAAGTTCGAGCCCACCGCCAAGACAATACCCATAGAGCGTCGCGATCGCGGGTTTCGGCAGATTCTCGATCGCCTTGATGACGCGCAGTCTCTGATCGAGCACGCCCCAGAAGCTGCCTTTCGCCTTCACGCCTTCGCCGAATTGCTTGAGATTCATCCCGACCGAGAAATGTTCATCGCCCGCACCGCGGAGGACGACGGCCCCGATCGAGTCATCCCTGGCGATCTGGCCGATCGCTCCCTCCAATTCGTCCATGAACTCGAGGGTCATGCGGTTGCGCGGCGCATCGTTGTTGATGAGCGTTGCGACGCGTCCCCTGCGTTCGATCAGTAACGCCTCGGCCATCGATGGATCCCTCTCTCTGTGTTCGGGCCTTCTTATTTCCAGGCGAAGACGGGCTGCTCGTAATGAGCGACGCGGGTATGTCGCCCGTGAAGGGCCACCTCGCGCATCTGGAAGAGAACGGCCGCGGTGGGGCTGTGGATGAGAGTCCCGAGCATCGGAATCGAGAGGAGCGGGCGGTCGCTCTCGGGGATATTCCGGAGCACGGGCACCTCCGGCTTTTCGAGTTCTCTGAGGGGTACGACGTGGAGTCGCTCGACCTCGTCGGGATTAGGACGTAGGGTCTGGCCCGGCTCGGCCCAACAGACGATGGGCGTCATCCGAAAGCCGGATCGCGTCGGGAAATCGTCGAGCAGGCCAAGAACGTTTTTCGGATCGAGTTTGAGTCCGATCTCCTCATTGGTCTCGCGCAGGGCGGCCTGGACGGGGTTCTCGCCCTCGTCGAGGCGTCCCCCCGGTAGTGCCCATTGGCCGGCGTGGTTCTTGAGGCGCGAGGTGCGGCGAGTGATCAGAAAAGAGGCCTCTCCCGCGTCGTCGGCGGTGATGATGAGCGCGACGGCGGCGGGTCGCAGGTCGGGATCGGGATGAGCCCGACGTTCGAAGCCAGCGAGGTTGGCATCGACCCGGGCGCGCAGGGCTTCGTCGAAAGAATGGGGCCGGATCGTCACGGGGCCGAAGCATAGGGTGTTTGGAAGCGATCGGAACGCGCGGGCGAGAGCGCGTCAGCAGGCATTTCGTCCGGAGAATGGTTGAGAAAGGAATTCTTGTCTTGAGTGCTTCGAGGGAGACCGAGATGAACTGGGAGGAGACCTGGGCGCACGCCCGGGCGCTGCTCGATGGCGTGACACGGAGGCGCATGAAGGGTGCCTCGAGCGAGGTCGAACTCGCTCTCCTCGACTGGGGGGGCGAGGGAGATCTCGTCGTCTTGCATCACGCGAATGGTTTCTGCGCGGCCTCGCTGGCCCCCATCGCGAAGGGGCTGAGCGATCGATTCCGCGTCGTTTCGATCGACGCGCGTGGACACGGCGACTCGACGTCCGTTTCGCCGGGAGAAGGGACGGATCCCTACGGGTGGCAGACCCTGGCAGCGGATCTCGACAGCGCCATCGACGCGTTGCTCTCGCTGACGGGGCACGAACGCGTCGCCTTTGGTATCGGACATTCTTTCGGTGGCGCGCTCTTCCTGAGAGCCGCGAGCGCGAATCCGGCGAAGTTCGAGCGACTCCTTCTCTGTGATCCGGTGATCCTGCCGCCGCTGACCGATGAAGATCGGTCGCGTTCGAACGCCTCGGCCCTCGTCGCGAAGACGCGCGAGCGCCGCGATCGATTTCCGTCCTACGAAGCGGCTTTTGAGCATTGTCGATCACGCGCGCTCTTTTCGGATTTCACACCCGAGGCGCTCGCTCTCTACGTTGGAGAGGGGATGAGGCCGACGGCGGATGGTGAGATCACCCTCAAATGCGATCGCGAGATCGAAGCGGCTATTTTTGGGGCGGGTGGCACGAGCGCCGTGGTCGAGGGGGTCGAGGGGGTGCTGGCCGATGTGGTGATCGTTTACGCAGAGCGGAGCGATTTCTCGCGCGAATATTTCGAAGAGGTCGCTTCACGCATGATGCGCGCGCGGGTGGAGGGTCTGGACGTCGGACACCTCTTTCCGCTCGAGGAACCCGAACACGTCCTGAAACTCGTCGACGAGTGGATGGAGAACCCTTGATACGAGCGCTCTCGAGTGAGCGCGGAAAGAGACCCCATGCCCGATCTGCCCGAACACCCCGAGCCGTTTCGCCCGCAAGCCTTCGCCGCTTTCAAGACCGAGAAGATGGGAAAGTCAACGCTCTTCGAATCCGACCGGATCCTCGTCGGGCTCAACAGCTTCGAAGCGGGGCAGGAGCACGCGCTGCATGTCCACGAGGGGATGGACAAGGTCTATCAGGTGCTCGTCGGGAAGGGGACTTTTCTGCTCGAAGATCGCGAACTCGCGATGGAACCCGGCGTGATGCTGATCGCGCCCTCGGGCGTCCCCCACGGCATTCGCAACGATGGCGACGAGCGCCTCGTCGTTTCGGCGATTCTCGCGCCGGGGCCCGGCAAGAAATAGCCGCTCTCGGGTGCGCGATCCGGTCAGGGCGCGTGGCGTTTCGGGGCGCCCCGCCGAAACGTCGAAACCCAGTCGCTCTCGGATTCAAAGAATCGATAGGCCAGGTCACTGGCTTTCGTGATCCCAACGCGCGGACCGCGATCGACCCGCTGCGGGGCCGTCGCCGGTTCCGGCGGATGGAGCGTGAGTGGGGAGCGGAGCAGGCTCTGGCCGTCGTCTTCGACCCGGAGTCCGAGGGCCTGGGCGAGCCGGCCCGGACCGACGGCGATCAGCGCCGGATTCGCGTCCGCGCAGAGCCCCCGATGCTGCGACATTCGATCGTGGCCCTCGATCGGTTCTGCCGCCCGCAGCAGGACGGCGGCCGCTCGACCCTTCGTTTCACACACGACGTTGACACACGTGTGGATCCCGTAGCTGCGGTAGGTGTAGAGACGTCCAGCGGGTCCGAACATCGAGCGGTTGCGCGCCGTCGGGCCCAGGTGGGCGTGGGAGGCCGGGTCGCTGCCTTCACCGAGATAGGCCTCGACCTCGGTGATTCGAACCACGAGTCGTTCGCCGTCTTCGAGGCGATGAAGGATTCGACAGCCAATCAATTCGGCGGCGACGCGGCGAGCATCGCGGGTGTAGAAGCGGAGGGGGAGAGGTCGGCCGAAGGGCATTCTGGGGAGTATCGGGCAGGTACGCATCCACGCCCGCCTCTGCGATCGAGACGGCTTGAGGACCGAGCCGCGCGAGCCGATGACTTGTATGATCCCCGCGAATCGTCCCAGACGAGGGGGCCCGCTGCGGCTGAGCCGGGGCGATCGACAATCTGATGTCGTACGGAGAGCAGCCGGATGAAACAATCGAATCCGAACCAGGGTCCCGAGGTCAGCGGCCCGGAAACGGACCCCGATGAACCGGTCGCGCCGGATTCACCCTATCTGGCGGGATTCGGGATCAACGCCGGCTGGGTCGAGGAACTCGAAGACCAGTATCGCGTAGATGCCCATTCGGTCGACGAGAGTTGGTCCGTGGAATTTGGTGGCGTCGTCGAGCCGCGGGCCATTCGGGATGGCGTCCGCCCTTCGAGCCCGTCGGCGGGTCCCGCCCCGGCCTCGGCGAATCTCGCTCCGCTCGAGCCCGTCTCCACTCCGGCACCGACGGATGCCGTCGGTGCTCGCCTCCCGATCGAACCCACGCCCGAGCCCGATGAGATTCGAGGATTCTCGAACGATCTTCCCAATGGAGGGATGGGCGGCTTCGACCAGGGCAGCGCACCGGTCGTGCCTGGCGCCGACCCCGCCGCACTTCTCCATCAGGCCGATAAACACGCACGCGTCCTGCGTCTGATCCACTCCTATCGCGCCCGTGGCCACCGCATCGCCCAGAGCGATCCGCTTGGTGGCCAGTCGACTTATTTCCCTGAACTCGATCCCGCGCATTACGGCTTCGGGAACGAGAATCTCGACGAACCCTTCATCGCCGGCGACCTGCCGGGCGGTTCCGTCCAGACGTTGCGCCAGATCCTGACCCGCCTGGGCAAGACCTATTGTGGGCCGATCGGCGTCGAGTACACCCATGTACAGGACCCTGGTCGCAAAGCCTGGCTCCGCGAATTGATGGAGGAGGGCCAGAACTTTCCGAGTCTCGACGATGGGGAGCGCCATCGGATCCTCGAGAAACTTGCTTCAGCCGAACTCTTCGAGAACTTTCTGCATACGAAATTTCTGGGGCAGAAGCGTTTCTCGCTGGAGGGGGGCGAATCGCTGATCCCGCTTCTCGATCATATCGTCGAGAATTCACCCGCGTTCGGGATTCGCGAGGTCGTGCTCGGGATGGCACATCGTGGCCGCTTGAACGTGCTCGCGAATATTCTCGGCAAGAGCTACGAGGCGATCTTTTCGGAGTTCGAGGACTCACCCGATATCGACGTCCCCTTCGGTTCTGGGGACGTCAAATATCACAAGGGCTTCTCCTCCGATCGCCGAGTCGCGACCGGTGAACGCGTTCATCTCACGCTGACCTCGAACCCCTCCCATCTCGAGGCGGTCGATCCCGTCGTCGAAGGACGGGCGAAGGCCAAGCAGGTGCATGCGGGCGATACCGATGGCGAGACGATCGTCCCGGTCATCATCCACGGCGACGCTGCCTTTGCGGGGCAGGGGATCGTTGCGGAGACGCTGAACCTCTCGCAACTGAACGGCTATTGCACGGGGGGCACGATCCACGTGATCGTGAACAATCAAATCGGTTATACGACGACGCCCTCGGAAGCGCGCTCGACACTCTACTGCACCGATGTCGCCAAGATGATCCAGGTGCCGATCTTTCACGTGAACGGAGACCATCCGGAGGCGGTGATCCACGTGACCAAGCTCGCGATGGCCTATCGCCAGCGATTCGGCGACGACGTCGTCATCGATCTCGTCTGCTATCGCCGCCATGGTCACAACGAGGGGGACGAGCCGGCCTTCACCCAGCCTCGGCTCTACCGGAAGATTCGCGAGAAGGAATCGGTCGAGACGCTCTATCTCAAGAAACTCGTTGCAGGGGGGCGCATCTCCCGGGAGGAGGCCGACCGGATCAAGAAAGAACACCACGATGCGCTTCGGGAGGCGCTTCAGGTCATTCATTCGCGCCCGCCGGGTCCGGACGAGTCCTACGAACCGCGGGGGCCCTGGACCGGCTACTCACGTACGCGTCCGGACGAGCAGGTGGAAACCGCCGTTGCGATCGAGCGCCTGGCTCAGATCGCCACCGGAACCGCCCAGGTGCCGAGCTATTTCAACGTCCACAAGAAACTCCAGGCCATTCTCGATGCACGCGCCAAATGCGTCGCCGAGGGCCTCGCAATCGATTGGGGACTCGGGGAAGCGCTCGCCTTCGGATCGCTCCTCCTCGAAGGGACACCCGTGCGCCTCTCGGGGCAGGATTCCTCGCGGGGGACCTTTGCCCATCGCCACGCGGTGCTCGTCGATCAGGACTCGGGCGAGGAGTACGCCCCTCTCGATCACATCGGCGAGAATCAGGCCCATTTCGAGGTCTACGACAGCCTCTTGTCCGAAGCCGCCGTATTGGGATTCGAATACGGCTACAGCCTGGCCGACCCGAGTTCGCTGGTGCTCTGGGAAGCTCAGTTCGGAGATTTCGTGAATGGGGCTCAGGTCATCATCGATCAGTTCATCACCTCGGCCCACCAGAAATGGGGCCGCATGAGTGGGCTCGTCATGCTCCTGCCCCACGGCTACGAGGGACAGGGGCCGGAACATTCGAGTGCGCGCGTCGAGCGCTTCCTGCAGACCTGTGCAGAGGACAGCATGCAGGTCGTGAACTGCACGAGCCCCGCCCAGTTCTTTCACGTCTTGCGGCGCCAGATGCGTCGTCGTTATCGCGCGCCGCTCGTCGTATTCACGCCCAAGAGCCTCTTGCGTCACCCCAAGGCCGCCTCCCCGATCGAGGATTTCGCGACGGGTGCTTTCAAGGAAGTCATCGACGATCCGATCGCGGCGGCCCGGCCGGAAGACGTTCGACGCGTAATCGCGTGCTCGGGCAAGGTCTACTACGACCTGATCGAGGAGCGCGCCAAGCGATTCGCCGATCGCGAATACGAGATCGCGATCGTGCGGGTGGAGCAGCTCTATCCCTGGCCCGAGGCACGGCTGCTCGAGGCATTCGGTCGCTATGACCGGGCCGAGGCCCGTGTGTGGTGCCAGGAAGAGCCTCGCAATATGGGTGCCTGGACCTTCGTGCGCGACCGCATCCAGGCGATCGTCGGCGACAAGGTTCGACTCGAATGCGCCGGCCGCCCCGAGGCGGCGAGCCCCGCCGTCGGCAGTCCTCGGATCCACAGGGCACAGCTCCAGGCGCTACTCGGCGAGGCCTTCGGACTGGACGATTAGAGCGCGTTTCGCCAAGAAAACGCCGAGTCCGATTCCGAGCGGGCTGGCGGCAAGGCCATGTTGACGTGCGCGCTCGCTGGCCCGAAACTCCAACTCCCGGTCCGTTTGGCCCCCGGTCGATCGGCTTGCGCAGGAATGGAGTTTTGGGATGGATTTGAGTTATGGCGGCGAATTCGAAGCGTTTCGAGGGGAGGTCGAGGCCTTTCTCTCGGCGAACTGGCCCCCGAGCGGGGATGCAGCCCAAGGGTCGCGTGAGGAGCAGGCCAACCGCTTTCGGCAGAAGGCGACGGACGCGGGTTATCTGAACCGCAACATCCCCCGACAATATGGCGGATCCGAACAGCCGGTCGATCCGCTCAAGGCCGCAGTGATCAGCGAGGAGTTCACCAGGGCGCGCGCGCCGATGGAGCCGCGCGGTATCGGTACGATGATGCTGGTTCCCACTCTGTTGGATCGCGGCGAGGAATGGCAAAAGGAAAAATTCGTTCGAGCAACGATTCTCGGTGAACTCACCTGGTGCCAGGGCTACAGCGAACCCGGTTCGGGGAGTGACCTCGCGAGCCTCAAGACCAAGGGCGAACTCGTGGGCGACGAATGGGTCATCAACGGGCAGAAGATCTGGACGAGCTCGGCGATGGAGGCCGACTACATGTTCTGTCTCGTGCGAACCGAACCCGACGCCAAGAAGCACGCCGGGATCTCCTATCTCCTGATCGACATGAAAGCGCCCGGGATCGATGTCAGGCCGCTCAGGATGATGACCGGCTCCTCGGAGTTCAACGAGGTCTTCTTCAATGACGTGAAGACGCCCAAGGACTGGATCGTCGGCAAGCGGGGAGAAGGTTGGCTCGTGTCGCGGACGACGCTCAAACACGAGCGCAGCTCCATCGGGGCGGCCAGTCAGACGGTGGGTCTGTTGAACGGACTCGTGGAGCTTGCGCGTGAGCGCAAGATCGATGGTCGTCCAGCCATCGAGGATACGAGTATTCGCCGCGGGCTCGCGGAGCTCGAGGGGTATGTTCGGGCGCATCTCTACTCGGGTTATTTCCAGATGACCAAGGGCTTGAAGGGCGAAAACCCCGGCGTCATCCAAATGATGACCAAACTCAACTCGACCAATATGGGCCATATGGTTTCCAAGCTCGCGATGGAGATCCTGGGTGACGATGGACTCGTCGCCCCGGGCCCGTATGGACTCGGGATGGGAGGCAACGCCGCAGAACATTGGGTCGCCCAGTATATGTCCTCTGTCGGTGTGGCGATCGCGGGCGGGACCGCCAATGTGCAGCGCAACGTCATCGCCGAGCGCGGGTTCGGACTTCCCCGTGACTCCGCCGCCAACCGCTCCAAATAGAAAGGGAGAGAAATGGATTTCGATCTCTCTGACGAGCAGCGACTGCTCCAGGAAGCCGTCCTTCAGTTCCTCGAGAACGAATGCCCGATGTCTCGGCTTCGCGAGCTCTTCGATGACGAAGTCGGGTATGACCCGGTCCTGTGGAAGGGGCTCGCCGAGATGGGACTGGCCGGGATTCATCTTCCCAGTGAATACGGGGGCAGCGAACTCGAGATTCTCGATCTCGCGGTCGCGGCCGAGACCCTCGGTGAAGCGGCTGCGCCGGTCCCCTTCCTGAGCCATTCGCTGGCGACCCAGGCGATCGTGTCGGGCGGCAGCGAAGAGCAGAAGAGCCGGTTGCTTCCGAGCCTCGCGGCCGGTGAAAGTCTCGCGACCATCGCGTTTGCAGAAGAAGAAGGTGTTTGGCTGCCGGATCAGTGGACATTGGCGGTTCCGGAGGGGGCGCTGGGGAAGATCTCCGGGACGAAGGAGATCGTCGAATTTGGCGAGCACGCGGATACTTTCGTCGTGGGTCTCGCCGGCGCAAAGATGGGCATCGTCGATCGCAACGCGAGCGGCGTCGAAATACAGCGAGTGGAAGGTGCGGATCGAACGCGACGAATCGCGCGCGTCCGTTTCGATTCGACGCCGATCGAGGTGCTCGAACGGAGCGGTGCGGAAGCCGCTGGGCGCGTTCGTGATGTGGGACTCGTATTGCTGGCCGCTGACGCTTTCGGGGGGGCGACGAAGCTCGTCGACATGAGCATCGAGTACGCGAAGAATCGTGAGCAGTTCGGGGTCACGATCGGACATTTTCAGGCGCTCAAACATCAGCTGGCCAATATGGCAGTGGAGATCGAGCCCGCGCGTGCGCTCTATTGGTATGCGGCGCACGCGCTCGATCACGACCCCGAAGACGCCGTGCGGACGGCCGCGATCGCCAAGAGTCATCTCTGTGATCGCTATTCCCAGATCGCGCGTGACGCGACCGAGGCCCACGGTGGCATCGGCTATACCTGGGAGGGCGATACCCAGATCTGGTTCAAGCGCGCTCTCTTCGACCGCGTCTTCCTCGGTACTCCCCGTTTCCACAGGGATCGTGCCGCCGATCTGGCAGGCTGGTAAGCGGGTCTCGCGAACGCGGGCACGCGAGATCAGCGGGTCTCGACGTGTCGGACGCCTAGCGTTCGCATGCGGTTGATCGCGGCGGCGATTTCGAATCGTCGTGGGCGCGCCAGCGAGCCGGGATGTCGGTCGGCGCGATGATAGGGGTCCAGAGCGTCCAGCCCCTCTTCGTCGAAGAATCGCTCGAGCGCGTCGAGGATCTCGCGGAGCGGAGATGTGCCGTTCATCATCGTGCGCGCCGCGAGATGGACGGCGCCTGCGATCGCGCGGGTCTGGCTCGGGTCGAAGAGCTGCTCCATACCCCGTAGGTCGATTTCCGTGGTGCCGTAGACGATTTCTTCGCAGCCTCGGCTCGAGAGCTTGACGTCCTTTCGTCCGCGCCTCGCGTCGAAGCTCGCTGCCAGGGGGACGCGGTCCCGCGGCGGTCCGAGCGGCGCTCGGGACTCGATTTTCGGGGCCGTGTTGGAACTCGCCGCGATCTCCTTTGCCCGTTCGCTGACGTCCCTTGGCTGATAGGCCTTCATCTCGATGATCGCGTCGGCGACTTCGAAATAGTCACCGGATCCGCCCATGACCAGAACGGTCGAGACTCCGAGACCTTCGTAGAGCTCGCGGACTCGATCGATGAAGGGCGTGATCGGCTCGTCCCTCGGATGGATGAGTGCCTGCATTCTCGCGTCGCGGACCATGAAATTCGTGGCGGAGGTGTCCTCGTCGAGGAGCAGGCCCGTCGCACCGGCCTCGATCGCTTCGGCGATATTGGCCGCCTGGCTGGTGCTGCCACTCGCGTCCGGTGTCGAGAACATTCGCGTATCGCGCGCCTCGGATTCACCGGGGCGAAGCGGTAGTCGGTCGATGAAGGCCTGGATGTCGACCCCGCTGATTGCGCGGCCGTCCTCGGCGCGGATCTTCACGAGCCCGGGATCGCTGACGACGGTCTCGCGACCGTCGCCGGGAACGTGGGGGACGACCGCGCGCTCGAGGGCACGGAGAAGTGTCGACTTGCCGTGATATCCGCCGCCGACGAGCAGCACGACGCCGCGGGGGACGCCCATTCCGCGCCAGATGCGACCGGGAGTGCCGGCGTTCGGGTGGGGCACCTCGAATTCGACTCGGAAAGCCTCCGGAGATTCGAAGGGCAGACAGTGCTCACGCGCCATTGGATGCTCGCTCGCACCGCTCTCTCGGGGCAGGATCGCACCATCCCCGACGAAGGCGACGAGCCCGCGATCGGCGAGTTTTGCGCGCACGAAGAACTGGTTCTCGACGCAGTCGACGAAATGCACGAGATCATCGTCCTCGGACGGGTCGCGGTCGATCCACGCCCTCAGGATGATTTCGGGCAGCGTTTCGATCAGCAACGTGGACGCTTCCCGGCCCAACACGCGACGGCCGGCAGCGGGGAGTCCGGTCTCGATTCGCGCTTCGACCCATCCCTCGCCGAACACGACGGCGCTTCGTTCGAGTATTTCCGGGCCACCGGCATCGATGGAGACGAGCCCCCCCTTGCCGGTTCCCAACCGGCGTGGAGCGATTTCGGCGATCGCGTTTCGGAAGGCGCGCGCGAGCCAGGACGCGGCGGCGATCTTGCGAATACGGTTGTTCAGAATGGAATCGGGCAGGCGGGCGACGTCGAGATCGACGCGCACCCGAAGCTTTGAGGGCGCCGCAAAGGGGTCGGACTGAACGCGATCGACGAAGAGGACGAACTCCGAGAAAGACCACGGGCCCTCGATATCGCGGTAGGCCTTGTAGCCCTTGCCATCGATCCGCTCGAGGGTCGCGGCGAACTCCAGGGGTCCGGCCAAGCCTCTTCTCCCTCTTCCGGCCAGGCCCCGGATGCGACGTGGATTCGTGGGGCCGAGGCGAGAGGAGTCTAGAGCGGTCGGCGCGGAAACGCTGCTGACCGGTGGCGCGCGCGACGTCGGGGGCCGCTGAGCCACAATCCGAAGCGTGCTATCGGTTCGGGGCGGGCCATCGGTGCCCTCGATCCGCATAGCCATATACCGGCGCCATTGGAGTTCTTGATGAGTACCTTCTGCGAAGATCGTGTCTGCGTCATCACCGGCGCCGGTCGCGGGATCGGCCGCGAATACGCCCTCATGCTCGCCTCCCATGGAGCCAAGGTTGTCGTGAACGATCTCGGCAGTACTCGGGATGGAATCGGTGAGGATCGGGGGCCGGCCGCGGAGGTTGTCGCCGAGATCGAGGCTGCCGGTGGCGAAGCCATCGCGAACGGCTCGGACGTGAGCGATTTCGAGCAGGCGAAGCAAATGATCGAGCAAGCCGTCGATACCTACGGCCGGCTCGATGTCCTGATCAACAACGCTGGAATCCTGCGCGATCGCATGCTCGTCAACATGTCCGAAGACGAGTGGGACGCGCTGATCCAGGTCCACATGAAGGGGACCTTCGCGCCCGCTCATCACGCGGGGCGGTATTGGCGGAATCAGAGCAAGGCGGGCACGCCCATCGACGCTCGGCTGATCAACACCGCGTCCGCTTCCGGCATCTATGGCAACGCGGGTCAGACCAATTATGGCGCCGCCAAGGCGGGGATTGCCGCCTTTTCGATCATCGCCAGTCGCGAACTCGAACGATATGGCGTGACGGTCAACTGCATCGCTCCGGGTGGCCTCACCCGCCTGACCGAGGATCTCTATCCGGGCGAGATCACCGATGAGATGCGTGCGGCCCAGAGCCCGCGCTGGGTGGCTCCGATCGTCACGTGGCTCGCGAGTCGCGAATCGAGCGGCGTGACCGGGCGTGTCTTCGAAGCGACGGGCGGCGTCCTTGCCATCGCAGAGGGTTGGCATCGGGGTCCCTGCGTCGAGCCGGTCGAGGATCCGACGATCCTCGGTCCGATCGTGCGCGATCTGGTCAAGGGCGCTCGACTCAACGCGGGGATGAACGGCGAGGATCTCGACGGCGGCCTCGGCTGAACCGGTTTCCGCCGCCGCTACCCGTGGAAGAAATCGAGCTGAGTGCCCCCCGGCCGCCGAAAGGACTCCGCCGAGAGCGGCGCGTGCGGGGGGGCCAGGTCGTGTTTGCGCGCGATCAGCTGGAAGAGCTCCTCGATCTGCTCGGCAAATCGCCCCTCACCGCTCATTCTCGTTCCGAATCGAGGGTCGTTGAGTCGACCCCCGCGAAGCGACGCCAGCCGGCTGAGCACTTTCTTTCGCCGTAACGGACGATGGTGAAGGAGCCAATCGTCGAAGAGCTCACGAACTCCATGGGGCAGTCGGAGCACGATCTGTCCCGCTCGGGAGGCTCCGGCGGAGGCGGCCGCTCGCAGGATCGCCGGGATCTCCGCATCGGTCAGCCCCGGGATGACGGGCGCGACCATCACGGTCGTTGGAATCCCTGCGGAGGCGAGACGCTCGATCGCGCGCAGGCGTTCGTGGGGGGCCGAAGCGCGTGGTTCGAGTTCACGCTGGAGTTCGCCATCAAGGGTCGTGATGCTGAGCGAGACCGAAATCGCCCGATATTCCGCGAGCTCACGGAAGAGGTCGAGATCCCGGGTGACGAGGGCGTTTTTCGTGATGATCGTGATCGGATTGCGAAATTCTGCGAAGACCTCGATACAGCGTCGGGTCAGCTGCAATCGCCGCTCCAGCGGTTGATAGGCGTCCGTTGCCCCCGAGATCGCCACGACCTGTGGCCGCCAGCGTGGGGCGGAGAGTTCGCGTCGCAGCAGCTCCGGTGCACGTTCCTTGACGAGGATCTTCGTCTCGAAGTCGAGCCCCGCGGAATAGCCGAGATATTCGTGTGTCGGACGCGCATAACAATAAGCGCAGCCGTGCTCGCAGCCGCGATAGGGATTGAGACTCGCATCGAAGGCGAGATCCGGGCTCTTGTTGAAGGTCAGCGCGCTGCGTGATGGATCCGGGATCGCCCGGGTCTCGAGTCTGCCCTCTTCGGTCCGGATCGCAGGGGATTCCGAAGCCGCCGGGCGCCTTTCGGCCCGCTCGTCGATGGGTTCGGTGAGGACGCCCAGTCGAATCGAATCCGCGAGTGCGTCCAGGTCCGGCTCGACGCGCGCTGTCTCAAAACGCCCGGTTGGATTGACGCGAGCGCCACGCCCCTTGCGAGGCGGACGCAGCGCGCTCGGCTCCGTGTCGATAGGTCGTGTGCGTCTCGGGCGTCCAGAGGCGCCGAGGGGCGGGTGGCAGGAGCGGCCGGGAGGTGTACGAGAAGATCGCATGAGGCGAAACTATGGCGAAAGGATGTGCGGCGCAATGGCTGCGGCTGATTCTGAGCGCGGGTTTCAGCCCTCGAGGTAGCGCTCCAGGTCGTCGGCCGCGTGGACGTGGAGGCGCGTGGCAATTTCGAACGCCTCCGCGACCTGATCCAGCACCCGGGACCCCGCCGCCAGGGGATGGTCCATGAAAAAAGCGCGCACGTGGGGCGCCTCGCGGACGGGCAGGGCGCTCGCGGTCGATCCGACGATGCGGGCGAGCAGAATCGGAGGCATCTGCTTTTCGAGCTGCTTCCAGGCGCTCTGGAGGTGTTTCCAGGCGGCTTCAGCCGAGCCGGGAGACGCCAGCAGGAGCATCAGCAGGCTCGCCCGATCGACCGCGGGAGCGAGCCCCGAATCGATCGTGGCGCGCAGCGACCTCCGTCCCTCCGGACCCCGATCGAAAGCCGCGAGCGCGAATAGGTTTCGCCGGCGACTCTGGGGCGTAGTCGCGTCGCGGACGCCGTCGAGGAGCGCCGTCTGAATCGCCTCTTCCCCGCTCGTCGCGGCGATTCGGATGATCTCGTCGCCCGCTCCGAGAGCAAGCGCCTCGCCGTCGAAGAGGTGGCGCCGTGCGCGCTCTGCGCAGGCCTCCCTGATCGCCTGCGACTGTGCGAGCCCACCCACGATCGAGAGGATCCTCGCCCGCCGCCGCCTCCGGCGGGGCGCCTCTCGCCGGCCCCCCTCGAGGCCGACATCCGCAAACTGGGCCCCGAAAGAGGCGACGATCCAAGCGCGGAGTCGCTCCTCGATTTCGGGTCCGCAGTCGCGGGCCAGTCGTCGGAGCAAGTCGGCGAGCACCCGTTCGACCGCCGCGAGGAGATCGGGGTCCTCTTCCTGACCGAGTGCGGCGATCAGGTCGAGCGCGGTCGCGACGCTTGCACGTCCCGCGCGGACCAGCGCCCATTGATGGCCGACCCAGCCGACCCGTTCGAGTGCGGAGAGATGCGGCAGCGCGCGAATCAACCCCTCGAAGCCCTCCGCTCCATGATCGACCCGAAAGAAGCCGGCCTCGCCTGCGTTCGCATAGAGCCATTCGGGCGACGCGCCCGAGAGCGCTCCTCGCTCGTGGGCACGGGCGAGCAGGTGGCGGGTCTCGCGCGTCCGGGAAGCGCGACCGACGCGTCCCAACCAGGGGATCGACCAGAGCGGCGATCCTTCGCCTCTCTTCGAGCGGCGGGTGGGCAGGAAGAGAAACCGCTCCTGGCGCAGATCGATGGCCTCCTCTCGTCCGCGCTCGGCTCGGGTTTCGGCGCGCACGATCGGGTAGCCCGTCTGCATCGTCCAGGGCGCCACGATCTCCTCGATCGGGAGTCCCGCGACCTGCGAGAGTGCGGACCAGAGATCCGAGGCGGTGGCGATGCCCTCGCGATGTCGCCGAATATAGAGCCGCACGCCCTTTCTGAATGCGCGGGCGCCGAGATAGCGCTCGAGCATTCGCAGGACCGATGCCCCCTTGGTGTAGGTGATCGCGTCGAAATTCTCGTGGGCTTCCTCGGCGGTTCGAATCGGGGGTGCGACGGGATGGCTGCTTCGAAGGGCATCGACTTCGAGCGCATTCTCTCGCCGCTGGATGAATTCGAGCCAGATTCGCCAATCGGGCTTCCAGTCGTCGAGGATCTCGTAGGCCATCCAGGTGGCGAAGGACTCGTTGAGCCAGAGATCATTCCACCAGGCCATGGTGACCAGGTTTCCGAACCACATATGGGAGAGTTCGTGGGCGATCGTTTCGGCTGCGCGCATGCGATCCTCGCTGCTGGCCTCCTGCTCGTCGAGCAGCATCACCGAGTCGCGGAAGAAGACCGCCCCCGCGTTCTCCATCGCTCCGAAGGCGAAATCCGGAAGGGCGAGCAGGTCGAGCTTCGGATAGGGGTGGGGCATGTCGAACCAGCGCTCGAGACGACGCAGACTCTCGACCGCCGCCCTGCGCGCAAACCGCGCGAGGGGTTGGCCTCCGGGCAGCGTGTGAACACGAATCACGGTGTCCCCGCATTTCGTGGCGCGAGAGGCTTCGAAGGGACCGACGGCCACCGCGACGAGATAGGCGGAGAGCGGGGGGGTGGATTCGAAGGTCGTTCTGCTCCGTCCCTTCTCCGCGGTTTTCGAGCGCCTCCGGATCGGGGCATTCGAAAT
>PBFW01000015.1 GCA_002719955.1 Deltaproteobacteria bacterium | reverse complement strand
CGAAGGTGCACGGCGCTCGTCAGGCCCCCAGAAGTCAGTGTGGGTACGCCGCGCGCCCGAGCCAAAACGCCCGGAAGGAAAATGGTGGAGCCGGCGGGAATCGAACCCGCGACCTCTTGAATGCCATTCAAGCACTCTCCCAACTGAGCTACGGCCCCAACGGGAGGCGGATCCTACCGGGGTGGGAGGACCCTGTCAAAGCGGAGGGGACGTGAGATCGCGGTTTTGGGGCCGCCGAAGGAGCCGGGAGTTCGACTTGCGTGGTATGCTGCTCGCCCGCTGCCGGAGTGGTGAAATTGGTAGACGCAGGGGACTCAAAATCCCCCGGCCGCAAGGCCGTGCGGGTTCGATTCCCGCCTCCGGCACCACCCTTTTCCGATCCGGGCGCCCCCGGGCTCCTAATATCTGGAGAGCCCTTCGATGACGGAACGTTTCTCAGCGCCTCTTCGCCCCGATCAGTTCGACCGCTACCGGCGCCATCTGACCCTGCCCGAACTGGGACTCGAGGGTCAGGAACGACTCCTCGGGAGTTCGGTGTTGCTGATCGGTGCGGGGGGTCTCGGTTGCCCAGCGGCGCAATATCTCGCGGCGGCGGGCGTCGGGACGATTGGACTGATCGACGACGACGAGGTCGATCAGTCAAATCTCCAACGACAGATCCTCTACTCGACCGCGGATGTGGGACGGCCGAAAGTGGAGGTCGCAAAGGAACGACTCGTGGGGCTGAACCCTGACGTCACGGTCCATGCGATGCAGACGCGGCTCGATTCGAGCAATGCCCTCGAACTCTTTGCCGACTACGACGTGATCGTGGATGGGACCGACAATTTTCCGACCCGTTACCTCACGAACGATGCCTGTGTTCTGCTCGGAAAACCGAACGTGCATGGTTCGATCTTCCGCTTCGAGGGACAGGCGAGTGTTTTCGATGCGACAAGGGGGCCCTGTTATCGATGCCTCTATCCGGAACCGCCACCGCCGGGGGCCGTGCCCTCGTGTGCGGAGGGGGGCGTGCTTGGGATCCTGCCCGGGACGGTCGCGCTCGTGCAGGCGACGGAGACGCTGAAGATCTTGACGGGGATCGGAGAGAGCTTGTGCGGTCGTTTGCTGCACTACGACGCACTCGAGATGGCGTGGCGCGAGTTCAAGCTGAAGAAGGATCCGGATTGTCCACTCTGTGGCCGTGCCCCGACGATTCGAGCGTTGATTGACTATGAGGGCTTCTGCGGGATGCCCGCGCGGGAGGGCGAGGCGGTCGATGAGATCCGACTGTGTTCGGCGAGCGAGTACGCCGCGCGCAGCGATGCGGGGGAAGAGATGGTCCTGCTCGATGTGCGGGATTCCGACGAGATCGAAACGGCGAAGATCGAGGGAGCGCACTGGATCCCGCTCGGAGAATTGGAGGCTCGGATCGGCGAATTGCTCCCCGCCAAGGGGGGCCCGATCGTGGTCTATTGCCATCTCGGCGGGCGCAGCGAGAAGGCCGCCCGCCTGCTCCTCGAGCGAGGCTTCGCGGGCGCGGAGAGCCTCGACGGAGGGATCGAGGCGTGGTCGCTCACGGTCGATGCCTCCGTTCCACGCTACTAGATCGGTTTCCGGGACGGGATGGCCGCAGGCTCGGATCGACAGAGAGCGAGCGGTGTGATTCCGTTGGTGCATTCATCGAGGCTCCAGCGCTCGACCCAAGGGTCCGGCCGACGCGCTCGATGTGGACCCTTCATGAAACCCGGAGAAGAATTTTGCCCGATCTGAAGTTGCCCGATCCGCTCGCCCGCCGTCATCTCATGGAGGGTGGACTCGACCCCCAGAAGGCGCGTGCCTACGGCGAGGCATACCTCGCGGCAGGTCGCGAGATCGAGGCGGTGGATTTTCTCGCGATGGCGGATGCGAAGGAGGCGCTCATCGCGCTTCGGACCGCGGCCATCGAGCGAGGGGATGTCTTTCTGATGCGCTCGGCCTGCGGTGCGCTGGGTGAGGAGCCCACGTCCGCGACCTGGAGCCAACTGGCCGAGGCCGCTGTTGCAGCTGGCCGTGAGCGGGACGTGGAGACCGCTCGACGTCTCGCGAAGGCGACGGCCTGAGACAGACGGTGAGGAGCGAGCGATGACCGGGGTGGCGAGAGCAGGCGCCTCGATTCTGCCGGCTCCGATCGACGCTTCCCCGGTCGAACCGATCGCAAACCCAAACGAAATGGCCATGTCCCGACCTCTCGATGTCGCAGCCCGCGTTCCCAGATCCGTGCCCGATGCCCTCGGATGGCTTCGGGCCCATTTTCGCTCGGACTTGCCCACCGATCTCCAGGTGACCTATCAGGTCGATCTGAGGGGCGAGGGAGGGGGCATCTTCTGGGCACGGGTCGATGGCGGTCGTCTCTCGTTCGGCGAGGGGCGGACCCCGCGGCCCGATGTGGCTTACCAGATGGACGCCGGTGATTTCTACGCAATTCTGGTGGCCCGGGAGAATCCGGAGCTGCTCTATCTGGAAGATCGAATTCGCATCGAGGGATCGATGTCCCTCGCGCTCGAGCTACGCGTTCTATTCTTGACCCGCGTGGCGAGTTGAGTCGCCGCGCGTCCAGACTTCGCGAGAGGGGAGAATCAAGGTGCCGCAGCGCGAGATTCGGATCGAGAACGCGCACTTGCATAATCTTCGCGGCGTCGATTGCGAGATCCCCCTCGGTGCGCTGACCGTGGTCACGGGGCCGTCGGGGTCTGGAAAGTCGACGCTCGCCTTCGACACGCTCTATGCCGAGGGTCAGCGACGCTATGTGAGCTCATTGTCCGCGTACGCTCGCCAATTTCTTGAAAGGCTACCGCGCCCCGAGGTCGATTCGATCTCGAATCTTCCTCCGGCGATCGCGATCGAACAGCGCAACGGTGTGACAGGCTCGCGCTCGACCGTCGGTAGCGCCACCGAAGTTCTCGACCACCTCCGCCTGCTTTTCGCGCGCATCGGTGAAACGACCTGCTGCGACTGCGATCTTCGCGTCGAGGCGGGCGGGATCCTAGCGACCGCGGATCGAATCGTGGCCGACCACGCCGGCGAACGGATCCTGCTCGTTGCGCCGGTGCGAAGCGGGGCGGGGCGGGCAGCTCAGGTCCGGGACGAACTCGTGCGGGACGGGCACACGCGATTGCTTGACGAGGCGGGTGAATTGCTCGATCTGCTCGAGAAGACGCCACGGAGAAAACCCTCGAAGCAGGCGCCCTGGTGGCTCTTGATCGATCGGCTCGCGTTGCGGGGGGAGGAGAGTGAGCGCACACGATTGGTCGAGGGTGTTGCGCAGGGCTTTGCCCGTGGTGGCGGGGAGATCGTGGTACGCCGTGCCGACGCCAAGCGCCGCCGTGAGTCCATCTATCGCGAGGGGCGCGCCTGCGATGGTTGCGGGCGGCGTTTCCCCGAGCCGAGCCCGGGCCTCTTTTCGTTTAACAATCCCCTCGGTGCATGCGCCTCCTGCGAGGGATTCGGTCGGATTGCGGAGATCGACTGGGATCGTGTCGTGCCCGATCCGACGAAAAGCCTGGCGGGCGATGCGATCGCTCCCTTCGCGACGAAGACCTCGAAGCGGATCAAGGGACGCCTGCTCGAGGCCTGCGAAGAGGTTGGATTGGATGTCGAGTGTCCCTTCGAATCGCTGACCCAGGAGGAGCGCGAGTTCGTCTTCGAGGGCGATGGTGATGGCTGGGGGGGGTGCGGGCCTTCTTCGATTGGCTGAAGGGGCGTCGCTACAAGGTGCAAGCACGAGTATTGATCGCGCGCCATCGTCGTTTCGATCCCTGTGTGGACTGCGAGGGCACACGATTATCGGAAGATGCGCGTGCGGTTTCGATCGAGTCGAAGACGATCGCAGATCTGGCGCGCTCGACTCTGGCGGATCTGCTCGTCTGGGCGGAGGATCTCTCGCGACGCGAGGTGGGTGGGGATGCGGCGTCGCGACTGCTCGAGCTGATCCGGACGAAACTGCGCACGATTCACGCGGTCGGGCTCGGCTATCTGACCCTCGACCGGATGGTTCGAACGCTCTCCGGCGGAGAGGCGCAACGGATCCAATTGGCGACCGCCCTCGGCGGCAGTTTGACCGCTTCACTCTATGTGCTCGACGAACCTTCGATCGGGCTCCATGCGGCGGATCTCGAGCGGCTCCTCCGCGTGCTCGAGGCGATTCGTGACCAGGGCAACACGGTGGTCGTGGTCGAGCACGCACTGCCGGTGATCGAGGCGGCGGATCACGTGATCGATCTCGGGCCGGGTGCGGGAAGGTGGGGGGGGGAGATCATCGCGGCTGGGTCGGTTGCGGAGGTTCGCGCCAATGCGGATTCGAAGACCGGGGCCGCGTTGCGGGGGGAGTTCGGTGTCGGCGAGCGAGAGCCCCGGGAGCTGTCGCGGACGCCGCGATTGCAGATCCGCGATGCGCGGGTCAACAACCTGCGAGGCCTGAGCGTCGCGATTCCCCTTCGCGGACTCGTCGTGATCACCGGCGTATCGGGCGCGGGCAAATCAACGCTGCTCCATGACGTGCTCGTCCCGGGGCTTGTGCCTCGGGCTTCGCTCGACCCGACGCGCGGGATCGACGCGCGGATCGAGGGCGCCGAGCGAATCGGCGAGGTGATCGTCGTCGATCAATCGCCCTCGAGTCGCAGTCTTCGATCGAATCCGGCAACGCTGACGAAGGCCTTCGATGCGATCCGTCAGCGATTCGCAGCGACCCGGGAGGCGAAGGCGCGAGGCTGGTCCGCGGGAACGTTCTCGTTCAATGTGGCGGGCGGGCGCTGTGACGAGTGCGAGGGGGCGGGCGAGGTCGTGATCGACATGCAATTCCTGGACGATCTGCGAGTACCCTGCGATGCCTGCGGTGGCAAGCGCTACCGGCGAGAGGTGCTCGAAATCCGTGTGGGCGGGCGGTCGATCCTGGACGTGCTCGAGCTGAGTCTCGAGGAGGCCTGCGAAGTTTTCGTCTCGGACGCCAAGATCGCGGGCCGATTGGCGCCCCTTGTGCGGGTCGGGCTCGGCTACTTGACGCTCGGGCAGCCGCTCTCCACGCTCTCCGGCGGGGAACACCAACGGGTGCGGCTCGGGCAGGCTCTTGTCGCGGGGGCGGGCCATGCCCTCTACATTTTCGACGAGCCGACGACCGGTCTGCATCCCGCCGACATCGCTGTTCTGCTCGAGTGCTTCAACGAAGTGATCGACGCGGGCTCGAGCGTGATCGTCGTCGAGCACGACCTGGACGTGATCCGGGCGGCCGATTGGGTGATCGACCTCGGTCCCGGCGGGGGACCAGAGGGCGGGTTATTGATCGCAGAGGGGCCCCCCGCCATCGTCGCAGCGGTTTCAGACTCACTCACTGGCAGTCTGCTGTGAAATCTCTTCCTAGGGGTCATTTCCCTGCCAGGAAATCGTCTATCCCTACGATCTCGACGCTCCCGATCTGCCGATCGGGCACGCCACGGTCTTCCATCCCCCGGGTCTCAGCGATGACCGGCAGATCCCGGAAACTTTCGAACTCGCGCGTCGTGACGCCAACCTGAATGTCGAGATCGCCCCACGCGAGCAGCATCGTGTGTTCCAGGGGCTCGTGCTCGCCGAAAATGTGGCCGTTCTCTACGAACTGATCGTCAATCTCACGAGCAGCGAGATATTAGGCCATACAGCCCTCGTTCGTGGCCCATGGAAGAGTGAATTCCATTCTCCGGCACGGCTCTTCCAGCTCGCGGAAGAGACCGGTTTCGTCATTGAGCTCGATTGTCTGTGCTGGCGCACAGCGCTGCGGGGAGCGCGCGGTCTGCAGGCGGGTCACAAGCTCTTCCTCAACTGTCTACCTACCGCGATTCGCGACCCAGCGTTCCAGGGCAAGGTGCTGCGTCAGACGCTTCAGGATCTCCGACTGCGCTCCGAGGATCTGGTTTTCGAAATTTCGGAACGCGAATCGATCGACAATCTTTCGATCTTCCGAGAAGCGCGAGATCACTATGAGGATCTCGGCTTCCAGATCGCCCTCGGCGACACCGGCGTAGCCTATGGCAGTCTCGAAGCCGTTCTGGAATTGGCACCGGATTTCATCAAAGGCGACCTTTGACTGGTCCGCGGCATCGACACCGACCCGCCTCGTCGGGAGCTCTTGCGCGCGCTTCACACCGTCGCCGGGAAGCTCGGCGGTCAGATCATCGCCGAGGGCACCGAGACCAGCGACGAACTCGAAACACTCCAACAGCTCGGCATCCCTTGTGGCCAGGGCTACCTCTTTGGCCGCGCGGCCCCCCTTAGCCGCATCCGCTGAGCCGCTCATATACCCCTGCAGATCCACCGAAACGATTGGCTTCTCGAGGCCGCCGGTCCATCGCTGCCCGACGTAACACTCACGGCGGTCGTGGAAGGCATGGCGGCGAGGGACGGGAATCGAACCCGCCTGGAACGCGGTGACGCGCTCCACACTCGATTTGAAGTCGAGGCCGGGCACCAGCCGCGGAAACCTCGCCGTCGACGATCCTAGCGCGCCGAACCTTTCGTCCTAGGGCATTCTGGACTTCGGTCGGTGCATGGGAACGGTTCCCACCCGGCGGACTACGTGTCATCCTTGGCATGTGCCGGATTATTCTCTGGGTGATGTAGCTCGAATCCTCAAGGTGTCGCCGCGCCGCCTTCGTTATTGGCAGAAGACCCAATTGGTCGAAACCCCTCCGCTGGAGGGCGATGTCAGCGGGGGCGAAGGGCGAAGCGAGGAAACAGAAGACGTGAGCGAGGGGTACGCATTTCGCGACCTCGTGGTCTTGCGCGCGATTGTTTCGCTCGTCGACAAGGGCATCCCGCTGCAGCGCATCCGCCGAAACCTGGAAACCCTGCGCGGCCGTCTTCCTGAGATGGACGATCCAGCCGCTGCACTGCGGCTCTGGGGCGAAGAGTCCAATCGCCTCGTCGTTCGTCATGACGGGCGGCTCGAAGAAACCGGCGGGCAGCTGCTCCTCGAGTTCGAGACGGATGCCGCCGTCTCTGGGGGCGATGTGGCCTCTCTTGCCGAATTCGAAGCGGAATCCGCCAAGGCCGTGAAGGAGGCGATGGCCAGCGCCGGGAACGCGGTCGAATGGTTCGAACGGGGCTGCCAACTCGACGCGGAAACCTCGAGATGGGCCGAGGCGATCGAAGCCTACGAGACCGCGCTCGAGATCGAACCGGAATACGCGGATGCCTACTGCAACCTGGGGGCCGTTCGATACAACCAGGGCCAGCGCGCCGAAGCGCGGCATGCCTTTGAAGCCTGTTTGTCGCGGGAAGCGGATCACGTAGAGGCGAATTTCAATCTGGCCAACGTTCTCGAGGAAGAGGGCGACGATCGCGGAGCGCTCGCGCATTATCGTCGTGCGTTGGCAGCGGATCCGCTCTACCCCGACCTGCATATCAATTTGGCACTGCTCTACGAAAAGGTCGGACGGCCCCGGCCCTCCTGTGACCACTGGAGGCGCTATCTCCAGCTCGATCCCAAGGGCTCCTGGGCCGAGGTGGCGCGGATGCGACTCGGCCGGGATTCGGATCGGGCTTGATCCGCGTTCAGCCCTCTCGTTCCGAAATCGAGGCGCGATACGCGGTCGCGTCCAATAGCCCGTCGATGTCGGTGGGGTCCGAGGGACGCAGCACGAAGAGCCAACCGTCGCCATAACACGCTTCGTTCACGAGTTCGGGCTGCTCCTCGAGCGCCTCGTTGATGCTCAAGACCTCACCCGAGAGAGGGGCGAAGAGGTCCGAGACAGCCTTGACGGATTCGATGGTGCCGAAGGCGACGCCGGCCTCGGTCGAGGCACCGATCTCCGGCAGCTCGACGAAGACGATATCCCCGAGCTGTCCCTGGGCGAAATCGGTCACACCGATGACGACCTGGTCGCCCTCGCGCCGTACCCACTCGTCTTCCTTCGTGTAGACCAACTCTTCCGGGATCTCGTGATCCGCCACGTTCAAACCTCTCGGGATCGTTCTTTCATGTGCGCTACGCGCCGAGCAAAAACTGGATGGATGGAGCCTCAGCTAAATGGAGCCTCAGCCAAATGGAGCCTCAGCTAAATGGAGCCTCAGCCAAATGGAGCCTCAGCTAAATGGAGTCTCGACGACTTCAGCAGAGATCTCCCTGCCTCGGATCAGGATCGTGAGCGGCTGTCCTACACCGCTCCGAGAGCGTGGAACGTAGCCGAGCCCGATCGACTTTCCGAGGGTCGGTGAAGGCGCACCGGAAGTCACACGCCCGATGACGACACCATCGCAAGCGATCTCGTAGTCGGCGCGCGCGATTCCACGGCCGGTCATCTCGAAACCGACGAGTCTGCGTGGGTCGGATTCCCGCTCGCGTTCGATGAGGGCGGCCGAGCCGACGAAGCCGGATTCCAGGGGCTTCACGAAACGATCGAGATTGGCCTCGAAGGGGGAAGTCGTCGCATCGAGTTCGTGTCCGTAGAGTGGGAGCGCCGCTTCCAATCTCAGGGTGTCCCGCGCGCCGAGCCCGGCGGGCAGGACTCCGTCGCTGGCGCCCTCCTCAAGAAGCCCCTCGAAGAGCGCTGTTGCATCGGTGTTCGTGGCGTAGATTTCGAAACCCGGAGAGCCCGTATAGCCGGTGCCCGAGGCGAGCACTCGCACGCCCGCGATCTCGCAGCGAGCGACGCGGAAGCGTTTCGGAAGCGGCGTCTCCGCGGCGGTGAGGCGGGCGAGCACGCCGGCGGCGGCCGGGCCCTGGAACGCGATCAGCGAGGTTGCGCAACTGCGGTTTTCGATCTTGAGGCCGCCGTAGTCGGCGAGTTTCGATTCGATCCATTCGAGAGCGGGCGCGACATTCGACGCGTTCACGCAGAGAAAGAGCGCGTCCTCGGCGATCCGCGTGACCATGACATCGTCTATGCAGCCGCCCTCCTCGTTCAGCATCAGCCCGTAGCGCGCGCGATCGACTCCGAGCGTCGCGACGTGGCAGGTCACCAGACTTTCACTCGCTTCGATGGCGCGGCGGCCCGAGATCTGGATCTGACCCATATGTGAGACATCAAAGAGACCCGCGCGTTCGCGGACCGCCGCGTGCTCCTCCTTGATCGATGAATATTGGACCGGCATATGCCAATCGGCGAAAGAGACCATGCGTGCGCCGAGGCGGATATGCGTCGCATGGAGCGCGGTCCGGCGTCCTTCGGTCATGAGGCGGGCTCGATGCCCTTCCGCGCGAGATAGGCGTTGAGGGTGTTTCGAAGGAGCATCGTGATGGTCATCGGACCGATTCCACGGCGGGAGGGCGTGATGAGCCTCGCGATCCCCTGGGCGGCTTCGAAATCCACATCACCGATCAGCTTGCCGTCGACTTCGCTGACCCCGACGTCCATGACGGCGGCGCCGGGTTGGATCCAATCGCCCTTGACCATTTTGGGGTTGCCGGCCGCGGCCACCAGGATGTCGGCACTTCGGCAGACCCCTGCGAGGTCTTTCGTTCGCGAGTGGCACATCGTTACGGTCGCGTTCTGTTGCTGAAGAAGAATCGACACGGGCTTGCCGACGATATTGCTGCGGCCGATGACCACCGCTTGTTGGCCGGCGATCTCGATGCCGTGGTGTTCGAGGACGGCCATGACGCCGAGCGGCGTGCACGAGATCAGCTGGGCGTTGCCGAGCAGGAGTCGCCCGAAATTCAGGGGGTGAAGCGCATCGGCATCCTTGGCGGGATCGATCGCCTCGGCGATCGTCTCGGCCGAGATGTGCTTCGGGAGTGGGAGTTGGACGAGGATGCCATCGATCGCGTCGTCGTCATTGAGTCGCTCGAGCAGGTCGAGCAGTTCCTTTTGGTTCGTCGAATAGGGGAGGAGATATTCGCTCGAGTCGGCGCCAATTCGGGTGCAGGCCCGCTGCTTGCCCTTGATGTAGGAGCGACTCGCCGGGTCGTCCCCGACGAGAACGACGACGAGATGCGGCGCGCGATGGCCCCAGGTCGCGAGCGCTTCGATCTCGGATTTCATCTCGTCCCGCAGCTGGTTCGCGAGGGCCATGCCGTCGACGACGATGGTCTCGATCGGCTGCTCCATTACGCTGCGCTCTTTCCGGATCCCTTGCTCGAGCTCTTGGCCTTCTTGGCGCCGTCGCTCTTGGCGCTCGAGGACTTGCTTTCGCTCGACTTGGACTCGGAGGAAGATTCCGGGGAGGAGCTGTCATCGCCGCTGCTCTTGTCGTCCGCTTTCGGAGCGCCGTTGCTGCCGTAGCCGTCGGCGTACCAGCCGCCACCCTTCAGAATGAAGCTCGGGGCCGAGAGCAGGCGTCTGGCCTGTCGGGATTTGCATTCGGGGCAGGTCTTGATGGGATCCTCGGTGATGCGCTGGTCGCGCTCGAACTCGAATCCGCATTTCTGACACTGGTAGTCGTAGGTGGGCATCGCCTGGTTTCCTCTCACACAGTCAAGCCGCCGAAGGGCACGGGACCCACTTTATGGGTCTTCCGAGTACGCGAATTCTGAACCGGGGGACACGGGCCTCGAACAGCGGCGGAGCCGGGCCGGCGCCTTTGATATCCCATCGAGGCGAGGCTGCCAACGGGGGGATCGGTGTCCTGGGCACCGAGGAGGTGGCGGGAACGCTCGCGAGATCAGACGGCCGAGGAGTCTTCGACGGGCTCGCAGGGGGGGGCGCTCGGTTCCCCCACGGCGCCCGATCGCCCACTCTCCCCTCGGAGGAAGGCGATGGTTCCCTCCTCGAGGCCCTTGACCAGCGGATCCAACTCGGGATCCGCTTCGAGGGTTTCGAGAATGGCGATATGCGTCTGGGCGACGCTGCGAAGGGATTCGGCCAGTCGTGAGCGCAGGGCGCGCATATCGCGGATGTCCTGAGCGAGGCGGGCGGCGCGTCGGTGAGAGGCGTCGAGGATCTTCTCCGCGCGAACCTCGACCTCCGCCAGGCGAAGCTCTGCTTCGCGCTCCGTGGTTCGGTTCATCTCCTCCGCCATCGCTCGGGCGCTCAAGAGGGTCTCTTTCAGTAGATGTTCCTGGGCGGAGAGTTCCTCGACGCGGCGTTCAAGGCGCCGGATCCGGTCCGCCTGGCTGTCGCGCTCGCGGACGAGGCCCTCGTAGTCCTCGGAGACGATTCGCAGAAAGGCGTCGACCTCATCGGGGTCGAAACCGCGAAATCGAAAAGCAAATTGGTGGCTCTGGATGTCGAGCGGAGTCATGCGCATGGCCAAATCTCCTGGCGTTCGATCGAGAAGAATTCTCTCCCCCACGCAGAAAATCGGCCAGAGGCCCGCCGATCTTGAGGAAATCGATCACATCCCGTGCTTGCCCGATGCGCGACGCGAGTTCGCCTCCGCCCCGGGTCGGAGGCGACGGGCGATCGAGCGGGCGCTCATTCGTCCCGCAGCGCCCTGGACCGGTCGGTGGCAGCTCGAACGGCGCTGTAGAGCGCCGCACGGACCCCGCCGGCTTCGAGTTGTTCGAGTCCTGCGATCGTCGTCCCTCCGGGGGAGGCGACCTGGTCCTTGAGCACGCCGGGATGAGTTCCCGTCTCGAGGGCGAGCTTCGCGGCGCCGAAGACCGTCCGCGTCGCCAAGGATTGAGCGGCGTCTCGGGGCAGACCTTCGCGAACGCCGGCATCGGCGAGGGCCTCGATCATCAGGAAAACGTAGGCGGGGCCGCTGCCGGAGAGTCCAGTCACGGCATCGAGCAGGTCCTCGTTCGGTGCTCTCCAACACCAGCCCGCTGCTTCGAGCACGCCCTCGACCAGGTTCAGATCGGCCTCGGTCACCGAGGCTGCGGGGAAATAGGCCGTCGAGCCCGCACCCACGAGGGCCGGTGTATTGGGCATCGTGCGAACGACTCGGACGCCGCCTGGTAGCGCCGACTGCAATCCGGCGAGGGTGACCCCGGCGGCGATCGAAATCCACAGGGGTTTCTCACAGATCGAATCCTCGAGCGCGGCCAGCAGGCTCGCGACCGCAGCGGGCTTGACCGCGAGGATCACGATCTCCGAAGCGGCGACGACCTCGGCGTTATGCTCTGTCGTGCGGCCACCGATCGTTTTTTCGAATTGGCTTCGCGCCTCGGGGAAGGGGTCGGAGGCGGCGATCTGGGAAGGGGCGATGCCCGCTTCGACGAGGCCGCCGGCGAGGGCGCGGGCCATCGCGCCGCAGCCGATGAATCCAATCCTTCGGCCTTCGAGGGTTGCGTTCGCCATCGATCGAGCACTCCTGTCCGCCCGCGGCACGCGGGCGTTGTTGGGTCCTTCGTTGGGTTTCGGAGAAGCCGTGGGCTCTCAGTCGCCTCGCGTCGGTTTTTCGCCGGGTCGACCGGCTACGAGCCGTTCGCCAAAGAGCGCCGTCCCGACCCGGACGAGGGTAGCGCCCTCTTCGATCGCGACCTCGAAGTCTCCCGACATGCCCATGGAGAGCGCGGCGGAGCCGAGCGCCGGCAGGGTCCTGGCAAGTTCACCCCGAAGCTCGCGGAGGCGGCGAAAAACCGGGCGGGCTGCTTCTGGATCCGGGTTCGACGCTGGAAGGGTCATGAAGCCGCCCAAGCGCAGACTCGCGCAGCCGAGAACCTGGCGGGCGAGTGCGGGCAAGGCGTCCGGCTCACACCCCCCCTTCTGCGGCTCGCCGCAGAGGCTCACCTGGAGCATGACGTCGACCGGTCGGCCCTCGGTCTCGGCCCGCCTCGCGAGGGTCTCGACGAGTTCCGGCCGATCGACACTCTCGATCGCGTCGAAGAGCCGCGCTGCAAGCGACGCCTTGTTGCGCTGCAGCCGGCCGACCATGTGCCACTCGAGGCGCAGATCCTCGCTCGTTGGATCCGCGGCGAGCGCCGCCTCGATTTCTGGGCGCATCGCCCGTGCCTCCTGGATATAGCTCTGGCCGATGACTCGCAGGCCGGCGGCGATCGCAGCGAGCGTCCGTTCCGTCGGTTGTTTTTTGGCGACGCCGACCAGGGTGATCTCGCCGGGATCCCGCCCTGCACGCCCTGCGGCCGCCTCGATTCGCCCGAGAAGCGTGGCGTATCGGCGCCCTCCCTCCTCGAGAACGGTCTTCGGGAGCTGGGAAATACCGAGGGCCGTCATCTGTAGAGATCCTCTCGGGAGAGCCCAGCGGCCTCGAGGAGTTCGAGCGTTTCTTCTTGTGGCAGGCCGATCACGTTAGTCCTGCTGCCGTGAACGCCCACGACGAAGCGGCTGCCCTCGCCCTGGAGTGCGTAGGCGCCGGCCTTGTCGAGGGATTCGCCCAGCGCGACGTAGGCGACGAGTTCGTCGCGGGTCGCCGGGCGCATCTCGACCCGACTCGTCACGACGCGCGCGATCGCCTCACGCCCATCGGTCCAGGAGAGGGCGATTCCGGTCATGACCCGGTGGGTCGTTCCGACGAGGCGCGAGAGGAGGGCGACCGCGTGCTCTTCGTCGCGGGGCTTCCCGAGGACCTCTTCGCCGGAGACGACGAGGGTGTCCGCGCCGAGCACCGGGCGCGCGGGATCCGCGGGCAGGCGCTGGGCGACTTCGAGGGATTTTTCCCGCGCGAGCCGCTCTACCAGGGCTTGCGCGGATTCCCCGGTGCGCGGCTTTTCGTCGACTTTCGAAACGATCACTTCGAAGGCGACGCCGGCGTTCGTGAGGATCTCCGAACGGCGTGGAGACGCGCTCGCGAGGACAAATCGGTCGGAGGGCGGATCGGCGTGGGTTTGGTTCTGCACGTCCTGCGAGGTAACGAGGTGCCGGCGTGTCGTCAAGGCGGGGAAAGCTTGCCCACCAGGAAGGTCGGAGTGCGATAGCCTGCAGAGCATGCGGATTGCGCTCGCCATCCCCTTTCTGGTCGTCCTGGGTGCCTGCTCGGGCGTGTTCCTGATGTCGGGGACCGGAGCGGAAGCGCGCTTCCGACATCGCGAGCTCGGCTACGAGATCGCCTATCCGGATGTCCTCTCCGAGCCGGGTTGGTCGATTCAGCGCCTGGCTGAGGCCGATCTCGTGATCAGCCATCCCGAGGGCAGTATCTGGGCCCTGGCTTCGACCTGCCGGGCGTCGAACGCCGGTCTGCGAGTGCTCACGGGAGAGTTGGCCCGCGCGACGGGTGGGCACGTCCTGGGTCCTGGGATTTCTCTTCAGCAGGCGGGTCTCGAAGGCCTGAGTCAGCGCTTAGAACGCGTCGGAGAGGGGCGTCGACTGCAGATCAAGACGGTGACCCTGCGCGGGGCGCGTTGCACCTATGACTGGGTCCTGATCGCCCCCTCGCCTGGGCGACTCTCTGCGCTCGAAAGGCGCTTCGACGAGTGGTGGGGGAGTTTCGAACGCGGGCCGAAGGAATCGCCGGCTGAGGGCTCTCCACCTCCGGCTGAGGGCTCTCTACCTCCGGCTGAGGGCTCTGACGGATGAGTGGAGTCGCTGAGGACGGAGGGTTCATCGGAGTGACAGGGCGCTGGTTCCTGGGTGTGCTGGAGGAACTCGGTCGCTTCGGACGGCTCGTCGGACAGAGCCTTCGAGTGCTGGGCCGGCGCGGATTTCCCGTGCGCGAGACGATTCGGCAATTCGAGTCGGTCGTGGTGCGTTCGTCGACGATCGTGCTGATTACGGCGCTCTTCACCGGCATGGTGCTGGCGCTCCAGACCGCGACCGCACTCGGCCGCTTCGGCGCGAAGCCCTACACCGGAAGTTTTGTCGGGCTGGCCTTCGTGCTCGAGCTCGGGCCGGTCCTGACGGCGCTCGTCGTGTCGGGGAGGGTCGGTGCGGGAATCACCGCGGAGATCGGCGCGATGACCGTATCCGAGCAGGTGGATGCGATTCGCGCACTGGGAGCGGACCCGGTTCAGAAGCTCGTGGTGCCACGGATGCTGGCGGCCACGATCGGATTGCCCATGCTGACGATGCTCGCGAATGTTCTGGGAATCGTGGGCGGGTTGTTGATCGCGAGTCAGCTCGGGATCGGGGCCAATTTCTACTACCAGAGCGTGGTGGGCGTCGTCACCCTCGCGGATCTGGTGAGCGGTCTGATCAAGACGCTGGCATTCGGCTGGACGATCTCGATGGTCGCGTGTGACCAGGGGTTGTCGACGATGGGAGGCACCGTCGGTGTTGGGCGCGCCACGACGCGGGCGGTGGTCATCAGTTCGATCGCCGTGTTGGTTTCAGATTTTTTTCTCACCAAGCTGATCCTGATGCTCCAATGAATGCCCTCACTAAACAGACGCGAGGCCCGGCGCTGATAGAACTCGAGGGCATCGAAAAGTCCTTCGGCTCGGATCGCGTACTCAGCGGGATCGACCTCGAAATCCGGCATGGCGAGATCTTCACGTTGTTGGGAGGATCCGGGGCCGGAAAATCCGTGATGCTCAAGCAAATGGTCGGCCTCTTGCGTCCGGATGCGGGTCGCATCCGGATCGGCGGACGGGATGTGGGCTGCCTGCCCGAGCGCGACTGGATCGAGGTCCGAAAGGAAATCGCGTATGTGTTCCAGGGGGCGGCGCTCTTCGACTCGCTCTCCGTTTTCGAGAACGTGGCCTATGGCTTGAGGGAGCACCTCGACCTCGACGAGAATCGGATCGCGGCCCGGGTGGCCGAGTGTCTGGGCGCGGTCGGTCTGGAGGGGATCGAAGCCCGCATGCCGGCGGAGCTCTCCGGGGGGATGCGCAAGCGCGTCGGTGTGGCGCGCGCGATCGCACTCGAGCCCACCGCGATTCTCTACGATGAGCCGACGACGGGGCTCGACCCGGCCAACGCACGCCGGATCGGAAAGTTGATCACGAGTCTGCGAGAGCGACTCGACGTGACTTCCGTCGTCGTGACCCACGACCTCGATTTGTGCTTCTTGATTTCGGATCGGGTTGCGCTGCTCGGGGCCGGTCACCTTCTGGCGGTTGGGACGCCCACAGAGATTCGGGCAAGCAGGGTGCCCGAGGTGCGCGATTTCTTGTCCGGGGACCTCGATGCGGATGGGGATTTCGGGAGTCACAATCAAGGGGGCGAGGAGTAGCCATGGAGCGGGACGCGCGGACGAGTTTGACGGTGGGCGCCTTCGTGCTGACGGCGCTGGCTGCGATGGCCCTGGGCATCCTATCGCTCAGCGCCGAGAGCGGTCTCTTCCAATCCCAGTATCGCGTGACGGCTCATTTCAAGAACGTACAGGGTCTGCTGCCCGGCGCGCCGGTCTGGCTTGGTGGCAAGCAGATCGGTCAGGTCGAACGAATCGCCTTCGTGTCGATGAATGCGGAACGGCCCGTGCGGGTCGTGATGGGGCTCAACGACGATGTCCAGGATCGGATTCGTGGGGATTCCCTTGCGACGATCGGGACGATCGGCCTGCTGGGCGATTCCTATGTCGAGGTCAGTTTCGGGACGGAGGGGGCGCCGGTTCTGCTCGACGGTGCTGAAATCAAGACGGACGACCCGGTCAATATGGGCGAACTGCTCTCCGAGGGGCGAGATGCGCTCGCGGGCATCAACGCGCTTTCGGGTAGCTTGAACGAGGTGGTCCAGACCTTTGCCGAGAAGGAGGGGGCCAAGCGCGCGGTCGATGCGATCGAAGCGGTCTCCGACATCATGATCGAGATGCGAGAGGGAACGGGTCTGATTCATTCGTTGATCTTTGAACCCTACGAGGGCATCGGGGCGGAGAATGTCGCCGAGTCGCTCGCAAGGGTCGACGAGATCTTGAACGAGATTCGGACCGGAGAGGGCGTGCTTCATTCGCTGATCTATTCGCCGGCCGAGGATCAATCGGTTCTGCAGGACGTGTCGGTCGCGTTGCAGGAGGTCTCGCAGGCGGGCCGGTCGATCAATCGCATCCTGGCCAAAGTGGATGAGGGCGAGGGCACGTTCGGGCTACTCTTGAATGATCCGACCGTCTTCGAGGATCTGAAGGTTCTGCTGGGCGGGGCCCAACGGAGCACTCTGCTGCGCTCGATGATCCGGATGGCGGTGGAGGGGGCGGAAGTGTCCGAATAGCCCGATTCGCGGGGCATCGGTGCCTGCCGCTCTGGGCTGGGATTGCGTTGCCAAGGCGGGGGGGGTCGAGTACGCTACCGCGCTTCTTCCGCACCGCCTTCAACTCGTTGGATTTGCAAGGTTTTTTCTGGGCTCGATCGGGAGATCAAGCCTGCGGGTGCGGATCGCTGCGGGGAGCAGCGAGCGATGCCCTCGGAGCGGCTGCGACGGATCCACGCGGGATCCGCGATGGAAAGGACCACGAAGAGATGGTGCAGATCGTGATCGCGAGCCGCTTGGCGGACGGGCGTGTCGTGTTTCTGGCGAAGAGTTCGACGGCGGAAGACGTGGTCTGGGCTGCGCTGATCGGCGATTCGAAGATCGCTGCCGACGATCGCGCCGCGAGCGAACTCCTGTCGATCGCAGAGGCCGATGCCGAGGCGCGCCATCTGATCGTCGACCCCTACCTGATCGAGGTTGAGCGCGCCGCGACGGAGCTCCAACCCACAAAATACCGCGAGGTCATTCGCTGCCTCGGCCCGACGATTCGCGTGGATGTCGGCAAGCAAGCGGAAGGAGCGGAGGCCTAGCAATATGTACCGCTACGACGAACACGATCATGCGATCGTTCAGGATCGCGTCAAACAGTTTCGGCGCCAGGTCGAACGCCGCATGGCCGGCGAGATCAGCGAGGAGCAATTTCGGCCCCTGCGGCTCATGAACGGTCTCTACCTCCAACTCCACGCCTATATGTTTCGCATCGCAATTCCCTATGGGACGCTGAATTCGCGTCAGCTGCGCAAACTCGCGTTCATCGGGCGGCGCTATGACAAAGGCTACGGCCACTTCACCACGCGCCAGAACCTCCAATTCAACTGGCCCAAGCTCGAAGAGACGCCGGATATGCTGGCGGAACTCGCCGAGGTCGAGATGCATGCCATTCAGACCAGTGGCAACTGCATTCGCAACGTGACCTCCGATCAATATGCGGGCGCCGCCCTAGGTGAGATCGAGGACCCCCGGGTCTGGTGCGAGATTGCTCGCCAGTGGTCGACGATGCACCCCGAGTTCTCGTTTCTGCCGCGCAAGTTCAAGATCGCGATCACGGGTTGCGAGCGCGATCGCGCGGCGGTCAAGGTTCATGACATCGGCCTGATCATGAAGCGCGACGCCGGGGGCGAAGTCGGTTTCGAGGTGATGGTCGGTGGCGGTCTCGGGCGAACGCCCTTCATCGCCAAGACGATCCGCGAGTTCCTACCGAAGGAACATTTCCTGTCCTATCTGGAAGCGATCCTTCGCGTTTATAATCAGCTCGGACGACGCGACAATAAATTCAAGGCGCGGATCAAGGTGACGCTCCACGAAACCGGCTGCGAGGAATTCACCCGGCTGGTCGAGGAAGAGTGGGCGCAGATCAAGGATTCGGCCCTCAGACTTCCCAAAGAAGAGGCCGATCGGATCGCAGCGCATTTTGCCCCGCCGCCGTTTCGAGCGCTCGGCGACGAGACATCGGACGTCGATTCACGAGCCGCTTCGGACCCCTTGTTCGGAGGTTGGCTGCGGCACAACATCGCCGACCACAAGGCACGCGGGTACGCGATCGCCAATATCTCGCTCAAGCCGATCGGCGAGCCGCCGGGTGACGTCACTTCGGATCAAATGGATCTGATGGCGGACCTGGCGGACGAATTCAGTTTCGGCGAGCTGCGCGTCACCCACGCCCAGAATCTCGTACTCCCTCACGTCGAGTGGGAGCGTCTGCCGGAACTCTTTGACAAGCTCGCTGTCGCGGGGCTCGCGTCGCCTAATATCGGTCTGCTCTCGGATATCATCTGCTGCCCGGGGCTGGATTATTGTGCGCTCGCCAGTGCGAGGTCGATCCCGATCGCGACGCAGCTGGCCGAGCGTTATACGACGCAAGAACAGGAAGAGATCGGTGATCTCCAGATTAAGATATCGGGCTGTATCAACGCGTGCGCCCACCACCACGTGGGTCATATCGGGATCCTCGGTGTCGATCGCAAGGGTGAGGAGCATTACCAGATCCAGATCGGCGGTTCGGCCTGCGAAAATGCCTCGCTCGGTAAGATTCTGGGCCGTGGTTTCTCGGCGGACCAGGTCGTCGGCGTCGTCGACAGAATCATCGAGACCTATCTCGAGCTGCGCGAAGAGGGTGAGGAATTCATCGAGACCTACCGCCGATTGGGACAGGATCCGTTCAAGGAGAGGGTCTATGGCACTGCTTGAGAGGTGTGACGCGGGTGCGGAGGTGATCGAGGATCGCTTTACGCGTGTATCGGACGAGGCGGCGCTGCCCGCGGCGGGCGGTGTGATCGTGTCTCTTTCGCGGTTCGAGGCGCAGCGCGACGTGCTGCTGGCGCGCGGCGGCGAACTCGGAGTGTGGCTCAAGTCGGCGGAATCGCCCAAAGCGCTGACGGACGTACTCGATCGTCTGGCGGTCGTGGCCTGTGATTTCCCGGCCTTTAGCGACGGGCGGGCTTATTCCTACGCGCGTCTCCTGCGCGAGCGCCATGGCTACAAGGGCGAGGTCCGCGCGATCGGTGACGTGCTCCTCGAGCAGATTCCCTACATGGTTCGCAGTGGATTCTCGACCTTCGAAATCGAAGACCCCGCCATGCCCGATGCGTTCAAGGCGGTCTGTGATGAGGTTCGCGTGGTCTATCAGCCGACGGGCGATGGTCAGCCGACGGCGATGCAGCGACGGCTTGGCCGCTAGTCGGCGATCGCTTCCAGGCTAGGGCCCGGTAGCGCCTGCCGGCGCTAGATTGGCCCTGAGACGGGTGCCTCGAGGTGGCTCAACCCATCTCCCAGGAAACCGCGCCGTTTTCATTCTTGTGGCTGCGCACGATTCCCTCGCGTTCGAGCTTCTTGAGGTGGGATGTCACGGATTGCGCCGCGGCCGCAAGCAGACTCTCGGGATAGCCGACATAGATTCGCTGAACCATCTTGGGTGCTTCACGATCACCGGCCTCGAGAGCCTCGAGGACCTGTCGTTCGCGGGCCCGGCGATGGTCGAGGTATTCCTCGATCTTGGCTGTCCCCTTTTCGATGCGCGGCCCGTGTGCCGGGTAGATCTGTCCCGGTGTTTCGGTGAGCACGCGCTCGAGGGAATTCATGTAATCGCCGAGGTCGCCCGAGGTCGCTGGAATCACGGTCGTTCCGATCCCGAGCACGTTGTCGCCGCTGAAGAGATTCTTTTCTTCCTCGAGCAGATAACAGAGATGATCGGGCGCGTGGCCAGGGGTGAAGATCGCGCGCAGGCTCGCGCCTTCCGTCTTGACGACGTCTCCTTCCGCGATCGATTCGAGTGGGCCTTCAGCGATCGTGTCGGGATTCTCGAGCGCGATCGGGCTCACTTCGCCGCCGGGCGCCGAAAGCCCGGACTCCGTCGGCCAAGGCATCTTGTAGAGCGGGATATTCTGGCCGAAATGCCCGCGGACCTGATTCACTCCCCCGATATGATCGGGATGGGCGTGGGTGACGACGATGCCTTCGATCTCCTTGCAGCCGGCGCTGGCGACGGCTGCTTCTAGAACGGGCATATATTCGTCGAGGCCCGAGCCGGTATCGAGGAGCAGGCGCCTGGGTCCCGTGCCGACGAGGTAGGTATTCGTACCAGGGCCTGCGAACATGCTCGGGTTCTGGCCGAGGGCGACGGCGACCCGAGACGAGAGTTGCGCGACGTTCGGGAGCTCGGTTCCGCCCAGGATCTGGGGGGATTGATCAGCCATGGCTTGGGGTCCTTCCGAGTTCGGGGTCATTGGGAGCCGGGCGGGAAATGCAATCGACGGTGCGGGATCACCCGCTCGCGATCGTCATCTGGGCGATGCGAAGGGGAGGGGAGGCAGTGCGTCCGTAGAAGACGAGTTCGCTGCCGATCTGATCGATCTGGCTCAGCATGTCGCCGAGATTGCTGGCGATCGTGATCTCTTCGACCGGGTGGACGATCTCACCCCTTTCGATCCACAGCCCGGCGGCTCCGCGGGAATAATCCCCGGTGGTCGGATTGAAACCCATCCCGATGAGCTCCGTCACGAGGAGCCCGCGGTCGAGTCCCGCGATCATCTCGTCGAGGGTCTCGCCCGTGGCCTTGCCGGTAGTATCCACGGGGCTCTCGAGCCATAGATTCGTGGTGCCCACGCGCGGGGCGGATCCCGTGCCCCGTGCGGCGCTGCCCGTCGAGTCCATGCCGAGCTTGCGCCCCGAGTAATGGTCCAGCAGCCAGGTTTTCAGGCGGCCCTTCTCGACAAGGACGTTTCGTCGGGTCGGTTGTCCCTCTCCATCGAAGGGCTTGCTCCCGAGGCCACCCGAGAGCCGCCCGTCATCGATGAGGGTGACCAACTCGCTCGCGATGAGCTCGCCGAGCTTGTCGGCGAGGAAACTCGATTCGCGATAGATCGAGTAGCCGCTGAGGCAGGAGGCCAGTTGGCCGATCAGGCTCGGCGCTGTCATCGCGTCGAAGATCACCGGCACTTCGCAGGTCTCGATCCGCCTACTGCCGAGCCGACGGATCGCGCGCTCCGCGGCTTTGCGACCGACCGCGGCGGAGTCCTCCAGGTCGGAGAGCCGGCGCCCGGAGGTCATCCAGTAGTCGCGCTGCATCGAATCGCCCTGTTGCGCGATCGGCTCCGCGAAGAGCCCGTGGGAGGCGGACTCGTAGGTCCCGAGGAAACCCTGGCTATTGCCGTAGACGACCCGCGCATGCCCGGAGCTGGCCTGGGCGCCCTCCGAGTTGGTAATCCGTTCATCGAAGCTTCGCGCCGCGGATTCCGCGCGTCGGGCGGCGTCGATCCGCGCATCGAGCGAGATGTTCCGGTCATCGGGGTCGAAGAGCCCGAGGTCGGGTGTTTCGGTCGCGAAGCCCCCTTCCGGTAGTCCCGCCGCTGGGTCGGACGCTGTCGCGCGAGCGAGGGCGACCGCCTCCTGGGCCATCCGAT
>PBFW01000014.1 GCA_002719955.1 Deltaproteobacteria bacterium | reverse complement strand
GCGAAGGAAGGTGAGGACGGCATCCGACTGAAGAGAGAGGTCGGCGATCAGTTCGCCATAGGCGAAGGGGTCGTCGAGATGGAAATCGAGGTTCGAAGATTGCTCGGGTCGGTATCGCAACACGAATACATCCGTCGTCTCGAAGGTGGTGAGCGCCGAGTCGATCGCTCGATGTTCTCGTGGCGTGAGGCTCCGATCCTCCCGGATACGAGTCCGCATCCGGGACTCGATATCGCGCGCATAGGCGGGGATCCCGTGGAACGCCTCGGCCTTCATCTTGCGTTTGTTGAAGTTTATCCTGGGCCCGTAGTGCTGCTTGCCCTTGCCGCTCTGGGCTGGGATGAAGGGGATCGCATCGATCGTGTCGATCAATCGCGCGGCTTCGGATTCTGTGAAAAGGTCGTGATAGAGACGCACACCCTCGAATTCGGGAAAGCTCGGGGTGGACTGCGAGACCGGATCGAAGAGGTGGATCGGTGAGCCAGTGGCGGTACGCCCGCTCTTGCCGGGGCGCTCCTCGAGGAGGGGAGGTATCGGGACCGGGTCGTCCATGCGGAATTGTCTCCGGACTTCATGATCCCGGCAATACGCACACCAGCGGACGCCGGTACAGGCGCAGGGTTTCGCTCGGTTCGATGACATGCTCTCCGAAGGCTCCTGGAACGATTTGCGGAATTCAACTCACGTGGACTTCCTGGATGACGAGCTTAGGGGGAAGAGCCCCCTCGTGCTGGTGATTTGGCTAAGCTGAGGGGGGTCGGGTGGTCGCCGGCTCATCGAATGGTAAAGGCCGCTGATCCCAGCGCTGCCATCATGAAGCTCGACCCTCGAGGATGCTCTCCATTGTCCACCGCCATTCCCTTCGACCTCTGCGCCAGCGATGAGGATCTCGCGGATCTCGAACGGCGGCTCGCTTCGACGCGTTGGCCCTCGCCGGTGGAGTCCGGATGGGGTCTGGGGACCGAGTCCGCCTGGTTGCACGAACTCGTCGATTATTGGCGACACGATTTCGACTGGCGTGCGCGCGAAGCGTGGATACGGGAAAAACTGCCGGGTCAGCGTGCGCGTGTTCGCGAGATCGATCTTCATTTCTCTCATGTCCCGGGGCGGGGACCGAATCCCTTTCCGCTCCTGCTCTTGCACGGGTGGCCAAGCTCCTATCTCGAGATGCAGAAGCTCGTCGGGCCGCTCAGCGATCCCGTCGCCCATGGAGGATCTGTCGAGGATGCGTTCGATGTCGTCGTCGGATCCCTGCCGGGGCACGGATTCTCGAGCGCGTCCCCCGATCCGCGATTCGGAGCGGACGAGGCGGCGGATTGTTTCCGCGATCTCATGGTCGAAGTACTCGGATTCGATCGCTTCGGGGCCCATGGGGGTGACCGGGGGGCCTTCGTGACGACGGGCCTCGCGCACAGATACCCCGAGCATGTCGTGGGGATCCATCAGAATCTTCCGATGGCCATTCCCGACGATCCACCCACCGCGGAGGATGCTCAATGGCTCGCTACGACGGCACGCTGGAACGCAGAAGAAGGCGGCTATTCGGCGGTCCAGGGGACTCGTCCGATGTCCCTCGCCTACGGACTGACCGATTCTCCCGTCGGGCTCGCGGGCTGGATCTGCGAGAAGTTCTGGGCATGGAGCGATTGCCGCGGGGATCCGCTCAATGCCTTCAGCCGCGACGAGTTGCTCGATAACGTGATGATCTATTGGCTGAGCGGTTGTCTCTATTCGTCAATTCGCTTCTACTGGGCCCATCGCCAGGCGCCACCGGCCGCGGTGCGCCCGGAGCGAATCGAAATCCCTACTGCGATTTCGATCTTCCCGAAAGAGGTCATGCGCCCGCCGCGCAGCGCGGTCGCGCGAAAATACGACCTGCGCCAATGGAGCGAGGCCGAACGTGGAGGTCATTTCCCTGCGCTGGAGGCACCGGACGTCCTGGTCGACGATCTCCGTCGTTTCTATCGCACGCTGCGTTAGGTGTGGGTGAGGAGCTTCGGCCCTTTCCTTCTTCATCCACTCCGTTCCGCCCGTCCGCGTGCGGCTGCGGGACTCGGAGGCGACGAAAGACTTCAGGAGAGGGCGGTGGGTCGCCCTCCGATGTCGAATCGGGTCAGAACATCATCCACCCTCGCCGAGGGCGATGCATTGAGCAGCCCGTTCGGCCGAGTCGGATCACGACTTCGAATCGAGCTCCTGAGAAAGGCGGCGCGGCGGGCCTCGAAAGGTCTAGAATCCGGCCGTGCCGATCCATACGCGGATACGGTCCGAAGGGGGAAGCAGATGTACCTAACGCGTCGAGAGTTGTTCGAGGTGGGAGCGGATAGCGTCCTGGGGTTATCGGTCGGACTCGTGTCCTTGGCGGTCGGGTGCTCGATGAATGAATCTGCCTGTGTCGATCCCGAGTTCCTCTCGACTCCGGAGCGCTCGATGCGCAAATTCCAGAGTTATGTCAATCGCTCGCCCCACGGCACCGAAGAGAACTGCGGTGGATGCCAGTTCTTCACGGGCGAGGGTGCCTGTGGTCGCTGCCAGATCCTGGCTGGGCCGGTGGATGCCGGCGGCCACTGCGACGCCTGGGCGGGAATCGAAGTCGGAAAGGAGCCGGCCTGAGCGATGGACGTTCTGCTCGAGTTGCTGGAAGATCCGGCCTATCGCCATATTCTCTTGAATCATCTTCCCGTTACGGGGCTGTCCATCGGGTGGATCGTTCTTCTCTGGGCGACGATCGAGGCACGTTGGCGATCGATTCTCTTCGGTCTTGTGCTGGTGCTCGTGGCGTCGGCGTCGGGGCTGCTCGTGATGGCGGCGGGGGATGATGCCTATCCGCTCGTTTTCGATCTCCTGGACGGCACGGGACGCGCGTGGCTCGATCATCACACGGAATTTGCGGGTCGATGGGGGTTCCTCATCACCCTCAACGCGGTCGCTGCGGCGATCGCAATCGGACTCGGCTCTTGGCGCGAGGACCTGCAACGTCTCGGGGGGATCGTCGTTCTCCTCACGACCGTCGTGAGCCTCATCACCTCGGGAATGATCGCGGAGTCGGGAGGCAAGATTCGTCATAGCGAGTTCAGGCTGACGGATCCGCCCCCGGTCGAAAGCCCGGGGCGCATTCGCTGAGGCACCCGTGCACATTGCGGTGTACATCCGTGCTGGCGTACTCTTTTCGGTGTTGAACGACTCTGTGAGCCATGACGAATGATCTCTCCGCTCCGTATCGGGCTCTTCATTGCCTTCGCGACCGCCGTCGTACCGGGAATCGCCTGTCGTTTCGGGGAACCCACTGAAGCGCCGTCGGCCCGCGGCGGCCCCGTCGCCATGCGGCGATTGACGGCGGATCAGTACCGCCAGGCGATCGCGGATAGCTTCGGCACCGGTATCGAAATCGTCGGTCGATTCGAACCCGATCATCGGCGCGAGGGTCTGATCGCCATTGGTAGTGCCTGGGTGACCGTCACGCCGAGCGGTTTCGAGCAATACGAGGCGATGGGCAATCATGTTGCGCGGCAGGTCGTCTCCGAGCCGAACCGGGAGCGCTTCGTGCCCTGCGCGCCGCGCTCGGTGAGCGAGCCGGATGCGGCATGTGTCGAAGCCTTCATTCGGGAGATCGGGCCGGGGCTCCTGCGCCGGCCACTCGTGGACGCGGATATCGAGCCCCGGATCGAAGCCGCGGCCAGGGTCACGGAGTTGATGGGCGATTTCTACGCCGGTCTCGAACTCGTGGCGACGAGTCTGCTCGTCGCACCGGATTTCCTTTTCCGAATGGAAATGGCCGAGCCGAGTCCGACCTCTCCGGATCGCCTGGACCTCTCGGGCCTGACCCTGGCGACGCGGCTCAGCTACCTGCTGTGGAACGCCGGACCCGACGCGGCGCTCCTCGAGGCAGCGGCTCATGGTGAGTTGTCGAGTGATGAAGGTCTCCTGCGTGAAGTCGATCGGATGCTGGCTTCCCCCCGCGTCGAAGCGGGCGTTCGGGCCTTTTTTGAAGATGTCTTTCGTTTCGGCGCATTTGGTGACCTGGGGAAGGACCCGATTCGATACCCGATCTTCAGCTCGGAGCTGGCGCGGGATGCGCGCGAACAGACGCTCCGCGTCGTCGTCGATCATTTGATCACGAAGAGGGGCGACTACCGCGATCTCTTCACGACGCGACGATCCTTCCTGACGCGCAGACTCGGCCCGATCTATGCCGTCCCGGTGGCGGCGGAGCAGGGCTGGGAGGAAATGGAGTTTCCGGTGGGTGATTCGCATGCGGGGCTGCTTTCCCATGCGAGTTTCAACATGCTCAACGCCCATCCAGGGCGAAGTTCTGCGACGCTTCGGGGTGTTTTCCTGCGAGAGGCGCTGCTCTGTCAGTCGGTGCCTCCGGCTCCTGCAGATGTCGACTTCGGTCTTTTCGTCGAGGACGACGACGCGAAATACAAGACGGCCCGCGATCGCCTGGGTGCCCACGCTTCGAGTGAGACCTGCCGAAAATGTCACGAACTCACCGACCCGATCGGCCTGGGACTCGAGATTTTCGATGGCGTTGGCCGAGTTCGCGCGACCGAGAATGGCGCGCCCATCGACACGAGCGGCGAACTCGATGGGGAGTACTTCGCGAATAGCGTCGAACTAGGCGAGGTCTTCCGCGAGAGCCCTCTGGTCGGTGCATGTCTCGTTGAGAATCTCTATCGCTACGCGGTGGGTCGCGAGCCCCTGAACAGCGAACGGCGCCTGATTCGCTATCTCGAAGCGAAGCTCGAATATTCAGACTATCGACTCGAAGCAATCTTGCGCGAGATCGTCATGAGCGATGGTTTTCGGACCGCTTCTCGTCCGCAAGAGCACCCACTCGCGACCGAGTCACTTTCGGTTGCGCCCTTCGAGGTCGGGGCGCCGACGGCCGCCCCTTCCCTCGAATCGGAGTCGACATGACCCCGCGCGTCCGTTGCGTCACGAGGCGAAGCCTTCTTCGATCGACGCTGCGCGGCACGCTGAGCGGGGCTGCGATTGCCGTGGGCCTACCCTATCTCGAAATCTTCCTGAACGATAACGGAGATGCGATCGCGGCGACGGGTGCCCCCCTTCCGCGCCGTTTCGGAACCTGGTTCTGGGGGTGCGGGATGAATCCGAAACGCTGGAATCCGACACAGGAGGGATCCGATTTCGACCTTCCGCCGGAACTCGAACCGCTGGCAGCCGTCCGGCAGCATCTGAGTGTGCTCAGTGGGTTCAATGTCATTCTCGACGGAGAAACGAACCTCGTCCATCGCACGGGGGTCATCGGAACACTCTGCGGAGGTGCGCCGCCTAGCAAGACAGAGAACAAGGGCCCGACGCTCGATGTCCTGATCTCCGATGCGATAGGTTCGGCCACGCGCTTCAAATCCCTCGAGATGGCTGCGACCGGCGTTTCGATCGATACCTATAGTCGGCGGAGCGAAGACGCCAAGAATGCGAGCGAGCCGACCCCCCTCTCGCTCTATACCCGCGTCTTCGGATCTGGCTTCAGTGATCCCAATGCGGGAGAGTTCGTGCCTGACCCTCAGGTAATGCTTCGCAAGAGTGTACTCTCGGTCGTAGGTGAAGATCGCAAGCGCGTCGAATCACAGCTCGGAGTTCGGGATCGCGCTCGACTCGACGAATATTTTACCTCCTTGAGGCAGCTCGAACGCCAACTCGAGTTGCAACTCTCTTCACCGCCACCCCTCGAGGCATGTCGTGCGCCCGGGCGCCCCGAGGAGGCGCCCGTCTCCCGAGATGTGGAGCACGTCAAAGCGAACCATGCTGCGATGGCGAAGCTGCTAGCACTCGCCCTGGCCTGTGACCAGACGCGCGTATTCAATATGGTCTTTTCGGAAGGGGCGTCTCGGCTCCATATGCGAGGGAGCAGCGATACCCACCATACTCTCACACACGAAGAGGCGAGAGATCCAGAACTCGGCTACCAGATCGAAGCGACCCGGTTCGTGATCCACACGATGGAGGCGTGGGCAACTTTTGTCGAGACCCTCGCAGCAGTGCCCGAGGGCGATGGGACCCTGCTCGATCATTGTGCGGTGCTCGCCCACTCGGAGACATCGGATGCGAATAGCCATAGCGTGACGGGCTTGCCGATGATGGTCGCTGGTGGAGGGGGAGGCCGATTGCGGCCCGGTCTCCATGTTTTCGGTGCGGGCGACAGCAGTTCCCGGGTGGGGCTCACGCTTCAGCAGGTGATGGGGCTCAATCAGGCGAGCTGGGGCTGGGGGGCGAATGAGACCGGTCGGCCCATCAGCGAGCTGCGCGCCTAGCATGAAGAGACCCGAGGAATCCGATGAGAGGAGAGATGATGCGAATCGTCGAGAATATTGCAGCCCTGCTCCTGGTGATGCTTCTTCTCGGCTGTGAGAGATCGAATCCCGCTGGTCTCGAGAATGCTGACACCGAGGTTTCCCCTCCCCCGCGTGGATATGTGATGGCCCGCTGGAACGAAGAGATTCCGGACGTGGAGTATGCGGGGGATTGTCCGTTCGGGTTCAACGTGACGGAAGAGGATTATTTCCCCGAGCAGTGGGCGGTCTGGATGGCGGAGCGCCTACGCCTGCGAGATCAGGGCGGTTATCTGCCCTGGGACGACGACCGATTGCCGCCGGATGCGTGCCAGGATCCGCTGGCTCAACCGGACCCTGGATTTCTCACCTTCGACGGTCCGGCGATCGTGTACGGCCTCGACCTCGATGGGCAGAACTCACGCCAGCTGGGTGCACAGGGGGGGAGTTGTGCGCATGATGATTTTGCGGGGCACACCGGTGAACGAGGAATCGACAACCAGTCCTGGCGTCTCATGGGATGTGTCCGGGGGTATCGACCGAACGATCTGATCGATCGCCTCCACGAGGGCAGTACTTCGATCAAGGAGGGCGGTTTCGCACTCCTGATGGAGATTTCCGGAATGGACGATCCTATGAACGACGATGAGATCGAGGTGCAGCTGCTCTCTGCGAACCACCCCGTGACGGTGGATGCGGGCGGTGATCTGATGCACGACGTGAGTTATACGGCCCACGAGAACACTCGCTATCACAACGAGGTCGCGAAAGGGAAAATCGAGAACGGGATTCTCACGACGGAACCTGTCGATTTCCGAATCAAGGCGAAGCAGCAGACGATGGATAACGAGTTCTGGTTCAGGGATGCTCGGCTAAGAGGAGAGGTTCAGCCGGATGGCCGGATCACGGGCATCGTCGGCGCCTATTGGGATATGGCGAATATGTTCTCCACGCTCAACGATCAGTGGATCGGTCAATATCATCAGGGCCGAAACGCCGCGCAAAGCCGCGGATTCATGTGCGCAGGGATCTACCATGCGATGCCGCGAGTCGCCGATGGCCATCCCGACCCGGAGACGGGCCGATGCACTTCGATCTCGACGGCTCTTCATTTCGAAGCCGTGCCGGCCTTCGTGATCCGGCCCGCACTCGCGATGGCCGATTGAGGAATTTTCGGCGCGCATAGGGATCGTCAGGAGCGCGGCAGCGAGACGTGGAGATGATCCGCCGTTCCGCCGTGGCGGAGCGTATCGAAGCCCATGATTTCGGAATTCGCTTCGGCCGCGTGTTCTCAGGTCGACCGCGTGGCCCCAGCCATCCGTCTGCTCGTAGCGCAATGAACTGGAGACCCGCCGGAGCCCCATCCGATCGTAATCCGTGCTCGAGCGCGAGATCTCGGTGATCACGAAATCCGAATCCGCGAGGCGTGCGGTTCCGATTGCGACCCGCAGGTTCGGATGGAGATCGGACCATCGACTTGCGATCTCCCGGGTCTTGGCATTCGCGCGAGCGAGCCAACCCGCGCTGTACAGGCAGAACGTGGCGACGACCGGAAGCGCGACCCTGACGCCAATCTGGCGAAGGCGATCCCTTCCCGTCAGGCGCCGCCAGAGACAGGCACTCCAGATTGAAACGCAGATGGCCGCCGAGCTCGCGCCGACCGCGACCCAGCCCAGCGCGTCATACCTCTGCGTGTCGCGTCCGTCGAAATACAAGTGATGGGTCGCGAGAGCCTCGATGTCGTGCATGCGCGCAATGTCGGCGCGACGGGTCTCAGCGTCCATGTTCCCCATGGCTTCGTCGGTTTCGATCTCGCCGTCGAGGTCGAGTTGATCGTGACGCTGCCCAGGTCCCAGCCCTTTCTCTCCCGCGGCGTGATCAAATATGTCCGACTCTATTTCATCCGGATCAAGAACTCTCATCGCGATGCGGTCGAGCGGTATGTCCACTCCCGTACCAGCTGACGTGCTTTTTCTGGAATCGTCTCGCTCAGCCATATTGTCAATCTATTGCGATCGGACGAATTGCCGGAACGCCGAGGCGCTCCAGTTGTCGTGATCCTCGCCCCAGCCGCGCCTGCCCCCGTTCCACTGCCAGTCGGTCAGACAATTCCAGGTCCACAGGTTCGGGTTGAGATGAACGCCAAGCCGATTATGCGGCTGCCCCTCGGCCTCCAGTGTTCGGCCGAGTTCGTCTCTGCCAGTAATGCGAACCCGCGTCGGGCAATGGTTCTCGCGTTCGAGGACCTCGCGGGTGCCTTCGGCCAGCTTTGACCAGACGCCGTCCTGAAGCAGAAACCCGTGGATGCCGAGGTAGCCATCGCCGAAATCCGCGGTGATGATATGCCACGCATCCCGGTCGGACATCGTCGCATAGGTGTAGCCGCCCCTCTTGTTCGGTGCACCGGGGTGAAGCGTCGAGCCGATCTGAGAACGGACGCCCCAGGAGCGATCCCGCATGCCGAAAGCGTCTGCATCGATGGTGTCGTTCTGGATCCGAATCGTTCCGGTATAGCGGCCGGGTTGGTCGAGGTGGCTTCCGGCGAGTCGATTGCTTTCGCAGAGGCCCTCGAAGACGAGATGGATTTCGATCTCTTCCTCGTCCTGATCCACGTAATGGAGTTCGTATTTGGAGAGGGGCTCGATGCATCTGTAGTGGATGCCGTTTGCCAGCTGGAGATCGGTGAGTTCCTGATCTTCGGGAATCGGGAGATGCCAGAGATTCTTGTGGTATAAGCAATTCCAGATTTCCGATCCCGTGTCGTCCCAGAGGATGCAGGCGCCAGAGGTCACACCCTGGTTTTTGCGAAAGAAGGGATAGATTTGGCCCGATAATCTGCGCTCGGGGACCGCGAAGGTGAACCAGCAGGTCTCGGTCCAGAATGGGTCGTCGGTCGTCGGGGGATGGAAATGGTCATCGGGGTGCATGTCCATGGCGTGGGTCTCCTTCGAGGGTCCCATCATCGTATCGCGGTCGGCCGCGCAAGGCTCTTTCCGGGAGCGCACTTGTCCGACGGTGATGCATCCTCACCGCGACGCAAGAGGAATAGAGGTCCGCATTCCCTGCCGCGTTTCGGTAGACTTTCTCGAGTCAGGGTGGCTGGAGGTCGAAGTTGAGAAGAGTATTCTTATTAGTCGGAATTCTGCTGACCGGTGCGGTCGCGCTCGTTGCGATCGAGTTCGCGACCGGTCCGGTCACTCTGGCGGATCTGTGGTCTGGAGCAATGATCCACTATCAGGGGCCTCGCCATCCACCGACCAAGACGCTCGTCTACAAAGAGACGCCGACTCGTCCCTTGCGGATACATGTCTTCGAAGCGACGTCGGAGGTGCCGGGAGCGACCCTGGTGCTGATCCATGGGGGCGGTTTTCATAGTGGCTGGCCCGACGAGTTCTTTCCCCTGGCGACGGCGCTTGCCGGCTTGGGCCATACTGTCTTTGTTCCGGAATACCGGCTCCAGCGCGTGGACGCTGTCGCGTATCCGGAAGAACTCGAAGATTGCCGAGACGCGCTGGCGTGGGTCGAAGGAGAGGCGGCTTCCTTTGGCGGGGATCCGGCGAAACTCGTGCTCGGGGGCAGTTCGGCGGGCGCTCATCTCGCTGCCGCGCTCGTGACCCTTCCGAGCGAGCGCGTTCGAAACGGACCTCGACCGATGGGGCTGATTCTGACCGCGCCCTATCTCGATTCCGCAGACCATTCCGCTCGATTCGAGCTGGAGCCGCCGAGCGGAGGCGTTCTCTCGCGTATGTTCTCCTCTCCACCTCGCGATGTCTTCGAGGGGCGGAGCGCGGAACTCTCCCCGCGCGCGCATCTGCACCCCGACATGCCACCGGCGCTCGTGCTCGCTGGAAAAGAGGATCGATTATGGCCGTCGGGTCGTCAGTTCTGCGAGGCGATGTGGAAGCAGGGGGTCAGCTGTGTAGCCCGCGCTTTTCCCGAGGCAGGGCATGCCTTTGCGCTCAAGGGTCAGGAGCATCATGACGCGGCGATCAGAGCGATTCGTACGACTCTGAGCCGGTGGCTCGCCAGCGGCTAGACAGTGTTTTGTGTCAGGTCGAGTCGAGGGCGTATCGGTAGTCCTGAATCAGGTCGCGCACGTCCTCGAGGTCGACCGAGACGCGCACCAGTCTGCCGCAGACGCCCGCGCGGTCGAGTTCTTCCTGGCCCATCTCCGAGTGCGTCGTCGTCGCGGGATGACACGCGAGCGATTTCAATCCGCCCAGACTGACCGCATTCTGGGTGATCTCGAGATGGTGCAGGAAGCCGAAGGCCGCCTTCTTGCCCCCGGCGATCTCCAGCGAGAAGACGGCGCCCGGATGATCACATTGCTCGGCAAAGATGCGACGCTGGTCGGCCGCTTCGAGGAACATCGGGTAATGGATGCGTTCGACCTTGGGGTGATCCGCGAGCGCCTCAGCGATCTCGGCCGCATTCTGGCTCTGATGGTTCATCCTGCGTGAAGGCGTGGGCAGGCGACTGTCGAGAAGCCAGGCTTCGTCGGCCTGCAAAACTTTTCCGAGTAGTGCGCGGGTCGATTTGAGCCGCCCGCTCAATTCCGGGTCGCGTCCGGATGCGAGAGACGCGCATAGATCAGCTCGGCCTCTTCGTTCGGGGCTCTCTCGTGTTTGCCCAATGCGGCCGCAAATGAAAGCTCGGCTGCTTCGGGACTCGAGAAGACGAAGGTCGAGCTACGAAAAACCGCGGGTCGGACGGAGCCGGCGGAGAGCCGCGGGTCGAAGCCGCGGGTGAGGACTTCCGTTTCCGGGTGGATCGCGGGGCCTGAGGATCGCGCAAACGGGGCATGCTGTGCCTCCTCCATTCGAATCGGCGGGGCGGATGGGACGCTTGAGCAGGGGTCTCTACGAGCGAGATGTGTGGCGAAAAACTTCTACTTGTCATCACGGGAGAGCCCGGCGAGGCTGCGTCTCGATTCCGAGACCGCGAGATCGCAGCTGCACTCAGGTGGATCACCGGTGCGTTTGGCCCGCCGATCGACCGGCCCATCACGAACGCGAATCGAGGTCGACGCGGGGCCCAGATTCAGCTTCCGGGAGCGAAATCAGCGATTTACGCTTCGAACACCGGCGCATTGCACTCGCCGAGAGCCGGGTGATTCCCGTTCTCGTTCAGCCCACGCCGCGTGCCCGCATCCGGTTCTCGACCTCCTTGAAGTCGACTCGGACGAAGAGCGCCTTCCCGCGTGCCGTGAGCGTGTCGCCCGCATGGCAGGTCGCTTCTGCGTAGATGCGCCGCTGGCGTTCGCCGATGATCCAGGCTTCGAGGCGAAGATCCTCACCGATCGGTGTCAGATGGTGGTAGTCGACTTCGAGCTTCGCGGTGACACCGGCCGGAGGGGCCAGGTTCATCGACGCACTGAGGATCTCGTCGAAGAGCGCAGCGACGAATCCGCCGTGGACTCCCCTCGGTGGCCCCTCGTAGATATTGGTGAGATGCGCTCTTCCCGCGATGAATTTCGAACCGTCCTCACGTTCGCAGATTTCCATGCTCAGCGGAGGCGCGAGGGCGTTCAGATGCCCTCGAATCGGGGAGAGCGTTTCGAAGGCATTGGGCCGCTTGGACAGGATTTCGTTCGGCTCCTGGGATTCGTACCAACGCTTGCGGAAAGGGCCCGTGAGGTGGGAACGAAGCTCATGGGCTGCCGCGAGAGCGCTGCGCATGGGTTCCGGCTCGACGTCGTGGTCGATCAAAGCCTGGGCGATCTCGCGCAATTCGTTGGCGAGTTGGAGGCCCGTCTCAAAGTCGTCGTCGGACATCAGTTCCTCATCCGTCGGTCGGGGCGGCGATCGGGAGGAGCCTTTGGCCCGCCGCGATGCGCTTTGGGGAGGCTCGAACGCATCGATCGCGCCGGCCCCGGATTCTAGGGGGCGGTGAGGCGCTGTCATCCCCTCGGATCGCCTCGCCGCTGGGTCAGGGCCCCGAATCCGTCGGATCGGAATTCATGCTCGACCCTTGGCCCCAAGGTCATGGCCCTCGATCCGACGGATTCGACGTGCGCTCGAGCGTAAAGCCGATTCTGAGCGGCGATCAGCTGGATCGCCGCTTTCGCTCGGTTTGTGGGTCGTGCGAGAGGGCGGCCACCAGAAAGATCACGACCGGAAGAAAGGCGAGGCCGTGGAGGCCCGCCTCGTAGGAACCGAAGTAGGCCTTGGTTCCCGCGAGCGTCGCGGGTCCGAGTGCGCTCGCGACGACGATCACCATCATCATGACGCCCTGGATCGCACCGAGGTGCGTTCGGCCGAAGAAAGTGGGGAGTGCCGCCACAGTGAGGGGCCCATAGAAGCCGCCCGAGAAACCCCATCCGGCAAGACAGATCACGTAGAGAACCGGATCACCCAGGTGCGGGGCGAGGCCAAACATCAGGGTCTGGCCGACCATCATCGCCATGATCAGAGAGCGGAGCGGGAAACGATCGATCGCCATCCCCATGACGATTCCGGTCGGTATGCTGATCAGCGTGACTGGAAGGAAGATGCCGAGGGATTGGGCTTCTGTCAGGCCCGCTTCGGTCCCGAGATCGACGATGTGGAGAGCGATTCCGGTTCCCACCATCGCGTGGTTGGCGATGCCGAGCGTCACGATCCAGAAGGCGGCCGAGCGAAGCGCTTCGGCGCGGGTGAAATCTCCGGGGGGCGCGATTCGGGTTTCGTCCTCGGCGTCATCCGAAATCCTCGGGGCAGCCGGTGCGCGGCCGCCATCGATTTCGAGCCCGCAATGCTCTGGGGTCTCCCGGAAGAAGAGCCAGGCGAGGGCCGTCATTCCGAATCCGACGACGAGTGCCATTTCCTGCCATGCGCCCCGCCATCCCGAGTTCGCGACCCAGCCAGAGAGGAGGATCGGAGACCCTGCGAAGGCGAAGCTGGCAAAGGGACTCGAGATCGAAGAAACGAGCCCGCGTCGGCGCTCGAACCAACGGCCTAACATCGTTCGGCAGACGAGGGTCAGGACACCCTGGCCGGTGAAGCGGAGCCCCAGGAAGCCGATGGTCAGCAGTGCGTATGCGGCGCTCGTTTGAGTGATCCCCAGACTGGCCAGGTTCGCGGCCATCAGATCGATCTGGCTCGAGAGGGCGAGCACGAATGCAAGCCCGATCGATGCCCAGATAGCGCCCAGCCGCACGCCAACGCGGTCGACAAGCATCCCGGCGTAGGGGAGCATGAGCCCGCTGGCGAGCGTTCCCATCAGATAGGCGTTGCTGAACTGAACCCTCGAGAGGCCGGTCGCGTCCAGCAAGGGCTCGGTAAAAACCGAGACACCGATCGTCTGCCCGGGCGCGCTCATGACGAGTCCGATCGTCGAGGCGACGAGGATCACCCAGCCGTAGTAAAAAGGGAACGAAGCGGGCGCAAAGGGAAAGTCGGGACGCATCCTGTCGGAGATTTCAACGCAGCCGAAGGGCCCGCGCGGCCGCGTCGAGATGAAAGCAGAGGTAGCCACGGCTCGTGTGGCGGAGTTTTGGTGTCAGTTCTGCGTGAAGCGCGGGCATCGCGTGATAGGGAATTCCAGGATGGACGTGGTGTTCCGTGTGATAGGGCATATTCCACATGAGTCGGCGGACGAGGGCATTGCTGGCCACCGTCCGTGTTCGATTGAATTGATCACCGGAATTCGGGAGACCCGTGTGTTCGGGCATCAAGTAGAAGCCCAGGATCAGATGCGAGATCGGCCAGGCGAGGAGAATCACTCCGAATCCGGGAACGAGGGAGAACCCGACCCAGAGGACGCTCGCAAGGATCAATAGCGCAATACGGCTCTCCGTGGCCACGCGTGGTCGGTTCTCGCTGCGGATGAAGGGAAAGAATCCGGACCACACCGACACCGGAAGGAACGCGCAGGCGATCGTGAAGCCGAGTTTTCCGACCATCAGGAATTGTCCACTCACGAGGAATAGATACGTGATCGGATTCGTCGGATAGCCGTCGAGCAGCGCTGGCGTGCCTGAGATCTCGGGATCACTGTCCGGGTCTTGCGTCGATCGATGGTGTTCCCAGTGGAAGTCGCGGAAGAAGCTCGGGGCTTGCAGCATCATCAAGGCCCCCAGCCAGATTCCGAGACCATTGCCGAACCCGGACTTGAAGGCCGTTCGATGGCTCGATTCGTGAAGTAGGGGGAAGAAGGTCAGGACTGCGACGCCGCAGGCGAACGAGGTCGGCCATCGAGCGGGGTGGTCTCGGGCGGCGAGGGACGCGGTCGACGCGGCCGTCGCGAGGAGCGCCGCGAGTTGAATCGCGAGATGCATGGTTGCGGGGCCGTCCCTACGTCGGGTCCACCGATCGAGCGCGTCGAGTGAAATGTCGTCCTGCATTCGAATACCCTACTCGGTGGCGCTTCGGAAGCCAATGTGTCAGAACGTCATCGAGTGGTCTGCTATCCTCGCCACGGCCCCTCGATGACGCTGCGCAGCGGATATTCTCGTCCACGTGTGCGAGGGGCGGACGATGACGAATCATCGAATGGATCTGACCTATTTCACGGTTCTTTTACTAGTCGCTGGGGTCGGGTATCTGGTCGCGAATCGAGAATCCGAAGAGAGCGAAGCCATTGTCGTTCCAGATTTCTCGCTCCCAAGTATTGATCTCGAGATCCCTTTCGCCCTCCCCCACGCCTTCGTGAGATTCGCCCGCCCCGATCCGCCCAGGCTCGAGTTGTCCGAGAACATGGAGTCCGTCATGGTCGAGGTGCGCTCGGTGCTGCTCGAGAGCTCCGAACCGATCCAGCTGCGGGAAGAGGTTCGGCTGGCGGCCGTGGTCGAATAGTGGGGTGGATTTCGTGCTGAGAGATCGCTCAGATTGTCGTGTCGCGGCGGCCCGGGTCGACCGATAAGCTCAACCCGTGGATAAATACGACTCCCTCGAAAGAATCGTCCCCGATCGGGTCGATGATGCCGATCAGGCCGGAAGTGAGTCCCTCCTCTTGCATCAGGAGCGCTATCGCTTCGCCGCCGAACACGCCCGTTCGGGACGGCTGCTCGATCTCGCATGCGGCGTCGGCTATGGCACGCGCCTGCTAGCCGACGCTCGAGACGATATCGAGGGCTTTCTGGGCGTCGACGTTGCGAGAACAGCGGTCGAGTATGCCCAGCGAGTCTATTCCGACGAGAGGGTGCGATACGTGCAGGCGGACGCGATGTCGTTCGGGGAAGACGGTGCGAGTTCATTCGATACGATCGTGAGCCTCGAGACCATCGAGCATCTTCCCGAGCCCGAGGTCTTTTTCGAGCGACTCTGCCGTCTACTGAAACCCGGAGGCGTGTTGATCGCATCGGTGCCGACGACGCCCTCGGTCGATCTCAACCCGCATCACCTTCACGATTTCACCCTGCGATCCTTTCGGCGGTTGGGCGAGCGGGCGGGCCTCGCCGAACTCGCCAGCCACCAGCAGATTCAGCGAGTTGGGCTCGCCGAATTGTGGAGTCGTGATCGGCGTTTTCGGAGGGAGCAGTTGCGCCCGAACTTGGTCGGGTATTATGCCTCCCATCCCGGTGCCTTCGTTCGGCGGATCGCGACAACGCTCCGGCACGGGCTTGCGAATCACTATCGGACCATCGTATGGCGGGCAGAGGGATGAGCGTCCAGCCACCGGTCCGAGAGGCGCGTGGTGATGGCCGAAGCGTCCTGATCATCATGCCGGCACGCAACGAGGCCGAGCGGATCGCTCCCGTGATTCGCGAGGTGCGCGAGTGCCTACCCGATGCCCAGGTCCTCGTCATCGACGACGGATCTTCGGATTCGACGCCCGAGGTGGCGCGCGAGGCCGGGGCGCTCGTCGCCCGCTTGCCCTTCCACCTCGGATATGGAGGTGCCCTCCAAACCGGATACCGGTTTGCGGTGGCGAAGGGATTCGATTTCGTCGTCCAGATGGATTCCGATGGTCAGCATCGTCCGGTCGATCTTCCCCAGCTTTTGGAACTCGTTGCCCGAGATGAATGTGATCTCGCGATCGGGTCGCGTTTTGCCCGCGAAGCGGAGAGTTCGGGTTTGGGCCCGCGCTACGAGATGGGAATGCTTCGTTCGATTGGGCGTCGAACGCTCTGCTTCTTCGCACGCGTCGGGGGGCTGCGAGTGACGGATCCAACCTCGGGCCTCCAGGCGATGAATGCGCGAACCCTCGAACTCTTCGCGTCGAGCCTATATCCTGTGGATTATCCGGATGTCGACGTCCTCTTGTTGGCACATCGGAGAGGGCTTCGCGTTCGCGAGCGGGCGGTCGAGATGAATCCGAGCCCGAGGCCGTCGATGCTCCATTCGGGCTGGATGCCGATCTACTACGCGTATCGGATGCTGCTCTCCTTGTGGGCGCTGAGTGCCGTTCCGCGAAGCCGATCAAGCGATTCCGAAGCCCTCTTCGCCCCTGGATCGGGCGGCGGTGAGTCCGGAAGTCCAGGAGGTTGCGAGTGATGAATCAGCAAATTGAACTCGATCGGATCCGTGGGCTCTTTCTGAGCGCGCCCGAATCGGACGCCACTCGAATTCTCGCTGTCGCCGGGAGTCTCTGCCTGATCGCGATCGTCTTGTGGCTGGTGCGTCGGCGATCCCTCCGCGAGGAGCACACACCGGTTTGGATCGCGATTTCTCTGGGGCTCGCCCTGGTGAGCGTGGTACCGGGGATGCTCAATGCGATCACGCGGATGATCGGTGCATGGACGCCCAGCTCGACGCTCTTCTTTCTGGGGGAAGTCTGCCTCGTGCTGCTCTGTTTGAGCTTCGCGGTCCGTCTGTCGAAGACCAGCGGCCAGCTGAAGGAACTCGCCCAGGAGGTCGCGATCCTGCGCGCTTTTCAGGACGAGGCCGCGGATCTTTCTCCGGTCGAGCGGAGTTCTCCGTTGCGAGATTGAGGTTCGGGCTCAGCGCTCGTCGGGACGTAGGATTCGGTAGAGCGTCGAGTGTTTCCCCACCAGCACCTCTTCGAATGATGGATGCTTGTCGGCGCGCGCGCGCGTGAAACCGTGTGGCCTTCCGGTTCGCAGATCCGAGACGTAGAGATAACGGAAGCGTTTATCGAGTCCATCGAGGCCTTTGAGCGGCATTCCCCGCAAAACTCGTTGCAGGATCTTCTTGTTGGAACGCCCGCGGAGGTCCCTGAGCAGCCAGCCGGTCGGGACCAGAAAGGGCCGCCCGCTGATATGCATTGCCCATGAACTTCCATCGAAGAACTGATTGAGGACCCATTCTCCAGGCTGCACGTAGTCGGCGATTTTCTGAGCGTGTTCGAAATCCGCCGGACCGAAGGGCGCGAGCGTCTTCTTCGTCTCATAGCCCTTGGCGATCTGCGGGAGTTCGGGAAGAAGGAGCGCGGAGACGACACCGAGGGCGACGATGACTCGGCTCATGCGTGGCCAGGTTTCGGCCTTGACCTGGATCCAGATCCAATGGAGCGCGAAGCCGATCAATAGCGGGACGAAGAAGATCAGCTGATACCGCACGCGCTCCGGCTGTCGGTAGTAGGGCGTCGTGAGCAACTCCGAAATCGGATCTCGCCAGAGGGCAAGGGTGGTGACCACGAGGACGATCGCGAGGGTGAAGAGGGTTGGGATCCTCATCCGTTTTTCGTAGAGCCCCAAGCCGACCGCGAACAAGCCGACGGCTTGTAGCGAGGGCCAGGTGCCGAATACGCTCACGGTGTGCTCGCCCGTCATGGCGAGGGTTTCGATGAATCCATCCCCCTGCTTGATTCCACCCGAGAGATAGGACGGGAGGACGGCGGTCAGGAAATGCCAGCCACACACCCCGCCGGTTCCGATGAAGGTGGCCCAACCCGCTGCGTTCCACTCGGGTGGTCGGCGATGGAGCAGGATCGTCGTGAGCGCGATGAGTCCAGCGGTCGGGAGCTCGGAGCCGTGGATCAGCATCAGGGACCCGCAGGCGGCTCCCGCGGCGATGCCCGATTCGACCGTCGCGTTGGACCAGAAACGGTCGAGAAGGAGGGCGCTGATGGGAACGAGGAAGAGACCGATCGCGTTGCCGAAGAGGCCCCACCACAAGAGCCGGCTCGGAACATAGGGATTGGCTGCCGCGAAGAGGACGGCGAGGGCGATCGTCGCCGCGGGCAGCCGCCACTCACTCCAGGCGATCGACAGACAGATCGGAAGCAGGGCGACCGTCGACAAAGCCAGGAACCAAACGCTCAGATAGGGTGCGAGGCCGGAGACCTGGGCGAGCATGGACGCGATCGCATGTTGCCCCATCGCGTAGGGGAGTGAAGGCGCGCCGTGGGGCGCGCCGAAGACCTCGGAGGCGAGTACGGTTCCGGTCTCCGTGACCCGTAGGGTCATGAACGCGTGGTTTGCGGCGTCGTGGGTTGTCGGTGGAACGACGAATTCCCCGAATCCAGCGACGATCGCGCCCATCCCGAGAGCGACAGCCGCCACGAGTGTGGCCCCCTCCCAGGGTGCGCTCGGCTCTTCTGCGTCGATCGCGCCCGCGAGACGGCGCGCGATTTCGGTCGTGCCGATTGCAGCGGTGGCGATCAGGACGGCGGGCAGATACTGGAGTGGGCGCACGCCGAGGCCGAATGGGCTCATGAACTGGGCCCAGAGCGGGAGGAGTACGAGCCCGATCGAGGCGGAGATCACATGCCGGGTCGGAGCGGGCCGAAATCGCATATGTCGGCCCGCGAGCAGATAGCCGGGTAACCAGAGCACGACCGCAGAGCCCGAGAGGAACCGCAGCCACAATGCGAGATCGGTGATCGGCTGAACGGGCATCACGCCTTGCATTGAATCCACAGGAGCCGCGCTCTCTCTCTCGTCGTCGTTTCTCGCCCGAATCCACCCGAGGCCCATCACCGACGCGTCCTGCTCGAGTGTTGGCGAGCATACCGATCGCTTCGCAGGGTGGCTACGGTATGCAGGAGAGTCCCATGACGAATCCTCTACCGACGCTCGAAGAACTCGCGCGCGAAGAAGAACCCTGGGCGGGTTATGCGCGCCTCAGGGACGAGGCGCCAATCTATCGGCCGCCCGCTTGGGATCGGACCTTCGTGCTCAGTCGTTACGACGATGTCCGCGCCGTACTCGCAGATTCCGTCACCTTCTCTTCGTCGATGAGTCCGAATGTGACGCCCGCCATGATGGTCCACCGTGACGGCGAGCCCCACGACCGATTGCGCCGCGTGATGGCCGCCGCTTTCACGCCTCGTGCGATCGAGGTTCTCGCGCCCGGGATCGAGCGCGTCGCAGCCTCCAGTCTCGACGCGCTGATCGAGCGGGGCGGTGGGGATCTCGTGCCCGCCTGGTGTCAGGCGATTCCGGTCTCGGCGATCGCCGAGATCCTGAGTGTGCCGCCCGAACGCCAACCGGACCTTCGTCGCTGGGCGCTCGACCTCTTGAGCGTCTTTTTTGCACAGCCCGAGCCCGGGGAGCAAGCTGCACCTTTCGGGCGCAGGACGTGGGTCCAGGCTGAATGTGCGGTTCGGATCTGTGCTGCGATGGGGCCGCGTCTGGGCGGCGAACTCCTGGGGTTGATTTTTCGGGGGGCGAAACAAAGAGGAGCGGCGTTGACGCCTCGCCGACTCGATGGCTGCCGGGGTCTGGTCGAATTCGTCGCATTCTTGAACGGGATCGTTCGTCAGCAGCGTCGCGCACCCCGCGGAAATGTCCTCGACATGCTGATCGAGGCGATGGAGCCGGGTGAAGACGGCGTGTCGCAGGCGAGCGAAGTCGAAATATTGTTGCAGGGGCTCGCCTTGATCGTGGCGGGGGTCGACACGACGGCGACGTTTCTGGGAAACGGGGTTCGAGTTCTGTGTGAGCGGCCGGAACTCTATGCCGAACTCCGGGCGAATCCCGATTCGATCGATGCCTTCGCATCGGAGGTTCTTCGCCTCTGGTCGCCCGTGCAGTGGACGGACCGACGGGCGACGCGCGCGGTCGAGATCCATGGACAGACGATTCCAACGAATGCACAGCTGAAGCTCTTCATCGGTGCGGCGAATCGCGATCCGGATCAATACGAGGCCGCCGATGAGCTTCGCCTCGATCGCGGGGAGACGGGGGATCTCTCCTTCGCCGTGGGTCCACACGCGTGCATCGGAAGAAACCTCGCCCTGCTCGAAGGGCGCCGCGCGTTCCGGATCCTGCTCGCGCGCACGAGCGGGATTCATCTCGAGGAGCGGCCGCAGCGAACGCTGCATCCGGGGACCTACGGATTCGAGGAATTGCGGGTGAAGCTCGAACGCGCCTGAAGCGGATCGCGCGCTCCGGAATCAGCTCAGGATCTTGAACGCCAGATACGCGATCGCTCCGGTGGGAACGCCCGCATAGAGCGCCAGGCCGATGAGCGCGACGAGGGTGCGACAGAGGTCGACTCGGATTCCCTCCGTCTCCCTCGTCTGGTCCGTTGCGGGCAGAGAGGTGGCTTCCCAGGTGGAATCGGTTCGACACCCGGCCCCCCGACACGGCGATTGTTTCCCGGAGGCGACTCAGATCGATGCTCGACTGTTAAGCGACTCGGGTCGGTGAGCTGGTTGAGGGCCTTCTCGCGCAGCGGTGGGGGCTGGCCAGGCCCTTTGTCACCTCGCCTCGACGAGTGGGGGCGCCAGAGGAAGCGTTCGGCGGCCTGCTAGGATTGAGTTCCCTCTATTTCGCAGGAGTTCTCCGGGCCATGACGAAAAAAGAAGCAGACGAGATCCTGGTCTTATCGAAGCCTCCTGAGAGCGTGGGGGAACTTCGGGCGGCGGCACAAGCGATCGCACCGATCCTGATCGAAGATGCGGAGGAGGGCGAAAGGGCCTGCAGCGTAACGCCGCGTGCCGTGCGCGCGATGCAACGGGCCGGCGCCTTTCGCATGACGATGCCGATTGCCCTGGGCGGACTCGAAGCCGATCCGGTTACCCAATACGACGTGATCGAGGCGATTTCGGTTGCGGACGGATCGGCGGGCTGGGTCGCCATGATCGGGTCCGATGCGGGCTATTTCGCGGGGCGCATCCCGCTCGACCTGGCGAAGGAGCTTTTCCCGGATCCCGATTCGCTCGCTTCCGGGGTTTCGACTCCGTCGGGCCAAGCCGAAGCCGTGGAGGGCGGTTATCGCGTGAAGGGTCGCTGGGCGTTCGCGAGCTGCTGTAGGCACGCGGCTGTGTTCAAGCCGGCCTGCGTGGTGACGCAGAAGGGCCAGCCCGTGATGGATGCGGAAGGTCGACCGGAGCTGGTCACGGCGGTCCTGCCCATCGATGAGGTCGAGATCATCGACAACTGGCACACGACCGGTCTCTGTGGCACTGGCAGCAACGATATCGAGATCCACGATGTCTTCGTTCCCGCCCGACGCGTGGTCGGGAGCGCAATGAGCGGTAGCAAACCCGCGGAGCCCGTGGGTCCCCTCTACACCTACTGGATGATGCTCATGTGCAACGTCGCGGGTGTGCCGATGGGGATCGCCCGCCGCGCGATCGACGAGGTCTGCGCGATCGCCAACACCAAGGTCGCGTACGGTACGAAGAACCTGATTCGGGAGGACCCTCTGCTCCAGATGCGCCTCGGCCGGGCCGAGACGATCTGGCATGCCGCGAGGGCCTTCCTGATCGAGACGATCGAAGAGATGTGGCAGGTCCTGCTGCGGGGTGACGAACTCCCGCTCGATCTGCGCAGCCGCTTTCGGCAATGCAATCTCAACGGTTTTCATGCGGCTCACGAGGTGACGGACTCGATGCACGCGCTGGCGGGATCGAAAGCCTTCTATCGGCCGCATCCGCTCGAGCGGGCATTTCGGGATTCTACGGTGGCGGCCAATCACTTGTTGGTGCGCGAGAACGGTTATTCCGAGATCGGTCGCGTATCGCTCGGGATCGATCCGCAGAGCTTCGTGCTGGCGGGCTGATTTTTTACGCCCCTCACACCCAGATGGGGGTGGTCGCGAGAATCACCGAGCGTCTCGCCGGTCTTCGACCCGTCTTCGTTGCTAGGTCAGTCCCGGGAGGCCGTTGCCACCGGTGACGGGCAATGCGATTCCGACCACCATCTCCGATTCGCAGAGCCAGACAACGGCACGTCCGATATCCGAGGGCTCAACGGAGCGGCCGAGGGGCCCCGTCTTCTCGCCCAGCTTCGTCCAGGCGGCGTCGGCCCGGGCGGGATCCTCGATGCCGGTTTGCTGCATCAGCTCGCCGACGGACATCCCGCTGCGCACGAAAGCGGGGCAGACGCAATTGACCCGGACACCCTTCGGTGCGACCTCGGAGGCGAGGGCCTGGGTGAGGCCGACGACACCGAATTTGCTCGAGGAGTAGGCGACCCGCTCGCCGCTGGTGCGCAGTCCGGTCGTCGAGGCGATATTCACGATGACGCCGCTGGCCGCTTCGAGCATATGCGGGAGCGCGGCGCGGCAACATTGAAAGGTTCCCGTCAGGTTGACGTCGAGAACCCGTCTCCATTGCTCGCTCGTGATCTCGCTGACGCCACCGATCTGCATGACGCCGGCGTTACAGACGAGAATGTCGAGTCCCCCGAGTTGCTCGCGCGCCGTGCGAACGAGGGCTTCGCAGTCCTCCTCAAGGCGCACGTCGCATTGCACCGCCAGCGCCCTGCGCCCGAGCGCTTCGATCCCGGAAAGGGTCTCGGAGGCCGCAAGAGCCGTTTCCGGTCGATCCAGGAGGTCTCCGACGAGGACATCACAACCGGCCCGCGCCAATTCCTCGGCGATGCCTCGTCCGATTCCCTGCGCGGCTCCCGTGACGATGGCCTTGCGCCCCTCGAGTTTCATCATCGTTCTCCCGCGCGAGGACTCGGCTCATCGATCTCAGGTCTCATCGAAGAGTGCCTTGCGGTAATACTCCGGCAACACCGAGCCGGAATCATGGCCTACCGCCAATGCCCGTTCGACGGCGGGTCGGTTCCGTAGACGTTCGTACCATCGCGACAGGTGGGGGTAGACCGAGAGGTCCGCGACGCCGTGTAGTCGATAGGGGACGGTGGAGCCGAGCGCCGCGATGTCGGCCATCGAATAGTCGCCGCAGATATAATCGCGATCTGCGAGATGTCGGTCGAGTTCGGCGTGGGCCGCGCGGCTGGCATCGCAAAAACGCGTATAGACCGCTTGCTCATACTCGCCACTGGAGGAGAAGAGTCGGAAGCGTTCTTCTTCGTTGAATTCGGAGGATTCGCCGAGGGCGGCACCGTAGCCGGTCACGATCCAGAAGAACCATCTGTAGAACTCGCCGGCCCCATCCGGATCCTTCGGTTTCAAGCGACCGGTCTTGTCGGCCAGATACAGGAGGATGGCTCCGGACTCGAAGACCGTGACCGGGTCGTCGCCACCCTTTCCTCCACCGGGATCGTGATCGACGATGACCGGGACCCGACCAAAGGGATTGCGTGCGAGATGCTCCGGGCTCTTCTGCTCGCCTTTTCCGAGCACGATGGAATGGGCTCGGTAGGGAAGTTCCAACTCTTCGAGGGCGATGACCGCCCGCCAGCTCATGGTCGTGATATAGCCGTAGTAGTCGATCATGGAGCGCTCCGTCCCTTTGTGGGTACCATGACTATAACGCCCTGATTCGAAGGATCCCCGACATGCGAGATACGAATTCCGGCTTCGACCCCGTGATCTGGCGACAGATGGCCGCGGAGCGGGCGATCCAGCGAGTGATCAACGATTACGGTCGCGGTGTCGACGAGCGAGACTTCGAGCGAATTCGCGGCTGTTTTCATCCGGATGCGACGATCACCTACGGTGGAGAGCCCACGCGCACACGGGAGGAGGGCGTCGCCTGGCTTGCGCAGGTCACACCGGGGCTCTTTGCGCTCTCCCATTATTTCGGCCCCGCGATCGTCGACCTCTCCGAGGATGGTTCCACGGCGACCTGCCAGACCTGGTGTATCAACGTATTGCAATTTCATCGCGGGGACGATGGGGAAGCAGCACAGTCGGCATTGGGTCTGCTTTACGACGATGTCTTCTTGCTTCGGGAGGGGTGTTGGCGGATCGCGAAGCGACGCAATCGGACCGAGTGGAGCCTCGCGATCGAGGGCAATCCGCGCCTGCCCCTCCCCGGGCTTGCGCAACCGCAGCCCGAGCACGAGTAGGAGCGGCGAGGGTGCTGCTCAGGCGAAGCCCACCTCGACGGCTCCCAATCCATCGAATTCTGCCCGGGCGACGCAGCCGGGATCCGCATCGAAGGCCCGCGTGCAGGAACCTGGTAGGATCACATCCCCCTCGCTGAGGCATACCCCGAACGTGTCAAGCTTGCGTGCCAACCAGGCGACAGCGCTCGCGGGATTTCCCAGCACCGCGTCCGCGCAGCCGCGCGCGACCTCTTTGCCGTCGATGGCGAGGCGCGCCTCGACCCGGCGCAGATCGTCGAGATCGGTCAGACGAGTGGGGTTTCCACCGAGTACGACGCGACACGACGACGCGTTGTCCGCGATCGTATCCACCAATCCGATCTTCCAGTCGCGGATGCGACTATCGATGATCTCGAGGGCGGGCAATACGAACTCGGTTGCCCGCAGGACGTCCGCCACATGACAGGTTCGACCGGGCAGGACATGGCCTAGCACGAAGGCCACCTCGACCTCCACCCGTGGCAGGCATAGACCGGCCGTCTCGATCGTGTCGCCCTCGAAGACGAACATATCGTCCATCAGATGGCCGTAGTCGCACTCGTCTACGCCCATCATCTCCTGCATGGCGCGCGAGGAGAGTCCCACCTTGTGCCCCCGGATCAAGGCCCCCTCAGCGACTCGGCTCTCGATATTTGCGCGTTGGATCTCGTAGGCATCGTGAACGTCGAGCCCGGGCCAACGTGCCTGGAGAGGATCGATGGGGGTGGCCGTGCGCTCGGCTCGTGCGAGCGCTTTTGCGATCGCGGTCCGTTCGGATTCGCTGGATGCCATTCAGGGATTCTTCAGAAAATCGAGGACGAGCCGATCGAAGGCGGCCTGGTGCTCGAGCTGTGCCCAATGGGCGCAGCGAGGAAAGACATGGAGCCGCGCGTCCGGTAGCTCCTGGAGGGCCAAAAGGGCGCCGTCCAATGGCAGCGTTCGGTCGTCGCGTCCCCAGATCATCAATGTCGGGTGGGGGATGCGATCCAGTTCTCGCCACAATTCGCCCGCCCGAGGCGGCGCAAAGGTCGACATGCAGCGGACGAGACCCTTCTGGTTCTCGGGATTCATGGCGGCTTCGAGGCGTTCCTCGATGAGTTCGTCAGTGATGAAACTCTGGTCGTAGACCATCACGCGAAGGAAGGCTTCGACTTTTTCACGGTTGGGACCGGGGGGGGCGACCACCTGGCTGAGGAGCTTGATGCCCTCGGCGGGCACCGGTGTGAAAACGGGCTTGAACGCGCCGCCGGGGCCCATCAAGACCAGCTTGTCGACGCGATCCGGGTGATCGAGGGCGGCGCGAAGGGAGGTGCCGCCTCCCAATGAATTGCCGACGAGATGAGCCTTGGCAATTCCCAACTCGTCGAGTAACGCGACGATCGCGTCTCCGGCGAACTCGAAGAATTGTTTGGGGATCTCGGGTTTGTCCGAGAGGCCGAAGCCCGGCATGTCGACGAGTAGGCAATGATAGTCGCCGACGAAGGAGGGCAGGTTCTGCTTGAAATTGCTCCAGCTCGATGCTCCGGGGCCACCGCCGTGGAGGAAGACGACCGCTTCTGCGTCGCTCGGGCCCGCTTCGTTGAAGTGGAGCGAGAGCGCGCCCGTCTTCGTGGTACGGCTGGTTTTGTCGAAGGTGAGTTGGTTCAAGGGGATCCTTTCGTCGAATGCATTTCTGGGCGGACTTGAAACAGGTCTGGTGGAGCCTCTGGTCAGAGCATCGGTTGAAAGCCGGTCTCGATGCCGAGCAGCGCCTGGCCATAGATCATTGCCGCGCGTTCGTATTCGTTGATCGCATGGTGTCGCGAGGCGTTGAGATCCCGCCAGAAGCGTTGCAGAGGATCGCTCGTTCGCAGCGCCGCCCCACCGCTGGCATCGAAACAGATCGTGATCGCTTCCATCGCGCGCTTCACTGCGTAGGCCTGATCGTGGCGCAATCGCGCGCGTGGTAGCATCTCCGCCGGCTCTCCTCCCGCGACCGCCTGCGTGAGCTCCGAGATATTGCGCTCGAGTTGGAGCCAACTGGCATCGAGGATGGAGCTCGCCTGGGCGAGTATGACCTGCGCATGGGGATCCTCACGCGCCGCTTCCCCGAAGGCGATCTTGAAGCGTTCCGAGAGGATGACGCGAAAGCGTTCGAGCCCACCTCGTGCGATCCCGATCGACGCGGCGGCGATCGTCGTGGAGAAGACCGATGCGAAAGGCAAGCGATAGATCGGGTGCGAATTGACAGCATTGCCTGGGCAATCGCAGCGCGAAGTGTCCTGAAAGGAGAGTGTCCGATATTCGGGGACGAAGGCGTCGTCGACGAGGATATCGTTGGTGCCGGTGCCCCTGAGACCGACGGCATGCCAGGTGTCGACGATCTCGTAGTCGCTGCGGGGGAGCAGGAAGGTACGCATGTCGGGCTGCTCTGGATCGCTCATCTCGGCGCCTCCGAGCATCACCCAGTCGCAGTGATCACAGCCGCTCGACCAGGGCCATTGCCCCGAGAGCCGGTAGCCCCCCTCCGCGCGGGTGACCTGTCCGATCGGCGCGTAGGTCGAGGAGATGAGTACGCTGTCATCGTCGCCCCAGACCTCCGATTGGGCCCGATCGGGAAAGAGGCCCATCTGCCAGGGATGGACACCGACGACGCCGAAGATCCAGGCGGTCGAGCCGCAGGCCTCACCGATGCGTGCGGCCGCGCGGTAGAGGTCGATCGGGTCGAGTTCGAAGCCGCCGTAGCGTCGGGGCTGCAAGGCCTTGAAGAGACCGGATTCTCGGAGTTCCTTGATCGTTTCCGCGGGGATCTGTCGCAGCTTTTCGGTTTCCTCCGCGCGCGCCGCGATGGCGGGGATCATTGCTTCGACTCGCTTTTCGTATTCGGCGCTATTCACTCGACTCTCCCTTGCCAAAATCCCAATGATGCCCCCAGAAGCTCGGGGCCGTGATCTCGCCGGTGGTCCAGGTCGCTTCGTCGACGCGAATGCCGTGGCACCCCACCTCGACGTCGAAGCCCGATGGCGAACGCACGTAGAAAGAGACCATCCGGTCGTTGGTGTGCATGCCGAGCGTGGCGCTCAAATGCAGCCCCGCCGCGCGAACGCGGTCGAGCGCACGGCCGACATCCTCGAGCGTCTTCAGTTCCAGCATGAAGTGGACGAGTCCGGTCGGGTGGGGCAGCGACGCGATCGCGAGGCTGTGGTGTCGCGGGTTGCAGCGCAGGAACGCAAGACTCACGGGACCTTCCAGTGTATCGCTCACTCGGAAGCCGAGAACGTTCTTGAAGAATTCGCGACCGGCGGCCATGTCCATCATGGGGAGTACAACGTGTCCCATCCCGAGATCCGCCGTCTGGAAACCCGAGCAACCGACGGGGGAGATGAAGGGCTGGTGATCGTAGATGGTCCCGTAGAAGAGCTCGTGGGGGTTGTCGCCGGGGTCCCGGAAGCGGGCGACGCCCCGGGCGCCGCGCGCCGCGCAGAGTTCATCACTGGCGATCTCCACGTCGACGTCAGCTGCCTTGAGCGCGGCGATGAAGGACTCGAAGGCGTCGGAGTCGGCGACCTCCCATCCTGCGGCAACCAACCCTTCGCGATCGCTTCGCTCTACACGGATGCGTACCGGCCGATCGTCGAGACGTAGATGAATCGCGTCACCTCCATCCGGGGCGGGTGTAGCCATGAGCCCGAGCGTGTCACACGCAAATCTGCGCCACGCATCGAGGTCGCAGGTCTCGATCACGACATAACCCAGGGTTCGTATGCTCATGGCTTCCTTCCTACGCTCGTTATCGTGCCGTCCCCGCGATCATAACCCGCACGCCGCGATCCAGAATCCCCACAGAACGGGCACATGCAACGTCGCGTCAGCCCTGCCATCGTAGGGCATATGGCGAAGCTCTTCCGAGATCGACTCATGGCCGATGAATCCCTCCTGGGCACTGTCGTCACCCTGGCGACGGCGCAGGCGGCCGAAGCCCGCGGTGGAGATCGGCGGGCACTCACCGCGGCATGCGCTTCGTCGGCCCCTTCGCGGGAAGCGTGGACTTCGCGAAAACCTGGAGCGAGGTAGGCTCCCGGGTGATTGCGGTCGGGGCAGACGTCGCCCTGCTCTCCGGGGCCGCCGCGGAGCAGTTGAGTGCGCTGCGTCCGTGAACAAAGAACGGAGGATGTCTTGAAGAATCTGGCCGCCCCTCTCATGATCGTCTCGAGCGATTGCCATGTCGGCGCACCCTCCTCCGAGTACCGTGAATACCTCGACCCTGCCTATCGCGTGGCCTATGACGAATCGATCGCGGATCGTGAGCGGTTGGAATCCCGTACGGCTGAGGTCGTTGGCCGGGGCCCGATGTCCTCCGACGGTGATGCGGAGCACGACGCGCTGACGGCGCGCTGGACCGCGGAACGACGCCTGACGCAGCTCGATGCGGACGGTCTTGCGGCGGAGGTCGTCTATCCGCAGCCGGCGGGGCGTGCGGCGCCCCCTTTTTACAATATTTTCGGTCATCCGCTCGACCCCGGTGACCCGCTGGCCGCCGCGGCTGGCTGTCGTGCGCATAATCGTTGGCTGGCCGATTTCTGTGCGGGATCGCCGCAGCCCGAGCGACATGCGGGTCTCGCGCTCGTCGGAATCGTCGACGATGTGAAGGCCGCGGTCGCCGAGGTCGAGTGGGCGAAGCGGGCGGGTCTGCGTGGCGTAATCCTGCGAAGTCAGCCCCTCTCGGGCTTCGGCTGGCACGATCCGCGCTACGAGCCGTTATGGTCGGTCTGCGAATCGCTCGAGATGCCGATTCATACTCATGGTGGGGAGGGGCTTGAACTCGGTGATCTGCCTGGCTCCCGATCGATTTTTTTCACGGAGGTCGTCTGGTTCGCCCACCGGCTCTTTTGGCACCTGCTCTGGTCCGGTGTACTCGAACGCCACCCCAATCTACAACTGGTCCTCGCCGAACAATTCGCCGACTGGGTGCCTGCGCTCCTTCATCGGCTCGACAAACAATATGCCGGCACGGTTTCGAGCATTACCCTGACCGAAGGTCTGAGCATGAAGCCCTCTGCCTATTGGGCTCGCCAATGCCATGTCGGTGCTTCCTTTATGAATCGCGAGGAATGCGAGCTTCGTCACGAGATCGGGGTCCGGTCGATTCTCTGGGGATCCGATTTTCCGCACGATGAAGGCACATGGCCCGATACGGCGGTCGCGCTGCACGCGACTTTCGATGGGGTTCCGCAGGCCGAACTCCGGGCGATGCTCGGGGAAAACGCGATCCGGGTCTATGGTTTCGACGTCGACTCACTGGCCAGACATGCCGAGCGGGTGGGACCCGCGATCGAGAAGTTCGCTTGAGTTCAGCGTAGAACGTCGTGCCCTACGACCCGAGAGTTCAAAGGAGAAAAACGATGACCACGCTCGCAGACCTCGAGGCCCGGGTTCGCGCTCTCGAAGATATCCAGGCGATCCTGCAACTCAAGCACCGCTATTTCCGCCTGCTCGATCACAAGGAATGGGATGAACTTCGCGATTGTTTCACCGAGGACGTTCAGACCCATTACGAGAGTGGGCATTATCGGTTTTCAGGCGTCGACGAGGTGATGAGCTTCCTGTCCGAGAGCCTCGAAGGGCTCACCGCTGGCGGTCGTTTTGCGCTCCATCTGGGCCATCATCCGGAGATCGAGCTTCTGCGCGAAGGGGCGGCCCGCGGGCGATGGACTCTGCACGCTCCGATTCTGGATCGTGGTGAGAGGCGCGTCGGTCGGCAGGACTCGTTCTACGAAGACGAATACCGCAAAGAGGGCGGCGTCTGGCGCATCAGCCGCATCGGATATACGAGCTACACTCAGGCGAGCTGGCAGCCGCCGGGCTTCGAGATGTCGGTGGGTGACGAGTCGGATTCCCGGGCCGTAAACGCCAACGCGCGTTCGTCCTCGCGGCTCTGAGGGAGAGTGGGGGTCGTCAGCGGGGTGCCTGCTACGCGCTCATGGTCCGTGTTCCAGCTTCGTTGCGGGGTATCGCCTCGGTATCGTCGAGCGCCCCGATGCAGGCGACACGGTTTCTCCGACCTCGATCGTGGCCACCCGCTTCGACGAAACGGCAAGCCGCCGCGACTTTGGGCGCCATCGATCCGGCGGCGAGGGACATCGCGCGGAGCTTCTCCGGCGCGGCCTTTCGAATGGGCTCTGCTCGATCGCTGCTCCAATTCTCGTAGACCGCGTCGACATCGGTCAGCAGGAGCAGCTAGTCGGAGACGGAGCGAAACATCTCCCGGAGATCCTCGATCAGGATTTCGGGTTCCTCTGCCGGTGCGAAATGCCCACCGCGGGGATGGCTGCGGAAGAACTGGCGATTGAAATATTGCTGGCTCCACTCCATCTCGCCGGGCGGTTTGTCGGGGTCGAAGAGCGTGATGCCGGTCGGGGCTTCGACGACCGGTATGCGATCGTGGTCGGGTCGCCAGGGATCGGCGCTCGCCTCGTGGTAAAAGCGAACCGTGGAAACGAAACTGTCCGTCAGCCAATAGATCATCATCGTCGTGAGCAGCTGATCCTTGCTGAAGCGGCTTTCCACGTTGCCGCCACAATCTCCCCAACTGCGCCGCCGCTCGAGAATCCAAGCGCATAGGCCCAGCGGCGAATCGTGCATCGCGAAGGCCAGCGTCTGTGGATCCAGATGTTGTACGGCGACATGGCTCGCGAATTTTCGCTCCCAGGCGAGCATCTCCGCCCGCTCGTCCGAGTCTTCCCCCATCGACTCGAGGAGCCCTCCGATGGCCCAGGGTCGTTCGCCGGAGAAGATGTCGAGGGGGGCGATGCCCGTGATGTGGACGCCGTGCACGCGATCGGGGTATCGGTGGCCCAGTTGGAGGGTGACGAGTGAGCCCCAGTCGCCTCCGTGGGCGCAGAAGCGTTCGTAGCCCAATACGTCTCGCATCAGCGAGGCCCACAGATCCGCTGTTCGCCACCAGTTGACACCGGTCTTGCAGAGCGGCGTCGAAAAACCGAAGCCGGGCAGCGAGGGCACGATGACATCGAAGGCATCGGCGGGATCGCCCCCGTGCGCCGCCGGGTCCGAGAGCGGGCCGATGACCCTCTCGAAATCCCAGAAGGTCCAGGGCCAGCCATGACTCAGGATGAGCGGTCGCGGGGCGGGGCCGCGACCCTTGGCGTGAATGAAGTGGATCGGACACCCATCGAGGTCGACCCGGAAATGGTCGTAGGCGTTCATGGCGCGTTCCTGTTTACGCCAGTCGTAGGTTCCGAGCCAATACTCGACGAGTTCCCGGAGATAGGCGCCGTTGGTTCCGTAGCGCCAATCGTCGTTGTCGAGGTCGGGGGCCCAATGGATGGATTCGAGCCTTTGCCGAAGATCGCTCAAACGGCTCTCGGGGATGTCGATCTCGAAGGGGATGGCTCGCGGCTGCGTCATCGTCTTTCCTTGCGTGTGGGTTCGAAGGGATCGACAGACGCTAGCCGGGTCGCGGAGTGTGGCTAGCTGCGTTCGTCTGCGGGGACCTGGGTCGCCGCTCCATCGCAGCGAACCGAAAAGCCCCCGCCACTTCGCAGTGCCGGGGGCTCGTTTCGTTCTCAGTCGCGACTCGGTCTCCCGAGTCACGGGCTGGGCAGAACGGGGATCTACATCATCCCCGGCATGCCGCCCATTCCACCCATTCCACCCATGTCGGGCATGCCGCCGCCGCCACCGCCGGCGCCCTTGGGCTCCGGCTTGTCGGCGATCATGGCTTCCGTGGTGAGCAGGAGGCTCGAGACCGAGGCTGCGTGCTGCAGCGCCGTACGAACGACCTTGGCCGGGTCGATGACGCCGGCCTTGATCAGGTCCTCGTAGGCCTCGGTGGCCGCGTTGAAGCCGTTGGCTCCCTTCTGGCCCTTGACCTTGTCGACGACGATCGAGCCCTCGATGCCGGCGTTCTCGCTGATGAAGCGGAGCGGGGCCTCGATGGCGCGGCGGACGATGTTGATCCCTGCGATCTGCTCGTCGTTGTCGCCCTCGGTCGAATCGAGAATCGCGGCGCAGCGAAGAAGAGCGACGCCGCCACCGGGGACGATGCCCTCCTCGACGGCCGCTCGCGTGGCGTGGAGCGCATCCTCGACGCGCGCCTTCTTTTCCTTCATCTCGGTCTCGGTGGCCGCACCGACCTTGACGACCGCAACACCGCCCACCAGCTTCGCGAGTCGCTCCTGGAGCTTCTCCCGATCGTAGTCGGAGGTCGTTGACTCGACCTGATTGCGGATCTCGGCACAGCGACCCTGGATATCCTTCTTGGTCCCGGCACCATCGATGATCGTGGTGTTGTCCTTGTCGATCGAGATCGTCTTGGCCTGACCGAGGTCCTTGATCGTGACGTTCTCGAGCTTGAGACCGAGCTCTTCGGCGATGACCTGACCGCCCGTGAGGACCGCCATGTCCTGGAGCATCGCCTTGCGGCGATCGCCGAAGCCGGGTGCCTTCACCGCACACACGTTGATCGTGCCGCGGATCTTGTTCACGACCAGAGTGGCGAGGGCCTCACCATCGATGTCCTCGGCGACGAGCAGAAGGGGCTTTCCGGCGCGAGCGACCTGCTCGAGCAGCGGAAGGAGGTCCTTCATGTTGCTGATCTTCTTCTCGTGGAGAAGGATCAGCGGCTCTTCGAGGACGGCCTCCATGCCTTCCGGATCCGTGACGAAGTAGGGGGACAGGTAGCCGCGGTCGAACTGCATGCCCTCGACGACGTCGAGCTCGGTTTCGAGGCTCTTGCCCTCTTCGACCGTGATCACGCCCTCCTGACCGACTTTGCCCATCGCCTCGGCGAGGATCTCGCCGATCGTGGTGTCCGAGTTGGCCGAGATCGTGCCGACCTGGGCGATTTCGTTCGAATCGCGGGTCGGTTTGCTGATCTTGCCGAGCTCGCTCACGATGCCGGTGACCGCCTTGTCGATGCCGCGCTTCAGGTCCATGGGGTTCATCCCGGCGACGACGAGCTTGCTGCCCTCGCGGAAGATCGCCTGGGCGAGCACCGTGGCCGTCGTGGTTCCATCACCCGCGATGTCGGAGGTCTTCGAAGCGACTTCCTTTACCATCTGGGCGCCCATGTTCTCGAATTTATCCTCGAATTCGATCTCCTTGGCGACGGTGACGCCGTCCTTGGTGATCGTGGGCGAGCCGAAACTCTTGTCGATGATGACGTTGCGACCCTTCGGGCCGAGGGTCACGCGAACCGCGTTCGCGAGTCCGTCGACGCCCTTGAGGATCTTCGCTCGGGCATCTTGATCGAAAATGACTTCTTTGGCCATTCTTCGTTTCTCCTTGATCTACCTGGCTCTTCGCAGGCAGGGAATGAATCACTCGATCCAACACCGGGATCGCGTCCCGCCCGGGTCGGGCAGGAGGCGCGAGTCGGCGAGGGAATGAATTATTCGTAGATCGCGAGGACGTCGTCCTCACGAATGATGATGTGCTCGTCGTTGTCGACGGTCACGTCGGTGCCGGCGTATTTGCTGAAGAGGATGCGGTCTCCGGCGTGAACGCCGGGCGCAGCGACTTCGCCACTGTCGAGGGTCTTGCCGGGACCGATGGCCACGACCAGTCCTTCTTGGGGCTTTTCCTTGGCAGAATCGGGGATGATGATGCCCCCGGCGCTGGTCTCTTCCTCATCTACGCGCTTGACGAGGATGCGGTCCTGGAGCGGACGGATCTTCATGTGTCGCCTCTCTTGTTCGCGGCTGCGGCAATCGCTGCGGTCGCGCTCCGGCGGTGCCGGAGAGTGGGGGCCCGCCCGGTGGATTCACCGAGAAAGCCGGGGTTAGAACGGTTCCGAAGTCGTCGCCGCCACCTCGTGAAGCGGGGGAGTGGCCTCGAAATCACTCAGAATCAGGATGTGGTGGCCGGGTGGGAGCCCGGCCGATTTTTGGCAGTTGGGGATGCCGAGTGCCAATGGCGGAGCAAGCTATGCGCCCGCCGAGGCGCGTCAACCAGAGCTGCGAAAAAAATTGCATATCGGGGGTCGTTGGGGGGCTGACGGTTGACTTTCGCCTGGGTTTCGTCACGATAGTAGGCGAAAACAGGCCGAAGGCGCCGGGTCCGGCCGCTGAAAGCCAAATCGTCGACTGAAATTCGCCACTCGATGCGTGTCCGTCTGCCCCGGCAGGGAAACCCCGCGGAGACGCCAGATGCGCCAGGCAAAAACCGACGATGAGCGCGGACAAAGAGCACGGGAAATGAGCACGGACGAGGGCCAACTCACGGAGGAAACGCGCGTGATGAATCGATCTCAACCCGGCGGCTCGAATGAGCCCGACTCACCTCGATCCGCGGCGCTGACCCGCCGCCAGCGGGAGGTCTTTGACTTTATTTCCGGCTTCGTCCAGGACCAGGGCTATTCGCCGAGTCTCGAGGAGATCGCCGCCGCGTTCGGGCTGTCCTCCGTCGCCACGGTCCACAAGCATGTGAAACACCTCGTCGACAAGGGTTATCTGCGAAAGGCCTGGAACCGCTCCCGTTCCGTCGAGCCCATTCCCGAGGAGGGCAAGGCCGAGAGCGTCCACCTTCCGATCCTGGGGACGGTGGCCGCGGGCTGCCCGATCGAGGCGATCGAGCCGGACGCGGGGAGCGCCGATGAACTGGCCGTGCCGGCGGGGATGGTCCCGAGTTCGAGGGCGCATTACGTGCTTCGCGTGCGCGGCGACTCGATGATCGAGGATCAGATCTGCGACGGCGATCTCGTCGTGATCGAGAGCCGCCAGGAGGCGCACAGCGGCGAGACCGTCGTGGCGCTGGTGGACGGGACGGAGGCAACGCTAAAGCGGTTCTACAAGAATGGCCCGCAGATCAAGCTCGTGCCGGCCAACGAGACCATGTTGCCGATGGAATTCCACGCCTCCCGGGTCGAGGTTCGGGGCGTCGTGCGGGGGCTGATTCGCCAGTTCTGATCGATGGCCCCCAAGGCCGAATCCTCGCTTCTCGGGTCACGAAATCGCCTCTCGGATCTCTCCAAGATGCGTCTGAGTTGCCGGCGAGCCGCCTCTGACGCTTGCCGCATTGCAGGCTAGGCTCACCCGCGCGCCCCTGCGACCCCACGTCCGGCTTCCGAGACGAGCGGTCGACGTGGGAACCCTGCCCAGCAAGTGAGGCCGAGACGCTTCATCTTCTTGGCGGATCCGCCTCGTGACCAATCGATGCAATGGAGAAAGCGATGAGTTCGACTGGCGATCCGCCGGATCCGATCGAGGGCTATGTAGAGGGAATCCTCAAGGAACTCGGAGAGAATCCGGTGAGGGATGGGCTGCTGAAGACGCCCCATCGCGTGGCCAAGGCGATGCGCTTTTTCACGCAGGGCTATGAACAGAACCCCGCACAGATCCTCACCGGTGCGCTCTTCGACGTCGATTACGACGAGATGGTCCTGGTCAAGGACATCGATTTCTACAGCCAGTGTGAGCACCATATGGTGCCCTTCTTCGGCCGAATTCACGTGGGCTATATCCCGAATGGCAAGGTCGTGGGGCTGTCCAAGATCCCGCGCACCGTCGAGATCTTCGCGCGCCGTCTGCAGGTTCAGGAGCGGCTGACGATGGAGATCGCGCAGACGATCGAAGCGGTGCTGCAACCCAAGGGAGTTGGGGTCGTCGTCGAGGCGAAACATCTCTGCATGATGATGCGCGGCGTCCAGAAACAGAATAGCTTCGCGATTACGAGTTCGATGCGCGGCAGTTTCGAGTCGGACTCCAAGACGCGCGCGGAGTTCATGGAACTCATTCGCCACCAGAAGGAATCCTTCGCGTAGAGATCGGTTCTGGCATCCTCTTTCCTGGAGCCGTCGCCAGAGGGTCGGGTGGTCTCAGCGCGTGCGCTCAGCCGGTTCCGAGTGCGAGTTCGGCGTTGATGAGCAGGCGGCCCGACCGTTCAAGATCGCGTCGGTAGTCTCCGATCCAGGCCTCGAGGGTGCGGTTCTGCTTGTCGACGAGTGCCCGCTCGCGTCGCTCAGCGCGTTCGGAGACGACCGTCTCGCCATCGGCGAGGTTGCGCTCGAGGACCTGGATCAACACGCGGCGACCTCCGAGGTCGAAGATCTCTGGGCTGCTCTGGCCGGCATCAAGGACGAAAGCGGTCGCCAGCAGATCCTCAGCCGCTCCGAGTCCGGGTACGAATCCATCCCCTCGTCGTTTGAGGCCCGGCGGACGCTCGAGCGTCAGACCCGCGAGCCGAGCGGCGTCTTCGAGGCTGCCGCCTTCCTCGACCTTCTTGGCGAGTTCCCGTGAGCGGGAATTCGCCAGTTCGCGGGCGCGTTCCAGCGTCGCCCCTTCGCGCGCCAATTCGGCCCGTGCGGATTCGAAGGTCGCTTCGACGGCCGCCTGTTTTTCGTCTACCTGGACGACGTGGAAGCCGTAGGGCGATCGCAGGACCTCGGACAGTCCCCCGACCTCGAGGGCAAATGCCGCTTCCTCTAGGATCGGGTCGTTTTCCCCGTGAGCAAAAAAACCGAGATCTCCGCCCGAACCCGACGTTCCGGCATCCTCGGAGAGCTCGGCGGCGATCGCAGCAAAATCCTCACCCCCCGCGATCCGTGCCCGAGCCGCTTCGGCTCGGGTTCGCGCCTCCTCCTCCTCCTCTGCCGAGGCGTCGTTCGCGACCAGAGTCAGTACGTGGCGGGCGTGGACGCGCTCGGGTGTCGAAAGGGTCTCGAAACGCTCGTTGAAGGTGGTTCGGAGATCGTTCTCGTGGCTGGCGGCGTAGGCCTCGAGATCCACGTCGGAGAGGGTCTCACCGGCGGGCAGGCTGGTTTCGTCGAGGAGGACATAGGCAATTCGCACTTCGTCGAGCTCGTAGCGGGTCTGCAGATCGATCTCGGCATCCGAGACCGTCGTTTGAGCGCTCAGCACCTGGATCAGCTTCTGTCCGAGCAGCGACCGGGTGAAGTTGCGGATGAATTCGCGTTGGGTCCCGAATTCGCGCTCGGCAAAATTATTGAAGGCCGCCGGGCTGAAGCGACCTTCGGGATCGATGAAGGCGGGGAAGGTCTGGACCACGCGACGGACCTCTTCGATCGTCACGTGGAGCCCCATTTCTTTGGCTGCGGCCGCAAGCACGAGCGAATTGATCATCGTGCCGAGTGCCTGCGAGTCGAGATAGCGGTCGGCCCCGATCTGATCGTAGGCATCGCCGAGCTGCTGCCGGAGGCGAGCTTCGGTGTTCTGTCTCTCCCGGCCGAAATCGCGATTCGTGAGTTGGATATCATCGAGCTGCACGATTGCGTCACCCGAGGGGGTTGCCGGCCCGAAGCCGCCGCCCCCGGATCCGAAGAAGAAGACGAAGACGAGCCCGATCACACTCACGAAGATGAGAGTGAGCCAGCGCTGACCCTTACGGAACGATTCGAGCAATGAAGGAGACCTCATTGATCCTTGGGAGGATCGCGGTGGATTCAATCGGTGAAGTGGTGGAGCGCGGTGAGCTTACGAGACCCTGACCTTTTCGGGCAAGCGCTGTGTCCGCTCGAGCGTCATCAATAATGACCGGGCGAAGGTCTCGCCGATGATCGCGGGCGAGCGGCGCCGCGTTCAGCGCAAGATCGCGTCGCAAAGACACTTTCGCATTGATCAGGCCCCGGCCCGCTGTTATTTTCTCGGTGCCTCCTGACGCCAAAGGTGTCGGATTTTCAGGTATTTAGCGAAATTAGCTGCTCATTTTGGGCCGATTTTGCTATCAGCTTGGGGTGAAGCCTGAGAAAGTTGAACGGATCGGAATCGACGATCGCCCGAGAACGCCCGCCGGCGCTATCTGGCCATCCTCGGGATCCGAATGAAGCGATCGACGAGCGCCGTCGACTCGTCCTTGAAGGAGATGGAATTTGATCATCGACACGATCCTTGGCTGGTTCTCGAGCGATCTAGCGATCGATCTAGGCACGGCGAATACCCTCGTCTACGTGAAGGGGCGCGGAATTGTCGTCTCTGAACCGAGCGTCGTCGCCGTCTCCCGTGATGCGCGCGGACCCGACCGGGTGCGTGCCGTCGGGAAGGCCGCCAAGGATATGTTAGGCCGAACCCCCGGCCACATCGTAGCCATTCGTCCGCTCAAGGAAGGGGTGATCGCCGACTTCGACATCACCGAAGCCATGCTTCGCTACTTCATCCGACGGGTTCACGATCGGCGGACCATGGTTCGTCCCCGAATCGTCATCGCGGTTCCCTCCGGAATCACCGAAGTCGAGAAGAGGGCGGTTCGCGAGAGTGCGATGCTGGCGGGTGCGCGAGAGGTCTACCTGATCGAGGAGCCAATGGCGGCCGCCATTGGCGCCGGGCTTCCGGTGACGGAACCATCGGGCAACATGATCATAGACATCGGTGGTGGAACGACCGAGGTCGCTGTTATTTCGCTGTCCGGCGTGGTCTACTCGAACTCGGTTCGGGTCGGCGGCGACAAGATGGACGAAGCGATCATCAATTACGTCAAGCGGAAATACAATCTGCTGATCGGTGAGCGGTCGGCGGAGTACATCAAGATTCGCGTCGGCACGGCCTACCCCACGGACAATATGGACTCGATCGAAGTGAAGGGTCGAGACCTCGTGCTCGGCGTGCCCAAGACGCTCGAGATCAAGAGTGAGGAGGTTCGCGAGGCGCTGTCCGAGCCGGTGAATGCGATCGTCGAAGCGGTCAAGATGGCCCTCGAAAAGACGCCGCCGGAACTCTCGGCGGATATCGTCGACAAGGGGATCGTGCTGGTCGGCGGCGGCTCCTGCTTGGCGAATATGGACGTCCTCTTGCGGGAAACGACCGGTCTGCCGGTCATGCTTGCCGAAGATCCCCTGACCGCAGTTGCGATCGGCACGGGTCGATGTCTCGACGAGATCAAACTCCTCAAGGAGGTCACGATCCGATCGTCCGCTGGTTGAGTCGGGACCGGATTCGCGTCGAGGGCATGCGGCGCGATGCGCGCGCATCGGGGCGTGAGCCAGGAGATGGGGAGGTCGGAGAGCCGCCAATTCGAGGGCCTCGGATCGAAGCCACCGCGGGCGCACCCCCTGCGCTGAAGACGGTGCAGGGAGGAGTTCCCGAAGATGTGGTGCCATGGACGTCCGCGACGGAGCTAAAGCGACTTGATGGGGGAAATGCTGAAAAGGGTGGCTGCACCCTTGGTCGTCGTGCTCTTGCTTCTCATCACGACCATCTCCATGGTCGTGGATCGACGTGCACTCGCTGAGGGTGGCCGCGACCTGCCTTGGTGGCAGGCGGTCATGCTCGAAATCGCGGCGCCGATCCAACGGATCGTCTCCGCGCCCTTCGACGGCATGCAGAGCTTCTATGAGAATTATGTGGATCTGATCGGCGTGCGTGTCGAGAATCGTCGCTTGCGTCGGCGCATCGCCGGGATCGAATCGGAGAACCTGCAATTTCGCGAGGCGCTGGTCGCCAGCGGTCACCTGGGTCGCATCGCTTCGATGCGCGACGAAGTCGAAATCCCGATGCTGCCCGCCGAGGTCGTCGGTCTCGATGTCGCGCCGTGGTTCCGTTCGGTTTTGGTCGATCGTGGGACAGAGCATGGCATCGAGCCGGGCCACCCTGTGATCACCCACGAAGGCGTCGTGGGTGTCGTGACGGCGACATCGGGTCATGCGGCCAAGACGATGTTGCTTCTCGACCGGCAGAGCGCGGTCGACGCGTTGGTACAGCGCAGTCGGGCGCGCGGGGTGTTGCGTGGCCTCGGCCGGGAGCGGCTGGAATTCGAGTTCGTCGTGCGCGGGGCGGATGTCGTCGAGGGAGACGAGGTCGTGACCTCCGGGCTCGGCGGAATCTATCCGAAAGGGCTGCGCCTGGGGCGGGTCGCCGAGCTGCGCGACGCGGGTGGGCGGCTCACACGAATCGCGGTGATCGAGCCGGCGGTCGATCTCGGGCAGCTTGAGCAGGTCTTCGTGATGCTGCGCCGCGGACCCCAGATGGATCTGCTCTATCGCCCGAATCGGCCCGAGCAGGACCTGATGGGCCCCGCCACGGTGGGCGCACCACCGCCGGACGCGTCCGCGGAGCGCGACGACGCGGGTCCGATGGGGGGTCGGCAATGAAATCAGGGATCGCGGTCCTGCTCCTCGGCCTCGCGATGCTGATCGTACAGGGCGCGATCGCGCGGGCGATTGCGCCCCCCTGGTGTCCGGACCTGGCCTGGTTGGTCGTGGTCGGGATTGGCTTGCGCTGGCCGAGCTTTCTGCCTGGCGTGTTTCTGGCGGTGACCCTCGGTTACTCGATGGATCTGGTCTCGGGATCTCTGATGGGGCAGCACGCGCTGCTGCGACTGATCACCTACCTGGCCGCCGCGCTGGCCGCCCGGCAATTGGATCTCTCCGGTGGGTTCCCGGTCGCGATCTTCGTCGTGGCGATGACGCTCTTCTATGGTCTCGCGACGATGACGATGTTGTCTTTCTTCGTCGGAGCGGCTTGGCTCGGATTCGACATGCTAGGGGCGGTACTGGCCCACGCGATCGTGAACATGTTGGTGGCGGGACCGGTGATTTCGCTCGTCGAGCGGCTCCTGGCCCGGTTCTCGGATGAAGAGGTGGGTCGCCGATCTCCGACGCCGATGGGATTTGGTCGCGGGAGCATCGGATGAACGATCCCTTCGGAGATACCCGGCTCTCTCATTCTGGCGACGGCCCCGGCCAGATTCGTCTCTGGCCGGTCGCGACGATCGTGGTGGCGATCTTTCTCCTCTTCGTCGTCCGTCTCTTCCAGCTACAGATTCTCGAAGGGGAGGCGCTCGCGAGCCGCTCTCAGGCGAATTATGTCCGTACCGTCAGGCTCGAAGCCCAACGCGGGACGATCGTGGACCGCGAGGGTCGCACGATCGCAGCGAGTCGACTCGCCTATGGCGTCGATCTGATTCCCAACGAGATCCGCAATCCCTGGCGTACCTATTCGGTCTTGGGCACGATCCTTCGTCAGGATCCGAGCGAGATTTCGAAACGTGTCGGACAGCCGAGGGGGCGCCGGCGATTTCAGGCCGTGAACCTGTCGAAGGATCTTTCGATCGAGGCGCAGGCCCAGGTGGCCGCACATCGTTATGCGATGCCCGGGGTCGAACTCTACCGAAAGCCGCTTCGTGATTATGTATACGGCCCGCTGGCGGCCCAGCTGCTCGGGACGATTGGAGAGGTCGATGCAGAGGAACTCGGTGAGGATGCCTACAAGGATTACCGGCCCGGTGAGACGATCGGAAAGACGGGGATCGAGGCGGCGAATGAAGGCCATCTTCGGGGACGTACGGGCGGCGTGAATCTGGTGGTGGACGTGGCGGGACGCGAGATCGAGGAGATCGACCGTCTCGAGCCGACCCCTGGTGGTCGACTCGTCTTGAGCCTCGATCTCGATCTCCAGCAGGTCGCCGAAGGGGCCTTCCTGTCGGCGGATCCCGAGGTTCCTGACAAGATGGGGGCGCTCGTGGCTCTCGATCCGCGCAACGGCGACGTCCTCGCTTTGGTTTCGGCGCCCTCCTACGATGCGAATGCCTTTGCGGGCGGGATCGACCGAGAGAGTTGGCGCGCCCTCAACGACGATGACTGGCGGCCCCTGCGAAATCGCGCGATCGCCGGTGTCTATCCGCCGGGCTCGACCTACAAGGCGATCGTCGCCGCGGCGGGGCTCGCGGAGGGCGTGATCGACGCGACGACGGTCGTGACCTGTCCAGGGCATTTCCGGCTCGGTCGACGCACCTATCGCTGTTGGAAGCGCGCGGGGCATGGTCCGGTGGATCTTGAAGAGGCTCTGTCCGCTTCCTGTGATGTCTACTTCTACGAGTTGGGGAAGACGCTCGGTGTGGAGACCCTGGCACGTTATGCGCGCCTCTTCGGGCTCGGACGCCCGACCGGGCTGCCGATTCGAGGTGAAGTGGCGGGTCTGGTCCCCACGCCGGAGTGGAAGATGCGTGCGCGCAAGGAGCGCTGGATCGATGGAGAGACGATTTCCCTGTCGATCGGACAAGGAGCGAATCTGACGACACCGATTCAGCTGGCGGTCGCCTACTCCGTGATCGCCAACGGGGGGGTGCTCGTCGAACCGCGAATCATTCTGAGGCGCGAAACCTGGGACGGGCAGATCGTGGAAGAGACGGCACCCACAGTGCGTAAACGTGATGTGATCGCTCAGCCGATCCTCGAAATGGTGACGCGCGGGCTGCAGCGCGTCGTGATGGATCCAGGCGGGACGGGGCGGCGCGCACAGGTGTCCGGGATCAACGTCGCCGGAAAATCGGGTACGACACAGGTCGTCAGCCTCGATTTCGTCGAGGGCCTCGAGCCGGAGGAGATCCCACTCAAATACCGGGATCACGCGCTCTTCGCGGCTTTCGCACCCGTCGAGTCGCCAGAAATCGTCGTCGTGGCTGTCGCCGAGCACGCCGGCGGCGGGGGGGGGGCCGTCGCGGCACCGATGGTCCAGAGGGTGCTCGCCGAGTATTTTAGAAAGAAGGAGCGGCGGGTTCCGAGTCAGATCGCCGCACTCTCGTTCGGAGGGCGACGATGAGCCCGCTCCGACTCGAACGGCGTCGCGGTCAGCATTTCGACTGGATCCTGGCCGGAATCGTCCTCGTCTTGATGGCGCTCGGATTGCTGAATCTCGTCTCGGCGGCGGCGTCCGGGGTCGAGGGGGGCTCCGATATCGTCAGTCGGCAGATGATGGTGGTCGGGCTCGGCGTGTTCGTGATGGCCGCCGTCGTGATCATCGACTATCGCCACTACGATCGATTCGCCTACGTGCTCTATGGGGGGATGGTCGGACTTCTGCTCTTGACCCTCGCGATTGCGGAGGAAACGCGCGGTGCGCGGGCCTGGCTGCTCTCCGGGCGCTTCCAGCCCTCCGAGGTCGCGAAGATCGGAATGGTGATCGCGCTCGCCCATTATTTTGGGCGGAATCCGCCGTCCACGATCCACCGGCTGCGCGATCTCTTCATCCCGACACTGATCATCGCGATCCCGGTCGCTCTGATCGTGGCGCAGAAAGATCTCGGTGTGGCCGTCTTGACGCTCCTGATCGGGCTGACCCTGCTGCCGCTGGTGAATGTGCCGCTTCGCGCCTGGTTCGGGATCGCTCTGTTGGGCGCGGTGGGTCTGGCGGTGCTCTGGCAATACGGGCTCAAGAGTTATCAGCAGGAGCGTATCCTCGGATTTCTCGACCCCTCACGCGATCCGCTGTCCTCCGGCTATCAGCAGATGCAATCCAGGATTGCCGTCGGTTCGGGTGGGCTCTTCGGGACCGGTTGGCAGGAGGGTACGCAGACACAACTCCGCTTCCTTCCGACCCAGCACACCGACTTTGCGTTCTCGGTCCTCGCGGAGGAGTGGGGCTTCCTGGGGTCGGCGTTGACCCTGGGGGTCTATGCCTCGATGCTCCTCTGGGGGCTCTTGATCGCGCGTAATTCCAAGGATGCGTTCGGGGCGGTGCTCGCGATCGGGCTCGTCGGAACGCTGCTCTGGCCAGCCGCGATCAACATCGCGATGGTGATCGGCCTCGCGCCCGTGATCGGCGTGCCGCTTCCGCTCTTCTCCTACGGCGGATCCGCTCTACTCTCCGCAGCGATTTCGATCGGGCTGCTGTTGAATATCTCGATGCGGCGCTACGTGTTCTGATCTTCGGCCGCGCCGGGGTGGGCGGCGGGGAGCAGAACGAGGGCGGCGGTGAGCAGAACGAGGGCACGGGTGGGTCTCGAGGCGCCCCTAGACCCTTCGCTCAGATCAGGCCGCTCACCATTTCCTCGAAGTCGCCCTTCGGTCGCGCACCGGCCAACTGGCTGACGACCTGCCCGTCCTTGAACACGAGCACCGTCGGAATCGAGCGGATGCCGTAGGTGCCCGGCGTCTGGGGTGACTCGTCGATATTCACCTTCACGACCTTGAGTTTTTCGCCGTGGTCGTCCGCGATCTCTTTGACGATCGGCGCGATCGCGCGGCAGGGAGCGCACCACTCGGCCCAGAAATCGACCAGGACGGGCACATCGGATTTGAGGACTTCGCCGTCGAAGGTCGCATCGGTCACATCGGTGATCTCGGCCATTTCAGCTCTCCGTCGTTCATCGGGACCGCTCGGCGGTCCGCTGGGCCCATTCCACAATTCCGGACATTGTGGTCTGGGCAGTGATTGGGCGCGATCGGTCCCCCGGTGCTTCTCGGGTCCATCGATTCGTCCTGATTTCAGGCGCCGTGGACCGAGACGGGCCACGTGGTTTGCTCTGAGACGTCCCCGCAAGCTCGCCTCTGGCTCCGCGCTGGATTCGCTTCGCCGGACGACGCACTGTCGATCTCGGGGCGGGCACGGCACTATAGCAGCTCGAAATATTCGGTTCGCGAGGGATCTCCGCGAATCGGGAAATGCCTTTGCGAGGAGCGCTGGGTGGCCCGCCGTACACCGACGATCGACCGTAGCCGGATCCTGACCCAACCCGCTCGCCGACGGACGAGCAAGGTGAGGACCCACGACGAGGCGCGACCCTTGGAATCGGGGGCGAGCATCGCGGAGCTCCTCGATTCTCTGCCGGGCCTGCTCGGGGCGGCGGATCTGAACGCCGCGATCGACGCCTGGGTGCGAGCCTGGCAGCGCGACCGGTTAGTGCTTTTCGGCTTTGGAGCCCACCTGATCAAGGTCGGCCTTGCACCGATCGTGGTGGATCTGATGGAACGCGGTGCAATCGGGGGCCTGATGATGAACGGCGCTGGCTGCGTGCACGATCTCGAACTGGCGATGATGGGCCGAACCAGCGAAGACGTCGCGGAATCCCTCGACGAGGGAAGTTTTGGGATGGCCCGTGAGACCGCGGAGCGTCTGAACGGAGCGATCGCAGCCGGGCGCGCGGATGAACTCGGGATGGGGGCGGCGATCGGCCGCGATATCTTCGAGTCGAAGGATCGCTTTGCCGGGCGAAGTGTGATGGCGACGGCTTGGCGGCTGGAAATCCCCGTCACGGTTCACGCGGCGATCGGCACCGATATTCACCATATGCATCCGAGTGCCGACGGTGCCGCGATCGGAGAGACGAGCTTCAGGGATTTCGAGCGGCTGGCTGGATTGGTGGCAGGCCTTCAGGATGGCGTCGTCTTGAATGTGGGTTCAGCGGTGGTCTTGCCGGAGGTCTTCCTGAAGGCGCTCGCCCTGGCGCGAAATCTCGGCCATCGGGTGGAGCGGATCACGACCGTCAATTGCGATTTCGTTCGCCACTATCGCCCGCAGCGCAATATCGTCGAGCGTCCGACGCGGGTCGCTGGCCGCGGGATTTCCCTGGTCGGACAGCACGAGGTGTTGATTCCGCTGATCGCTGCGGGCCTGATCGCGCGCTACGAAGCCGCCTTGCGGAAGCCGGGTCGGAGGTCGCGAAAGACCTCTGCGAAGAATTCGCCGAGGAAGGGGCGGGGGTCCCGCAGGCGACCGGGGGGAAAGAAAAAATGACGCGAATCGTGTTGGTCGAGGGAGACATCACAGGCGAGGAGGTCGATGCGATCGTGAATGCGGCGAACAGCGCACTCGTTCTCGGAAGCGGGGTCGCGGGAGCGATCGCCCGCCGGGGCGGCCCGTCGATCGGGGAAGAGTGCGCCGCCCATGGCCCGGTCGAGGTCGGTGCGGCGGCGATCACCGGTGCCGGCGATCTGGCCGCCCGCTTCGTCATCCATGCGGCGGGGATGCCGCCAGGGGGGCAGGTCAGCGAGGAGAGCCTGCGTTCAGCGCTGCGGGCCGCCTTTGCGTTGGCTGGTGAGAAGAGCTGCGCCACCCTCTCCGTGCCCGCAATCGGCGCCGGGGTGGGTGGGCTCTCGCTGCAGACCTGTGCCGAGATCTCGCTGGCGGAGGCGCGCCGTTATTCGGATGAGGGAGGCGCCCTCGCGGAGATCCGTTTCGTGCTGCTCGGGGAGCCGGCCTTCCGGCTCTTCGAGATGGTGAACGACGCGGCCAAGGTCGAGGCTCAGATGAGGAAGCTGCAAGGGCGCTGAGCGCGTCTGTATACTCCTGCCGTCGGGCGGGTCGACCCCCGTGTGTCGCCCTAGACCTCTCATTCGCTCCGGGGGGACCCGGCTGCGCTCGGGTTGTCGCGTTTCTCGGGCGATTTCCTGTCAGACGGAACGAATGACCGGATTTGCTCCGATCGAGGATCGATTTGCACGCATTTCAATACATGGCCGCGGCACTCTACCTGGCTGCGGGCGTGGCCGCGGTTCTCGGACTCGCGCTGCCAGCGCCCAGGGTCCTGCGTGGGTCGCGCGTGGGCCTCGCGCTCGGCGCGTTCGTGCAAACGGCCGCTTTCGCGACCCTCCATCGCCTCGAGCCCGCGCCCTCCCTGACGGATTTCGGCCTCGCCGTCGCAGTCATGGCCTGGCTCGGTGTTCTTTTTACCCTCCTCCTCTTCGCGCGCCTGCGATTGCCGGGATTCGTTCCACCGATCGCCTTCATTGCCTTTCTGACGAGCTTCGGCGTCACGTTGTCCTCTTCGGCGCCGTCCGAGGGGCCCGCGCTCGCCGGGGCGAGCGGAACGATCCCGCACGCCCATGTCCTGCTCGCCAGCGCCGGCCTGGCCGCGCTAGGGGTCGCCGCGCTGGCCGGTTTCTTTTTTCTGATGGAGCACCGCGCTCTCAAATTGCGCCGTTCGGTTGCGCGCCGCGCTCCGCTGCCCTCGCTCGAGGCCCTCGATCGCGTGAACCGCGTTGCGCTCGCGCTCGGGTTTCCGCTGCTGAGCCTCGGGGTCGTGACGGGCGCCCTCTGGCTCGACTCGCGTACGGGTGAACTCTTCGGCGGACGGCTGCACGAGATCTGGATGCTGATCGCCTGGACGATCTATCTCGGACTCGTCGCGCTTCGCTTCGGCGGGGGGCAGGGCGCACGTCAGGCCGCGGCGAGCGCCGTCGCGGGCTTCGCGTTCCTGCTCTTTGCCGTGCTCGGCGCTGGACTCGTCTCGTGAAGGTCGTACTCCTCGGGATGAATCACCGGACGGCCCCCGTCGAGGTCCGCGAGCGCTTCGCCGCGGCCCAGCCCGAGCCCCTGCTGCGCAAGCTGATCGATCGGCCGGAGATCGCTGAGGCGACGCTGCTCTCGACCTGCAATCGCGTCGAAATCGTCGTGACGACCCCGAATCCAGATGGCGTCGAACATGTTCTCCTCGACTTCTTCGCGCGGGACCTGGCGGGAGGCGAACTGCCCGCGAGCGCGTCGCTCAAGGAGATGACCTACCTCCGCCGCGGCCGCGAGGCCGTCGAGCACGTCTTTCGAGTGGCCTCGTCCATCGATTCGATGGTCGTCGGTGAACCGCAGATCCTGGGTCAGGTCAAGGACGCCTATCGCGAGGCGATCGAGGCGGGCAGTTGTGGCGCCGTTCTCTCGCGGCTTTTTCAGCGCTCCTTTGCCACGGCCAAACGCGTCAAGAACGAGACGGGCATCGCCCAGCGGCCGGTGTCCGTCGCTCGCGTCGCGGTCGATCTCGCCAGACAGATCTTCGAACACTTCGAGGACAAGAGCGCGCTCCTGATCGGTGCGGGCGAGATGATCGAAGCGGCGTTGGTCGCTCTCGACGATCACGGCCTCGGGACACGGCGGGTCGCGAATCGAACCGCCGCTCACGCTGAGGCCCTCGCGCGCCGCTTCTCGGGCACGGCTCATGGGCTCGACGAGGTCGATGCATTGCTCGCCGACAGCGATGTCGTGTTGACGTGTATCGGTGGCGACGGACCGATCCTGACCCGGGAAAGCGTGGGCAGAAGTCTCGTCGCGCGGCGTGGCAAGCCACTCTTCCTGATTGATATCGGCGTGCCACGGAATATCGATCCGGGGGTGCACGAGCTCGATAGCGCCTATCTCTATAATCTCGATGATCTCCAGGAAATCGCTACGGCGAACGAAAGGGAGCGCCGGCTGGAATCCGAGCGGGCCGAGCGAATCGTGTACGAGGAGCGCGAGCAATTCGAGGGCTGGATGGTGGCGCTGCAGGCGGTACCGACGATTCGTGATCTGCGCGATCGCGCGGAGGAGATTCGACGATCCGAGATCGATCGCTTCGCGGGCCGATTGCGCCTCGACGGGAGCCAGGGAGATGTGCTCGAGCAGCTCACCCGAACCATCGTCAACAAGATCATGCACGCACCGATTTCGCGTCTGCGCGACGAGACCGATCGCGAGGCCGGGCTCGTCCGGCTCGAAGAGGCGCGCGCGCTTTTTGCGCTCGACGACGAGGGGACGAAGATCGAGGACGAAGAGGAACCCGACGAGTGACTCCGCCCAGCACCAAGACCCGGATTCGCATCGCGACTCGAGGCAGCGATCTCGCCCTGACCCAGACCCGCCATATCGCGGCCCGGATCGAGCGAGAACTCGACGTGGAGTCGGAGCTCGTCGTCCTGCGTACGACGGGCGACAGGATCCAGGACCGTTCGCTGGCCAAGATCGGTGGCAAGGGGCTCTTCGTGAAGGAGATCGAGGAGGCGTTGCTCGACGGTCGCGCGGATCTCGCCGTCCACAGTGCGAAGGATGTGCCGGCGAGGATCGCCGAGGGCTGCGTGATCGCGGCGCATCCCGAGCGCGAAGATCCGCGTGACGCTCTGTGCGCGCGTGTGCGTGGCAGTCAGCTCGCAGACCTGGCCCCGGGTGCTCGCGTCGGCACCGGCAGCACCCGTCGCATGGCCTTGCTGCGCGCCCACCGCCCCGATCTGGATCCCGTGCCGCTTCGCGGCAATGTGCCAACCCGGCTGGGCAAGCTCGAATCGGATGGGCTCGACGCGGTCATCCTCGCCTGCGCCGGACTCGTGCGACTCGGGATGGGTGATGCGATCGACGAGCGGATCGCCCCCGAGACGATGTTGCCGGCCGTGGGGCAGGGGTTGCTCGCCCTCGAAACACGCGCTGGCGATGAATGGTGCGAACGGATCGCGACCCTCGAGAGCGATGAAATCGCTGTCGTCGCTCGCGCTGAGCGCGCTTTTCAGACGGCGATCGGCGGCGATTGCAGCGTGCCGCTGGCGGGTTTCGCCGAACGCGTCGCGGGCGGACTTCGCTTTCGTGGACTCGTTTCGAGTCTCGACGGCGAGCGCCTCGCCTATGCGGAAGAGATCGCCCCCGAGACCGATGCCGCCGCCCTCGGTGCGCGGGTCGCCGAGGCGGTCCTCGAGCGCGGCGGACGGGAGATTCTGGCGGCCCTCGCCGAAGAGATCGAGGCCGATGACTGACGTAGGCCGTGTTCTTCTCGTCGGCGCCGGCCCCGGGGATCCGGACTTGATCACGATTCGTGGTGCGAAGGCCCTCGCGCGGGCCGACGTCGTTCTCTACGACGAACTCGCCACGGGCGATCTGCTCGATCTCGCTCCGGTGCGCGCCGAGCGCATCAATGTCGGGAAGCGCGGCCACGAAGAACCGACGCGTAGTCAGCCCGAGATCAACGCGCTGCTCGTCGAATATGCTCGGGCGGGGCACACGGTTGTGCGGCTGAAGGGAGGCGATCCCTTCGTCTTCGGACGTGGCGGCGAGGAGGTGAGCGCCTGCGCCGAGGCGGGGATCCCCTTCGAGATCGTGCCGGGGGTGACCGCGGCGATCGCGGCTGCCGCGTACGCCGGAATCCCCGTGACCGATCGCCGGCACGCGGCCTCCTTCGCCGTCGTGACCGGGCACAGAGATCCCAGTCGTGCGACGGAACAGATCCGTTGGCGAGAGATCGGGACGGCGGTCGATACCTTGGTGATCCTGATGGGCATGCGAAATATCACGTCCCTCGTCGGTGAGCTGATCGCCGGTGGCAGATCGCCCAGCACCCCCGCCGCCGCCGTCATGCACGGAACGCTTCCGGAACAGCAGACCTGCGTGTCGACCCTTGCGGAATTGCCCGAAGCCGTGAAGGAGGCCGGCCTCGGGTCGCCCTCGGCGATCATCGTGGGTGAGGTTGTCGGTCTTCGCGCAGACCTCTGCTGGTGGGAGAGGCAGCCGATGTTCGGGCGGCGCGTGCTCGTCACTCGTGCGCGGGCGCAGGCAGCGGAGCTTTCCGGAGCGTTGCGGGCGACCGGGGCGACGCCCGTGATCGTGCCGATGATCGAACTCGCCGCCATCGCATCGGGGCCGGGTGCGGAGGAGATCGATCGCGCGGTCGCCTCGGTCGCTGCGTACTCGACGCTCGTCTTCACGAGTTCGAACGCGGTGCGCTTCTTCGTGCGCGCGCTGGAGGCGAAGCGTGGCTCGGTGGGCGCTTCGCTCGCCCCCGCTCTTCGCGTCTTCTGTATCGGGGAGGTGACCGCTCGGGCCGCTCTCGGGGCGGGTCTTCCCGTCCACCTCATCGCCTCCGGTCGCGGGGATGCCGAGGCCCTGCTCGCCCAGCTCCTCCCGGCGCTCTCGGGTGATCGAGAACGGGTACTGATCCCGCGCTCCCAGATCGGTCGCAGCGTGATCGCCGATGGATTGCGCGCGGCGGGGGCAGAGGTCGATTCGGTCGCGTTCTATGAGAATCGCCGTCCAACGATCGAGGAGGCCGACCTGCGTGCTCAACTCAAAGCCGGAGAACTCGACGCGCTCACCTTTACGAGTCCGTCGACCGTGGATCATTTCCTGGCCTGTTTGGACGATGAAAGCCGAGCCGCGGCGGGCCGTTGTATGATCGCCGCCATCGGCCGGACGACGGCTCGGCGACTCGAGGCCGTGGGGCTGCCCGCCGCGGTCGTTCCGGATCGGCCGGAGATCTCGGCCATGATCGAAGAGTTGATCGGGGCGGATTGGCCCGCGCCCGTGATTTCGACGACGAGCGGGCCACCGATGGACGGAACCAGAGGAGGGGGCGAATGAGTTTTCCGGCGATCCGGATGCGTCGACTGCGACGGAACGAGACCCTGCGCGGCATGGTTCGAGAGAACAAGCTCGCGCGCGAGGACTTGATCCAGCCGCTCTTCGTCGTAGAGGGCGCCGGTGTGCGCGAGGCGGTCGCGTCCATGCCCGGCGTGCAGCGATTCTCGGTCGATCAGGTCGTGCTCGAATCGAAGCGGGTTGCGGACCTCGGGATTCCCGCGGTGATCCTCTTCGGGATCCCCGCTGTGAAGGACGCGCGCGGGAGCGGCGCCGACGCCGCCGATGGGATCGTGCAGCGGGCCGCTCGCGCGATCGCCGATGCCGTGCCTTCGCTGTGTCTGATCACGGACGTCTGTCTCTGCGAATACACGGATCACGGCCATTGCGGCCTGCTCGAGGGCGACGAGGTCGACAACGACGCCTCTCTCGAAAGGATCGTGCAGACGGCGCTCTCCCATGCGCGCGCGGGAGCGAGCATCGTCGCTCCCTCGGACATGATGGATGGGCGAGTGGCGGCGATCCGTCGCGAACTCGACGCGAACGGTTTTCGGGAGGTCGCGATTCTCTCCTACGCCGCGAAATATGCCAGCGCGTTCTATGGGCCCTTTCGCGATGCGGCGGAGAGCACGCCCGAGTTCGGAGATCGTCGGGGTTATCAGATGGATCCGCCGAATCGGCGGGAAGCGATGCGCGAGATGCGGCTCGATCTCGCTGAGGGCGCCGACATGTTGATGGTCAAGCCCGCCCTGGTTTATCTCGATGTCCTGGCGGACGCGCGCCGGGCATTCGACGTTCCCCTCGCGGCCTATCATGTTTCGGGCGAGTACTCGATGATCAAGGCGGCGGGGGAGCGTGGCTGGCTCGACGCGGATCGTGCGATGATCGAGGCGCTCGTCTCGATCAAACGAGCGGGGGCCGATCTGATCCTGACCTACGCGGCCGCGGAAATTGCCGAGAGGCTCTGAGTCAGGCGAAATCGTGGGGTATGGGTCGAGTGCGTATTCTGCGGCCCCGAGAGGAGAACACGTGTCACTGCGCTACAAGGTCGTCGAGATCGCCATGGTCACGGACGAGGGAATCGAAAAGGCACTCAACGATTGGAGCGCCGAGGGTTGGACCTTCGACACGATGCAATTCGCGATGCGCGACTCCTCGAAGCGACCGAGCATGGCCTTCCTGACCTTCACACGCGAGGAGGAAGACGAATCGGCTGCCGAGTAGGATCAATGATCCGCTGAGTCGGCCGGGCGCCCTTCCGCGTCCGCTCGCACCGCGGGCCAGACCTCCTCGACCAATCGGACCAGAGATCTCTCCGTCACGTTGCGCTCGACGCGTGTGAGTTGGGGGCGGGTGACCAGCAGGTCGATATCGAGGCGTCGTCGTTCGTGGATCAGCCGCTCGGTCACCTCCTCCGTCGTTCCGATGACGGCGCGGGACTCGAGCGGCGCGTCGAGCGCCCGGTTGACCGCGGCGGGCATCCCCTCCCTGCGGCCGGTCATTTCGCCGATCAGCGATTCGCGGGCGGCGTCGAGTTCCCCGGCGTCCTCGGAAACGAAGATCGTTCGCATCACCAAGGAGAGCGCCTTCTTCTCGGGGTCGGGCAGTAGCGATCGGTGGCGCGTCTGATTGTCGGCGACCTGATCGAAGGTTTCGACCGGCGATGCGAGGTAGGGGAGATCGCGGCGGGCGGCCTGGGCGAGGCCCTTGGGTCCGAAAGCGGCGACGGCGAGTGGGGGGTGAGGGCGCGTGTAGGTCTGGAGCGGTGAGCACTGGGAGCGTCCGTTGTGCTCGGCCCAGAGCGCGAGGATGCGGTCTAGGGCCTCGTCGAAACGGTCGCGTTTTTCCGCCGGTGGAACGCCGAAAGCCCGCAGCATCGGTTTCTGGAATCCCCGCCCGAGTCCGACGAGGAGTCGCCCCTGCGAGAGCTGGTCCAGGGTCGCAATTTCCGCGGCGATCTTTTCCGGGGGGTGGAGGGGCAGCAGGAGCGAGGTGGTTCCGAGTCGCAGCCGCCGGGTCGTGGCGGCATATCCCGCTAATTCCAGCAGGGGTGCGGGGCAGACACCGGGTTGGAAATGCATCTCTGGAAGCCAGATCGAATGGAGCTCCACGGATTCTGCGAGTTCGACCCAGCCGAGGTGGGCGCGCGCCTGGTCGGGTCCGTGGGTGCCGCCGAGGGAGAGGCCCAGATTGGGGGTCTCCAGACCCCAGGCTTCTCGAGGCGAGCGGGCGGTGGTGGCAGGGGACGACGGCACGGGCGGACCTTATCACCGTGGGAGCCGGCCGGGAATCGGGAGCGCCCGCCCAGATCGAGTGACAGGTGCAAACCTGCGTTCTGTTCAGGGTCTAAAGGGTCATATTTGCATCACCCTCGGGGATTGCCTAATCTTCGTCCCCGAAGGTCTCTACCTTCGGGGCTGTTCTGCCGATCCTGCGGGTACACTTCGATTCCGACACTGAGATCCCTCAGGAGAGAGATGACATGATCGAGACGATTCTGGTAGCCACGGATGGTTCGGATGACGCGAGCGCCGCGGAACAGACCGCGATGGGGTTGGCGTCGCGGCTGGGGGCAAGGCTCTCCGCTCTTTCGGTCCTGGACGATCGTCTCCTGCGAGCGCCCGCGGGAGACGGCCTAGCGCTGCCGCCTTTTCCCGAAGCGGAAGTGACCGCCTATTACCGCGCGAGAGCGGATGCGGTCGCACGCCGCTTTGGCGAGCGGGCCCGGGGCGAGGGAATCGAGGCCAACTGCGAGGTGCTCCAGGGGTCGCCCGATGATCGCATCGTCGACAAGGTGCAGGGCGCCGACCTGCTCTTGATCGGGCGAAAGGGTTGCCGCTCAGGGGACCGGGGGGCGCTGATCGGTTCGACGGTCGATTCGATCCTCCGCAAGACCACCAAGCCCACGATTCTGGTGCCCGGTGGCGCGCCGCTGACCGGCCCGCTCGTGCTCGGCTTCGATGGTTCGCCCGGATCAAGCCTTGCGGCGAAGCTCGCGGTGACCCTGGCCAATGGTCTCAACGAGGCGGTTCACGTCTTCGTGGATTCGAAGGACAAGGGTCGCGCTGTCGCGCGTTTCCACGAAGTTCGGCAGCTGGTCGGTGGACTTTCCGTCCCGGTTCGCGAGACGTCTTCCACGCTTGGGAGACCGGACGTGAAGATCGTCGATACCGCCAAGGAAGTCCGCGCGAGTCTGATCGTGATGGGTGCCTACGGCCGCAACCGGATCACCGACTATTTCCTGGGGAGCAACGCCGCCTCGGTCTCGCGGACCTCGCCCGTGTCCGTGTTGTTCGCCCGGTAAGATCGTGCCGCGATCGCCGCGGCCGATTCGCTTGGCCGAGCTGGCGGATTTTCTGAACGACGGCTCGGAGCAGGCCTCCGCGCGAATCCTCGACGGGGACCCTGCGACGGAGATCCGAGGCTTCGCCTCGCTCGCGGGGGCGAAGGACGACGAACTCGTCTTTGTCCGGGATGCGGCTCACCTCGCGGCGCTGGTCGATTGCGTGGCCTGCGCCGTCATCACATCGCCGGGGCTCGATGTGGGTGCGCGCGCCGTCTTGCGCAGCGCTCGACCCGCCCACGATTTTTCCCGCCTCGTCGAGGCTTTCGTTCCGAGCCGTCGCCCTCCGGCGGGGATCGAAGCGGGGGCGCACGTCGATCCGGCGGCGACCGTCGATCCCAGCGCGTCGATCGGGGCCGGCGCCCGCGTCGGACCCGGATGTCGGGTCGGGTCGGGTGCGATCGTGGCATCGAATGCCACGCTGGTCGCGGACGTCGAGGTCGGGCGAGATGCCTGGATCCACTCAGGGGTCGTGCTTCGCGAGGACACGCGAATTGGGGATCGGGTGATCCTGCAACCCGGTGTCGTGGTCGGTGGCGATGGCTTCGGCTACGTGCCCGATGCGGAGGGGCGCCCCGTCGCGATGGCTCAGCGTGGCCGCGTGGTCATCGAGGACGACGTCGAGATCGGCGCCAACACGACCGTCGATCGCGCGACCCTCGACGAGACGCGTATCCGACGTGGCGCGAAGATCGACAACCAGGTCCAGATTGCGCACAACTGCGATATTGGCGAAGAGGCCCTGATCGTGGCACAAACCGGTCTGTCCGGCGGCACGATCGTGGGTCGCCGCGCAGTCGTGATGGCCGGGGTCGGTACGACGGGCCATCTGCGGATCGGCGAGGGCGCGTTCATCGCGGCGCGCTCGGGTCTCCATCACGATGTGCCCGATGGCGCGCGCATGTTCGGTGCCCCCGCCACGGAAGAGCGCAGCTGGCATCGCACGGTGGCTGCGCTGCGCCGCCTCCCCGAGTTGCTGAAGAGGGTTCGGCGGCTGGAGCGGAGGGTCGAGGCAGAGGCCAGCCTGCCGTCGAGCGAGCGTGGTGACGCGTCGACGCCGGCGCCCTCTGCGGGAGACGCTGGCAGGGACGACGCTTCCGGGGGAGACTCGGGACGGGATTGATCCACGCCCGGGAGTCCAGATCGCATGCCGAAACTTCCTCCGACCTCCGGTCGCGGTCGCCCTCTCAGCGAGCTCCGCAAGGCGCTCTCGCAGGCGGATTCCGACGCGGCGATCGAAACACTGATCAAGGAACTCGCCTCGGATCCGAGAATGGGTGCCCATGCACTCGCCGAGCGCGGTCGGCGAGTGATCACCGCCCGCGCGGGCGAACGGGAACGGCTCGCCGGATTGCTTCGGCTACGGGACGAACTCGCGGCGCGCGGGGTGCGTGGGATCGCCGGGATCGACGAGGTCGGTGTCGGGCCGCTCGCCGGCTCGGTGGTGGCGGCCGCGGTCATTCTGACAGATCGGATGGTGTTGCGCGGACTCGACGATTCGAAGCGGGTGCGGCGGACGCTGCGCGAGTCGCTGG
>PBFW01000013.1 GCA_002719955.1 Deltaproteobacteria bacterium | reverse complement strand
TCAATGGAATTGGATAGTTACCGCGGCAGTTCGGTTGACGCCGCCTCCACCATTCTATCGTCCTGCGAGATCCAGGGGCGTCCTAGGGTGTTCTTTTTTTTCGCAATCTCTATGGCTAGCGGTTTCTGTCGTTGATTGGGATCGATCTACTCCGCGACGATCCGGAAATGGATTGCCCAGGACCAGGATAGGTGAATGGACCGAGCCGCCGAATGCTCCTCGAATGGCATCACGTCGACCAAGATTCCTCGAGCAGGCTCCGAAATTCTCGAAACCGCTCGGCCCCATGCGGCCTTTCACCTGCCGCCCATCGCTTGATCCGCGCGAGGTTGATGGGATGTCCTCGCGCAACCTGGAGAGCCTGCTCGAGACATTGGCGATCCGTATTGTGGAAGTACCAGGCGAGCCGATCCATCACGCATTCGGTGGGATGCAGAATTCGCAGCACACCCGCCGGACCGCGGCGTTCCGCAAAGTCGTGGATCACCTCTTCGCCAATTGCGACGGGGCCCGCTGGAAACTCAACCCAATAGCGATTGTGTGGATGCACCCAGTGACGTTGCTGTCGCTCAAAGCCGAGGGCCTGCATCGTGTGATCGACGCGTCGGGCCAGACCGGTCGGGATGAAGTCGAGGTCATAGGACTCGTACTCGTTCTCGGAATAGATCGAGACCGCTGCGCCGCCGGAGAGGACGACCGAGATTCCGTCTGCCTCGAGTCGGGCACACACGAGGGTGGCGACCTCTTCCAGGGGAGAGTCTTTGTTGATCTCGGCCTCTGCCTTCTTTGCAGGACTCACCGCGGCTTGCCGGTCCGCCGGGGCCTTCGTCGCTCTTCGAAGTAGCGCTTGCGTTCCGCGGCAGGTAAGGCGTCGAGCGCCTTTGCGAGCAGCGCGCGCAGCTCTTTGAGAAATGGGTACCGTGCATTCCAGATGTAGAGGCGAGTGCGGCCACTGAGTCTGCTCACGAGGGCGCCGGCTCGTTCGAAGCGTTCGAGCTGACGCTGAGCCATGTGGAGGGACAGTCCGTCGAAACGCCGCGCGATCTCGGTCGCGTATCCCGCACCGTATTGCTCGAGATATAGGAGGACCTTCTCCGCGCTGGCGTTTCCGAAAAGGCCTTCGAGCATCGCGCCGCCCCTTGGTGGTTCGCTGACGAGTTTAACCCAATTAATGGGTTATAAAATCCATTAAATGGGTCTATCGCATTCGGTCTCACGGCGGTCCGCGGCTCATGGACGGATGCAACATGTCTCGTCATCTGGTGATGTTTGAAGACAGCAGGGGCGACGACACCGAGAGCCTCGGAACGCCCGGCTGCGTGGGACGACCGCGGGACGAGTTCTCAGCCAGTAGACATCTTCCTTGTTCGCGGACTTATGCTTCCTGGAGCCGAGTTCGGGATTCCCACCCGGACGAATACCGACCCGATCTGATAGAATAGCGGGCTTGAAAGAGCTCATGACTGCGACAGCGACGCCACTCGCGTCGATTTTTGGCAGTGGCTTTCTGGTGATCGTGCCGATTCTGAGTGGCTTGGTGGGCCCCTATTCGGTCTTTGCCATGGCGGCTGTCTGTGCCCTCGCCTACGCGGTGGGAAGCGTGGTCCGCTTCAACATTGCCCACTTCGAGCCGCTTCTGGAGGCCGGCAATGCTCCGCTTCTGGCCCGGCGCTCGGAACAGGTTGCGGACGTGGCCCTGGTACTGGCCTACGTAATCTCCGTCTCACTCTATATCAATATCCTTTCGGCTTTCCTGCTCCACGGGATTGGCCTCGACAGCCCGCTCCACGAGCATGTCGTCACGGTATCGGTGATCAGCTTGATCGCCCTGGTGGGTGCCACTCGGGGCCTCGACATGTTGCAGAAACTCGAGGGCTATGCGTTGAGGATCACGCTGGTCATCATCGTCGCGGTGCTGATCGGATTCGGGGGCTACGATCTGGACGCGGCCGAAGCTGGAGCGCTGCAATGGCCCTCGCTTCCGGACGCGACTCCATGGCTCATCCTGACGACGCTGGGCGGCACTCTGATCGTGACCCAGGGATTCGAGACCTCGCGTTATCTCGGTCAGGAATTCGATCGCCAGACACGAATCCGCTCCAGTCGTTTGTCGCAGATCGTGTCGACGGGGGTTTATCTCCTCTTCGTCGCCCTGGCGACGCCCCTGATGTACTTCCTCGGCGACACGGTCGATGACAGCGCACTCATCGTCCTGGCGGGGAAGGCCGCCGTTTGGCTTCCCGCCCCCCTGATCGCCGCAGCGGTTCTGAGCCAGTTCAGCGCTGCCGTCGCCGATACCATCGCGGGGGCTGGCAACATGATCGAGGTCTCGGAGCAGCGCATCGACCGCAGACTGGCCTATCTGGTGATCTGCGGTTTCGCGATCGTCCTGGCCTTCCATGAGACATTGACGTTGGTGGCGTTGGCCTCTCGAGCATTCGCCTTCTATTACCTATTGCAGTGCATGGTGGCGATCGGCATCACGAGAAACACCTTCGAGAGAGCTGCGATCGGTCTGGTGGCCGTCGTCTTGGCATTCATCACCGTCTTCGCGGTGCCGGTGGGCTGACTTCCTTCGTCTCAGGCCGGTCTGAGCCGTGGCGCCCCCTCTCGGTCATCGGGCCCATGGCGATGGGGTCTAGAGGCCGAAGTCCCAGGATTCTCCGTTCCGATACGCGCTCGGGACGTTCTGGGCGATCAGGATCTTATGAACCTCGTCGGGACCGTCGGCGAGGCGAAGGGTACGCGCTCCTCGATCCATTCCCTCCAGCGGGATTTCGCTCGAAACGCCAAGGGCGCCGTGGACCTGAATCGCCCGATCCACCACTCGGTGCATGGCGGCGGGAACGGCGATCTTGATCGCCGAAATATCCGTTCTGGCGTCCAATCCCTGCTCCATGATCTCCGCACATCGGATCGTCATCAGCCGGGCCGAATGAATGTCGATATAGGAATCGGCGATGAAGCCCTGGATGAATTGTTTGGTTTCGAGGGGCCACCGTGTACCTCTCTTTCCATCGAGCGCTTGATCGTCATGTCGAAAGCCCGCCACATCTGGCCCACGCAGTTCATACAATGATAGACGCGGCCCGCACCCAGGCGGTCTCGAGCCGCCTGATGCCCTGAGCCCTGTTCTCCCAGGGCGTTTCCGCGGATGAGCAAGGCGCGGAGTGGCGATTACGCCGGCATTCAGGAACATCTCGAACAGGGCTTCCCGCCGGACGTCATAGACACTTACGGTAATACACCCATTTATCTAGCTGCCTACAATGGTCACAGGGAGGCCGTAGAGCTTCTTTTGAAACACGGGGCGGATGCGCTCATTCGAAACGACAAGGGCCTAACTGCTAAGACAGCGGCGCAACATGGAGGGGGCGCTGACATTGCGGCGCTTCTTCCGTGATTTTCGGTCAATGGATTTCTGAGAAACAGCCATTGGATATGAATGGGTTACGGTGTTGTGCCCGTCGGCGGCGATTCGCTACCCATCTCCCTAACGTCCGTCACATTGAATCCTTCTGGACCTAAGCGGTCACGTAACGGATCACCGCTTCCCCGCCCCCAGCGCCGCCGCCCCAGCGCCGAGTCCCACAGCCGCCGTGCGCTCGGGGACGACGACAGGGTGACAGCAGGCGATGGGGCGGGCGACGCGGATAGGAGTTTCAAGCTGCGTTTTTCGCCCTACCGATACTGCGCATTCTGACAACCAAGCCCCGGCGGGGATAGGTGGCCCCTTTCGGGGGCGTCTAAGCGGCCTTCCTCTCGTCGAAGTGGAGGACCCCGCCCAGTCGCTTCGCTCGACGAGCGTCCCCGGCGTTGCCATCATTCGCGTTGGGAGGTCGCAATGATGGAGCTCGCGTCGCTGGTCGATCCGAAGCACACCACCATCCTCTGCATGGAGATGCAGCGGGGGGTGGTGGGCGATCTCGCACGCTTCAGCGGCCCCGGTGACGCCGTCGCGGAGCTCGGCATCATCGACCGCTGTGCTGCGCTCTTTGAAGGAGCGAGGGCGGCGGGTATCCGTATCCTCCACTGCACTGCAGCCTTCCGCCCGGACAAGATCGGCAGCTACCGCAACATGCCGTTCGTGAGCGCGCTGATGGAAGATCCCGAACACATCCCCGTGGACTCGCCGGCCGCGGAGGTGCTGCCGGCGCTCCACCACCCCGACGACCTCGAGTCTCAGCGACTGCACGGCATCTCGCCCTTCACCGACACTCCGGTGAACGCGTACCTGAAGAGCCTCGAGACGCGCACGATCATCGCAACCGGGGTCTCGCTCAACCGTGGCATCATCGGAATCTCCATCGAGGGTGTGAACCGAGGCTATTCGGTGGTCATTCCGCGCGATGCCGTGGCCGGTTTTCCGACGGCCTACGGCGAACAGGTACTCCAAAACACCCTCGACGGACTCACCACGCTGACGAGGGTCGACGCGCTGCTCAGGATCTGGGCGTGAGGGCGGCAAACGGATTGTCTGTGCATTCAGGCGCGATGCGGCCGGCGCGGCCCAAGCTCGCATCCCAGACGGACGGATAAGAATCGTGCAACCGCGCCACGTTCTCACCACTGGAGATTCCCGGAACGGGCCCCTTGGGGCCTGCGATCGGTGGTGCTGAAAGCGCGGCTTGAAATTCCTATTCTCCCTTTACCCTATTTGCGGGGAGACTATCCACCACAAGCCATTCGAAAGGATTAGGCACGTGATAATGTCGGGCGGCCAAACCCGCTTCGCGTCTTGTAGCCTCGGGGAAAAGTACCGCTGCGGGCACCCGCGGCGGGCCACCGTATGATCCCACGAATGACGATGTCGATCTCCTCGTCGATGCGTCGCCTTCTCGGAGTCGTCTTGGCCGTGGGGCTGCTCGTAGGCGTTGGGTGGATGTATCGCATCGAACTCTTGCTCGCCGGGGTCGGCATCCTTGTGAACTTGAGTTCATCGGTGGATCCGAACGTTCCGGTTTCGTGGTCCTCGGGACCGGATCCGGCGGGACGCAGTCGTGAGAAGCGACCGCCCAACATCGTGCTGATCGTCGCCGACGATCTCGGCTGGAACGACATCACCTTCGCGGGCGGAGGTGTCGCGGGCGGAACCGTCCCGACGCCGCACATCGACTCGATTGCGAAGGAGGGCGTGATTTTCCACAACGGCTACGCAGGCAACGCGACCTGTGCACCCGCGCGAGCCGCCCTCATGTCCGGTCGCTACTCGACCCGTTTCGGCTTCGAGTACACGCCAGCGCCGTCCAGCATCATTCCGCTCGTCATGTGGGTGGATGCGGCCGGGCAGCCCCGGATCGCTCCAACCCTGCCTGCCGAGGACGACAACACACTCTCGTTTGAGGAGATGGGGATGCCACCATCAGAGGTGACGATTGCCGAAGTGCTCCGCAACGCGGGCTACCACACGGTGCACGTCGGCAAGTGGCACCTGGGCCGTGCAAACGGCATGGCGCCGCACGACCAAGGGTTCGAAGAGAGCCTCATGATGGAGAGCGGCCTCTACCTGCCGGAGGACGACCCGGGGGTCGTCAACGCGAAGCTCAACTTCGACCAGGCCGACCGAGTCATTTGGCGTGTTATGCAACACGCGGTCAGCTTCAACGGCAGCAGAGCCTTCGAGCCGCAGGGCTACCTGACAGACTATCTCAGCGACGAAGCGGTGAAGGCTATCGAGGCGAATCGCGAGCGCCCGTTCTTCCTCTATCTGGCGCACTTTGCCCCGCACACGCCGCTCCAGGCGACGCTCGACGACTACGAGGCTCTCTCGCATATCCCACTCCACCGCGAACGCATCTACGCAGCGATGGTCCGAGCGCTCGACCGCGGCGTGGGCCGCGTGCTCGACGCGCTTCGCCAGCAGGGGCTCGAGGAGAACACTCTGGTGATCTTCACCTCCGACAATGGAGCCCCGGGATCCCTCGGCTTGCCCAGCGTGAACTCACCCTACCGCGGATGGAAGGCCACCTTCTTCGAGGGAGGAATCCACGTGCCCTTCTTCTTCAAGTGGCCAGCGCAGCTTCCCTCCGGTACCGCGGTGCACCAACCCGTCCACCACTTCGATGTCTTTGCCACCGCGGCCTCCGTTGCCGGAGCGGAGCTTCCAAAGGATCGCCTGATCGACGGTATCGATCTTCTCCCCTTCGCCAAGGGCGAGGCTGACGGGACGACCCACGAGGCACTGTTTTGGCGTAGCGGGGCGTCCAAGACAGCGCTCGTCCGGGGCTGGAAGCTCAACATGAGCGACCCTCCCGGGCGACGCTGGGTCTTCGACCTGCGCGCCGATCCGACGGAGCGGCGCAATCTCGCAGCAACGCGGCCCGACAAGGTTGTCGAACTAGAGCGAGCGTTCCTCGCACACAACTCCGAGCAGATGAATTCACGTTGGCCACCGACGGCCTCTTTCGCAACACCTGTCGACAAGGACACCTCGGTGCCGGTCGAGCTTGGCGACGATTGGGTCTACTGGTCGAACTGACCGGCCTTTCGTTCGTCCGCATGGGCGAGGGTTTCCCGCTCATCGGTCCGCGGGAAGGCGCTCGTGGCGCCCTCGATCAATGGAGCTTGGGATCAGCGCAAAGTCAGTTGGTGAATGGGTTCGCAACGCTGAAGGTCTAAACGAATCGATGAGCGAGGACGAGCGAACGGAACTGAAGTGTTTGCGCAAAGAGAATGCCTCGGCTCGCGGCCCGGGTAGCTCACCACCTCGGCCTTGAAGACGACCCGGCGAGGATGCGGCCAGGTTCTCTTCGTCGAGATCGTCGAGGACCGCCGGAGCGATAGCCCCGAGCATAGGACCGATTGCTGCTTTTCACGGTTGAATTGGATCGTGCCGATGAGCGGTAGGAAGCAGTGGGTTCGGTAGTGGTCGTGGTAGAAGGAGCACTCTTGCTGCCATGGGTCGGATCGTCCGTGGGGTCGAAGTCGAGGATGATCGTCCTGGCCTTGCGGCCAAGGCGCTTGCGATCGATCACGGTGTCGGTGACCGTTTCGACCAGCCGGTAGCGCTCGCCGTGGCCCACGCCATTCTCGAAGCGCGACAGCGTCGACTGGGACGCTAGGCGATCTCCCGAGATGGGGGCTCGACCCACTAGCATCTTGTGGGCGGGATCCTCGGCCAGCACGCGGGCATCCTTGCAGTCCGGATATCCGAGGGTGATGGTGAATATCCGCTGTCGGAACAGTTCTGCGATCTCGTGACGCACCTTGCCCGGATCGCGGCCATCACGCAGACACGAGGCCAGCTTCTCGCTCAGGCCAGCCGCTCATCGATGCCCTTCAAAAGCAAGGCGCCGCCGTCGGAGCTGCTGTGGGCCGGGTCGAAGACCGCCAGCACGGGCTTCGGAATCAAGATGGGAAAGAGAACAGACTGTGTTGTAGACTCGGAGATGCAGAAGGCCTCTGGAATGCAGGAAACAGGTATAAGCAACCCGTTTCTAGCAGTTCAGTGGCCTTCTTCCGTTAGGGCTCGGGAATAATCCGGGCTAGAGACGGCGCCTTCGCGAGCGTCAGCCAGCCGGCATCGACTTTCGAATTTACAGACGGTCTCGAAAGCGCGAGGCGAACGGGCAGGCGCCAGATCACGGTCACGCAGATCGACTTCAACTTCGATGACGAAGGGAATCCTACAGGTGTGACTGGGGTCGTCTTCTCGATGGCTTTTGGTGACGAGAAGAGGGGCAAGTTTCAGGCCGTGAGCGGCTCGTTGTTCGGCGAAACGTTCGCGCCCGACGAGAACCCGCTCGACCCGGCGAGTTCGGCGACGAGCGCCTTCCGCTTCACCTTTACCGGTCAACGCGTAAAGCCGGACTGAAACCGACATCGATCGCGGACAGGCAGAACAAGTCCCGACGAGGTACAATTCTGGCAACGAATCTCAGAGAGGAGGCCCCATGTCGACCGGGATAGTCATTCTCATCGTACTGGCCGGGATCGTCGTCCTCGGCTTCATGTATGTGATTGGGATCTTCAATCGGCTGGTGGCTCTGCGGAATCGCTATCAGAACGGGTTCGCCCAGATCGAGGTTCAGCTGAAGCGGCGCCACGATCTGATCCCGAACCTGGTGGAGACCGTGAAGGGATACATGACGCACGAGCGGGAGACTCTCGAGGCGGTCATCCAGGCGCGCAACCAGGCCGTGGGCGGGCTCGAGCAGGCGTCCGGAAACCCCGGGGATCCCGAAGCCATGAAGAAGCTCGGCGGCGCCGAGAGCGCACTAGCCGGAGCCATGGGCCGCCTGCTCGCTCTCTCCGAGGCCTACCCCGATCTCAAGGCCAGCCAGAACATGCAACAGCTTACCGAGGAGCTGACGTCGACGGAGAACAAGGTCTCCTTTTCTCGCCAGGCCTTCAACGACGCGGTCACCGAATACAACACGTACAAGCAGGGCTTTCCGCCCGTGATCTTTGCCGGCATGTTCGGCCACGGCCAGGACGCAGGCCTACTCGAATTCGATAGCGAGGCCATCGCTGAGCCGCCGAAGGTCGAGTTCTGATCCCGATCGCGAGCAGGTTCTAGGGAAAATGGCCTCGGATTTCTTCGAACTCCAGGACGACGCGCGGCGGAACACGAAGCGCCTTGTCGTCCTATTCATATTGGCCGTGGTCGGCATGACGGCCACGCTCTACGTGGCTGCCGCCATCCTGTTGGGCTACGGGCAAGACCCGGTCAGCGGGGCGACAGTCTGGAACGTGCGCTGGGTGGACCCGCTGCTGATGCTCCAGATCGCAGGGGCGACGGCTCTGGTGGTGGGCGGCGCCAGCCTCTACCGCATCTCCTCACTCGCCGGAGGCGGAAGGGCGGTAGCCGAGAGTCTGGGCGGAACGCTGATCCATGCCAACAGCACGGATCCGTTGGAACGTCGCATTCTGAACGTGGTCGAAGAGATGGCGATCGCCTCGGGGAATCCGACTCCGCCTGTCTACATGCTGCAGGGCGAACCGGGCATCAACGCGTTCGCTGCAGGGTTCACCCCGAGCGACGCGGTGGTCGGGGTGACCCGAGGTTGCGTCGAGCAACTCAGCCGCGACGAGTTGCAGGGAGTGATCGGCCACGAGTTCAGCCACATCCTGAACGGTGACATGCGTCTCAACATCCGGCTCATGGGTGTGCTCTTCGGGATCCTCGTCGTCGGGCTGATTGGAAACATCCTGCTCCGTTCGTCGATTTACGGCAGCGCCTTCCAAAGCCGAAGCAGCCGGGACAACTCCACGCAGGTGCTGCTCGTGATTGGCGGCATCATGATGCTCGTGGGTTTCATCGGCACCTTGGTGGGAAACCTCATCAAGGCCTCGGTGAGCCGCCAGCGGGAGTTCCTCGCCGACGCCTCGGCGGTCCAGTTCACCCGCAATCCTTCCGGCATTGCCGACGCGCTCAAGAAGATCGGCGGATTCGAGGCGGGCTCCAAGATGATGAATCCCCGTGCTCCCGAGTCGAGCCACATGTTCTTCGGCCGGGCCGTCTCGTCCGGGCTCAATTCCCTTTTCGCCACGCATCCGCCCCTCGAGGAGCGCATTGCGCGCCTCGATTCATCCTGGCAGGCGGACGGTCAGGCCCAACGCGCGACTCCCGTGAGCGCCTCGGCACCCGCGACCGGACTTGCCATGGGATTTTCGCCGGAACCGGCCGACCACGCCGTGGCCCAGATCGGAAGCGTCACACAAGACCACCTGCAACATGCAAATGAGCTGATTGCCAGTCTGCCCCGGTCGGTGATCGACGCGGCCCACGAACCCTACGGGGCCCGGGCCGTCATCTATGCACTGCTGGTGAATGCCGAACCCGCGGCGCGCGCTCGCCAACTCGAACTCTTGCCCTCTTCGGCCGAGCCCGATGTGTGGAAGCTGATGCGGGGTCTCCTGCCCGAGGTCAGCCGGCTCGAGGCCGGAGTTCGGCTGCCGCTGATTGACCTGGCGCTGCCCGCGCTACGCGAATTGTCATCCGACCAGTATCGGCGCTTCACCCACGTGGTCGTGGAATTGGTGAAGGCCGATGACCGCATCAGCATTTTCGAGTGGGCCCTCCAGCGCATCCTCCTCACTCACCTGCGTCCGCATTTCGAAGGCGTGACGCGGCACCCGCGCCGGATCCGCAGCTTCAAGCGCCTGGCCGAACCCTGCGAGTGGGTATTCTCGGCGCTGGTGGCAGCGAGTTCAAATGCCGGTGCAGCGGCCGAGCGGGCTTTTTCCGAAGCCGGGGAGTCGCTGCAGCTGTCCGGTCTCCAACTGCTGTCCCGCGAGGCGATCGACCTGCCCGGGCTCGACGCTGCTCTCGAGGCACTATCGGGTCTCACGCCTGCGCTCAAGCGCCGATTCCTCTCCACCTGCGCCGACTTGATCACGGCCGACCACGAGGTCACGCTCGAGGAAGCGGAGCTCTTCCGTGCCATCGCCGACACCCTCGGATGCCCCGTGCCGCCGCTTCTTCCGGGCCAGACGCTGGGCGCCACTTAGCAAGTCCGGCTGCAGGTTGGCGGCTGCTGCCCGTGCCGTCGTTCCTCTTCTCGCTCCGTTCAAAGTCGTCGTCAGGGCGTTCAGCCCGCGCTGACGCTGACCTTCCCCGTTGCAATGAGCACGACCGCGGCCCCGACAGGGCTCCGAGGACTACGGCGATGATCGCGTCATGGCGGACGAACAGCTTCGTACCTGCCGGCTGTTCGCGATGGGCCAGCCAGTACAGACCGATTCCGAGCCCGAAGAACACGACCGACATGAGGATGGGGCGATTTCAAGCTTTGGTGGATAAGCGATTCAAGCGGTGTCTTCCGCACCGCCGATACTACGCATTCTGACAAGTGCGGCCCCATCGGGGGCGACTTGGCCCTTCCCGGGAAGGGCGAGCTGGCGGCGTATCGCGACGCAGGTGCCGACCGGATCGTCGCCCTCGGCATGCTCTCCAATGCGGAACCCATGATCCTGGAAGACACGATGAGTCCGGTGATCAGGCCGAGCGACCCACCGATCATGGCGACTCAATGCATGAAGACATCACGACGCCCCGGAAGATGAGCTCAAGGTCATTCAGGTTCGCTCCCCGGGGTGTGAACGTCAAGCGAAGCATCGAGTGTCCGCACATCAGCATTTTGGACCCTGCACGCACTCCCCCGGTGGCCTCTTCCAGGATCATCCTGACACAATGGCTCGCAGTCGATCGAGAAGCGCGGCGAGGGGGGCATCGAGTTCGGTCAGTTCCTCGCCGCGGCGTATCATCCCCTCGCAATGACGGGCCTCGACCGTAATCTCCTCGAAGCCATAGCTCGTACCGGTCCCGGCAAGCATGTGAAGTTCAGCCCTCAGTTTCTCGGAGTCACGGGCAGACCAGGCATCTTCCAGAGATTCGATGGAATCTGGAAGGCTCTCTATATACCTGCGTAGGATGGGGGCAAACCGGGGATCATCACTCAGATCCGATTCGATCCCCCCCGGTTCGTCGCGAGCCTCTGATCGTCGTGGCTCGTCGATGGACGCTGCTCGATCAACATCGACGCGGCGGCGAACGTGATGCAAGACTGCGGATCTGAAGAGACTGGGGATGATCGGCTTGGCGAGATAAGCATCACATCCCGCCTCTTGACATTTCGCAACGTCTTCGGACATCGCATGTGCTGTGAGAGCGACGATCGATGTCTCCACGCCAGCTGCTCGCAGCTCGCGTGTGGCGGTATAGCCATCCATGACTGGCATTCGCATGTCCATCAATACGAGATCGTATTCGCAACCGGAGCGCCTCCCTGAGAGAACGGCCCTCAGGGCCTCTGCTCCATCGCAAGCCATATCGACCTCCGCATGCATGTCTTGCAGGAGGAAAGCCACGATCTCCCGATTGTCTGAATTGTCGTCCGCGACGAGTACACGAGCCCCCCGAATCGATTGTTTTCGCTCCTCTCCTCTGTCGGCCGTCTTCTTGCTGAGCCGTGTCTCCGCCGAGAGCCACTCCGCGTCATCCCTCACCGGCAGCCTCAACGTGAAGGTGCTCCCCATCCCGAATTCGGACATCGCGCTGATTTCTCCCCCTTGAAGCCACGCCAGCCTGCGAGAGATATTCAGGCCCAGCCCTGTTCCACCGCGCTCGGAATGGTGAACAGGATGGACCTGGGTAAAGGGTGCGAATATCTCATCGAGTTGATCCTCCTTGATTCCGATTCCCGTGTCAGAGATCTCGAAGGCGAGTTCTCTCCCCTCGAACTGGGTCCCCGAAACCTCCCTCACACAGATGCGAACCTCACCTTCGTCCGTAAACTTCACAGCATTGCCGACCAGGTTCAGCAATATCTGTCTCAGCCGCAACGAATCCGCATGAAGCGTCTCGGGGGCCCGCCCGACGTATTCCACATTCAAAGCGATCATTTTTTCCTGTGCAGCGACCTCCATAACCGACACCACACTTTCGATCGCGAGAACGGGATCACAGGGCTCTAGCTCGAGCACCATCTGCCCCGCCTCGATCTTCGATAGATCGAGGATGTCTCCGATCAATGAAACGAGATGTTCCGTGTTGAGACCGATGCGCTTGACCCAGTCGACACATCGGTCTGGCAACTCGTGTGCGGAACGCATCAGCAAATCCGCATACCCTGCCACCGCCGTCATCGGCGTCCGAATCTCGTGACTCATCGTCGCGAGGAACGCGCTCTTGGCCGTATTTGCGGCCTCCGCTGCGTGCTGCGATCGCTCGAGTTCGGCATTGATCGTTCTGAGTTCGGCCTGGCGGCGCTCAAGTTCTCGTTGACGCTTGCCGAGTTCGCGTGTGCGGCGGTTCACGCGCTTCCCCAACTCGCCCTGGATCTCTCGCAGCGACGTTTCGCGCTTTCGGACCTTCTTGGCCATCGCGTTGAAGTCTGCGGCCAGTCGATGAACCTCCCGAATCCTCTGTGTTTCCGGGAGTGTTTCGTAGATCTTCCCCACTGCCAGATGGGAGGTGCGGCTACGTAGATCTTCCAAGGGTAATGCGATCGCGCGACGAGCGATCTGCGCTGCGATGGGGACGATCGTGATCAGGAGCGCGAGGCTGATACCAATCATCTCGAGGACGCCGCCCAGCTGCCGAGCTCGCGTGTCCGAGGAATCGACTCGATAGTGAAGCTCCAAGCCGACCGCTTCGATTAGTGGGAGCTGATGCTGCGAACCAACTTCGGCATGACCGTAGTTGGCGAGAAGCGATCCGTATCTCATCAACTGCAGCGAACGGCCGCTCTCCTTATCATCAGCGACGGGATCGAGGGGCGCATCGTCGAGCGGGATGCGCGTCAAGAGCGCACCCTCTGTCACGTCATGATGCATCACCGGAACTGCAAGGTGCCAGTAGAGTCGTCCGTCCTCCTGTACTACGTCGACGTATTTCTGAGCCCCCATCTCGAGTACATCTTCGAGATCGAAATTCCCATCCAAGCCGAATGGCGGATCAGAACGAGTTGCGTAGATAATGCGACCCTCAAAATCGAGTAAGACCAGCTGCTGCCTCTGGCCGAGCAGAAGCAGCGGATCCATGAAGTCTACGAGATCGGCGCGAAGTGCTTCGGGCTGCATCACGGTCTGGCTCAGGAGCGGAAAGGCGGCGTAGTCGCGTAGGACAGCCAAGCGATCGTCGATAAAGGTGAGCAAGGCGTCGCGACGAACATCAAGCTCGCGATCCGCTATCAATTCATGCTGCTGCTGGAGCACACTGGCATCGCGAACGAGTACCCAGCCCCCCACTAGAATGGCAAATACGCCGGTCGTCAGTAGAACTAACAATGTGAGCGCTGCGGAGATCGGGAGCTGGCGCGGAGTGGTCTGCAACTCTTTCGATGTTCGCTTCAAGATTCACCCTGATCCAATTTGACACTTCCGTCCTTTGCGAACCGCGCGAAGGTCAGATCATCTCCGCCGAGGGCTTCGTGCGCATCGGGGTGTGCCTGGTTGAATGCGCGAAAGGGTCGTCGATCGCTCTTGATCAGCCCCCTCACGGGAAGTTTTAGATCCTCGAGGGCCGTGTGAACGCGCACTCGATCCTTCTCGATCTCACCGGTGAGTTTCGCCTGTGAGATGGCCGCGATGAGAATCCGCGTGAGATCGTATGCATGGATGAATCCCGTAGGCGCTTTCATGTCCGAGGGCGTCTTGATGGTCTCTGGGAAGAGCTGCCGTGTCCGCTCGAATACGGCCCTGCCGAAAGGGTCTCGCGCTCGGTCCAAAAATGAAAATCGGGTTTGAATGAAGCAGAGATGAAAACCCTCACTGAGATCCCGGGCGATGGCGTCACTCGACATCCCTCCCGTAATTCCCCAATGGTTGACGACGGGAAGTCGCTGATCCTCCTGAAGCGAGTTCATTGCCCCAATGAGGGACCTGCCTTCGGCCGCATTCGCGACGAGCAGGATGACATCCGCCTCCGTTGCGCGGATCTGGCGAAGGAGAATGCGCGTGGCCCCTTGCTGGAGACCCCAGTTGAACCAGTTCACGCCGGCTGCAGCATGTCCTCGCAGAGCCAAGGCACTCTGAATCGCCTCTTCGTTCGAGCGGCCCCAACCAGTCTGCTCGAGCAGTAGGTGCTGCGTGCGCGCGCTCAGCTCAGCAAAGGCATGATTCAGCACCGCAGCACCCGCTTTTGTGTCGTCCACCGAGAGCCGGAAGATCCAGTTCTCGGCCGAACTCGAGCGGGTGATCGGCCCGGCTGCCGCCCAGGCGTCGAGCACCAGGATTCGCTTCTGATTGATAAAGTCTCTATGTGCGAGCAGAGGGGGTGAGTGCAATCTCGAAAAAAGTGCGAGGGCCCGATCATCTCGCGGATACTGTTCGAGGTGTCGCTTGCTCTGAGGTGTACTCCCATGATGATCGAGCGTCATAATTTTTGCGGGGAGGCCACCGAGACGGTTGTCCACCTCTGACAGGGTCGTCCGAATCCCGCGCTCGATGGAAAGCGTCGAAGTGAGCGCCGCATTCCGATCCGCATCGAGGTCGAGATGGAGGGTCCGCTTCTCAGCTCGAACCAAGAATGGAAGAAGGAGTACAGAGAAGAACACGCACAATGCACCGGAACCCGAAATGACTCGCCGCAAAGCGCTTCGGAGCGTCGATATCCAAATCGATTTCTGTCGTGAGGGCATTACTCTCTCGACTCATCGTCCGGCTCCCGGCTCTTTTCTGTGCCGGGATCCATGCAGATGAGCTGGTCACGACCCGCGCGCTTCGCGGCGTAGAGCGCGCCGTCCGTGACCTTGAGCAGTTCGCCCGTCGAGGGGAGCAGCCAGGTCCGATTCGCGGTCACGAGGCCTGCACTCGCTGAGACGGCGACCTTGGAACCGTCAACGAAAATCTCGACTTCACGGATATCTCGAAGTATGCGCCTGACCGCTGCCTCCGCAGCTGGGGCCTCACTGTCTCGAAGAAGAAGTCCGAACTCGTCTCCCCCGAAACGACCGGCGACGTCATAGGGACGACAACGATTCCGAAGACAGAGGCCGACATGGCGAAGGATATCGTCGCCAGCCATGTGGCCGTGGCCGTCATTGGTCTGTTTGAAGTGATCGAGATCTATGAGAGCGAACGCAAAGGGCGACGCGTGCCTGGCATGGTCGGCCACCTGTGCTTTGAGGGCCGCATCGAGCGCTCCTCGATTTCCTAGGCCCGTCAGCGGATCCAAGAGTGCTTGGCTGCGCAGCATGTCCACGAGCCGTTTGGTCCTCAGCGCAGCGCGAACACGTGCCTGGAGCTCGATCGCAACGAAGGGCTTCGTAACGAAATCCATGGCGCCGTAATCCAGGGCCCGTGCAATCTGATGCGGCCCTGTCTCTCCTGTGAGAAAAATGACCGGGATATCGCGTAGGAGGGCGTCTTCCTTGAATGACCTGCAGGCTTGGAATCCATCGCACCCCGGCATATTCACGTCGAGCAGGATCACATCAGGGGGGGTGCTCCTTGCGATCGAGATTCCCGCCTCCGCAGTCTTCGCCTGTTCGACGATTTCGACCACCCCTTTCAGGCAGAACTCGACCAGCTCTCCAATCCTCGGATCATCGTCGATGATGAGGGCCCGCTCTGGGTCCATATTCGTATTGCCTAATGAAGCATCTGAGGAATGGGTCGACTGGACCATTGGCGAATTTCCATAAGTGGGGATTCCTTTGTTCATCGGCATCACCAGCGCTTCGGTTGATCCGAGACGAATCCCGAGAGATCATTCATGAGGTGGGAGTACCAGGCTGAAGGGTCTGCCTGCCGTACCTAATACCCCGTAGGTCAGGTGTTCCAACCAATCGAATCTCAGGCCATCTCCCCGTGAACGAACAGATCAGAATGCCTAGAGGAGTCCGTATTTTCCGCGTTTTCGATAGTGGAATGGTTCGACCGACTCCACGGAATCGCGCGGCCTCGTCGACACGTCCCTGGCTCTGCTCTAGCACCTGAATGACAGCGGCTCGCGCGAGCTCCACGCGATCGAGCACAGGAAGATTCGCTTGGCTTGCAGAGAATCGGCCGTTGTGTCGAAATCGGGCTCCAAGGGCTGATCTTCCGCCCGACCATCCTTTGAACGCCCGTGCTCCGGATCGAGGATTCGCGGTGGCAGGTGCTCATGTCGAATCGTCTGCGCCCCGAGGCGGCGAAGTTCCGGCGGACGGCACTCCTGAGTTCGCGAACATTTCCCGACCAGTCGTATTCCACCATCACCCGCATCGCATCCGAGCTGAGACTAGGCAGAATTCCAGTGCCCGACTCTCTCGCCATCTCGCGCAAGAAGATTGCCGAAAGTTCAGGAATGTCGTCCCGCCTCATCCGCAGAGGGGCAAGGGCAAGGGCAAGGGCAAGGTCGAGTTCGAAGACCGCAAGTCGATAGAAGAGACCCTCACGGAACTCACCTTCCGCCACCGCCGCCATCAGGCCCTGATGGGTCGCGGCCACCGGTCGGGAATTGGAAACGATCTCTTCCGACCCGCTGAGACGAGAGAACCTTCGCTCCTGAAGCACTCGAAGCAGCGTTGCCTGCAAGGAACTGCCCAGCTCGGCGACATCATGAATCGCCCGTGCCACCAACTCCTTGTCCGTTCCACTCTCCCCATCGATCACGACGCTCACATTGCTGCCCGCAACCCGTTCGACCGAGCGATGAAGTTCAAGCATGAGAGGAGACCGCCCCCACCAGCCCGCATCGTCCCGATTCTCGTCGTCGAGGTGGAAAGTGAGCCACTCACACAGATTCACATCGTCATCGATGATGAACACCGAAGCAGCGAACTTCGTCGAGTCGGACATGGCCGGAACCTCCGAGTTGGCGATCCTGCCTTGAGCATCGGCAAGAACTCGGAAGAACTTGCTGCCAGTCGCATCGATTCGGACCCCCTCTGGGATCTCCTCTAGGCAGCCCTCAATGAGACGGGATCCCCACCGATGGGGAGTGATGCTGCGGCTGGAGCCCAACGAAACGCAGATCTACCACGCGGCTTCTCGAGCCTCAAAGCATTTCGGATCTTCGCCGATATAGGGTCGTCCGATTCAGGCCCAGAATCCGTGCCGCTGCGGTCTTATTGCCTCCGGTCTGCCTCAGCATCTCATCGATAGAGGCGTTCTCGAACTCTCGCGGGCTGAGGACGTCGGCTGTAGCCCGTCAGCAGGATTCGGACTCCAACGGCTCCTAAGCCAAGAGACATATCCGGGGTCCGGAGGACCCCGAGGAGTGTCTCGATATGGCGAAGCAGAAGAAATAAACGAGCGAAGCGGCAGTGAGAGAGGTCCGCCGGAGGACCCGACGGAGGCCCTCCCCGGAAGAGAAGATCCGGATCGTGCTCGAAGGGCTGCGGGGCGAGGAGAGCGTCGCAGAACTCTGCCGGGAAGGTCGGCGTTCCTCGAGCGGGCCTTCGCTCGAGGAACGCCAATCCTCCTGGTCGTCCCAGGGCTCTAGAATCCCCACTGCCAGCCGACGACCAGCTTCCAATCGGTTTCGAGTTGCGGGCCGTCCAGGTGTTGGTAGACGGGAGGACCGACCTCGATGGCCAGGCGATGGCCTTCGGCGAAACCGCGCGGCGCGAGATTGACCCCCAGGAGCAGGTCGAGGCGCCGTCCGGCCCGCAGCTTCGGATCTGCGGTCGGAACGACCATGGGCATCAGAGCGCCGTCGGCACCCTCGATATTGAACGTCTGGCTCCAGACCAGCCGCGCCGAGGTGCTGATCCAGTTCGTCCAGCGCCATGCCCCCCAACTGCTCACCTCGTACTGGTTTCCCAGCCGGTAATGTCTCTTATTGCTATGTGGGCGAATCGTCCCCTGCGCCTGCAGGCCCCAGGTCAGACGTTCGTGCTTTCCGCGGTAGGTGAGCCCAGGCAAGAGATCCCAGGTCCCCGAGCCGCGCTGCATCGGATAGGGCAGACGCACATCCCCCATGGGCGTGGTGCCCCTCTCCTTGATGGAGCCGGTCGGAATGCTCAGTCCGGCGGTCATGTGGACTCGGTGGGACTCGTTCTCGAAGAGCGAGTAGAGCGCGCTGATCTTGATGTCTCCGAGTCCGTCCGAACGGGTCGTGAAGTGGGCGCCGCCTCCCGTGACGTGGTCCATCGTCTTCCGGACGAAGGGAAGCATGGCCATGACCGTGAACTGATCGTTCACGCCATACATGGCGCCGAGCATGTGCATCTCCATGTCCATATCGGTCGGTGCAACCATGAAATCGGCGAGCACCGAACTCGTCGAGGCACGGTCGTCCCCGTCGCGGTTGCCGGCCATGGCCATCCGCGAATATCGATAAGAGAACATCAGCTCTCCCGGGTCGTGCAGATGGTCGCCCATCACTCCGAGCGGAGCGTGTTGGTCCGGGAAGTCGTCGTAGTAGGCGAGCGCGTTTCCGGAAAGTGTTGTGAGTACGGTCACAATGAGGATGAGAAAGAAGAATTTCGGATGGATCACGGTAAGGGACCCCTTTTCAGACGTGCGCACAACGCGGATATGATGCTCCCTCGACGAGGGAGCATCGCGTCGTGATGTCGATGATCTGACGTCGCGAAGAGACCATTGAGGGCTCTCGCAACGCCGCCGCGATCCACAGACGTGATTTAAAGACTGCGCAATGCGCACTCTTCGCTTGTGGATTCGTATACGTTTCGACTAGCTGATCAGGGTTTTGGGTACGTGATCCAGGTCTCCGGGTGGGGAGACAGGAAGCTCCGGCTTTGCGGTCGGAGAGTATTCCGGCGGGCGCGGGGTCAAAAGTGTCGTCGCGGCCTGCAGAAGGGCGGGCTCCGACACGGGCGGCGTGGCGATTAGATTCTTGTCGCAGCCGCAAGGGCAGGGTCGCGTCAGCGCGAGCGAGTTTTGGTGGGTTGCGTGGTCCTGGGACGAAGGCCGCTCCGCCTGTGCATGCGCCGAATGGCCGCTCCCGCCGCCCGCAGCGTCGTAATGTGCGTGCGCATCGGTCTCCGCAACCCCCACCGCGTGATTCGAGAGCACCCTCTCATCACCCGTGTTTTCGATCGACATGCGCGCATCGCAAGGGATCAGCGACGCGCCGGCGAAGACGGCGACCATGAGCATCGCGATCATGCGAGAAACAAGGTGCATTGTGGTGATTCTATCACAGTTTTTGATTTTGGGGTTCCCAGAGTGATCTGCTGCTGAGGCGCTCCAGAGGCAAGCTGGACCCGTCGCGGACCTCGAGTCCGCCGCCTCATCCGCCCCTCGGCAGCGTTTCGAAACGAGCCTGGAGTTCGTGCTTGAGGACCTTGCCGCTCGCGTTGCGGGGGAGGGCCTCGACGAACTCCAACTGCTCCGGAATCTTCTGGCTGGCGAGCCCGGCGTCGCGACAGAATTGGGCGATGCCCTCCAGCCCGATCTCCGCGCCGCTGCGAGGAACGACGACGGCGCAGCATCGCTCGCCTCTCGTGAGGTCGGCGAGCCCGATCACCGTGGCTTCGGCAATGCCCTCGTGATCGAAGAGGACATCCTCGATTTCCTTTGCCGAGAGATTTTCGCCGTTGCGGATGATCACGTCCTTGAGTCGTCCCGTGATCGTCAGGTAGCCCTCCGCATCGGCCCAACCGAGATCTCCGGTCCGAAAGAAGCCGTCGGTGTCGAATGCGTCTCGATCGAGTGACACGTCGAGATAGCCCCGGCAAACCTGTGGCCCGCGCACCCGGATCTCCCCGATGCCTCCGGAAGGGAGCGGGCGACCCTCCTCGTCGGCGATTCGGAGCTCGGCCCTTCGATTCGCCCGTCCTTCGGTGCGAGCGAGTCGTTCATCGTCGTCGTCGCTCAGGCTCACGCTGATGAAGGGCACCTCGGTCGACCCATAACACGACACGACGCCGAGCCCGCCCATTTCATCCCGAACCTGACCGTGCAGCTGAGGGGGCTTGGGAGCGGCCCCCGCCATTGCGGCCTTGAGTTTGGGAAAGAGTGGGCGGGTGGGATGGCGTCGCTGCTCTTCGAGATAGCGGATCACGAGGGGCGTCCCGCCCGCCGCATAGGTACACCCGAGTGATCCCAACAACTTCGGCGTCGACTCGCCGACCTGTTCCACGTACGCGCCGCTCGACCCGGTCATCAGAAAGACCATCAACATTCCGATGCCGCTGATATGGGTCACGGGGAAGGGGATCGCCCAGCGATCCTCCGGCTCGATCCGCAGCGACTCGCAGACTCCGATCGAGCCTGCGGCAATCGAGGCATCGCTGTGCAGGGCGCCCTTTGCCGATGATGTGGTTCCGGAGGTGTAGAGGATCCAACGGATCGCGTTGGCGTCGCGTCCCTCCGATGGGATTCGGGGAAGTGCGGCGGGATCGCCCTCTGGAAGCGTGCGATCACAGATCAGGACCGTCGTTTCGCTGCCTTCGACGACGGTCCGAGCGAGCTTGGCGTAGTCGAAGTCGCGCCAGACCGAGGGGACGACGAGCCGCTTCGGTTGGACTTCGCCGAGGATATGGCGCAGCTCGCGCTCTCGATAGATCGGCAGGATCGGATTCTGCACCGCGCCGAGCCGCGCCAGCGCTCCGATCAGCACCGCCGATTCGATCCACGTGGGAAGCTGCCACGAAACGCGGTCACCGCTCGTCACCCCGAGCTCCGCAAGCCCGGCCGCGACCCGTTCGGCCCGGTCGCGAAAGGCGGCGAATCCAATCTCCTGCGATCGCTCGTCGATCAGGAGCGTTCGATCCGGCGTCAGATTTGCGCGCGCCTCGATCAGCGCCCAGAGATCCCGCTCGTCGATCATGTCCACGCATCCCGCGCGAAGACCGCGCGGCCGCGGTCGAGCAGCGCCGCGCCCTCATGGCTGAGGACGCGGTAGAGCACGACGTCGTCCTCTCCGTCCTGGGTACCGACGTCGTCGCCGGTCCACATCTGGGTGGTGAGCGTGTCCCCGTTATAGGCAGGGGAGGCGAAGCGTCCCTCGATCGAGCGGAGCCGGCCCGGTTCCGAATCACCGGCCGTGTGCAGGACCGCGCGCCCGGCCATCCCCAGGGTGTTCAGACCCATCAAGATTGGTCCCTTCATGCCCCCGCGGCGTGCCACCTCGGGGTCGACGTGAATCGGGTGGGGATCATGGCCCCCGTGCCGATAGAGGAGGCTCTGGACCGAAAGCGTCGAGTAGGTCACCTCGAAATCCGGCGCACGACTCGGCGGGTCGAGTTGGGGTCGCGCCGGGCCCCGCTCACCGCCGAACCCACCCTCTCCGCGGATGAAGAGGGAGGTCACGGCCGCAAAGAGCGGCGTCCCCGAGGCCCGATCATCCGCGTGCACCACCAATTCGACCAACGCTCCGGATCCCTTGTCGTAGATCCCCGCGACCCGTGTCCGCACCATGACATCGCCCTTCGGCTCGACGGGAGCGAAGAGTTCGAGGCGCTGCTCACCATGAACGATCTGATGGACATCGTAGTCGCCGGTATGGAAACCGGGATGGGTCCACGAGGCCGACTCGTCCGACATGACACCGGCCAGAACGAAGGTCGGGAAGACCTTCTGAGGATGACCGATGGCTTCCTCTGCGACGAAGGGAAGTTCGCCGAAATCTGCGCCCAGGGAGAGCGCGTAGAGGCTGCAATCGCTGGCTGCCCAGGTGATGCGTTTGGGCTCCGATTCGAAGCCCACCCGCGAAAGGTCCATCGTCATCCCCGGCCTCCCCCGGCTTCGATCTCGTCCATCTGTGGGCCGCGATGTCCCCAGAGTTCGTTCGGGCCGATTTCGCGCACCATCCAGCGCGCCTCGTCGATCAGCATGGCTGCCCAGCCGAACTCGATGCCATTGCCCGAGGGCGTCTCGACATAGAAGGACACCGCCGGGTCATTGGCATGCTGCCCGAGCGACATGAAAATCGGTGTTTCAGCGGCCTGGACCCGATCCCACGCGCTCCCCACGTCCCGGATCTGCCGGGTCTCGAACATCACGTGCCCGAAGCCGTGCTGGGGCAGCACATCGGTGAGCGCGAGCATGTGATGGCGCACCCGTGAGCGCATGAAGATCGTGCGCTTGCCGCCGCCCATATCCATTCGGTCGGTGGTCTTCATGCCGAGCACCCGCGCGTAATAGTCTTCGGCTTTGTGCGCGTCGGGCACGGCGAAGAGGACATGTCCCAGGCCGTTGTCCGTCTCGAAACCGGTCACGCCGGCGGGCGACACGAAGGGTCGATCGAGGTTCGTCGGTGCCCCGTAGAAGAGTTCGTGCGCATGTCCGTAGGGGTCGACGAAACGGACCAGGGCGCTCACGCCCCGATCCTTTGCGGCGACGGTCGTGTCGAGCGTGATGTCGCAGGAGACGAGATGATCCCGGGCGTCTTCGAAGGCCTCGCAGTCGGAAAGTTCCCATCCGAGATAGGCGAGGCCCGGCGTTTCGGCGCGATGCACCGCTAGACGCCAGTTCCGATGGTCGATTCGAAAGAGAGCGCAGTCGCTCTCGGGCCGCCCGGAATCCTCCGCCGGCACGGGCATGAAGCCGAGTAGGTCCTCACCGAATTCCCGCCACGGGGCAAGCTCTGTTTCATTCAAGCCTAGATAACCGATTCCGCGAATCTCCATCGAATCACACTCCGTCTACGACCGGATTCTCGAGCACACCGCAGCCCTCGACCGCGATGCGAACGATATCTCCGGGCTGGAGGAAGTCCCCTGTCGGAAAGCCCACTCCAGCGGGCGTCCCGGTCAAGATAACGTCCCCAGGCTGTAACGTGACGTGCAGCGACAGGTAAACGAGAAGCTCCGAAAAATCGTGTACCAGCTGCGAGGCGTTCGAATCCTGCTTCAGCTCATCGTTCACCCACAGCTGGATCGACATCGCGCTCGGGTCGGGGATCGCGGAGAGGGGCGTGATCCAGGGGCCCAGCGGTGTCGAGCCATCGAAACATTTCTGGGCCAGCCAATCCCAGACGAAGATCGAGTTCTCCCGCTTCACGAAGTCGCGCGCCGACAAGTCGTTCCCGATCGCCATGCCCGCCAGGCAATCGAGTGCGTTCGCCGGAGTCAGGTTCCGACCCGGTCGACCCACGACCAGCGCGATCTCCGCCTCCCAGTCGAGCATCTTCGAGAAAGCCGGAATCCGAATCGGTGCGCCAGGACCGATGACCGTGCTCTGGGATGCCTTGATATTGAGCCAGGGGTCCGCGGGTTTTTCCGTCGAGGGCAGGTTGCCGTCAGCATCTCGGTTCAGCTCGGCCATCTCGAGGACGTGGTCCCAGTAGTTCGCACCCGTGTAGTAGACCGTCGGGGGATAGAGCAGCGGTGCCAGCAGACGAACCGAATCGAGTGCCTTCCCGCCGCTCGGAGGAGAAGCGGCGGCCGCCTCGAGCAGGGGACGAGAAGCGTCCCATCGATCGAGGATGTCCAGAATGGTATGCGCGGGAGCGCTCGACCCCAGAACGGTCCCGGTCGGATGGATGCGATCTCCGATCAGGATCCCAGCGGTCGGTCCCTCCTCTCCTTCGTAGGTCAACAGGCGGTAATCACTCATGAACGAAGCCCCTCCCCGTCACGTATCCGATGGATTCCCGGTGGTCGTCCTCCGGGCTGGCGACACCCTGGTCGATATCATGACGACGATCGAAGCCGAAAAAAAGGGGCCTCGTGATTTCCGTCGTCTGGTCGCAGGAGGCGAGATCGACGCGCTCAGCATCGGACCCGACCGCAGCGGCTCACAAGCGCCATCGAACGCACTAGAATGGCGCAGACGTCCAGCGATCTATCTCAACCTGGAGGTCGAAAGGAGTGCCCCCAATGATCCCCGAGCGATATTCCGGCTACGAGAAGACCGTGACCCTCGGCGCCGTCAATTTCACCTGTGTTCCAGGAGACAAGGCGGCCAATCTCGCAAAGATCGAAACAAATATGCGAGAGGCCGCCTCACAGGGCGTGGAGATCCTCGCCTTTCCGGAGGAGGCGCTGACCGGTTGCGGCGGCTGCACGCCCTGCCGCGAAGGCGCGACTGAATGCGATTACCACGCCGATCTCGCGGAGACCGTTCCCGGACCTTCGACGGAACGTGTCGCCGAACTGGCTCGAGAACTCGACCTCTATGTGGCCTTTGGCCTGATCGAGCGCGACGCGCGGGACCCTCGGATCCTCTACAACGCCTCCGCCTTCGTGGGCCCCGAAGGCATCCAGGGGACTTACCGCAAGCTCCATCTGGGCACGCTTCCGTGGGTCACCGAGGGCATCACCTTCGAGCCCGGCAAGTCATTGCCCATCTTCGAGACGCGTTTCGGCCCCGTCGGTGTGATCATCTGTTACGACTTCTGGTTCAATCCGGAGCCGACCCGTTTGCTCGCGCTCAAGGGTGCGCGCGTGATCCTCAACACCTGCGCATCCTTCGACGGGCCACACAAACGCGAGAATATGGTCGCCGTCACCTGCACCCGTGCACAGGAGAATTTCGTTTACGCCGTCAGCGCGAATCAGGTCGCCGGTTCTGATCGACCCGAAAGTTATGCCGCGGGTGCCGTCGACGAGGGACGTAGCGGGAATTATGCCGGCAATAGCCTGATCGCGGGCCCAGATTTCCCTGCCTTCGCACGACCCTACGTGGTGGCCGGACCGAGCGAGGAATTGATTTCGGCCACGGTGAGTTTCGAGAAGCTTCATCGCTGGGAGAATATTTTCCCGTGGCGCGATTGGCGCGCCAATCGCCTCTCGGAAACATCAGAGCTGATCGCTTCGGAGTACACCAAGCTGATTCACGGCCCCTGATCGACAAGAGGGGAACGGGATTTTATAAAGGGAAGTCAGGCGGAGGAGCAGACGTGGAAATTCCCGAGGATCAGCCTGCCCAGCGAGCGGGGCTCGACAGTTTTCGTCTCATGAGTACCGGGCGGAAGCAAGACTGGATTGACCTCTTTTCAGAGGATTGCCTCTTCGAGGATCCGGTGGGGGTTTCGCCTCTCGATCCCGCCGGTCAGGGACATCGCAAATCCGATCTCGCGAAGTTCTGGGACGCGAGTATTGGTTTGGGCAAGATGACGGTGGAATGCGTAAAGGCGAAGCCACGTGGAAAAGAATGTGCCTTTCTCGTCGATTCGACCAACGAGGTGCCTGGACTGCCGCCGCTCGAGGTCGAGGCGATCGTGATCTACCGGGTGAACGACGAGGGCAAGGTCTGGTCGGTTCGGGCGTATTGGGAATACGGCGGAGCCGTCGACAGCACCCTCGGCACATGATCGGCCGCTTGATGGACGCCGGGTGTCTCGAACGCGCCACACTCCATCGAAGCTCATCGGGAGGGCTTGAATGACGCGGAATGCAGGTGCGGATCTGGCAGGGGCGGAGCTGATCGATCCCGGTCTCTACGCCGAGAGCGGTTATCCCCACGAGACGTGGAGTCGGCTGCGGCGCGAAGCGCCCGTCTATTATTTCGAAGGACCCGACTACCCGTTCTGGGCTCTGACCCGCCACGAAGACATCGTCGAGGTCTCCCGCCGACCGCGGCTTTTTTCGAATCGTCCGAGATTCCAGATCGTGGTGGGTGCGGACTACGCAAGTGAGGACGAGCGCGAGCCCGAGACGATGATCCATATGGATCCCCCGCAGCATCGCCAATTCCGTGAACTGTTGGCGCGCCGCTTCACGCCGCGCGGGATGCGGGCGATCGAGTCCGAGGTTTCCGACCTCGCACGCGAGATCATCGACGACCTCGCGCAGGAGGCGATCGAGGGCGAATGCGATTTCGTCGAGAAGGTTTCGGCACCGCTTCCGTTGGCCGTCGTCGCGTGGATGCTCAGCCTGCCCCGCAGCGATTGGGGGCTTCTCTCGGATTGGGCGAATGCGGTCGTCGGGGCGACCGATCCGCAATATCAGAGGCCCGATGAAACGGCCCACGAGACGCGTCTGCGAGCTTCCGCAGAACTCTATGCCTATTTCGGCGAGTTGACGGATGATCGTCGCGGGGGCGATGGCGAGGATCTGGTGAGCGTGCTCACCCGCGCCGAGATCGACGGAGCCCCCCTCACGCCGCATCAGCTCACTTCCTATTGTCTGTTCATCGTCGTTGGCGGGACGGAGACCACCCGTAATGCGCTGAGCGGTGGGATGCAGGGCTTCTTCGAGAATCCCGACCAATGGCGGATGCTCGCCGAGGACCCCTCGGCCGTCACGCGGGCCACCGAAGAGGTGCTTCGCTGGTCCACGCCGGTGGTCCAGATGGCCCGGACACCGGTCGAAGACGTCGAGATCGGGGGCCAGAAGATCCGGGCGGGTGAAACCCTTGCGCTCTTCTACGCGTCCGGGAACCGAGATGAGCGCGTCTTCGAAGATCCTTTTCGCTTCGATATTAGTCGCCACCCGAATCCCCATCTGGCTCTCGGTGTGGGCGAGCACTATTGCATGGGAGCGAATCTGGCGCGGCTCGAGTTGCGGGTGATGTTGCGAGAGCTGGTCGGGCGCTTCGACGAAATCGCGCCGGCGGGGTCCGTCGAACGACTGCGGTCGAGCAGCGTGGGGGGCATCAAGTCGATGCCGATCCGATACCGAATCGATCCGGAGGCCGAAGCGAGGCGTTGCTGACCGAGCGCCAAATCTGTCCGATGCCCTTGTTCACCGTGATGCTCCCCGTGACGATCGCGCTCCCTCCGCCGAGCAACCAAGCCGAGTACACACTCTGCTGAAGCAGCAGGTAGGGCAATAGGAGATAGAGCAATAAATGGCTACCGAGCAGACTTGTCGTGAGAACGACGATCAGCGCGCCCTAGCGGAGCCAGGGCCGCCTGGGCAACGCCATGAAGCGGTCGTGTGAAAACCGCGCGCAGAGCGCGTCGAGTGCCCGTGAAAGCGTTCCGAACATGCAGAACCAACCACAAAGGCGCGTCCTGCGACGAGTGCCAATACAACGGGGATCGTGAGGGTGAGCAGCGTACGCAGTGAAGCGTCGTCTCCGCGCATCGCCAGCGCGCCGGCGAGCGGATCCATGGAGGGGATACCGAAGAGTTCGGCAGCGACGCCCCCCCCGATCACCTGATTGCTCCGATAGAGCGTGTCGGAGGAGTAGGTTTTCGGCAGCGCCTCCGGATGTCGATCGCCGTAGGATTCTGTGGACATAATTCGACGCAGCGTCCGCATCCGACGCATCCGTCTGTGATCACCAGGGGCTTGGCTCCGGAAACCAGCCGAATCGCTTTGCCCGGGAGAGGGCAGGCGTCATGACAGATGCCGCAGATCCTGCCCTGACAAGACAGGCAGCGGTCGGGATCGACCAGGCCTTTCCCATATCGACGCGCTTGGCGATGACCTCGAGTTCGTCTTCCACCTCGGAAAGCGCACCGGTGGGACAGACCTTCGTGCAGCGAATACAGAGCACACAGGAGCGGTCCCGCACATCGAGATAGGGGGTGAACGCTCCGTGCTCGGGTTCATCGAGACCGAAATGTTGAATGCAGCTGCTCTCACATACGGTGCCGCAGAGTCCGCAGCGAATGCAGCTCCGCCTGAAGCCCCGTCGTTGCGATTGGCGGTGTGGGCGGCCGAATCAGCCCGTCCGGTCGAAAGGCGGCAATCCTTCCGCGTGACAGATCCCCCTTTTCCGAGAGACCGAAGAGGCGCGCGGCGAAGGTGGCGCTTGTGGCGAAGAAGAAGATCGACTGGGCCAGAAAGGTTCGACGCGAACGAACCACGCGCCGTCGCGACGGCATGCGCCGAATCCGTCTGCGGACTCCACTCCGTAGATTTGCCATTGCGGCCGACTTCCGACGACTGGACGCTCTCCGATCCTTGTTCTCGAGCCCCTCGAAATCGTCACGATCCCGCGCCGGCGTCGGAGGACGACGAATCGACCGACCGCTGACCCAATAGGTTCAGCTTGAAACGGCGGATCACGTCCGGCTCGATGCGCGCCCCGTCCGAATCTTGAAAGAAGAGGGCGTCCTGGGGACACTGCACGACGCACGCGCCGCAGCGGATGCATCGATCCTCGTGGGCGAGTTCGATCTTGTTCCTGCCCTCGAGCTTTTCGAAGCAGCCTTTGGGGCACACCTCCCAACACCGGTCAATCGCCTCACACCGGTCCGTATCCAGCGTGATTGTCCACGCTCGCCCTTCAAAATGGCCGCTCCCCTCGAGCGGCGTGGTGCCCTCGTAGTCGAAGGTCAGGGCGGCGGCCATCGAGAGAGCCGCGGCCATCGCGACGGCTGCGGCGACGCCCCCCCCGCCGAAGAGGAGGGTGATGCTGAGCGCTCCGGTCGTCGAGGCGACAGCCAGGATCGCTTTCCGATGCGCGCCGAGGCGATCGAAGATCGCGAAGACCGCGATCGCCATGACGCTGACGAGTAAACAGAGCGGCCAGGCCCAGGCGGGCTCGAAGAGGAGTGCGAGGCCGCCGAAGACGATGGATGCGGGCGCCGCCCAGGAAGCCGCCATCTGCATGCGGTCGCTCGCCGGGAAGGTCACGCGGCGCATGGCCTCGGTCTTCTCACCCTTGCCCGCCCCCGCAGCGAGGTAGGCGGGCAGTTGGGACGCCGCGACGGGACCGAAGCGGACTCGCCAGCGGCTGCGGCGAAAGACATCGAGCGCCAAGACACCCGTCGCGGCGAGCTGGGGAAGGATCACGTCGCGGTGGTCAACGCGATCGGCCACGCCCGACGTTTTGAGTGCACTCACCACCTGATGGCTGCCCATATGCCCCCCCGCTGCTGCGCACCACACGTTGATACCGCGGGTGGGGGCGACCACCACCCAGGCGTCGCAGCCTGCGAGCGCCTTCAACAGACGGCGCACCGTGAGGTCGTAATTGCAGGTCACCAGCACGGGGCTCGCTTCGTCGGGTGTGCCGACCGAGCGCAGGCCGGCTTTGGTGGGCCAGGGAACGAGGCGAAAGGCGGTCTGCCAGACCTCGCGAGTGGCGCTTTCCAGCCTCGCGAATAACGTCATTCCGGGCGCTCCGCCACGGCGAGCGCCAATGTGCCCAACAGCCACTGGTCTCTCTCTCGGACGACGAGGCCGCTGGCTTCGAGTTCGCTCGCCAGGTCGGGGATCGGGCTCGATACGGCACCCACGAGCAGCCAGGCGAGCGCCACCTGCGGGATTCGCCACAGACGTTGCAGCATTCGCTGAGGCAATCCGCACGCGCGCACCTCGTCGGCGGCGACGAGGCGGCCGCCGGGTACGAGGCGCAGGGCGGCCTCGCGCAGCACGAATGCGCGCTCGCTCGAGGACATGTCCGACAAACACAGGCTCAACACGACCGACTGAAAGGCGGCTCGGGGAAGCGCATCGATCTCCGAGGCGGTTCGCTCGATCCATTCGACCGGATCGTTCGGCGCGAAACGAGCACGCGCCTGCTCGAGCATCTCCGGGGCCTGATCGAACGCGGTGACGCGGGCCCCGCGCGCCAACAACAGGGTGGTGACGCTGCCGGTCCCACATCCGATCTCGAGCACAGCGTCGCCCGGCGTTCGAACGGCCGCGACGGCCACTGCCGCGTGGAGGCGATCGACCCGGCCGAAGGTGAGCGCCCGCATTCCTCTGTCGTAGCGTTCCGGGCTTCCTTCGAGCCAGCGCATCAGGGCCAGGGAACTCATTTCTCGACGATCCTCCGGGTGGTGAGAAAGAGCGTGTCCGCGATCTCTGCGGGCTTTGGCAGCGCACGGGGGTCGATGAAATATTGCAGGAGCAGCCCATCGATCGTCCCGATCAGCAGCGATGCCGTCACATCCGCGTTCAGCTCTGCGGCAAAGCTCCCGTTCTCCTGGCCCTCGGCGAGGACAGCAGCGAGTTCGCGCCGCAGGGCGCGAAACGTTCTCTTCAGGAATTGCACATCAGCGAGCCGGAGGTCGAGGATCATTCGTCCGAAGAGCGCCCACTCGGGGAAGAGCGCCGCACAGGCTCGCGCGAGGTTTTCGAGCCGGGCGATGGGGGGCTCGGGGCTGCGCAAGCATTCGCGAAACATCGCGAGCTCCTGATCGAGCATCTCCTTCACGAGATCGCCGAGCAGGGAATCCTTGTCAGGGTAGTAGTGATAAAGGCTCGAACGCCCCATCCCCGCGGCCGCGGCCACGTGGGCAAGGCCCGTACCACGCACCCCGCGCTCCGCAAAGACGACCCTTGCGGCATTGCGGATCTCGTCGCGCTGTCTGTCGGCGTCCACGATCTTCGGCACGGCTGGCTTTCGAACTCGGGAGCAGTCTAGTTGATTTCGACATCTATGTCGAAATAAGGCTCAGGGCTCGCGGAGAGGGGCCGTCGTGATCTCGACGACATTGCCGGTCGCGTCTTCTATCACCGCGCGCAGGATACCGTCGGGTCCGGGGGCGGGCCCGAACCGGAATTTTCCGCCGCGCTGCGCGACCTGAGCGGTGAACGCATCGAAGTCGCTCGTACACACGGCGATGTGTGGAGCCAGGGAGGAGTCGAGGCGCTGGAACTTCGGGTTCTCGATGACATGGAGCTCAGATGAGCCGATCAGAAACCAGGCGCTGCGGAATTTCTTGGCGATTTCGGGTGGGCGTTCGATTTCGACGAGCGACAGGACCTTGCCGTAGAATCGGCGCGCCTCATCGAGATCGTGAACGCAGAGCGCCGTGTGATGGCAGCCTGTGACCGTGGCGTGTTCTTCCTGGGGGGTGGTCTGATCTTGCATTGTCTCTCCGGTCGTTAGGCCTAGCTTCTCGAGTTCAGATTCGATTTACAGTATTTCAGGCATTCCTGCATGGCTTCTTCGACGCAGATCCGCGGTGCGTAGGCAAGCTCATTTCGAGCTTTGTCGATGCTCGCATAATGTGTGACGGAGACCTTGTCGAGTTCGTGGGGCGAGAGCATGGGCTTTGGAATGCCGAGCGTGAAATGCGCGGCCTGCCAGAGATGTGCCAACGGTTTGAGGAGCCAGATCGGAATCTCACGCTCTGGAAAGCGATGTCCCAGTCCTTCGATCAGAGGGCGAAAGAACTCGAAAGAATTCATGGGTTCGTCGTCCCCGATGAAATAGGCCTGGCCGCAGGCGTTCCCCTCCGGGACGAGATGGCGTGCGGCGAGCAGATGGCCGTCGACGAGGTTCGTCACTTGGGAGTTGTCCTGCAATGCCGAGATCGATCCAATACGAGCCACCAGACCGCCGGCCGTCAGGATCTCAACGAAGCGGTCGATCATCTCGTTCGGCTCGGCGCCGTAGATTCCATCCGGTCGGATCGAACAGCTTCGCAGTCCAGATAGGCCGTTCGCAGCGAGTACGCGCTTCTCCGCCTCCGCTTTCGTTTCGGCATAGATGGACTTGAAACGTTTGGGATAGGGCAGCGATTCGTTCATTTCGGGAAGTGGCTTGCCTTCGAAACAGACGTCTACGGAACTCGTGTAGACCAGGCGTCCGACCTTCGCTGAGGCGCAGGCCTCGATCACGTTCTCGGTCCCGGTGACGTTTACGCGCCATGCGTCGTCGCGATAGGTCTGTCGCATCGCGGGCCCGCCCAGCAGCCGGATCAGTGCGGCCGTATGAAACACGGTATCGATACCGTCGAAGGCGGGCACCAGGTCGTCGAGGTCCGAGATATCACCTTGAACGCAGCGAAGCTTCTCGTCCACGAGATTCAGGGGCGTCTTCCGAACCAGGGCGCGTACGCTCAGTCCCTCGCCGAGCAGACGCTGAACGAGGTTGCGGCCGAGAAAGCCGGCCGCGCCCGTCACCAGACAGAGGCCGAGTTCGGAAACGGCGGTCGGCGGGCGATTGGATTCCATCTGGATTGCTCCGCTGGGTGGAGTCGGACGTGCTCCTTTGGTTCTTGGTTTGATTCCGTGGTTGGTCGAAACCTGAGCTTCTCTCGATCGACCGTGCTAGTTCTCGTTGGCGCTCGCATCTGCGGGTCGAGCGGGCGCGTAGGAGCAGAAGTTGTCGATCATTCGGTCGATGAAACCGACCAGCGCCCGTCGATCCTCTTCGGAAAACCCCAGCAGGGCTTCTTCCAGGAGGTCGAGTTCTGCGCGATAGATCGTCTCGGCGACTTCGGCTCCGCGGTCAGTCAGTTCTACGGATACGCGACGGCGGTCGTGTGGATGCGGGGAGCGCTCGAGGAGATCTTCATTCTCGAGGCGGTCCAGGGTGCGAGTCATCCCGACGCGCGTCTGGACGGGAAATCTCACGAGATCGGAGGGAGACGTGGTGGTGCCCAGACCGAGGGCCCGGATCGTACCGAGCACCCCATAGTCCGCGGGGCTGATTCCGAAGGGGGCGAGAAGTCGCGCATACGCTCGTTGGTGAAACGCGGCGAGGAGGGGCAGGCGGGCGACCACGGGGAGGCGGCTGCCGTCGAGCCCGGGCACTTCTTCTTCCCAACGCTTGCGCAGATTCTCGAGGGTTTCGGCCGTGTCTCGGCTGGGCGCATCGTGCTTGTCCAGACGATCACTGATCACGATCCAGCCTCCGATTGATTTCGATCAATATAGTGTTGTGCGATATAATTACAATAATATCTATCGAATGGGGTCTCCTCTGACCACGGCCCCTTCCAGCCACGGCATCGCGGCGTTCAATCGAAAGGGGCAGGGCGCTAGCATGCGGCCGTGCCCAGCGAGCCCATCCACGACGTCTGCGTGATCGGAACCGGCGCGGGCGGAGGCGTCTGGATCGACGTGTGTACGCGCGCCGGACTCGATGTGGTCGGCCTGGAACGTGGCCCCGAACTCGGCCCCGCCGATTTCGCGCGCCACGACGAGCTGACCAATACACATCGCCACGACGGTTTCGCACCGGATTGGCGCAACACGCTGCGCGCGGACAGCGCCGAAATCGCCACTGCGCATCACTCGGCCTCGTTGGCCCAATGTGTCGGCGGCGGTACCGCCCATTGGGGGGCCGTTTGTTGGCGCATGCGAGAGGACGAGTTCCGGGTGCTCTCGACCGAGGGACCCGTCGAGGGAGCCAGCCTGGCGGATTGGCCGCTGGCCTACGAAGACCTCGTTCCCTATTACGATCGGGCCGAGAAACGACTCGGCGTGGCCGGCCTGGCGGGCTCGAACCCCTTCGAGCCACGGCGCGACCAGGCCTATCCCAATCCGGCTCATCCGCCTCGTCGCGCCACGCTGGCGCTTCAGCAGGGCGCCCAGAAACTCGGTCAACATCCCTTTGCGACCCCGCTCGCCGTCAACCCGCGGCCCTACGGCGGTCGCGGGATGTGCATGTACGCGGGACAGTGTTCGACCTTCGGCTGTCCGACGCACGCGAAGGCGTCGACACTTTCGATCCATATCCCAGCGGCCCGGGCGACGGGTGGCCTCGACCTGAGAACGGAGACCCGGGTCGTCGAACTCGTCGTCGGTCAGGATGGGCGCGTGGAGATGGCGCGGACCATCGATGCGAAGGGGAGCGAGCGCGAGGTCCGCGCACGGACGTTCGTGTTGGCGGCCGGTTCGCTCGGATCGCCCCACCTCCTGCTCTCCTCTCGCTCGGCCCGCTTCCCGAACGGGCTCGCGAACGGCTCGGGGCAGGTCGGGCGAAACCTGATGTTCCATATCCTCTCCTACGCGGGATTCGAGCTGCCCGAGCCGTCGATGGGCGCCTTCGGTCCGGTGGGTATGGTCTCGGTGGACGATCTGCATCCGAGTCAGGCGAGCCGCGGGTTCCTTCGCGGCGCGATCATCTCCGAGGCACCGGAGCCCGGTCCCTTGTGGGCCGCCTACAAGGCAAACGAATATCTCGGGCGCGAGCACGGCGCCTGGGGCAAGCCGCTCAAGGATTTCATGCGTCGTTATCCCTATCTCGGCTGCTTGATCTCGACCGGCGAAGATCTCCCCCAGCACGCCAATCGGGTCGATCTAGACCCCGACCACGTCGACGACCTGGGGATCGCTCTTCCGCGCATCACCCATCGCAGCCACCCCAATGACCTTGCGCTCGCGCGTTATTTCGAAGAGGCGATGAAGGAGATTGCGATGGCCTCCGGTGCCGTTCGGGCCTACGGATTCGACTTCAGCCGCGCCAAGGGCGGCAGCGGACATATCATGGGCACCTGTCGAATGGGAAGCGACCCCGCGACTTCGGTGGTCGATCGTGATTGCCGGAGCCACGAGGTTTCGAATCTCTACGTATCCGACGGAAGCTGTTTTCCGACCAGCAGCGGCTATAACCCGACGCTGACGATTTTCGCCATCGCCGATCGCGCCGTGACGCGATTTCTGGCGCGGCGAATGCGACGGGAGACGACGTGAACCGAAAGCCCGGAAGCGATCGCGGGGCGGAGAACGGGGTCGGGAAGAGCGCGTCCGAATGGTCGCGTCGAGAACTGCTCGTCGGTGGGGCCGGCCTGTGGATTTCGATGACCCTTCCGCGCACCCGCGCCGTTGCGGAGGCCGCGGCGAGCGATGAGCCAGCCCTTCTTTCGCAGCGCGAGTGGCGCGTCGTCGAGGCGATGACGGGCCGCATCCTGCCCACGGACGATACGCCCGGTGCGATCGAGGCGGGCTGCGTCAACTTCATAGACAAGGCGTTGGCGGGAGAGGATGGGGCCGCCGCGCCTGGCTATCGGTCCGCGCTCGCGGAACTCGAACGGTTATGCCGTGGGCGATTCGATTCCAGTTTCGCCGACCTGTCGGCCGAGCATCAGGATCGCGTGCTCGCGGAGCTCGAGACCGCGACGATCGAAGGCTGGAGCGCTGCCGATGCGGCGCCAGATGCCTTCTTTGCGACGCTGCGAATGCACACGATTCTCGGATTCACGCTCGATCCGAAATATGGCGGCAATCGGGATTATGTCGGTTGGAAGACGATGGGGTTTCCCGGCCCAGTCCATCAGCTGGGCGGTGCGCGACCGGAGCAGATGAGCGGAGAGAAGCCCTTTGTGCCGATCTGGGCGCGATCGTCGGGGAGCGACTGACGGGAATCCCTTCTGGGAGTGCGCAGGACGCCCGTCCGTCGGCGAACTCCCCCGGTGTGAAGGGGAATCGGAGCCCTGACTCAGGCCGTGTTCTCCAGGAAATGCCGCACCAATTCGAAACGGTCGTTGCCCCAGAACATCTCGTCGCCGACAAAAATCGTCGGAACACCGAATACGCCTCGTTCGATCGCTTCGCAGGTCTCACGCTTCAGTCGATCCGTGAGCTCCTCCGATTCGGCCCGGGCCAAGGCGGCCTTCCCGTCGAGCCCCGCGGAGGAGAGGAATTGACGTACGACTGCGGGTTCCGAGAGGTCGCGTGGGGCTGCCCAGCGGGCCGCGTAGATCGGATGGTGATATTCAGCGAAGCGTCCCTCGTCCTTGGCGACCAGGGCGCCTCGCAGAGCCAGGCTGGTATCCGAGGTGATGAAGTCCTTCGCGTCGGGGGAGATCTTCGCATCGCATAGCGCCGACCAGTGTTGGATGCTGTTTTGGTAGTCGGCGCTCTTACGCGGACCGGATTTCGGGCGCGGCGCGGACTTGCCCGCACCTTCCGGGACCTCGATCAGGTCGCGGAGTTGGACGGGGCGAAAATCGATCTTGACATTCAGATCCTGAAAATAGGCGACGACTCGGCAACTGCCGAAATAGGCCCAGGGTCAAGCATAGTCGAAATAGAAGGGGATCTCTCGCATCGCTTCCTCTGATCGCAACAGCAAAGCGGCGCGATCCGTTCAGGGTTCATGACAGTCTACCGCCGCCGCCACTCAGAAGCGCGGCGACCAGCTCGAGGTGCGCAACAAGCGGCTCTGCCATTGGTCGCGCAAGGACAAGGCATCGAGCATCCAGCGGCCAGGCTTCTTGAAGCTCTTTGGCATCTCTTCCGTGATCAAATGCAGCAGGCCCTCGGGCCGAAGCACCTTTTGCCACAGCACGACCTCTTGCCGCTGGTGGCTGCCGTAGGTGGTGCGAAAAGAGGACTGGATCTCGAGTAGCTTCGGCGTATCTGGAAAGCTCTTGTCGTATTCCGTCGAGTATTGCTCTCCGGAGCGCCGGACATATTCCTCGAATCGGCCCTCGAAAGGCCAGACGGTGTCCTCCATGAAGAGCGAGAGTTCGTGCTCACCCGGCTCGGTCGGCACCTCGTCGATCTCGATCTGTTGAATCTTCGACCAGGGCAGGGGCAAGAGCGGCTTCGCTTCGACGTCGTAGCGCGATTCGTCGAGCTTCTCGCTCAGACTCTTGAGATCGCCGCGATCGACCCGGTCGACCAGGCGCCCCCAGGCGAGACCGTCGCGCAGGAGCGTATAGGTCACGACGCGGTAGGAATGACCCGAGCCGTGGGCCAGATGTGTGAAATAGAGCAAGCGCGCATCTTCGCTCTTCGCGAGCGCCGGCAGCCATTCATTGCGATAGGTCTCCTCGAAATCCTCCTCCTTGAGTCCAATAACCTTGTGCTCTTCGCGCAGTAGAAACATCGTGCTCTCCTGAAGCGGCGCAGAGAACGCCGGACCGGGCTTCGCGGGAAAGGGCCCGTGTTCGATCCCGGCCTCGAAGAGTGAGCCTATCAAGCTTCTTCTGCCCCTGGCAATGCTGCGAAGGCGGCCAATCTCTGCGTCCTCTCAGTTCGTTCCGTGGATGTCCCGGGCCGGGTCGTCGAGGGTTCCGTACCCCTGGATGGAGGGCTGCGCGTCCGTCGGAGAATCGATACGGCTTGTTGCGCCCACTCCATTGGGGTAGAGAGGGTGAATGCGTGCGACCCGACGAATGGTTCCTGGAGCGGATGATCTCATGCTCAACGTGGTCGACTGGGGCGGTGAGGGTGTGCCCCTGCTCTTCGTGCACGGTTATGGCCATCATGCCCATTTGTGGGACGTGCTCGTTCCCGATCTACGCGATCGTTACCGTGTGGTGGCTATCGACAACCGCGGTCACGGCGATTCGGAGTCGGACCCGGAATACCGCTATCACAATGCGGCGATCGCACGGGATGTCGAAGCGGTCGTGGACTATTTTCAATTCGATTCGGTCGTGTTGGTCGGACATTCCCAGGGCGGGCATGCCTGCTTGCGTTTCGCGGGCCGTCATCCCGAATGCACGAGCCGGTTGGTCCTCGCGGAGGCGGGTCCCGATATTCCCGTTGATCGCGGTGATGCGGCGCGCCCAGAGAGCCTGCGTCTGCTCGCTCCCCGATTCGATCGAGTGGCGGATTACGAGGCGACGCTGGCCGAGATCTACCCTCTGCTCGAAGCGAAGGCTCGCGCGTCGTTTGCCGAGCATTCGCTGCGGCGGACCCCAGATGGCTCCTTCTCCCCGAAACTCGACGCTCGTTTCCTACGCCGTGAATCGAAGCGCAGCGTTGAGACCCGCATGAAATTCGACCGCAAGGCATGGCTGGAAAAGGAGAATGCGCGCATCTGGCATTACCTGGAGAGGATCACCTGCCCCACACTGGTGATTCGTGGTGAGCACTCCCCCCTGCTGCCGGCGGAGACTCTTCGGCGAATGGTCTCGGATGTGCTCGTCGAGGGGCGGGCCGTCGAGATCCCGGGCGCGGGTCATGCGATCATGCTGGACCAGCCCGCGGCCTTCCGCAGCGCGCTCCTCGAATTTCTCTGAGCGGAGCGATGGGAGATCACCAAGGGGGCAGGAAGAGTGGGGTCGGGAACGCCTCGATCGACTAGAGATTCTGTTCGGGCGCCTCGCCACCGAGGAAATTGTCGATCGCATGCTTTCCCATGATCTCGATCCGCGCCTCCCGGGGCATGGCGTTCAGGGCTTCCTGATTCCTCCGATTGGATTCCCCCGCCATCAGGGTGGATGTTTTTCCCAGGGCTGCCATCGCCTCCTCGACCAGCTCGGTCGTCGTCTGGAAGGTCGACGTGTCGAGGTGCTGATAGCCCTTCGCTGCGGTGGAGAGCGTCATGCCCGCAACGCACGCCAATACATCCACGTTGTAGGGCCTGAATTCGCCCCAGAGCGCTTCGGCGAGGGCAATATCGTAGGCCTTGGTCGCCGAATAATGGGCATAATAGGGGGATCCTTGGAGACCGGCTCCGGATGACATCAGGATGATGCCACCCGCCCTGCGGGCCAACATCGGTTTCGCGTAGTGGTAGCTGAGAATGAGTGGGCCGGTGATATTGATGGCGATTCTCATCTGCTCGTATTCGAGGCCCGTTTCCTTCTTGTAGAAGGGGCCGACATCGGCAAGTCCGGCGTTGTAGATCAGCAGTCCGACCTCTCGATCACCCACCGCTTCTGTCACGACTTCCAATAGATCGGAGCGCGCCAGGTCGACCCGAAGCGCCAGGCACTCGACCCCATAGTCCGCTTCGATCTCGGGCTTGAATGAATCCAGCGCCTCCTGCGAATTGTCGAGCACGACTACGTTCAGGCCCTTGGCTGCGACGTCACGGGAATAGGCTTCGCCGATTCCTTGCGCTCCGCCGGCAATCATGGCCCAGGGCCCGTATTGTTTCATGAATTCTGACATTCTGGGGACCTCTCTCGGTTGTCTGAGCGTTGTTCTTCCCGGCTCCACTCGATCCTGGAGCGTATCCCAGAACCGCCTCGGTCGTGATGCGCGCGCCTCACCTCGTCGGGGATCCGGGAAGGGGCGCTCGTCCACCGGCCCCTTGGATCCCGAGTGAGGTGGATGTCGCCAGCGTCCGCGTCCGGGGCGGGGCGGGTACGCTGCGGTGGTGCGGCGCGAGGCGATCCGCTCATTCGGCTCGCCCTATGACATAATGGTCGTCGAAGTCGGGGCGGATCTCAGGAGTCGATGATCAGCGATTACGAAAGTTGGAGGCGGCGGTGCAAGAGAGGATCGAGGACGGTCGCAATCAAGTGGGCGCGCATCGCAGGGGCGTGATGCTGCGCGGTGCGGCGACGGCGCCCTTGCTCAGCGAGGAGGGGGCGTGAAGGTCGGGGTACTGCAGTTCTTCGGCTGGCGCGAGCGGAGTATCCCCCTCGAAGATGTATACGAGAGAGCGCTCGCACGCGTCGAGATCATGGACCGCACCGGCTATGACGCTGTCTGGCTCGCTGAACATCATTTCACCGGCTATAGCGTCTGTCCCTCGGTACACGTCATGGCAGCCCATATCGCGGGCCGCACGGAGAATCTGCGTATCGGCACCGCAGTGACTCTCGCCGCGCTCTATCACCCGCTGCGAATCGCCGAGGAGATCGCATTGCTCGATGTCCTGACGGGCGGCCGAATCAATTGGGGCGCGGGTCGTGGGTTCGACCCGGTGGAATTCGAGGTCTTCGGTGTGCCGCCCGAAGAGAGTACAGATCGTTTCCGGGAAGCCGTTGAAATCGTGCTCGCGGCGTGGACCCAGGAGAGGTTGCACTATGAAGGTCGCTTCCACTCCTTCGACGGTGTCGAGGTCCTGCCGAAGCCCGCCCAGCGACCGCATCCGCCGGTCTGGGCGGCGGCCACATCGGTGGGCGCGATCGAGTGGGCGGCGGCGTCTGGCCTCTCCGTGATGATGGACCCCCATTCCGCACACCGAGAGATCGCGCGAAAGAAGCAGATCTTTTTCGATGGGTTGGCCGACGCCGGTCATGAAACGAAGGGTCGTGAGATCCCGGTCGCTCGGCTCGTTGCCGTGGCGGAGGGAGATGCGGAGGCGGAGGCGATCGCTCGCCGAGGCGCGCGATGGACCGCGAACTCCTACCTCCCGAAGCAGGCTCTCGCTTCCTTCCGCGAAGACGGGAAGGCGATGGATCCCGAAGAGCATTATCTTTCGGACGTCGTCCTCCACGGATCTCCCGAACGCGTCGTCGATCTCCTGCAAGAACTGGAAGAGGAGATTTCGCTCGACTATCTGCTGCTCTCCCCACTCAGCGAGAAGACCTTCGGGATCTTTACCGATCGGGTGCTGCCCCACGTGCTCGGCTGAGCGCCGAGCCACCGGCGGCCGGCCGATCGTGATTCGGCGAGGACCGCGTGCAGCTCATTCGGGCGTTATGTCTCCATCTCCTGAACGAAGGCTTCGAGCGGGCTCGACTCGCTCTCGATGCCGGCCGCTCGCCGCCGCGCTCCGTGTTCATCGGCCAGGCAGCGGTAGAGCGCGGTCACGGCCGGTACGGCGTTGCCCGCTTCGCTGCGACTTCCCGCCGTGATCAGGGCGAGCGTTGAAATGAAGATGGGGGCGGCCAGAAGGCCGACTAACGCGCTCTCCACTTCGTCGAGATGGTCCCGAAGGCTCGTCGCTTCGTGGGGTCGCTGCCCGAGCAGGTATTGGATATGTCCAATTCCGTATGCGAGTGATCGGGAGACGTCCTGGACGGCGAAGCGAGCGATGGTCTGGTCTGCTGCGTTTCTGGAAAGGGCACCCATATGGCGGAGCAATACCTGCATCAATCCGCACAGGAGAAGATGGGCAGAGGCCGAGGCGCAGGGGTAATTGCCCGCGTCGAATACGCTCTTCAGTAATTCGCCGAGGGAGACATGATCTCGACCCAGGCCCGTGCCGCCCGCGATCGCCCGTTTCCGAAAGACGTCGGCCATCTGGGCGGCATCGAACATCTGCGTGCATTGCCACATCTTGAGTTCGACCAACTCCTGGTTGATATGCCACACCCATTTCGAGGGGATATCGCCGAGAAGCGTCGCCATACATGTTAGGTCTGTGTAGAGTTGAGCCAGGCCGCGTTCGAATTCCTCGGAATGTCCGAGTTCTTCGACAGCATCCCAGGGAACCTCACGCGAGGGAATCCAATGGCGAGATTTCGACTCCTCGTAGAGCGCGGGTGCATTATCGGACCAGACTTCGCTCTTGCGATTGATGTCGTAGCCCAGGTGAGGCAATCCAGGAGGCAAATGCGCACCTCGCGGTGCCATTGAGTAGTTGTGGCGGATCTTCTCGGGGATCTCATTCCAGCCATAGCCGGTGATATTCGTGTCATCGAAGGTCAGGCCGCGCCGCGCGTTGCTCGGCCGACACTTCGCTTCCTTGACGTCGAGATCCATCCAGTCCAGCGTGAGCGTGCCCTTCAGGATTTCGATAGAGCGCTGCAGGATTTCGGGATTGTTGAAGAAATCATCTCGTGCGTAGTAGCCCATCTCGTTCGTCTCCTCGAATCAGCACGCCACGCCGGCGATCATGCGCTGTTGAAGTTCCAGCAAGGGGCTGCGTTCGCGTCGTTCGGGTAGACCCGCCCGCTCGGCCCGGTGGAAATACTCTTCGATTTGCTTGCCCTGGAAGGCTCCGACCACCGCGATCCCGCGCCGGATGGCTTCGGGGGAAGTCCCCTTTCCGCCGAGAACGATCATGCTTTCGAGCTGGTCTGGGTTGAAGAGGCCCGTCAGATGCCTTTCGGCCTCGTCGAGGAAACCGTTGATCTGCGGTCGGATCTCCGGGCAATGATCCATCAGGTATTTGAGATGCTGCAGTCCGTAGGAGACATGCCGCGCCTCGTCTTGCATCACGAGTTGGAACATCCGCTGCTCCACGGGAGTGGGGGAGATGAACTCGCTCGAGCGGAAGAGTGTCAAGATGAATCCTTCGCCGAGCACGTGAAGAAAGACGCTGCCCTCGCTGTAACTGTCGGCTTCGAGGATCCCTTTGAGTGCATGTTCGCCGCGCACGCTGGCTCGGTAGAGCCCCGCCCCCGCCAGCGCCCGCTTGCGGAAGGCTTCCGCATGCCGTGCTTCGTCGATGGCCTGTGTTGCGATGAAGCCCTTCACCTCTTGGAAATGGCTATTCATGTGGTGGCTCCACTTGGCGGGCAGATCGGTGGCGATCATCTCCACTTCGGAGAGGAGCGTGCAGAGCTGGCAGAAGGCGATTTCGACTTCGTCGGGGATCTCGTGTTTGTCCATTTCCTGCCAGGGGATATCCGTCGAAACATCCCACTGCCGGCTCATGGCCTCTTCCCAATAGCGCTGGACGCGATAACCCCAGACATCCGTTCTCTTGTTGAGCGAAGGTCCGAGATCCGGCTGATCGGATCCCTCGGCCAGAATTGCGCCACGGGGTGACACGCCGCGGTTCTCTCGCACGATATCCGGTGTGTTGTCGATCGCGTAGGGGCCAACCTCGCAATCCTCGAGCGTGAGGCCGCGCCGGGGATCCCGGCGGCGTATCTCGATCGTTTCGCGTGCGTCGTCGAGCCAGCTGAAATCGAGATTGCCCTTCTTGATATCGCGAATGCGGAGATTGAAGTCGGAGTTGTAGGAGAAATCGTTTGCGCCGTAATAACTCATCGGGTTTTGTCCTCCGGACGCGGGCCTCAGGCCCACGCGATTTCGAGGTCTGATGCCTGGTCGACGAATGCCTGGATCGTGGCCATGAAGCGGTAGAATTTGTCGTGTCCCTCTGGATCGTCGTAGACGACCCGCATTCGGTCACCGACATGGGAAAGGCTGTTCAAGGTGTAGGCTGGATCGGGCCGACCGTTCTTCTGGATCGATTCGAACATTTCCTTCCAGAGCGGCAGGGGAGCTTCGAGCAGGAAATCGAGCTCAGCGTCGTCGGCTCTCGACAGTTCGCGGACCTCGGAGCAGTCGAAGACGTCGAAGGTCAGGGAGTAGAGATGCGACGAGTCGCCATCCACTTTGATTCCCATCACGGTGTCGCAGAAGCCGAGTTTCTCGAACTCGGCGGCGTTCGATTCCATTCGACGCGCGAGTTCCTCGAAGAAATCCAATGAAGGAAACGCAATCGCCATTATTCTCTCCTCGTCTCAAGTTCATCTTCAAGGTTGTTCGTAGGTCCGACGCTCAGCGATTCCCCGTTTACGTCGAGATAGGCCAGATAGGCTCGCGTGAGTTCTGACGCGAGCTGTTCGTCCGAGTCGGGGATTCCGTAGGCGCGGATATCGTCGAAGAGGATCGCCTGCTCGAGCATGCAGAGAACGAGTCGAAGCCCGAAGCGAATCGCCATCGCTGGGGCCGGAGCCCCGATCCTCTCGGCGCGCGCGATCAGCAAGGATTCGAGGCACTCCCCGATCCGCGCGACGAGGCGTCCCTTGCGTTCGATCATCGAAGGTTCGTTCTTGGCGCGGGCCACCAATTCGCGCATCACGCCACGGCGCTTGCGGTGGATCTCGACCAGAAAGGTGATCAGCTCGCTGATGATCTCTTCGATGCTCGCCCCCCTCCATCGTTCGGGGTCGAAGGCGTTATCGGTGGTCAGGTTGGCCTCGTCGACGAAGCGATCCTGCAGGCAATGCAGCACGCCCTGCTTGTCGTGAAAGCGAGAGTAGACCGCACCCACGGAGACACCGGCGCGCGACGCGATCTCCGCGACCGTGATGTCCTCGAAGCCCTTGTCGGCGATCAGCTCTTCCGCGCTATCGAGCAGGCGCTCGAGTGTCTGCTGGCTGCGCACCTGAAGGACGGGTCGAATCCATCGGATCTGAGAGTGGGGACTCAATGGCTGATACCCTGCAGAAAATATGAATCATAATTCGTATTCATGTTTATCAGATGCAAACGCAATCGCAATGTTGATCTGGTGAATTCCGGTATTTGATGTCGCTCCACGGCGGCTCTCTGCCCAGGGGGAAAACGCGCTGGATCGCGCGTTGAAGCCATCAAGAAAAATTGACAGTGACAATTTAATGCGAGACCCTGGCGGGATGGGTCGCCCCGCTCTGCGCGATCGGGTTGTCGAAGACTTCCGCCGCCGCCTCTGCGATGTGGCGACGCGGCGATTTGCGGAGCAGGGCGTGGCGGGCGTGAGCCTGCGAGGGCTCGCGGACGAGTTGGGGTGCAGTCGCGGGACACCCTATCGCTATTTCCGCAACAAGGACGAGATCTTCGCCGTGGTTCGGGCGCGCGCCTTCGCACAACTCGCCCGCGCGTGCGAGCAGTCGGCTGCGCGTGAAGCCGGCGCCGAAGGCCGGCTCATCGAGATCGGGCGGGCCTACCTTCGCTTCGCCCGCGAGCACCCTCACGCCTATCGGGTGGCCTTCGAGCTGGGGCAACCCGATGCCGAGGTGTACCCGGAACTTCTCGCAGCCCGCGGGCGGGCCTGGGGGGCCTTTCGGAATAGCGTCCAGTACGCCTGTGCAGAGGGGGTGCTCGACGGCGATCCGGAGACGGTCAGCCATCTCTATTGGGCGGGTCTGCACGGGTTGGCCGCTCTCGAACTCGCGGGGCAGTTGCGAACGCGTAGCTTCGAAGCGCTCGAGGCACCCATGATCGAGGCGCTGCTGCGTGGGACTCGTCCGTCGGTTCAGTTGGGCGTCCACCCGGATCCTCCTCACGCCAAATATTCGACGGAGACGAAGCGATGAGACCCGATCTCGACGACAAACGCGAACAATGGGACGCCATCGTCATCGGCTCCGGACTCGGCGGGCTGTGTACGGCGGCTTATCTGTGCGCGGCCGGAAAACGTACGCTCGTGCTCGAAGCGCATTACGTGGGCGGCGGCAATTCGCAGGTCTTTCGCCGCAAGCACCAGGGGCGGAAATACGAATTCGATGTCGGGATCCACTATATCGGTGAATGCGGGCGCGACGGCGTCATCACCGCTGCGTTGAATGGGCTCGGTCTGGCCGAGCGTGTCGTCTTTCGTCCCCTTGATTCGGACGGCTACTCGACCCTTCATTTTCCCGACCTGACCTTCCGCGTGCCCTTCGGCTGGGATCGCTATCGCATGCGCTTGCACGAGACCTTTCCATATGAAAGAGAGGCACTCGATGGCGTGCTCGACGTGATGCAGGAGATCTCGTCGGCCAGCCATCGCCTGCGGCGAAACGAGTTCGCCATGTCCGATGTGGTGGACGTGGCTCCGGGCTTTCTGCAATGGGGTCTGCGTCCGATCACGGAGCTCTTTGCGGGGAAGAATCTCTCCGAGCGGGCCGCGGCGGTGATCCTCGGGGAGCAAGGTTGTTACGCAGTCCGCCCATCGGATACCCCGGTCGTCATGGCAGCGGGCCTCGCGGATCATTTCCTACGAGGTGCCTATTACCCCGTCGGTGGCGGTCAGGTGATCGCGGGTCGACTCATCGAGGCGATTCGCGCCTATGGAGGTGAAGTTCGCACCCAGAGTCCCGTTCGCAAGATTCGCATCGAGGGCGGTCGCGTACTCGGTGTGCTCGCGGGCAAGAAGAATCGCACGCCGCAGGAGATCGATGCACCGATTGTCGTTTCCAACGCAGACGTGAAGCGGACCTTCGCCGAACTCGTCGGTCGGGAATATTGGGCGCCCGAGACCGTCGAGCGCGTGCGCTCACTCAAGATGGCCGTCCCGCTCTTCTGCGTCTATCTGGGGCTGGATATCGACCTCGCTGCTCGCGGAATGCCGAATAGCAACCATTTCATCTGGGGCGATTACGATTTCGAGGGCATTTATGACGAACTCGACGCGGGCAAGCTCACTTCGAAAGCGATGTGCTATCTGACCGCTGCCAGTTTGAAGGATCCCGAGAGTCGACACCTCGCACCCGAGGGTCATACCAACCTGCAGATCATGACGTTGGCACCCCGGGAATACGACGTCTGGCATGTCGGTCGCGGACCGGCCGATGGCGGGCGTTACCATCGCGATGCCGACTACCGAGAGAGCAAGGCCGCACTCGTCGAAGAGCTCATCGATACTTCGCAACAGATCATTCCCGATCTTCGCGAACACATCGTTTGGAAAGAGGCGGCCAGCCCGGTCAGCCAGGAGCGCTTTACTCGATCGACCGGGGGCACGTCCTATGGCATCGAGATGTCGTGCAGCCAGGTGGGGCCACTGCGTCTGGGGCCGCGCACCGAGATCGAGGGCTTGTTCCTCTGCGGTGCGAGTACGCCGAGCGGTCCGGGCATCGCCGGCGTGATGAGCAGCGGCATCCAGACAGCCGGTGAAGTGCTCGAGAGTGACCTCATGGGACCGATCCTCGAAGGACGCATCTTCGGAGATCGTGACCAGCTTCCCGACCTCGATCCCGATTGGGATGCCTGGCGTGAGAGCCACTGATTTCCCCCAGGCGTCGAGCACCTCGAGAAGTGAGGAGCCCTTCGAGAGATCGGGCACCCGCGAGTCGAGATGAATTCATTTCACTGGACGGGATGAGATAGAATCTCTCGACTGTCATGCATGATCGGAGAGGCGAATGAAGGTCACCGATATCGCGAGTCGCGAAGAGTTCGAGCCCTTTACGAAGAGGAGCGATTGGAAGGCGATCGGTTATATCACCTTCAATTGGACCTTTATCGCGGCCATCTTCTTCGGTGTTTCGGTCTGGACGAACCCGCTCACGATCCTCGTCGGGATCGCGCTCCTCGGCGGACGCCAGCTCGCATTCGCTGCACTCCTGCACGATTGCGGTCACCGCGCGCTCTTTTCCCAAGGCTGGGCCAACGCGGTCCTGGGTCAATGGTTATGCGCCTATCCGATCCTGTCCGATCAACCCCGCTACGCCGCGGGTCACCAGAAGCACCATGCGTTTGCGGGAACCCGAAAGGATCCGGATCTCCCCAACTATCAGAGCTATCCGATCTCGAGAGAGAGATTTCGGCGCAAGATCATTCGTGATCTGACGGGACAGACCGGGTGGAAGGCCCTGCGTGCGACCTGGCGTCGCGGGCAGCAGGATCTGGCGAAGGCGCCTTGGAATGGGAACGCCCTGGCCGGCCACCTGATCATGAACGGCCTTCTCCTGGGCGTGCTGATAGCGTTCGGTGAAGCTCTCCTCTTCCTCATGTGGCCGATCGCCTATCTAACGGCCTACATGCTGATTGCGCGGCTGCGCCAGGTGGCCGAGCACGGCGCCGTGCCGGATCTCTTCGATCTCGATCCGCGAAAGAATACGCGGACGACGAGGGTCCGATGGTGGGAAAAGCTCTTCGTCGCTCCTTTCCATCTCAACTATCACCTTGAACATCATCTCCAGGCGAATATCCCCTGCTACAACCTGCCCGCGTTCCACCGCTTCCTGGTCGCGAGGGGCTTCTACGACGAGACTGAATTCCCGAACGGCTACCGGGAGCTCTATGCGACGACGGTTCTCAGCTGAGGGGAGCGGGAGCCGATGGGAGTGGGAGCGCGAGGTCCCGAAATCGGCGTGCGTGAAGTGCGTCGATCGAGAGTGGGCGGCGCAACCCGCCCGGCCGGTCGCTGCTCGCGCCCGTCGTTGGACACCTTCATGCAGTCCTGCGGCCCACCCTCTGATCTCCGGGCAGCTTCAAGTCCCCTCAAGTCCCTCCGCACCCGGGCCGATTTCTACGGGGTCACGACCGAGGAATCGATCATGGACCCCGCGCGCAGAGAATCCGTCAATGATCCGCCCGAAACCCGTTCGTCGGATTTTTCCTGCGAGGGTTGCGGCGCCGATCTGGTTTTTATGTAGGGAGCCAGCCGTTGCGATGCCCCTATTGCGGTTTGGGCAAGGAGACCAGCCTCGATCCCGACACCTAATTTTCCGAGCAGGACCTCGTATTGGTGTTCGGGGCCCAGGTCGAGCAGCGTGAGGACGAAGACACCGGGGGCGCGAGCGGCTATGGGGCTCGCTGCGACTTCTGCGCTTCGATCATGATCTTTTGCGGCAACCTGACGACCCAGAAATGTGTCTATTGCGCCTCGCCGATTCACATTGAACCGGTCGCACGAGCCGAAAATCGCATTCCGGTTGACGCGGTGTTGCCTTTCGGGATTTCGTTGGGTCGCGCCAGGAAAGCCGTGGGATCCTGGCTCGAGGGTCTGTGGTTCGCGCCGAACGATTTCCGGAAATCCGATGTGCCCGATCGTATCCGCGGCGTCTACCAGCCCTATTGGACCTTCGACGCCATGATCTTCACCCGCTATTCCGGCGAGCGAGGGACGATCCGTGAGCGGACGGTGTGGGTGGACGGACGTGACGAGCGGCGGCGTACGATTCGCTGGCGCCCCGCGTCGGGGAGTTTTCAGCGGCTCTTCGATGATCGGCCCGTCTCCGCCGATCGTTCGTTTCCCCGAGAGATCCTTGACGGGTTGGAATCCTGGCCCTTCCAGAAATGTGTTTCCCATGCACCGGATTTATTGGCGGGCTATGTCGCCAAAACCTACGGCGTTCCCCTCGATGAGGGATTCAAGATTGCGCGTCAGCGTATCGAGGACGAGCTGCATTCCACCGCCAAGCGCGACATCGGTAGAGATCAACAGCGCATTCATTTGATCTCGACGCGATGGGATGCCTTGCCCTACGAACATGTGCTCTTGCCTGTGTGGTTCCTGGTCATGCAACACCGGGGGCGAGCCTATCAGCTGGTCGTGAATGCGGCGACGGGAGAGGTCCAGGGGAACGACCGTGGAGCCGGGGCAAGATCGAGAGGGTCGGTGTGGCTCTGGCCGTCTCGACAGCGCTCGGATGGGTCTGGTATCAGAGTCGGTTCGGAGGGCGCATCCATCGCTTTCATGTTATTGGCGGCCAGTCACCCCACCTTCGAGAGGTTCCAATTCGAGGGCCTTGGGGGAGGTCGGGCAGCGCTCGATGCAGAGGCCACATCCCACGCAGAACTCTGCGTCCAGATGGGGTCGCCAGTGTTCGAGTCGGAGCGCGGGCGCATCTGCGGGGCAGGTGTTGATGCAAGCACCGCATTCCGGGCCCATGAAGGCGATGCAGTGCTCCTCGACGAGTCGCACCCGACCCAGAGGCCAGGTCGTCGTACTCGGCATCTGGAGCGCCGGTTCCGGGCAGGCGGCCGCGCAGGGGAAATCCTCACATTGGTGGCAAGCCCGATTCTCCGGAATCAGCACCGGCGTGCCCGCGAGAGGGCCCGTCTCCTCGTCGAAATGATGGATCGCATCATGGGGGCAGGCTTCGGCGCAGGCGCCGCAGCGCGTGCATTGCGTGAGGAAGGCGGGTTCGGGGCTGGCCCCAGGCGGGCGGCGGCGCGGCGGAAAGCGACGATCCACACCGGATCGAGCCGCCCTCGTGGCGACATCGAGTGTCCGGCGGAAGAGATCGCCCATCAGGGCTCTGCGTGAGAGCGGCTCCATCAAGTCCGCCCCATTCGACGATGGCCGCGTCCGCTTCTGCGTCGGGTTCGGCCGAAGAGCGCGAGCCCGAATAGCCCCAGGCCGAAGAGGGACAACACCAGGATCGGGCCCCAGCGCAGACCTTCCCCTGCGAGGTCGACGTGGAAGGGCAGGGAGATGCGGTCGCCATCGACCCTTGCGATGAGCTCGTAGTCGCCGCTTTCGGGAATCGTCTCCCGCGTCGAGTAAACCGACTCCTCGTCGACCTTCTCGCGGGTGAACTCCGCAATCGGTTCGCCTTCGTGAAGGATCGAGAAATCCACGAGCCCCTCCCATCCACTTCCGGCCTCCACGTCGAAGAGAGAGATGTAGATCTTGACGTCATTCGGCGTATCGGCGGTGCGGCGGTCGAGTCCTTGGAAATTGAAGAGGGTGGCCCCCATCTCCCAGCGCCCCTGAATCGTCAGGTATTCTTCACTCGGAACTTGGGCATAGTTCTCGAAATAGCCGTAATGGGGCATGCCCTTGTTGTGGTGAGCATCGGCGACTCCGGGGAGCCATGCGATCGCCAGGAGGCCGACGATCGGGAACATGAGACGGCGTTGCAGCCTTTCGCGCGGACAGGCCTCGACGCATCGGCCGCAGGCATCACAGGAAGGATCGTGCATTTCGTCTTTCGGAAGCAGCGAGTAGGGGCAGGTCTCTTTGCAGACGTGGCAGCCATTCGGGCATGGACTCGCATCGATTCGCTTCGTGATTCGAAGCCGCGAAAAGCGAGCGAACTGCTCGAGCAGGGAGCCGGTCGGACAGAGGTTCTTGCAGAAGAGCCCCGGTGCCAGCAAGACGTCGATCGCGAGCCAGAAAACGAGGACGCAAAAGAACACAGTGGGTGCACCGCCGGCCACCCAGAGGTGCACGCCCACGCCGAGGCTCGCGTAGGGCAGGATCAGCAGCCAGACCGCCGCGCTCGAGAAAGTCGTCGCCAGCAATCCGCCGAGGAGCACCCACCCCCCGAGTCGAAGAGGGGAAGACCACTCGGGAAGTTCGAGACCGAGGCGGGTCAATCCGCGTCGCACGGATTCGCCGAGCTCGAAGAGGAGGCGCGCGGGGCATAGGTGACTGCAGAAGAACTTGCCGAATACGAACGCGATCCCGACTGGAATGGCGAGGCCGAGGAAGAGCGAGGAGGGGGGGATGATGCCCCGCACCGCGAGGGAAGCCGTCAAAAGGGGGTCCACCGTTTCCAGTCCAAAGAGGCGTCCCGACCAGGGGAACCCCAGCAAGAGGTCGCTGGCTTCGAAGGGATCGCCGAATACCGAGAGCATCTTCTCGTAGAGGCCGTAGAGAGCGCCCCAGACCGGTCCCTCCATCAGGGTGACGAGGCGTTGCTGGCCGTGGGCCATCTTGTAATTTCGGTACAGACCGCCGAAGGCGGTGAACGCGATGAAGAAGAGCACCGCGCATTGGGTCGCACGACGCAGAATTTGTGGAAGGCGTCGATCGAGCTTGATCATCCGACGGTCTCCGATACGGGAACCACGCGAATCGCCTGGGGAAGATGCAAGCAGGCTTGCTCGCATAACCCACATCCGATGCATTGGTCGGCCTCCTGGAGGAGCGGCTTCTCGTAGAGCCCGATCTTCATCGCGGTTCCGGGCAGTGGACAGGCCCGATAGCAGGCACCGCATGTCCGGCCGTTGTAGCTGAAGCAGAGACTCTTGTTCAATCGGGCCGTGCCCATCTTGACGCCGGCGAGCAGGCCTTCCGGCGAAGTCTCGAAGGGCTTCAGGGCACCCGTCGGACAGGCCTCCGCACATTTTCCGCAGACGATGCAGCCACGAGATCGGGCGTGGATATAGGGAGTGAGCGCCTTTTCGAGTCCTTCTGAGAGGCCGTGGAATCGGATGCAGCCGTTGGGGCAGGCATCAGCGCAGCGCATGCAGCGCACGCACGCGTCCAGAAAATCGGATTCCGGTCTCGCCCCTGGTGGCCGAAGCAGGAAACCCGATCGGGCCCTGCGGGGCCCGGCGAAGAGCGCACCGAGTCCGCCGATCAGAGCCGAGATCGACAAGCCCAGGAAATGACGACGGCCCGACATTCTCAACTCCAATGCGAGAGTCTAGGTGATCTTCTCGATACGCCCGGCGAGCTTCTTGAAGTCCACCTGCCCGCTCACCGGATCGAAGGCTCGGTGGCTCACGCCATTGACCAGCCAGCGATTCTTCGCCGGATCCGCCGAGTCGGCCACCGAGAGATTCCAGGGGCTGAACATATAGCCCTTGGGCACCGTATTGCGTGCGGGACGAACCACCGAATCCAGGCCGATGGAGGCCCGCGCCTCGTAGAATCCTCGACGCGTGACGACCCTGACCCATTCCCCGTCGGCGACCCCCAGATCCTTCGCATCCTCCGGGTGCATTTCGACGTACATCTCGGGAACCAGGCGGCGCGTCGTTCCGGCACGGATGGTCTTCGACGTGTGGAAATGTTCGTAGACCACGCCGAGACCGACCCAGAAGGGGTATTTGTCCTTGGGGATGTCGGCTGCGGCTCGGCCCCGGAACGCTTCGTCCGGGAGTTCCGGCGTCAGCCCACGGTCGCGAGCCGTCTTCAGCAGGTCCATGTTGTCGATCAGGTAAAAGCCCTCCTCGGTCCCCGCCCGGGAGAGTTCCGCGATGATCTTCTCGCGGCCCTCGTAGTTCTGTTCGCAGAGATGGATATGCAGCTTGCCATCATTGGTGCGAAAGGCGCCATAGGGCTTGTGCAACCAGTTCTCCTGTCCGAGGTATCGGCGCTTGGTTCCGCCGGCCTTGGCGATCGCATAGGTCGGAGCGGGCCACTGGATTCCGCGGTGCTGACGGATTTGATCGTAAAGGCCGACCCCGTCTTTCTCCTCCACCTCGAGCATGCCCGAAAGATCCGCATCCGACCCCTTCGAAGCGCGCACCAGATCGCGGAAAACATCCTCGGGATCGTAGAAACCGTTTTCCATGCGCTTGTAGGGGAAGATCGCATCGGCATCGAGCCCGAGTCGGTCGGCAATCATCTTCCCCTTGTCGATGACCATGTCCATGTCGGGTCGGGTCCCGGCGATGGGATTCGCCGTTCCGTCGGTCACGTAGACCCTTCGTTCGGATTGGATATAGGTCCCCCCCACCCACTCGCCCCAGGTCGCCGCTGGCAAGATCACGTCGGCATAGAGGTTGTTGGGAGCGTGCCGGTAGATCTCCTGGACCACGTTGAAGGTCTTCGTGAGCGCCGGTCGGACCAGCGTGTTTTGATCCGGAAGGTCGATATGCGTCGCATAGATGAGGTACATCAGCTTGACCTCGTCCTTCAGCGCCCGCTCCATCATCCCTACCGCATAGCCGGTATTCTGGAGCCCCTTCACCTTTTCGAGTCGCTCTCGCGGAACCCTCCACATGTCTGCGATGTGGTTGCGCCAGCTCTCGTTTTCGAGACCATGATTGAAAGGGAGGCGACCCGTGAGTCCGCCCGTGAGTCGCTCTCCCATCGCATTGGGCTGACCTGTCATCGAAAAGGGGCCACATCCGGGCCGCCCGATATTGCCCGAGAGGGCCATCAAGTTGATCAGGCTGACGGTGTTGTTCTGCCCGTGCAGGTGCTGGTTGTATCCGATCCCCCAGAAGGAGAGCACGCCGCCCTGGCCCCGCTTGCGTCCCTTTTTGGACGCCTCCGCCCAAACCGCCGCCAACTCGCGAAGGTATTTCGGATCGATCATCGTCATGTGCTCGACCTGCTCCGGCGAATAACGTTCCTTGCAGGCCTTTATATAGGGTTTCCACCCCGTCGCGTGCTCCTTCAGCAGATGCCAGGCGACTGCATCATCATGTTTGGTGAGGAGAACGTGCGCGATCGCGTTGTGGATCGAGATGTCTCCGTTGATGGTGGAAAAATGGTAGGAGTTACTCGGGTCGACCCCCTCGTATCCCTGAACGGTTCCCGTCCGCCGTGGGTCGACGACGAGCGTCGGAATTCCTGTCTTGGTCTTGTGGTCGGCGATGCGCCAGAAGACGATCGGATGGGAGCCTCGCGCGTTGTGGCCCCAATGAGTGACCATGTCGGCCAGCTCGATGTCCTCATAGGAGGTCGGTGGTGTGTCGCTTCCCAGACTCTTGAAATAACCGGTGACCGCTGACGTCATGCACATTCGAGCGTTGGCTTCGATGGTATTCGATCCGATCACACCCTTCATGAACAGGTTTTCGAGGTATTGCCCCTCGACGGGGAGCTGCCCCGATCCGTAGAGACTGATGGAGTTGCCACCGAATTTCTCGATGCTGGCGACCGTCTGATCGACGATGATCTGCTCGGCTTCCTCCCAGGTCGCCTCACGGAAAACCGAGTCGTCGAATCGGCCCTTGGTCGAACTCGCGTGGCCCTTGATGATGTCGGTCATGTCCTTGCGAACCAGGGGAACGGTCAAGCGATCTACATAGATCGCCTCCGCCGACGTCAGCCCCTTGATGCATTGCAGTCCGCGATTCGTGGGATGTTTCGGATCCGGTTTCATCCCGACGATCCGGCCCTTCTCGGTCTGGATGAGCGTGCCGCAACCGACGCCACAATAGGGACATTGGGCCAGGATGTCGGTGGGAACATCCTTGGCGGGGACCGCGGGTGTTCCGTCCGGCGAAGAGGCCGCTTTGTGGGCGCTGGATTCGGGCGCGTCCACGTGTTCGTTCTCCTCTCCCTGCCCGCACGCGACCGCGCCGCCAACGGCTGCGGTCGCCACGCCCTTGAGGAAGGTGCGTCTGCGGAAACCCGTCGGCTCGGGGGTCGGGGAGGGCTCCGAAAGGACCTCGCGCTCCTTCGAGCCATAATGGTTTGTGCTCGAAGCCTTCTTTGTGGTTTCCGGATTCTCTTCACTCGACATTGCTTTCCCCTTCGGCACGCTTGCGCCGTTCTCGATCGCGTCTGGCTTCGAATCATTCCGGCCAGGAATGCAGGTCTGCTACCAGGCGTTTGCGCGCAGGTAGACGATCGTGTCGTCGATCTCCTGCGGTGTGAGATTGGCGATCGCGGTCACGTTCTTCTCGGCGAATCCACGCATCATCGTCTCGGTCTTCCCGTGGCTCACGATGTATCGGATGAAGCCATCGCTGGCGGAATCCAGGAAGGCCTTGCGTCCGATCCCCGTGCCATTGGCCGTCTCCTGATAGCCTGCACCTGATCGACCATGGCAGCCCGAACAGATCGTGCGGAAAATCTGCTCTCCGTTTTCGACATCGCCTTTGAGCTTTGATTCGTCCAGGGTTGCGGGAGCGACTGGATGAAGCGATCGCAGGTAGGCGACCAGCCCCTGGATCTGCTCGTCGCTCAGGATGCCGTCCCAGGGCACCATGGTCGTGCCGATCCGCCCCTTCTCGATGGTTTGGATCAGAAAATCGTCGCCAGCGGCCGCCAAATAGCTCTCGCTCGCGATTCGTGGTCCAATTCCCACGCGACCCTTGGCCGCTTCGCCATGGCAACCCACGCAGGTCGCGAAGGTCGCCTTTCCGACATCGATGCTCCGGGCGGAGGAACCGACCCAGCGCGGGCCCTTCGTGGGCGCGGGCTCGTCATCCGCTCCGCCGCCGCGCGCGGCCAGGAACGAGGCCGGAATCAATAGGAGGAGTAGAAGGGTGAGATTTCGAGTTCTGCTTGCCTTTGACATCATGGAGTGTGCTCCCGGTGAACGAAACTAGCATCATACGTGCCAATCTTGCAGTCATCGGACTCAGTGGCTTCAAGATCGCGTGGACGGTGGTCAGCCTGTTGCGATTCCCGAGTACAATGGCCCGAGTACGGGTTGTCACGCGACACGATGGCCGGATGGATCAACCCTTCTCGCGGCGAAGAGTCATAATCAACTGCCTCCGATCTGTACCTTCGATTGCTAGAATTGTCACTTGGTGAGACATTTGGACGCACATATTTCCGGCCGCCTGGAGATTCTCCAGCGAGGCGGAGCCCTACCGCCGAGGAGTCCTCGATGAGTCGCTGCGCAGGACACAAGGAGCGATTGTTGACCTTCGGCCTGGTCGTTTTCGGCCTTGCTGGTGGCTGGCCCTCCCCGGTGGTGGCGGCGGCGGGGAGGCTCGACGCGGATAGCGCTGCCTGTCAGAGCTGCCACGGTATCAATGATTGGCAGATCAATGATCCGGTCGCGGGGCGCACGATCTACCTGTCGATCGACACCACCACTTTCGAGAACTCCTCGCACGGGTCGCTCGCCTGCCGCACTTGCCATGAAAGGGGATATGACGCTGCCCCCCCACATCGCGGTTCGGGTAGGCCCGCGCTCTATTCCTGCGTTCTCTGCCACGAGGGAGATCCCGCACTCGAATGGCTGCACCTGCCGGAGCGAAAGGCCGATCTCAAGGAAAGTGTGCACGGAAATACAGATCTCGGCCGCATGGATTGTCATGACTGCCACGACCCGCACGCTTTTCGACCGATCAACGACTCCGGCGATGCATTGCTGAGAATCGATCAGAGCAATGCCTTATGTCTGCGTTGCCACAGTTCCACCTCCGAGCGCCGCTCTCGTTTCGCCCAGCAGGACGTGCGGTCCGCACACGACACCTTTCCCAATTATGCGAATCACCTGCGCAAGGTGAAATGCATCGCGTGTCATACGGCCGATACGGAATCCACGCACCACGATGTCACGGGCAAGGATCAAGCGGTCCGCGACTGTTCGAGTTGCCACACGCCGATCTCGCTACTCCTGGACGTCGTCTACGGACCGCAACGCGCCGAGCACAGCAATAGCCTGAGAGAGGATGTCTACGTGGTCGGATCCAGCCGAAGTCCGATGCTTGAACGTTTGGGCCTGATTCTGTTCACGGCCGTTGTCGGAATCGTCGTGCTCCACGGGTTCGCGCGGGTGGTGTATACGTTGCGGGTGAGGTGGCGGCATGAAGACTGAGATCGTCAATCCACTCTGGCTACGTCTCTGGCACGCGATGCAGGCGCTGCTCTTCTTGATTCTGATGTTGACCGGCCTGAGCATGCATCTGGCGGGAACGTTCTGGGCATGGATTCCGTTCTCGGTTGCGGTCAAGGCGCATAATGCGTCCGGAATCGCCAACGCGGCTCTCTGGATCTTTTTCGTCGTCGCGAATGTGGTTTCCGGTCATCAACGCCATTACCTGCCGGGCGATGTCGACTTCATTCATTCGACGGTCGTGCAGGCCAAGTATTACGGGCACGGAATGTTCCGTGGCGACCCGCCGCCCATTTCCCCGGGGCTTCGAAATAATCATATCCAGCAGCTGGCCTATGCGATCGTGATGTACGTGTTGATGCCGATCTCGACGGCCTCGGGCGTACTCCTGCTCTTTCCGATCCTGGCGCCAGAGCACGTGATGGGAAGGCCGGGGTTATGGCCGATCGCGATCCTGCACCTGATACTCGGTTATTTTCTCACGCTCTTCCTGATCGCTCACGTCTATCTGGCGACGACCGGGGAGACGTTCTTCGCCCTCTTCCGCGAGATGATCACGGGCGATCGTGCGCCCAGGGCGTGAGTCCAGGCGATGCCGAGACGCCCGAGTCATCGACCCTCGAGCGCTGAACGATCGATTCGTTTCCCGCTCCCTTCGCGCGCATCACGACGAGGCCTCCCGCAAGTCCTCCCGGAGCGTGCGTGCAGCCATCAGGTTGAAGATCGAGGCCAGGGTGTGCGGGACGATCACGACCAGGAGCGAATAGCGCACGGCTTCAGCGCCGAAGCGGGGTTCCAGCCAATCGTTGAGCACGCCGACGATCAAGGGCCCCAATCCGGCCCCCACCAGACTGAGCATGAAGATCACGATGGCAGCGGCCATCGAGCGCATATGCGGTTTTGCGACGCCCTGGGCCATCGCGTAGGTCGGACCCGTCCACATATTCACCGCCCATCCGCCGAGCATGTAGAAGCCGATTGCCCAATAGAGGTTCGGGATCAGGAGAAAGGCCACCAGGAAGGGCAGGGCGACGATCGAGCTGATGGCGGGCGTCCACATATACCAGCGCAGATCGCGTCGGCCCATCGCGTCGGAGATGCGGCCCCCGATGATCTGGCCGACGAAGCCGGCGACCCCGACGATGCCGCCCAGGATGAGACCGACCTGCGAGAGCGAGAGGCCGTGAACCCGGATCAAGAAGGTCGGGATCCAATAGCTCGAGCCGTAGCTCGAGAATCCGTGGAGCATCGCCGAGGCGACGATGAGAACATAGGAGCGGCGCCTGATCAGGTAGCGGAGCACCTCCCCGAGCGGTTGATCGGCCGTGCCCGTCTTGGGGCCGTCGAAAGCCCCGCGGACGGGGTCGCGAACGGTCCAGCGAAAGACGACCGCGGCCAGGAGGCCGGGCGCGCCGACGTAGAGGAACGCCTCGTGCCAGCCGATATATTGACCGATATAGCCGCCGCCCAGATAGCCGGCGATCGACCCCAGAGCGGCCCCAGCCGCGAAGATCGCCAGGGCGGTCGCTCGCCGATCCGGTGGAAAATAGTCGGAGATGAGGGAGTGGGCGGAAGGCGTGAAGGAGGCTTCGCCGAGACCGACTCCGAGTCGGGCGACGGCCAAGTGCATGAAATTGCGCGCCAGGCCCGAGGCGACCGTCATGGCGCTCCAGACCACCATCCCCACCGTGATCAGCCACACGCGAGAATGACGATCCGCCCAGCGCGCCATGGGCAAGCCCGCGAGCAGGTAGGAGATGACGAAGACCGGGCCCGTCAGAAGCCCCATCATCGTGTCGGAGACGCCGAGATCCTCTTTGATGGGCTGGATCAGGATTGCCAGGATCTGCCGGTCGACGAAATTGAAGATGTAGACGACGAAGAGTGCGCCGAGCACGAAATTCGAATAGCCGGGTGAATCCTGCTGCTTTGGATCGAAGAGGTTCCCCTGCGTCATGCTCGTCCGGTGTCCTCGAGATGCGCGTGGTAGCGGTGGCCCGCGATCTCGGCTCCTTCCGCTTCCAGCTTTTCGAGCGCCAGCTTGCGGAGCGGCTCGAGTCGAATCTTGTTGTTGGCGGTCAGGTTGAGTTCTGCCTCCGTGAGGAAGAGCGTTCGGCGGGGCAGCTTGTAGGCGGAGAGGTGCCCCTTCAGGAACCTTCGAAGATCGGCCTCGGAGGGATTGGCATCGGGAGCGGGGACGGCGCAGACCACCACGATCTCGCCCAGCGTGGGATGGGCTACGCCGACGGCCCGCGCAGTGTGAAGATCGGCTCGCGTGTCGAGCAATCGTTCGATTTCTCCGGGCGAGACATTGGCGCCCCCGGTCTTGATCAGATCACCGAGCCGACCGGTCCAGTGCAGGTAACCTTTGTCGTCGAAATGCCCGCCGTCGTTGGTGGCGAAATAGCCATCCGAACCCAACACGGCTTCGGTGTCGACCTTGTGGTAGCCGCGCATCAGCGTGATCCCACGCACCTCGATCTCACCGGGCTCTCCGTCGGGCAAGACGGCCCCGCTCTCGGGATCGACGATGCGGATCTCCATGCCGGGCAGCGTTCGGCCATGAGTGCTGCTGCGCAGATCCAGATCCGAGTCCGAGGGGATCGACGAACAGATCGTGAAGGTTTCAGTCAGCCCGAAGGAGGCGCCGGGACCCCAGGCGTTGCCGTCCGCCCCCGCGAGCCGGCCGAGCGGGCTGTCGGAACTCACCTTGCGCAGGGAACTCAAGTCGCGGCCCTTTGCGCTGGGGTGTTCGGCCAGGGCGTGGGATTGATGGGCCCAGGCAAAGGCGACGGTAGCGCCCTCAGATTCGATCAGTTCGAGGGCTCCGCCGGGTTCGAAGACCTGTTGGAGCAGGAGGGTGCCCCCGGACGCGAACGTGCAGCCGAGCGTCATCGAGATCCCCGCGGTCCAGAAGAAGGGTTGGGCGCTGTAGACGCGTTCATCGGCGTCGAGACGAAATTGTTCCTTGAAACGCCAGAACTGGGTGACCGCTGCGCGGTGGCGATGGATGACGCCCTTGGGCAGGGCGGTCGAGCCCGAGGTGTAGATTACGAACGCATCGTCCATGGGCTCTACTTCGTCCGCGAGCTCGTCGATCAGTTCTCGAGGCACATCCCGCCCGAGCGCGCGCAACGCGTCCCAGCTCTGGATCGCGCCCCTCCCTGGGCCGTGGAGCGCGAAGACCTGCCGCAGTTGAGGCAGCGCCGGACAACGGATGCGGCCAGGCACGCTGGTCCCGATTTCGGGATGGCGATCCGTGAGTTCGTCGAGATAGTCCCGCGAGAGCAGCGAGGGCTGCACGAGCAGGAACGCCGCATCGCTATGCCGGAGCACGTGCGCTCGTTCAGCCGGGGTCGCGAGCGTGCTGACGGGGACCACGACGCCGCCGATCGTGCCCACGGCAAAGGCCGCCGTGATCCACTCGGGGCGGTTCGGCATCAATAACGCGACCCGCGTGCCCTTGACCACACCCGCACCCACCAGCGCGCGGGCGATCTCGATGGTCTCGCTACGAATATCGGCATAGCCGAGGCGCTGGCCGTCGAATACGACGGCCTCGCGCCCGGCATAGGCCGCCGTCACGTCGTTCAGAAAACGACCGAGCGTCAGCCGACTCGGATCATTCCCGATCAGCGCTTCGGATGCTTCGGTGATTTTCACGACTCGCCGTCTAGCCGGCCGGGAGCAGGACTTGTGCATCCCCCTTCGCTAGCACGACGTCCTTCTGATTCGTCATCCGGACATGAATATTGGCGAGCGGACCATCGGCATTGCTGTAGTCGATGCCGGTCACCTCGCCGTTCATGTAGGTGGCGTCGCCGGTATGCGCCGGGCCCGTGTATTTCATATCGGAGTGGATCACGAAAGCGTGCTCCCCGGCCCAATTGGCCAGGTAGTCGAGGATCCAGCCGCCCATGGTCGCGCCGTAGCCATAGCTTCGTGGCATCCCGATCAGGCGCGCGTAGCGGGGCTGGACGTGGCCCCGCGAAGGTCCTCGATACAAGCCGTCCCCTTCGGCGGGGTCGATCTTCTGACCTTCGGGGTCTCGCGACATCTCCGGAATCCAGCCGGCCTCGAGCGTCGAGGAGAGGCCCTCGTCGTAGGTCGCGCCCCAGACCGTCATCGTATACGAGCGCCACTCGGTCGTGAAACTCGCGACGGTATGCGGTCCGATCGGGCAAGTCGGTAGCGTGTCGCCGACCTTCACCATCAGGCGCTTTTCGTGTCCCATGTCGTGGAAGGTTCGGTAGTACTCGAATTTCTCCTTCTCGATCTTTTCGAGATCCTCATCGGACCAGACCGGATCCTCCCGCGCTTCACCATAATCGCCGCCAATGCGCGCCGCCTCCTCCGCGAAATAGCGGATGGAGGTCGACCGCTGCTTGCCGATCACTTCACCGATCTGGTTGATATAGGTCGTGTCGCCGCGCGAGAACATGGTCGGTCCGGCGAATTTCGTGTTCTTCACGACATAGTCGTAAAGCATCCTGTCCGATTTGACGCGATCGCCGGGCCGCACACGGGGGCCGTTAAACCACCACTCGTCACCGCCGAATAGCATATGCGTGCCATCGATATAGCCCTGGATCGCGGGCGTCGCCCCGTGGCCGACGGTGCAATTCACGGTGAAGGATTGAGGCGCGACGATCTGGCCGAATACGCTCTCCGCCGCGAAGTCATTGTCGAAATAGAGCGGATTCGGATTCTGCATCCCCTGCGCCCAACGCCGGATATCGTTGATGTGGATATCGTCGTGGAACTGGCCACCACCGAGCGGCACACCGAGCCACTTGTCGACCTCCGTTGTGTCCATCGTGGTTCGGGGTTCGGAATCTGACATCGCTACAACCTCTCTATTCTGTGATCGGCCATCGGTGGCCGGTCTGTTTTCGAAGCGGCGTCGTCTGTCGCGAGGTCTCTCGCCTCGACGAAGAATCATCGGGTCTCGCGCTCTTCCTATCCGACTCGGCCGGGCCCCTTAATTGAACCATGATATGCACTCGGATGCAGCCTTGCACTCAGCTGCAGTAGAATTTGTCTTTGCTCCCGTGAAGCCGGAGAGCCGGAGAGCCGGACAGAGCGGAATAAACGCGAGGTGCGAGGTCGAATCCTGACTTCCGCCGGGGGCTCTTCGTCGAGCACGGCATCGAGGCCACCAAGGTCGAGGCCATCTGCGATCAGGCCGATATCGCCCTGCGGACCTTCTTCAATCATTTCCCGAGCAAGCGAGATGTCGTCCATCAACTGGGGATCGACGCGACTGCCGAGGTGACGGCTCGGATCGCCGCCGCCCATGAGCGAGGACAGTCGACGCGCGAGCGTCTCAGCCTCTTTTTCTTGCACAGCGTCGAGGTCTCGTTGCAGCGGGGACCGCCCCATCCCGAGCTGCTCGCGGCGCTCGTCGCCGTCCTCTTCGGCTCGGCGGATCTGCAGGCGGCCCGGGGAGCGATGATCGGATTGCTCGAGGAGGGCATCGCGGTGGGCGATGTCGCGGCGGAGCACCCGCTCGAAACGCTCTGCGATGCGGTGATCGGAACCTTCTATCGGATCATGATCGATTGGGCGAATCAGGACGGCTATCCGATTCGCGAGCAGCTCGAAAATGCTTCTCGATTCCTGTGCGATTCGATCGAGGGGCGTTCGGGGACGGCGTAGAGCAGTCGGCGGTGATCCCGAAGGATGCAAAGGACGAAATCACACAGGAGGACCGGAGATGACCTGCGTGAGATATGCGGCACGAGTCGCTGAACCGAGCGGTGGAACACGTTCAGCCCCGGTCAAGGCCACTGCCAAGGCCCTCTGGGCGGACTACGAGACCGATCCGGAGATCATCGCGTCCGTCCTACCCCGACCCCTGGTGCCGGGCCTCAAGCCCATCGTCCATCTCAGCATCGGACAGGTCGAGATGGAGAGCGGTGCCGGCTTCGGGATCGGAAATATCACCGTGCGCGCGGCCCACGGCGACCTTCAGGGCGAGTATGGACTCGCGATGCCGATGGGAAGCGAAGCCGCCGTGGTCGGGGGGCCGAGCGACCTGGGGTGAGCCCAAGAAGATCGCCGACTGCAGCATCGAGCGGGTGGGCGATGGCGTCGGGGCGACGATCGTTCGCGGAGGAATCGCCTACGCCGAGCTGCGCGGCCGTGTCGTCGAGACGCTGCCCGTCCCGCCCCCGTGCGAAACGCTCGACTTCTATTTCAAATTCATGATCTTGCCCGATGACAAGGGTTTCGATCAGGATCCCGTCCTCGTCCATTGTCGGCGTACCTACGACGTCAGCCCCTGGGAACGCGTGGAGGGCGAGGTCATCCTGCGTGACTCAGCGATCGATCCCATTGTCGATATTCGCGTCCGCCGCTTGGTGCGTCTCCACTATGTCGAATTCGAATCCGTGCAGGTGCCGAGATCGTCGATCGCGTCCCGGGCGACTGGATCGCTCCCTTCGTGCATCAGCGGTACGGCTATTTCTTCTGGAATCGTTGAGCGAGGGCCGAAATCATGAAAGAGCTGAGCGGACGCGTGGCGGTCGTCACCGGGGCGGCGAGCGGGATCGGACTCGCGATGGCGCGCCGCTTTGCGGAAGAGGGCATGAAAGTGGTGATCTCGGATGTCGAGGAGACTTCCCTCACCGCCGCGGTGAAGTCGTTCGAGCAGGAGGGGGGGCCGCCCAGGGCGTCGTGTGCGATGTCCGCTTCCAGTCCTCCGTCGACGAGCTCCGGAACGCGGCCCTTCGTGAGTTAGGCGCGGTCCATATCGTGTGCAATAACGCGGGGGCGCTCGTGCACCGGGTGGTGGATTCATGTGGGAATGCGATCTGAACGATTGGGAGTGGATCCTCTCGGTGAATATCATGAGGGTCATTCACGGGTTGCGCTCGTTCGTGCCACTCCTGCTCGAGCAGGGCGAGGAGGGGCAGATCGTCAACACCAGCTCCGGCAATGGTGGCCGATCACCGACGCGCGGTCTGCCGATCTACGCGCGCGAGCTGGTTCTCGGCGCAATGGGCGAAGCGGGGAAATGAGCGCGCGGGCGACGAGTTTGGGGCGTGGAGGGTGATGACGGTCGCGACGATCGTCCTCTGACGATCTCGGCTGGTGGGCCCGGCCCCGCTGCAAGGCTGGCCGCCGCCCGCCATCGTGGGCAGGAGTTCAGAGCGCGGGCTGTCCCAGAGCGATCGGCGGCGTGTTGCTCGAGACGGCGCCGCGCGCGTTCGAAGAGCCGAAGCAGAAGACGAAATCGTAGACCCCGTCCTCGGCGAGGCCATCCGCGCGGACGGCTTCGCCGACGCGGACCCCGTAGTGCACGGCGACCTCCTGATGGCAGAGCATGGTTCTCGGCAGATCATCGAAGCCCGTGCCGAAGAACCAACTATCGACACAGATGATCGCGGGTCGCTTCGCGGCGAGCCAGCGGCACTCGCGCAGGAAGGGTCCCGGTTGCCGTCCTTCGAGGTAGCGAGTGGGGTCGAGGTCGATTAATTCGCGCCACCCGGAGCGCAGCAGAATCACGTCGCCGGGACCGATCGGATCCGTCACGCCCTCCCATTCGAGGGTCGCTTCGATGTCCTCGAGCGTGATCCGGTATCCCTCCCGTAGCATGGGGCGACCATTCGAGAGCCTCTCGAGATCAGCCTCTTCGCCTGCTGCGACCTTCTGGCCGAGGACGTCGATGAGCACGCCGCGCGTCACGATGGGACCCTGCGTTTCCTGGCCGAGCCGGGTCGTTCCCCAGGTCCTGGAGATGTCGGCTCCGGCGACCCCGTTATAGAATTTTCCCGCGATCCCGACATGATGAAGACCGTTGATCTTCGTGCCCATGTTGTAGGTGTAGGAGACCCTCTCCTCGAGCGCGCAGCCCAGCCACGGGCCGAGCGGTTCCGTATCCGGGCAGAGGCCCTCGAAATCGTCCGGAGGCGTGAAACCGAGCACGGAGAGCGTCTGTTCGTATTCCCGATCACCGTTGGCGGGAAAGCCGTTGAAGAGCGTCTCGGAGAGATCGTAGGTCTCGACCGGCCGCGTGAAGTCGAGACGCGCAAGCGAGGCAGCGGTCTTTTGCGGTGTGATCTCGTTCCAGGTCCCCCGCTGATCATCGGGACCATAGGGGCCCGGCAGCCAGGCGCCGTTGGCAACGGCCTCGAGATCGAAGGGCTCGTCATCGAATGCGTGGTCGTCGCTCTGTCCGGGTGTCATCGATCTTCTCCGTCCTGATGGGGTTCCGTTTGGAACTTTGCGGAATCAGGATAGCGGCGGGCTCGCGAATGGGGAGTCGACACGAACGCTCGAATATGGATTGAATCTGAGGGCGGGCTTCCACATCATGAGGGTGCATGCGCGTTTTTGCCGCCTCACGAAAGCCTCGATCTTGATCCGTCTTCCCGACGTCGAAGGCAAGGTTGCGCTCGTGACGGGTGGATCGCGTGGGATCGGGCGGATGATCGCGAGAGGGCTCGTGGCGGCGGGCGCGAAGGTCTATATCGCCTCGCGCACCGGCTCCGAGGAGACCGCGCGAGAACTCTCCCGGGAGGGTCTCTGTCTGCCCCTCCAGGCGGATCTGTCGCAGGAGGCGGGTCTTCTCGCCGTCGCGGAGGCGCTTCGGTCCGCCGAAGGCGCGCTGCATGTGCTCGTGCACTCGGCGGGCGCTCATCACGTCGCGTCGCTCGAGGATCATTCGCCCCAGGCATGGGATGAGCTCTGGTCCATTAATGTTAAGGCTTTCTTCCGACTGGTCCAGGAGTTTCAGCCCCAGCTTCGGCAGGCCTCCAGACCCGGTGATCCGGCGAGGGTCATCGCGCTGGGCTCCGCCGATGGCGCGCGTGTACCCCAGATGGACGTCTACGCTTACGCGGCCAGTAAGGCGGCCCTCCATCATCTGGTCACCCATCTCGCTCGCCGGCTGGCTCGAAGAGGGATCACCGTGAACGCGATCTCCCCCGGTGCCTTTCCCACCGACATGCTGCGTCCGGCGCTCGAGCAGTGGGGAGAGGAGACGGTGAACAAGCAGGTCCCGATGCAGCGTTTCGGGGAGCCCGGTGATATCGAGGCGGCCATTCTCTATCTGGTTTCGCGCGGCGGCTCCTATGTGACGGGTGCGGTGCTTCCGGTGGATGGCGGACTGGCGCTGGTCTAGCTCTTGGGGTTTTCCCAATGCCCGCTGACGCGGTATCTCGTCCCTTGCCGAATGCGAGGTTGTCTCCCTGAAAAGGAAGCCCCGAACGCTCGGGGAGGAGGATGGATGGCGGTCGATCTTCTCGAATTGCTCGACCCGTCCGCGACGGCGGTGCTGACGATGGAGTTGCAGCGTGGTGTAGTAGGCGATCTCGCCGCGATGCCCCATCTTCGGGATGCCGTCGATGCAGCTGATCTGGTCCCGAGTACGGCGCGCCTCCTCGCGGCGGCGCGGGCCGTCGACGCCCGGGTGATCCACTGCACGGCGATGTTCCGCTCCGATCGTGCAGGATCGCCGGCGAATACGCCCTTTGCCGCGGCCGCCCTCAGATATCCGGTCGCCCTCACGATCGGTTCGCCCGAGGTCGAGGTCGTCCCCGGACTCGAGCGGGCAGCCTCTGACCTCGAATCTGCGCGCATGCACGGGATGTCGCCCTTCATCGGTACGAACCTCGATCCGATGTTGCGCGCGGAGGGGATCCGTACGGTCGTTGCAACCGGGGTCTCGGTCAATGTCGGGATCTTCGGCCTGGCGCTCGAGGCTGTGAATTTTGGTTATCGCGTGGTGATCGCGACCGACTGTGTGACAGGAATTCCGACCGATTATGCGGCGGCCGTGTTGACTAATAGCCTGTCGCTCCTGGCCACGCGCATCACATCCTCGGGGATCATTCAGGCCTGGCAGGCGTAATGTGAGGGCGGTCGCTCGGGGGGGCGATGCTCCGGTGCCTGCCATGGGCCTGCTGCGGCTCCGGGAGAGAGGGTCGCCCGTCGGGAAATGCGAATTGATTCTGAATCACGCGTGGAACATAGTCTCTGGCCATGGTTGAAACGTCGCCACACAGTAATGCCGACCTCGAGAAGGTTCGCCTGGAAGTGCGGTGCTGGCTCGATGAGCACTCGCCTTCGAAGCCGAGCTTCAAGCTCCCGGACAGCTTCCTCGAGGTCAGCTCGAACGAACAATTCGAATATCTTCGAGCGTGGCAGCGCGCTGTCTACGAGGCCGGATACCTCGGGATGTCCTGGCCCGAGGAATTCGGAGGCCGCGGTCTTCCGCAGGCGTATCAGGGCGTCGTCAACGATGAGATGGCGACGAGAAATCGGCCCTTCATGCTGAATATCGTCGGCCTGATGTGGGCCGGTCCGGTGATTCTCAAATTCGGGACGCCCGAACAGAAGAAACGATATCTGGCCCCCCTGCTGCGGGCGGACGAGATCTGGTGCCAGGGTTTCTCGGAGCCCGAGAACGGTTCGGATCTCGCCAACGTTCAGACCACAGCCATTCGCGACGGCGACGATTTCGTGATCAACGGCACGAAGATCTGGACGAGCCTGGGGACACAGGCCCACCACATGATCCTGCTCGCGCGTACGGATCCCGAGGCGGGCAGCAAATACCGGGGCCTCACCTTTTTCCTGGCGCCGGTCGACGGACCCGGCGTGGACAAGAGACCGATCCGCAAGATGACGGGTGAGTTCGGATTCAACGAGACGCATTTCGACAACGCGCGGGTGCCGGCGAGCTGCATGCTCGGAGAAGAGGGGCAGGGCTGGTCGATTGCGATGGCGACTCTGGCCTTCGAGCGATACGCCGAAGGCGGTCAGGCGGGCGGCCTCGATATGGTGCAGCTGCGTGTCGCAGAACTCGTGGATATGGCTCGTGAATGTCGTCGCGACGGTCGCCCGGCGATCGAGGATCCGATCGTGCGAGAGACGTTGACGCGACTCTCGATCGAGGAACGTGCGATCGACCTCAACGATATTCGCCGCGACCTTCCCGGGTTGTGTCGCGAACGTCCGGACGCCATCGGTCTGATGCGAAAACTCGTGACTTCGGAGTTTCGTCGCCGGATGTGCCGCTTTGCCGTCGGGCTGCAGGGCGAGGGTGCCAAGCTCTATATCGGAGACCCCGACGCCTACGAGGATGGAGATTGGCAGCGCCACTACATGAACGCCTACTCAGTCACGATCGGCGGTGGCACGAGTCAGATCCAGATGAATATCCTGGGTGAGCGCGTGCTTGGCCTGGGCAAGGATTGAGTGGTGGGCGCTGATGTCTGAAATGTTTGCATTCGACGAAGAACAGGAGCTGATCGCCCGCAGCGCCCTCGATCTGCTCGATGATCGATGTGGCTTCGAAGCCGTTCGCAAGTGGATGGAGAGCGAGGCGGGTTATGATGCCGATCTTTGGCGTGAACTCGCGGGGTTGGGTTGGTTGGGCATGATCATTCCCGAAGAATTCGGTGGCTCCGGCATGGGCGTGACCGAATTGGTGTCGGTCGTCGAGTCGATGGGGCGCAAGGTATTCGGATCGCCCTTTCTTGCGAATACGCTCGCCGCCGAGTTGTTGGTATTGGCGGCCGACGACGAACAGAAGCGGCGCTGGCTGCCGGCCTTGGCCGCCGGAGAGATGATTGGTTGTGTCGCGCTCGGCGAGCGTTCGGGATCCTGGGATCTCGGCGACCTGACTGCGCGGGCCGAGGACGATGCTGGGCAGTTGCGACTCATGGGCGAGAAATGCTTCGTGCTGGACGCCCAGAACGCGGACCTCTTCCTGGTCGCGTGCCGCCATGAGGGTGAGCCCGCGATCGTGGTGCTCGAGCGTTCGGAAATTCCGGCCGCGGCGCTTTGCGTGGAGCGCATCGTGGACGAGACGCGCCGGAGCGCTCGCCTGCGTCTCGACGGGTTGACCATTGCGCCGGAGGCGCTGCTAGTCGGCGCTGGCGCCACGGCCGCTCTGCAACACGTTCAGCTCCTGGGGGCGCTTCTGGTCAGCGCTGAGATGGCCGGGGCTGCGCAGGGCGTGATGGATCTGACCGTCGAATACCTCAAGACACGGGTGCAATTCGGCAGGAAGATCGGCGGCTACCAGGCGCTCAAGCATCCGATGGTCTGGATCATGGTCGGTGTCGAACACAGCATCTCCCTGCTCTACCGGGCGGCTACGCTCTGGGATGCCGGGGAGGATGCCTCGCAGATCGAGATGGCCGTGCGCATGAGCAAAGCCATGTCGGGCGACAGCTGCACGAATGCGGTCGATCGCTCGATTCAGTTCCACGGGGCTTTCGGATTTACCTGGGATTGCAACGCCCAGCTCTTCTTCCGTCGAGCTCAATGGGCTGAGTACACTTTCGGTGATGCAGCGCATCACCGCAGGCATTTGGCCGGATTTCTACTCGGCTCCTCGGCGCAGGCGAGCGAATATTAGGGATCGGGGGTCTCTGTGAATCGTCTCGGGTCGCAACTCGTGGAGGGAACGGTGGAATAGATGGCACTTCCGCTCGACACAAAACTCGACGTCCGCGACGACGCGTTTCGAAGGAATCGCGACGATATGCTCTCGCTGCTCGAGGAGCTGGCGACGCTACACGAGGAGGCCGCCGGCGGGCTCGCTCGGGAACGCGGATACGCGCGCTTGCGTTCCCAGGACAAGCTCCCGGTTCGTGAGCGCCTCGCCTACCTTCTCGATCGAGACGCTCCCTTTCTCGAGATCAGTCCCCTTGCAGGCTACCAGACCAACTACCCGATCGGTGGAACGATGGTCGCGGGGATCGGCGTCGTTTCGGGGACCGAGTGTTCGATCATTGCGAGCGATCCATCGGTGATGGCGGGGGCGATGATTCCGGTCAGCGTCGACAAGTGGGAGCGCGCGATGGAGATCTCGCGCGTCAACCGCATGCCTTATATCCAGCTCGTCGAATCCGCGGGCGGGGATCTGCGTGGGGTCGAGGGAGAGGAGGCCGAACGCGCGATGCGAGAGGACCTGACCCACTTCGCCAGCACGGGCCGCCATTTCTACGAGGTGACGGAACTCTCGAAGCTCGGGATTCCAGCCATCTCCGTCGTGTTCGGCGCCTCGACGGCGGGTGGCGCCTATCAGCCCGGTCTCTCCGACTATAATATCTTCGTCGAAGGGGGCGCTCGTGTCGCGCTCGGTGGACCGCCCCTGGTCAAGATGGCGACGGGGGAGGATGCCGATTACGAAGAACTGGCGGGGGCGCGGATGCACGCGGAAAAATCCGGGCTCGCAGACTATCTCGCTCGCAACGAGCCCGAGGCGCTTCGGATCTGTCGCGAGGTGGTCGAGCATCTCCATTGGCGCAAACGCGGCCCCGGCCCGACGCTCTCCGCGGATGCCCCGCTGCATGATCCCGAGGAGCTGCTCGGGATCGTATCCAAGGATCTTCGGAGCCCCTTCGACATGCGAGAGGTGATCACGCGCATCGTCGATGGATCGCGCTTCGAGGAGTGGAAGCCACTTTATGGCTCGACGATGGTTTGCGGTTGGGCTTCGATCCACGGATTTCCGGTGGGCATCCTGGGCAACAACGGAGTGATCTTCTCCGAGGCCGCTCAGAAGGCGGCTCAATTCATCCAGCTCTGCAACCAGATCGATACCCCGCTGCTCTTCTTGCAGAATATCACCGGCTTCGTCGTCGGGACGGAGTTCGAGCAGGGGGGGATCGTGAAACACGGCTCTCTGATGCTCAATGCGGTATCGAATTCAGAGGTCCCGCATATCACGGTGAATGTTGGCGCCTCCTACGGAGCGGGGACCTTCGCGATGAGCGGTCGTGCCTATGACACGCGCTTCATCTTCTCCTGGCCCACAGCGAAGATCGGGGTGATGGGGCCGAAGCAGATGGCGGGCGTGATGTCGATCGTGGCCCGCGGCAGCGCTGCCCGGAAGGGCGAGAAATTTGACGAAGAGGCCGACCGAAGGCGTGCCGCGGAGGTCGAGCACTGGGAGGATCTGCGCTCCCGTGCGACCTACGCGTCGGGGCGAGTCGTCGACGATGGCATCATCGACCCCCGCGATACGCGTCATGCGGTGGGAATGGCGTTGTCCGCTTGCCACAGCGACGAAGTGAAAGGTGCGCCGGGATATGGCGTCTTTCGGACCTAGCAGGAGCGGATGCCCGTGATGCCATCTCGTCCCATCACTCGACTACTCGTCGCGAATCGAGGTGAGATTGCGCGCCGAATCATGCGCAGCGCCCACGCGATGGGTATTCGCAGTGTTGCCATGTATGCGGAGGGCGACGCGGACGCCCCCTTTGTTCGAGAGGCGGATGCGGCGATCGCGCTCGCGGGGCGCGCCGCCGGCGAGACCTACCTCGACATGGACAAGATCATCGCTGCGGCTCTTCGCAGCGACGCCGACGCGATTCATCCCGGCTATGGGTTCCTCTCCGAGAACGCGACCTTTGCGCGCCGCGTCCGCGAGGCGGGCCTCGTCTTCGTGGGGCCCTCTTCCGAGGCCATCGCCGCCATGGGCGACAAGCTCTCCGCCAAGAAGAGGATGATGGAGGTCGGCCTGCCGACGCTTCCCTCCGAGGAAATTCCGGTTGGGGCCGAGGCCGGCGAGGTGGCCGCTCGGATCGGATATCCCCTGCTCGTGAAGGCGTCCGCGGGGGGCGGCGGTCGTGGCATGCGCGTCGTCCATGCGGAGGCCGACCTCGCCGAGTCCCTCGAGTCGGCGCGTCGTGAGGCGGTGGCGGCCTTTGGCGAGGGCACACTCTTTCTCGAGCGCTGGCTGCCCAGCACACGGCACGTGGAGATCCAGGTCCTCGGTGATGAGCATGGCAACCTCGTGCACTGTTTCGAGCGTGAGTGCTCGATTCAGCGCCGCCACCAGAAACTCATCGAGGAGGCACCGTCGCCAGCGGTGACCCCCGAACTTCGTGAGCGCATCGGAGCGGCCGCACTGATCGCGGCCAAGTCGATCGGCTATTCCTCAGCCGGGACCGTCGAATTCCTGCTCGAGCAGGGCACGGCAGAGCCCTGCTTCTGGTTCCTCGAGATGAATACTCGGCTGCAGGTCGAGCATCCGGTGACCGAGGCGATCTGTGGGCTCGACCTCGTGCGCGAACAGTTGCGAATCGCGCAGGGTGAAGCGCTCGGTTTCAACCAGGCCGATCTCGCACACTCGGGTCATGCGATCGAAGCGCGGCTCTACGCCGAAGACCCGAATAACGACTTCTTGCCGGCGGCGGGGACGGTCCTGGCCTGGCAGCCCGCTGCGGATGTGCCAGCGCGAATCGACTCGGGGATCGAGGTGGGAAGCTCGATCGGGATCGAATTCGATCCGCTCCTGGCCAAGCTGATCGTCCACGCCCCGACGCGTCGCGAGGCGGCGCTCAGCCTGGCGCGGGTGCTCGAGACGACGCGAATCCAGGGCGTGATCACCAATCGAGAATTCCTGGCGACGATCCTTCGCCACGAAGCCTTCCTGGCGGGCGATACGACAACGGATTTCATCGAGACTCGGGCCCCCGCTCGGAATCGCCCGGTGGCGATGGAAGATTTGCACTCCGCGGCGATCGCGGCCGCGCTCCTCGCTCAATCTTCGAACCGCGAACAGGCACAGGTGCTCACGACACATCCGAGTGGCTGGAGAAATACCCACGCTGCAGCCGTTCGGCGCGTCTTTCGAGATGCGAAGGGAAGAGCACTTTCGGTGTGTTATTCGGCGCGTCGAGACGGAGATTTTGAGGTCGTGGTGGAGGGGGAGACCGCTCTCGTGCGCATCCGAGAGATCGAAGCCGAGCGCATCGATCTCGAGATCGATGGCGTGCGCCGCCGCTTCGACATCGTGGCGCAGGGTGTGCATCGCCTGATCCACGGCGCACAATTCGACCTCGTGCTGCGGGCGGAGCCGCGCTTCCCCGAGTTCGCGGGCGAGGACTCGGCGGGTGGGCTCACGGCACAGATGCCAGGCCGGGTGTTGTCCGTGAACGTCTCTGTCGGCGACCGGGTCGTGACCGGGCAGCTCTTGCTTGTGCTCGAGGCCATGAAGATGGAACATCGCATCACGGCCCCCCACGACGGTACCGTGAGCGAGCTCCGAGTCGTCGTCGACGATCAGGTCGAGAGCGGATCGCTGCTCGCGGAGATCAGTGAGGAAGATCCGCATTGAGCGCTGCCTCCGTTACGAGGTGTGCAGTCATGGAGGGATGGCTCGTATGACGATGGCCGCAATCGGAGACGCGCGTGATCGGCTGGCGGTCAACGCGGCGGATACACCGGACAAGCCCGCGGTGATCGACGATCGACCGGATGGATCCCTGCGCGTCGTGACCTTTCGCGAGTTGAATGAGATGGTCAATCGGATCGCCAACGCGTTGGTCGACGTGGGCTTCGGTTCGGGGGAGCGTCTGGTGTGGGCGGGTCGCAATTGTGTCGAGGTGATCGCGATCCAGCACGCCGCCCGAAAGGCGGGGGGGTTTTCGATTTCGCTGAATCACCGACTCACGAAGAGCGAGGTGCATTCGATCGTGGGGGTCGCCGAGCCCACCTTCGCGTGGACCGCCGGAGATTTTCGGGAGCTCTTCATCAAGGACGAGCTGCCCAGTATCCGCGAGGTCGTCGTCTTCGATGGTGATGCGCTCGACGGTCAGATTCCATTCGCGGAATTCGTCGACGGATCTTCGATTCAGGAGCCGAAGCCGCGCAAGAGTTCGCGCAAGGGGTTCGATCCCATCCTGATCTTCACCTCGGGGACCACGGGTCTGCCAAAGGGCGTCGTCCGCTACGGATTGGGTGTGAGCGAGATCGAGCTCCAGACCGGTCTGCTGGGTGGCGGCGATGGGGTCTTCATCGTGACGGGCTCACTCTCGCATGGCGGACCGAATGGGATGGCCAATAACAGCCTGCTGATCGGTGGGACCGTCGTATTGCAGCAGAAATTCGACGCGGCGGATTGGCTTCGTCTCGTCGAAAAATACCGGGTCAGCAACTCATACAGCGCGCCGATCGCGATCCGTCACGTCTGCGCGCTGCCCGAATCGCAGCGGCGAAAGAGGGATACCTCGAGCTTGAAGACGATGATCGCCGCGGCGGCGCAATGGCCCCACTCCCTGAAAGAGGCCTTCGTCGAGGCGTTCCCGAGCTGCGATCTCTGGGAACTCTACGGATCCTCCGAACTCGCAACCGTCACCGTTCAGGCACCGGAAGACCAGCTCAGCCGGCCGGGTTCCTGCGGTCGAGCTGCGCCCGGCGTGGAGATCATCCTGGTGGACGATGACGATCGGATCATCACCGAGCCCAATCAACCCGGGGTACTCTACGCGAAGAGCGATTCGGTCTATCGCTCTTATCTCGGTGATGACGAAGCCTACGAAAAATCGCTGCGCGGCGATTTCTCGACGGTGGGTGATGTCGCGACCTTCGACGAGGACGGTTTCTACTATATCTGTGACCGTCAGAAGGATATGCTGATTTCCGGGGGAGCCAATATCTACCCCAAGGAGATCGAGAACCTTCTGGAGAGCCACCCCGACATCTTCGAAAGTGCGGTGATCGGGCTTCCCGATGAGGAGTGGGGCGAACGTCCCCATGCGCTGATCGTGCGCAACGAGGGCGGGCGGGTGACGAGCGAAGAGATCTTGTTGTTCTGCCGCGAGCATCTTGCTGGCTACAAGGTTCCGGGCTCGCTGGAATTCGTCTCCGAACTGCCCCATATGGTGAGCGGAAAACTCGCGAAGCGCGAGATCGTGGCGCGCCTGCGGGATTGAGGCGAGTGATCGGCGGCGCGGGCTTCGTTGGGGGGCGCGAATGCGAAATCGGGACGCCCACTGACGGAGCCGGCGTGTATCCTGGCGGTCTCTGAGAGCTTGGAAGGCCGTCATTCATGGTGGACAAGGCGAAGGAAGACGGGCGACGCAAGCCCAAACAGGCGCGCGCCAAAGCGACCGTCGACGTGCTGCTGGAGGCGGCGGCGAGGCTGATGGCGGAGGAGGGCGCCGCCGCGCTCACGACGACGCGCATCGCCAAGCGCGCGGGCACGAGTGTCGGTTCGGTCTATCAATATTTCCCTGATCGCGAGGCCATTGCAGTGGCCCTGGTCGAGGACCGCGCGTTGCGCCTTGCGGACACGGCGCGCGATGAGCTTCGCAAGCTGATGTCGTCTCCCTTGGAAGATCTGATGCCGAAATCGGTGGAGACGCTGATCGATCTCTACCGAGAGAACAGGGCGGTCCTCATCGACCTGGTCGACACGGATCCGAACCTTCGATTGATCGCCCAGACCCTGGCGGCGGAGCTGCTCAACTTTTCGACCTACAAGGGCTATCTCGCTCGCCACCTGGAGGCGCGCGGTCGCGAAGATCTGGAGCTCGCCGTGCGAATCACCGGCCTCGTGGGTGTTTCGGCTGCCCGCGCCTTCGTGGCTGCACCGGAAGAGCCGGTCGAGAAGGACGTCTTCGCCCGGGAAGTGGGCAAGATGCTCTCGGACTATTTGAGCGCCGGAGACGATTGAAGACGGTCGCGGGTGGGAAGAATCGGGCCCCGTTATTCGATCGTGGCGATCAGCTCGCCAATCGGGTAGGTCTCGCCTTCCACACCGATCAGGTGTACCTGCCCCGAGACCGACGCTTCGATTTCCAGGGTGGTCTTTTCCGTCTCGAGTTCGTACAGGATGTCGCCGGGTTCCACTTGCTGGCCCTCTTTCACCCGCCATAACCCGATGGTGCCCTCGTGGATGGCATCTCCCGGTTTCGGAATTCGGATTTCGGTCATCCCATCAGCTCTCGAAGCGCGGCGCTGACCGCGCCGACCCGCGGCGTATGCAGCGCCTCGAGCTCCGGTGCCCGAGGCACTGGGGTATAGGTGGCGCCCACGCGTGCGATCGGCGCGATCAACTCGCCGTGTAGTTCGGCGCCGACCGCCGCCGCGATCTCTGCTCCGGGGCCACAGAAGCGCGTGGCCGTGTGGGCGACCGCGAGCCGTTTCGTCTTGCCGACCGAGGTCAGGACCGTCTCGAGGTCCAGCGGCACCAGACTGCGCAGGTCGATGATCTCGACATTGATCCCATCGGCGGCCACCTCTTCGGCCGCGGTGAGCGCGTAGGGCATCATCGACCCGTAGCTCACCAACGTGATGTCGGATCCCTCGCGCTTCACATCGGCCTGACCGATCGGGATGCGGTACTCCGCTTCGGGCACCTCGCCCTGCCAGGTCGGGTCGAAGAACATTGCCATGCTCTCGATGAAGACCACCGGGTCGTCGTCCTCGATGGCGCTGAGGATCAGTCCCTTGGCGTCCGCGGGTGTGGAACCCCAGACCACCTTGAGTCCCGGTGTGTGCATCAGCCACGCCTCGAGGGATTGGGAATGTTGTGCCCCGCTCTGTCTGCCTTCGACGGTGCGCAGCACCATCGGCACCTGCGCGCGGCCACCCGTCATATAACGAAGCTTGGCGGCGTGGTTCGCGAGCTGATCCAGGCACACGCCCAGGAAGTCGAAGAACATCACCTCGGCGACGGGGCGCAGCCCGCCCATCGCCGCGCCGATCGAGGCGCCGATGATCGAGGTCTCCGCGATCGGTGTCGGTCGAACGCGCTCGCGGCCATATTGGGTCGAGAGGCCCTGCGTGACGGTGAACATGCCGCCCATCGGGTCATGGATATCCTCGCCGAGCAGGATGATCGATTCATCCCGCGCCATCGCCTGGTCGAGGCCCTGCCGGATCGCGCCGGCCAGGTTGAGCTCGCTTGTGGGGCCGTCCGGCGCCGACGCGACCGACGCTCCGACCGACGCTCCGACCGACGCTCCGACCGACAAAGATCCATCGTCGCTGCGATCCTTGTAGACGTCGACGAAGAGTTGACTCTCGGGCGGGCCGGCGGCTTTGCCCGCCCGCTCGACGGCTTCGTTGACCTCGCCCGTGACCTGCTCCTCGATCTCATCGAGATCCGCGGCGGTGGCCGTGCCGTTCTCGATCAATCGGGCGCGTAAACGCTCGACGGGCGCGTTGGCCCTGGCCTCCGCGAGTTGATCGGCATCCGCATAGGGCATGCTGTCGCCGAAATAATGTCCCTGGGTGCGCTGGGCGACCGCTTCGAGAAAGCTCGGTCCTTCCCCCGCCCGGGCCCGCTCGATCATGCGTCGCGCGGTCTCGTAGACCGCCATCGCATCCTTGCCGTCCACCGTCTCGCCGGGGATGCCATAGCCGGCGGCGCGGTCCGAGAAATGCTCGGTGGCCGTGTACTCGTGGATCAGGGTGCCCTCCCCGAAGAGGTTGTTCTGGCAAAGGAAAACGATCGGTAGCCGCCAGACGCCGGCCAGGTTCATCGCCTCGTGGACCGCGCCGTTGCTGGTCGCTCCGTCACCGAAGGACACGACGGTCACGCCCCCGTCGCCGCGCATCTGTGCCGCCAGGGCCAGTCCGTTGGCCATCGGCGGTCCCGCACCGACGATACCGGTCGTGGCCATCAATCCGGCATCCGGCCAGTTGACGCCCATCGCGCCGCCCTTGCCCTTGGAGGTGCCTCCATCGCGACCCAATAGCTCCAGGGTCAATTCCCGAAGCGGGACGCCCTTGGCGATGGCGTCGCCCGCGAAGCGGTAGGTCGCCACGAAGGAATCGCTCGGCGTCAGGCTGGCGCAGACCGCCGGTGCGATCGCTTCCTGCCCCTCGATGGGCCAGTAGTTGCACGCGAACTCACCGCCGGCGAGTCCCGCTCGTACCCGGGCGTCGAATTTCTGGACCTTGGTCATCTGGCGATAGAGATCGATGGGATCGAGATCGGGCGTGGTTGCTGTCTTCAAGGGGGCCTCCAATAGACGTTCCGGACCATTGCACCGTCTTCGGAGCATATTCATTCTCGAGCCCTTGGGACAGTCCCGATCCGGGCCAGTTTTCGACCCGAAAAACCGAGGTGGAGCCCATCGTTGCGGCGCAGCCTCTGGACCCGCCTAGCACACCTGCCGATCACAGACCGTTCTGGTTCTTCCGGGTGGATCGTCGCCGAACGAAATCCATTTCATGGCACAGCGAATCCACTCTCCGCGGGCCCGCTCAATCGTCGACGTAGAACTGCTCGTACCAGCGTCGGAAGACCGCGACACTCCCTTCGGCATCGTTGAGTGCCGGGGTCGGTCGATAGACCTTGGTCTCCCAGAGCGGGACATCGGCTTCCCACTGCGCGAATACGGCCTGGGAGAGTCCGTCGAGGTATTGTTGTGTCGCATCGTCGTGATCGAGCTTCCCGACGCTGACGACGCCGAGCAGCGCCAGGCGCTCTTCATCGATCGGCGTGGCGTAGAGCCGTTGAAGGGCGGTGAGTCCCGAGTCCTTGGGAACGATGGTCGCGAAGGTGAGTCCGGGACCATGACCGCAATTGGATCCGACGAGCTCGGGTCCATCGACCCGATATTTCTCCTCGATGGCCTCGGGGTCGGATTCGATGTCGACCTGCAGAACCGGACCCTCGATCATGGGTTCGGCGGTCGCTCGCGGGAAATGAGTGCCGTGGACGAAAATGAAATGTCCGTAGTCGGCCTGGTTTTCACAGACTTCCTGAGGATGCCCCGCGATCTCCCAGCGCTTCGAAATGCAGGCTGTCCAGTTGCTGTCATCGAACTCGGGCATCTCCCAATCCGGCTCCGATCCTTTGGGGCAGTGCCAAGCGAGGATCACCCCATATTTTTCGCGCAGGGGCCATCGTCGGGCCTGCGCCGTCTTTGGAATTCGCTTGCCATAGGGCATCGACCGGCAGGCGCCGTCCACTCCGAAGCTCCAGCCGTGAAAGGGGCAGACGAGATCGTTCCCTTCGACCCGTCCGCCATGGCCGAAATGGGCACCGAGATGGGGGCAATGGGCGTCGAAGAGCGCCGCGGTGCCATCCTCCGTCCGAAACAGGACGAGTTCCTGCCCGAAATAGTGATGGTGCTGGACTTCACTGCGCGCGAGTTCGGTGCTGGCTGAAACGGCGAACCAGCCGCGCGGGTAGGGAGGGAGGTCGATTCGTCTGGTCATGGATCCTTCGCCCGGGTGTCGTTTCATCGATGGAAGCGGCCGGCAGGGCCGCCGTTCAGCTGGGCTTCGACTGTGATCTCAGGCATCAAGTCGGACGTTGTTCACATCTGGAACCCGTCTCTTCCGGGGCGCATGCATCGCACATCATTCGATGCGGTTCGGCAGTCGGCCCGTGCCGGATCCGATAGGCGCCGTATGTCAGCTCTTGAATCGGGGAATGACCTCTCTTCCGAAGAGTCGCATGGACTCCCAGACCTGTTCCTCGTCCTCGAGCCATGAGGCCAGCCGGGGCAGCGTGACGAGCTGGTCGACGCCCGCCTCCTGATAGCGTGCGACGGTTCGCGCAACCTCGTCGGGCGTGCCCGCGCAGATTCCCGCCTGGTGCATGGCCTCGGGGTCGGTCACGCCCTTGGCGAAGGGGCCCGGTAGGCCCTCGGAAGCTCTGGCCTCTTCGACCATCTCCCGAAGACGGGATTGTGCGATCGGCCGGGGCTCGTCCTTGGTCCTCTCCGCCAGTTCGCGAACGGTGTCGAAATAGGTGGCGAACCACGGGTCGATCTGGCCGGCGCGGTCGTCCTGGAGCTGGCGCGCCTTGGCGCCGTCCTCCATGCAGACCAGCGGCGCGATCGTCACGAATTTGTTGTTGATGACATCGCTGACCGGGTCCGGATTCGCGATGGCGGCCTTGTAGGTTTCGACCAGGGGCTTGAGGAGCAACGGGTCCTGAAAGCTGAAGACCGCGACGCCCAGCCCCATTCGGCCAGCGACTTCGACCGTCTCGGGATTCGACGACGTCACCCACATCGGCGGGTGCGGCTTCTGGAGCGGTTTGGGCAGGATGCAACGCTCGGGCACCGAGAAATGCTTTCCGTCGTGGGCGTAGAGATCCTGTGTCCACATCTTGGGGATCTCGCGGACCGCCTCTTCCCAGAGTTCGCGGGTGTCCTCGTTGAAGAGGCCGAAGGTGTTGACCTCGGTGGATCCGCTTCCGCGACCGGTGCCGAGTTCGACCCGTCCGTCGGTGAGGATATCCATGAGGGCGATCTGCTCGGCGACGCGGACCGGGTGATTGATGGTGGGACAGATATTCATGATGCCGGTGATGACGCGGATGCGTTTGGTCTGAATCCCGACGGCGAGGCAGGTCAGGTGGGAGGAGGAGGAGTGGGAATAGACTTCGAGGGCGTGATGTTCCGGGGCCCAGAAGGTGTCGAAACCGGCTTCGTCGGCCACGATGCCCGATTGAACGTCCGCACGCAGAACGCGGGGTTCCACTTCATCCCAGGGCTTGGGGCCGACCGTTCCTGTCGCGAATACTCCGAACTCCATTTCGTCTCTCCTCGGGTGATTATTTTGTGAGGTTGAAAGCTAGGCGGGGGGCTTCTCAGGTTCCATTCGCGTTTCGCTCGTGCTTGCTCGAAGCGCCCCATCGTCCCCCCCACCGTACACGAATCCCTCGATTGCGGTGTTTGCCTCTGCCAGGCGCCGCCCGACTTCTTCCCGCAGGGGCCCGATCTGGATCTTTTGGCTCCCGGTGAAGCCGATCTCGTCTTCGTCGAAGAAGAGGATGTGGCGCGGCACTTTGTAGGTGGCGAGTCGTTCTCGAAGGAAATTCCGAATCGTTTCGGGGGGGGGGGCCGAGCCGTGATTGGGCAGGGCGCACAGGATCACGACCTCACCGAGGGAGGGATGGGGGATTCCGACCGCGAGTCCTGCACGCAGGCCCGGACAATCCGCGAGCGCCGCTTCGATTTCCACGGGCGAGACGTTCGCCCCGCCCGTCTTGATCATGTCGGAGAGCCGCCCGGTCCAGTGCAGGTAGCCCCGCTCGTCGATCCGACCGCCGTCGCGTGTTCGGAAGAAGCCCGAATCATCGAGGAACGCCTCGCGCTCGACTTTGTAGTAGCCGCGCATCAGGGTAACGCCCTTCACGGCGATCTCACCCGGCGAGTTCGGACCCAGCTCTGCTCCGCTCTCAGGATCGACGATGCGAAGCCGCATGCCGGGCAGCGCGCGGCCGTGTGTGGCGTGGCGGATCTGCGCCGGGGCATCCGCTGGAAGCATCGAACACATCGTGAAGGTCTCGGTGGTGCCGTAGGCCGAGTAGGCCCCCCACGCGTCCTCCTCGAGGCCCGCTACGGGCGCCAGCAGCGAGGTGAACTCGATCTTCCTCAGGCAGGAGAGGTCTCGCGCCTCGGTCGTGGGGTGCTCGGCCAGCAGCTTCTCCTGGTGGGACCAGGCGTGCAGCACGTTCACACGCTCGGCCTCGATCAGGTCGAGCGCCTCGACCGGTACGAAGGTTTCTTGGAGCACCATGCGTCCGCCGGCTGCCAGGGTCGCGCCGAGTGACCAGACGATGCCGGCGGTCCAGAAAAAGGGTTGGGCCGTGAGCACGCGGTCGTCCTGGGAGAGGCGCAAATACTCGGCGAGTCGATAGCTCTGGATCACCGGTGCGCGCTGGGTATGAAGGACGCCCTTCGGTTTTGCGCTGGTGCCGGACGTGTAGATGATGAGGCCATCGTCCGAGGGATGGACCTCTTCGGTCGCCGCGTCGAGCAGCGCGTCGGAGACATCCGCACCGCATTCGTGCAGGCTCTGCCAGGACTGGACCCCGAGCGCCCGATCTTCGTCCCCCAGACACACGACTCGACGCAGCTGGGGCAGCGCCAGGCAACGCAGCCGCCCCGGCTCGCCCGTCGCGAGTTTCGGGTGGTCGTCGAATAATTCGCATAGCAGGTCGCGTCCGAGCAGAGAGGGCTGCAGGATGAGCAGGGAGGCATCGCTGTGGCGAAGGATATAGTCGCGTTCGTCGCCCTTCGCGAAGGTGTTCACCGGCACGAGCACGCCGCCGACCAGAGCGGTCGCGAAGGCCGAAATGATCCACTCGTGTCGATTCGCCATTTGGACCGCGACCCGGGCGCCCTTGACGACACCGGCACCGATCAATCCGCGGGCGAGGTGGCGGGCCTCGGTTTCGAGCTCACGGTAGGTTGTCTCGTGCCCCTCGGACGTCAGGGCGACCCGGCCGCCGTGGATCGCGGCGATGTCAGAGAGAAAAAAACCGAGCGTCAGACGAGCGGGACCGCAGGGGAGGTCGAGATTGCTGGAGACCCTCATGCCACTTCCCGCCGCGCTTCACGGCGGACTCCGAAGCGGTCGGAGGGGGCGCGCTCGTTCATGCCCGGATCAGGTCGTTCGCGAAACTCTCCATCATGCCCAGGAGCTGCGTTCGCGTTTTGAGCCCCCCGGCGCCCGGAAAGGAGAATTGCACACCGGCATGATTCACACCGAGTTCGGCGAGCTGCTCCAATTCGTTCCGGAGCGCACCGGGGTCGAAGCCCGTATCCCCGTAGCCCAGGGCAACGGGGCTCAGCATCACGTCGACCGGACGCGTTCGCCCCCTTCGGTCGAGCTCTTCGTGAAGATACTCGAGACGTCCGCGGAGATCGGCGAGAGACTCGATCGCGGCGGAGTGGACATAACGGGCCATGTTCTTGTCGACCCGCATCGGGAGCCAGCCGTCGCCGTGTTCGGCCACACGTCGCAGCGCCCTTCGTGAATTCCCGCCGATCCAGATCGGCGGGTGAGGGTGTGAGGCGGGTGTGGGCAGCGCAAGATTTCCACCCGCGTCGAAGCCCCGCCCCGAGCCCCATACGGGCGCGCCCGTCCAGATCTGTTTGAGGATTTCGAGGCTCTCGTCGAGATGCTCGTTACGCTCGGCGAACTCGGCGCCGAGTGCCGAAAACTCCGGCTCGAGATAGCCGGTGCCGGTTCCAAAAATGAGTCGCCCGTCGGAGAGGGAATCGAGGGTCGCGAGTGCCTTGGCCGCGGCGAAGGGTTTGCGGAAGGCGAGGATATAGAGGTTGGTCATGAGACGCAGATGTGTCGTCGCGGCGGCGACGACGGCGAGCGCGACCGGTGGATCCAGGTCGTGGTGCCCACCCTGAGCCATATATCTCGGTGTCGGCGCGGGGTGGTCGGTGATGTAGACCCCCTCGAAGCCGAAATCCTCCGCCGCCTTTCCGATCTCACTGAGCGCCGCGACGGTTCCGAATTCCGTGCGTCGTTCCATGTCGTCGGTGGGTAGGCCCAGGATGAATTTCAACGGGGAGTCCTCCGCCGGGTTCCATGCTTCCGAGATCGGCGAATCGGGATCGAGGGTAGGGTGAGGCCGCTCCACCCGCGATCGTTCGGGGCTATTCCTGCTCCGGTGCGGTTTCGGAGGGCAGCAATGTTTCCACATCGCCGACGGCCATCACGGTCCCGAGCTGATCGGTCATCGAGATGCGCAGGGTGACGAGCGGACGGTTGTTCTGGCGATCGAAATCCACCGCGATCACTTCACCATCCAGATAGGTGACGTCTCCGGTCAGGGCGGGCGCCCGGTATTTCAGGTTCGCGTGCTGGATGTCAGCCCATTCCCCGCCCCAATTGCTCACGTAGTCGAGCATCCAGGCTCCCATCGAGGCGCCGTAGCCATAGCCGCGTGGCATCCCGATCATCTTTGCGTAGCGCGTCTGTGTGTGTCCGCGCGAGGGGCCGAGATAGAGGCCGTCGGTGCGGGCGGGGTCGATCTGTCCACCTTCGAAATCCTTCGTCATCTCCGGCAGCCAGCCCGCCTTCTCGGTCGTGGACTCCGTCCCGATATAGTCGTAGTTCGTGGCGCTCCAGACGGTAAACAGGCAGGAGCGCCATTCCGTCGTGAAAGTCTGGGTCGTATGTGGTCCGATCGGGCGTCGCTGAAGCTTTTCGCCGACGCTCACGATCAGCCGGCGGTCGTGTCCCAGGTCGAGATAGGACTTGTAGTAGTCCATCTTCTCCTCGTCGATCTGGTGGATCTGTTCGTCCGTCCACTCGGGGTCGACGCCCTGGTCCTGGGCGACTCGCTTGGCCGCCTCTTCGGCGAGATAGCGGATCGAGGTCGAGCGCTGTTTGGCGACCAGCTGACCTTTCTGGTTGACGTAGGTCGTGTCGCCGCGAGAGAAGACAGTCGGGCCCGCAAAGGCGGTCTCCTTCTGGACGTAGTCGAAGAGCATCTTCTCGCAGCGGATCACGTCGCCGGATCGGATACGCGGTCCGTAGAACCACCACTCATCGCCACCGAAGAGCATATGGGTTCCCGGCACGATGCCCTGGACCGAGGGTTCGGCGCCGTGTCCCCAGGTGGTGTTCACGGTGAAGGAGGGGGCGGCGACGATGTCTCCGAATCGGCTCTCTTTCGCCCATTTGCGGTCGTGGTGGAGCGGGTAGGGGTTCTGCATGCCCTGCGCCCAGCGACGGATATCATTGACGTGGATCTCTTCGACGATGTCACCGCCGGTGAGTGGAACACCGATCCAGCGGTCGAGGTCCGAGGTGTCGAGCATCGCGATCTCTCCTTCTTTCCCATCGGGGATCGAAGATCCTAGACGCTGGGAAATTCAACTTCAATTCACTTTTGCTGCCTCCAGGACGGCTCTTCTGGTGTCGATCCGCGCTTCGTCCCGCCTTGAAGGCGAATTGAATCCGAATGATTCGCGCTCTAGTCTTTCTCACAACAGGCGATCGCGGCGTAAATAGGGAGGTCCGAATGGCGGAACGGGGTTATGGGCTCTTCGATCTGGACAACCATTTCTACGAGCGCGAAGACGCGTTCACGCGCCATCTCGAGCCAGAATTCCAGGGCCAGTTCAGCACGGCCTTTCTGCTCTTCGGAGAGGAAAAGCAGTTCGGAGACGGCCGGGAGCGCAAGCCCGGTCAGGAGGACTGGGTGCTGCGGCCCGGTTCGCTCAAGGAATATCTGAGGAAGTTGAAGGTCGGCGAAGAGGGTGAGGGTTACGGTCTGATGCCCCCGTTGCCCGGGTTTCGCGACCGAAACGAGCGCATCAAGTTGATGGACCAGCAGGGGATCGAGGCCTGCGCGATGTTTTCGACTGCGGTTTCGACCGAACATCGCATCGAGGATCCCCGGGCTCTCTACGCACATCTGCGGGCGCTCAATCGTTGGATCGAAGACGATTGGGGGTACGCGTTCCAGGATCGTATTTTCTGCCCCGCGGCGATGTCCCTTCGCGATCTCGACATGGCGGTCGAGGAGCTCGATCGCGTGATCGCCAAGGGCGCGCGATGTATCAATCTGCGACCGGGGCACGCGTATGGTCGCTCTGCGGGCGATCCCTACTTCGATCCCTTCTGGGCGCGGCTGAACGAGGCCCGGGTCGCGGTGCTCTTCCATCAGGGAGAGGGGGGGCATAACGCGGCGCTCGCTCCGGATTGGGGCTATGAGCCGGATGTACATGTCTTCAAATTTGCCGCCTGGCAGTGGCTGAACAGCTATGGAGATGTCGCAGTCATGGCGGCGATCTCACAGCTCATCTACGACAACGTCTTCGGCCGTTTCCCGAATATCAAGGTGGCGAGTGTCGAGAACGGGGCTGGTTGGCTTCCTTATTTCATGAGCCGAATCGACAAAATGAGGGGAATGGGGCGAAACGGACCATGGATCGGCGGGCCCCTCGAGGAAAGGCCGACGGAGATTGCACGGCGCCACGTGTTGGTCGCCCCCTATCCCGAGGACGATGTCGCGAGCATCATCGATCAGGTGGGTCACGAAATGCTGGCACTCGGATCGGATTATCCGCACGCGGAGGGTTTGGCAAATCCCGCCGACTTCCAGGAGCTGATCGGTCACCTGCCCGCCGACGCGCAGCGTTGGGTCCTGCGAGACAACGGATTCAGTCTCGTCGGTCGCTAGCAGGTCGCCCACGAACCCATTCGATCGGGGTCGTCGGGTCCTTCGGGCTCGATTCTCGAGTGGCCAGCGAATCTCGCGAGATCTAGAAGAGTGCGTTCGTCGCGGTGTCGACGATTCGGCGAACGAATGCTCGGCGGGAGCGCTTGGGGAGGAAGACGGCCAATACACCCGCCCCGACGACGAGCGCGACGAGAACCTCCGAGACGGGCTCGATCTTCAGGTCTTCTCCGAGCTCGCCGCGTGCCTGGCGGGCCCGCAGAAGAGCTCGCGTCGCCGCGATCCATGATTTGAAGCTGGTGGCTTGTTGGCTGGCCAGATCATCGCTCGAGAGCGCGCGGGCCCAGAACTGGATTCGAGCCCTGGAATCGACCTCTCGATCGGGATCGAGGGGCATTCCGTCCTCGAAGACCGCCTGGATCGGGTCGCTGCTCGACAGGGCAGGGCCGAAGCGCTCTGCGGATCGATCGTCCAGGAGTTGGAGCGCGTGGGAGAGGACCTCGTCCTTGTCCCGGAAATAGTGCGCCAGGATTCCGGAGGTAAAACCCGCTTCTCGGGCGATATCCCGGACGGTGGTATTTCCCAGTCCCCTGGAGGCCATGATGCGGGCCGCCGCATTGGCAATCTCGGTTCGGCGATCAGCGTGGTTTACGACCTTGGGCATGGGAGAGTTGTACGCGAATTCTCGCAAGGGGTCAATATTATTGGACGACAGTCATATAATAATCTAGAATCTGAAATTCTACTCCTCGGGTCGGGGAAGGCATGGAATTCAATCTTGCGCAGGTCCACGAGGCGATCGCCGCGGCCATTCCCGAACGGGAATGTCTGGTCTTTCGCGACCGCCGATTCACGTGGGCGCAGACAGCCGAGCGCTCCCGCCGGCTCGCGAATCACCTCGCGGGAGAGGGGCTTGGCTCTTGCCGTGACCGAAGCGGATTATGCGATTGGCAATCGGGGCAGGACCACGTAGCACTCTATCTTCATAACGGGAACGAATATCTCGAAGGGATGATCGGCGCGTTCAAGAGTCGAACCGTTCCCGTCAATCTGAACTATCGATTCGTCGATCACGAACTGGTTCAAATCCTGCGTGACTCGAATGCGGTCGCGTTGATCTTTCATTCCCGTTTTGCGGAACGCGTCGAGAAGATCGCCGCAGAATTGCCGAGACTGCAGGGTCTTCTGCAAGTCGAGGACGAATCGGGTGCACCTCTCGTGTCCGGTGCCCGCTGGTACGAAGAGGCCCTGACTTCTTCATCGGCCGAGCGTTCGGTGCAGGACTGTTCACCGGACGACCTCTACTTGACCTACACTGGCGGAACGACGGGGGCTCCCAAGGCCGTCTTGTGGCGACAGGCCGATATCTTTCTCGCGAACATGAACGGTCGCCGCGAGGACGGGTTGCCCTTCGAAAGTATGGATGAGATCGTCGAGCGCGCGAAGTCGAGTTTGATTCGCGTCTTGCCGCAGGCACCCTTCATGCACGTCGCGGGTCACGCCGCCGCCCTGGGAATGTGGAATGCCGGCGGTACGGTGATCATTCCAGAAATCCCCGAGCGCTTCGACGCGCCTTCCATTCTGGAGTGCATGCAGCGGGAGCGGGTGAACATGACCGTTCTCGTCGGCGATGCGATGGCGCGCCCCTGTATCGAGGCGCTGAGGACTCATTCATTCGACCTGGGGGCGCTCCAGATGATCGTGAGCGGGGGGGCGGCCCTGAGCGATCGCGCGAAGAGGCAGTTGCTCGAACGCCTGCCTCATGTCGCTGTTGTCGAGGGGGTGGGGTCGTCGGAAACCGGGGGGCAGGCGTCCAATATCAGCACGGCGGCCGAGGGTGTGGCCGCAGGCGGTTTTGCGCTGGGATTGGGGACGACGCTGCTGAACGCGCAGAAGAGCGCGCCCCTCGACCCCGGAGATCCGGAGCCCGGCTGGCTTGCTCGGAGTGGACCGATCCCGCTCGGTTACCTCGGTGATGCCAAGAAGACGGCGGAGACCTTCCTCGAGATCGACGATATTCGATACGTCGTTCCGGGCGACCGCGCGCGCTGGCGCGGTGTTGGCGAGTTGGAGTTCCTGGGGCGCGACTCGGCGAAGATCAATTCCGGGGGCGAGAAGGTCTTCGCAGAAGAGGTGGAGGCGATCCTGATGTCGTTTCCATCGGTGAATGACGTCGCGGTGGTCGGACGGCCGAACGAACGCCTGGGCGAGGAGGTCGTTGCCGTCGTTGCGCTCGAGTCGGGGGAAGCGGCAAGTGAGCGTCAACTGATCGAAGCCTGCGCGGGTCGGATGGCGGGCTTCAAGACGCCGAGGACCATCCTCTTCCGCGATGAGATCCGGCGCGGACCGGCGGGCAAAGTCGACCTGGCTTGGATTCGAGAACAGGTCGATGGAGGGAAGCAAGAATGAAGACCGAACTGACTGAAATGCTCGGGATCGAATATCCGATTCTCTGCGCGGGGATGGGTTTCGTCTCTCTTCCGCAGCTCGTGGTGGCGGTTTCCGAGGCGGGTGGGCTCGGATTGCTCGCGACGGCGACCTTGAATCCGGAGGAGGTGCGCGAGTTCGTCCGGGAGATCCGCGCTCGGACGAGTCGACCCTTCGGTGCCAATATCGCTCTGGAATTCGAGACCGCGGAAGCGAATGCGCGCGTCCTGATCGAGGAGGGGGTTCCGGTCGTCAATCTCTCATTGGGGATCCGGCCGTGGATCATCGAGGCTGTGCATGCATACGGTGGCAAGATCTTGAGCACGGTGACGAATACGCGCCACGCGCAGAGCGCGCAGCGCAAGGGCGCCGATGGGCTGCTGGTCACGGGTCACGAAGCGGCGGGCCACGGGGGCGATGCGACGACATTGATCGTCGTGCCCCTGGTCGCGAGCGCGGTGGATCTACCCGTGATCGCCGCTGGGGGATTCAGCGATGGTCGAGGGCTCGCCGCGGCGCTCGTTCTGGGGGCCGAGGGCATTTCCATGGGGACGCGCTTCGCCCTCTCCCGGGAGAGTCCGATGCACGATCGCGTCAAGGATTTCGCCTACGGCATCAGCGAACTCGACACGATCTACACCGATCGGATCGACGGGGCAGGGACGCGCTTCCTGAAGACCGAGCGGGTCGATGCGATGGCCCGCTCGATGTCCCCTCTCGAGGCGCTTCGCAGCGTCGCGAAGGTCAAGAGGGCGCTGCGTCTGTCTTGGCCCGAAGTCCTGCGCGCAGCACTTCGCGGCGGACCGGATATTCGCAAGGCGCTGGGGCAGGCACAGATCGCGGGCAATACCTTCGAGGGCCTGATGGGGGGGGATTACGAGCAGGGCACCGTTCCCGGTGGTCAGGTCGTCGGCGCGATCGGCGGCGCGAAGTCATGCAGCGAGATCGTGCGCGACACGGTGTCGGAGGCGGAGCAGGTCCTGCGCGATCGATCGGATTCGCTCGTCGGTCGTCCTCCCCACTCGGTGCGGGAGGACGGCTGATTCATTCGTCGCGTGGGCGCCTGGGTTCCGATCGCCTCGCGGTCTTTGGGGCGAGGATGGTCTCTGTGTTTCGGGGGGGCCTCGATGAGCTGCGACAAGCCCTCGGAAGCGAACGAAATCAGTGATCGAGCGCTCAGTAGTGTGGGGGAGGGGGTTCCTCGCGCGCCTCGATCGTTCGTTCGGGTCCTTCTTCGATGAGCGCGCGAAGCCGCTGGACCTCGGAGCGCAGCAGATCGATCTGATCATGTTGCTGCGTCACGACCGAGTCGAGTTGATCGACCGTGTATTCCTGATGGATGACTTTGTTCTCGAGAACCTGGAAGCGCTCTTCGACTTCTTCGGAGAGATCGTGATCGTTCATGGGTCTTCCCGTCTTGTTCGGTCGCGCGCCGAGGATACCGTGTTCGCGACCCGTCGGATCGATGTTCGAATGGGGGTCGCTTCGTGAATCCAGCGTGGGATCGAGTCGTTCGGACTCCGCGCCTGCCCATCGAATGGACCCCGCTGGCGCTCGTTCCGCTGACGGGGAATGTGGTAGAGTACGCTGTACGCATCATTTGAGTGGGGAGGCCTCGGAACTTTGGTGCCGAAGCAGCAGGCAAATCGAGGAGCGAAGGGCGGGGGGGGCGCGCGCGCGCCGCTCACGCGCGCGCGGATCCTCGAGTCCGGGCTGCGCCTGCTCGAGCGATCTCCCGATTCGGAGCTCAGCATGCGCTCGCTCGCCTACGAACTCGGAACGGCGCCGATGTCGCTCTACCGCCACGTGCGCAATCGCGATGATCTGCTCGAGGGCATCAATCTCCTCGCGTTCGAATCGATTCAGCTCGAAATTCCCTCGGAAGGGGATTGGAGGGAGCGCGCCCTCCTCTGGATGCATTCGCTTCGGCGTGAACTCCATGCCCAGCCCGCCGTCGCGCCGCTCTTGCGCCTGCGTGGATCGCTCGCACCGACCCTTCTCCAGGTGCTCGACACGTTGGCCCGCGTGATGCTGGATGCCGGATTCGAGGGGCGGAAGGCGGCGATGGCGTGTCGTGAGGTCGCCTGGTTTACGATGAGTTTTGTCAGCAACGAGATCCGCGGCCATACGGAGGCCAGGAAAAGGGAAGACCAGACGACTTCCGAACACGGATCCTTCGAGCCGTTGTCGACGCAGGATCTTTCGGACACCGCGTCTCTGGCTGCGCTCTTCCCCGCCTTCGCCGAGATCGGGATCGACGAAATCTTCAGCGCCGCCGCCGATCATCTGCTCGAGGGAATCGCCCGAAGTCTCGACGCGTCGGTCGCGAGTCGGCCCGAGAATGAGTCGGGAGGGAACACCCCACGATGACCAGACAATCCTATGGACGCGCACTCGGCGAGACCGCCGCTCTCGATCCGGACAGAAGGGCCGTGGTCTGCGAAGGGGACTCCATCAGCGTGGGCGAACTCGATCTTCGCTCGAATCGTCTGGCGAGGGCCTACGCCGAACGAGGTGTCAAAGAGGGCGATCGGGTCAGCTTCTGTCTGCCCAATGGAATCGAATTGATCACCGGTTGCTTTGCCGCCTGGAAGCTCGGCGCCGTTCCGAGCCCACTCTCCGACCGGCTGCCCGGGCCCGAGCGCGACGCCATCCTCTCGGTGGCCGCACCCGCCTTGGTGGTGGGGATCGAGGCGGACGTGCGGCCCGAGATGGCCAGCGTGCCTCGGGGATTCCAACCCGATGCGCAGCTCTCCGCCGAGCCGCTGCCCGACCGGACCGCGCCACATGAGCGTGCCCTGGCCTCCGGAGGCAGTACCGGGATTCCCAAACTCATCATCCCCAAGAGCGAGGCCGCCTACGACCGCGAAAATGCGTCTCCGCTCTTCAAGGCGAAGCGTGCCGTTCTGGTGCCCGGCCCGCTCTCCCACGCGGTTCCCTTCAGCGCGACCTTTCAAGGAATTCTCGCCGGCTGTGAGGTCGTCGTCATGGGCCGCTTCGATGCGAGTCGATTTCTGGAGTTGATCGAGGCCCACCGCGTGGATCGGGTGAGCGTGGTCCCGACCATGATGCTGCGGATCTGGCGCTTGCCGGTGGAGGAGCGATTGGCGAGAGATGTCTCCTCCCTCGAGTTCGTGATGAGTGGCGGTGCACCGCTGCCCGCTTGGCTGATGCGCGCCTGGATCGAGTGGCTGGGGCCCGAGGTGATGCACGAAGCGTTCGGCCCGAGTGAGCGCATTGGTGGAACCTTTATCAACGGCACGGAATGGCTGGCTCATCCTGGATCGGTTGGTCGCTCGACGACCGCAGGCGGCATCAGGATTCTCGACGCCGAGCGAAACGAGCTGCCGGCGGGGGAGATGGGCGAGATCTTCATGATGCCCACGGCCGGCCCCGGCTCGACCTACCAATATGTCGGGGCGAAGGCCAATGCGAGTCACGAGGGCTGGGAGTCCGTGGGCGATATGGGCTATCTCGACGCCGACGGATATCTCTACCTGGGAGATCGACGCACGGACATGATCCTGAGCGGCGGCCGCAACGTCTATCCCGCGGAGATCGAAGCCGCGCTCGTCGAACATCCCTCGGTCCGCTCGTGCGCCGTCATCGGTCTTCCCGACGAAGAGTTCGGCCAGCGTATCCACGCCGTCGTGGAGAGCGAGGGCGACCTCGACGAGGAAGCGCTGCGCGATCATCTCGAGGCTCGGCTCGTCAGATACAAGATCCCGCGCAGCTTCGAGGCGGTGGGGGAGAGCTTGCGCAACGAAGCGGGCAAGGTCCGGCGGAGCGCGCTGCGCTCGGCCAGGCTCTAGAGCCTTTTGCTCTTGATCCTTGATCGCGAAACAGCCTTCGGCTGCGTCATGGATCCGTATACGCGCGTAGGTCTTCCGTGCGAAGGCTGAGTCGTCGCAACCTCCTGCAATGACAGGAAATTTTCTAAAAAAAGAACAAATTGACAAGAATTGTCTTATCCGTTAATACTGCCACCGTGATCGAAGATTCGGACAGATCTGAGAACCCGACCCGGCAGCGCATCCTCGACGGCGCGCGCGACGCCGTCGCCCTGCACGGCGTTTCGAAATTGGGCATGGCCGATGTCTGCCGCTGCGCCGGGATGTCCCGCGGAACGCTGTACCGCTATTTCGGATCACGCGAGGAATTGCTCCTCGAGCTGTCCCGGTGCGAGGCCGAGCGATTTCGGGACCGGGTCCTGGAAGCCGCGCGTAGCGCTCCGACACCCGAGGCCCGGTTGCACGTGTTGCTCGAGCAATCGACTCGCCAGGTGCAGGAACATCCGGCGTTACAGCGCCTGCTCGAGAGTGACCCGGGGCGGGTCCTGCGCGCGCTGCGCGAGCAATTCGGCACGATTCGCGAAGAGATTCACGAAATTCTCGCGCCGGTCCTCGAGGCGACCGCACCGGTTCGTTCGGGTGTGGTCGAGGTCGATCAACTCGTCGATTGGTTCACCCGGATCCTCGTGACCGCGTACATCATCCCCGATCCCGATCCCGAAAAAATGCTCGAAGGGCTCTCGGCGATGCATCGAATGTTGAGTCTCGGCGGTGCCCCGGACGTCATCGACTCAGCCTTGAAGGGACAGGAGAAGGCATGACGCAGCGCCCGTTTCAGACGATCGATGAGATGATGGCGGCTGGGCCAAACGCCGCGATCGAAGATCCCTATTCGCTCTACGCGCGGGCGAGGCGTGAAACGCCGGTGCTCGAAGTGGCCGGATTTGGCAGCCCCGCGCGATTCCTGATGCGCTTCGAAGACGTGCAGTCGGCATTGCGGGATTGGGAGACGTTCAGCAGTGTCTCCAATGGCGAACGGGGAATCGCGATCGTGATTGGCCGCACGATCATTGGCATGGATGGCAGAGAGCATCTGCGCAATCGCGCCCTGGTCACGCCCGCCGTGGCGCCTCGTGCCCTACGTGGCGACTTTCCGGCGATGGTCCGGCGGATCGCCGACGAGCTGATCGATCGGTTCGCCGGCAAGGGCAGCGCAGAGCTGGTCCGCAACTTCACCTATTTGTTTCCGATCCGTGTTTTTGTCGAGCCACTCGGCCTGCCGGCGGCGGATATCGAGAGATTTCACAACTGGGCGATCGACCTCACCCAGGTGGCCAATGATCCGCCGCGAGGGCTCGCCGCGTCCGCCGCGATTCGCGAATACCTGAAACCGATCATCGCAGCGAAGCGCAGTGAACCCGCCGACGACATCATTTCGACCCTCGTGACGAGCGAAGTGGAGGGGGAGCGTCTGGGCGACGAGCACATCGCGAATTTCCTCTGCCTTCTGATCATGGCGGGTGCCGAGACGACCTATCACCTGATCGGGAGCACGCTCTACGCATTGCTGACGCACGGGGCTGCACTCGAGGAGGTTCGCGCTCACCGCGATCGGATCCCACTCGCCGTCGCGGAAACCCTGCGCTGGGAGTCGCCGGTCCAGGTCGTCACGCGCGAGGCCCAGGCGGACGTGGAGATGAGTGGCGTCCTGATCAAAAAGGGCACGGACGTCGTGATCGGTATCGGCTCGGCGAATCGCGACGAATCCCAATTCGAGGATCCGGATCGCTTCGATCTCCACCGCGAGGGCGCGGAGCACATCGCGTTCGGTTTCGGCCGGCATTATTGCGCCGGCTCACGCCTCGCCTTGCTCGAGGCGGAGATCGGTCTCGGCGCGCTCTTCGAACGCTTGCCTAACCTGCGCATGGACGAGGGCGCGGAGCCCGGGAATATGTCCGGTTTCGCCTTCCGAAGCCCGACATCGCTTCCGGTCGTCTTCGATTGACTCGTCCCCTGCGTTTTCGATCGACGAGCCCTCAGTCGAAGAGGGGCTTGAGTTTTGGCTTGACGATCTTGTTCATCGCGTTGCGCGGCATGTCATCCACGAAGCGCACGAATTCGGGCACCTTGTAGCGGGCGAGCTCCTTGCCGACATAGGCCTTGAGCGCGTCCTCGTCGAGGGTCGAGTCCGGGCGTCGCTGCACGACCGCGGCGACGCGTTCTCCCAATCGAGCGTCTGGAATGCCGAGCACGGCGGCGGCGGCGATCTCGGGATGAAGCCCGAGCACGCGCTCGATCTCCGCGGGGTAGACATTCGCCCCCCCGCGAAGGATCAGTTCGTTGCGTCGACCGCGGATATAGAGGTTGCCGTCGTCTTCGAGAAATCCGAGGTCGCCTGTGTGATAGCGGCCATCGGCGAGTGCCTCCTCACTGGCGGAGGCTTTGCCCCAATAGCCGAGCATCGGGGTATAGACCCCCGCGAATTCGCCCTCTCGAGTGGGGCGGACGCAGATCTCGCCGATCTCGCCGCTCGGCAGGACCTCGCCGCGCTCGCCCAGAATCTCGATCTCGACCTGGGGGATCGGGCGTCCGCAGAGGCCCGGACCCTTCGGGATGGAGCCGTCGGTCCATGTGACGGCGGTCGGCGCCTCGGTCATCCCGTAGCCGATGATGACCTCGCCGCCGAAGCGCTCTCGAAAGAGCTGGACGACCTCCGGCGGTGAATCGGCGCCGCCCATGCCCGGTGCAGTCAGCGATGCGAGATCCTCCTTCGTCACATCGGGATGCGTCAGCAGATCGTGGATGATCGTCGGCACACCATCGAAGGCGCCGATCTGCTCTTGGCGCACCCATTCCGCTACGCCCAGGGCATCGATGCGGTCCATCGCGACGAGGCAGCGGCCGTCGTGGAGCACGCAGAGAGGTCCCAATACGATCAGATTCAGGATCGTCATCGGCAACACCACGCCGTGTTGGTCGGGTCTCGGTCGATTCTTTCGGATCGCCGCGACGACCCCCGGCAGGAGCAGGTTGTGCTGGCTATGGACTGCACCCTTTGGAAAGCCCGTCGTGCCGCTGGTGTAGGCGATCGCGCTCGCCACGAAAGGGTCGATCTCGATCTCGGGGAGGGTCGACTCGTCGGCGGCTGCCAGCACTCGGCGCCATTCGCAATCCGGGGAATCCGGATCGACGCTCAGGACGTGTTCCAGGTCGGGGGTCTCGTCGCGTCGGTCCGCGACCTCGGAGAGGGAGTCCGCCGAGACCAGGTAGGCCCGAGCTCCGCAGTCGCGCAGGATATAGGTCTTCTCCGCGGGAGCGAGGGGGCGATTGACGCCGACCCAGATCAGTCCGAGTCGCTGGCTGGCGAGAAACGCGATGACGATATCGACATCGTTGGGGAGACAGGCGGCGATGCGATCCGGGGCGCGCAGGCCGAGGCCGTGCAGCGCCGCGGCCGCGCGCGTGACCGCCGCGTCGAGCTCGCGATAGTTGTAGCGACCGTGTCGACCGACTAGCGCGGCGGCTTCCGGTCGCGTGCGGAGCATAGGCTCGAGCATCGTCGCGATCGTTTGTGGGCCTCCTCCCGGGAGCGGTGGGCGGCTCGCGGAAATCGTGAGCCCCTTCTCCTCGTGCCATCGCGTGTCACCTGCCGTCATCGGGTTCCTCCGAGACCGAGTCCCTGGCGCGCGACGATGCTGCGCATCACTTCGGTCGTTCCGCCGCCGATCGTCTCCCACAGGCTCAGCCGCCAGAGCAATTCGGGCCGGTCGCCCTCGACCAGAGCGTATTCGCCTCCGAAATCCATGGCCGCACGGGCGATGGCCTGACAGGCGAGCGTATGGGAGATTTTGTTGGCCGCCGCCGCGGTCGCGGCGTCGTGGCCATGACTCATCGCATCGAGCACGCTCAGGCTGTGCATCTCGGCCTCTCGGACGTCCGCTGCCAGCGCGCCGAGCCGAACGCGGACCGCCGAATCACGCGTGAAATGCCGTGCCTCGGCCCAGGCGCAGATATCTTCGAGGTCGCGACGCAGCCGTCCGGTCGGGAATTGGATGTGGCGTTCGTCGGCGAGCGCTTCGCCCATGATGGTCCAGGCCTGGTTCTCGGGACCGACGCGGTGGCTCGCGGGAACCCGCACATCGTCGAAGACGACCGCGTTCAACTGGTCGCCGTCGAGGGTCGGGAGCGGTTCGACGCGCAGCCCCCGCGATTCCTTGTCCACGATCAGCAGCGTGAGTCCGCGGCTGCGGCTGTCGAGATCGCCGGTGCGTGCCAGGAGCCAGAAACAGTCCATGTCCTGGGCATAGGACTGCCAACACTTTTCGCCGCGAATGATGTACTCGTCACCCTCTCGGATCGCGCGGGTGCGGACGGCCCCGAGATCCGAACCGGCCTCGGGTTCGGAATAGGCAAGGGAGAAATGCAATTCGCCGCTGCGGATCGGGGGGAGCCAGCGCTCCTTCTGCTGCGGGCTGCCGTGCCGGATCAAGGTCTTGGCCACGATGCCTGCGGCCAGGGGATTGCGGGCGGCGCGTGCATATCCGAACTCGTCCCAGAGGATATACTCGAAGGCGATTCCCTTACCCAGGCCGCCTTCGGCCTCGGGCCACGCCAGGGCGAGCCAGCCGCGTTCGGCCATCTCACAGAAGAGTGCCTTCACCTCCGTCCACTTCTCGCCCTGCTGGATGAAGCCCTCGAGGTTCTGGTAGGGGCGAAGGAAATCGATGACCTCCTCCCTGAAGGACTCTTCTTCGGGGCTGAATCGAAAATTCATGTTTCGTTCCCCTCCGCGGCATCGTCCCGCGCGTTCGGATCGGGATTCCAGCGCGGCGCGCGCTTCTCGCCGAAGGCGCGCGGGCCCTCCGTGAAATCGGGGTGTGGCCAATGGCTCTTGAGCAAGTCCCAGCCCCGTGTGAGGGCGTCCTCGTAGCCGTACTCCATGGCCCCCCAGACGGCCTGCTTCGAGAGGCTCATCGCCTGCGGTGAATTCTCCAGCAGCTGGCGGGCCATTTTCTCCGCCCCCGCGCGCAGCGCCTCGGGTGTATCGAAGAGTTCCTCGACGAGGCCGAGTTGGTGGGCGCGTTCCGCCGACATGCGATAATGGCGGCCCATCAGGGTCATGCGTAGTGCACTGCCCAGCGGGAGCCTGCGTGCGAGGCCGATATTCTCGAGCGCGCCGACCATGCCGACGTTGACGTGGGTGTCCGTGAAGGCCGCGTTGGTGGACGCGAGGACGATATCTGAGTCGACGACGAAATGATGACCGCCGCCGACGCAGAGACCGCTGACCGCGCAGATCACCGGTTTCAGGACCCGATTCTGGTAGGGCGACCAGAAGACCGATTCCGAGAGCGGTCGGTCAGCGAAGACATCGTCGGCGTCTTCCGATTCGGCGTCGGCTACATCGAACCCGGTGCAGAAATGCCGATCGCCCTCCGCTGCGATCACGGCGACCCGAATCTCTGGATCGTCACGCACCTCGCTCCAGATGCGTCGGAAGACCGTTTGCATCCCCGGCGTCAGGGAATTCCCTCGCTCGGCACGGGCGAGGGTGATGAACGCGATCCGATCACGTGTTTCGTAGTGGACGCCTTCGAGGGGTGCGTCGAGATCGATCGATTCGTAATCCGCCAGGCGGGTCATGGGCGTTCTTCCCTTGTCTGGGCGGCCAGCCGTGTTTGCCTGAAGAGGCCTTCGGCGGTGACCTCGGGGGGCGGTGCCAGGGCGGCGAGCTGCATGATCCTGCGCGAAAACTGAAAGGCCGGCCCCTCTAGCGTGATTCCGATCGCGCCGAAGACCTGGTGGCAGCTATGTGCGACTTCGACGGCGGCTCTGCGCGCGGAGTAGTGGGCGGCCCGGGCTTCGGAGGAGGCAGTGTCGAGATCGCCCTCGAGCCGACTCGCGGCGGAGCGCGTGAGGAGCCGCGCCGCTTCGAGCCGAACGTGGCCATCGGCGAGTGGGTGCGCCACCGCCTGAAACTGGCCGATCGGCTGGCCAAATTGTTTTCGGGTCGCCGCATGGGAGACCGCCGCCCGCAGAAGTCCGTCCCCGACTCCGACGAGATAGGCGGAGAGCGCGATGCGATAGAGCGCGAGGGCGCTCGCCGAGTCCTCGAAATGCTCGATGCGTTCACATTCGACGCGTCCCCAGGCTTCGCCGCCCAGCGCTTGGACGCATTCGACCTCGCAGAGCGGGCGTACGCGATAGATCTCCTCGCCTTCGATCTCGAGGAAAATCGATGCCTCCTTCGCAAAGGGGAGCAGTGGCGGGCGGCCGACGGCGACGATCGTCCGTCCCTCGGCGAGTTCGACGCGCTCCTTGGTATCGACGAGTTGGGTCGCGAGGAAGGTCGCTGCGAGGGGGCCCGGGAAGGCGGCGAAACCCAGCGTTTCCATCGCGGCTACGATTTCGCAGGGACCGCCTTCGCTCTCCTCGCTGCCCGCCGCCAGGATGCCGAGCTGCGCGAGATCGCGCCAAAGGGCCTCGGGGAATTTTCCGGTGAGCGCCTTCACCGTCTCCGGATTGCACGATTCCTCACAGAACTGCGAGAGCGCCGTGGCGATGCCCTCCTGTGCGTCGTCGAAGGCGAGGTCGATGCTCACGCGACGCCCCAGCGTGCGGCTGCGAGCGCGCGGCGATGGCCGGTGGCGCCGGAAAGCTCCGTCCCGAGGGCCTGCAATCGCATCGACCATGCGTGCAGGGGGTGCTCCCGGGTGAAGCCGATCGCGCCCGAGAGCTGGTGGGTTTCGCGGAAGAGCAGGCGCGAACTTTCGAGCGCGTGGGCCGCCGCGCATGCGGAGGCTTCTTCGGGTGCCTGTTGATAGGCCGCTTCGTAGACGAGGAGCCGGCTGCCCTCGACGCGCACCGCGCACTCAGCGAGTCGATGTTGCACGGCCTGAAAGGAGGCGATCGCGCGGCCGAATTGTTTGCGATCCTTCAGATAGGCGGCGGTTTGATCGAGCGCGGCCGACATCGTCCCCACGGCTTCGGCCGCGATGGCGATGCGCCACCAGCTCCGAAGTCGCTCGCCGCTCTGGGGGCCCAGCGATTCGCTGCGTTCGATCACGTTCCGGTCGACGCGGCCCAGGGGATAACCGAAATTCGATGCAACGGCTTCCGCGTCACCCGCCTCGAGCGTGGTGAGCCGGGCTTCGTCGCCGTCGAGCCAGAGAAGGGTTCGCGCGTGCGCACCGAAACGGATGGGCGTCCCGGCGTCGCCGGAGCCGAGCGCGACCGGGCCGGGCAGGGCGCGTCCCGAGGCGGCGCGTGCGACCAGCGCGTGGGCTGCGAAGCTCGTGACACCGGCTGCTCCTGCGATGGCTTCGATGATCAACGTCGTGATGAGGGCGCCATCGAGGCTTTCGGGATCCATCGCTTCGTCGAATCCGGCCTCTCCCAGGGCCGCGTCGAGCGCGTGGTCGTATTCGATCTTCTGGGCCAGCGCAGCCGCACGTGTGGGTCCCGCGTGGCGTTCGAGCAGCGAAGCCACAGCGCCGAGGATTTCACGCTGGTCGTCATCGAGTTCGAAATTCAAGGCGATTTTCCCCGTTCCGCTCTATTCGCGCGGCAGTTCGAGATGGCGAGCCGCGATCATGTTGAGTTGGACCTCGGTGGCCCCCACAGCGACACCCGCCGTCATGGCCAATCGAAAATTGGCGTCCGCGAAGGAGCCGTATTCGAGCGCCTCGGGTCCCAGGATCTCGACAGCGAGTTCGCCAACGCGATAGTCGGCACTGGTATTTGCGACTCGCGCGATCTGGGTGTCGGTCGTTGGTGGAAGGTCGTGCGCGCGCTGGTCGATGACGCGATAGGTCAACATGCGCGCGGCCTCACACAGAGTACGGGCTTCGGCCAATCGGTCGACAACCAGGGGATCCTCGAGCAGGCCGCGCTCACGGGCGAGCTCGGCCAATCGGTCGAGGCTCAGCGCCGCCCGCGCGTAGCGCGCTGCGCCGACCCGCTCGTATTGCAGCGCATAGGTCACGACACCCCAGCCCTCGTGCTCGGGGCCCAGACAAACGCTGGTCGGGACGCGTACGTCGGTGAAGAAGACCTCGTGGAAATAGCGTTCGCCGACGACCGAGGGGATCTCGCGAACCTCGATACCGGGTGTGTCCATGGGGACCAGGAGGACCGAGATTCCGCGATGCTTGGTGGATTTCGGATCGGTCCGAACCAACAGGATGATGAAATCCGCATGATTCACATACGAAGTCCAGATCTTGCTTCCGTTGATCACATAGTCATCACCGTCGCGCAGCGCGGAGGTGCGCAGCGCGACGAGATCGGAACCGGCCTCGGGCTCCGAGAATCCCTGGCACCACAACACCTCCCCTCTTGAAATCGGAGGAAGATGATCGTGTTTCTGCTGATCGGATCCGAAGCGCATGACGGCCGGGCCGATCCAGTTCACGTTCATGTATTGGGGACCGCGCGGCTCGCCGATCGCCCAGCATTCCTCTCCGATGATCGAATGGCGCCAGGGCGGCGCATCGTGGCCGCCGTATTCGCTCGGCCAGTGCTGCGTCAACCAGCCTCGTTCGGCTAGCTCGTGACAGAATTGGCGGGAGAATTTTGCCTGGACATCGCTGCCGGGCCCGCCTTCCGAGAGTTCCTCCCAATCGGCGGGCAGGAACTCGCGCAGGAAGGCCTGGAACTCGGCGCGATGCTGCAAGTCGTCCTCGGACCAATCGAACTCCATTATCCTGCCTCGTTTCCACTTCTTTCTGGGTCGGATCGCGACTTGTGCGGTGCCGTCGGAGGATGAACCGCCGAGATTGACGGGCTCTCGGAATTGAGGCTATATCAGTCTTGAGGGCGGTGGCAAGCGAGCGGAGGGGTCGGTTTTCCGATCCGTCACGAGCGTTTTCGGAGAGCGACTTTCTTTCAGATTGTGTTCATCTTCTGGGTCGCGCCGCGTTGCTACACGAGGGCAGAGCTTGACGAGAAGTAGGGGAACCGAGATGGCATTTCCGGAATTCAGTCCGACGGTGCCGGAACTGCTCCGCAGCGTCGTGGCTCGGCACGCGGATGCGACGCTGATCGTGCACAGCGATCTCCGGCTCAGCTATGCCGACGTGGAACGAGAATCGGCGGACCTCGCGAAGGGGCTGCTCGCCCGAGGTGTCGGCAAGGACACTCGCATTGCGCTCTGGATGCCGAATGGGCCCGACTGGCTGATCGCCTGGGCAGCGGCCGCCAGGATCGGCGCGCGGGTGATCCCGCTGAACACCTTCTATCGGCCGCGCGAGGTCGGTTGGGCTCTGCGACACAGCGACTCATGTTGCCTACTGACTTTTTCGAGATTCCTGAACAACGACCACCTCTCGATGCTCGAAGAGGCGATTCCGGGGCTCTCCGCACAGAAGGGCGATACGCTCCGGCTGCCGAGCCACCCCTACCTCCGGCAGGTGATCGCCTGGGGCGAATCGGATCGCGAGTGGTGTCAGAGCGGGCCGGACGAGCTGCGGGCCGCCGGGAGGGCTGTCCCCGAACTCGATGATGCCTTCCTGCGAAGCGTCGAGGATTCCGTTTCGCCCTCCGATGCCCTGGTGATGATCTACAGCTCGGGGAGCATGGGGGACCCCAAGGGTGCCGTGCATAGCCATGGGGCGATCATCCGACACTCACATAACCTGAATCAATTTCGCGACCTCGACGCTAGCGACCGTCTCTATTCACCGATGCCTTTCTTCTGGGTCGGTGGGCTGGTCTTCTCGCTGCTCGCGGCCATGCATGCCGGTGCTTGTGTCTTGACCGAAGATTCCTTCGAGCCCGGGGCAACGCTCGAGTTCCTCGAACGAGAGCGCGCGACGCTGGTCGCGGGTTGGCCTCATTACGCGAAGGCGATGGTCGAACATCCGAGCTTCGGCGAGCGCGATCTCTCGACCGTTCGTGCCGGCAATCTTTACGAGGTGCTCCCCGACGATCTTCGGCCGAGGGATCCGGAGCTGCGCTCGAACTCGCTCGGGATGACCGAGACCTGCGGACCTCATACGATGGATCGAATGGACTTCGATCTGCCCGAGGAGCTGCGTGGCTCCTTCGGTCATTCGGTCCCCGGTGTCGAACACAAGGTCGTCGATCCGAAGACTGGGGAAGAATTGCCGGCCGGCGAATTTGGCGAGATCTGTGTGCGCGGTTACAGCTTGATGCAGGGCTTGTACAAGATGGAGCGAGAAGAGGTATTCGATGCCGAGGGTTTCTATCACACCGGTGATGGCGGTTATTTCGACGCGGATGGTGTCCTCTTCTTTCAGTCGAGGCTCGGGGATCTGATCAAGACCGGTGGCGCCAACGTGACACCCCGAGAAGTCGAGGCGACCCTCGAGGCGATTTCGGCGGTTCGTGAGGCCTATGTGGTCGGCCTGGCCGACGCTGATCGGGGCCAGCTCGTCACGGCAGCCATCGTCCTGCAGACGGGCGAGCAGGTGACCGCCGAAGAGCTTCGAGCGAGAGTGAAATCAGAGCTATCGGCGTATAAGGTTCCGCGCGCCTTCCATTTCTATTCTCACGAAGAGCTGCCCTTTACGGACAGCGGCAAGATCGACAAGCGCGCCTTGATCGCGATGATCGAGAGCCGGGCAGAGAGCTAACGGCGAAGGAAGATCGATGCGCGAAGAGATCACGGCGAGCCGGGAAAACGATGCCCGTCTCCTGAATCGAGGTTGATCGGGTGGCGAATGCATCTCACACCGTCGATCTTGCGCTGTCGCTCGCTCCGGATGCGCCCGAGCGGCTCACGCTGCCGCATTTTCTCGAGGACGTCAGCACGCGACATGCTTCTCGGATCGCCCTGCGATTCGGGAACACGGATACGCGTTATGCGGAGCTCGCGACGAATGCGCGTCGATGGGCGGCGTCGCTCGTAGAGCTGGGCGTCGAGCCCGGCGAGCGCGTCGCGATACTCATCTCGAACCGCCCCGAGTGGGCTGCGGCGGCCTTCGGCGCCGCCCAGGCGGGTGCGATCGTGGTCCCGGTCAGCACCTTCGCGACCCCCGAGGAGCGAGACTTCATCCTGAGGCATGCGGACGCATCTTTCCTGCTGATGCAGCGCCACCTGGTCGGTCGAGATTTCGTCGCGGAACTCCTCGGGAGCCACCGTGAACTCGAAACCGCCCCCGTCCACGCGCTCGAACTCAAGGGCCTACCGGATCTGAGGGGCATCGCATGTCTCGAAGCGGGGGAAGCGCCGAGCGCGTTCGAGCCCCGGCAGGCCTTTCTCGAGCGGGGCGCACAGCTTCCGGATCCACGCGTACAGGAGATCTCCGACGCCGTGGGCCCCGACGACAGCGGCCTGATGATCTACACGTCGGGTACGACGGATCGTCCGAAGGGCGTCCTGCATTCGCATAAGGCGGCGGTGATCCAGAGCTGGCGGATGGGTGAATTCCTCGGGCTGGTTCCGGAAGACGTCGTGTTTACGGCCCAACCCTTCTTTTGGACGGCGGGCATTTCGATGTCGCTGGGGGCCACCCTGGCCGCGGGTGCGAAGCTCCTGCTGCAGGAGACATTCGATCCCGAGGCAGCGCTCGATTGCATCGAGACGGAACGCGCCACCACGGTTCACGCCTGGCCCCACCAGGAAAAGGCGATGGCAGAACATGCCAGCGCCGCGGGAAGAGATTTTTCTCCCCTGCATCGCGTCGAGTTCGATTCCGCTCTGGCCCCCCTGGCCGGACTCAAGGAAGACGTCTGGGGGATCTATGCCTCCTACGGAATGACGGAGACCTTCACTCTGGCTTCGGCGCTCCCCTCCTGGGCGACCGCCGAAGAGCGCACGCGAAATTCGGGGCCACCGCTGCCGGGAATGGAGATCCGCATCGTCGACCCCGAGAGCGGTGAGGCCTGTGCGGTGGAGCAGCGTGGGGAGATCATCGTGCGCGGCGTGACGCTGATGCAGCGCTACTGGAAAGTGCCCCTCGAGAACGTGCTCGATCGCGATGGTTTCTTCCATACCGGCGATGGTGGCTATATGGACCGTGCGGGGTTGCTGCATTGGAAGGGTCGACTGTCCGGGATGATCAAGACGGGCGGTGCCAACGTTTCGCCGCTCGAGGTCGAGAAGGCGGCGTCCAATCTGCCCGCCATCAAGGCCGCAGTCGCGGTCGGTGTGCCGCACCCGACGCTCGGCGAAGCCCTTGTGCTCTGCGTGGTGCCGACGGAAGGCAACGCGATCGACGAAGGTGCACTTCGGACGAAGCTGCGGGAGCGGCTCGCCACCTACAAGGTTCCACGTCAGATCCTCGTGATCGAGGAAGCCGACGCGCCCACGACGGGCACGCAGAAACTGCGCACCGACGCGATGCGCGGCCTGGCGCTCGAACGCCTGGCCGCGGCTGGGACCGAGATCGCGGGACATCGCTTCGGTCATGAGCCCCGGAATTAGCCCCGTCGACGCTGCCTTCTGGCCGCGCCTTCAGATCTGTAGAGAACGACGAAAGAGGAAATGGCCGTGCAGACCCCGCAACTCTTCGACCTGACCGGGAAGACCGCGCTCGTGACCGGCGGTGGGCGCGGCATAGGCAAGAGCATGGCGCTCGGTCTCGCCGAGGCCGGTGCGGATGTCGTCATCGCGTCACGCAAGCTCGATGCCTGTGAAGAGGTGGCGAAGGCGATCGAAGCGATGGGCAGGCGAGCCTGGGCGATCGCCGCCGATGTTTCGAAGCTCGACGAGATCGAGCGCCTCGTCGAGGAAGCGCTCGGGAGCGCATCGCGAATCGATATTCTGGTGAACAACGCCGCCTTCGCTTGGGGCGCGCCGATGCTCGAACATACGCCGAAGGCCTGGGACCGCGTCTTCGATCTCAATCTGCGCGGCCTCTTCTTTCTCACGCAGCGCGTCGCGGGCCATATGGTCGAGGCGGGTGGCGGCAATATCATCCACATCAGTTCGATGGCGGCGCTGCGCGGGGTTTCGGACGCCCTCGAACCCTCGATCGCGTATAACGCGAGCAAGGGGGCGCTGCATACCCTGACCCGCGACATGGCGATCAAACTCGCGCCCGACGGCATCCGCGTGAACGCGATCGCGCCCGGCGCCTTCGATACGTCGATGTTCGAATTCATCAAGAGTGACCCGGAGCGCCGCCGGGCTTTTCTCGCTCGCATGCCCGTCGGGCGGGTCGGGAACGAGGACGATGCGAAGGGGGCTGTCGTCTACCTCGCCAGTGAGGCCAGCGCGTTCGTGACCGGCCAGATTCTGGTCGTCGACGGAGGTTGGAGCGTTCAGACATCCTGATCCCGGGGCCCTCCGAGACGCGGATTCGTCTTCGGTACGTTCTGGCAGGGGGCGATCCCGGGTCGTTCGAGGGAATTCCGAAATCCAGTCAGCGCGGTGATCGCGCAGGAGGAATCATCGATGAATTACGTCGTCCGTCGAGGCGCCCGCAGCGGAGGGCGGGGCCCGGGTAGAAGGGACCTGCCTTCCCGGGGAGAAGATCATCCCAGCGCGGTGCGCCCGGGATGAAGATCGCGATCACGCTGGGCATGCTCCATCCCTCGGCATTCGAGTCGGTCGCGATCGAAGCCGATCGTCTCGGCTTCGAGTCCCTCTGGTTTCCCGAGCATCTGATCTTTCCCATCGACATGGCCGGTTCGCCCTTTCCCGGGGCCGACCACCCGCCCGTGCCGCCCGAGACGCCGCTCTACGATTCTTTCGGGATGCTCTGCTATCTCGCGGCCAAGACGAACTCGATCCGTCTGGGCACGAATGTCTATCTGCTCGGATTGCGGCATCCCTTCGTCGCGGCGCGCGCGATCCAGACCCTGGATCTGCTTTCGCAGGGGCGCGCGGAAATCGGGGTCGGTGCGGGTTGGCTGCGAAACGAATGGACGGTGACCGGGTTGGATCCGCGCACGCGCGGCAAGCGCCTCGATGAGGCGATCGAGGTCTGCAAGCGACTCTGGACGCAGGAGACGATCGAGTTTCGAGGCGAGTTCTTCGCGTTCGAGTCGGTGAAATTCGAGCCCAAGCCGATCCAGAAGCCGCACCCGCCGATTCACGTCGGGGGCGAGTCGGATGCGGCCTTGCGGCGTGCGGCGCGCGTGGGGGATGGCTGGCTGGGACTGCACCACAATCTCGAATCCGTCCGTGAACCGATCGCTCGTCTCGAACGCTACCGAGAAGAGTACGGGACCGCGGATCGTCCCTTCGAGATCATCGTCGGTGGTGAGGTGACGAGCCGAGACGACGTCAAACGATGGCAAGAGGCCGGCGTCACCCGGCTCTTCGGGCGTCCCTGGACGCGCTCGCGCGAGGCGGTCGAGGGTCTTCGGCGATATGCCGACCTCATCTTCGATTGAGGGCGGCGCAGAGACGAGCGCCCGACCCGCTGGACGGATACATCTCGACCTGAGATCATCGCCGAGTGCGAATCGGGCTCTTCATCTCGAGCGTGGGCAAGGACTCCCTCGATGCCATGGTCGCCGACTTCGTCGCCGCTGAGACCCTGGGTTTTGATACCGCGTGGGCGGGTCACACCTTCGATTGGGATGCCCTGACGCTGCTCGCCCTGGCGGGGCGATCGACTCGTCGCATCGAACTCGGCAGTTGGGTCGTCCCCAGCTTTCCGCGACACCCGGTGGCCCTCGCCGGGCAGGCGCTGACCACGCAGGGTGCTTGCGCTGACAGGCTCGCTCTCGGCATCGGGGTCAGCCATGCGGCGGTCATCGAGAAGCGCATGGGGATCGGCTACACCCGACCGCTTCGACACATGCGGGAAATGCTCGGTGTGCTTCCGTCGTTGCTCTCGGGAGAAGAAACGAATTTCGAAGGGGAGGCATTTCGGATCGTCGCCCGGCTCGATCCGATTGGCGCGGCGGCCCCTCCCGTGATCCTCGCGGCCCTGGGGCCGCGAATGCTCGAACTCGCGGGGCGCTCGGCGGACGGCGTTGCGATCTGGTTGGGGGGGGCGCGCTTCCTCGCCGATTTCGCGCTCGCGCGGATCGATGCCGGGGCGAAGTCGGCGGGTCGAGCGCGCCCCCGCGTCATCGTCGGACTCCCGGTTTCGGTGACGCTCGATCCCTCGGCGCGGGAGGCGGCGGAGAGATTCCTCGGCCCGAGTTCGAAGCTTCCGGCCTATCGCAAGGTTCTCGAACGCGAGGGTCTCGAGAGCGCGGGTGCCGCCGCCCTGATCGGCGACGAAAAATTCGTGTTGCGTCGCCTCGAAGAACTCGCGGAGCTCGGCGTCACGGATTTCAACGCCATCCAATTCGGCATCCGCAGCGATCCGGAAGCGCTGCAGCGCACGCGGCAGGTCCTGTCGGCCTTCGCGGCGGGGCGCCTTTGAAAGTGGGTTGAGACACGAGGCCGCGATCTCTTGGGCTGGGGCGTTCTTGGGTCAGGCGTCAGGCCAGCACCCAGCGTGGTAGCTGGATCTCGTCGCTCACCGCTTCGAAGACGACGCGGACGCGGGCATCGATCTCGATGCGACTCGGTTCGAATGCGTTGATGGCGTCGCCGGGCTCGTTGACGAGATTGCCGATCATGCGCAGCGTCGGATCCTCGGAAAGGGCGACGACGATCACGTTGTAGGGGGCGAGTTCCGTAAACTCGGGGAGCAGCGGCGGATGGGGCAGGACGAAGGACCAGATCGTGCCTTCGCCGGCGACCGGGACCCAACGTCGCTCCGTGGACCGACAGTGGGGGCACATCGGTTTCGGGGGAAAGCGCAGTGCGTTGCAGCCGCCGCATTGCTCGACACTGAGTTCGCCCCGACGCGTGCCCTCCCAGAATCCTTCATTTTCCGAATCGATCGGAGGGTTCAGATAGCCCTGGCTCATGATGCGCGCCTCAGGAGCAGGGCGCTGGTCGGAACACCCTCTCCGCCTGTGACGAGACAGCTTTCGGCGTCCTCCACCTGGCTGGTGGAGGTCCCCCGGAGCTGGCGAACGCCTTCGTTGATCAGATTGAAGCCATGGACATAGGCCTCGGAGAGACCGCCGCCCGACGTATTCACCGGGAGTCGTCCTCCGATTTCGAGCGCGCCGTCCTCCGTGAAGGCAGCCCCCTCGCCGCGTTTGCAGAAGCCGTAACCCTCGAGCGAGAGTGGTACGAGGGGCGTGAAGGCATCGTAGAGCTGGGCGACGTCGATGTCCTCGGGCCGCAGATCCGATTGGCTGAAGAGTTGGCGGGCGCAACTCCAGGCGGGCCCGATGAGTGGGTCCTCGTTGAAATAATTGACCATGGTCTGGTGTTGCTGGGGGAGTCCCTGCGCGAAGGAGTGGACCAGGACGGCGGGCTGAGCGCAATCGCGCGCGCGCTCGGCCGGAACGATGACACAGGCGAGCGCGCCGTCGGTTTCCAGGCAATTGTCGAAGAGGCAGAGCGGCTCGGAGATCCAGCGGGCCTTCATGTAATCCGCGCGCGTCATCTTCTTTTCGTACATGATGGCGCGCGGATTACGATTCGCGTATTTGCGACCTGAGAGGGCGACGTTGGCCAGATGCTCCCGCGTCGCACCGTAGTCGTGCATATAGCGGCGTATCAGCATTCCGATTTCATCGACCGGTCGCAGCAGACCGAAGGGGCGGGTCCAGCATTCGGAGACGCCGGCCTGATGCGCGCCCGCCCAGGGCCGTCCTCCGGACCCGCGCTTGCGTGCGCGCCAGGCGACGCCCACCCGGCATTGTCCCGAAGCCACCGCCATCGCGAGTTGGCCAACGACTCCGGGCCCAGCGCCACCGCCGTAGGGGACCTGGCTGAAGAAGGTGATGTCACCGAGTCCGGCGGCGCGCGCCACATCCACCTCGCTAGTCGTTTCCATCGTGTACGAGGCGAGGCCGTCGACCTCCGATGGGTCGATTCCCGCATCGCTGCAGGCGTTGACGATGGCCTCACAGGCGAGCTGAAACTCCGAGGGCTCGAGTTTCTTGGCGAATTGCGTTTCGGCGATTCCAACGATGGCGACTTTGTCCTTGAGCACGTTTCCTCTCTCTTTCGATGCGAGGTTCGGGATCGGGAGGCCCCGACTCACGTTAACGCACCAGTAGCGGTCTTTGGTGCGTAGTCGCTAGGATAAGCAGCCGCGTGGGGGCGGCTCGAGGAGTGCAGCATGGGATATCTGGAAGGCAAAGTCATCGCAGTTACGGGCGCGGGACGTGGAATCGGTCGGGCCATTGCCCTCGATGCGGCTCGCGAGGGCGCTCGAGTCGTCGTCAACGACTATGGCGTCTCGATGGATGGCCAGGAGCCGACGAGCGAGGTGGCTGACTCCGTCGTGTCCGAGATCGAGGCGCTCGGCGCCGAGGCTGTCGCCAACGCGAGCAGCGTGGCCGAGATGGCGGGGGGCGCCAGCATCGTCCAATCCGCAGTGGATCGCTTCGGTCGCATCGACGGCGTCGTCTGCGTCGCGGGTATCCTGCGTGAACGTATGCTCTTCAACATGACCGAAGAAGAGTGGGATCCCGTGATCGCCACCCATCTGAAGGGGACCTTTACCGTTTTCCGCGCGGCTTCGGCCCTGATGCGCAAGCAGAAATCGGGCACCCTCATCGGGGTGACCTCGGGTGCCTTCACCGCGAGTGTCGGCCAGGCCAATTACAGCGCCGCCAAGGGGGGCATCGTCTCCCTTACCCGCAGTGCCGCCGCGGGTCTCTACAAATACGGCGTGACGGCCAATTGCATCGCGCCCGCCGCCAAGAGCCGCATGTCGGGTCAGGTGCCCTTCGGATTCGAGATGGGCGAGCCCGAGGACGTCGCTCCGATGGCGACCTTCCTGCTCGGCGAAAAGGCGCGACATATCACCGGCCAGACCTATTCGGTCAATGGTGGTCGCATCGCGGTCTGGAATCAGCCCACGGAAATCCGTGACATGGTGAAGGAGGGGCGTTGGACCGTGGACGAGATCAGCGACAAGATCGATGACGCCATCGGCCAGGAACGCATGCCGATCCTCGAGCGCCTGGAGCTCATGGCCAAGGCCGCCGCCGAGGGGGGCAAACCGAATAGCTAGGCCCATCGCTCGGCAGACTGAGTCATTCGATCCCGCCGCTCTTCTTGAGTTCGACGATCCGACTCGCTGAAAGGCCCAGGATTTCGCTCAGGACTTCATCGGTCTGTCCGCCCAAAGTGGGTGAGGGCAGCCCGTAATGGGCCGGCGCGTCGCTCAAGCGAAAACCGTTGTGCTGGTACCAGCACTCTCCGACGACGGCGTGGTCGAGTTTTTCGAAATGCCCCCGACTCGCGAGCTGCGGATCCTCCAGCAGATCGCCCCAATCCTGGACCGGCACCGCTTCGATGCCCTCCTTCTGTAGACGCGCCGAGATCTCTTCGCGCGAGTGTTGGGAGGTCCAGGCCGAGAGGGTCTGCTCGATCTCGTCCTGACGTTCGAGGCGTGCCGCGACCGTCGAGAGCAACGGATCGTCGAGGCCGATGATCTCGGCAAGCTTTGCCCACTGCTCGTCGCTCCAGGTGGCCAACGCGATCCAACGATCCTCGCCCCGGCAGGGGAAGGCGCCGTGGGGTGCCGTGCGCGGTGAGCGATTGCCCATATTCTCGAGAATTCGGTCGTTCACCGCGTAGTCGAGCAGCCAGGGGCTGAGCGCGTATTGTCCCGCTTCGACCTGGGAGAGGTCGATATGCACGCCCTTGCCGGTGCGCCTGTGATAGAGGAGTGCTGCGGCCATCGCGGTCGCGCAATAGCGCGGGGCGAGCGAGTCGGTGATCGTTCCGAAGGGACCGACCGGCTCTCGATCGGGGTAGCCCGTGAGCAGCGTGAATCCGCTCAAGGCCGACCCCTGTGAACCGAAGCCTGGATAATTGCGATGGGGGCCGGTCTGGCCATTCATGCATGCCGAAACCATCAGCAAGTCGGGGCACTCCTGGACCATCGAGTCGTAGTCGAGGCCGAAGCCGCGCATCGCTTTGGGCGCAAAATTCTCGAGCACGAGATCCGCCCAGCCCATCAGCTGCTTGGCGATCGCGAGGCCTTCCGGATTCTTCAGATTGAGCGCCACGCTCTTCTTTCCGACGTTGAGCGCGCCAAAGATTCCGCTGCCTTCGAGGCCGTGCGGGCTGCGCATGGCGACCGCCATGGTGCGCAGGAATTCCGGGCGACTGCGGGACTCGACCCGGATCACCGTCGCACCGTGTTCCGCGAAGAAACGCGAGGCGATCGGCCCCGCCGCACCGGAGCCGAACTCGAGGATCCGGACGCCTTTCCAAGCGCCGCCCTCCCCAGCCGCCCCGCCTCGCCTCGGTGACCAATCCGGCCACGGCCCTTCATCGAGCGCGGGAGCGGGGCGCTTCGCGCCGAGCGACTCGATCTGATGATCGGCGCTGCGAGCGATCGCGAAGCGCGTCGGGAATCGATCGATCGCGCCCAGCTCGGCGAACATCGAGCGATCGGCTAGTTGCGAACTCGCGTACATCTCACGGGGAGAATTCGCGGTGGCGAGCATGATATTGTCCGCCGCCGCCATTTCGTAGAGATCGGACATCGTGTGTCGCGCAAAATAGGCCACGAGCGGGGCCTCGATCTCGCGAATGTTTTGTTCCGTGAGTTCGTTCTGATTGAATTTATCCCAGTCTCGGTCGGACCAGGCCGGCGTCGAGAGACCTTCCTCTTCGAGGATCTTCGTCATCTTCCAGTAGGTCGGGGCGCGGGCGACGCCCCCGCGCAATCCGAAACTCACCCAGCCATCCTTGCATTTCCAGATCTCGCGCGTCGCGCCGAGTCGCGCGCCGGCCCGCCTGCCTCGGCTGCCGCGCTCGCGAGCGTAATCCCACATCGAGCCCATATTCGAAACGATGACCGTCTCTTGCATCGAGACGTCGATCACCTGGGGCCGACCCGAGGCGAGCCCACTGAGGGTCGCGATCGCCGCTTCGGGGCCTACGTGGGCGTAGGCCGAGGGTTCGCTGCAGCGCAGGGGAGCTCGGTCGGGGAAGCCGGTCACATACATGTTGCCGCTGGCCGCCATGGCGCCGAGATCCGTGGCGCGCCAATTCGCGCGCGGACCGGAGAGGCCGAAGGGGGTGATCCGAACCCAGACTGCATGGGGGGCGCGGGCCGGATCGAGTTGTAATGCGCCCGGCCAGCCGGGCGTGTCGAGGACGACATCGGCACCGGCGAGCAGGGCGTCGATGTGAGGGTCGTCCGCGTCGGACACGACGCTCGTCTTGCCGGCATTCCAGGCCGCGAATCGCAGTGAGGCCTCCGGGTCGCGTCGTTCCCCGACGAAGGGGCCGACTCGACGAAGGGGATCTCCACCCCGTGGTTCCAGCTTGAGGATCTCCGCCCCGAGATCGGCCAATACGCGGCCGGTGATCTGCCCCGGCTCCCCCGCTAGATCGACGACGCGCACTCCTTGCAGCAAGGCCTCAGCCACGACTCCTCCTTCTTGGTCGGTATTGCACCACTCCCTCACCATAGTCCTCGACGGCTGGCTTGCCGAATCCTTCCGAGGCTTCACGAAGGGCCCAGCGGGCGTTCCGAGAGTGTTGTCAACGCATCTTCGTGCGACTAGTTTGACGGATCCAGGCGGCTCGTGGTGGTCCGCCCAGAGATTCGAAGGAGACCCGGATATGGTCCAATCAATGAAGGGCGTCCGCGTCCTCGAGGTGGCGGAACATACTTTTGTTCCCGCTGCATCTGCGGTTCTGGCGGATTGGGGGGCGGATATCATCAAGGTCGAGCACGCCGAGCGCGGCGATGCCATGCGTGGCCTGGGTCGGACCGGTGTGCTCGATCTATCCAAGGGTGTGCATGTCATCTTGGAGCATTCCAATCGCGGCAAGCGATCGATCGGGATCGATCTCGCAAAACCGGAGGGCCTGAAAATTCTGCTCGAGATTGCGAAGACCGTGGACGTCTTCCTCACGAATAAGCTGCCTGCGACGCTCGCCAAGCTGGGAATCGATGTCGACGATCTGCGGGCGGTGAATCCCAAGATCATCTACGTCCGGGGCACGGCCTTTGGTCCGCGCGGCCCCGACGCAAACCGCGGGGGGTATGATATGACGGCTTTCTGGTGCCGTTCGGGAACGGGTGGCGCGCTCACGTCGAAGGAACTGGGCGTGGCCCCCCAGGCCGGACCGGCCTATGGCGATTCCCTGGGTGGAATGACGATCGCGGGTGGGATCGCGGCCGCACTCTTCCAAAGAGAGCGAACGGGGGAGGCGGCGGTCGTCGACGTGTCGCTGCTGGGGATGGGGATGTGGGCGATGAGTTCGGCGATCGCGCTGTCTCTGCAGACGGGGCACCCGTGGAATACTTTCTCGATGCAATCGGGGGGGGGCAACCCGCTCACGGGAACCTACCGGACCCGGGACGATCGCCATATCTGCTTCGTCATGCTCCAGGCGTTTCATTATTGGTCGGATTTCTGTGAGCATATCGGCCGAAAGGATCTCATCGCCGATTCGCGTTTCGATAGCCATGAAAACCTCGCTGCGAACGGCGCCGCGGCACGCGAGGTCATCGCGGAAGAAATGGCGAAGCGAACGCTCGAGGAATGGATCGCACGACTCCAGACGATGAAGGGACAGTGGACCCCCGTTCAGAACACCCTCGAAGTCGCGGCCGACGCGCAGGCGCGTGCCAATGGCTATATGCAGCCCGCGACGACCGCGGGGGGGACGGAGTTCGAACTGGTGGCGTCGCCGGTGCAGTTCGACGAGCAGCCGACGAAGACCTCGCGCTCGCCGGAGTTCAACGAGCACGGGGACGAAATCCTCCAGGAGATCGGTGTCGACATGGATCGGATCATCGAACTCAAGGCGTGTGGGGCGATCACATGAGTCCGAGTGCAGGGCCGCTGCCCCTCGTGACACCATGGAATCGCTTCTATTGGAAGGCCGGCGAGGATGGCGTCCTGCGCATGCAGCGATGCGGCCAATGCAAGGAACTCCGTTTCCCCCCCGGACCCCGCTGCCCCTCCTGTCTCTCCGACGACCTCGTCATCGAGGGGCTCTCCGGTCGCGGTCGGATCGTCGCGCTCACGGTGAACCACCAGCAATGGCATCCGGCGATCAAGCCACCTTATGTCATCGCGATCGTCGCGCTGGCGGAGGATCCCGCCGTTCGATTGACGACGAATATCGTCGGTTGTGAGGTCGATGAGCCGCGTATCGGGAGGGCGGTTCGGGTCGTCTTCGAAGAACGCGACGACGTCTGGCTGCCGCAATTCGAACTCGATCCCGATCTGGGGGACTGCGACGAGGTTGATCCTTCACCGCCCCCCTCGCGTGACGGGCAGCACCCTGCGCCGGCCTTCACGCCGCTTCGCGCCGAACACAAATTCGAATCGGACAGCGCGATCAGTGGGATCGGGAAATCCAGGGTCGGGCGGCGTCTCGGTGCCGAACCGCTGGGGCTCATGGTCGACGCGGCGCTCGCGGCGATCGAGGACGCCGGGCTCACCCGGGACGAGATCGATGGGATCTCGACCTATCCGGGGGGCGACGCTGAATCGTCTCAGGGAAATAACGGCGGCGGAATTTTTTCGCTCGAGGAGGCGTTGCGGATTCGGCCGCGCTGGTTCAGCAGTGGGCTCGAGACATCGGGGCAATCGGGGGCCGTCGTGAACGCGATGCTCGCGGTGTCGGCGGGACTCTGCCGCCACGTTCTCTGTGTCCGTGGCGTCTGGGCGAGCACCTTTACCGATCTGCAGCGCAAAGGGGAAATCGCCTCGGGTGGGGGACGTCACGTCGGAGGGGAGATGTCCTGGCGCATCCCCTATGGCGCGATGAGTGCGGCGAATTGGATCGGGATGCAAGCGACCCGCCATATGTCCGCGTTCGGCACGACGCGAGAACAACTCGGGGCGATTGCGATCAACGCGCGCAAGAACGCCGCCGATAATCCCGACGCCGTCTACCGGGATCCGCTTTCGATGGACGAGTATCTCGGTGCGAGGCTCGTGACGACGCCCTTCGGGCTCTACGATTGTGACGTGCCCTGCGATGGCGCGGTTGCGCTCGTCGTCTCGCACGTGGAGACGCTGCCCGACCTGCGTGCTCCCGTGGTTCGGGTCGAAGCCATCGGAACTGCGCTCAGCGAGCGGATTTCCTGGGATCAGGGCACGCTCCTGCACGAGCCACTCGTCGCGGGCGCGTCCCAACATCTCTGGTCGCGCACGCAGATGTCCCCGAGCGATGTCGATGTCGCAGGGCTCTACGACGGGTTCACGTTCAATTGCCTGTCCTGGATCGAGGCGCTCGGTTTCTGCGAGATCGGGGAGGGCGGGGCGTTCGTCGAAGGGGGCAAACGGATCGCGCGCGATGGGGAGCTCCCGGTGAATACCGATGGAGGTCAGCTCTCCGGGGGACGTCTGCACGGCTACGGGTTTCTTCATGAGGCTTGCTTGCAGCTTCGCAGCGAGGCGGGGGCGCGCCAGGTGCCGGGCGATCCGGAGGTGGCCATCGTCACCACCGGCGGTGGACATCCGGGCGGCGCCTGGTTGCTGACGAGAGATCGTTCCTAGACTTCCTGTCACGGGGGTGTCTTGAAGTGATGGACCGATCGCTCCATGATGCACT
>PBFW01000012.1 GCA_002719955.1 Deltaproteobacteria bacterium | reverse complement strand
AGGGCGGGCGCTAGGGTGGGCGCTAGGGTGGGCGCTAGGGTGGGCGCTAGGGTGGGCGCTAGGGTGGGCGCTAGGGCGGGCGCTAGGGCGGGCGCTAGGGTGACTGAAGGAGGTCGTCTCGCTTCCCTCTTCGCTGCCCATGGCTCAGCGCCTCGACTTCGGCACCCATCGAAACCTCAGCCCGGTGCTCGCTCTAAAAACCCAGCGATCCTGCTTATAGATGAAGATCGCCGACTCATTCGGCGCCGTCGGGTCGGAGTTGGTCTCGACCATTCGCGTCTCGAGGTCACCGAAAAGATAGGACGCGTGCCCTTTGATGAAGAGCGCGATGTCGAAGGGGCCGAAGCGGTTTCCCGTGTCGTATTCGAGCTCCAACGCTGGCCCCAGACCGTGAAAAGTCGTGTGGACCTTGTTAAGCAACTCGATCGAACGAAAATCGTCCTCGAAAACCAGATCCGTACCGATGTCCTGAGAGAGGCGGGCGGGGCGCAGGACGATTCCGTAAACGTCCAGAGGGACGCGGCTGTAGACGATAGAGGGCTTGATTCGGATTCGCTCCTCGGACCAGTCCACGGTGAAGGCTGCCCCCAAACCCGCGTGGACCTGGGGACCCTGATGCTGCACCGTGATCTTGTGGCCTCGACCCTCGATAGCCTGCTCGCCAATGGTCACAGGAATACTGCCACTAGGGGTGTCCGGCAGCCTCATGATGGTGGGCTCCGAGTCTCGTGCGAGACCCACCTCCCTTGTCATCGGAACCGACACGTTCACGTCCAGAAAAAGTCTCGGTCCAGACCGGATGAGTGCCGGTGTCATCACTTCGAACGTACCGCCCACGAGTGCGGAGAGGATCTCCTCGCGGCTCCTATCGCTGCTCGTGACCATTGGGCCCAGATCTGGGATCAGCCCGGCGGCGGGGGCGCGGGGGCCCGTGATCGGGGTGCCACTAATATTGCCTTTACCAGTATGTCCGAAGATGCCCATTTCGAGACCGGCCGACAGCACCCAACGCTCTCGCTCGTCGACCTGGCCGGCTTCGGCTCGAGAAATACGCGGCGCCGATGCCACCAGACCACAGAGCAAGAGCGCTAGACCCAATAAAAGGGAACGGTCTCGGCGACTCGAGTCCACCCGCATCGCCGCTCGAAGAATGCGATCCGTTTTGTTCAACGTAGAGTTTCCTGACATACCTGGGACGACTCGTGGGCTCGGAGACTAACAACGATCGACCGCTGTATTCTCGTTCGCAGGCCAGCTCCGGTCGGCACCTTTCGACCGTGAGGATCGCCCGCGACTTCGGGTTCAATACAAGTCAATAGCTCATTCCAACGGCCCGAGTGGGCATCCCCGAAGCCAGCGTGATTGAGGCATCGTCAGATTCGTCGATATCCCCGCTTGAAAGGGAGTATCAAACTCCCAACGCTTCCGCCGCGAGAAAAATCGAATAGATGCAACTTCGGCCCGCTTCGGTCCGCGACCCAGACCATGCCACCCTCATAAGCGGTTCTCGACGGATTCCCGTTCATCCGCTGTCGAGATTGACGCGCCAGAGGGTTGCGCAGTATCCAATACCGGCGTTAACTCCGCAATCCAATAATTGGGGTGTCCGCGGATCAGATCGGGTGGAAAACCTGCAAGCGCCCTGGGTCGAATTCACCTGCTTTTCTGGGACTTCCCGCGTCGATTTCGGAGCCACCTGCCGAGCGATCGGTTCCTCGATCGAGCGACGGATCCCGAGCCGAATGCGGCGTCCCCAGTCGCCCTGAAACTTCCCACGTGGCGCCCCTATCCCTGTCGAGTATCGGCCTTCGAACCCGCCCGCCAATCATTTCAGGGCGACCGCCCAATGCTGCTGAGATGCGGCGATGTCTTGAGAGAGCACAGACGATGAGAACAGGTAATGTTCCTGATATGCGCATAACCGAATGGCACCCGACCCCGCCCGATCCCCGGGCTGCACTCGCCCGTGTCCGCCACATCGTCTTGATCGTGTTCGCATCGGCGCAGTTCGCCCTGCCGGCATTGTCTCAAGACCGCTCCGAGCCCGATCCTTTCGCCGGTGTCGAAGAGATGATCGTCACCGGATCGGGAACGGCCGCGCTGCTCGCTCCAACGAGTACTTCCGCAATCTCTTTCGATACCTCCGCGCTCGAAGCCTATGGCGTCGAGGACCTGTCCGACATCTCCGCCTATGTTCCCAACCTTGAGATCCGCAGCGCGAACGCGACGAACGCTTCTTTCTTTGTCCGCGGTGTCGGTCTCCAGGACTTCGGCGCCAACGCCTCGAGTTCCGTGCCGATCTTCCAGGACGGGATCCCGCGCAATCCGTCGGCCACGCAACTCGTCGGTCTCTTCGACGTAAGCGGCCTCAGTGTCCTGAAGGGACCCCAGGGCACGGGCCGCTTCCGAAATGCTTCCGCGGGCGCCTTCATAGTCGAAACAACGAAACCCGAACCCGAGTTTTCGGGTTTCGCCAAAGCTTCGATCGCACGAATCGTATCCGTGGACTCGCGCGACGCCAATCGATACGACTTCGAAACCGCGATGAACGCGCCCATCTATGAAGACATCGTGTCGATCCGTCTCGCAAGCCGCTACAGCCACGAGAATGCATTCTGGGAAAACGGATGTGCGAATCGATCCCCGTTGGGCACTCGCCCGATTCAACAGCCAGGGGGATTCGAGCCCTCTGTCGGGTTCTGTGGTGAAGTTGTGCACGCCTTCGAGATGAGCCAGGTCGACCCCTTCCTTGAGCGGTTCCTGGGCGAGGTCGACGATTTTGGATTCAGGGCGTCCATTCGAATCCAACCCCCGGGTGGGGTGATGGATTGGGTGATCCGCGGCGAAATCAGTCGGCTCAATCGAGACTCGACTACGGGCCAACAGCTAGGCACCGGCGGGGTTGGTTTCGGGGTCGGTTCAGCGGATCGCTATGGCTATGTCGACCGCGACATTCAGAATCGCAGTGACGAACTCTATGCGATCATTTCGGCGGAAAATCCAGGCCTGAGAAGGCGTCAGATCCGTCAGCTCGTGGCGCCCATCCTCGAAAAAGAGCTGCACAAGAGACCGCTCGACGAGCATCCATACCGGGGCGACCTCGACACTCCGGGCAAGACGTACCTCGACACGCTCACGATCTCGGCGAAGGGCACATTTGATTTTGAGGCAGCCGACGTCGAACTCAACCTCGGATGGGTCGAGGACCGGAAGTCCGAGAAAAGGGACATCGATCTCTCTCCCAACAGCGCATTTCCCAGCGATGGAAACGATCAGGCCTGGGAACTTTACGGTGATCTGGCCGTAACCGGGGAGGAGATTGGCGATCTTCCCATGGATTGGGATGTCGGCCTCTATACACTTGTGGAACACGTCGAATCAGCCACCCGACAGAAGATTTTCCTCCAGACGCGCATGGCCTCGTGGGATCAGGAGATCTACAGCTACGGCGTGTACGCGCAGGGCCGGTACGAGTTCCTGGAGAATTTTTCCCTGGCCGCCGGCGCCCGCTACAACTACGAGCGCAAGGACTTTCAGATCGAAAGTTTCCTGATCGATGCGCCCACCACCCGAAGTTCACGCAACCAGCGAAGCTGGGATGCTTTCACCGGGTTCGGCGAGATTCGCTTCGAGTTTACCGAGGACATCGCGACCTACCTGAAATACACCCGCGGATTCAAGGCGGGACATTTCAATCCCAGCCGAGCGGAAAGGGCCCGGATACCCAATCGGGGCTTCGCCGACCCGGAATCGATAGACTCCTTTGAATGGGGACTCGAATTCGCTGCTTGGTCGGGGCGTCTCAATGGGAGTGCGAACTTCTTCTTCTACAACTACCAAAATTACCAGGTCTTCCGGCTCACCAGCAGCATCGAGGGCGTCGCGCGCGAAATCCAGAACGCGAAGCGGGCTAGAAATTTCGGAGCCGAAATGGAGCTGACCCTGACACCGCTCGAGGGATTCGCCCCAGAGTTCCTAGAGGGACTTCGTATCAATTTCCGCGGCGGCTGGCTCGAAACAAATTTTGTCGAGTTCATCAACTCGGAGGAGCGGGCATTTCCCGGTGGCTCTTTTGGTGTCAACATCGACTATTCCGGCAACCCGCTGATCAGCGCGCCGAATCTCCAGATCGCCACGACGTTCATCTGGCCCCTCGATCTGGGCCGACTGGGAGTGCTGACTCCGCAATACGACTTCACCTGGACGGACGACACCCCCTTCGATCCCAATAATGGCAAGGGCGAAATTCCCGTGGATCAAATCAGCGCGTTGCCCCCTTATATGATCGGCAACCGAGCCTACCTGTTGCACAACGTTCGATTGCAATGGCAGCCCGCCGATGACCCGTCGTTCAAGGTTGCCGGCTGGTGTCGCAACGTGACGGACGAGCGCTACAAAACCTTCGCTGTGGACATCTCGACCTTCAGCAATCAGATACTCGTCTTCGTGGCCGACCCCCGGGTCTGCGGCGCCGACTTCACATTCAACTGGTAGCCGGGGCGACGACCAGCTCCATCAACCAACCCAGCTCAGGGCAGGTCATAGCCGAGGGCGCGCAGCTGATCGAGCTGCATTTCGTCCAGTTCGATGGTCTCTGCTTCGAAGGCCGCTTCGGCTTTCAGTTGTCGCTTCGCTACGGCGCGAAGCCGTTCTGCAAGCTCCGGTTGCTCCGCAAGGCGATCTCGGCGTTGATGATCTTCGGTCGAGAGCAGCAGCTCGAATGGGCGTCCAGCCAGACCGCTTCCCGAAACATAGCGATGCTCTCCGTCGATGACGGAGATGGCCGGCTTGCGCGGAGTGCCGACTCTTCCCCAGGCCTCGTCCAGGAAGGCAATCGAGTAATCGTTCTCTCGCGGGGACCGTGCTCCCGTCCCCCGGGCCACCGAAAGGATCTCCTCTCTCCGGGATACCCCATCGATCTCGCCCTGGCCGGGCAGGCCGAGAAGGTCGAACAAGGTAGGCCAGACGTCGACGTTCATCGTGGGTGGTAATACGACCAGCTCGGATTCGAGCCTGAAAGGGAGCGAGATGATCAGCGGCGTCTCCGTGGTCTCGGGAAGGACATTCCTCGCGTGCCCCTCGAATCCGCGCTCGCCAAAGGCCTCGCCGTGGTCGGAGAGGAGCACGACGACGGTGTCACTCAGAAGATCCGATTTCGCCAGATAATCGTAGAGCGTCGAAATCATCCAGTCGGTCCGGAGAATCGAATTGTCATAGATATCGGGCACGGCATTCCCGAAGACCGCCGACTCCTCGTCGTAGGTGTATTCGTGGAGATCCATGAAATGCAAATAGAGAAACCAACGAGAGGTCTTGCCATGGATCCGCAAGAACTCGATCGCATCGTCGACGAGGTTTTGATCCGTTCCAAACGACTTCGCATTCGGACGCAGCTGCGAGGCTTCCGTCAACCGGCTCCCGCCGAACGGCCGCCGATACCTCTCGAATCCCTGGTCGAATCCAAAATACCCTTCCACCCATCCATTTCGATACAGACCGACCGTCTTGAATCCGGCCTCCGAGAGAATTTCGGCGGGCATGTCGATCCGGCTCGACAGCGTGTCCTCGGCCGTCGTGACGCCCGCTCGGAGTGGGACCAGGCTGGACCACATCGAAGCCATCGAAGATTTCGTCCACGAGGACTGCGAAATATGGCGATCGAATCGAATACCGGTCTGGGCGAGATTATCGAGAAAGGGCGTCGTCTCCCGATCATATCCATAGGAACTCATTCGCTCGGCCCGGAGGGTGTCGACAAGAATGAAAAGGATATTCGTATCGCTTCGTTCGGAGAGCGCCGCGATGTCTTCGGCATTCCCGACGGGCCGCGCGCGTGTTGCATCGGGCACAATCTCGACCGAGGTGTAGAGGTATAAGACCAGAATCGGGATGGCGAGCAGGACAAAGGGCCAGATCCGTCGAGGAGCAGAGTCTTTCATGGTGAGGCGGATGCTATCGAATTTTGATCGAACCTGAAAAGTGGGGCCCGACGAACTCAGGAATCGCGACTCGGTCCCGAGGATGCGTGGGGGGCGCGGTGCTATAGTCGAACGCGTGAATCCACTTCGCATGTTTCGAACTACGGAGACCTCCTTGGCCCCTGCCCACCGATCCGCTCGCCGACATGGATTGCAGCCACACCCCCTCTCGACCTCCCTTTCCAACGCCCTGATCCTGCTGGTAGCGGTCCTGTCTGCGGCGTTTCTGCTCGCGTGTTCGCAATCCCCGGATGAAAAACTCGACGAAATCCGCGCTCTGCAGTCGGCCGGTCATTTCGACGAGTCGATCCCCCTCCTGATCGAATTGATCGAATCGAGCAATCAGAGCGGCGAGGTGCTTTTCCGCTACGGGCGTGGCTTGGTCATGATCGGCGAGGCCAATCGTGCCAACTGGGCACTCGATGCCGCGCGGGATGACCCGGAGTGGCTGGTGGACGCGAGCATGAGCATGGCTCGGTTTGCACACCGATCCCATAACTGGAACTTCGCGCTCGAGATCCTCGAGCGGCTCCGTAACGAACGAACCGACTCCGGAGACGAACTGCCCGCTCTGATTCTCGAAGCGCGCACCCTCGTCGCCGACCGCAGTCATTATCAAGAGGCCCTCGATCTCGCTGAAACCATCCTGGATGATTTCCCGAACGAAGAGCAGGCCGTGCGCGTCAAAGGGGCGGCACTGATCGGCCTGAAACGGACGGATGAAGCGTTCGAATGGATTCACGCCGCCGGTCTGCCCGCAGACACCGAGGGGGAGGGCATTGGCGAGGTCGATGGGGCGGGCAACACAGACGACGACACAGACGATGTGGAAACCACGAATAACGGAGACGAGCGCGAAAAACTCGATCTGGACCTCGAGCCCTCCGCTCGCAAGCCCTATTGGTGCACCGTCCAGGTCACATTCAAGCGTGAGGCCAATGAGCTCGACGAAGCCTCCCGGATCCTCGAGCGCTGTCTGGCGACGCACCCGGCCGACGAGGGGCTCTTGCAACAGGCCTTCAAGGTCTACTCGCAAACGGGCGAACACGCCCGCATTCTCGAAATCCTTCGCACGGCCAGCGAATCCGACCCGACCAATCAGAGCTTTCCGCGACTCATCATCCAGTACATGATCGAAGCTGGCTCCCTCGCAGACGCCGAAGCGGCGATCCGCGAAGGTCTGGATGCGGCGCGGTCGGAAAACCCGGAGAGCGTAGCCACAGCGACGAAGTGGCTCGAACTCGCTGGCTTCCTGATCAGCAACGAACGGCTGGACGAGGGCCTCGAAGCGTTCGACCGAGTCATGGCGTTGATTGGGGATCGAGTGAATCCGCAGGTGCTCTTTCAGTATGCCGAAGCATTGATTTTGGCCGAGCGCTTCGACGATGCGCTCGCGATCAGCGAGCGCACCTCGATCGAAGTCCATGCGCCCATGATCCGCGGACGCGTCGCCTTCGAGCGATCCGACTACGAACTCGCCGCACGCGAACTGAGCGCGGCCGCGCTCCAGTGGCCGGACAACGCCCCGATCCGATACTACCTCGCGCGCGCGCGCGAAGGGCTGGGGGATTTCGACCAGGCGATCGAAGAATATCGGCAGGCCATGCGCTCCGACACCAGCCTCTCGGCCCCACGCGAACGCTTGGCGAGGCTGCATCTATCGGAGGGACGTGTTCGCCACGCTGTCACGATCCTCCAGTTCCGATCGCCGAAGCAGAAGTCGGCTGCCCAATCAGCCGCCATGCAAGTCCTCATGGTCGAGGCACTCGCCCGCCTCGGCAATACGCCCGATCTCAGTATCTCGCCGACTCCGGAGATGTCCGCAGACGAGGTCCGACTTCGATCCGTGAGAGCACTGTCACGCGGCCTCCGACTACGAAACGACGCACGCGTAGCGGAATCTGATCTGGCCCGGCTCGAACCGGGGAGTGCCGAAATGGAAGCGGCTATTCTTCGCGAACGGGTGGAACTTCTCGTGTCAGGGGAATCCGTGGACGAGGCGGTCGCCCTGGCACGCTCAGCAAGGCCCGAGCTGAAGACCACCGCCGACATTCGCTTGGCGCTGGGTCGGGCACTCGTGGCTGCTCGAATGGATCTCGACGAGGCCGACGAGCTCCTTCGCAGCGTCCTCGACACTCGGCCCGAGGAGGCCGAAGCGTGGGCGAGTCTCGGCGATCTGGCCACGCTGAGAAACGATCCGGCGGCAGCCGCCGACGCGCACGATCGCGCGCTCGAACTCGAGCCGGCCCTCTGGCAAGCCCTGTCGCCCCGCGTCGATGCGTTGATCGAAGCAGGAAAACGCAACGAGGCACTGGAGCGACTCGAAGCCTTTGTCCGCCGGCACGGAACCTATGATGGCCGGGGGGCCCTCGAATGGGCGATCCGCCTCGAAGCGGACGCCCACATCGAGTCGGTCAGGACCCGCCGACTCGAGCTCGCTCGACAGGCGGTTCGCTTTGCCGGGGGGGAAGAGGCTCTGTGGCTGCTCGCATCCCTCGATCCCAACATCAGCTTCGCCGATCCGTCCCCCACTCCCCTCGGGCCCGACGACCGAGAGGCCGATCTCGAATAGTCGGATCGCGCTCGAGGGCGAGGTTCTGAAGATCCCGATCGCCCGCTCAATTCTGCAAGGGGAGTTCATCGCTCATCGCTGCCTCGATTGCCCCACGTAAATTGGGATCAAGATTGCGCACGCGATGCATCGGGTCCGGCTTGGCCGGAAGTCGGTCGAGATTGGCGAGCACCCATGCCTCTGCCTCTGCGGGCGCAGCCACGAACCAGCGTTGACTCAGCCAGATTCGCTCGTTCTTTCGCCCCCGCTCACTCGTCATCTTATCCACCTGATCCATGAGCGACAGCCAATCCACCTGATATCGATGATGCTTGAGATGGGTGTTCAGCCAGCGATGACGAATCGCATCGCCCATGCTCTTGCCCTTGACCGCTCCACTGTCGAGCCAATGTCTCACCCCCTCCTCGTCTCGCCTCATCCAACGGTTCGCAATCCGCTGGATTGCTCGATTGCGCTCCTTGGCTGAGAGGGTTTCGGTAACGATCCAGTCGAGCGCCCCTCTCGCATCGTGATCGGCCCAGGCGTACGCAATCCGGGGCACGAAGGTCCCGATGTCGATGCCATCCGCCTTTGCGATCGGGAGCCAATCGGCCGCGAGTTGGGGATTGTCCTGAGCGATCACCGTCAAGGCGCCGATCAGGAAGAGCCGTTCGACCGGCGGTGAAAACCCGGAGTTTCTCGACCACTCGAGCGTTTGCTGGTCACCGTCGCGCAAGACGCGCATTCGCGCGTAGACCCGTAGCGCCCTCGCCCTGATTTCAGGAGAAACGGACTCGGGATCGGCGAGCCACTCCTCCAACCCGGGCTCGCCCGATTCGAACCACCCCACCACCAGGGCATCAGCAAACTCATCGCGCACAGTCCGGAGGCCCTCTCTCGCCTTGGCAATTCGCCTCGACTCGAGGACGGCGGACGGATCGGCTCGCGCCCAGGTGCGTATGACCGCCAGGACCATCCCCGGAAAACCCGCCCGGATATCAAATTCTGCGTAGTCGGCCGCCGCGAGGGGGTCGAAGCGCGCCCACCAGATGGCGAAGAGCGTGTACTCGATCTCCCCGTGATCGAGCGGGGCCCCTCCGAATTCGTGGCGCAGGAAGTCGAGTTGCCCGGGACCGGACCCTCGAAGGATCTGTGCAACGCGCTCCGCGCGCTCGAGCGCGTCGGGATGCCGCAGCACGTCCCGCAGGGGTAGATCTGGCGGCATTCTCTCCCCGGCTGAAGAGACGATCATTCCGTCGATGACCGGATCGGACACCTGCGCTCCGCCCCCCCCCGAACCGTCACAGCCAACGCCCACGCCAAATAGAAATAGAATCGATCCAAGCGCACAAAAGACTCTGAAGCATGCGGCTGCATCGGGTCCAGATTCAGGGGTTGAAATCATCTGAGAAAAATCTCCCTCTGTGCGAGTCCCCGCGAGGGGCAAGTTGTCTCTGCGGCTCGCAGGACAAGAAGATTGAGCCCAAAAGCGCGGCAGGGATCGCCCGCCACAAAAAAGTTGTCACCTGCCAGCCCCCCGATGCCACTCCCAGGGGCCTATTGAGCGGGCAGAGACCGGGCGCATGACTGGAATGAGTAGCAAGATCATCACCCAGGGGGCAACTCCATAGAGCTTTTCGCTGATCAGCGAAAACTTCACCTTTTCCATCTCGGCGCATGATATGGTGATCGGCAATGGGGGATGGTGGTAATTCCCGGATGAGCAAAGCCCTCCAGAACCATCCATTTCGCGGCTCGCTGGGTTTCGGGGGCAATCGAATTGGCTCATTTTGACGGGTGACGCGCAGGGCGAAAGGGAGAATCGGGAGAGCGCTGGATTCGACAGCAGAGATAGTGGGCTCCTGTGACTCCCGAAGGGATTCTGAACCGATGCCGATGCTTATTGAGGTGCTCTACAACCTGGTGGACAAGCCAACATGAATCAAATTCGAGCGACCGAGCCAGCTCACGCAAAGTTTAACGTTTAACGAGTGTAATGAGCAGTTCTGATTGCATTCCCACTGTACTGAGTAAAAAAGGAATGAAGGAGTTATCGATGTACAAGTATTTGGCAGCCGCCAGCCTGTTCGCGACGATCGTGCTGGCTGGTTCTATTGGCCAGGCGCAGCAAGTCGCCATGGCAGGTCAATTCCACGAGGCGAATGGGATCATCATCAATATNCCTCAGAATCCGCCAGTCGTTGCCTGTGCCCAGGCGGGTGATGCGCGTTGTATGAAGCGACGGCTCAGACGAGGGCATCCGCTCGGTNNCNCGNCCTNGTGGAACACCATCGTGGGTAATACGTTGATCGATAAGCCCCAGNTTGGCGTTAAAGCGGCGCAAATTATTGACACCGTGGGTGGCGCCNGTGGGCTCGCCGTCGGGGATGCTTTCAAAATTCCGACGATGGCCTTCGTCCAGCAAAACCCGCTGGCGGTTGCTCCGGTCCTCGATAACGCCGTACGCCAGCTCGACACTGAGCTCACCGCGGCCGGGCCGAGATCCGTACGAACGAACCTCGTGGGCGGGGCCCCTGTACCGCTCACCCGCCAGTTCTCCGCTGGGAATTGGTCGGCCGTCGGAAACGGCCACGACAACGGCCGCAGTACGATGGACCCCAATTACCATCATCGCTCGATGGATGCCTCGGCGGGCGGCGATGCATTGGTCACAGCGACGTTCGGCGTCTACCAAGTGGAAGTGAGTTATGAACTTGGTCCCAACGCTTTTGGCGGGACGATGGCGACCCTCCTCGACGGTACGGGTCGACTCTTCTTGGACTACGCCGGCATGACGCAGCAGTACGGTGCCCTAGCGCCGGTCGTCGCGCGCAACCCGATTGGCGACGCGGCGCCCGGGTTGGCGGTTCGAAATGGTGGCGGATGGGGCTTCACCCGAATCGGTGCTCAAGCTCACGGTACGGTCAGGAGCTTCAATGCGACGCCCACGGCCGTCGCTCCGGCTTGCTCGCCGGGGATCATTCCGCCCACGCCCATCGGTTGCAACATGGTCAATTGGGTCGAGGGAACGACGATGGGCGCGGTGTTTTCCGCGTTCGCTCCGGCCTCGCAGAGCCTCGCAGGTGCCGCCAATAATGGCAACCGGATCGCTCCCTTTGGCAGCGCCAATTCGGTCAAATTCGTTCATCCGTGGACGACCGGCAACGTCACCGTCCATCGGACCTATGTGTCCGGACGCGGCCTGACGGTCCTCGATACGATGACCGGCATGGGTTACGACACGGTTGGGACGACCGGCAGCGGGGCCCCTCAGCGCAACGTGGGAATGGTCGCCGGTTCGTACACGAAGCGGACAGACGGCTCTGGTAATCAAGCCATCAACATGCAGATGATCGCCATGAACCTCAAGTTCACGCCCGAGCCTGGCGCGACCGTTGCTCTGCTGAGCGGTCTGGGACTGCTCGGAGCCTTTGCGGCGCGTCGCCGCAGCTAGTCTCCGAGGGATCTCAGCGTTTCGTTCGAGAAATCGGACGCAACCAGCAACCACTGAGTTTGAGTAGAAGACAAAAGGCTCCGGTCGAGAAATCGACCGGAGCCTTTTGTCTTCCGGCCGTGGATTCCGATCCCTACACACCCAGCGCCTTCAGCGCCGACGGGCAAGACCTCACGCTGGCCACAGGCTAACCCCTCGTGTCCTGGCGGCTTCGCTCGGCCGCCTGCAACATCCGAGCACGCAGCTCCTCAGGGATCTCGAGCGTTTCGATCCAATCGAGCGCGGCCTCTCCATCCTCGATCGACCAGAAATAACTGACGCGGATAAAAAGGGCCGATCGGTCTTCACCCGCCCGAATTCGACCAACCCAGCGCGCGGCGTCGGACGGGTGGGTGCGGGCCATGCTTCGGAGGAGGCCTGCCAGCAGCGTCGATTCGAGCGTCGAGAGATCCTGCTCCGCGCTCGCTCCCCCGAACCGCGCTTCGAACCAAGCCCAAGCCTCCTCTAAATCCTGCCTGCCCCATGTGGCGATCGTCTTGGTCAACGCATCCAACCGTTCCGAATCTTCCTGGCGTGTCAGCAGCCACTCGAGCGTCGCCTGGGGGTCCCGATTTCGCCAGCTCCCCGCCAATGGCGCCAAGCTCCCCGCAAGCCAATCCGACTGCGCCGCGTCCTCCAGCTCCGAATAGAAGGCAGCGGCTGCAACCGGATTTTCACGCCCTACCAGCCGCAGCGTGTCTCGGGCCAGCTGTCGTTCGAACTGGCCGCGACGATTCGGATCCGTGGATCGTGCGAGCGCGAGCGCGCCCGAGGTGTCCGAGGCGTGAAGCACACCCCGCATCAACCCGCTCACCACGTCGCGCTGACCCTCCCCATGCCAGAGCCGATGGGCGAGCTCGAGTGCACCTCGATTGTCGCCCGCGAGGGCCCAGCCTCGCACCAGCGGCCCGGCGGCGATCGCCCGCACATCCGAATCTGTGACCGTCTCGAAATAGGCCGCCGCGGCGATCCGTCCACCGCTCGCCGCCCATTCGCGAATCACCGTCCTGATTCCGATCTCTCGATGTAAGCGCATAGGCCATCCCCGTACGTGATCGATCGCGGTATGCGGGTCGAGATGAACCCAGGCCGTGAGAACGAGCTGGAGATCGACCGGGTCGCCGCCCGCAACCCGAGCCGAGACGGCCCGAACCGCCCCTTCCACGTTCTCTGCGTTGATCCCCTCCATCAGCCGTATCAGTCTGCTCGCCCGCGGAAAAGCACGGGGCTCCGCCAGCGCCTCCGCGACGGCCCGCTCCATCTGTGCGGCATCCCGCGCTTCGTTCGGGTCCGGAAATTCGACCGCCCCCGGGCCCGCGCTCCCACCCAGAAAATAACCGAGCAGGAGGAGCCCCACGCCCAGCACGCAAACCCATCCTCGTTGCATCTCAGCCTCCGAAGTCCTGCATACGCGGCCCCTTGGATTCCTTGATCGATCAAAGCCGACTCGCGCTTGAGTCGTCGCCCACCTTTCGAGCGCCGGGCATAGTGACGCGGAATTCCCCTCCCCGCGAGCCTTGGCCCCACGTGTATCCCCTCGCCCGCCGCGGAACTCGAAAGATGAGCGTGGGATCATGCCCCCCAGCACGCCCCCCAGCGGTGCCGAAGAGGGTTGCCTCGCGGCTCGTGATCCGCTGGACTCCCGCCCGAGGAGTCACGCGATCCATGAACCGACGAAGCTATTGGCACGAGAATCTGCGCCTCGTCGCCCTCTGTTTGAGCATCTGGTTCGTCGTCTCCTTCGGATTCGGAATTCTCGGGCTCGATCTCCTCAATCGGATTCAGATCGGCGGCTTTCAGCTCGGATTCTGGTTCGCGCAGCAGGGAAGCATCTACGTCTTCGTCGCGTTGATCTTCTTCTATGCCTGGCGCATGGCGGCGCTCGATCGCGCCTTTGGCGTGAGTGAAGACGGCGTGAGTGAAGACGACCCGGGCGAACACCGTGCGCGCAAAAACGACGTGGCGAAGGGCTGAGGGGCGACACGCGGCATGGAACTCCAGACCCTCACCTATCTGGTCGTCGGTGCGACGTTCCTCCTGTATGTCGGAATCGCGATCGCCACCCGCGCCCACGATACGGGCGAGTTCTACATCGCCGGCGCTCATGTCCACCCCATCGCGAATGGCCTGGCGACCGCGGCCGACTGGATGTCGGCCGCGTCGTTCATCTCGATGGCCGGTCTGATCGCATTCCTCGGCTACGACGGATCGGTCTATCTGATGGGCTGGACGGGGGGGTATGTCCTGCTCGCCCTGCTGCTCGCGCCCTACCTGCGCAAATTCGGCAAATTCACGGTCCCAGAGTTCATCGGCGACCGCTACGACTCCCAGACCGCGCGGGTCGTCGCGGTGCTCTGCCTGATCCTCATCTCCTTTACCTACGTCGCCGGACAGATGCGCGGCGTGGGCATCGTCTTCTCTCGCTTCCTGAACGTCGATATCTCAATCGGCCTGATGATCGGGATGGCGATCGTCTTCGTCTACGCGGTCCTGGGCGGAATGAAGGGCATCACCTATACCCAGGTCGCCCAATATTGCGTACTGATCTTCGCCTATACCGTGCCCGCCATCTTCATCTCGCTGCAGGTGACGGGAACACCGATTCCACAGATCGCCTTCGGCAGCCCTGTCCTCGATTCCGGTCCGGAGGGGGGAATCAGCCTCCTGACCCGGCTCGATCAGGTCGTGACGGACCTCGGCTTTGCGGCCTACACGGTCGGGACCAAGAGCCGGGCGGACATCTTCTTCATCACGATGTCGCTGATGATCGGCACCGCCGGCCTGCCCCACGTGATCGTTCGATTTTTTACGGTCCCGCGCGTCCGCGACGCCCGCGTCTCCGCCGGCTGGGCACTGTTCTTCATCGCCCTGCTCTACACGACGGCCCCCGCCGTCGGCGCGTTGGCCCGGCTGAACCTGACCGAAACGATCCAGACGGGTCGCGTCGGCGCGGCCGAAGGAAACCTCGCCTACGCAGATCGCCCGGAGTGGTTCCGCACCTGGGAGGACACGGGGCTGCTGCGTTTCGAGGACCGCAACGGCGACGACCGGATCCAATACTACAACGACGAGAATCCCGATTTCGCCGCGCGTGCGAACGCCTATGGATGGGCAGGCAACGAACTCAGCATCGACAACGACATCATCGTCCTCGCCAACCCCGAGATCGCGGGCCTACCCGATTGGGTGATCGCATTGGTCGCGGCCGGCGGAATCGCCGCCGCACTCTCGACCGCGGCCGGACTCCTGCTCGTGATCTCCGCCTCCATCTCCCACGATCTGTTGAAGGGCGTCTTCGCGCGGGCGATCGACGAAAGGCACGAACTCAATGCGGGCCGCATCAGCGCCGGAGTCGCGATCCTCTGCGCGGGCTATCTCGGCTACAACCCACCGGGCTTCGTCGCCCAGGTCGTCGCGCTCGCCTTCGGCCTCGCCGCTGCTTCGCTCTTCCCGGTGATCCTCCTCGGCATCTTCTCCGTGCGCGTCAACAAGCAGGGTGCGATCGCCGGCATGCTCTCCGGGCTCGCCTTCACCCTCGGCTATATCATCTATTTCAAGGGGCTCGTGATCGAGCCGATCGCCGCCAACGTCTCCGAGAATTGGCTCTTCGGCATCTCACCGGAGGGGATCGGCACCCTCGGGGCCCTGATCAATTTCGCCGTCGCCCTCGGCGTGAGCGCGCTCACGCCGCCGCCGCCGCGTGAAGTCGTGGAGCTCGTCGAACGAATCCGCGTTCCTTCCTGAGGACTCCGCGGGGCGAATATCTGGTGCCTGCCACGACGGGATACTTTCACATTCCGACCGATGGATTCTCAGACCAGCCGCCGGGCGCGCCCCTCCCAGAAGGATTCGCGGAGTTCGCGTTTCAGGATCTTACCGGCGCCGTTATGGGGCAGCCGCTCGCGAAACTCGATCGAGCGCGGAACCTTGAAACCCGCGAGGCGCTCGCGAACGAATACCTCGAGTTCTTCGGCGTCCGCGCTCCAGGCCGGCCTGGGCACGATGATCGCGTGAACGGCCTCCCCCCATTCGTCGCTCGGAATTCCGATCACGGCGGCCTCGGCGACCCCCTCGTGAAACTCGAGCGCGGACTCAACCTCGAGGGCGTAGATATTCACCCCGCCCGAGATGATCATGTCGCTCTTGCGATCACAGATATAGTAGAAGCCCTCGTCGTCGACGTAGGCGACGTCACCCACGCTGTGGAATCCGTCCCGCTCGCTCTGGGCGAACTCCGACTCGTTCTTATGGTAGGCGTCGAAGAGGAGCGGCGAGCGTACAAAGAGCTCGCCCGGCGTGTTCGGCTCGCTGATCCGATGGCCATCCTCAGCGAAGAGCGCGATCTCGATTCCCGGGATCGGCTGGCCGCAGGAACCGGGCTTGCGGCGCTGGTCCTCGGGACGGAGCAGGGTATTCGCGCCGAGTTCGGTCGACCCGTAGATCTCCCAGAGCGAATCCTCCGGAAAGTCGTCGAGATAGGCGAGCTTGAGCGCATGGGTCCAGGGCGCGGCGGCGGCCAATCCGATCTTGACACTCGAGCGGTCGTAGCGCGCCTTCACCTCCGCGGGAAGCGCGACGACTCGACGAATCGGCGTCGGCGCGGAATACACGATCGTGACCGCGTAGCGTTCGACCAAGCGCAGCCAATCCTCCGCATCGAAGCGACGCTGAACGATGATCGTGTTCCCGAACATCGTCGAGAGCGTTGCCATCTCGCCGGGCCCCGAGTGGTAGAGCGGCCCGGTCGTGATGTAGACGTCGCCGGGGCCGTAGCCGATCAGGTCGAGCATATTGGGCAATTCCTCGCCCTGATCCCGTCCGCCCGTCGCGCCGCGTACGGCCCCCTTCGGCCGCCCCGTCGTTCCGGACGTGTAGTGCATCGTCACCGGTTTCTCTCCGCGCGTATCGAGATCCGGGGGCGACTCGTCCCGACCGGCGAGAAAACGCTCGGCCGTCCTCTGACCGGGGGCCGCCGGACCGTCGAAAACGACGATCTCTCTCAGACTCGGAGCACCGGCGGCGATCGCGGAGAAGCGCTGGGCGTACTCGGCGTCGATCCACGCGATGACCGAATCGGAATCCATCAACACGAAGGCCGCCTCTTCATCCGTCAGGCGGTAGTTCACGGCGACGGGCGTGACGCAGATCTTGCGCGCCGCGTGAATGATCACGAGCGCATCGATCGAGTTGGGGCCGCACCACGCCACGCGATCGTGAGGCCTCACACCGGCCGCGAGCAGCGCCCGAGCGATCCGATTCGATCGCGCCTCGAGGCCAGCGAAGCTGATCTCTCGAACGGATCCATCGGGGCGATCGTCGATGATCGCTCCCTTGCGTGGGGTCGCGGACGCGAGCGCCGTCAAGAAATCCGGCGATTCCTGCGCTTCCGCCATCGATCCTCCCTCGCCGGAACGCTTCATGAGCCCGGGGCCCTTCCAACCCTAAAGGAGTCAGCGAAGAGGTGCCAACCACGATCGCTCTTCGCAGGGGTCGACGAAGCCGACCCGGGGAAACGCCCAGCCCAGTCTCGAATTCGTGACACGAACGTCCAGGGGGGCACGAGAGCAGAGCCGGGTCGAACGTCGGGCGATCCGGCGCGGATTGAGTGAAGATCAGCAGAGCGTGAGCAGCGAATATCCACGCGAGGAGGTCGGATGAGTCGATTAGCGGGCAAGGTTGCGATCGTCACGGGTGCCGCCCGAGGCACTGGAGAGGCCACTGCGCGGCGCCTCGTCCAGGACGGTGCCCGCGTCCTGCTCGTCGATCTGCGGGATGATCTCGGCGAGGCGGTCGCAAAGAAGCTGGGCGGGGACGCGCGCTATCTCCACGCCGATATCACCGAAGAGGCGCATTGGGCCAGAGCGATCGCCTTTGCCGAATCCGAATTCGGCCCCCTCACGACGCTCGTCAACAACGCCGCGATCCTGCATATCGCACCGATCGAGTTCACGAGCGTCGACGACTATATGCGCATCATCCGCGTGAACGAATTGGGGACCTTCCTCGGCGTTCGTTCGGCCATCGAGCCGATGCGTCGCAACGGCGGTGGTTCGATCATCAACATCTCCTCCATCGACGGTCATCACGCCGCTCCGGGGACCTCCGCCTACTCCGCCAGCAAATTCGGCGTGCGGGGAATCACGAAGGTCGCGGCCCTCGAACTCGGCCGCTACGGAATCCGCACGAACTCGGTGAATCCCGCAGCGGGAAGCGACGAAATGGTCCAGCCGCAGATGCCCGAGGTCGATATCACCGCCATGCGAGAGGCTGAGGAAGAACACGACCCGCCGCCCGTCGGACGCCGCGGTCGCATCGAGGACGTCGCCGCGACCGTCGCCTTTCTGGCCTCCGACGACAGCAGCTTCTACTCCGGCGCGGATTTCAATCTCGACGGAGGAATCACCGCCGGCATGAAAATTCCCGGCGCGATCCCGGGCGCTTCCGACAGTCACTGACACCCTGGAGAAACCCCTTCGGCGTGGGCGACGCACCCACGAAGGACGACTCGATCGCCAAGGAGGATCGTATGGCCCGCGCACTGATGTTAGTGGCTTCGAATTCGAACGACGCCCACCGCATCGGCGAGTTCAATGACTGGTATAGCCTTCACATTCAGGAACTTCTTCAGGTCGAGGGCATCATCTCTGCCACGCGCTGGCAGGCCTCGCCCCACCAGCTACTGCCGGACGGGATCGGAATCGAGGGCCGCCCCTTCCTCGCGCTCTACGAGATCGAATGTGACGATGTCGAAGCCGTGCGGGACCGCGTTCGGGACAGCTCGAACGATCGAACCCATAGCGACCTGCTCGAACTCGAACCCCTCCCGATCACGCTCTTCTTCGAGCATGTCGGGGAGTGGAAGGCCTAGACTCCCGCGCGAGAGAAAATCCGCGATCGGGGACCCTGAGGGCCTCGATGCATCCCACGCGAGCGCGTCATCGGATTTCGCTCCTCGCATCGAACAAGGGGACCTCATTGTCCGGACGAATGATCCTATTCGCGATTCTCGCGAGCCTGCTCGCAACGCCGGCCCTCGCGGGTGATCTCAAGATCGCAAATGGCTGGGTGAGCCGACCGATTCACGACGAGGCGGCCTCCGGCTATTTTGTGATCCAGAATCGCGGATCGGAGCCGCGCACCCTCGTCGGCGCGACCAGCCCCCGTTGCGAGAGTGTCTCGATCCGACGCGCAGTGGTTCGCGACGGACGAATGGCCTCGGAGGAGATGAAGAATATGCAGATTCCCGCTGGCGGCGCGGTCGCATTCGCGCCACGCGGGCTCTTTCTGCGACTCATCTCGCCCGAGAAATTGGCGGCGGGCGAAAGCGTTCCGATCGAACTCGAACTGGCCGACGGCGAGAAAATCGGATTCGACGCGACCGTGCGCGACGAGTAACCCGCTCACCCGCCGCGTTCGAAGCTGACGCTCTTTACCAGGGCGAAGATCTCACTTCCCACCTCGAGTTCGAGTTCCTCGACGGCGGCGAGGGTCAGCCGCGCGCGGATCCGATCCTCGCGCAACTGAATGAGGGCTTCGACGGATCCGCTCTCCGCGTCGGAAATCAGATCGGTGATTCGTCCCGGCAACACGTTCCGAATGCTCAGCCCGATCGGGCGCTGGGTCGCGATCGCGACATCGCGCGCGCGAATCCGCAGCCGCACCGGATCCCCGGGTGCCAGGCGATGGATGAGGGGCATCGTGAATTCGTCCCCGTGCAAATCGACGAAGGTCAGATGCAGACGAGGGTCATGACGCGCGACCCGCCCCTCGACCAGGACACCCGCCTCGAAGCGTCCGGTGAGCGGCTGCAGGTCGAGCCGTTCGACGATCGCGCTGGTCGTGCCCGAGGTCTGGAGGCGACCCCCGGCGAAGACCCAGACGCGATCGGCCAAGCGCGCGACCTCATCGATATCGTGGCTCACGAAGAGCGTCGGAATTCGAAAACGCCGGGTCATCTCCTCCAGATAGGGCAGGATCTCGGCCTTTCTCTCCCGGTCGAGCCCGGAGAGCGGTTCGTCGAGGAGCAGCAGATCCGGGCTGGAGAGCAGCGTCCGCGCGAGGGCCACACGCTGTCGTTCGCCGCCGGAGAGCGAAACGATCCGTCGCTGGAGCAATTCTCCGAGGTCGAGCGCCGAAACGACGTCGCCGCGGGAAAAACGGCCGCGATTTCGACTGCGCCTCTTCTCTGCGAACACGAGATTGCCCGTGACGTCGAGATGATCGAAGAGCCGGGCGTCCTGGAAGAGCATCCCGACCGGGCGCTGGTGAGGCTTCACGTCGACCCCTGCCACCGCATCGAACCAGGTCTCCTCCCGGAAGGCAATGATTCCGGACACGGGGCGCTCGAATCCGGCGATCGCCCGCAGCAGCGTGCTCTTGCCGCTCCCACTCGCCCCGAAAATCGCGGTCACACCCTCGAGCTCGAGGGCATCATCGATCTCGAGTTCAAAGCCCGGATACACGACGCGCAGGCGGAGCTCGAGCTCACCGGGCGAAGGGGGGCCAGAGCCTTCAGCTGATCCAGAGCCCTCAGCCGATAGAGAGCCCTCAGCCAATCGAGAGCCTTCAGCCAATCGAGAGCCTTCAGCCAATCGAGAGCCCTCAGCCGACATGAAGCCTCGATCCTCGATCGAGGGAATAGATGGCCCAGAGGGCTCCGAAAGAAAAGACCAGCAGGCCCGCCGCGAGGGTGTGGGCCTCGGCATAACGCAGGCTCTCGACATGGTCGTAGATCGCGATCGAGACGACACGCGTCTCGCCCGGAATATTGCCCCCGACCATCAGGACGACTCCGAATTCCCCGAGCGTGTGCGTGAAGGTCAGGACGGCGGCCGTCAGAAAACCGCGCGCGGAGAGCGGGAGCGCAACATGCACGAAGCCGTCCAAAGGAGACGCGCCCAGACTCGCTGCCGCCTCGATCGGCCCCCGACCGATCGCATCGAAGGCCGTCGCGAGCGGCTGAACCATGAAGGGCAGTGAATAGATCACCGAGGCGACGACGAGACCGATGAAAGAGAAGGTCAACGTATCATCGGTCAGCGAGACCCAGAAACGCCCGATGGGCGCGTTCGGACTCAAGACCAGCAACAAGTAGAAGCCGAGCACCGTCGGCGGCAATACGAGCGGCAGCGCCGTCACCGCCTCGATCGCCGGCTTGAATTTCGATCGCGTGCGCGCGAGCCACCACGCGAGCGGGGTCCCCAGCACGAAGAGCACGAGCGTCGTCGTACCCGCCAGCCGCAACGTGAGCCAGACGGGCGAGAGCAGAGGCCATTGAGAGGAGAGTTCCGACACGCCTAATCCACGTCGTAGCCGAAGGACCGAATGATATGCTTCGCTTGCGAACTCGAAAGATAGTCGAGGAAGGCCCGCGCCCCCACGCTCTGCGAGGCATGACGAAGCAGGACGACATCCTGACGAATCGGCCCGTGGAGATCAGCGGGAACGAGCCATCGACTCCCGCTCGGCGAGACACCCGGTCTCATCTGCTGGGAAGCCGCGAGAAGCCCGAGTTCGGCGTTGCCCGTGGCGACCAGCGCATAGGCCTGACCGATATTCTCCCCCATCACGAGACGGTTGGCGAGGAGGCCCTCGAGCCCGAGCGCAGTCAGGACTTCCCGCGCCGCAACGCCATAGGGTGCAAGGTCCGGATTCGCCAGGGCGAGTCTGCGAAAGGACGCACCGCGCAGGGTCTGTTCGCCCTCGCTCGCAACCCGCTTCGGATCCGGGCTCCAGAGCACGAGCCGACCGACCGCATAGGTCCGAAGAGAAGCCGCCACCCCGCGGCCATCCGCCACGAGTCGCTCCGGGCGCCGCTGGTCCGCCGCGAGCAGGATTTCGAAGGGGGCACCACTCACGATCTGGGCATAGAGTTTACCCGTCGAGCCCGAGACCAGGAGCAGGTCATGTCCCGTCGCGGCCTCGAAGTCGA
>PBFW01000011.1 GCA_002719955.1 Deltaproteobacteria bacterium | reverse complement strand
GTCCCCTTCGTCCTCTCTTGGTCCATGTTGAACGCGATGGCTTGCGGTGCGCCGATCGTGGGCTCCGCGACGCCTCCTGTGGAGGAGGTGATCAGCGATGGTGAGAACGGCCTGCTCGTAGATTTTCATGACCCGGACGCGATCGCAGACGGCCTGGATCAGGCGCTCGATGACCGTGAGCTAGCGTCGCGATTGCGAGAGAATGGGCTGGTTACTATCCGTGAGCGATATGCCCTGGACGTGACCTTTCCGAAGCTTGAGGAGCTCTACGCGAGGGCGATGGGCCGCACGGAGCTCTCGGTCAGCGGTCGTGCTGTCCCAACAACACCTCGAGCTGGCCTCTCGCGATGACATGGGTCGCCCGCGCTTCGAGCATCGAGGCGCGAGCCTCGAGGAGCACTTGCTGGGCAGCTAAGACCCGCATCGCTGTCGATCGGCCCTCGCGATATCGAGCGAGCTCGATCTTGTGTTGCCGTGTCGCGAGCTCTTGAGAGCTCTCTGCTGACTTGAAGGCGAGGTGTTGCAGCTCGAGCGCGCGCATCACCACCCTTAGGTTAGATGTCAGCTTTCGCTCCGCGCTGTCCAGCTCGAGCTGGGCGTTGCGGACCTCTGCGCGAGTCTTCCTAGCGCGGGCCCTCGGCTCCGCGCCAGAGAGGGGGAGGTCCCAGCGGATGGCCGCCGTGAGCGATGGGTACTCAGCGGCGATCGACTCCTCCCATGCATCGAAGGCGCTCTTCTCGAAACCTCTGGTGCTGATGCGCAGCTGAAAGTCTAGGCGGCTCTGCTCGTCTGACTCTGCTACATGGAGGAGTCTGTTCGCGGTGGAGAGTTTGAGCTCCTGCTGTCGGATCTCAGGGCTGATCCGGCGGACATCCAGATAAGACTCTTCCCAGCTTGGGAGCGCTGGTTCGCTGTCGAATTCCGGCAGCTCGTCCACGGCGATCAACTCCTCTGACCATGCGCGCGGGCTGTTTGTTGTGTATAGGAATTGCCTGAGGGTGTCTTCCGCGTACATTCGCCCGATGTGGAGCTGTGTGCGGGTCTGCGTCCGGACTGCCACCTCCGTCTGCGCCTGGAGGATGTCGAGCTCGAGCCCGACCCCGGCGGCGTAACGATCTTGAGCTAGTTTGAGGAACTCCTCTGCATACTCGACGCCCATGTCAGCTGACTCCATCGCTCCTTGTGCGGAGACCAAGGACCAGTAGGCCTGCAGGACCTGCTCGACGAGGGCTCGTCTCACAGCGCGCACAGACTCAGACTGGAAGGCGAGGTCGTTCTCGCCTTGGAACTGCATCGAAGTGACATAGTCTCTTCCTCGTCCAGCGAGGAGGCTCTGGGTAATCCCCAAGGTGAGCGTGCCTGTTGTCGAGTGGGGGAGGTAAGCGAAGGAGTTGTTGGTCGTGGTCTCCTCAGAGTTGTAGATGACCTCGAATGTGGGCCCCGCAGTGGTGGGCCGGGTCAGGCTCATGGTGAGACCCTGGTCCTGCTGGTCCAGGATGGGGGCCCCCGAGAGCTCCGAGCTCCCTTCGTGCTGTGCGTCCGTCAGGCTGCCTTCGACGCGAAGCTTCCAGTCGAACCGTGCCCAGCGAGCGTCACGCTCATACCGAGCAGAGTCCTCGATCGCCTCGCTCGCCTGAAGGGCGAGGGAGTAGGCGGTGCCTAGACGTAGCGCGTCTTGGAGGGTGATCTCCAAGGTCGGCGGATCTTGTGCAGGCGCTATGGGGGCGTCCTGGAGGCTGGGGAAAGCCAGGAGGATGGGGACGATGAGGTTCATGGGGTCGAAGGAGGTATCGAGTCCCCACTAGGTCACCCTGAAGGGAGACCCCTAAAATGATCTCCTGGACGGCTGAGAGCTTGGAAGGCAGGCCCTCGAAGTGGCGCGCCACAAACGCCTATGAACGCTCTAAGTCGCTACTACCTATCCGTTTACAGCCCCGTAGGTGCTTAGGTGGGCTCTCAGCGGGGCGCATCCAGAGGCTCGCTCTCTGGCTTCGGAGCTCTGGCCCAGGAGGGGTCTGTGAGGGGGGCGCTCAAGGAGCGCAGGAAGGAGACCAGGTCCTTCTCCTCCTTGGGGGTGAACTCAGCAGGAGTGAGGGTGAGCTCTTGGTGATGCCCAGTGCGCTGCGCCCCCTCCAGGGTGGAGTAGAAGTGGACGACCTCTTCGAGGGTCTTGAACTGGCCCTGATGCATGTATGGGGCCGTGTCGGCGACGTTGCGCAGGCTGGGGGTGCGCATCTCGCCGAACTGGTCTGCGTCGGAGATCAGCAGCTGGACGAAGTCAGCTGCCTCGCCCTCGCGTTGATCTGAGTGTTCGCCGCTCGCGTTGAACGAGTCCCGCTTCACCAAGATCGCGCCGAGGTGCCTGCCCTGGTCGATGGGGAGCTCCTCGTTCAAGGGGGGCACGGCGAGGTGGTGGAACTCTTCATCCGTCAGCTCGGGGCCCATGTGGCAGAGCGTGCACTGACCCTTGCTGAAAAAGAGCTCGAGGCCGCGCCTCGCCTCAGCGCTGAGGTGCCCACCTCCGCTCACGTCGCCTGCGAGGTAGGCGCTGGCGAACTCGTCGAACTTCGACTCGCCCGTCTTTAGTCTGCGCTGGTAGGCGGCGAGCGACTTGCTCACGTTGACGAGGACTGCGTCCGCTAGAGCCCGGTCGTCATCCTTCATTCGCTCCCAAGCCAAGTGGCGCGGGTCGTCCTTGTCCTCGGGCATCGGCTTGGCGTGGGCGGGGAAGCGCGCGCTGTCTGTGAGCTGCGGCGCGGGACCAAAGAGCGCCTCGTACTGGACCCGGTAGCCTGCGTCAGAAGCGATGAGCCGAGCGAGCGCGAGCCTGTCCCCGTCCATCTCGATGGGGCTCTCGAGGGGGTGTCGAGCTTGGGCCCAGAGGCTGTCCGCGCGACCATCCCAGAAGAGCCAGCGACGGCGCCCGACGTTGAGGAGGGTGGGGGAGTTCCGCGCGAGCTTGACCCGGCCCTCTGCGAGTGAGCGGCCGTCCGTGAAGGCGAGCGCGGGGTCGTGGCAGGTGGCGCAGGAGAAGCTCTCGTCTCGCGAGAGGCGTGGGTCGAAGAAGAGCGCTCGGCCAAAGCGCGCGGCGCGCTCATTGTCAGCCATCGCGTTCGTCGGGTCAGGGCGGAGCTCAGGTCGCGGGCTGAGCCGAGACAGCTTCCGAGCGAAGCGCGCGGGGGAGAGCCCCTCCTGCGGGAGCGCGCAGGCGAGAGAGCAAAGGAGCGCAGCGCCGATCATTCGAGGAAGACCTCCACCTGAGCGCGCTCGGTGAGCGGCCCGTCGCTGACGTCGAAGTAGAGCTCCCAGCGGCCCTCCATGTGGAAGAGCATCCCCTCAGCGCGGAAGCCACCGCCCCCTTGATCGATCATCCTGGGGACCCGGTTCATCCCGTGCCGGTGATGCGGCATGGCAGCGTCCACCTGTAGAGAGAGCTCAGCAGGTGGGTGCGAACCGTCTGCAGGGAGGACCTGAAGCTCGATGTGGAAGGGCGCGTTCAGCGGGATCTCAACGGGCTCTGTTCGCCAACGGACCAACCAGGAGCCGTCGTTTGAGAGGAGCTCCACGCCCTCGAACGACCAGGTCGGGGGGGGCGTCACGCAGGAGCTGAGCGAGATCGCCAGCAAGAGGAGGGCTCTCATTCACCACCTCCAGTCACGCCGCGCGCCTCGCTGGTGTAGAGCCGGGGCCCGAACACCTCAAGGAATTCGCCGTCAGCGCTAAAGACCATCAGGCGGTGGTTGCCGTGGTCCACGACGAGCACGCGGCCCTCTTCGTCTACCTCGACGTCACGAGGCTGGAAGAGCTCGTCCCTGCCGAGCCCCTTAGAGCCCCAACTCTGGATGTGATCTCCGCGCGGATCGAAGCGGTCGACGCGGTGCTCGAGCAGATCAGACACGTAGAAGCCACCGTCTAAGGAGACCCCAAGCCCGGCAGGTGAGGGGAGGCCCTCGACCAAGACGCGAGGCTCTCCACCACGGCCGGGGAAGCTGATCACCCTGCCCCAGGCTCCGTCGAAGCCAGCTCGCGAGTTCGCGTCTACGATGAGGAGCCGCTCAGACGTGGGGTCCCACTCGATGTCTGTTGGGTTCACGAGCTCAGAGCTCCCGAAGGTCTCTGTGAGACTCCAGCTCGAGTCGTAGCGTCGGATCTCACGCGCGCTCTTGTCGAGGAGGTCAAAGGAGCCGTCGGGGTGCATGGCGAGGGCGCCGCCCTCCACTCCCTCGTCCAGCCGCAGGCCCTTCACGAAGCGTCCGAGGCTCAGGCTGAAGGCTGGCACCTCCGGGTCCACGAGGCCGAACCTGTAGAGCTGGACGCGGCTGTTCCCAGGGTCAAGGGAGAGAAGCGAGCGCGTCTCTCGCGAGTAGGCCATCCCGGTCAGTCCGAGGAGGCGGCCATGCGCTCGGCCGCGCCCGCCGAGCTCGCTCACTTGGCGTGGACCATGTCGGCTCCACTCGTATGGCTTCACGCGGTTGCCCTCTGGCTCGCCGAGGAAGAGCAGCCCGCCGCCGACAGCGAGCGTCTCTCCGAGGTGTGGGCTCGCTGTGAGGTCTTGCCAGGAGCGGTCGAGGCGGCTGAAGCGCGCCGGCGTCGCTCCTACTTTGAAGAGCTGCACGCGGTCGTCCATGGCCTCTGCGACAGCGGCGAGGTCTCCAGCCGCGGAGACGGCGAGGCCGCCAGGGTAGTGCAGCTTGCCCTCGCCTTCGCGGGGTATGAGCGCGTGCAGGCCCCACTCGTAGAGCCACTCACCCTCGAGGTCGAAGACTTGCACGCGGTGGTTAGAGCTGTCCGTGACGTAGACGCGATCACAGGCGACCTCGACCCCAAAGGGGTCCGCGAAGAAGCCGGGCGCCCAGCCCCAGTCGCCCCACGTGGAGAGGTGCTCTCCTGCCGGCGAGAAGACCTGGATGCGATGGTTGCCGCGGTCACAGACGTAGACGCGCTCGTCCTCAGCGATGGCGACGTCCGAGGGGAAGAGCAGCTCCCCATCGCTCGACCCTCGAGCGCCGAAGCTGGCGCGGAGCTTGAAGTCGGTCGCCGCGCCCTCGTGGCGAGGGCGATTGATGAGGAGGACCTGGTGGAGCATAGGCTCGACGACCGCGAGGGTGTGCGCGCTGGCCGCGATCGCACCGGGCTGGTGGAAGAGCTCGTGCACCTCGTTGCTAGCGTACGTCTCAAGGCTTGAGCTCCCGATGGCCGCGGAGGAGAGGGGCCTCGTGACGCCGTCCGTGATCCAGAGCCGACCGTCAGGGTCGAAGGCGAGGCCCCTGGGGAGGCGCTTGTTGTGTGTGATCGGGTAGCGCTGAAGCTGCGGGCTCTTCAGAGCTGCCGCTGCGCTGTCCAAGCGACGCACGTGGACCTCGCCTCGGAGCGGGTCTGCGACGGCGAAAAGCTCTCCGCTCGGGTCGAAGGCCACGACGGTCGGGCTGGTGAGCCCCCCTATAGTCTCCGCGTAGGACCCGAGCCGCTCTTGCGCAGAGGCACAGAGGGCGAGCGAGAGCGCTGCAGCGGAGGTGAAGAGGAGGGGTCGCATGTCCTGGGGAATGGAACCCCATGAGATGGACGAAGGCAAGCGCACAGAGGTTCAGCGCTCCAAGGAGACTTCGCTGAAACCTGCTTTGCCGTGGTTCCCGTCCTGCTTGATTCGTTCGAGGATCTCGACTCGGAAGGAGCGGATCTTCACCGCTTTGCGGAACTCAACCACGCCCTTTTCGAAGGTGTCTGCGGGGAAGATGATCTCCTGCGCGTCATCGTCATCACCGTTGATGATGACCCGGGCTCTCACGATGCGGTCGAAAGACTTCACGTCGAAGAGGTTGGAGCCAGTCGGAGAGAGGAGGATCTTGCGGGCTCGCACAGGCCTCTGGAGTCGGACATCGAGCCAAGGGGCCGCGTCGTCTGCAGCGCAGGCCCAGCCCGTGAACTCGTACCCGTCGAGGACGTTCTCTGCTTCTTTCGCGAGCGCCTCGTCTTCCTTCTCCTTGTTCTCGTGCTTGCCGCGGTTTCGTTCGCTCGAGACCTCTGCGGTGGCCTCCACTGTGCTGAGGAGGTTCCTGCTCCCCGCCTCGGAGTAGTCAATCATCCACTCTTCAAGGAGTCCTTCTACGGGGACCTTGAAGGAGCCTGCATGGACATCCTCTTCACCGTCTGCGTCCCCAGGCATGGCCTCTGGTCCGAGGACGACAGCGCGGGCGGTGACCTCGTACTCACCTCGGGTCTTGAAGTTGTGGCGGAAGGGGTAACGCTCTCCGCGCCACGCCTTCGTTGGGTCACCAGGGATGCGGGCTACGACCTCATCGTTGATGGAGTATTCGATTCGTACGACGCGCAGGCCGCGGGCGTTCTCAGGGACGAGCTCTTCGTCGGGGGTGAAGTCCTCGATGACCCAGTCAGGGAAACCAGAGAGCCAGACGGTGAGGTTCTCAGAGCCTGAGCCGCGGATCCATAGCTCCGCGTCCTCATCCTCTGCCGCGAAGCTCATCTTGCCACCTGGCCCCTTCGCCCCTCCGCCGGTGGTAGATGCGGTGGCCTTGTTCAAGAAGAGGAGGGCGTAGCAGGTCTCGGTCTCGTTGTTCCACTCGCCGCCGCCGCCCTGGCGGTTCGTGATATTGGTCGCGCCAGCCTCGTACCAGTCGTACGGGCCGATGCGGTCTATGTCTAAGAGCCCACCGACGCGCTCAAGGCCGTAGAGGTAGTAGCCGTGTCTGCCGCCAGCGCCGGGGTTCTTCGACACGGAGAAGTTCACGTTGAGCCAGTTCAGCGCCTTGTTCGTCGCTCTCTTGACGAGCGAGGGGTACTTCCCTCTAGGCCCCAGGCCCTGAATCGCGATCGTGAGGCAGCCGATCCCAGCTGTCGTCATGGAGCCCGTGCCGGCGTTGCTGCTTTGGCCGCCAGGGGGGTCTCTGTAGCAGAAGCCGGCGATCTTGTAGCCAGTGCTTGAGCGGTGCTCTGTCCCTGGCGGCGGGTCGATGACTTGCGCGGGCACCTGCCGGGAGAGGGTGTCTTCGATGAGGCGCTCCCAGACCTTCTTCGGGATCTTGATGCCCATGAGCGTGGCGGCGCGGAGACCGAGGGCTGCGTATTGAGTGTTAGAGAAGTCCCAGCTGCTGTGCGGGTAAGCCCACAGCCCGCTAGAGCCTCCCGACCCTTGGGTCTCGATGAGGAAGTCTGTGATCTCTTCTGCCCAGTCGAGGTGCTCCTCGTCCTCGAGCGCCGCGAGCAGCATGAGGAGACAACCCGCTGAGTAGGTGTCGTCGCACGCGACCTGTTTGAGCCAGTTGACGGCGCGCTTGATCGAGTGATCGTCCTTCTTCACGCCGGACTTCACGAGCGCGTAAGCGCTGAGCGCGGTGAGCCCGTTCCGGTGCTTGGGTTGGTGGCCGTGCCAAGAGCCGTCACGGTGTTGGGCGCGTTTGAGCCAGTCGATGCCCCCGGCGATGGCCACGTTGATCTTCGCTTCGAGCTGGTGAGAGCGGGCCAGCGCGGCTTTGCTGCGGCGTGGCTCTGGTCCGTTGAAGAGGTGATCCCGGTAGATCGGCGGCGCGGGGTTCGGGGTGATCCTCACGATCTCCTCGCGATCCTCATCGAGCAGGATGAGCGCGTAGTCTTTCAGCCGCTCAGAGCAGCAGTCCGTGCGGTTCCAGACGGTGACCTGATCGATCTGGAGAGGCGCCTGTAGATCCACCTCCCACCAGGGGTCTATCTCGTCTCCAGCGGTGTGCGTGACAGAGCCGGCCGAGTAGACCCCGTCGAGCACTCCGTCGATCGCCCGGACGGCGCCAGCGCCGTTGTAGTCGCTGGATTGGGTGGCGGTCCCCTTGAGCGCCACGTTCTCCTTCTCGCTGAAGATCTCTACCTCCATCAGTGAGAGGGTGCGCTTCTCACCGTAGATCTCGATCCTCACGTACTGCGCGACCGGCACCTCTTCCGCATTAGGGAGAGGGCTCGCTGCGGAGACAAACAGGAGCTGTAGCAGATGGGGATTCATCACGACGGAGCTACCTTAAAAATACCAAAGCTGGCGGTTCGCTGTGCTCATGAGCGGGCGTCGCGGGATCACTCGTGCTAGGACCCCCCCTAATCAGGCAAGATGGCCCCTCACCCCCAGACAAACAGGAGCCACCATGTCGAAGTCCCTAGCCGCCCTCTCCCTCTCTCTCATCGCCTCAGGTTGTGTCGTAGCCCTAGGGAACACGGGCCTCGTCGCTGATGCTGTGGACACTTACGAGGCCGCACAGGAGCTCGAAGAGGTCGTGAGGGGGGTCCAGGCTGCTTATGAAACCGGTGAGGTGCGGTCTGTCTTCCTCGACTCCATCGCAGACTCTGAGGAGGTCATCGTGATCCTCGCAGAGGAGTGGACCGTCGGGATCGAAGCGATGAGGGCGGCGATGTCCGGAGGCGGCGGGNAGGTCAAGTACGTGGGCCGCGACCTGAAGAGCTCCGAGCTCCAGCTCTCAAAGAGCGGGTCGGTGGGGTGGCTGGTTGAGCTGGCAGACCTTCACTATGACGTCAGCGGAGAGCCCGTGTCCCTCGTGGGCTTCCGGGCGACCTCCGTGTGGGAGCGCGGCGAGGACGGCTGGAAGATCGTCCACTTTCACGGGTCCATGCCGGACGCCGTGAGCGACATCTGATCGCGACGCCTCGGCTCAGGCGAACGCCCAGCCAGGCGCGACTCGGTCGAGGTGGGCGAGGCTGCGACGGATCCCGTCGACGACGTCCTCCGTCGGCTCGTACTCGATCAGGTGGACCCCATCGAAGGGGATCGCCTCAAGGAGCGCGCCCCAGTCCATGTCGTCGTCGCCGATCGCGACCGCGCGCCAGCCCTCGCCGTCGCGCGCCCAGTCCTTCATGTGGCAGTAGTTGATCCGCTCCGAGATCACGTCGAGCCCGTAGCGCTCGTCTGAGGGGCGCGCGGCCTTGAGGTTGCCTGCGTCGAGGTTGAAGCCCACCCGGGGGGGGAGGTCGCGGACGAGGCGTCGGAGCGCGTCCGGGTCGGTGGTGACGGTCTCGGCGTGGGCCAGCGAGCCGTCCGGGAGCGAGGTGATGGCCCCATGGGTCTCGATCGCGATCTCCATCCCGTTGGAGGTGCAGAGCTCATCGACAGCTTGGAAGGCCTCCAGCATGCGGTCCCAACGCGCCTCATCCATCTCCTCAAGAGGAGTGAAGCCGCAGAAGAGGCGCACGTGCGTCGCGCCGCAGTCGGCGGCGACGCGCGTCTGACGAAGGACCTTGGCGACCTCGGCTTCGTGAGTGGGGACGTCTCCAAGTGTGAAGTCGTTCTCGATGCAGCAGAAGGGCGCGCGTACGCCGTACCGCTCGCCGAGCGCCAAGAAGTCGGACACATCTTCCGCGTCAGGGTCCTCGGACAGGCGCCCCGGCTTCCCGCCGCCGACCCCAAACTCGAGCGTGACGAAGCCGAGCTCCGCTGCGATCTGGAAGTGGTCCTCCATGGGGAGCTCGCGGAAGCCCCACTCACCACACCCGACCTTGAGCTCGCTCATCAAATGGACGCCATGCGGCCGCCGTCGACGGCGAGCGACTGGCCGGAGATGTAGGCGCCCTCGTCGCTCGCGAGGAAGGCGGCCGTCGAAGCCATCTCAACGGGGTCCGCGAGGCGGCGCGCTGGGATGGCCTCCAGCCAAGAAGCTTGGATCTCGTCAGCTGGGGTGCCGCTGGCCGCAGCCTTCGCGTTCTTCAGCTCGGTCAGGCGCTCTGTGTCCGTGTAGCCGGGGAGGATGTTGTTGATCGTTATCTTTGGAGGGAGCTCCTTGGAGACGGACTTCGACCAAGAGGCCATCGCGCCCCGGGTGGTGTTGCTCACGCCGAGGCCCGCGATGGGCTCGCGGACGGAGGTGGAGATGATGTTGATGACGCGGCCGTACCCAGCCTCGGTCATGTTCCCAAGGAGCGCGCGCAAGAGGAGGTGGCTCGCCATGACGTGTCGACGGAAGGCCTTGCCGAACTCGTAGGGCTCCACCTCAAGGATGGAGCCGTGGGGTGGGCCGCCTGTGTTGTTGATGAGGATCGTCGCAGGAGGGAGGTCTAGCTGAGAGAGCCCGTCGAGGTCGTCGAGGTCTTGCACGAGGACGCCGTCGTACCCCATGCCCTCGAGCCGCTCGCGGGAGCGCGCGAGCCCGTGAACGAGGGCGCCCTCCTCCTTGAAGCGCTTCGCGATCGCGGCGCCGATCCCCATGCTCGCCCCACAGACGAGGGCGACGCGTCCATCTAGTCTTCCCATGGTCTCTAGCTCCTTGTCTGCACAGGTTCGTGGTCAGTCGGTGTAGCCGCGGAAGTGGTTCAGTCGGCTCGCGCGGCGCTGGAACTCCTCCAGGGCGTCTTGTGGGAGGTCCTCGCGCCAGCGCTCATCGAGCTTGACCTCTCTCCTCTCCGCGCCTTTGAAGGTCGGGCTCCCGCCGATGTCGTGGCGCACGTCAGAAAGCTCGCCGAGGTCGACCGTCTCCACTGGGATGTCGTAGGGGCTGAGGAGGCGCGCGAGCCCGCCCTCAGGGTCCTCGCAGAGCTCCTCGTACTTCATCTCCGTCGCCTTGTTCAGACCTATGGCGCGTCGGGCGGTCTCGATCAGCCGCTGCATCCAGATGTAGCCGTCGATGGCAGCCCCGGCGCTCACGCCTGTGCGGCGCATCTTGGACCATGTGATCCCGCGCCCGTCACGATGCAGGAAGACCGGCTCAACGAGGTCGGGGTAGGACGCGCGCATGTGCAGGAAGTGATCGGGCTCTTTCGAGTTGTCGATGAGGAGGCTCGCGCCGGTCTCTCTCGCGACCGCCTCGTAGAGTCGGAAGCACTCCTTGGCCGCGGCGTGGCTGCGTCTCCTGAAGAGCGCGCCTGCTGGGATGAGGCCGCCGCGGATCGCGGTCGCCTCGCGGAGCATGCTGAGGCGCCAAGCGAGGCCCGACGGGACATTCTCTGTGGTGCGTTGCTCCGCTGGCGTCTCACCGCACACCCCGCACCAGAACTCGCACTCACCGAGGGGGGCACCACAGGCGCAAGGCTGGTTTGCACGAGACAATGCGCCGAGTCGCCGCAGCTCACCTAGCGCGTGCACTCCAGGTTGGAGAGAGAGCAGGTGCTGGAGCAGGGTGGAGCCCGAGCGAGAGTCACCGACGAGGTAGAGGATCCGCACAGAGGCATCCTAAGGCGCAGAATTCGCGAAGCGAGCGAAGACCTCGAGGGTTGTACACTTCTCTTCTGACGATGAATAAGCGCCATGGAAACACCGCCGCCTTGCTCCTAGGGCTCCTCGCCTTGGGGTCATCAGCTGCGGCCTTGACGGGCTGCTCGGCTGGGGCTGGAGAGCCTCAAGAGCTCGTCCGCTTCGGCGGGGTCTCCGCGCGAGGCGTCTTCGCGGTGGAGATGGAGGTCGATGGGGGCGTCATCCCTCTGAACGAGCCTTTCGAGCTCGGCATCATCTTGCGCTCTGGCCAGGATCCGACGCAGCCCTTGTCGGGGAGGACCTTGCTCGTTGAGGGGTGGATGCCGGGCCACGGGCACGGGATGCTTCGACGATCACAGGTCGACGACCTGGGGGATGGTCATTATCGAGTTCGCGGGATGCTCTTTCACATGCCTGGCGAGTGGGAGCTCAGGGTCAAGGTCATCGAGACGCGCACCGAGGATGACTTCCTCATCGTGGAGGACGACCAGGTCTCCTTTGAGGTCAACTTATGAGGTGTGCCAGCTTGGCGCTGGCGTTGCTCTTCGCGGGCTGCGGGAGGGACGCAGAGCGAGCTGCGCTGGCGCGTGAAGCGCTCCCTCAAGAGGTGCTCGTGGGCGCATTGCGCGCGTCCCCTCTGCCTCCGCCCCCCGCTGACCCCACCAACGCCTACGCGGAGGACCCTCGCGCCGCAGCCTTGGGGCGCTCGCTCTTTTATGACGCGCGCTTTTCTTCGAACGGAGAGATCTCTTGTGCGAGTTGTCATGACCCAGACCTCGACTGGGGAGACGGTGCGGTGACAGCGACAGGGATCGCCTCCTTTGGGGTCCACACCCCGAGCCTCTGGAACGTGGCTTACAACCGCTGGTTCTTTTGGGATGGCCGCGCAGACACGCTCTGGGCTCAGGCGGTGCAGCCCTGGGAGCATCCAGACGAGATGGGGGGAGACAGGGTCTCCTTCGTGCGTCTCCTCCTAGATGACTCTGAACTCAGCGCGAGATATGAGGAGCTCTTTGGCGCCCTGCCTGACGTGAGCGGGTGGCCGAGCTCGGCTCGGCCGGTAGATGAAGGCTCGAGTGACCCGATGCATTCCGCATGGCTTGGGATGAGCGCGCAGTCAAAGGTCGAGGCGACACGCGTGATCGTCAACCTCGCGAAATCGGTCGCTGCATTTCAGCGTCAGATGGTCACCTCGGAGACCGCCTTTGACCGTTACATCAGGGGTTTGAGACACGGTGCAGCGGAAGATCTCGCAGCCTTTGGTGAGGAGGAGCTCAAAGGGATGGAGCTCTTCTTTGGGGATGCGCGCTGTCACCTCTGTCATCACGGGCCGCTCTTTACGGACCTTGAGTTCCATGATGTCCGCCTGCCCTACGGGGTGAACGAGAGTGGAGAGGAGGTGCGTGAGATGGGCCGCTGGGACGGCATCGGTGCCGTGTTAGAGGACCCCTTGAACAGTGACGGGGACTTCAGCGACGCGCCGGCGCTGTTGTCGGGGGAGGCGCCTAGCGTGAGCGGGAGCGCGCGCGGGCACCTCGAGTTCTTGCTGCGCAGCCCGCACACGAAGGGGGAGTTCAAGACTCCAGGTCTGCGTAACGCGGCGCGGACGGCACCGTTCACGCACCGCGGGGTCTATGCGAACTTAGAAGAGGTCGTCAGGCATTACTCTGAGCTCGCTGACGCGCCCGCGAAGCGTCACGCAGACGCTGAGGAGATCCTCGTCCCGGTCCACCTAGATGACGGCGAGGTCTCTGCCTTGGTCGCCTTCTTAGAGGCGCTGAGCAGCCCACGGCCTGGTGAGGAGCTGCGGGCGCCTGGCGCTCGTTAACTCGGAGTGGGGATGCGAGGTTGTTTTTTTTGAGGGGTCATGCAAAACCTGAACGCAGGTGCAGGGGTTCCTGCCTGTTTGGAGCCTCTGGTCAGGCCCAACTTCCGCCTTCAGTGCTAACCTGCTGGTAGTCCGTAGCCGTTCTGAGCCTATCTGGAGTCCTCTAATGACCCGTATCTTTGCCGTGTTCTCGTTCCTCTTCCTCGGGGTCTCCTCCGAGCCCGTCATCACGTCGTGGATGTTCAACTGTGATGGCCAGACGGGGTACGGCAACGTCCCTGCCAACGTGCAAGAGGTCCACTACGACGCGTCAGACGCCTACGTCGTCTCCACGGGGATCCCGAGCTACAACATCGGACCGTGGAACGCTAACCCGAACACTGCGCAGGACCAGGACCACGTGTTCAAGATCCCGCGACAGCCCCAGGCAGCCACGGGGAACCATGTCTCAACGCCGCTCGGACCCATCGGTGTGCTCACAAACGGCGTGCCCTTCTTCAACGCGCTCGATGCCCACAGCTACAACAACCAAGGGGTCTGGAATCAAAACGCGATCATCGCAGAGGCGATCAGCTTCGATGGATGTGAAGGGCACCCGCAGATGACGGGGATGTACCACCACCACATGATCCCGTACTGCCTCTTGAATCAGCTCGGTGACAACCCGACCGAGCACTCGCCGATCATCGGTTATGCCTTCGACGGCTTCCCTATCTATGGGCCGTATGCTTACTCCGATCCGAGCAGCACCTCGAGCGCCGTCGCCCGAGTGGACTCGAGTTACCGCGCGCGGAACATCACCGTGCGACACACCCTCCCCGATGGCACGACCTTGCCCTCTGGCCAGTGGGGCCCCAACGTCTCATCGAACTATCCGCTAGGGATCTACGCAGAGGACTTCGAGTTCGTCTCGGGCCTGGGTGATCTCGACCAGTACAACGGTCGCTTTATGGTGACCCCCGAATATCCCGCGGGCACGTACGCCTATGTGTCGACCCTCGACTCATCAGGCCAACCTGCCTTCCCGTACCTCTTGGGTCCTGAGTACTACGGTGTCCCCGAGACTGACAACTTCCCCGGTGGTGGCGGCGGACCTGGCGGCGGCGGCGGTGGCGGCGGCCCTGACATTCCGAGCAACGCTGATGAGTATGATGGCTGCGTCACCTGCGAGACCCCCGAGGCCTACTGCACCAGCGGTCCGAACTCGACTGGGATGGCGGCAACGATCGCCTTCGCTGGTGACCCGAGTCTCTCCGACAACAGCTTCCGCTTGGAGGCTTACGGTTGTCCCTCGAACCAGTTCGGTGTGTTCTTCTACGGCGCCTCTCAGATCTCCATCCCCTTCGGGAACGGTACGCGCTGCGTGGGTGCGGGCGGTGTCGGTACTTT
>PBFW01000010.1 GCA_002719955.1 Deltaproteobacteria bacterium | reverse complement strand
TCTGAGCGCAGCTTGCCGGTCTGGAAATAGTTCTTCCAGACTCCGACCCGCTGGTAGTTCTCGATACGCCCCTCATAAGCGAGCTCACCGCTCTCGTGCCAGGCTCGCCAGAGCCCGTGGCGACGACCCTTCCAGATGCGGCCTTCGCGGGCCTTCTTTCCACTCTCATGGTAGATGGTGACGAGCTCGCCGGGGCCATCGTCTTCCGGGACCACCTCGGGAGGGTCCTGCAGAAGAAGTGAAGGTGACAACGCGCCGCCCGAGAGCAGGGCATAGAGGAGGATTAAACTAGAGAGGATCATCGCGCGAGATCCTACGAAACAACTGCAGAAGAGTGGGAGAGGACTCAGAGAAGGTGGTGGGCTAACCCGAGCCCGAGAATCAAGCGCCTGTTAAGAGGTTCCCAGGGCTCTCACCGGGGTCTCGCTGGTCATCGGCATAGATCCCAGTCGCCTCGCGATCCCTAGATCCGTCCTGATGCCAGAACTTCCAAGGCCCCTCTTGGCGACCTCGCCGCATCTCGCCCTCTGCACGCTTGAGCCCGCTCTGCCACCAATGGACCCACCAGCCCTCCAAGAGACCGTCGACCACCGTGCCCTCAGCCCTCAACGACCCGTCCTTGTGCATCAACTTCCAAGCGCCCGTGCGTAGACCGGCGCCATATTCCCCTTGAGAAGCGAGGAGCCCGTCCCGGCTAAACTCCGCCCATCGCCCCTCCATCAAGCCCTCCACCCATCCGCCCTCGAGCTTCAAGGTGCCAGACCTATACCAGCGCCGCTCCAACCCGTCGCGTCGCCCCTTCCGCCAGGAGACCTCGGCGCTCATCCCCCCGCGGGGATGCCAAGACCGCCACAGCCCTTCGCGACGACCGCGCTTGAATGAGCCCTCGAGCGAGAGGCCCCCACCTCGGTGGTGAAAGCGCCAGACACCGACGCGCCTCCCGGCCTCAAACTCCCCCTCCCAGAACGGGCCGCCCAGCTCGTGCCAGCCGAGCGCGCGCCCCTCTTGCAGTCCGTGCGCGAACAGCACCTCCCAGCGCCGCGCGCCGTTCTTTGTGTGCCAAGCCAGGGTCCACCCATCGAGGATGCCGCGGCGAAAATCTCGCTGCGCGTAGCGCCGTCCGCCCTGGTCCCAGAAGGTCCAAGTGCCGTCGCGCAGACCATCAACAAGCCTCCCTTGGGCGCGCTTAGCCCCGCTGTCATATCTCTCGGTGTGAAGCACGCCCTCAGTCTGACACTCGTTCGCCAGCCCGCCAGGTGCCCGTGATGGAAGGGTCCAAGGAGCCGTCTTCATGTCGCGCTTCCCACATCCCGTCACGGAGGCCTCCTACAAAGAGGCCTCGAGACCTGAGGTCGCCGGATGGCCACCAGCGCTCCTCGCGATCAGACCCAGGCGGGTCGTCATAAGTCCGCCTCATCACCAGAGCGCCCTCCCTCGACCACTCCTCGTGGACACCGACGCCGACGCCCTCGCGAAAGTCACCCAAGGACATGAGCGTGCCAGTCTCACTCCATGTCGCCCGCGCGCCGCTCAGGAGATCAGAGCTGAAGTGTTCTACGGCCAATGTCTGCCCAGCTTCAGACCACGCCTCCCAGCGCCCGGAGCGGAGACCGGCCTCATAGCCGCCGAGGATCCGGCTCCCGCCTGACGCGTAGTACTCAGTCCACTCGCCATGAGGGACGCCCCCTTGAAAGGAGCTGACGCTCTTTGCGCCACCATCAGGCCAAGCCTCCCACCAGAGACCGACCCGCTCGCCACCTCTCATCACACCTTGCATGAGGAGCTCTCCCCGCTGGGACCACTGAAACAAGGCGCCGTCTTCGACGCCCATTGTCCAACCCTTGCTGTGCATGAACTTCCCGTTCTTGTGCCAGCGAAACTCAACACCGTCACGGACACCGCGAGAGAAGGTCTCCACGGCGCGAGGTTCCCCTGTCGCGTACCAGCGCCGCCACAGACCGTCAGGGAGATCCTCGATGAATGACCCGAGCCCCTTTTGAAAACCGCTCTTGTGCCACTCCAAGAAGGGTCCGTCGGCATGACCATCCCTCCATATTCGCTGAAGCCTGATCTGCCCGTTGTCCCACCAACGCCAGTCGGGGCCGTGGTCGACCTCCCCCTCCTCGCCGACAGTCAGAACGTGCTTGCGATACCTGAGCCGGCCGTTGGCGTGCTTAGCCTCGACAACACTCACAGGCACACCCTCAAACTCAGAGACAGGCTCGAGGATGTCGGTGATAGAGGCACCCAAGGGCGCGGTGCCGAGCTCAGGCGGTTCCGGCAGGGGGATCGGTGCCTCCGCGGGCGCGGAGAACTGAGCGACGGGCTCCCAGGGCGCAGGCCCATCAGGGGCAGCAGGGCTGGGCTCCGGCGCGTCCCCAGAGCAAGCCGCGAGGGCGAACGTGAGGATCGCGCAGCCCCGGGACCGGATCCATGACGAGGGAGTCAGCGCCCTGGGCGACGCTTGCCTAGAACCGTTGAAGATCCTCACAGTTAGCTCCTCATCACTCGTTTCATGTTCATCAGGCTCACCTTCGAGGCGTCTAGCCTCAAAGCATAGTCAGAAGGGAACCCCTCCGTCATCGCTCATCGGTCGGGTTGGCGCAGCGCCGGTGATCTCTTTCGCTAGTCGGTCAATAGAGGCTGGCCCGTGACCCGCGTAGTGGTTGTTAGCGAAGGCCCACACCTCCCTGATCTCGGGGCTGAGCCCCACGAGCGAGCGGCCTAGACGTCCGAGCCGCTCTCCTTGGTCAATAACCTCCTTATCAAAGACCTTCGTCAACCCATCTATGACGCTCCTGTCCCCTATCAACCTCACGTAGCTGAAGCTGGCGGTGGCGACATCTAGGCTCTCTAAGACCTCAGACGGGTGAGGCAGGTACTTGTGATCAGAGAGGCAGAAGGCGGCGCCATGCTGACGGAGGACTCCGCACAAGGCCTCGCTGAACCACTGCTTATTACGCACCTCGACGGCGTACTCGAACTCGCTTGGCAGAGCCCCGAGGAACTCATCCAGCCGACGCAAGAAGGCGTCTTCGCCAGAGAAGTGGGTTCGGTTGAAGTAAGGGAGCTGCAAGAGGAGCGGGCCACAGCGCTCCTTAAGGAGCCGCATGGCGCGCAGGAAGCTCCCTACCTCTTCACCGACACGCTCCATAACGAGCGCCCGCTCAGCATCAGGCCGCGGGCCGTCACCAGCATGCACGACGCCGCGTGGGAACTTCGCAGTCATTCGAAACCCTGAGGGGGTGCGCTCTCGCCACCCATGGACGAGCTCTTCGGCTGGCACCCTGTAATAGGTCGTGTCCGCCTCGACCGCGCCGTAGCGGCGCGCGTAGGCAGACAAGAAGTCCTTGGGCTTGGTCCCCGGATCATAGAACGGCCCGACCCATGAGCGCTCAGACCAGCTGGAGGTGCCGAATCGCCAGATGCGATCATTCATCCGAACCACCTGCTGATGAGAAGCGATCCTCTGACCAAGGAGACGCNGTGTTTGAGTATCCCCGCTCCTCCCAGTAACCGAGCCTGTCCTCGCGCAAGAANTCGATGCGCTCGATCCACTTGGCCCCCTTCCACGCNTACAGNCGCGGCGTGACCATCCNGACCGGGCCGCCGTGCTCAGCGCTGAGCNGNTCNCCGTCGCANCGGTGNGCGAGCATGACNTCCGGNGNGAGCGCGTCCCTGAGCGTNACGCTAGTCGTATAGGGGAGCTCGCTGCCTGGNTCCCTGTCAGCGCCNCNNGTAGCGACGAAGCGCGCNTCAGCCTTAGGGATCACCAGCTCACACAAGGTCGAGAACAGCACNCCNTCCCAGCGAAGATCCANNCGGCTCCANGTCGTGACGCAGTGAAAGTCTGACTCGAGCTCGAGCTGTGGGAGGGCGACAAGGTCCTCAAAGGTCATGACNACAGGGCGCTCNACCTCCCCGCAGACCTCNAGCCTCCAATCCGCTAGATCCACGCTGGGCTGATGCCCGAGGTCGAGGACTGGCCAATTCTTCACGAGGTGCTGCCCGGGTGGAGCGAGCGGCATCCCATGGCGATTCACCGGCCCTGATCCGCCAGGGGAGGCGCCGCTCAGGGGCACATCTACGGTCTCAGGCCTGAGGGCCTTAGCGCGCTCGAGCCAGGCAAGGCGCCGCTCCACCCAGGGGCCCTCCCCGCTCACTTAAACACCTGCATGTCTGCTGCTTGATTCATCGGTGGCTCTCTCCCCCTTGGGCAGAGGGGCTCGATCCTATATTCCAATCGGCTCCATACAACTCGTGCCGACCCACCCCCAGCTACGTATCCTTCCCTCATGCCCTCGGTGAGAGCCTGGATCGTAATCGGCGTCGCTCTGCGAGCAGCCTTGCTCTGTCTGAGCGTCCCCATAGAGCTCCAGTCCGACGAGGCGCACTACGCCTGGCTCGGGCTCGGGTGGGAGCGCTTCGGCTACCTGACGGACTCCCAGCGCTTCCTCTGGCCGCCCGCCTACCCCTTCCTCCACAAGCTCGGGTTCCAGCTCTTCGAGGAGAGGGGCGTCGACGCCGTTCGCTACCTCCAGATCTCGGCATCGATCGCCACCGGTTGGGGCACCGCAGCGCTCGCCCAGCGGCTCATCAGCGCGCGCGCTGCGAAGCTCGCTGTCGCGCTCTGGGCGCTGCACCTCCCGCTCGCCGCCTTCTGCTCCTTGGGTTGGCCCGACTCTCTGTTCATCGCGCTGCTCCTCCCAGGGCTGGTCTTGCTTCATGACGGAGCCAGCGCCATGGACCAACGCAAGCTGGTGGCAGCGGGCCTCTTGCTCGGCGTGTCTGCGCTGTTCAAGGAGATCGGACTCGCGCTCGCGCTGCTCTCGGCTGTTTGGCTCGCTGCCCACCTCCACAAGACCTGCAAGGAAAACGCGACGCCCGCCAGCTTGGCCTTTGTGTTCGCGCTCTTCCTCCCCTTAGCTCCTTGGGCGGCGCGAAACCTTGAGCACTATGGCGCCCCCATCCTCTCTGGGAAGACCCTGGGCGAGAACCTCTACCACGGCTGGAACGCACACGACCACAACTTCGACGTCCTCCCTGCGGCCCGCGCCCAAGGTCCTGAGGCTAGACCGGACACGAGCTCCATCTCGGCCTTCAAAGCTGACGCCGCCGGGTCGTGGCCGAGACCTGGCGGCGCGACGCTCGTCGAGCGTGACTCAGCGAAGAGCTCTAGGGGGCTCGAGTGGGCCGCAGCCCACCCGCTTGACTGGGCTAGAACCCGCGTGAGCAAGGCAGCGCACATGCTCGCGCCTGTCTCTTTCCCTGTGCGCAACATCGCGCTCGGCAACTACGGAGGTGCTCTAGGAGGCGGGCTCTTGGGGCGCAGCTTCTTGCTGCTCGCCACTCTCCAATCGATCATCCTTATCGTCTTTGGCGCCGCCGCGCTCGCGCGCAACACACCCCGCCACGCAGTGTTCTGGATCCCCACCTGCGCCCTCTTAGCCCAGCCCCTCCTCGTCGGCATGTCGCGCCTGCGAATCCCCCTCACCCCCTTTTTCATCATCGCGATCGCAGGAGCCCTCACGACCGCGGGCTCCGCCGCCTCACGGACTAGAGGCCGGATAGCCGTAGCCGCGGTGTGCCTGCTAGTCCTCGTCGACCACCGGCCCATCCTGTGGCTGCTGCAGCGAGCATGGGGAGAGACATGAGCCTTCTCCACAAGGCGTGGCGCGCCCCGGCCCTTTTCGGAGCGCTGTGCATCGTCCCCTTCCTGAGCAGCGGCCCCCCCGACTCCCAGGCGCTCCTCGCTCTGCTCCGATCAGGAGGATGTGAGGCGCTGCCTGTCCTCGCGACACACCACCCAGAGGAGCTGACCCTAGCGCTCATGAAGGAGCTGGCCCTCCACGAGGAAGCTCGAGTCCGTGAGCTCGTGGCGCACCAAGACTGGACCCCACACGTCACCCTTCATGACCAGCTCGCCGTCGCTGCTACCTTAGAGCCCGCCAGCACCAGGGCGCGCGCCATGACCTGGATCACCTATCGAAGCACATCAAGAGATGTCCTAACTAAAGCGGCCGTGGCCTCGTACTGGCAGACTAGAAGATGATGACGCCTCGCCACCACACACTCCTTTTGGTCGCCGCCTGCGCGCTCGGGTCTTCGTGCGCGCCTCAGACGGAGGACCGCCCGAACATCCTCCTCGTCACCTTGGACACCACCCGGCCCGACCGGCTCGGGTGCTACGGCTGGGAAGGAGCGGTGACCCCCAAGATCGACGCCCTCGCAGCGCGGGGTGTGCGCTTTGAGATGGCCCTGTCCACGGCAGGCATCACCCCCATGGCGCACGCCTCCATCCTCACCGGGCTCAACCCATACAACCACGGACTCAGGGTCTTCCACGGGGAGGTCGGACACACGCTCAGGGGAGAGATCGCGACCCTACCGGAGGCCCTCTCAGCTGTCGGCTATGAGACAGCGGGCTTTGTGAGCGCGTACCCACTCAGCCCGTACTACGGCCTCGACCAAGGCTTCGAGACCTACAGGACTGGGATTGAAAAGACCCAAGACCAGCTCGACCTGACCCAACCTGTCCGCTCACTGAGAGAGAGCGTCCTCCTCAACGAGCCCAGCTCTAGGTTCCAACGCCGCGCAGACTCCACGACAGCGCAAGCCATCGACTGGCTCAAAAAAAGAGACGGAGACAGCCCTTGGTTCGCTTGGGTCCACTTCTTTGATGTCCACGACCTCTCCCTCGTCCCTCCTCCGGAGTGGGCGGAGCGTTTCGGCGTCAGCTACGACGAGGTCCCTCACCAGCGAGACCTCGCCCTGAAGGAGGCGTTCTATGACATGGAGCTCGCGTGGATGGACCACCAGCTCGGCCTCCTCTTCGATCACCTCGAGCAGTCTGGCGCCCTAGAGGACACCGTCATCGTGATCACCGCCGACCACGGCCAAGGACTCTCAGACGGCCAGCGCTTGCACGGCTGGAGTCGCCACCGCCTGATCTACCAGTGGTCCATCCAAATCCCCCTCCTCATCGCTGGCCCAAAGATCCCATCGGGAGAGGTCGTTGACGCGCTCGCTCGCGCGACGGACATCGCCCCGACCCTCCTTGAGCTCACAGACGCCCCGCCCTTAGGCCCGATGGACGGCGCGAGCCTGATGCCTTTGATCGCTGGCGAGAAGGTTGAGCAGCGGATCGCTTATGCCGACGCTCTGAACTTGCAAGACAGCCACGCGCCCCTCTCTAGACTCCCAGAGGGTTGCCGTGACGACCTCCACGCAGTGTTTGACGGACGATACAAGCTGATTCACCACCGCGGATCTCCTGAAGAGTCTGAGCTCTACGACCTAGAGAGCGACCCCTCAGAGCAACACGACCTCTACCAGAGCGAGCCTGAGATCGCTGAGCGCCTGCGCGCCTTCTTGATAGAAGACCAGGCGCTCTCGCTCCGGAAGGTCAGCCCTGAAGCGGGCGGGCCTGACAGGGACGCCCTCGACCAGCTCGGGTACACGGGCGACGACTCAAAGGACTAGCGCCCCGCCTAGGGAGGCTCACCCAAGCTTGGGCCCGGTCCGACATTTATGGGCTGACTTACGCCCGGTGCAGCGTGGAACTCCCGCTCTTCGATCCGTCAGACATCAGGATCAAGAAGAGCTATGCACCACGACACACAAGAGACCAGGACCCAAGACCTCCTAAGCCCGCCCGAGTTCGAGACAAGGGTGAATCACGTGCTCAACGGCGCGACAAACGGGGAGGCCCACGCGAGATTGATCCTGTTTGGATTCGGGGGCTTAGACGACCTCGTCGGAGACCTAGGCACAGAGGCCACGCGGGCTGCCCTCCGGGAGGTGAAGACGCGGATTGTCAGCGTCCTCCATGAAGAGCTCTACGGCGCTCACCTGTTCGGCGATCGCTTCGCGGTCCTCATCCCGAGCGAGGCACCACAGGCTGACCTCACAGAGACGATCCTCGCGACGCTCAGGCCGCCCCTCTCCTTTCACGGAGAGGATATAAGCCTCCAGCCCAGATTTGGCGTAGCGCGAGCGCAGAGCGCTTCGAGCGCCCAAGACCTACTGCGGAGGGCCACCGCAGCGTTGAAGCGCGCAGAGGCCATCGGTGGACGGGGCCCGACGCTTTACCAAACAAATCAAATGCCGCTCTACGCGGCCGACCCCCGCCTCTCGCAAGAGCTGCACACGGCCCTAGACGAGGGCCACATCAGACCCTGGATGCAGCCCCTGTGGCGGCTCTCTGATGGCCAGATCACCGGCGTCGAGGCCCTCGCGAGATGGATACATCCAGAGCGCGGCGTCATCCCTCCTGCCGTCTTCTTGCCCCTGGCTCGACGAGCAGGCCTCTTGGGGCGCCTTGACTCAACGATTCGTTGCCAGTCGCTCTCTTGGCTCTCGAGGATCCGTCGAGACCACAGCGCTGCAAAAGGGCTCACCGTCGCTGTCAATGTCGCCGACGCTGACCTGGTGGACCAGGACCTCTTAGAGCAGCTTCAAGATGAGCTCGGTCACTATGAGCTCCCCGTGTCGGCGCTGCACCTCGAGCTCTCTGAGCGCGCGACGACGGCCCAGGTCCCAGAGGTTCAGGGCCGCATACGGCGGATCGCCGCCGCGGGATTCCGCTGGCACCTCGACGACTTTGGCACCGGCCACTCAAACATTCAGCGCTTGCGAGGCCTGCCCTTTAGCGCCGTCAAGTTAGACCGCTCGATGATCCGTGGCCTGGGCAGGGACTCGCACAGTGAGCAGCTCCTGAAGCCCATGATCGCCCTCGCGAGGGTCTTGGACCTAGAGGTGGTCGCGGAAGGTGTAGAGCGAGTCGAGCAGCTGCAGACCCTCACGAGGCTCGGCTGCGACATCGCCCAGGGTCACCACCTCTCTCCACCGAGGCCTCCGGAGGCGATCGAAGAGCTCTTCAGCGCGGGAGTCACTAGCCCTCAAGAAGCTCGCGCAGATGCTCAGGCGGACGCCCGACACGGGCGCAGCCTCCGCTGATCAAGATCGGCCGCTGCATGAGCTTTGGCCGAGCAGCGATAGCGTCCAAGACCTCACCCTGGCTGGGGCTTGAGCTGAGGCCCGTGTCTGCCCACTCAGGCTCTCCTGTCCTAGTCCAAGCCAGCGGCTCCATCCCCAAGAGCCCCTGAAGCGTCTCAAGCTCTCCTCTACTGAGGGGGTCTTCAAGGTACTCCCGAACCGTGAAATCGAGCCCGCTCTCCTCGAGCATCTGGAGCGCGAGCCTGCTCTTAGAGCAACTAGGGTTGTGCAGGAGGGTCCGCTCTTTTGTGTTCGTCATGGGAATGATGCTAACCGACGGCAGGGCGCGACTGGATCCCCGGGCTCTGATTGCCACAATGTCCCTATGAGCAGCCAGAGACCCCTCACAGCCGTCGCTCTCTCGCTAGGACTCTCCATCGCGGCGCTGGAGATCCTGCCTCGCTTTGTGGACATCCCCGGCCTGACGACTAGAGACCTCAACCCGATCAAATTCGAGCTGAGCAAGGCGAACATCGCTCCTCACCCTTACCTGGCCTACGCGAATCGCCCCGACTACAAGAGCCGGCCCGGGGCCAAGCATCAGGTGTCCCATAACTCGCTCGGGTTCCGAGGGCCGGAGGTGAAGACGCCCAAGCCCGCTGGGACCTTCCGGATCGTCTGCTTGGGAGGCTCCTCAACCTATGGGCACGGGCCCTCTTCAGATGAGACCACCTGGCCTGCGCGCCTGCAGTCGCGACTGCGCGCCGCCCGACCTGACCGCAGCGTAGAGGTCGTCAACGCGGGCTGCCGCGGATACTCCACCTTTGAGAGCCTCGGCAACTACGCGTTCAGGGCGAGCGACCTAGAGCCTGACTTGGTCCTCATCTACCACACCGTCAACGACATGCGCTGCGCGCTCTACACCGGCGTCAAGCGTGACAACACTCACTGGCGCGCCATCTGGAGAGAGGTCCCTGAGTCTCCCTTCGAAGGCAGCTACACATACCTCGTCTGGCGACGATACCTCACCGACCACTTTGAGCGCTTCGGAGACATCGGCAACTTCGTCATCGTGGACTTCGATGAGAGGCTCGCGGATGGTGGCGCCGAGGACAGACCTCCCGGCTACCTCATCAAAGAAGACACCGAGCTCGGATACCGAAACTTCCACCGGAACCTTGAGTCCATCGTGGCCTTGGCTAAGAACGACGGCGCCGGCGTAGCCATCGGCACGCAAGCTGTCTTAAGGCGCAAGGCCCCAAACCAGAGCGACGAGGTGCTCGCCTTCAACCAGATGACCCAAGCGCTCAGGAAAGTCGCTGGAGACAAGGGGGCTCTCCTCGTAGACGTTCAAGCTGCGGTCGCAACTGAGGAGACGCGGCGCACAGGGAGCGGCGAGCCCTCGCTCTTCATCAACTCTCCTGACGTCGTGGAGGTCCACCTCACAGACGATGGAGCGGACCTGGTCGCCTCCTTGTTCGCGAATGCCCTCCTAAACGGGGGCTTCTAGGGCTCAATCGCAGCCCTCAAGATCCCCGATCCCTCTCCGGGATACAGTAAGGATGTTCCATGACTCGCTCCTCCCTCCTACCCCTAGCGCTCCTCTGCCTAGCCGCTGGCTGCGCTGAGCCCGCGGCGCCGCCTTGCAAGGGCCTCGTCATCGAGGGCGGAGACCTCGAGCGACCGTACTACCACGACTTCGGGGTCATCCTCGATGGGACCAGCCCGACGTACACCTACCGGCTCAGAAACACCGAGCCCAACCCAGTCACCCTCAACGACATCCTCGCCTCTTGCTCCTGCGTCGTCCCCTCCGTTCGCGTCGTCTCCAAGACCGGGGCCGTCACCGCAGGCAAGCTCCGGAATGACGGCGCCGTGTGCGTGATCCCCCCTGGAGAAGTCCTTGAGGTGAACGTCCTCATCGACACCTCGCACATACGCAGGAAGAACGCCGACCGCTTGAGCACCGTGCGCCTCAGGACGAACTCTCCAGTGACGCCCTTTCACACCCTCGAGATGCACGTGAAGGTCCAACAGTTGATCCAAGCATCCCCCTGGGAGATCGACCTCGGCGACATCCCGACGAACGACATGGGGAAGGGACGCACGGAAGTGATCGTCGCCGTCGCTGACGCGGGAGTCACTCTAAGGACCGCGAGGTCGCTGTCGCCCCAACTCACGGTGACCACCACGGAAGAAGAGCGCTTAGGTCGGCAGCTCTGGGTCGTCGAAGCGAGCGTCGAGCCAGGCCGCCCCTTAGGACCCTGGTCCGGCTCTCTTCAGCTGATCGTAGACGCGCCAGCGTTCGATCCTCCTGAGCGGCGGGTCGTGATCCCTGTGCGAGCCAACATCGTCACCGACATCGTCCTTCGGCCCCGTCGGGTCTTCCTTATGAAGGGGAATGAGCTCGGCGTAGAGTTCACCGTCGAGGCCCTCGTCCCTGGGGAGCGCTTCCTCATCAACAGCGCCGCCCTCACAGGGTGTCCGTCCAACCTCTACAGCACCAAGGTCACCCCCGTGGCGCCAGACATCAGGGGCCACGCAGAGAGGTGGCAGATCCGCATCAAACCCACAAAGATCGCGCCCGAGGGCCCAGTCGACGCGAAGCTGACGGTGGTCCTCGACTCAGGGGAGGTCCTAGAGGCCGCCCTCATGGGGCGCTAGCGAGGGACTAAGCCCGGACCCGCGCGAAGCGACGCTTCCCGACTTGGATGAGGAGCTCCTCTTGGGGGGGCTCCACCACCTGCATGGGCTCGGTAGCGACCTCGCCGTCTAGACGCACACCGCCCTGACTCACGAGCCTCCGGGCTTCACCGCCAGAGGCGGCGAGTCCGAGCTCGCGCAACAGGTTCGCCAACGGGAGCCCGCTCTCCCCAGGCCAGGCCACCTCGGGGATGTCATCGGGGAGCTCCTTAGAGCGGAACTGACGGTCGAAGGCCTCTGCCGCCTGGTCGGCCTCCGCCGATCCATGCAGGAGCTCGACCATCTCTTTGGCCAAGCGGACCTTCGCGTCCCTCGGGTGACCAGCGAGGATCTCGCTGATCTCTTCCTCGGGGACACGCGTGAGCTGGGTGTACCAGACCTCCATGACCTCATCTTCAACAGACATGGTCTTTCCAAAGACCTCGCTAGGAGAGTCTTCAAACAAGAGGGCGTTCCCATACGACTTGCTCATCTTGCGACCGTCTGTGCCGTTGATGAGCGGGGTCGTGACGCAGATCTGCGGGCGCTGGCCCTCCTGCTCTTGCAGCTGCCGGCCGACGAGCAAGTTGAAGAGCTGGTCGGTCCCCCCTAGCTCGACGTCCGCGCTCACCTGCACGGAGTCCCAGCCCTGCATGAGCGGGTAGAGGAACTCGTGGATACCGACGGGCTCTGAGTCCTTGATCCTCTTTTGAAAGGTGTCGCGCTCGATCATGCGAGCGACCGTCATCCGCGCGCACAGCTTGAGCACGCCCTCGAAGTCCATCTGGTCAAACCACTCGCTGTTGCGCCGGACCTCTGTCCGGTCGAGGTCCAGGATCTTCCCGGCCTGCTCGGTGTAGGTGAGGAGGTTGGCCTCGACCGCCTCACGCGTGAGCTGGGGCCTGAGCTGGTTCTTCCCGCTAGGGTCTCCAACCATCGCCGTGGAGTCGCCGACGATCAGGACGACCTGGTGTCCGAGCTCTTGCAGGTCTCTCAGCTTGAGCAGCGGGATCGCGTGCCCGACGTGGAGATCGGGGCTCGAGGGATCCATACCGAACTTCACCCGCAGCGGCTCCCCTGCCTCAATGCGCGAGAGGAGCTCGCGCTCCTCGATCAGGTCCACGGAGCCGCGAAGGAAGGACGCGAGTTCTAGCTTTGAATCTTTGCTCATCGTGTGACCCATGAGGGCCTTTGGGTGCACATGCTAGCGCCCAGAGGCGTCAGGGAGGTCCAGGTTCCCACCCGCTTCTTTCGTCAAGAGCCTCTCCCGCAACCAGGCCCGCCACTCCTCTCCTGAAGCTGAGATACCGGAGGTGCCCGTGAGCCAGGCCATGACGGGGACGAGGACGCTCATCGATGCAGGTGAAAAGTCAGGCTCCATCTCAGCGAGGAGGTCTAAGGCCTCTTCATACCGCGAGGGATGAACCCTAACAGCTCTCTCCAAGAGCGCAGCTTTCATGACCGTGTCAGTCAAGGCGTAGCGGAAGAGCTCACTAGGCTCGACGGCGCCCGTGGGCAGCTCCTTGGCCAAGCGAACGATCACCCCATCCTCTACGCGGAGTCCCTGCGCTGGATAGCGGGCCCCTGCGATGGTGGCGCTCCCAGCGCCGAGTGAGACCTTCCACTCGAGCCGCACGGCTAAGGCGCCCTCCCCGATCCTTGGAGCGTCGACGCCCAGCCTCAGCTCGAACAGCTCTCCTGAGTGAAGCACCCACGGGTCCGGGACGTTGACGACTCGGCCGCCCACCTGAGCAGACTGCCGCCCTAGGGTGTCAATGCTCCACGCGGTCCACTCCACTCGGAGATACCCAGGAGTCAGGGCCAAGCCCTGATACTCCTGCTGCATGAGGGTCAAGGTGGGCTCAAACCCGCCCTCGACCTCCGCGATCAAGAGCCGAGCCTCGACGGCGTCGCGGATAGCGCGGCCCACCAAGATGCGCTCGTAGCCCTCAATCACCTGGGCTGAGAGCGCGTCCTGACAGCGCGGGCGCAGGCGAGCGAGGATCGCCCGGGCGACATCATCAGCCCCCTCGTCGAGCGCCGCCTTCAACTCAACAAAGGCCGGCTGAAGGCTCTCGTCTAGTCGCCCAGGGCTTGGGCCCTCCGCTGCATCAGGTGCTTGGCACCCGATGAGGAAGAGCCCTATGAGAGCGACGAGCCTCACGCTAGCTCAGTCGGCGTCTTCCGTCTTCTCCTCTTCGGAGGCGTCTTCATCACCAGATGAGTCCTCCGCATCGGACTCTTCGGAGTCATCGCCATCATCGGAGGTCTCTTCTGCGGCCTCAGGCGCCTCCTCTGCGGAAGCCTCGTCTGCAGCGGCCTCCTCTTCAGGAGCTTCGGCCTCTTCTTCAGCGGGAGCCTCTTCACCAGCTTCGGCTTCCTCTTCAGCGGAAGCCTCTTCACTAGCCTCGGCTTCCTCTTCAGCAGGGGCCTCTTCAGCAGCTTCAGCCTCCTCTTCAGCGGGAGCCTCTTCGCTAGCCTCGGCTTCCTCTTCAGCAGGGGCCTCTTCAGCAGCTTCGGCTTCCTCTTGGGCGGGAGCCTCTTCCTCTGATTCAGCGCCGTCATCTGAGGGGCCGTCATCTGAGGGGCCGTCATCTGAGGGGCCGTCATCTGAGGGGGCGTCCTCTGCAGGCTCGCTCTCCTCGCCAGCGCCGCTGTCCTCTTCCGAGGCGTCGTCAGCCGGAGAGTCCTCTGAGGAGGCGCTGTCATCGCTAGGGGCGCCGCCCTCACCCTCCTCATCGTCATCCGTCTGCGTGACGACGGGCTTGCCATCTTCACCGAGGAACTTGGCGTTCTCATCGAACTCAGCGTGGACGAAGGAGAGCCCGATCTTGCGCTCCTCGACGTCGACGCGGATCACGCGGACCTCAACCTTCATGCCTGCAGTGAGCACCTCTTCGGGGCTCTCGATCTTGTGATCGGCGAGCTCAGAGATGTGGAGCAAGCCCTCGAGGTCTTCGTCCATCTTGACGAAGGCGCCGAAGCTCGTCGTCTTGGTGACGTAGCCGCTCAAGAGGTCTCCGAGGTGGAACTTGTTGGGGATCTCTTCGAGCCATGCGTCGGGGGTCAACTGCTTGACGCCGAGCGCGATGCGCTTCTTCTCTTTGTCCACAGAGAGGACGACCGCGCGGACCGCGTCGCCCTTCTTCACGACCTCTGAGGGGTGCGTGACCTTCTTTGTCCAGCTCATGTCGCTGACGTGGAGGAGGCCGTCGATGCCCTCTTCGATCTCAACGAAGGCGCCGTAAGAGGTGAGGTTACGCACTGAGCCTTCGATGATCGTGCCGACGGGGTAGTGCTCGTCGACGAGGTCCCAAGGGTTCGACTCGGCCTGCTTCATGCCGAGCGAGATCTCTTGCTTCTCGTGGCTGATGTCAAGCACAACGATCTCGACCTCTTGGTTCGCAGTGACGAGCTCTGAGGGGTGGTTGATGCGCCGGGTCCATGACATCTCGGAGATGTGGACGAGACCTTCGATGCCCTCCTCGAGCTTCACGAAGGCGCCGTAGGACATGATGTTGACGACGTTGGCCTTGTGCTTCGTGCCGACGGGGTAGCGCTCCTCGATGCCTTCCCACGGTGACATGGTCTTTTGCTTGAGGCCGAGGGCGATGCGCTCGCGGTCGCGGTCGATGCGCAGGACCTTGACCTCGATCTCTTGGTCCAAAGAGACCATCTCGGAGGGGTGGTTGATGCGCCCCCAAGACATGTCGGTGATGTGCAGGAGACCGTCGATGCCGCCGAGGTCGACGAACACGCCGAAGTCGGCGATGTTCTTGACGACGCCCGTGCGGATCTGCTCCTCGGTGATCTCGCTCAGGAGGCCCTCCTTGAGGCGCTGGCGCTCCTCCTCGAGGAGCTTCCGGCGGCTGATGACGATGTTCGAGCGCTCGGTGTCGATCTTGATGATGCGCGCGCGGATGCCCTCGTCGATGAGGTCGACTGAGTCGGCAGTTCGCCTGAGGTTGACCTGGCTGGCGGGGAGGAAGCAACTCACGCCCTCCACGTCGACGATCAAGCCGCCTTTGATCTTGCGCTGGACGACGCCTTGAATCTCGTCGCCCTCGTTGTACTTGACGCTGACGCGCTCCCACGCCCGCTGACGATCGGCGCGACGCTTTGACAGCACGGCCGTGTTGTCGTGGTTGTCGTCACCTTCGTAATAGACCTCGAACTCCTGCCCCTTCTCAGGGAGGGTCTCGCCGAACTCGGAGATGGAGACGCTGCCTTCTGCCTTCCCGCCGATGTCCATCACGACGGTCTTGCTCCGCTCATCCACAGAGTCCACCACTGCGATGACGATGGTCCCGGGTCGAATATCCCGGACCGACTCGGTCAACTGGGTGTCAAGTTCAGTCTCCGAGATGCCGGAGAGGAGGTTGTCAAGACGCTGTTCGAGCTCTTCTTCAGAGAGGTCGTAGCGCTTAAGGCGCGCGGAGGAGAGGGCCATATAGAGAACGGTGAGGGGCGCAAGGAACCACTCGGGGTTAGAGAGATGGAGCTGTTTGAACGCCGTCCCAGGGGCAGAAAAGAGGCCTCCCTAGCGAGACCTGGTGGGCACGGCGCACCGCTCGCACTATGCGAAGCGGGCCGAAGAGTTTACCGGGGCCCCGCCTTTGGATCCATGAGGCGGGGTGGAAAACGTGCTCAGGCTGAAGCTCCCCGAACAGAATCCAAGAGCTTCGAGACGACCTCCTCAGCGCTTAACCCATCCGTATCCACGACCATAACCCCCTCTCCGCGCTTGAGCGGCGAGTCCTCACGGGTCGAGTCGAGGTGGTCCCTGCGCTGGATGTCGGCGAGGATCACCTCTATGGACTCACCATCGCCTCGCTGAGAAGCCCTCCGCCTGGCCCTCTCCCGAGCGCTGGCCGAGAGAAAGAAGCGGTGATCTGCCTCTGGGAAGACCACCGTGGTCGTGTCGCGACCCTCCGCGACGGCCCCGGATTCAGCGACGACGCGCTGATTGGGGACGATCGCGGCCCGCACGGCGGGGTGCGCAGCCACCACTGAGACAGCCTGGTCCACCGCCCTGCTTCGAATCTCCTGCTCCCTAGAGACCCCGTCAACGACGATCCCGACCGAGTCGAAGCTGAGCTGGACCTCAGCTGCGACGCTGGCACAAGCCGCCGCGTCATGAATGTCCACGTCGCTTTCGAGCACTCTCCACGTGACAGCTCGGTACATCGCGCCCGTGTCCAAGAGGACCAACCCAAGAGCGTCAGCGAGAGCCCTAGCCACGGTGCTCTTGCCCGCGCCGGCGGGGCCGTCGATCGCGACGATCACGTAGGAGCTCCTCTTAAGAACCCTGAAGAGGTGCCCACCCAGCTCCCGCCAGGCTGCACCTGCAAGCAGTCCTTGGATCCCCCGAAGGCATCAAGCACGACCCAGCGGACGCCGTCGCAAAGCTGATCATCACGCCAGCGGTGCGCGTGCCCGCAGATGAGCGCGGACGCCCCGCTGCGCTTGGAGAGCTCTAAGACCACGTCCTCTTGCATAGCCATCTCCTCAGGCGGCTTGCTGCCAACAGCGCGCTTTGACTTGTCGCGTAAGCGCCTCGCGAGCCACAGAGTGAGAAAGAGCGGCAACCTCAAGAGCGAGCCTGTCACGAGCCTAGAGCGGAGGAAGCGACGGAGGCGCTGGTACGAAGCGTCCAGGGTGCAGAGCTCATCACCGTGAACAAGCAGTGTGCGCTCACCGGCCTCATTCACTGCGACGAGCGCGTCTCTGCGTAAGCTCGCGCCGGCCGCGCGCGCGACAGTCTCATCCAAGAGGAAGTCCCTGTTACCCCAGATGAGGTCTACCGAGCCTCCTCGCTCAGAGACTCCCCGAAGGGCAGCGATCACGCTCTTGGCGCCAGCCATCTGAAGGTGGCCGGGCCCGACCCATGCGTCGAAGAGGTCGCCGAGGATCACGAGGCGCTCCAAGCGACCCCGATCCTCAAGCCAGCTCGCGAAGGCCTCGCAAGCAGACAGGTCAGCGGGGTCTAGGTGCAGGTCCGCGATCACCTCTAGGCCAGGAGCCATAGGGACGGTCGCCTCTAAACCTGCGCTAGACATCAGCCCCTCACTCCTTCCCGAGCCCGTGATCTTTGAGCTTCTCCCAGAGCACCTTCCGGGAGATCCCGAGGAGCGCAGCGGCCTGGGAGCGGTGCCCACCTGTGGACTCGATCACCCGCTCGAGGTGACGCCGCTCGGCCTCACGCACGACCTCCTTGAGCGGGCGCACTTCGTCAACGACCTCGACAGCGTCGCGCCAGCGCGGATCTTGAGGCAAGAGGTCCTCCAAGACGAGGTCTTGTCGATCTCCGGCGAGGGCGACGGCCCGCTGCACAGCGTTCTCAAGCTCCCTCACATTACCGGGCCAAGGATATCGCTCTAGCGCGCGCATCGTGGCGCTGCTCACCTGATAGCTGCGGCCTCCGCCGTGACGCTCTAAAAGATGCGCGAACAGGGGCGGAACATCTCCGTCGCGCTCCCTGAGCGGCGGCAGCTCGATCGGGACGACCTGAATCCTGTAGTAGAGGTCCTCGCGAAACCTCCCATCCCTCACGAGCCCTCGGAGCGGCGCCTTCGTCGCGGCCAAGACTCGGATATCAATCTCGATAGATTCGCCGCCGCCGACACGCTCGATGACTCGCTCCTGCAGGACGCGGAGCAGCTTCACCTGAACGCCGAGCGGCATGTCGTCGATGTCATCCAAAAAGAAGGTGCCGCCTTCTGCCATCTCAAAGCGCCCCTTGCGGCCCTTTCGGGCGTCGGTGAAGGCGCCCTGTTCGTGACCGAAGAGCTCCGCCTCAAGGAGAGACTCAGGGAGCGCAGCGCAAGAGAGGGCGACGAAGGGGCCCTCCGCGCGAGCGCTCTGCTCGTGGACGGCTCGCGCTATCCGCTCCTTGCCAGTGCCGCTCTCTCCCTCAATCAAGACGGTCGCCTCAGTGGGAGCGACCGTCCGCACGCGCTCAAAGACCGCCCGCATGGCAGACGAGGTGCCGACCACGCCGTCGAAGCCGTCTCCACCTTCGAGCTGCTTTCTGAGACGCTCGTTCTCTCGCTCTAGGTCGCGGAGCCTGCCGCAGGTCTCCACCATGGAGACGAGGGCTTCGTTTCTGAACGGTTTTTGAACGAAGAGGCTGGCGCCGAGATCGACCGCCTCCTGCGCCTGCTCGAGTGACGCGAAGCCGGTCATGATGATCACCGGGCGCTTAGGGTCCAGCTCGATCGATCGCGCCAAGACAGCCATGCCGCCAGCGCCAGGCATCCGAATATCCGTGAGCACAGCCTCGGGGGCCGCCTCGTCAAGGAGGCGCAGCGCAGAGTCCGTGTCAGTCGCGACGAACACCTCGTGACCGGCGTCACCCAGCGCGTCAGCGAGCGTCACCGTGATGGTCACCTCGTCATCAGCGAGGAGGACCTTCACTCGCTCAACCCCCGCCGGCGCCGGGGATGCGAAGCTCCATGCCGTCGCCCCCCTCTTCTGCCACGAACTTCAAGGCGCCCTCCGCGCACTCCAAGAGGGCGTCGAAGAAGAGCGTCTCGCCGCCATCGCTCCAGCCGGCGCCGAGCGAGACGGTCACCCGCAAGTCTGCTCCGGGGAAATCGACGTTCCGAGCGCGCACGTTCTCCAGAATCCTCGAGCCGACGACCTCCGCGTTGGCAGACGGGACGTGAGGGAGCACGAGGAGGAAGCGATCGTCCGGCATCTTGCCGAGCAGGTCGCTGTCCCGGGTTTGCTTCTCGATCTCTTCGACGACCATTTGAAGGACCGCCGACTTCGCCTCGTACCCGTGCAGGTCCCTGAGCTGAGCGAGCCGGTCCACCTGGATCAGCAAGCAGCCCATGGGGTACTCGTAGCGCTGCGCACGCCCGAACTCGACCCGCATCAAGTGCTGGATCTGAGCGAGGGAGAAGAGCTCGGGGTCGGAAGAGGGTTGCGTCATGCAGACGGGGGACGCCGAAGGGCAGCCTCCGGGGGCGCGGGAGCTTGAATCTTTTACTTGATGAAGGCAGAGCAGTCACGAAATACGGACACCTATCTGTCTTTGGTGAAGCTATCGACCCAACTTTCGAGGGAAATGTGAGGCCACTTTGCATAGACCAGAGCCATCACCACCAGGATGATCAGCGTGTAAACGGTGAGGAGAAAGATCTGGCTAACGAAGATG
>PBFW01000009.1 GCA_002719955.1 Deltaproteobacteria bacterium | reverse complement strand
CGCGGCCCAAGCGCGCGCACGCGCGCGCCCACCAGCGCCCACGGCCCAAGCGCCCGCACGCGCGCGCCCATCAGCGCGCGCGGCCCAAGCGCGCGCACGCGCGCGCCCATCAGCGCCCGCGGCCCAAGCGCGCGCACGCGCGCGCCCATCAAAGGTAGACCCGCCAGTAGACGACCGGCCACGCGCCGACCACGAAATACCAGAACACCGCCGTCGTCGCGAGTTGGCTCGGCTGCAGCCGGCCGGCCGAGAGCCGTCGCCAGGCCTGTGTCAGCAGCCCGAGCGCAACGATCGCATGCAGCGCGTGGGTTCCGACGATCAAATAGAAGAAGCTGCCGAGAGTCGAGGACGTGAGCGTCAGCCCCTGGGCGATCATCGAGACCCATTCCCAGCCCTGAAAGGCCACGAAGAAAGTTCCGAGCGCAATCGCTGCGATCAGCGGCGTCTTTGCGGAATCGCGATCCGCTGCAAAGCGGCGCTGGGCCAGAAAGAGAAGCAAGCCGGAGAGGAAGAGCGCCACGGTATTGATGGCCGTCTCTTCCAGGGGCAGGCGCGGTTGATTCGGCGGAGGCCAGATCGCCGAAGAAGCGCGCACGATCGAAAAGGCGCTGATCATGCCCGAGAAGAACATGATTTCCGTCATGACGAAGAGAACCATACCGAGTACGCCGTTCGAGATGACTCGGGGCTCGCCTTGCTCTCTTGCGATCAAATGGATGGGGGCAGTGCTGTCCAAGCTCATTCCTCTGGTCGGGTTCAGCCGGGCTTGGTCGAGCGCGTCGGGTTTATCGATACCAGTCGCCGAAAAGCAAGCGACCGCGATCAGTGATGCTCGCCGTGGGCATTTTCTCCGCTGACTTCACCGGCCGCCCAGACGCGCTCGGCCTCGATCCAGGCAGGCTTCTGCCAATGCTGGCCGCTGGCCTTCATGACATCGGGCGCAGCCCCCGCGAAGAAGAGAAGCATGAAGACGAGGGTCGTCGCGACCGTATAGATCACGAAACGTGGTGTCAGATTGATATGCATGAAGTTGACGGCGACGAGATACGCCTTCACGACGGCGATTCCAAACGCCGTCAACAGGGTCAGCCACTGAATGCCCACCATCGGACCGACGAATGAAACGGCCAGCAGGGCCAGTAGGATCGCCCAGATCTTGATGTAGTGGGAATCGCCGTGTTCTTCGTGTTCACTCATTGTGTTGCCTCGAATGCTTCGCCGTTGGGTGGGCGGCCAAATTACGATGAACGGACGCTCTCATTTCGCGATATAGAGCAGCGGAAAAAGGAAGATCCAGACGACGTCGACGAAATGCCAATAGATGCCAATGACCTCGACCCGATGGAGTTCCAGGTTCTTCTTGGCCGTCGCGGCGACGAAGAGCATGATGATGCAGCCCGCGATGACATGTGCGGCATGGATGCCAGCGGCCGTGTAGTAAAAGGACCAGAAGGTATTCGATGAGATCGTCATGCCGTGGCTGATCTCGTAGCTCCACTCGAAGGCCTTGACGCAGATGAAGAGCAGTCCGCCACCCGTGGTCGCATAGAGCAGCTTCGCCGCACGCTGGCCATCACCCCGCTCGGCGGCCTGGTGTGCCAGAACGGCGGACAGACTCGAGGTCAGCAACACAAAGGTATTGAAGAGGCCGATCCACGGGTTCGTATTCGCCGCATAATCTGCCCAGATCCCGTGGGCGAGGCGGTGCATGATATACGACCCGAGCAGGCCGCCAAAAATCACGATTTCCGATGCGATCACCCACCATACGGCCAGCCGAGCAGTCGGCATCCCGCTGGCGCTTCGCGTCGTAGCTATCGGTCTCGCGGACATGAGTTTTCTCCGTCTCGTCTCTCGGGACTCCCCATTCGGTTGTCCCGGTCTATTTGCAGCGCGCGTCGTGCGTGCAGGCTCTTCGGGATCCGCCTCCGATGCGGCCCCATCAAGGCCATGCGCGCCTCCAGCCAGGGGAGCGCGCAGGCCGAACATGATCAGGCCGGCTCGTTCTGCGGCCAATAATCCTTGTCGTGATCCGGATGGCTGTATTCATAAGGTCCGCGGTAGACGGTCGGCAGCCCCTCTGGCCAGTTGCCATGAGGCGCCGGTGAGGTCGTCGTCCACTCGAGGGTATTCGAATTCCAGGGATTCTTGCCCGCAGCCGGACCGGACATCAGGCTCTTGAAGACGTTGTAGAAGAAGATCAGCTGCGCACCGATCATCACGCACAGACAAATCGTCGAGAACTGCCGGATATCCTGCATCCAGGGCAGGGCCAGTTCCGGAAAATTCGAATAGTCGTAGATACGCCGATGCTGACCGGCCGCCCCGAGCGCGAAGAGCGGCAGGAAGATCCCATTGAAGGAGAGGATCGTCAGCCAGAAATGCAGCTTGCCCAGCGAATCGTTCATCATCTTGCCGAACATCTTCGGGAACCAGAAGGTGAATCCGGCGTAGGTCCCGATCATCGCAATCGGATAGAAGGTGAAGTGGAAATGGGTGAGCACGAAGTAGGTGTCGTGCATGTAGATGTCGTTGCCCGAAGCACCCAGGAAGATGCCGGTGACACCGCCGATCAGGAACTCGAAGATGAAGGCGAGGCCCCACAGCATGGGGGTCGTCAAGCGGATCGAGCCACCATAGAGCGTCGCGATATACACGAACATCATCTCTGCGAGCGGGACCGAGATGAGCAGCGTCGTCACGGTGAAGACGTTGGCCATACGCGGGTCGATGCCGGCGACAAATTGATGATGCGCCCAGACCGTAAAGGAGAGGATGCCCGTACCGATCGCGGTATAGAGAATCGTCTTGTATCCGAAGAGCTTCTTGCGACCGAAGACCGTGATCACTTCGGCGGTGATGCCGACCGCGGGCAGGAGTACCACGTAGACCTCGGGATGGCCGAAGAACCAGAAGAGGTGCTGCCAGAGAATCGGGTCTCCGCCCTTGTCAGGGTCGAAGAAAGCGGTTCCGAGCTGCTGGTCGAAGATCATCATGATGCCGCCGGCGAGCAGCGGGCCGACCGAGAGCATGAAGAGGATCGAAGCGATCACGATCATCCAGACGACCATCGGGATATCCCACATCTTCATGCCGGGAGCGCGGCTATTCATGGCGGTCGTGATGAAGTTGATCCCACCGAGCAGGAAGGCCACGAATTCCAGGGCGACGGCGACGATCCAGATCGTCGATCCGAGCCCCGTCAGGCTGTACTCCGCCTTGGTCGCGAGCGGCGGATAAGCCGTCCACGCCCCACCGAACCCGCCGCCTTCGACGAAGAACGACGAGAGGATCACGATCGCCGAGAGCAAGAAGATCTGGTAGCTGAGACGATTGATCCTCGGGAAGACCATGTCGTCCGCGCCGATCATGAGCGGAATCAGAAAATTGCCGAAGGCCGCGATCAGCACGGGCATCGCGACCCAGAAGATCATGATCGTGCCGTGGTTCGTGACCAGCGAGTTGTAGTCGACGGGCGAGACCACCCCCCAACCGGGAACGTCCATCCCCGGAAAGGCCAGCTGCATCCGAAAGGCGTAGGCCATGAAGCCGCCGATCAGCGCCATGAACATGCCCGTAAACATGTATTGCATGGCAATCATCTTGTGATCCACCGGGAAGATATACTTCTCGCTGAAGCTCATCTCGTGGTGGTCGTGACCCGCGTGATCATCGGCGTGCTCGACGGGAATCGACTCGGCCATGTCTCGTTCTCCTCGGGATCCGGAGCGCGTCTTCTAGAGGCTCGCTTCGGCTGTACTCTCGGTGGCTGACTTGGCTCGATCCGGCCGGTTCTCGTGTTCTCCGGCTCGGTCCAGCCTCATGCTCAGGGTGATCCGATTGGCTCCACGCTCGTACTAGCGAGCCGCCAGATGTTCGATCGGCGAATTCTCTTCGACCCAGGCCGCATGCTGCCCGGGACTCTCGATGTGGATCCGGCCGGGCATCAACCCGTGGCCGATCCCGCAGATCTCTGCGCATTGGATGTCGAACTCGCCCGCCACGGTCGCCTCGAACCAGCCCGTGATGACCCGACCGGGGATCGCGTCCTGCTTCAACCGGAAGACCGGAACGGAGAAGTTGTGGATGACGTCCTTGGCTTCGAGCTTGAAATGGTAGAGGGTGCCTTTAGCGACATGGAGATCGTTGATCGTCGTGATGTCGTCTGCCGTGTCCAGGACATTATCCGGACCGGGGTGCACAAAGGTCCAAGCCCATTGCTGAGCGATGATGCGAACCGTCGACTCCGGCTCCGGCAGGTCCTGCTTTACGTCGTACCAAACCTGAACAGCCATCACGACAATGATCACGTCGAAAACAAGGATCGGGAAATGCGCCCGGTGGATCCACTTCATGTACTTGTGCTCGGTGCCCGAGATATAGAGGGCCTTCGTGCCTTCTTTCGCCCGGAAGCGAAAGATGTACGTGAAGAAGAGAAGCATGCAGATGAGCATGGGGACGCCCACCAGAAGCGTGATGACATCGAAGAGCCGATCGATGTCCCCCGCGTAGGTGGAGGCGGAAGCCTGAAGCAGTGAGTCGAGAATCATTATTTCTGCTTTCTACCTGGAAAACGAGGCGATCAGCCAAGCGTCGGGCGAGCCGCTAGATGACAAAAATGAACACGGCAGCGATGAAGCTGCAAATACCCGCCATGCTCATCGTGAAGATGCGAAACGAAACTTCTTCCCAGCCGGGCGGTGTCGGTTCGACATGAGGTTCTTCATCGGACATCGTTTATTTCTCCAGACTTTGAATATGCGCGATCACATCGAGGATTGCGTTGTCGTCCGGAAGCGTCTTGACCATGCCGATCATGGCCGCCCCGAACATGTCCCCCTTGCCACCGCCTCGAACCGAGTGCTTGTATTTCTGAATCGAGGAAAAGAGATACCAATCGTTCTGACCTGTCAGCGGTGGGGCGCCCATGGCCTGGTTGCCCGCAGCGTCGGGGCCATGACAGGCCGAGCAGACCGCGTAGTAGCCTGCGCCCTTGGCGGCATTGCCGTGCTCTTCGAGCTCACCCGCCAACTCGACCGAGGGCAGACTCGCCACGTAGGCGGCCACTGATTTCTGGTCCGCCTCGTCTCGCAGCCAGAGCGACATCGGGTACATGCGGAGCCCGCCCGTATCCTCTGCGTGGAGGCCTCGGACCCCCTCCTTGAAATTCTTCAGCTGCATCTCGAGATACCACGCGGGAAGCCCGGCGATGGCCGGGGCGAGCACCTTACGATTGCCTCCACCATCGCTCGAGTGACATTGGGTGCAGAGCGCGAAGAGCTCTTCACCCCGCACGAGATCCACATCCCCCTCTTCCGCCACCACACGACCCGGAAGCGCTGCGAAACCAATTGCCAGCGTGATCGCCAGGAGCGCGATCGGCCGGAGCCCTCTACAGAAAGAATTGCCGAACAAAGGTCGTCCCTCTTTGCGTACACCCGGCATCTGATCGATTCGTTTGATGATTCGCTCGATCACGCACGGGCAAGAATCCATCGTTCCCATTTTCATCGCGTCGGACCCGCTGCGGACTCATGGATCCGAGCCATCCCGCTCAATCCCTTCGCCGCCGCCTCCACCCAACTTCGACGCGTCATCCATCCATCCACATAACGGCTGGCTCAGCGATCACTGGTTCGATCCACCGACCCACCCGCCAGCCAACGAACCCATCATCCGACCGACACCCGGACGACCTGCACAGATTGCCGGGGCCGACACGAATCCTGGCCGCGAGGCCATGGCAGATCTCGCAACCATTCCAGTCGACGCCAGATTGAACCGGGGAGCGCCTCTTAGGGGGGCGTTCTGGTTTAGAAAACCGCCCGCGAGGTAGCCCATCGATCTCCAATTAGTCAAGTCGCCGGGCCCTTTCAAGTCCATCCCACCGATCGCATCGGCGTCATTCGTGCGATCCATCGACCGGCCGCCCCCAGGGCGTAAAGACCCGTTTCCAGCCGGTTTCCATTCATAGCCGACTCGACCCGCATTTTCCGACCCCGACCCCGACTCGAACCCGGTCTTCACCCGAGTGGGGCTCGTCAAAGAATCCCGAGCCCGGACGAATCCGGAAGGGTCTGCTCGAGATGGACCAAGCATAGCGGGGTCTTCCACGCATGGGTCAATCAGCGGATGGAAGTCGAGACAACAACCGCAACGTTTCGCTGCAGAACACCGCCGAAGCCCCCGCTCACCGGGAGCCCGACCGCTAGCGAGCGACGATCGGAGCGGGGTTGAAGGGGTATAGGAGGAGGTAGATCAGCACCCCGGTCACGGAGACGTAGATCCAGATCAGCCAGCCGACCCGAGCGATCCGCCGATGCCGTTCGCGCTCGTCCTTCAGCCCGAGTCTGACCAGGAGGAACGCAAGAACTGGAACGCTCATCGCGAGAAGAACGTGGGATCCGAGCAACACCAGATAGGCCGTCTTCGCCCAACCCTCGACGTTGAAGGTCGTGTTTTCAAAATTTCGTGAGACCTTGTGTCCCAGATAGAGAATGAGAAAGAGGCTCGAGACACCGAACGCGGACAACATGGTCGATCGATGACGGTCGATCTCGCCGCGTCTCGCAAAGCGACGCCCCGCGACCAGGAGTGCGATCGCCGTCGCGTTCAGCGCCGCGTTGATCGGAGGTAGAACGGAAAAGTCCATGATTGGCAGGACCTTAGCAGCGGCCCGGATGCGAGCAACGACACGCGGCGCAGCGCCCGGGACTTCCCTCAGAGATACAAAAGAGCGCGCTCGAAGAGCGCCAGGGTCGTCGCGTGGAACAGGTCACCGAGATCGCGATCCGCGCGGCCGGCGAAGGCCCGCGCGTGGGTGCCCTCCAGAATGATTCCGAGCCGATAGCAGGCTAGGACGATGTACCAGTCGATCGCGTCGAGATCCCGCTCGGAGCGGTCAGCATAGTGATCGATCATCTCAGCGGCGCTCGGCAATCCCTCGAGCAGGCCGTCCGGGGGGCCAAGCGGAGATTTCCCTTCAGCGTCCGGCCAACTCGCGATCAGCGCGCCCAGATCGAGAAGCGGATCCCCGACAGTGGCCAATTCCCAATCGACGATGGCCGCAAGCTCGGGACCCGAGTACGAGAACATGACGTTTCCGATATGGTAATCGCCGTGCAGAATGCCCGGCCGGGAATGGCTCGGGCGATGGGCCTCGAGCCATTCTGCGATCGCCTCCACCCCGGGAATCTCGGGCCCGGGGTAGTTCTCCATCTCGCGGTATCCCTCGAGCTGATGACGCCAGCGCGTCACCTGCCGCTCCAGATAACCCTCGGGCCGACCGAATCCCTCGAGCCCAACCGCGAGGTAGTCGACCGCGCCGAGCTTCGCGATGCCCTCGGCCATGGAGAGTCCCATCGCCCTTCGAAGATCCCGATCGCTCCCGTGCAGCTCGGGAAGTCCGGTGCCGGCATTGAATCCGTCGACCGGTTCCATCAGATAGAAGGCCGCACCAATCAGGGCCTCGTCGGGACACGCCGAGATCAGTCCCGGATGCGGAACATCCGTTCCCTCGAGCGCGGCGAGCACGCGCGCTTCGCGCCGCATCGTCTCATCACTATTGGGTCGCTTGTGGACCGGGGGACGACGGAGCACGTAGTGGCGACCGCCGCGCTCGAAGCGCAACAGGATATTCTGGGTGCCGCCCATCAGGCGATCGACGGGTCCAATCTCACCCTTCGGCAGTCCCTGCTCGTCCATCCAGACATCGAGAATCACGAGGTCGACCCCCTCGACCTCCTTGCTCACCGCTCCACTCATGTGCGTTTCATTCCCCTCCCCCTCGCAATGCCCGCCCGTGCATCCTCGGGCGCGCCCCCCAAGGAACCGAAACGAGGGCTCGACTCGAGCCCCCGATCACCGGGCCCGAAGCCGCTGATCCGCAGCCCATCGGAGTCCCCCGCGCTCGTCGGGAGTCGATCGATCTCGAAGCCACGATAGCCCGCACGAAAACCGGCCCGCACGAAAGCCTCGGCGAGCGCCGATCTGCGCGCCTTCTGCCCATCAATCTCTTCGACCGAGAGACGCTTGCGGCCGATTCGAGCCACACCGCGCGCCAACGCCTGCAGCGCGCGATCGAGCCGTTGCGCTTGGCTCGCTCGCGATTCGTCTTCGAAGCAGAGGACACGCGTCCCACCCCTGTCGATGAATAGGCTGGGGCGCCCGTCGACCAACACGACCTGCGCTCCGATCCCTCGCCGCGCCTTGCCCTGCTTCCCCTGTGCGGGGCTGCGCGCCGGGGGCCAGGGAAGCTGAATCCCATAGGGCTGCGCAGGGTCGGTCGCCGAGAGCAGCACCGCGTTGGGCTGGGGCGGTCGTTCGCGAAGCGATCTCAAGCGATCGACGGCGCCTGGAACGGCGAGTTGGGCGCTGGTCATGCCCTCGACGAAATGTCCGCGCCGGATCCGCCCCGTCTCTTCCATCTCACGCAACACCGGGTAGATCGCTCCGAAACCGCCGGCCTGAGCCTCGACCCCCATCGCCTCACGGGAAACGATTCCGTGCCGACGCAGATAGAGGAGCGTTCGCGCGTGAAGACGCTCCGTCTCGCTCGGTGGGGAGGCAACCAGTGGAGCCACCAGTGACCAGCGCCCCGCGGTGGCGATCGGCTTCGCGCGACGTCCGCGGCGGCGACCCGGCGTCGGTCGCTGAGCGAGCGCGCGCAGGGGCGCGAAGGTGTCGTTGGTGACGAACCCCCGCCAGACGAGTTCCCATAACGCGCCGAAGACCTCATCGTGGGACTCGACCTCGACGCCGTGGGCGAGTTCCGCGAAGAAGGAGGCTCCGCGCGCTTCGAGTCGATCGAGAATTTCTCGATGAACCCGACCGAGTTCCTTCTCGTCTCGCTCGGGCCGATCCATCAGCGCGGCAATCTGCTCGCGGCGATAGAGCGCCACGCGCCCATCCCGCTCGCCGATCGCCCGGCATCCGACCCAGACGAGCCCTCCCTCGGCACCGCGCTCGTCGAGCATGCGCGGTTCGTAGCCCGGCAAGCGCGCGGGCAGGATCGACCGTTCGAGTTCGGCAAAAGAGAGGGGGAGTCCCTCGATCAGATCGATCACTTCGTCGAGCCGCGTGTCCCCCTTGCGGCCGGATTCGATGCCGTGCCAATCGACCAGGAAGCGACCCAATACGTCCCCCTCAACAGGCGAGATCTCGCTACGCAATCTCTCGAGGGTTCCCCGCTTGATACGGCGAAGAATCTCGACCTCCACCCACTCACGACCCCGACCGCGTGGATCGAATTCGCCGGATACGAGCCTGCCCTGGGTCGCGAGTGTTCGCAGAACGGGTTCGATCTGACCGGGCACGATCCCAAAGCGAGCCGCGATCCTTTCTGTCTCGAAAGGACCATGTGTCCTCGCATAACGCATCAGGATCTGTTCGAGAGGGGCATCCGTTCGCTCGAGGAAGGCCGCCGGCAGACCGCTCGGAAGAGACACACCTAACGCATCTCGATAAATCCCGGCCTCCTCCGCCGCAATCCAACGCTTCACCCCGGCCACCTCGACCTCGACGATCCGCCGCGCGACAGATAAATCATCGATCGCAGCGCGGGCCCGAATCGGATCACCCTCGAAACGCGCGATCAGCTCTTCGTCGCCGAGATCACCCACCTGCCGCAACGTATCGTGGAGCCCATCCGCGTGGCGCGCGCGCAGCTCCGGATCGAGACCCTGACGTCGCGCTTCGGCCCGATCGATCACCTCCTCATCGAGCAGCTCCCGCAGCGCCTCCGCGCCGAGCAATTCGCGCAACATATGGCGGTCGAGGGAGAGCGCCTGCGTGCGACGTTCGGCCGCGGGCATATCGAGCTGATAGAGATAGGTGGCCGCATACGAGAAGACGAGCGAGCGGGCGAAGGGGGAAGCGGAGGGTGTCTCGACATCGTCGATTCCGATTTCCCGCGAACGAATCCCCGTCATCAATTCGACGAGCCCGGGCAGATCGAAAACGTCCTGCATGCACGATCGATAGGTCTCGAGCATGATCGGAAAATCCGGATAGCCCCGGGCGACCGCATGCAGGCTCTGCGATCTCAATCGCTGAACCCAGAGGGGCGTGCGCGCGCCGGGTCGCTGGCGCGGCAGCAGCAGCGCCCGCGCTGCGTTCTCGCGAAATTGCGACGCGAAAAGCGCCGAGCCGTCGAGTTGCGCCGTGACGAGGTCTTCGATCTCGTCGGGCGGGGGCAGGAAGAGATCCGTCGGGGGCAGACGATCCGCGTCCGCGAACCGAAACATGAGGCCGTCATCGGTCCAGAGCGGATGGGCATCGAGATCGCCGTACTCGGAAAGTCGGGCGGAGATCGCAAGGGCCCAGGGCGCGTGAATCCGTGAACCGAAGGGCGAGAGGATGCAGAGCCGCCAATCCCCGAGTTCGTCGCGAAAGCGCTCGATCGTGATCCGACGATCCGTGGGGCAGCTCCCCGTCCATTCGCGTTGGGTCTCGACATGATCGAGCAGATTCTTCGCGGCGAATTCGTCGAGGTCGTGCTCCTCGCGCAACCATTTCGCCGCTTCGTCGTGTTCGAGCAATTTCCGAGTGAAGCGACCCAACGCGCGACCGAGTTCGATCGGCCGACCGGGCCCATCCCCGTGCCAGAAGGGCAGTCGCCCGACCTCGCCGGGTGCGGGCGCGACGATCACGCGGTCGCGCGTGATCTCGAGCGCGCGCCAACTCGAAGCGCCCAGCGTGACGACATCACCCGGCTTCGACTCGTGCACCATCTCTTCGTCGAGTTCGCCGATGCGGGGCCCGTCTGCGCCGAGGTGCACCGCGTATTGACCGCGATCGGGAATCGTCCCGCCGGAGAGCAGGGCGATCCGCCCCGCTCCCTCCCTTATTTCGAGAAGATCCGTTTCGCGATCCCAATGCAAGCGCGGCCGCAACTCGGCAAATTCCGTCGACGGGTAGCGCCCCGCCAGCATGTCGAGCACCGATTCCAGCAGACCGCGCCCGAGCGACGCATAACTCTCCGTGCGCGCGAGCAGCACCGCGATCTCGTCGATCGTGATCACCTCTTCCGCGACGATCGCCACGATCTGTTGGGCGAGTACATCGAGCGGGTTGCGCGGGATCTCGATCGCTTCGACCGCCCCCTCACGCATGCCCTTCGCAACGACCGCCGCCTCGAGAAGATCGCCGCGATGCTTCGGAAAGACGATGCCGAAGCTCGTTTCACCCACCGCGTGGCCCGCTCGACCGATACGCTGCAACCCGCGCCCGACCGCCCCGGGGCTCTCGACGAGCAGGACGAGCTCGACCGAAGACATGTCGATCCCGAGTTCGAGAGAACTCGTGGCGACGATCGCGCGAAGCTCACCGGCGGCGAGCGCCTCCTCGATCTCCTTGCGTTTGGCGTGGGCGAGACTGCCGTGGTGGGCGCGCACGAGGGGCTCGTCCGCGAGTTCGTTCAGGCGATGGGCGAGACGTTCGCAGAGCGCACGGCTGTTCACGAAGAGGATCGAGCTCCGGTGGGCACGGATACGTTCGAGCAGTTCCGGATAGAGAGCGGGCCACAGACTCGTCTCGGATTCGCCCTCGCCCACGGCGCGCAACGGGCGATCCGGTTGTTCGGGATCACGACGTCCGCCGACTTCCGGCCGCGTCATGTCCGGAACCGGAACCGAGACCGTGAGATCGATCGAGGGGGCGCGACTGGTATCGACGATCTCGATCTCGCGATCGCCGCCGAGAAAGCGCGCGATCGCGTCGGCGGGACGCGCCGTTGCGGACAGACCGATTCGCTGCGGATCCCCCGCCTCGCAGCGACGGGCCAGGCGTTCGAGCGAGAGCATCAGGTGGACCCCGCGCTTGGTCGGCGCGAGGGCATGAATCTCGTCGACGATGATCGTCTCGACGCTGCGGAGGGTCTCGCGCTGCTGCGAGCCCAGGATCAGATAAAGGGACTCGGGCGTCGTCACGAGAATCTCGGCGGGATCTCGTCCCTGCAGACGGCGTTCCCCGGCCGTGCTGTCTCCGGTGCGAATCGCGACACGCGGCGGTCGGAAGCGAACGGGATCGCCCGATTTCTCCGCGAGAACCGTCGCGCATTCAGCGATTCCCGCGAGCGGCGCGCGCAGGTTCCTTTCGATGTCGTAGACGAGCGCCTTCAGCGGAGAAATGTAGAGCACCCGGACGCCGGGCCCGCTGTCCTCGGGCAGACGACCCAGGCGATCGATCGACGCGAGGAAGGCGGCCAGCGTCTTGCCGCTGCCCGTCGGCGCGACCAGCAGCGCGTTCGAATGCTCGGCGAGCAGGGGCCAACCCCGTTCCTGCACGGGGGTCGGCGCATCGAATTGCCGATCGAGCCAGGCGCACGTCGCCACATCGAAATGATCGGGCAGACCTTCCATGGGGACCAAGGTAGCGCCACCCCGGCGGCGTCCGGATCCCCGGGGCGGACGCTCGAAATCGTTTAGAGCAGTTGCGTCTTCACGCCCTCGAGTTCCCTCGCGACCGGCTGATAGAGGGCCTCGTTCCGGAGACAGCGCTTCTGGAAGAACTGCAGGAGTTCCTCTTCCTTCGATGCCCCGTGCTCGAGAACGAACGCTTCGAACTCGGCCTCCCGGTCGAGGGGCTTCGTGACGCGCCCGATCAGCGCGTCGATCTCCGCCGTCTCCTCCGCCTCCATCGCGGGCCACATCGATTCGACTCGCCGCAAATAGCTCGCATTGCGCCACGTCGTATCGAGTTCGTATCGAAGGAAATCATCGCTCGCGCTGCGCAGGGTGGCGAGTTTGTCGACCAGCAGGTCGTGTGCGGAAGCGAAGGCGGTGCTCGTCGGTTCCGCGATCGCCGGGGTCGGAAGAGCGATCGCGGCCATATTCGCCATGACCTCGATGCACGAACGGGACCAGACCCAATACCAGCCGAGATACTGGACATAGTCCACGCTGTCCGGCGGCGCGTGGACGATCGGGGCACAGGTGGTCGGCGTCGCCAGGGCGAAGCGAACCGTGTGATAGTCGATCACCTCTTTCGGGATCGGCTTGCCGGTCTTCTCGAAATAGCGTTCGAAGGCGGGCTTCAGGTCGCCGATCGGCTCCGCCAGATCCCGCCCGCGCATGCCGGCCAGATCCGCCGCCGGATCTCCCAAGCAGGCGAGTTCGAGGTCGAGGAAGGAGGTGACACGTCCCTTGTCGAAAAGGAACTGAGCGGAATCCACCTGCAGACACGAGACCTCGTAACGATCCCTCGGCACATTGCGCTTGAGCCATCCGTAGACGAACTCGATGAGCGGCTCGGGCCGATTCTTGGCGGCCCGAAAATTCTTCTCCCAACGATGCATATCCGCAAGTCCGGCGGCCTCGGCATCCTGGGGTTTCTCGACGCCGATCTCCTCGAAGCGCTTGGGGTCGATCGCATGAAGATCCGCCAGGAGATCCATGTAGTCGTTCAACGCCGACACACGTTCCTGCTCGTTCTCCGCGGTCGAGAGATCCGCGCGCCCGGGCATCTTGTCCATCACGATCATCTTGGGGTCCGGACTGATCCCATAGATATGTGGAACCGGCAGCCCCTCGGATTCCATCACCTGCAGGACCTTCGCCTCGTGCTCGAAGGGATAGGCCCCGTGATCGAGCTCGCCGCGTTCGCCACGCAGATAGAGCGGCAGCGTCGCGCCATCGCGCAGCGCCTCGACGAAGAAGGCCGGGCGCCATCGTGGCTGCCGTTCGAAGCTGATGATCTCGGCAGAAAGCGCATTCTCGACCCACTCGAAGGCGCGCTGCCATTCGGCGTCGAGCTCGGCTCGGGACTGCACCGCACCCCGGGATCGATCGGTCGAGTCGGATTCTTGCGTCATGCCGAATGCTAGACGAGATCCCGCGGTCTGCCGATCCCACCCCACGACGACCGACCCGGCGGCATCGCGATAGCCCGCGACGAGGAAGCGCAACTCCGGAAAATGCTGCTTGAGAACCTCTGCAGCCGCCTCGATCGCGGGGGCATTTTCGAGGCGAATCTCCTCCGAATCGAAATGGACCTCGAGCTCGATGCTCGGCGGACGGACGCCCGCCACCAACTGATCCTCGAAATCCTGGCGCATCCGACGCGCGGCGAGATTCACCGCGGGACTCGCGCCAGGCTCTTCATCCAGCGCCTCGACGGTGCCCAGCACCCGGGCCAGAACGAAGCCCAGAGCCTGGACCTGCTCGGCCTCGGAGGAAGTGGTCATGAGCAGGGCCCAGGCCATGATCGCAGAGACCACGAAGCCCCAACTCCGTACTCGAACACATGGACCGCTCACACGAGATTTCGACATTTGCTCTTGCTCCCCTCGGCGGTGGACGCGGTTTTCGGGGCGCGCTCCGTGCGTCACCGAAAATTCATTGGCCGATACTCATGAGGACGTAAAACCGAGGGCGAATCGGGCAAACGATGTCCCGAAAAATCAGGAACTGGGACGGTCGCGTTTCGGAGTACAGCCGGAACGCACAGCGCGCCTCCTGAACGAGGGTTTTCCCCTCGCGTCCGATCGATTCCAACAGGCCCGGGCTCCCAGACCTCGAGAGCATCACTGCGAGGCTCTGATTTCTAGAGTAAAATCAAGAATCTTCGAGAGGGAAACGGTGTGTCGGAAGAGGATCGTTCCAGCAACCGGAAAGCCACTGAGGCCCCCGTCCTGGCCGCAGCAGGGGAACGGATCGTCGAGGCAACCGAGTTCGCCTGGCGCTGGCATGGCCTGCAGACGCGCAAGGGCCGGACGACGTCCTACATGAGTCATCTCGCGCAGGTCCAGGGAATCGTGATCGACGCCGGCGGGGGACCGGACGAGGTCATCGCCGCACTCCTGCACGACGCGCTCGAGGACGCGGCCAGCCCCGACGACCGCACCGCGCGAGAGCACACGATCGAGACCCGGTTCGGGCGGGCCGTTCTCACGATCGTGCTCGACTGCAGCGACACCACCCGCGAGGAATCCGCGCACTCGAAGGGACCCTGGCGCGAGCGCAAGGAGCGCTACCTCGCCCAGCTCCGCGCCGCCGCCGAGCCGAGCCGACTCGTCGCCGCCTGCGACAAGCGGCAGAATCTGGCCGATCTCGTGAGCGATCTGCGTCACGAGGGCCCAGCCACACTCGAGCGATTCAATGCCGGGGCCGCGCAGCAGATCTGGTATTTCGAATCCCTCGCCGAGATCTGCCGCCCCGCAATTCCCGCCCGCCTCGCGCGCGAACTCGATGATCTGATGGAAGCCCTCCGGGAACTCGTCGCGAAGTGATGTCCTCACCCGATCAGAGCGCCGCGCGAACCGCTTCAGGAACGGACGAAAAGGAAGAGCCCATGCCAGACTTCAAGCGACTCCTGATTCCAATCACGATCCTCGGCCTGGTTTGGGTCAACGCGACCGCCCCCTGGGCGAACGACGACCCCGATCGCGCCCGACGACTGCGCGAGAGGGGTGACCGCATCGAGGAGCAGCTCGACCGCAAGGGGGACCGGCGCGAACGCAAGCTCGATCGCAAAGGGGACAAGATCGAGCGAAGACTCGATCGCAAGGCCGAGCACATCGAACACAAAGCCGAACACGCAGCCGAACGAGCGCGCGAAGCGGGCAAGCCCGCCAAAGCCGACAAGATCGAAGACCGCGCTAAACGACGAGTCCGCGATCTCGAACGCAAGGGCGACAAGATCGACCGCAAGCTCGATCTCCGGGGCAAACGCCAGAATCGCAAGCTCGACAGGGCCGGGGACCGCGCGCAACACAAGGCCGACCAGCGGGCCGATCGCGCCGCTCGGAAGAAAGAAGAGTAGTCCGCGCGAAGACACACGCTCAGATCACACAGCGGCGAAATGCATTCAGGGGCGATAGCCTCGCGCCCGCCATGAGCGATCCCGAAGCGCCCTCCTACCCGCCCGAAGTGCATATCCTGCGAGATCTCGCCCCCGTCGTTGAGCGGGACGGCCAGGGCTCGACCCTCTTCCTGCCGATCGTGCCGGAGATTCTCGATCACGGCGGGCGCCCCCGCGTGGGGGTACTCGCAGCCGTCGTCGATGTCGTCGCGGGCGAGACCGCGATTCGCGAGGTTCTTCCCGAATGGATCGCCACATCGAGCCTGAGCCTCCAGGTCGCTCACCTGCCGGGCGAAGGAACGCTGCGTGTGCGACCGCGCGTGATCCGCAAGGGCCGAACGACGCTGGTGATGGAGGTCGCTCTCGACCATCTGGAGAGCGACACCGATTGCGGTCTGTCGACCGTCGGCTTCTCGATCCTGCCCAGACGCAACGAACTCCAGGCACGCGTCCGCTGGGCCGAAGAAGCTGAGCCTCGCAGCGAGTTCTCCAACGCGACCTCGGGCTTCGAAAAACCCCTACTCGACCGCCTCGGGCTCGAATTCGATTCCGTCGACCCCGCCATCGCGCGGCTGGCGGTCGAGCCCTACGTCCTCAACACGCTGGGCGCCATGAATGGCGGGGTCGTCGCGATCCTGCTGGACGCTGCAGCGGATCATTTCGGTGCCCATGCGCTGGACGGGCCGGTGCGCGTTCGAAGCCTCGAGATCCATTACCTCAAACTCGCCCGCGTCGGACCCGTTCGGGCGGAGGTGAGTCGCCTCGGGCGAACCGAATCGGGCCTGCTCTTACGGGTCTCGCTCTTCGACGAGGGCCGCGAAGATGTCCTGCTGACGGTCGCGACCCTGCTCGTGGAGCGCGCGACGCCCGAACCGCTCTAGAGTTCGGCGCTCTCCGGGAAAGGCAGCGGGGCCTCTCAGCCCTGGCAGAGATCTGACTCGACCCGTTCGGCGCAATTCGTCCCCGACCGTGCTTCGAAGACCGCTGCACAGCGCGACCGGCGCGACTTCGTCTTCGCCGAGCCGGTGAAGATATACTCCGCCCGTACCCGCTCGCGTCTGAGGTCGAGGATCGCAAAGCCCTGCTCGCTGAAATTCGCGTATTTCAGGTGGGGTGTACGATCCAGTATCTCCTGCTCACGCGTCCTCCAGGATTCCGCAGCCGCGAGCGGCGGAGAACTGACGGCGGGCGTGACGAACTCGACGGCACGAGACCCCGCACCCGTCGTTCGATCGTAATCCTTCTCCGAGCCCGACGGAGCGGGGACGTCGAAGACCCAGCTGCTATGCACGTCGCCGGTCAGGAAGACGACATTGTCGATTCCCTCGTTCTCGAGATGGTCGAGTACCCGCATGCGCGTGGCTCGATATCCATTCCAGCTATCGGGATTGAAACCGACACCGCCGAAGGAAACCGGGGAGACCATGATCTGCTGTCCGATGACTCGCCAGGCCGAACCCGCGCGCTGTGAATTCGAGAGCTCGTCGAAGAGCCAATCCTTCTGGTCCTCGCCCAATAATGTCCTCGAGGGATCTGAGGCCGCCACGTTGTCCATGGGAACCACTTCCGGATCACGCCCATGAAGTCGCGTATCGAGCATGACCAGATCGACCAGTTCGCCAAACCGAAAACTCCGGTAGAGCCCCGTCGGCAACTCTCGGATCGGCATCCATTCGTGGTAGGCGCGGATCCCGGCGAGCTTTCGGATCTGCCAATCCCCTTCGAGAGAGGGATCATGATTTTCGGCGCCCCCCGGATGAGAATTATTCGCGGTCTCATGGTCATCCCAGATCGTGATCCAGGGATGACGCGCGTGGGCGGCCTGGAGATCGGGATCCGCCTTGTAGGAGGCGTGGCGACGACGATAATCCTCGAGGGTCAGCGTCTCGTGAATTGGATCTGGAATACGACCGAGTGAGGTCCCGTCCCCGTATTCGCCATTGCCGTATTCATAGAGATAGTCACCGAGATGAAGCACGACATCGATATCGTCTCGCTCGGCCATACATGCGTAGCCGTTGAAGAAACCCGCCGGAAGATTCGCGCACGAAGCGAAGGCCATGCGAACGTGCTCGACATCGTCGCGCGGCAAGGTCCGCGTTCGCCCGATCGGCGAGAGGCCCGTCTGGGTGAGAAAACCGTAGTAGTAGTCGCTGCCGGGCTCGAGCCCCGACGCATCGACCTTGACCGTGTAGTCCGTCGCGGGAGACGCCACGACCGACCCGTCCGCCACGACCTCGAGACCGAGCGAATCTCGGGCAATCCACCAATGCGTCTCGATCGGCTCACCGATCCGATCGTCGTAAGGCGAAACCCGCGTCCAAAGGATCACGCGATCGGCGAGGGGATCCCCACTCGCCACTCCGTGCAGGAAGGGATTCGCACCTCGTAGAACCGGAGCGGCCCCAGGATGGCGCGTATTAGGCCCCGCTGCGCCTAGCCCGAGAACCGCGGCCTGTGCCGCACTCGTCTTGAGAAAGCCGCGCCGATCGATCGCCATGGATCACCCCCTCGCCCGCTCCGTCGCAACCATTCGAATGCCCACGAGACCGATCGAAAGAGTATGCCCGAATCGATACGTGTCAGTATGGACGTCACGCCATCGCCAGGGGATCGATTCCAGCCCCCTCGGCCGGAATCGATCTCCGCAGCGCTACTTCAGGGGATGCAGCTTGTACCGGATCGGCAATCGCTTCAGACCACCCACCAGGCTCGACTGGAGCCGATCGACCGGCCCCGCCAGCTCGATCTCGGCGATGCGCGGCAGCAGATGGCGGTAGGCGACCTCCATTTCGAGCCGGGCCAGATGGGCGCCCAGACAGAAATGCTCACCGACACCGAACCCGATATGTCGATTCGGTTTGCGGTTGACCCTGAAGGTCCAGGGATCCTCGAAGATCTCCTCGTCCCGATTCGCAGAAGGGTAGAAGAGCGCGACCGGATCTCCCTTCTTGATGACTTTGTCCCGCAGCGGGTAGTCCTCCGTCGCGGTCCGACAAAAATGGATGATCGGTGAAATCCAGCGCACGATCTCCTCGATCGCGTCGTCGAGCATCGACATGTCCTGCTGAAGACGACGAAGTTCGTGCTGATGCTGGATGAACGTGAGCATGCCACCGGTCGTGCCGTTGCGAGTCGTCTCGTTCCCGGCCACCGTGATGATGAAGCACCAGGAGAGGACCTCCATATCGTTCAGCGGCCGACCCTGGTATTCGCTCTGGATGAAAGCGGTGACGAGATCGTCCTGCGGGTTCTTTCGGCGCTCCGCGACCAGCTGCGTGAAATATTGATAGAGCTCGATCTGGGCGGCCTGCGCGGTTTGACCCGCGTCTTTCCCCTCTTCCTGGTACTCGGGATCTCCCGCGCCCAGGGTGCGGTTGGTCCAGTCGAAGAGCATCTCCCAATCTTCTTCCGGCACACCGAGCAGCCAGCCGATGACCGCGATCGGCAGCGGCGCCGAGATCTCGGTGACGAAATCGCACTCGCCTTCGTCGGATTGCTGGTAGAGCTTCTCGACGATGTCGCGGGCGATCTTCTCGATCGGCTTGTGGATCTTCTTCAGCGCCCGCGGCGTGAATCGGCGACTGATCATCTGTCGGAAATCGCCGTGGATCGGCGGGTCCATCTGGATCAGCGTCGGCGGCATGTCCCGCACCTCTTCTTCGAGATGCTGAATCACCAGGCGCGGCTCGGACAGGAAGAGATCGGGGCGCTTGCCGATCGCCGTAATGTCGGCGTGTTTCGTGATCGCCCAGTAATCGATCGCCTTTCCGGGCTGGGTTTGCCAGGAGACCGGTTCCTCCGCCCGCAATTTCGCCCAGATGTGGTGGGGATAGCCATGGGCGGCGTAGTCCTCGGGATGCAGGATGCGAAAATCTTCGGGTCCGGGATCGGGGGTGGTCTGGAGTTCGGGGCTGGCGGCCATCTCGGGGGTTCCTCGCGAATCCAGAAGGGCGGTGCCCTCCGGTTCGAACTCACCCAGTGCTTTCATTCACGGAGCACTCGAGTGAAAAGTGATTCCAGGCGATCGGGTGCGACTCGGTCGGGGTCACGACGGACGCGTCATGATCGTTCAATCATGGCTGAACGAACGATCGTTCGTCAACCCCCTTTTCTTTTGATGATCGCGTCGAGCCCCCGCATCGCGCAGGCGCCCAATCGGGGGACCGTATTCAGCGCCCCTCGGCCGGTCGTCTCTGCGTCATGACGACGCCGGACAACACGACCCCGATCGCCGCGATCTGCCTCCATTCGAGCCATTCACCGAGAATCGGAATCGCGAGGAGCGCCGTCCAGATCAGGCCGGATCCCGCAAGCACGCTCGCCTCGTAGGAGCGAAGCGTCCTGAGGACAGCGTTGAAAACGGTCTGCGTGAGCGCGATCCCGACGACACCGTTGGCCACGATGATCCAGGCGTTTCGCGCGCCACCGACGGGCGGGGGCCAATCCAGTGTCAGCCCGGCGAGGATGATGGGGATCGCGCCGATCGGGAGGGCCAGCGTCGAGAGCAATGAACTCGTGAGTCCGTCCCCCTGACGCGTCAACAACCAGCGCGTCACATTATTGGTCGCGCCGAGCCCGAACACGATCAGCAGCGCGTAGACGACCCCTCTGAGCTCCGCCGGCGGTGGGACGTCGGGAAAGAAGAGCCATACCCCAACGATCGCGAGGACGACGCCCAGCATCTGCCGTCGCCCCGGATGCTCACCCAGGAAGACAACGCTCAGACCCATCGTCACGAGGCTCACGAAACTCAGTACGAACACGAAGGTGTTCATCGGAAGCCGCTCGATCGACATCATCATCAGGACGCGACAGAGCCCGAAGTTGACGACACCGATGAAGGCGATGGCCAGCCAGTCCGCCGGGGCGAGACCCGACGGCCATCTTTCCCGCGCAAACACGAGGGTGTAAAGAAGCATGAAGAGGCCGGCCGCTGCGAGCTGAAGCCAGACGAAGGTGAAAGCCGGCACCTCGAAGAGCGCGAGCTTCGCGAGAACCCCCATCCACTGGGCGGCGATCACGACGACGAGTCCCTGAACCAGAGCGCGGGTATGCGCGCTCATCGCGCCGGAACCCTTCGAGCGATCGAGCGCAGTGCGCCGAATACCCGCTTCGGTTGTCGATCCCCCATCTCCGCTCGCTCGTCCCCTTCCGCCATCCGCGCACGATCGTCGAAAAGGCCAGCCCCTTGCCCGCCGGAATCCGACGAAAAGGTCTCGATCCGGCTTTCGAGGTGAAATCTAGGCGCCTCGCCTCTTTCAGCCAACGGATCGGGTCGAATCAGGGGATGCCGGGAGCCGGCAACGCGATTCATGGCAAGGGCTGGGGGCGTGTGCTTCCCTACGCCCCCATGCTGGATGCGCGCATTCTTCAAGACCGTCGCGACGAGATCGTCGAGAGCTGCCGGGCGCGCTTCATCAATGTGGACATCGATGCCACGATCGCTCTGCACGAGCGAACGAACGCGCTGCGCACGAAGCTGAACGAAGCGAATCGACTTCGAAACGAGCACCAGAAGGCCGGCAAAAAGCGCCTCGATGAGCGCGCACGAGAAGCCCACACGATCGAGGGACGCCGGCTGAAGGACGAAGTCGGAGCCCATGAAAACGAACTTCGCGTCGCCGAGCAGGAGCTCGAACGGGCCCTTCGCTGTCTGCCAAATTTTCTCCATCCCGATTCGCCCAGGGGCCGCGAGGAGGATTTCAATCTTCTGGCGACGATCGGTGAGCCCCGCGCACTGGGTTTCGACGCCAAGGACCACCTGGAACTCGCGACCGCCCTCGACCTCGTGGACTTCGAGCGCGCCGCCAGGGTGTCGGGGCAGAAATTCTATTACCTGAAACGTGAAGTCGCACTTCTCGAGATCGCTCTGCAGCGCTTCGCGCTCGACCGGCTCCTGCCCGAGGGCTTCATCCCCATCGTCACTCCCGATCTGGCGCGCCCGGATGTGATCGAGGGCCTCGGCTTCAGTCCGCGCGGCGAGGAAACCCAGATCTACTCCGTCGCAGACCACGAACTCTGCCTGATCGGAACCGCCGAGATCACGCTCGGAGGCATGTACGCGGACACGATCTTTTCCGAGGAAGAACTCCCGCTCAAGCTCGCCGGCGTGTCCCATTGTTTCCGCACCGAGGCGGGTGCCCACGGACGTGAGAGCAAGGGCCTCTATCGCGTCCATCAATTCACGAAAGTCGAGATGTTCGTCTTCTGTCGTCCAGAGGATTCCGACGCCCAACACGTCGAATTGCTGCGACTCGAGAAGCAGATTTTCGATGCCCTCGAGATCCCCTATCGCGTGATCGACATCGCGAGCGCCGACCTCGGCGCCCCCGCCTATCGAAAATTCGATCTCGAGGCCTGGATGCCGGGACGCGGCGAAGCCGGCGAGTACGGCGAGGTCACGAGCACCTCGAATTGCACCGACTTCCAGGCGCGACGCCTGAAGATCCGCTTCCGCCGCGCCGGAGAAAAGAAGAACGAACTCGTCCATACGCTGAACGGAACGGCCATCTCGAATGCCCGTGCGATCGTGGCACTCCTCGAGAACCATCAGCAGGCCGACGGCAGCATCACGATCCCGAAAGCGCTCGTGCCCTATATGGGCATGGACCGCATCGGACCCCGCTGAGGCCGCGCGCATGGCTGACGACGAACCGCAAAGCCTCGTCCTCGGCACCGCTGGCCACATCGATCACGGCAAGACCTCGCTCGTCCGAGCGCTGACGGGTCACGATCTCGATCGACTCCCGGAGGAAAAGGCCCGCGGCATCACGATCGAACTCGGCTTCGCACCGCTCGAGTTGAGCAAGGGCTTGCGCGTTGCCCTCATCGACGTCCCCGGGCACGAACGCTTCGTGCGAACGATGGTGGCCGGGGCCAGCGGCCTCGATCTCGTCATGCTCGTCGTCGCTGCGGACGAGGGCGTGATGCCGCAGACCCGCGAACATCTCGCGATCTGCGAATTGCTCGGGGTCGATCGCGGACTCGTCGTGCTCACCAAATCAGACCTCGTGGACGAGGAAATGATCGAACTCGCGACGGAAGAGGTCCACGATCTCCTCGCCGAAGGGCCTCTCGCCGACGCGCCGATCATCGCCGCGAGCGCCGAGACCGGCGACGGAATCGAAGGGGTTCGCAAGACACTCGAAGCGCTGATCCGTTCCGCCCCCACTCGCGACGACGATGGTCGACCCTCACGGCTCTTCATAGACAGGACGTTCACCAAGCACGGATTCGGAGCGGTCGTCACGGGCACCTGGTCCGGCCGACCCCGACGTGTGGGCGACGCGATCGTTCTCGAACCCGGCGCGCGAAAGGCGAAGATCCGCGGCCTCGAACGCCACGGTGACGCGGTCGCAGAAACCACATCCGGCGCACGCATCGCGGTCAATCTCCAAGGGGTCGGCAGCGACGAGATCGGTCGCGGGGATCTGCTCACCGAACCCGATGCGGTTCCGGCGACCGCTTCCTTCGATACGAGCCTGCACTGGATCGCGCGCAAGACAGCGCTCGAGGACGCTGCTTCGGTCGAACTCCTCGCGGGCACGGCAGAGCGCCGCGCGCGCGTCGCCCTGATCGGGGAGAAGCCGATCGGTCCCGGCGAGCGCGGTCTCGGGCGGATCCACGTCGATGGCCTGCCGCTGCCCCTTCTCCCCGGTGACCGCTTCGTCCTGCGCGGCTTCGCGCGCGACGCCGGCGTCGGCTCGACCCTCGGCGGTGGAATCGTCCTCGATATCGCCCCGCCCCATCGCCGCCGAGGCGATCCCGAACTCGCCGCAGAGCTCACGCGCATGTCCCGAGGCGACCCAGCGGAGGGGATCGAATTGCGGATCGAGCGCGCGGGGCTGCGCGGCATGACGACGAAAGCGCTCGGCCTCGAGACCGGACTCGATTCTGGCGAACTCGAGCGGGCACTCGCGATACTCGTCGAGACCGAGACGATCCTGCGCGTCGATGCTTCGTTATGTCTGGCCAAATCCGCCGCGGAACGCCTGATGGCCGATCTCGTCCGGGCCCTCGAATCCTTCCATTCGCGCGAACCGCTTCAAGCGGGCATGCCCCGCGCAGCGTTGACGGGAACGCTCCCCGGGAACGTCTCGAGCGACGCCGGAGCGCTGCTCTTGAAGCGTCTCGCCTCGAGCAATGAGATCACCATCCGGGGCGAAATCGTCACCCGTGTCGGTTTCGAATCGACCCTGGACGAAGAGCAATCCGAGCTGGCCGAACTGCTGCGGGACCGATTCGGCGGGACCGGCCTCGACGCGCCCGCCCTGCGCACGGTCGCCGAGGACTCGGGGCGCAGCGAGCGTAGCCTTCGCGAAATTGCCCATTACCTCGAACGTGAGGGCACTCTCGTCGCGGCGCCGGACGATCTCTTCTTCGACCGCACGAACGTGCTCGATCTGATCGATCGCGTCGTCGCCCATTTCGATTCGAGTGACGAACTCGACACGCAGACGCTCAAGGCGCTGATCGGAACGAGTCGACGCACGGCCATGCCCCTGATGGCGCTGCTGGACGACCTTCAGATCACGCGCCGGGACGGCAGCATCCGTCGGCTGATCAGTCCGGAACCGCGTTGGTAGTTCCGCGGATCCATCCTTCCATAGCCGTGCAGCCCCGCTTCTTCCTACCCCGTGCTCGTCAGATTTTCGTTGATCGCCGAGAGCACCCGGCCCGGCTGGCTCCGAAGCATATAATCATCCGTTTGATCGACCCATCGAACAGTTCCCCCCGCGTCGACAGGTCGAAGTCGACACCATTCTCGTCCGGTGCCGACACCGCGAGCATCAACGCGCCCACACCGATGGCCGGCTGATTCGGCTTTTGCGCACTCTGCAGTCGCAGCGCAGCGAACATGAAGCCTGCGAAAGCAGCGAGGCCACCGCTGATCATCGACACCGCCCCCCCCTGGAAAACGGCGACGAGGCCGATCAGGCCCCCCCGACGAAGCCGACCATATAGGGTGCACGGCTGCGGGGCACCGCGACCTGCTGAATCAGCCAAAACCACAGAAAAATGCTCGTACCCACGATCGCGAGGCCAATCAGACCGAGCATGTGAATTGCCCTCCCCTGGATGCGACCGGGGATGGAAGCGGCCGGCTACGCCGCCGAGGATACCCGACCTGTGGGCCGGAAGGGCTGCGAGGACCCGATCAGAAGCGCAGCGACGCGACCGCCCGCTCGATCCAGATCATGAGCTGGCCCGCGAGCGCTGTTTCACCCATCACGGGCATAGCCCCGAAGTAGACGATGATCGCACCACAGATCGCCAATACAAATTGCTCGTTCGAAAGCGCACGGCTGCCCTCGCGGCCGTCCCGGGTCGATCGCGACATCTCGAGCAAGGGGCGACCCACCGCTGTCAGCGCGAGCACCGTCGCAGCCAGTCCCGCGACGAGCTCCCAGCGATGCCCTCCGTGTTCGAGCGCGGCGAGGATCTTGAAACGTGCGACGAAGCCGAAGGTCCCCGGAAAGCCAGCGAGCGAGAGAAAGAAGATCCCGAGCAGCACAGCGCGGATCGGACTCCTGCGCATCATTCCCGCCAGGTCACCCACGTGTTCACAGGCGCGCTCGTGATGACTGAGTGAACTGAATGTGGCCATGATGCCGGTGATCGCGACACCCGATGCGATCAAACCGAGCAGCAGCCCCTCGGCGCCCTCTCCACGGGCTTCCACCAATGCGAGCGTGAGAAAGCTGATCTGCCCCACTCCGAGCCACCCCACCAGCCGACGCAGACCGACCTGAACCAGGGCCATCGCGTGCCCCCAGAGCAGACCCAACAGGCCGAGCAGGGAGAGCAGCTGAGGAACCCGAACACCTAACGACTCAGCGTCGGTGAGTTCGACGACGGGAATGGCGTGAAGGATCCGCAACAGAACGAAGAAGGTCGTCGCCTGAGCCACTGTCGCGATATGCGTGGTGACGAAGCTCGGTGCGCCCTCGTGAACGTCGGGTGACCAGGGATGGAAGGGCGCGATCGCTGCGCGAGCGATCAATCCCAGCAGCACCAGCGTGAACCCGACCTCGAAAAGGAGATTCCCCTCGACACCCCTCCCCGACAGCGCAGCGAGATCCAGACGCCCGCTCTCCGCGAACACGAAGGCGATCCCGTGCGCGAAGATCAGACTCGCGAAAACATGCGCGAAGAAGGCCTTGAGACTCGACTCGCTCGATGAGAGCCGACGCGAATCGATCGCGATCAGCGCGATCATGGGTAGCCACGCCAACTCGATCGCCACGAGCAGCACCAGCAGGTGATCGGTCGCTATCGCGATCATCGAGCCCGCCCAGGCGAAGAGCAGGAGGGCGATCGGTTCGGTCGGACGCGAGCGCGCCATCCCAAAATGTGTGAGGGAGAGACTCAGAACCAAGAGGCCGGCGAAAACGATATAGCCCAGGCCGAATACACCGAATGAATCGAGGCTCAGGAGTTCGTCGCCAGAGCGACGATCTCCGCCCCGCAACGAGAAGACCACCGCAGCCAACGAAAAGAGCGCCACCGCCCCGAGCCGAATCCCCGAGAGCGCCGCCCTGCGCGGTCCATGCTCATCGGGCCTCCCCGCGCTGCCCATCAGATCGAGCGCGAGCACGAAGAGCGCCCCGACCGCCGGATAGAAGACCGGATTCATGGCCGCCCTCCCGGCTCGAGTCCTGCGGAGTCGAGTCGAACGAGCTCGCTCTCCGTCTCCGATTCGAGTTTCTCCTCGTCGGTCCGGATCGACCTGCGCTCCATCTGATAGAGAAGTTCGAGCACCGTCGGTTCGACTCGCCGCAGGACCGGATTCGGATAAACGCCGATCGCGACGATCGGGATGGCCAGCGTGAGCAGAATGGCCCGCTCGATCCGGTCGAGATCGATGAGCCCCCGATTCGCGGGCTCATCGACGGGCCCGAGAAAGAGCCGACGCTGGACCCAGAGCAGATAGGATGCGGAAACGACCATCGCGATTAGCGCGATGACCGAGAGTTCGCGTCTCGTTTCGAGACTGCCCAGGAGAACGAAGAGATCACCCACGAAGCCACCCAGCAAGGGCAATCCCATCAGCGACAGCACCATCAATCCAAAGAAGAACGCACAGACCGGCATCGGCTTGGCGAGGCCGCCGAAGGCGACGACTTCCGTCGTATTCCGCCGGATCGAAAGGAAGCCGATCAACATGAAGAGTCCCGCGGTGGCCAGACCGTGGACCAAGAGCTGAAGGACCGCACCGGTCACCCCCTGGACGTTCAGCGTCGAGATCCCAAACAGGGCAAAGCCCGCATAGCCCACCGACGAATACGCAACGAGGTGCTTGAGCTCCTTCTGCACGAGGGCGATCAGCGACGCGTAGACCAGTGCGGTGATCCCCAACACCGAGAGTACCGGTCCAGCCGCCACCGCAGCGTCCGGGAAGAGTGGCAGCGCGAAACGCAGCAGGCCGATCGCCGCAGTCTGGACGAATCCCGTGGCCAGGAGCGCGGACAATCCGGTCGGCGCGGACGCGTGTGCTGCCGGGAGCCAGAAATGAAGCGGCACGATGGGCAATCGCGTCGAGAACGCGAAGACCATCGCCAGGAAGAGGATCCATTGATCCGCCTCGGCGATCTCGACATCCAGAAGACTGCGCCCCGCGTCAGCACCCACTTCGATCAGGTCCAGGGTCGGAATCCCGAGCTGAACCGCGGTCGAGTCGTGGAGAACGAAGGCGACGAAGAGCAGAGCGGCCAGACCGATCGATTCGATCGTCCAGATACGCGAAGCCGCTCGACCTCGGCCGAGTCCGCCCCAGCGCCCCATCCAGAGCAGGATCGGAATCAAGCTCGCCGCCCAGAAGAAGATGAACGAAAGCAGATTCGCAGAGGCCAAGGCCCCGAGCAGCGCCGTTTCGAGCAGCAGGCAAACGAGCACACACGAACGTGTGGAGTTATGCGGTTCGCCTTTCGCAGACAACATCGCCAGCGGCACGATTCCCGTCGTCGATAACATGAAACACAGACCGATTCCATCGACTCCGAGCAGGAATTTCGCACCGAAAGATTCCGACCAGGCATAGGAGGCGATCTGTTGCAGACCCAACACCTCGGGATCGAATTCAGACGTGGCGATGAAGAGCATCACGGCAAAGGTGATGAACGCGGCGGTGAGACCGATCGCCCGCCAGAGCGCCTCCGGAAGCGTGGGAATTCCGACCTGCCCGAGCACGAGTCCGGTCCCCATCAGCCCGAAGGCCGTGAGTGCCGGCAGCGCCACAACGATCAGGATCAGATGCTCCGCCGGACTGAACGCCACGTCAGACGACCATCCACGTCACGATGACAAGCACCGTGAGCATTCCGAGCAACGCATAGCTCTGCAATTGCCCGTTCTGAAGGCGACGCAGCACGCTCCACACCATGCGACGAATGAGCCCCGATCCGCCGGAGACCACCACTCGATCGATCAGTCGATATTCGATTCCACCGACGAGTGCGAACTGGGAGAGACGCCGCAGCGGCCGAACCAAGAGGATCGTATAGGCCTGCTCGATGAAGAACATCTCCCGCATCGCGTTCATGGAGAAACGAATCACCTCCTGCTTCGATTCCCCGCGATAGCCTCGACGCGCATAACGCAATCCGGCGACGAGCAGACCGCAGAGCAAGCTCACGACCAGGGCGCCGATCAGGGTCCAGCGTTCGATGCCCGAGACTTCGGGGTCCGGAGAGCCCGGGATCGACGCCACCAGGAAATGGCCGATCGAATCCATCTCGGATGTGGGGATGCCTAACCGATCCCCCCAGAACTGTGACGCCGAGAGCCCGCCCGCCGCAAGAGTCATGACCGCCAGCCCGGTCAGGCTGTGCTGTCGCCAACCCGTTGGATCCCGAAGCCGATCTTCCACCGGGCCGCTCGGGCGCAGATTGCCCCAGAAGATCAGGAAGAACGCGCGGCCGACGGCGAAAGCGAGCAGGCCCAGACTCACCAGGATCGTCGCCGCGACCAGACTGCTCTCCGGTCGCCCGGAGATCCACAGAAACGCGAGCAGCTCTTCGATCGGAAAGAAATTCGCGAAGGGGGGGAGGCCGATCAGAGCCAAACAGCCGAGGCCAAAGATTCCCTGAGTCCACCGCAATCGCTGAGCCAGCCCACCCATTCGGCGAAGATCCGTCTCGCCCTTCAGCGTCGTGATGACGAGCCCCATCGCTAGAATCAGGTGGGCCTTCACGAAGGCGTGGGTCAGGATCAGGAATGTGGCGGCCGAGTAGGCGCCGATCCCAATTCCGACGATCACGAGTCCGAGCAGACTCGAGGTGGTGAACGCGACCAGTCGAGGCAGGTGGAGTTGGGTCGTCGCCGCGAAACTCGCCAGCAACATCGTGGTGCTACCCGCCACGATCAACATCCTCATCGAGTCCGGGACGGTCTCGAGCAGAAAAGAGAAGCGCAACAATACATAGATCCCCGCGATCACCGTCGTCGAGGACTGCATCAGCGCATTCGCCGAGATCGGCCCCGAGGCCGCCGCCGGAAGCCAGAAATGAAGCGGGAGCTGAGCGCATTTGGTCAGCGCGGCGAGAACCAGACCAAAGCCCACGACCTCGAGCAGCGGCGGCGCGTCGCCCGTGGTCCACGAGAGCCAGAGCACGCCCTGCCCTTCGAGCAGGCGGAAGGCCGCCTCGATTCCCCGAAAGGTCAGCGCCGGCGCACCCGCCCGGGACAAACCGTCGAAGAGAAGGAGCATCGCGGCGAGGAGTCCGAGGTCGCCGATGCGGCCGATGACGAATGTCGTCGCGCCAGCACGCGAAGCCTCGCGCTCACCGAAGTCGAAAGAAGCGAAGAGTTGTGACGCGATCCCAACGCCCGCCCAACCCAGAAAGAAGAGAAGGAGATTATCCGCCAACACGAGAACGAGCGTCGAGCCGACGAGCAGGTCGAGCATGGCAAAGCTGCGATGGCCGCCTTCGCCGTCGAGATGTCCACCCGCTATCAGTCCGATCGTATGCAGGTAGACGGCGAGTGCGACGCTCGTGATCACCAGGCAGAAAACTGCGGAGAGGGGATCGAATTGAAAAGTCATCTCTGCACTGAAGCTGCGCTGCCCGACTCCCCCACCGATCCACGGCCCGACCGAATCGAGGATCGGCTCGAATCCACCCGCGGCGAAGAGGTCGAAGATCGAGAGCGCCGAAATCCCGAAGGCGGCGCCGAGCGCGGAGAGCGAAATCGCCCAGACCGAACGGTCCGAAATCTTGGCCCGGACCAGACCGATCAGGAGACCATGAGTGATCGCGGCCACAAAGGGCAGAATCGCGATCCAACGAATCAGCGAAACACCGATGCTTTCCTCCAGATTGGTCAAGAACGGCTCCCTAGCCTTCCAGCAGGCACGCGTTTTGCGCGTCGAGCGTACCTCGGCGGGCGATGCGCGCGACGACGAGAGAAAGTCCCAAGGCAACTTGAAGCGCGCAGACGAGGGCAGCACACAGAACGAAGATCCCGCCTCCGACGACTCCCTCCGCGTCGCGTTGAAAGCCGACAAAAGCAATTCCAGCGACTGCGACCGAGAGCCAACCGAAGAGCACGCCGACGAGCATCCCGATCAGACTCCGACGCCAGAGCAATCCCAGCAGGCCAATCCAGAAAAGCGCCGTCGCGCCAATGGCCAGAAATCTCGCGGATTCGTTCAGGCTTTCCATCGCCTAACGATTCTCCCCATCGTCGCGAAGCGTCATCAGCGTGGCAAGCAGGCCCGCCGAGAGCGCGATCCCACAGATCGTCGCGAGGTCCCGCCAGACCCCGAAGAAACGTTCACCAATCTCGCGCGGCGAGGCCATCGGCGCCGATCCAGAGATCGGCTTCGAAACGCCGCCTTCGAGTCCGAGCGCGACGAGCAGAACGAGCCCCGCGCCCAGCAGGAGGAACGCGATCCCGCGCGCGATCGCGGTCACCCGATCCGTGGGAGGGAGATGGTCTCGATCGACATCGACGAGCATCCATCCGAAAAGCTGGATCGTCGCCAGAACGGATGCCCCGACGGTCAGAACGAAGAAGCCGACGAAACCCGCGCCGGATGAGGTCAGGGCGAGCGCGAGTCCAGCCAAGGAGATCGCGCCCGCAACGATCGAGCGCGTCAGATGACGACCCGTCACGATCGAGGCGAACGCCGCAAGGAGCGCGACACCGAGTCCGAGTTCCACACCACCCATCAACCCGAACTCCCGATGAATTCAGCAAACCAGAGCGTCGAAGCGGCGACGAGGAGAAGGTTCGCCCAGGCCAGCGGAAGCAGTCGTCGCGTTGCCAGGCGAAGCGCTCGATCCACCCGGCCCACCGCAGCCACCCGCTTCAGCCGCGCAACCGCCGCGAGCACGCATAGTGATTTCGCCAGGAAGGTGACGAGATGCAGCCCGAGGACCATCAATTTCGGCAGCACCTCCCCCAGGAAGGGCGCGAGCCCCGACACGAATTCTTCCGGCTCGAGAAAGGGAATCGAGCCCGCCCCCAGAAAGAGTGTCACGAAGAGTCCAGCCGCAAGTGCGAACGAGAGCCTTGCGTCGAGTCGCGACCAATAGAGATCCATCGGCGCCGCGTCGAGGCCGACACCCGCCGCCGCGAGCGACCCCCTCGTCGGATCATCGATGCGCGGGCTCCCGAGAAGCAGCGCCATCGCCGGAACGAAGAGGATCGCCGTCAGCGGCTGCGTGAAGACGTTCCAGGCGGGGATCGGCCATGCTCGCAAGATTTGGAAGAATGGCCCGTCGAAGGTCTCGAGCAGCCATCCGATCGGCGCGATCGGGAGTTGCTGACCTAATACGATATCGTGGAGCCGGAGCGAGCCCGAAGCCACCACGAGGGGCGCAAGAACCAATATCAGCAGCGCGAGCGCGGCGATCGATCGACTCGCCTGACCCGCGCTTCCGATGCGCGACCAGGCATTTCGTTCCGAGAGACCCACCGCGATGCGGGCGAACGAGGTCAACAAGAGCAGAAAACCGATTGCCGAGAGACCATGTCGAAGGTCCAGCAGGAGCAGGGGCGCGTCCATGGGCCCCCCGCCCCAGGTCCCGAAGAAGGGCAACATCGCCAGAACGAACGCGAGCGAGAAACAGGTGCCGAGTCGCCCCAGCAGTCGAAGCCCGGGACGATGGTCAGCGACGCGGAGCGGACGGCGAACGATTCGCGCGAATCCGGCGAGCGCGCGAGCGCTCATCGCATGCGCGGGCGGGCGCTCGGGCTGGCCGCCCCAGAGCGCCCGGGGCGGATTCAACTCCGGACGGCCGGGTCGCGCGACCAATCGCGCATTTCGCTCAAAAAGAGCGCACCCGATCAGCGTCACCGAAACGCTGGCCAGCCAGGCGATCATGAGGGTGAGCGCACTCATTCGCGGGCCGTCCGATGACGGGCGTGGAGCGTCACCAGGAGGGTCGGCAGGACGAAGGCCATCGCGGACGGGATCGCCGCGACACCGATCGCAGAGAGGGCAGCGGCCGCCGGGATCAAGAAGAGGGCCGCGAGCGCCACGAAAAGGGCGCCGACGAGACCGCGATGGAGGAGGATCGCGTGACGCGGCGAGCGGCGAGCTTTCTGGGAATGGCCGAACGAGGCCGGCTCGAGCGGCCGGGTCTCGCGCGGCCTGACCGGGAGAGCGCGACGAAGGGTCGCGGCGAGGCAGGGCACCAGCGTCACGGCGACGACGGTCAACCCGACGAAGAGGATCGACCGCACCAGATCAAGCTCGGTTTCGAACCCGGGGACGCTCAACGCCGTCGCCTCGAAGCCGGACACCGAGATCCTGTGCGCGCACGCGCTGGACCCGTCAAGAGGGCCGCAACGATCGCGTGGAGATCCGTCCGAAGGGCAGCGGGGGGTTGATGACCGGGCGGCCGAACCGATCCCGGAGGAAACCGCAAAATAGCCGTAGCCCCCCAGAACGTCAACGAAAATAGCCATCTAGCCGGCGTCGGGATCGTCGACCCGAGACCTCGCTCTCGCGAGGGCAGTGGTAGAGTAGAGGGCGTGAATACACCGACCGCCGTCCTGGGTGCTGGCAGCTTCGGAACCTGTCTTGCGATGGTCTGCGCAAGAGAGAACGACGTGAAGATCTGGTCCCGCCGCGAAGAGGTGGCGGAGACGATCAACCGCGATCGCCACAACCCGCGATACCTGACCGAATACGAGTTGCCCGCGCGCATCGAGGCGACCTCGAACCTGCGCGATGCGTTGGCCGGGCGCGAACTCGTCATCATCGCCGTCCCCAGCCACTCGCTGCGCGAGGTCATGAGCCAGGCCGGCCCCTATATCGAACCGGGGGCCATCATCGTCTCCGCGGTCAAGGGAATCGAATTCGAGACGGGGTACACGATGCACGGGGTTCTCCAGGAGGTCCTCGATCCCGAACACCACCCCCGGCTCGTCGCGCTATCCGGCCCCTCCTTCGCGGCGGAAATCGCGCGCCACCAACCGACGGTCGTGACCCTGGCCTGCCACGAAGAGGCCTATGCGATCTCGGTTCAGGCCACGCTCTCCTGCCCCTGGTTCCGCTGTTACACGCACAACGATATCGTCGGCGTCGAGACCGCGGGGGCGCTCAAGAACGTCATCGCGATCGCGGTCGGCATGTCCGACGGCCTGGACAGCGGCCTCAACGCGAGGGCCGCCCTGATGACGCGCGGCCTCGCCGAGATCACGCGCATCGGCGTCGCCCAGGGTGCCGAGCCCGAAACCTTCCTCGGACTCTCCGGGATGGGTGATCTGCTGCTGACCTGCACCGGTGACCTCTCCCGAAATCGCCGCGTCGGGCTCGGGCTCGGGCGTGGACGGAAACTCGGCGAGATCGTGGCCGAACTCGGCGAGGTCGCCGAGGGCATCCAGACGACCCGCGCCGCCGTTCGGCTGGCGGATCGGCTGGGCGTCGAGGCGCCGATCTCGACTCAGGTACGCCTGGTCATCGATGGAGAAAAGACCCCCCAGGATGCGGGACACACTCTCATGACCCGCCAGCTGCGAAGCGAGCGAGATTCCGTGTGGAAGCGCGGAAATGGCCGCGGAAATCAAGACGAACGTGTTCGCAAATAAAATTCGCCCTCGGATGCGAGCGAAACTCCTCGGAATCGCTAGCTTTCGCCCGTAATGAAAACCATTTTCGTTTTCATGCCCTCGCCTCCGAAGCGAGGGCCCACCCCGAATGACCAGCCCCCAACCCGCCAGCGCCCCGCCGAGCCCCCCGCCGATGCCCCAGCCTGAAACCCTCGATCGCATTCCCCGTGGCGGACTCGTCCGCGTGCTCGACATCGAGGGAAGCGTCGGCGGCGATCCGATCGCGCGACGCCTCGGCGATCTCGGAATCCGCGAAGGCGTGGCGATCGAGGTGATCCGCCGCGCCCCGCTCGGCGATCCGACCGTCTTCGAGCTCCACGGCTATCAGCTCTGCCTGCGCCGAAGCGAGAGTGCTCGCGTGCGCGTCGCAATCGATCGGGCGAAGCCGGCGCGCACATGACAGCCGCGGCCCTCGATTCCGATCCCGGCCGGGAAGAACCCCGCGTCTTCGGCCTCCTCGGGAGCCCGAATGCTGGCAAGACCACCCTTTTCAATGCGCTCACCGGTCTGCACGCGCGGGTCGGCAACTATCCCGGTGTGACGGTCGAGCGGCGCGAAGCGGAACTCGTCCTCGAAAACTCGCGTGCGCTGCTGATCGATCTGCCCGGGACCTACGGGCTCCAGCCCCTCTCGGCCGACGAAGCGGTCGTGGGCGATGTCCTGGCGGGACGCATCGAAGGCATCGCGACGCCCGACGCGATCCTCATGGTGGTGGACGCCTGCTCGCTTCCGCGCACAATTCCTTTCATCGGCGAATCGCTCCATCTCGGCCGCCCGACCCTGCTCGTCCTGACGATGCTCGACGAGTTGGTGGCGCGCGGCGGAAATGTCGACCTCGAGCGCCTGGAGGCCTCCCTCGGCATCCCCGTGGTCGGCGTCGTCGGCCATCGCGGGCGCGGGCTCGAGCGTCTGCGCGCGCTGCTCGACGCGCCGGAAGCCTGGTCGAGGCCCGCGATCCTGCCGCCCGAGGACCGCACCGAACGCGCGGGCTGGGCGGATTCGGTGGCGAACGCGGTGATCCAACAACCCCCGAATCGTCACACCCTCACTGAGCGCGTCGATCGGGTCGTGTTGCACCCGCTCTGGGGCAGCCTGCTCTTTGCGGCCGTGATGATCACGTTCTTCCAGCTGATCTTCAGCGCCGCGGGCCCAGCGATGGACCTGATCGACGGCGCGGTCGGGGATCTGGCGGGGCTCGCCCGCGCCCAGCTACCAGCGGGCTGGCCGGCGAACCTGGTGGCGGACGGGTTGATCGCGGGGGTCGGCTCCGTCGTGATCTTCCTACCCCAGATCGTGATCCTCTTTTCGCTGCTCTATCTGCTCGAAGACCTGGGCTATATGGCGCGCGCGGCCTTCGTGATCGATCGCGTGATGGGTCGCATCGGGCTCGAGGGGCGAGCCTTCGTCGCGCTGCTCTCCTCCTACGCCTGCGCGGTCCCCGGAATCATGGCCACCCGCACGATCCCCTCGCCTCGCGATCGGCTGGTGACGATCCTCGTCGCACCACTCATGACCTGCTCCGCGCGACTGCCGGTCTATGCCCTCCTGATCAGCGCCTTCGTTCCGGAAAGAAAGGTCTGGGGCCCCATCGGCCTCCAGGGCCTGGTGCTCCTCGGGCTCTACGTAGGCGGCGGCGCCGCCGCGTTGATCGTCGCTGGGATCCTCAAGCGCACGCTGGTGCGCGGCGACGGGCTGCCCTTCACGATGGAGCTGCCCACCTATCGCTGGCCCACCTTCCGGGTCTGGATCGCGCAGGTCTGGGCGAGCGCCTCGGCTTTCCTGCGACGCGCGGGCACGATCATCCTGGCCGCCTCGGTCCTGCTCTGGGTTCTGCTGAACTACCCGCAGGTCGAGACACCGGCTGGGCTCGACGCCACGGAAGCCGCCGCCCACGCCCTCGAACACAGCGCAGCCGGAACACTCGGGCATGCGATCGAACCGGTCTTCGAACCCCTGGGCTTCGACTGGAAGATCGGTGTCGGGCTGATCGCGAGCCTGGCCGCACGCGAGGTCCTGGTCGCGACCCTCGCGCAGATCTACGCGACGGGCGACGACGAGACGGGGTCGCTTCGGGAGGCGCTGCGATCGGATCTCCATCCCGAAACCGGACGCCCGATCTTCACCCCCGCAACGGTGGGCGCGCTGCTGGTCTTCTTCGTGTTCGCCCTCCAATGCACCTCGACGCTGGCGATCATGCGGCGCGAGACCAATTCCTGGCGCTGGCCCGCCTTCGCCTTCGCGTATCTCTCTGTGCTCGCCTACGGGGCGAGCTTCGCGACCCATCGTGTCCTGACCGCTCTGGGCGGCAGCGATTGGCTATCCTGATGCGATGCCTCTGACTCCGACCCGTTCGGCTCGTTTCGGCTGGACTCCGCTGCCTATGCAGGGGCGATCCAGCCTCATTCTGCTCATCGGATTCTTTCTGATCGCCTCGCTCCCCGGTTGTGTGACGCGCACGGTGCGCCATTCGCTCGTCGACAGAAAGATGATCGAAGTCGACCTCGTGCGAGAGGTGACCGGCTTCTCGGTCGAAAAACGCGGCTACGAACATCCGACGATCATCTCACAGCAAAGACTGCGACATATCCTGACCGCGATCGAAGTCGAGACGGTTCGAAAGGGCAGGGGCACGCTTCGTCAGCCCGCCTTTCACCCGACCCTGGTCCCGCGCACCGCCGAATTGCTCGCCAAGGGCCTGGCCGAGGCGAACCCCAACCAAGAGATCGGCATCAAGGTCACCCGCCAGGAAGCGCGACTCGGCATCTTCAACAAGAAATTTCTGACGACCTTCATCGCCTATGTGGACGATGGACATCTCTACCTGCTGCTCCGACGCGTGGACTGGCCCATCAAGGAATCCGATGAGACGAAAAAACTCCCGGAGCCGATCCGAAATCGCAGGGCGATGGATTTCCGGGTCCTGAGCGGAGGCCCGATCTATTTTGCCGGCGTTCAGGATCTCGAGATCGATTGGCAAAACGACGTCTTCCGATCCGCGTTCCGCCTTCCCGGCACCACATCGGGCAAGAAAAGGCAACGCGAGGTCATCTCGACGTCGCCCGTCCCCAAGAGCGAAATCGAGGCCAGCCAGAAGGACGGCGTCAGCCTCGAGCAACTGACACCCGAACAGCTGCGCGCGCTCGCTGACCTCACCGAGGAGAGGCGCGAGGGGCGCATCACTGAAACCGCATACCAGCGCGCCCGGCGGCAGATCATGCGAAAGCGCTGAGGCGCTACGCCCACGTGCCCAGGCCCTCACTGCATCCACTCTTCCCGTGGATCACCCCGAGACTGCCGAACGCTTGCGCATTCGCGTGATCGAGCGCGCAGCAAAGAGCCGACATCGGATTTTCGCCGCTACCTTCCGGCGCCCTCCTACCACTCACCCGCTGAATGCACGGCACCCCTGCGCCCGCTGCATCCGAGAGGAGACCGCGCCCGATGACGACCCTGATTCAAGCCCTGGCGATCGCGATACTCGCCATCCTTGGCCTGCGCATGCCGAAGGGCCAGACGCGAAGTCGCCTCCTCGCCGTCCTCAAGGCGTGGTTCACGGTGCTCTGCTTCTGGGCGCTGCTCACCCATCCGATCGAGGTCGAGCCCGGCGAGAGCGTGATCGCTCTTCAGCTGATCCGAGATCAGCTCGCGGGAATCGACGCCGCCACATTCTGGCTCTTCGTCGGCATGGCGACCGGAATCAAGGCGATCGGCATGGTCTCCTCGATGTACCGCTGGCAGCTGATGCTGCGGGGGCAGGGAATCGAGCTGCCCTTCAAGCACATCTTCGGATCCTTCCTGATCGGACGCGCGATCGGCACCTTCCTCCCCAGCACCGCCGGCCTCGACGGCTACACCCTCTTCGACGCCGCGCGATTCAGCGGCAAGACGGTCGAAGTCACCGCTGCAAAATTCGTCGAGAAGGTCTGCGGCTTCTCGGGCGTCTTCATGACCTTCCTGGTCGCCCTGCCCTTCGGCATCGGCATCTTCGGCGACAACGCGATGCTCTTCGCCATGGTCTCGATTCCGATCGCAGCCGGCGTCATCGCTGGCCTCGTGGTCGTGCTGCTCTTCCCGGGTTTCATTCAGTGGGTCCTCGAGAATATCCCGCTCCCCGCCAAGGACCGAATCACCGGCATCGTCACGCGCATCTCGACCTCCGCCGCTGCCTATCGCGGCCACCCGGCGCTCGTGCTCCAGATTCTCTTCCTCTCCTTCCTCGTCCATTTCACCACCGCCGTCATGTACTACTACACGGCGCTCGCGATCGGTGCCGAGGGCGCTGATTTCTGGAAGATCACCTTCGGCTCCGCGATCCAGATCTTCGCGACCGTCATCAGTCCCTTCACGATCGCCGGCGAAGGCATCCGGGAAGCCGCGCAATACCTGCTCCTCGGAGAGTTGATCGGCCCCGCCGCGGCCATCGTCTCCGCAGCCCTCGGTTTCTGGGCCGCCGAAGCGCCGACCATGTTGGGCTTCGTCTTCTGGTGGAGCCGCAACGACGACTACACGCCGGCCTTCTCCCGGGTCGACGGCACTCAGGTTGATTGGGAAGAAGCGGCCCGCGCGGCCGCCTCTCTGGAAGAGGATGTCGATGCGACGGCGGGCAAAGATGTCGCAACACCGCTGGCCGAACGGCTCTGGCGCACGCCTTCCGCTGGCGCTCTCGCGGGCATCGCCGCGGGCATCGTCCTGGGTCTGGGCGAAGCGTTCGTCGTCTACCGCGGCGGTCTGGGCACCGAGAGCCAGATCTTCTGGTTCGGACCGTTGATGTGGGCCAGCGTCCTCGGCGGACTCTCGATTCTCGGCGGACTCTTCCTGGCCGTTCTCCCGATGGACAAGAGGGAGATCGGGCATTGGGTGCCGCGTCTGGGCCTCGGCGCCTGTCTGATTCCCTTCGGCCTCTTCGTCGTGCTCTTCCGGTTGCGCCGCGACGTCTATCTCGAACAGATGCCGCCGATCGGCGTGATCGCCGGGGTGCTCATCGTCGCGGCGATCCTGCTGCTCGTGATTCTCGGCCCCATGAAGAAGCTTCTCGAACCGATCGCAGAAAAGCTCACGACGCCGCTGGCGCCGATCGCGCTGCTCGTCGTGGGCGTCTTCGGCATCGGCGGACTCCTCTCGCTCGCCCTGGCCCCCGCCGCCGCCGAGCGAAAGGGGGGCGGGGCCCTCTCGGCCGACCTCGAAGCCAAACCGAATATCCTGCTCGTGATGGTCGACACCCTGCGCGCGGATCATCTTTCCTGCTATGGCGGCGAGACCCCGACGCCCAACCTCTGCCGTCTGGCGGAGGGAGGCACGATCTATCAGGGCTTCTCCCATGCCTCGTGGACGAAGCCGGCGACCGCCTCGCTGATCAGCTCGACCCTTCCTTCGACGCATAACGCCATGTCCAAGCCCTCCTCGCTCTCCCAGGATCTCGTCCTGATCCCCGAGGCCATGAAGAGCGCCGGCTATTCGACCGGTGGCATCGTCTCGAACGTCAACCTGGCCGAGAGCTTCGGCTTCGCCCAGGGCTACGACGACTACTACTACCTGGGACCCGACTATCTCTTCGGCGCCGCCGAGTCGAGTTCGAAACTCATCGTCTACCAATTGGGACGCCAACTCGCACTGGGGCTCTTCGGCGGTGATGAGACCTTCTTCAACGATTTCTATCAGGATTCGGAAGTGGTGAACGAGGTCGCCTTCGACTGGCTCGACGATCGCAAGGATGAGCGATTCTTCCTCTTTCTCCACTATATGGATGCCCACGACCCCTATTTCGAACACCCCTATAACGGCGTGGGGATCGCGCGGGTCTCGATGCCCGAGCCCGAGCCCGAAATGGCCGAACGTCTGCAGGAGCTCTATCGCGGAGAGATCGACTATCTCGATGAGAATTTCGGAAAGCTGCTCGCGAAGCTCGACGCCGAGGGGCTCTACGACGACACCGTGATCGTGCTCACCGCCGATCATGGCGAGGAGTTCGCGGAACACGGAGGTTTCTGGCATGGGCTGACGCTCTACGACGAGCAGATCCACGTGCCCCTCGTCATCAAATGGGCAAAGGGAGGAGAACGCCCCGCCCGCGGCGCGAACTCGGGAATCGCGCGACTGATCGACGTCGGCCCGACCCTGCTCGGGGTCGCCGGTGTCGATCTTCCCGACACGATGCAGGGCGTCGACCTGCGGGCGCCCTTCGCGTCCCGCCTCGAGAAGGACCAGCAGGTCTATTCCGAGGAGGACCACGAGGGCAATATCCTCTGGTCATTGCGCACCGAGAACGAAAAACTGATCGTCGCCAACCCGAATAATCCACGCGGCCTGGCGGAGCGGGAATATTTCGATGTCTCGAGCGATCCGGGTGAAAGGGATCCCTATTCCGACCCCGAGGCCGAAGCGCAGCTCGAGGAACTAGCCGAGCTCCAACGACTCGCGGCTGCAGGCCAGGCGGTCGAGGGCGATGACGTCGAGATGGATCTCGAAACCTGTCAGCGACTCAAGGCGCTCGGATACGTCGACGACTGCTCTCATCTTCAGTAGGCCAAAAGGCGAATCAGCGCACAGTCGCGAGCCCGCATCAGGCAATCCCCAATAGCCCCGGCAATTCGCGCATCGCGCTCGAGTCTCGTGCGCGACCCCGAGAAGTCGCCCTGTTCGAGAGCGCGTTCGGGATCACAACGCATTCCATCCCAGCCACCCGCGCGGAGACGAGTCCACGCTGGGTGTCCTCGGCCACGAGACAACGCGCGGGATCGATGCCCAGGCGGGCCGCGGCCTTCTGATAGGACTCGGGGTGGGGCTTATGTCGCACATAATCACCCTCGGCCAGGACGAACTCGAAATGACGGACGAGACCGGTCTGGCGTGGATCTCGCCCATTCAACTCGCTCGCGGATGTAGAAAGCCGTTAGTCATCATCTTTTTTCAGATTCAACGACGCGGAATTCATGCAATAGCGCAGACCCGTGGGCGCGGGTCCGTCCGGAAAGACATGACCCAGATGTGCGTCACATCTTGCACAGACCGATTCCGTTCGAGTCATTCCGTGGCCCTGGTCGACCTTCTCCGCGACCGCATCCTCGTCGATCGGCTGGAAGAAACTCGGCCAGCCCGTGCCCGAATCGTATTTGCCTTCGGAGCGGAAGAGCGGCGCATCGCAGCAGACACAATGATAGGTCCCCGGAGCCTTCTCGTCCCAGTAGCGTCCGCTGAAGGCCGGCTCGGTCGCCGAACAGCGCGCGACCTGAAACTCTTCCTCGGAGAGCTTCGCGCGCCATTGCTCATCGGTTCGCGTGACCTTGTCTTCACTCGGCATTTCATTATCTCCTCGATCGATTCGATTTCGGACCCGGGATCCGGTCGCTTCAGACCCCCTCGAGAGAGACTCGGATCGAAGCGCCCGTCGCCTCGAGCTGAACCACCCGAGGATTCTCGGATTCCTCCCGGAAACGCAGCTTGAGCACCATCAGGGAACCGAGCCCCCGCGCGCCGACACCCTCTTCGACGCCCCCTGGCCAAGCCGCCGTCAGCGGCTGGCCCAGCAATCGCCACCACGGCTCCTCGTCGTCGAGCACCGCGAGCCCATCGGGCATCCCGGCCGGGTCGGAAATGTGCTCGATCACGAGCCCCTCCTCGGAGGACACGACGAGAACCCGCCCGACATCGAAGGTCAGCACCAGCGCGCCGAGCCGCTCGCCCGCACGATCGCCCTCGGCCCGAAGAATTTTTCCGCGCGATTCCGCCGCGCGTTCCAGAATCGCCAGATCCGCCTGCATCGACATGCGCGTAGTCTACAACCCCTTCCTCACGCGCACTCATTTCGAGGCCGACACGCTCGTCGGCCTCTCCCGCGGCGGGGGGAGGGGTGCGCTTCTCCGCCCTCGTAGACCTCGCCGCCGCCGCGGCCGCGCGCACCGGGCTCAGCTTCGCGAGGTGGGGCTCATCCGCCGACCTTCGCGACGAGTTCGTCCGTCATGGCGTCGATGAAACCGAGCTTCTTGGCGAGGGGACAATCGGGCTCGAGGTATGGATTGCGCGGCGAAAGGATCACGTGGGTCGCGCCGAGATCGCGAATGCTTCGGATCCCCTCGATCGTATAGGCGTCGAATGGCGCCATCACGTGGATCTCGTAGCCCTCCTCGCTTCGCCCTTCTTCTTTCAGGAAGCCCCGCAGCCCGCCGAGCATGCTCTCGAGATCCTCGAGGCTCCCGCCCGCGGAGATCCAACCGTCACCGATGCGTGCCGCACGTCGGAGCGCCGGGTGCGACTGCCCGCCGATCAGCACGGGAACCGGTGTCTCGTGAACCGGCGCCATCTTGATGGCCGGCAGGTCGTAGTGCTCGCCGTGGTACTCGAAATATTCTCCGCTCATGAGTCCGCGCAGAATCTCGATCATCTCGTCCATGCGCGGCCCACGAGTGTCCCAGTCCGTATCCGTCACCTGGAAATCCTCGAGCCACGGACTGAGCCCCGCGCCCAGCCGAAAACGACCCTCGGTCATGACCGCCACCGTGTTGACCTGCTTCGCAAGCAAGGTGGGGTGACGAATCGGGAGCTTGAGAACATCCGTTGCGAACTCGAGACGCTCGGTGGCCGCAGCCAGCACCGGAACGAGCGAGAAGGGCTCGAGGAAGGGCTTGCCATCGAGAAACTCTCGACCCCCGTGATAGGGGTATTGCTTCGACCCGGCTTCCTTCGGATAGCAGATGCTGTCGGGCACGTAGAAGAAGTCCCAACCCCGTTCCTCGAGCCGCTGCACCATCGGAACGTAGTGTTTGGGATCGCACATCGACTCGATCATTCCGAACTTCATGGGGCCTCCTCCTTCCTGGTCGGCCGCGCGCGAGGCCGCCATTCAGTGTAGGCCAGACGAGGCGATCGCTGGCGGTGTGGCGCGGGCGGCAACACCCCCCCTCGTCGCCCGGACTCTGCTGGACCCGCGGCTCGGACTCGACCCCGAGATTGCGGCTCCCCTCCGACCGGGCGGGTTTCGTATCCACCGGTCGACCCATTGGGACCCCAATGACTCGAGCATCGAGAGTCTTCGGCCTAGGTCAGCGCGCCGGCGATCGCGTACTCGCTGATCCGTTCGTCGCTCAAGCCGAGGATCTCCCTGAGAACGAGCTGGGTGTGCTCTCCCAGGATGGGCCCGGGGCGGCGAAGGCGCGCCGGAGTGCGAGAGAATTTCGTCGCCGGCCCGTTGCAGGGTCTGGGACCCATCGCGGTGTGGTCGAGTACGACGAAGAACTCGCGGTGCAGGAGCTGGGGATCCGCATAGAGATCACTGGGGCGCAGGACCGCGTAGGCGGGCACGCCCGCATCGCGCAACGCCTGGGCCAACTCGAAAGCGTCGCGCTCCGCACACCCCTGGGCCAGCCGGGCCTCGATCGCCGCTCGCTGCTCGATGCGCGCGCCGAGCTGGCGTAGCGCGACATCGCCAAAGGGCTCGAAAAGGGTGCTGGCTTCCAGGGCGTCCCATTGCTCGGCGGAAGTGACCGCGAGGGCGATATAGCGTTCGTGGCCCGCGGTCGCGTAGGTGCCATGTGGGCAGGCGTAGGGCGAGGCCTGTCCCCGGCCCGCAGCGATTTGGCCGTTGACGCTGTAGTCGAGGGCCAGGGGCTCCAGAAAATGGATGGCCGCCTCGATCTGGGAAAGGTCGATGAACTGGCCCTGCCCGGTTCGCGTGCGGTGATAGAGCGCCGAGGCCATCGCCGCCAGCCCGAAGCGCGGCGCGATACCATCCGTATACGCGCTCCAGGGGCCGACGGGCGGGCGATCGGGCCAGCCGGTGATGCCCGTCAGACCCGCGATCGCGGAGCCCATCATGCCGAAGCCGGTATAGGACGCTTCGGGTCCGTCCTGTCCGCGCAGAGACGTCGAGAGCATGATCAGCTCGGGGCGCTCCGCCGAGAGGCTCTCCCAATCGAGCCCAAACCGCTTCATCGTTCCGGGCGTAAAACTCTCGAGCACCACGTCCGCCCAATTCGCCAACTCGAGACCCAGCTCCTGGCCTCCGCTCGTCGTCAGGTCGAGCGCGAGCCCCAGCTTCGAAGTGTTGAAATTCGCGAAGAACTGGGCCCTGTCGATATTCGGTACGCCGTCGACGAAGGGGGGCAGTTGACGGGTGATGTCGACGCGCGCCTGAGATTCGACGCGCACGACGGTTGCCCCGTGATCCCCGAGCGCTTTGGCGATGATCGGGCCGACCCCCACCCAGGAGAAATCGGCGACCCGGAGGCCAGCGAACGCGCCGTCCTCCGTCGAGCGGGTCGGCTCCGCGCGGCGAAGCGGGCGCGGCTCACAGGGCTCGTCGAGCAGGGATTGCCCCTCCCCCAAGGCCGGCGCGCCCCGGTTCATTTGGAGGGGTGTCCCCGACAAGCGCGCGAAGGGACCCGGGTGGACGCGGCCCGCCACCGGCGTCCAATAGTCGCGCGCTGCCAATTGAACGTCCTCGTAGACGTCGCGCAAGTCGAAGAGGGGGGCCAGGAGGATGCGCTCCTTCACGGCGAAGGCCTGCAGCTCTCGCCCGGTGCGCTTTTCCAGAAAGACGTACAGCGCCTCGGCAGCGCGGCGCAGCTCGTCGATGGGCAGCTCTCCGGAAGCGGCGTCGCGCAGACACGTGCTCCAATCGGTGCGACGGAGATCCTCGGGCAACTCTCCGCAGCTCCGCGCCCAACCCATCAGCGCATGAACCGTCCGCTCCCCCTGCCCGGCCAAACCGAAGGCGACGAGCGCGTGACCATCCGCGATCGGGACCAGGTGGCGAAAAATGAGTCCGGGCAGGATTTCGGCCCTCGGCTCCGCCCGAAACTCACTGGTACTCGGGGGATTGCATCCGACGACCGGTGGGTAGCCCGTCGCGTCCATGAGCGTCCACACGACGGCCGCCTGGGCGGACACGTCGAGGTGTTGCCCCCTGCCGCTGCGCAGACGTTCGTTGAGGGCGACGACGATATCAGCAGCCGCCTGGGCTCCGGCGTGCAGGAACGCCTGGGGAAAGCCGTTAGGCAGCGGAGGTCGGTCTCCGTCGCCCTGAAGTCCGAGCAGACCGCCAGCGGCCTCGACGCAGAGGTCGTTGGCGGGCGCACCGGCGAGGGGTCCGTCCTGGCCGAAGGGCGTCACCGAGGTGTAGATCAGCGCGGGATGCTCGGCGCATGCCGTCGCGGGATCGAGCCCCACAGCCGCCAGGGCACCGGGGTCAAAGGACTCGATGAAGACATCGGCGCTGCGCAGGAACGCCCGGAGGCGGTCCGCCCCTCCGTTTTCGGAAGCGTCGAACACGTCCAGTACGACACTGCGCTTGCCCAGTCCATGAGCCGCCCAATAGAGCGACCCCCCGGGCTCACCATCCTCTCCGATCTCGAATGGCGGAAGGCGACGCGCGGGCACGCCGCCAGGCGGCTCGATCTGGATCACCTCGGCACCGAGATCCGCCAGGAGGCGACCCGCCCGCTCCCCCCGGCCGCAGGTCGCGTCGACCACTCGGACGCCCTCGAGCGCACCCGTCGAACTCGAAGGCTCCGATCCCAATCCACGCCCCTTCTCGTAAGATCAGAGACTACAGTCTTGCGCCCCATCGGAACCGGGCGATCCGCTCGCGGCCCAGGGGACACCGAAGATCCACTTTGCCTCGAGCGTTCGACTCACTCTCCGCGGATCACCGCCACCACACCGCGGAAGACATCCATCAGGGTCTCGTTCTTGTAATCCTTGAACTCGCCGGCGTCCATGAAGACGCCGTGCTCGCTACAGGTCTCGAGTTGGATATGGCGCTGCTTGGGATCGGTGATCTTCTCCATCTGCTTGCCGCAGCGGGGGCAGTCCACGTCCCTGAGCGCGTTGAGCTGCTTGCCCACCTCCGGATCGCCATCGTCGATGAAATCCGGCCGCCAGGTAGCTTTCAATTTCTCCGCCTCGCCCGTATCGAACCAAAAGCCCTTGCAGGACGAGCATTGGTCATAGGTGACGAGCCCCTCGAGCGTGCGCAGGTCCTGCTCATCCATGGCAGCGTTGCATTTCGGACAATCCATCTCGGATCCTCTTTTCGGCACTTCACGTCTGCAAATCTGCGACGAGGCGGCCGTCCCCGGCCACTGAGTCTCGAAACGACCGATCAGCGGCTCCTTTCGAGGTGGGTCGTCAGAATGGCATCTCAGGCTGGGGCTGTAAACGCCGCTCGAAATTCGCATCCGGGTCGAGCTCTGGGCGATGAGGACGCTGCTCGGGCCTTCGAGCAAGCGAATCGTCCCCGACGCCTACGACGCCTTCCGGTCGGATACCCAGGACACCGGTCCCGTCCGCGGGCCACTCCGGCTGGCCATGACCGATCCCTCTCTTGCAACCAACGCGCCGCCGCCGCTCCGCGAAGGAAGTCGACGCGCGCCGGGCAGGCTGTCTACACTCGAGGGTCCTCAAGGAGAACTCATTGCCGCCGCCTCCCCGGGCCTCTCGAAAAAATACTGCCGAAGCACGCCGCAAGGGCGCGCCGGATTCCGAGGCCCGGCGCCTGATCCGACTCGACGGCCTCGCCGTTCGCCGTCTGCGACACGATCGGGGTTGGTCGCCGCGGGATCTCGTCGCAGCGATCGAGGAGGCCTGTTTCAACGCGAGTGGGCTGCGGCGGACGCTGACCCCGAATCTGATCCAGTCGATCGAGGAACGTGCCGAGCAGATCAGCTATGACGAGCTCCTGCTCCTCGCCGATGGCCTCGCGTGTGACCCCAGCGATCTGATCGCCGAAGGCGAGTTGTCGAGCCGACGCCCCGACCACAGACTCCACTAGCACCGCGTGGACGGATTCACGCGATCAGAGGACCCGACATGGACTATGTAGAACCCGAAGAGGCACGGGCGCTTCCCGGCCTCCGCCTCGCCCTCACGACCGGCGTCCCGGGCCCCTGGAGCGAAGCCGCCAAATCGATCTTCCATGTCAAGAAGATCGAATATGTCCCGGTCCGACAGACCGCGGCCGAGGCCAACGAGGCGCTCGTCGCCTGGACCGGCCATCGCAACGCCCCTCAGGCCCTCTACGACGATGAGCCCCCGCGCATCGGTTGGGAAGAAATCCTGATGCTGGCCGAGCGCCTCTCCTCGGAGCCTTCACTCATCCCGAGCGAGCCCCGCGATCGCGCGCTCATGTTCGGCCTCTCCCACGAGATCGCGAGCGAGGACGGACTCGCCTGGAATCGGCGCCATCAACTGCTCTCCCCCCTGCTCAGCGTCCCGGACGCGGCCACGAACCCAGCGCTCGCGGGCAGTCGCGTGCTCGGCGAGAATTATGGTTGGAGCAGCGAAGCGGCGGCGCGCGCAGACGAACGCGTCCGGCAGGTCCTCGCTCTGCTCTCGGATCAACTCGCTGCCCAGAAAGAGGCGGGGCGCGATTATCTGGTGGGCGATTCACTCTCCGCGGTCGACGTCTATTGGGCGACTTTTTGCGCCCTGATCCGGCCGCTTCCGCCGGAGCTGAACCCGATGCCCGAGTTCTTGCGAGCGGCCTATGCCGGCCTCTCGCAGGAGACCGCGGCCGGTCTGGACGAGGCACTGATCACTCACCGGGATTTCATCTACGAGAAGCATCTAGAATTGCCACTGGATTTCTGAACACATCGCTTTTCGGAGGTCTCGCGCTGGAACCACGGGGACGCCCGACCTGGCCTCCGGTCGCCCTCGGCGGAGATTGCGCGGCGACGGGAATCGGAATTCAATCGAGAGCCCAGGGACCCCGGCGCGTCTCTCCCTCGATCGCTTGATCGAGTGCATCCAGGAATTTGTCGCGATCCCATTCCGTCGCGCCGAAGCGCGCCAGATGCTCCGTCCAGACCTGACAGTCCACGAATTCGAAATTCCATCCATCGAGCATCCCGACCAGGGTGGTGAAGGCGATCTTCGAGGCATCCGGGGCGTGCGCGAACATCGACTCACCAAAAAAGGCTCGGCCTAACGAGATTCCGTAGAGCCCACCGACCAGCCTCTCCTCACCGCCGCTATGCTCGTCCGCGAGCCACGCCTCGACCGAATGGGCAAAACCCAGCCGATGCAATTCACAATAGGCCTCGATCATGTCCTCGTTGATCCAGGTTCCGTCCTGACCCGGTCTTGGAACGTCTCGACACGCTCGGATCACGTCGCGAAAAGCCGCATCCATCTTGATTGCGTAGGGAGCGGCGCGTTCCCGCTTTGCGAGCGAACGACCGACGTGCAGTTCTGCCGGCCGCAGAACCATGCGCGGATCTGGCGAGAACCACAGGATCGGATCCTCGTCGTACCAGGGAAAGATGCCCTGGGCGTAGGCCGAGAGCAGTCGTTCGGGTGCGAGGTCGCCCCCGTGGGCGAGCAAGCCGCGAGCATCCGCGCCCCGCGGATCGGGAAAGGGAAAGGCGTTCACGAGTTCGTCGACCAACGCCCTCGTCGAAAGAATCGCGGCGGGAGTCGCTTTGCGATCCGGCGGCGGGCTCACAGGGTCGCAAACTCGACGGCGTCGTCCGGCCAATGCGCCGCCGCGTCGATCGCGGGCAGAACCTGCGCGACACGTTCGACCGAGTGCCACATCTCGAGATGCGCCTCGTTCATGAAGCGCTCGGAGACGCTGCTCTCGAGGAGCTCGAAGAGCGGGTCGTAGAAACCCCGCTGGTTGAGAATCACGATCGGGTTCGGGAAGAGTCCGAGCCGTTTCGATGTGATCGCTTCGAAGAGTTCTTCGAAGGTCCCAGAACCGCCGGGCAGCGTCACGATCGCGTCGGAGGTCGCGAGCATATCGCGCTTGCGCTGCTGCATATCGTCGACGAGTCGCAGCTCCGACAATCCCGGATGCGCCCATTCGAGTTCTCGCATGAAGCGGGGGATGATCCCGACGACTTCGCCGCCCTCGCTGAGTGCGCCGCCCGCTACCGCACCCATCGAACCGACCGCCCCGCCGCCGTACACGATGGTATGGCCCGCGCGGGCGATCTCCCGACCGAGGGCTTCGGCTGCATCGTGAAAATGGGGCTCACAGCTTCCGCTCGATGCGCAGAAGACGAGGATGCGGCGACCTGTCGAATTCGCGCTCTGCATGGGATCTCTTCGTTCCTTCGGCCGGGCCCTTCGGGCCACGGCGAATCTCACCGGCGGGGACGAGTTGACGCGATCCCCCTTCGATCGTAGGTTTGCGAATTCAGGTTCGAACGCAAGGGGTTGATTTCCGACGTTTGCAAACCCTTTCCTCGGCCGGCCGATCTGAGCAGTCCGTCCGCATAGAGTGGGATCTGGTTGGGCCTTTCTCATCAGAGGCCACACCGAATCGTGCAGGAAAGAGCTCCCATGGAGTTGCTAAGCGTCCCTTCATGATCGTCACTTCGTGTTTCGACGCTCGTCCATGTGTGGGCTGGCCGGTCCCCTGACCGTCCCTCCGCCCAGACAAACGCATCCGATCCGCATTCGACCCAGCGGATTGGGGACGGGCCCGAGTCGCGCAGTCTCCGATCAGCCGAGAGGCAACATGATGTCCGATCACGATTCTCAACCGCCGGATCCCAAACTTCCGGAGGAGCCCAGCGATCGCGGAAGCGCGACGAGTTCCGTTCACGCCGGCGAACTGCGACAGCAGGAAGCCAACGCGATCACCACACCCATCTATCAGACATCGACCTTCTGGTTTCGCAACTCCAAGGAGGTCACCGACTACCAGGAGGGCAAGAGCGACCGTGAGGAATACGGCCGCTATGGCAATCCGACCTGGCGCGCCGTGGAGCGCAAGCTCAGCGCCCTCGAAGGCGGCGAGGAGAGCATCCTATTCGCGTCCGGAATGTGCGCGGCCACCACGACCTTCATGGCGCTCTTGCCCGAGGGCAGCCACCTGATCGTGACGAGTGATTGCTATCGACGAACCCGTCAGTTCATCGAACAGTACCTGTCGCGCATGGGTGTCGAGACAACGGTGATCGAGCCGAGCAACCTCGAAGCCTTCAAAGCCGCGATCCGACCAAATACGGAGCTCTTCTTCACCGAGTCACCGACCAACCCTTATCTGCGCGTGATCGACGTCCCGGCCTTCGCCGAGGTGACCCGTGCCGCGGACGTGAAGATGATCATCGATTCGACCTTCGCCACGCCCGTGAACCACAGGGCGCTCGACGATGGTGCCGATCTCGTCTTGCATAGCGCCACCAAATATCTGGGGGGTCATAACGATCTGCTCGCCGGCACCCTCACGGGTCCGCGGAAGCTCGTCGAGCCTGTGCGCAAAGCACTCGGCGTCCTCGGCGGCATCATGGACAGCCACGCGGCCTGGCTTCTACTGCGCGGCATCAAGACACTCGATATCCGCATGGAGCGCCACAACGCGAACGGCCTGGCCCTCGCCCGATATCTCGAAGCGCATCCGAAGGTGAGCAAGGTCTTCTATCCGGGCCTGCCGAGCCATCCCGATTTCGAGGTCACCCAACGCATCATGAGTGGCGCCGGCGGAGTCGTGACCTTCGAGATCGACACCGATCTCGAGGGGGCGATGCGTTTCATCGACTCGACGACGATCCCCTACCAGGCGCCGAGCCTGGGCGGCGTCGAAAGCCTGGTCGAGTTGCCGGTCACGATGTCGTTCTGGGACAAACCCAAGCAGGAGCGCCTCGCGCTTGGAATCACCGACAGCCTCGTCCGCTACGCCTGCGGCATCGAAAATGCCGACGACATCATCGCCGACATCGAGCAAGCCCTCGCAAAGGTCTGAAACGAGCCCTCAGCCAGAGCGTGGCCAGGCACGCTCTGGTCAAAAAAGCCGCGCTTGCTCCGGGGGTGTTTCCGGCAGCGCCGATTCCATCGCGAGCAGCCGCGCCTTCAGGTCCAACCCACCCGCGTAGCCCTGCAGGGCACCGCCGCGTGCGATCACCCGATGGCAGGGGACGACGATGGGGATGGGGTTGGCTCCGTTCGCAGCGCCCACCGCGCGAACGGCCTTCGGCTTATCGATGGCGATCGCGATATCGGAATAGGAAACCGTTTCGCCATACCCGATTTTCGCGACCTGCTCGTAGACCGCCTTCTGGAAATCCGTCGCGCGCAGATCGAGTGCGATCTCGAAGATCCGACGTTCACCCGAGGCGTATGCGAGGAGTTGCTCGATGGTGCCGTCGCACGCGGTTCGTCGCTCGATGACCTGGGCATCGGGCGCGTGGGTCTTTTGCCAACCGGCGAAGCCACGACCGTTCGCATGGGCCAATTCGATGTAGACCAGACCCTTTTCACTGCTCACGATGCGAAGGGGACCGATCGGGGTTTCAACGCGAAAAGTGAAGAGCGTTTCCATTGCGGTCATTCTACCCAACACACTTGCGATTCGTCGTGAAAATATTCTCGAACCGTCGCCACTTCCGGCTGCGGTCGACGGGCGCGCGACTCATGCTTCGAGCGACGTCAAGCACTCGACCCACCGCCGGCGGGCGAGGACTCTGCGGGCGCTTCGAGGTCGGCCTCGGTGATCTCCAGTCGCTTCACCATCTTCTGGAGCGACTGCCGCGGAATCCCCAATCGTTCCGCCGCGCCACTCTTGCTTCCCGCCTCGCGCATCGCACGGATCAACATGTTGCGTTTGAGGCGATCGACGGAGCGATTCAGATCCCAGTCCTCGATCGGCGCATCGAGGGCGCTCGCCAGGGCGATGGCAGCGTTCCCTAGCGCAGTCCCGCTCCCCACGACCGCCCCCCGCACATGCTCCGAGAGATCATCGAGACCAATCGTCTCATCCGGCCCGGCCAGCGCCGCGGTGCGCTCGATCTCGTTGGCGAGCTCGCGCACATTGCCCGGCCAGTCATAACCGACCAGGCGATCCATCGCGGCATTGGAGAAACCCACGAACGCTCGTTTCATCTTGGCGGCGGAGGAATCGAGAAAATGGTGGGCCATCGCCGGAATATCCGAGCTGCGTTCGCGCAGCGGCGGCAGCTCGATTTCGACGACGCGCAAGCGGTAGTAGAGGTCCTGCCGAAAACGCCCATCCTCGACCATCTTCTTCAGGTCGCAGTTCGTGGCCGCGACGACGCGAACGTCGACCTTCCGCGTATCGGAGGAGCCCAGTGGCCGGATCTCACCGTCCTGCAGCACGCGCAGCAGCCGCACCTGCATCCCGGGCTCCGTCTCCCCGATCTCGTCGAGAAAGATCGTCCCGCCATCCGCGACTTCGAAGAGGCCCAGCTTATCCGCGTGCGCCCCGGTGAAGGAGCCGCGCTTATGCCCAAAGAGTTCGCTCTCGAGCAGCGTATCGGGCAGCGCCCCGCAGTTCTGGGCCACGAATTTCTTGTCCTTACGTGATCCGGAGTAGTGAATTGCCCTCGCCAGGAGATCCTTCCCCGTCCCGGTCTCCCCGGTCAGAAGGACGGTCGCATCGGTCTGGGCGACCTTTTCCGTCACGTCGAAGATCTTCTGCATCGCGGGTGCGTCCCCGATGATCCCGTCGAAGGAATATCGCGCCTCGACCTCGCGCCGCAGGTAGACGTTCTCCGCCCGCAGCCGTTCGTTCGCCTCGGCGAGTGCATCCGCCAACTGCGCGTTTTCGCTCGATAACTCGTAGACCTCGAGGCCCCGCTTCACGGCGATTCGCAGATCGTCGGGCTCCCAGGGCTTGGGGATATAGCGGTAGATCCGACCCTCGTTGATCGCGCGGATCAGCGCCGGCATGTCGGCGTATCCGGTCAGCATCATCCGGATCGCACGGGGATTGCGCTCGATCACCTTTTCGAAGAACTCGACGCCACTCATGCCGGGCATGACCTGGTCGGAGAGGACCAGCGCGATGTCCTCGCGGTCGAGGAGGGCAAGACCTTCCTCGGCGCTCGTGGCGGTGAAGATCCGGTATCCGGTCCCGAGCGTCAGCTCGAGGGACTCCAGGATCGCCTCCTCGTCGTCGACGAGGAGGATCCCGTATTCAGTGTGGGAAGTCGCGTCCCCGGTCGGTCGTGCGCCTTCGACGGCAGCCATACCGGCAGAATACCGCATGGGTGAGGCGACGATCAGTTCGAGGACGGCTCCGGTGCGTCTCGGGGCTCGTGCCCAGCGATCTCGGCGAATAAGGCCTGCTGAAGCGTGGCGTAGAATTTCTTAGCAGGGCGCGGAAGGACGCCGTTGTCTGCCGTGCCAGGCGTCCCGTCTGGTGGGCGCCCCCACCTCACCCATGGCAGGGCGCGGCCAGACGCGAACCTCATCCGTTCCGCGCGATCCGGCCGGGTGTCGTGTCGCGCGCATGTCAGATGCTGGGCGCGCACGGCTGGGCCGCCGATACAACCAACGGGACCGTCAGCGCGCCGAGCTGAACCAGAGCACGACACGGCGCGCGGTCGGATCGCCTGGCAAGACAAACATCAGCGTCTTTCCGCACCCTGCTAGCGCGCTTCGACGAGCTGCTCGACGCGGTCGATGAAGATCTTCTCGAGATGGGTCTGCTCGAGTTCGTTGATCTCCTGAATCCCCGTCGGGCTCGTCACGTTGATCTCGGTCAACTTGCCGCCGATCACGTCGATCCCGACGAAGAAGAGGCCCCGATCCTTCAGGAAGGGCCCGACCCGCGAAATGATCTCCCGATCGGCGTCATCGAGCGGCGCCTTCACCGCGGCCCCACCCACATGCAGATTCGCGCGGGTTTCCCCGTCACCCGGCACCCGCAGCACCGCCCCGATCGGCTCGCCCTCGAGCAGCAGGATCCGCTTGTCGCCCTCGCGGATCGCCGGCAGATATTGCTGGGCCATGATCGCGCGGGTGCCGAATTCGGTGGACTGCTCGAGGATCGAATTGAGGTTTCGATCGTCCTCGACCAGATGGAAGATGCCCTCCCCACCCTTGCCATCGAGCGGTTTCACGACCATCTGACCGCCCTGCTCGGCCATGAAGCCCATCAGCTCCGAAATCCGGCGTGAGACCCGGGTGGCGGGCATCAGATCCGCGAACTGGGTGGCGAGCAGCTTCTCGTTGAAGGCGATCACCGCCGCCGGGCGATTCAGCACGATCGTCTCCCGGCAGACATCGAGAATCTGGGTGGCGACGATGAAATCGCGATCGACCGGCGGGTCCTTTCTCTGAAAGGCGACATCGATTTCAGAATCGAAATCGTAGACCCGGCTGACACCACGACGAACGGGCGAGTCGCTCTCGAGATCGAGTTCGATCGGAATCGCGATGGCCCGTACCCGGCCGGCGTCGACCTCGAGATCGACCGGGTCGACGTAGAGGACCGTGTGACCGCGATCCTGCGCCTCCCGCATCATCACGATCGTCGTCGAGCCCGCCATCGGCTCCGCCTCGACCGGATCCATGACGAAGGCGAGTGTGAGCGGGCGGGAGGAGGTGCTTGCGGCAGGCATTCAGAACTCCAGGAGGGCGCTGGGTGTCCCCCATTCGGATCGTGTGGTAGCGCACGGGCGGAGGCGTCGGCTAGCTTCTGCAAACGTTGGAGTTCAAATGGCTTTTTTCCGGTCCGGGGGGATCCGGATCGCCCTGGTGATGCTCGCCGTCCTGGTCGCTCTCGCGGCCACCGGTGCGCTGGCGATCTACGTACTCCTGATCCGAGACCTTCCCGATTTCCAGAATCTGGATGATTACCACCCGCCCGTCGTCAGCGAAGTCTACGACCGCAACGGGAAGCTGATCGGCGAATTCTACACACAGAAGCGTAGGCTCGTCGCGATCGACCAGATCCCACGCCACGTCCAGCTCGCCTTCGTCGCCGCCGAAGATGGCCACTTCTTCGAGCACAAGGGCATCGACCTCGTCGCGATCTTCCGCGCCGCACTGGCCAACCTGCGCGAGGGCGGAATCGCCCAGGGCGCTAGCACGATCACCCAGCAGATGGTCAAGAGCCTGCTGCTCACGCCCGAGCGGACCTATAAGCGCAAGATGCGCGAAATCATTCTCTCCCGACAGATCGAGCAGCAATTCAGCAAAGACGAAATCCTCTACCTCTATCTGAACCAGATCTATTTCGGCAATGGTGCCTGGGGCATCGGCCAGGCCGCGCGCAGCTATTTCGGGAAGGAGGCGCCAGAGCTCCGGATCTCGGAAGCCGCCTTGCTCGCCGGTCTCGTCCAGCGCCCGAGCGCCTACGACCCGACCCGGAACCCCGAACCCGCCGAGGCCCGGCGACGCTACGTGCTCGGCCGCATGCTCAGCGATCACTATATCGATCAGCCGACCTACGACGCGGAGATCGCGAGCCCGCCGCTCATCGAGCGCCACTCCGATCGTGAGAACATCGGGGTCGCAGGGCATTTCACCGAGGAGGTCCGCCGGCTCCTCTTCGATCGACTGGAGGGCGACACGGTCCTGAACGCTGGATTGAAGATCGACACGACCCTCGACATCGACCTCCAGCGCGCAGCCCGCAAGGCCGTCCAGGATGGGCTCGAAGCCCACGACCATCGCCGGGGCTATCGAGGCCCGATCCGCCAGATCGCGCCGAGCGCGATCGACACCGAACTCGAGAAGCTCGCCGTGAGCAACGAGGACGATTTCAAATCCGAGCTGCTCACGATCATTGCCGACGAGACCACGGGCGCCATGGATTCCGCCGATCCGAAGGAGGAGGACGATCTCGGCCGCCCCTTCGCAACCGCAAAGGAGGCCCTCGCCACAACCGAACTCACAGAGCACACTCGCAGCGAGGACCCGGTGCCGACGCTTCGCTACTCGATTCCCCTCGATGAACCCCTCACGGGGGTCGTTCTCGAGGTCGATCGAGAAGCGCAGGCCGCGCGGATCGGCTTCGGATACGGGCTCGAGGGCGTGGCTCATCTCGACGATGTCAATTGGGCGCGAGAGCCCGATCCCAAGAGACGGCCGCGGCCGGTCAAGAAAATCACGTCGATCTTCGCCGTCGGAGACGTCGCACGCTTCATCCGCCTGCCCGGCGAAGCCGCGGCGATCGGTTCGGCGGATCTGTCGCAGGACCCTGACGCTCCCACTGAGACCGAAGAGGAGGCCGGTCCGGAGTTCGCGCGCCTCGATATCTGGCAGATCCCGCGCGCCGAGGGGGCATTGCTCTCGATCGACAACGAGAGCGGCGACGTGATTGCCATGATCGGCGGATACGATTTCCGCCGCAGCGAATTCAACCGCGCGGTGCAGGCCCAGCGCCAACCGGGCTCGGCCTTCAAGCCCTTCATCTACGGTGCCGCGTTGACCCGCGGCTTCACACCGGTCTCGACCGTGATCGACCGACCCGTCGTCTACACCGATCCGGTCAGCGGGTTCGTCTGGGCGCCAAGGAATTATGGCCGCAAATTCTACGGGCCGATGACCATGCGCGACGCACTCAAGAAATCGATCAACAACGCGACCGTCCATCTCTTCCGCGACCTGGGCGTCCGCTATGTCATCGACTATGCGCGCCGCTTCGGCATTCAGGCTCCCCTCTCCGCTGACCTCTCGCTCGCACTCGGCTCCAGCAGCATGACGCTGCTCGAACTCACCCGCGCCTACGCCGTCTATCCCAGAGGCGGGACGCGTGTGATCCCGCGCTTCATCCTCGAGGTGCGGGATCGAAACGGGACCCCTCTGCTCGGCGATGTGCCCCTCGGCGAGATTCCACCGCCGATCCTGAAGCCTCTGACCGACCCCGATCGACCAGTCGCGGAGAGTTACCCCGACTCCGAGATCATACCGACCCAGCAGATCGTCACTCCCGCCGACGCCTATCTGATGTCGGACCTTCTTCACACGGTGGTTCGGGAGGGCACCGGCCGACGATTGAGATCGCTGGGGCGAACGCTCGCGGGCAAGACCGGCACGACCAACGATTTCACGGATGCCTGGTTCATGGGCTTCTCGCCCGAGCTGACCACGGGCGTCTGGGTGGGACACGACGACAACCGGGTTCTCGGCTGGGGGGAGAGCGGAGGCAGGGCGGCGCTGCCGATCTGGGGGGCTTTCATGAAGGTCGCGCTGGCGCCCTACCCCCAACGCGATTTCGAGGTCCCGGAGAAGATCGAATTCCAACGCATCGACCGCGCCTCGGGTCTGCTCGCCGAGGCCGATACCCAGGACGCGTATTTCCAGCCCTTTCTCGAGGGCACCGCCCCCCAGCGCAGCTCCACCGACCAGAGCGCGACGCGCAAGGCCCGCCGGGCCGCACGCGACGACGTCTTCTAGCGCCAATCGGCCACACTTTGGGACCCTCTCCCGCCTCCGCGAACACCTCTTCTCATGGCGCGCATTTTCTGGCGCGCATTCGTTGACAGTTCGAAGCGAGACGGGTAACTCCGCACCCATGGGGGGAGACGCGAATAGGCTATCGCGTGCGGGGACCTGTGCGTCCCCGGATGGCGACACCGCAGACCGGGAGGACGAATCCCGCGCGAGGGTCGGAAACACGCGAGATCGGGCGGAGACCAGCAACGGTCTCTATGGCGATCGCCGCCACGATCTACAGCGCGCGTCCAATCGGCGACGGGCGGCGGAGGATGCGCTGCTCGATGCGCTGCTGCTTCCCCACGACCCCGCGGTCGAAGCGGTTGGAGCAGAGGGGCAGACACTCCTCATGAGGGCGCTTCAGCGCCTCGAACGGCAAGAGGATATCGACGCGGTCGTCGCCTGGGCGCTCGAACCCGATGGAAACCCGACCGTGATGGCCGCCCATCCGGCGGACTCGGCCAGCCGGATTCGACCGACCCCCGAGTTCTATCGCGCCCTCGCCGGATTGGAGCGCGTCCAACGCCTGACGGATTCGGGACTGGGAGCTGAATTGATGTCGCTCGGCGCGCGCGGTGTGACCGCGGCGGCACCGATCCCGGGACTGAGCACGATGCCCGCCGCCGTTCTGCTCGTCTATCCCACCAAACCGGGTCGCCCGCTGCGTCCGCGCTCGATCGCCGTCCTCGGCGAGGTCGCGTCGAAACTCGCGAGCACCCTCTCGACGAGCATGGCGCTCGACCGCATGTCACAGCTCGACGGGGCCGTCCGGCGGCTCGACCGACTCGCGAGCCTCGGCGGTCTCGTCTCCGAAATCGTCCACGAGATCCGCAATCCGTTGGTCTCGGTCAAGACCTTCCTCCAACTCCTGCCCGAGCGACTCGACGATCCCGAGTTTCATCACGATTTTCGCCAGGTCGTCGGCGACGAGGTCTCGAGGCTCGAGCGCATGCTCGACGATCTCCTGCAACACGCGCGACCGACCACGCCCTCGCCCGTCGACGATGAAGCACGCATCGACGAGGCGATCGAAACGACGCTACAGCTCCTGACCTATCGCTGTCGTGAACGTGAGATCGAACTCGAAAGCGAGATCCGCGCCGAACTCCCCAGACTCGCCCTCTCCCAGGATGCGCTGCGCCAGCTGCTGCTGAACCTGATGCTCAATGCGACGCGGGTGACGCCCAGTGGCGGCCGGATCCGGGTTTCTGCCGACTGGTGTATCGAGACGCCGAATCACGTCGAGTTCTGCGTCGAGGACGAGGGCCCGGGCCTTGCGGCCGGGCTTCACGAACGAATCTTCGAACCCTTCTGGACGACCCGGGACGAGGGCCCCGGCGGCCTCGGCCTGGCGATCTGCAAGCGCATCGTCGAAGAAGCCAATGGATCGATCCGGGTGGAGGATCGCAGCGCTGGCGGGGCATGTTTTCGGGTCCAATTGCCGCTCCCGCGCTGAAGATCTACGGCCAGCTTCGACCGACCCGCGAGGTCACGTGCCCTCGATCGCCGCTAGGCGTCCAGCCAGCGGCGGGTATCACGTCCGACCTCGGCGAGGCCGGCCATGAAAAAATGGTCGACGCCTTCGAGAACGACCAACTCCGCGCCCTCGATCGGGGCGAGTGTCTCCTTCAGCTCGTCGATCGGCACGAAATCGTCCCGGTCGCCAGCGATCACCAGAATCGCGTGACCCCAGGCGGCCAACGCCGCGCCGTCGAGCATCCCGGGCGGCGGCGCGATCAAGACCAGCTTTCGAATGCGTGGCGCTCCGACACAAATCCGTGAGGCCGCGAGCGCACCCCAGGAATAGCCGCATGCGATAATCGCGCCGTCGACGCTCTCGTGCATGAAATCGAGGGCGGCGCGGTAATCGACATCCGCGTCCTCGGTCTCGCCCGAGGGTGTTCCCGCGCTCCCGCCCACACCGCGATAGTTGAATCTCAGCGCGCCATAGCCGGCGTCGCTTGCCGCCAGCGCGATCTCGGTCGTAACCGGTGAATCCATGCTTCCGCCCATCAGCGGATGCGGCGGTGCGACCAACGCGCCGCCCCGCGGCCCCTCCTCTCCGCGCGCGGGCAGCCAGAGACCCTCCAGTGATGAACCGGGCGGCAGACCCTCCGTTTCGGGCAGACCAATGGTTGCGGGGCGTTCGAAGGGGCGCGGACTCATGTTGCCCAGCCTACCCTGCCAGGCAGCCAATCGCCGGGGCCAACTCGCGCGGCCGGGAGGAAGGCAATGCCTGAGCGTCGGGTCCATCAGGGAGCCCAATTCGAATTCATCACGGAGCCCGTCGACCTGCCCAACGGACGACGGGTCGAACTCGACCTGCTCCGCCATCCCGGTGCCGCAGCGGTGATCCCCTTCATCGAGGACGATCGAATCCTGATGCTCCGACAATTCCGCCACGCGACGGGCGGCGAGATCCTCGAGATCCCGGCCGGAAAGCTCGATCCCGGCGAAGCGCCGGAGGCCTGCGCCATTCGGGAACTCGAGGAGGAGACGGGCCACCGCGCGGGCCGGATCGAAAAATTGGGAGCGATCTGGACCTCGCCGGGTTTCACCGACGAAATCATCCATCTCTTTGCCGCCTATGACCTCGAACCGACCGAGCAGCGCCTCGAACCCGACGAGATCATCCAGCTCGTCCCGATGAAGCTCGCGACCGCGATCGCCGAACTCTCGGGGCCGGTGGTCGACGGCAAGACCGCAACCGCACTCCTGCTCGCGGCGGCGAGACGTTCCGAGACCGTCACGGGCTGATTCGCCATGTGGCCCGATGCGTCCGCGCGATTCGGGGTCGCATGGACCTTGTGCTTCGAGAATCAGAATCTCGCTGCGGAACACGATCGTGTCCCGTGGGGATATCCCGCCCCCCTCGTTGACCGTTCATTCAACGATCTTTACTCTTTGCGGGTTCCGCGGGAGCGCGCGCCCGTCCCGCCGGCACTCATCCAGAGGTTACGGAATCTCAGTCCAGAAGGATCCAGATTTCCAGCAGGCGGAACGCCGCGGATCCAAAACAGAGTATGTCGCCCCCGCCCGCTGCTCCCGCCCGGGAACAGCGCGATGGGCAACCGACCGTCGAGGCCCGAGCGCTTCGAACCAGGTGGAGTGTCGAGATTGTACGGACGTGGTGGCGCAAATATGAGCTTCGGTCCCCCCCAGACTCCCGAGATCATCAAGAATCTGATGATCGCGAACGGCGTGGTCTACATCGCACAGCTGGCGGGTCCATCGGTCGGCTTCGACGTCACGCGCTTCGGTGTCGTCGAACCCTATGCCGTCTGGGGCAGATTCGAGATCTGGCGAATCTTCACCTATATGTGGCTTCACAGCCCGAACTCGATCCTCCACATCGCCTTCAACATGTTTTCGCTCTGGATGTTTGGCTCCGCGCTGGCGCAGCTCTGGGGCGATGAACGTTTTCTCAAGTACTACCTGCTCTGCGGAACCGGAGCGGGTTTCCTGATCGCCTCGATCCCGTCGATGCTTGGCCTGCTCGGAATCGCCAGCAGCAGCGCGGATATCTACGGCCACACGCTCGGGGCCTCGGGCGCCGTGATGGGCGTCTTGCTCGCCTACTCCTTCACCTGGCCCGATCGAACGATCATGTTGATCTTTCCACCGATTCCGATCAAAGCCATCTGGCTGATCCCGCTCCTCTTCCTCATGGAGTGGATGTCCTCGGGTAGCGGCAATATCAGCCATACCGGCCATCTCGCCGGTGTTCTCGTCGGCTGGGTCTACCTGCTGAATGAGGGGCGCACACCCGGTGCCCCCACTCCGCAATCCCTCCTCCTCAAATGGCGCCGCTATCGCATGCGCCAGAAGATTCGCTCGGTCCATCGGGACGAGCGGCGCGATCAGAATCGTTGGCGAGACGATGATGACGATCCGAAGCGTTTCCACTGATGAGAGCGCCCACTCGACGATCCACGCGCCCGTGGAAGCGAGTATCACGATGAAGCGTCACGGCGATCGGCCGCAGGGCGGCTCGCACCGCACGACGAGCGGACCGGGCTTCGGCGGCCTCCTACGCAGCCTCTTCGCCCGGATTCCATGGGGCGAAATGCAGAGCGAGGAAGAGACCCTCATCATCGACGCGCCGCCGGGGCGCGCCATTCGCATCCGCAACGCTAACGGCAAGACACGGGTCGTCGGTGAAGATCGCGAGGACATCGAGATCCGCATCACGAAGAGCGTCCGCGCCGATTGCCCCGATGCTGCCGCCAAGCTCCTCGAGTCGATCCGTCTACAGAACTTGGCGACCGGCGACGAGCTGGAAATCGAAGTCCAGATCCCCCGCAAATGCTCCCGGCACGGAATCGCCCACCTCGAATTGCACGTGCCGCGAGACACGAGCGTCGCCCTCAGCTCGACGAACGGGAAGATCTGCCTCGAGGGTTTGGACCGCGCGATCCGCGCCCGCTCGAGCAACGGCTCCGTCTCGATCTGCGAAGTGAACGGCGACATCGACGTCACGACCGCCAATGCCAAGGTCGCCTGCCGATGCACCCACGGCCATCTCCGCGCCCGCTCGAGCAATGGCAAGATCGAGGTCGGCGGGCATCACGGCTCCGTCGACGCGTCGACGTCCAACGGCGTGATCAAGGCGTCCATCGACGCCCTCGGCGAGACCGGCGTCACGCTCACGACCAGTAACGGCCGGATCGCCCTCGAACTCCCCGATCATCCCGACGCAGACGTCGACATCCACGTCGAGAACGGCCTGATCCGAAACGACCTCGAGTTCGAAGAAGAGGTAGGAGACGCGAACGACCGCGTACAGGGCCGAGTCGGCAAGGGTGGCCCCCCCATCCGACTGCGCACGTCGAATGGAACCGTCTCGCTTCGTTAGGCTGATTCGAACCCGAGCCCTGGAAAAAAAGCAACTGGGTTCAGGCTCACCCCCCCGCCCGTGACCACCTCCTCCTGCCAGTCATGGGAGGCCTCACAGGTCGAGGCCTCTCCGAAGGGCCCGCCCCAGGCTCCGCATCACAATAGGTCACGCTACGCGAAAGCTCGTCGATCTCGCGCTGGAGGAGATCGCATTCCGCCTCGAAACGCTGAACCCGAATCGGCGTGGGAACTCGATCCCACTCGCCGATCAGCGACCGCTCGACACCAGGCACGAAAGAAGACGCCGAGAAGAGTAGGGCGAGCGTGATCAAGGCGGCCGGTGGAAGAAAAGTGATCAGTCGAAAGCGCATGAGAGACCTCGCGCTGACTGCAATCGCCGCCAGGGTACAGACTTGTGCCCCACGAGAGTCGACACCACACGGCCAGAATATCAGATGGGTCGTCTCGGACGTCGAGAGAATTCGTCCCGGAAGACCAACTGATGCTTCATCAAATCACGAGATGGATCTGGGCCGTGCTAGGCGAATCTGACGCCCCGTACGAAATGCTAGGTCTCGCTCCCGATCATCTCGACCCGCAATCCGTCAGGATCCTCCAGGAAGAACATGCGGACGGGCGCCTCGAGCTCCGAGAAGGAGTAGATCTCCGTCGGCGAGCGTCCCTCGGATGTCGCGCGCGCATGTGCTTCATCGAGATCGGGCACATGAAAAGAAAGCCCCGAGAGACCAAGGGGTTTTTCGAAGGCCGCAGTCTGCTTCCGAGTCCGCTTCTCGTCGAGCGTTTCGATCGTGTGAATCCGTGTTCCACCGATTCGGATGAACGTGTCTCTGATGCGAACGCCCTTGCGGCCGAAGATCGCATCCAGCGCCGGAGACTCGAGTTCTTCGTCCTGTTCGAGTTCCGCCCCGAGCCCCTTGCACCAGAAGTCGATCGTGGCCTCTGTATCCCCGCAATGCAGGATCAGATGACTGGTGACGAGCGCCTCGGCCGCCCCGCTCTGCTGATTCTTTTCGCTCATCTCGCCTCCTCATTCGGTCGCCCCGACCCCGCTTGACGCGACGAGGGACCACTGCGAAGGTGCATTGCAAAACGCCCGGAAACAAGAGCGAATTCAGGTGGAGGCCCGCTCGTGGAGAGATCGACATGAGTGATTCGAGAGCGGGTGATGACCCGGTGGACGCGAAACTCCTGATGGGAAGCTGCCTCTGCGGAGGCGTTCGCTATCGCGCCGAGGGACCGCTCACTCTCGTGACGAGATGCCATTGCCTGCAATGCCGGAAGCAGTCGGGCGCGGAATTCGCGACGAATGCTTCACTCGAAAACGATCGTTTCGAATTGCTAGAGGGTGAGGCCCTGCTCCGGGATTTCGAGAGCTCGCCGGGTGAGAAGCGCATCTTCTGCGGCCAGTGTGGTTCATCGATCCTCAAGCGGAGCGCGGCCAGTCCGGATTTCGTGCGGCTGCGACTCGGTTGTCTCGATTCGGATTTCGACCAGAAGATCCAGATCCGCATCTTTACCGAGAGCAGGCTCGCCATCAGTGAATTTTCGGACGATATCCCGAGCTTCGAAACGCTCCCAGGTGCGGCCTCCTCCGACCCCAAGTCGGACTAACGAACCCGATCCACGCTCCGCTCCCAGTTCCAGCCGTCGAAATCCTCGATTTCCCAACCACCCCCCTCCTCTCCCGCTCACGCGTCGAGATAGCGCACGTTGACGTCGAAAACGTCGGGGTGGGAGCGGGGGGACGGCTGAAGGGGTGTTGCGCGGTCCCCGTATTGAAGCGGTGGGTTTCGAGGCAGGGTTCGCCCGCGATGAGCTCGAAATCCCGCGCGGGAACGATCAGTCCGAGAAAAGCTTTCTTCAGGCAGATCGAACAATTGCACCAAAGAGGACGCCGGCCGCGTGCCCGAACGCGAAACCGCACGGCGCCACAATGACAACTGTGCGCCCTACAGAGACACACCTCTGAGTCAGTCGAGTTCGGCCTGCTTGTGCTCGTGACGCCAGATCAGATAAACCGCCACCGCGATCGGCACTGTGAGCGCCAGGCAGAGATACCCCAAACCCGGCCCGAAGGCGCCGGACGGAAGGAAATACAGAGAGGCGATGATTTCGAGGACCACGAAGAACGCGAAGTAGAACACCACCATGACCGGACGTCGCCAGCCTCGATAGCGCAACAGGTAGAGTGAGGTCAGCAGAATCGAGAAGGCGATCGGATTCAGGATCTCCTCGTTCACGCGCCCCCCCCCTTCGGCCCGATCCTCTCGATGCCCTTCGGACCCAGCCCCATCACCGTCTCCCGCTTGAATCGGCGCTCATTGTCCCCGCTCGTCGGGCCCAGCCACATCGACTCGCTCGAGATCCGTACAGGGGCGCGACTCGGCCCGAGCCCCATTTCGCTCGACGCGATAGACCGACGCGTCCGCACGGCCCGAGACGACCCGCTTCGCAGCACCGTCGATCATGTGAAGCGCCGCGCCATCGTCGATCGCATAGCCCGGAACGATCTCGCTCCCCGCGACCATGTGCTCGTAGCTCGGTCGGCGATCGCGTTCCCCCGAATAATGCGGACAGCAGCTCCCGCTGACGAATCCGAGGCAAGCGAGCGGCCTGAGCCTATCCGACGCCGAATCCGTCACACCCCACTCGAACCAGCAGACCGCACCCGCACTGACCCCCGACAGGATCGTCCCTGCCTCGGCCGCACGTCGCAGGATCTCCGGCAATCCCCAGCCCCGCCACACCGCGAGCATGCTCTTCGTATTGCCGCCGCCAACGAATAGGATGTCCTGACCCAACATCCACGCTTCGAGATCAGGCGTTCGGCGGAAGAGCGGGAGATGGCCGGGACGACAATCGAGTTTCCCGAAGCGCCCGTAGAATTTGAGGAGATAGCTCTCCGCATCCCCGCTCGCGGTCCCGATGAAACCGATTCGTGGCTCCGGTTTGCCCGTCTGGTCGAGCAGATAGGTGTCGAGACCCGGCTCGCTCGCCGCCGAAAAGCCCCCTCCGCCCAAAGCGATGATCTGCATATGACCCGCCCCTCGCATCCAGCGGACCCGGAGAGCGTAACGGAGATCGGTGCTTCGTCCCTCATCCGGTGGACCGACCTCCTCGACCTCGCTTGTCGAGACACGCCGTCCTCAGGAAGAGTCCAGGGGGCAGGCACCCGCGAGCTGCGCGAGGGTCGTCTCGTACTCGCCGCCGAACGAAACCTGGGTGATGTCATCGTACCGGAAGACGCGATCGTCGCGCTCCCATTCGGCATTCGTCGTCATCCACAGGAGCGAGTAGGTCCCTTCCGAGTCGAGACGAACCCGCCCGATCTCGCACTCTTCGGGACAGATGATTTCGCGCTCGATGACGACCACCGGCTGTGTCGCCTGGACCGAGAAGACGAGCTCCCGGATGGACGCGAGTCGCAGCCAGGGAACGGGTTGCGGTTCGAGATCCTTGATCTCCATCGCTCTCAGTACGAGTTCTTTACGATCGAAATCGTCGTCCACGTCGTCGATGTCCGAGTTTCGGAAGACCCGATACCCATCGAGGTCATAGCGATCACTCACGCTATGGATCACCAGGAACGCTTCGTTCTCGGCGACGACGTACCCGAACCACTCGGTCTCGTCGAGCTGTTCCCGAAAGATGCTGACCAGCTCAAAATCATCCTGCATCGCGATGATCCGTCCCGCTATGCCCATGACCGCGATGGGCGCGCTCGTTTTCCGCGAGTCACTCCGAAGTTGCCTTCAGAGGATAATCGAAGGAGGGGACGGGAGGCGAGCCGATCCCGACATTCGCTCATGCGAGCCCCGGATAGACCTCCCCAAAAACATCGGCTTGGCCATCTTTGCGCCAACGGGCGTGAACCCGCATCAAACCGATCACGTCGGGAAGGCCGTACATGAACCCCCACTGATTCGAACTCGCGTAGATGAATTCGCTGATGCCGAAATAGTGATCATCATCGCCGGGCGGGGGCTCCCCGGGAAGCGTTTCGCGCCACTTGTTCACGACGCGAGTACCGTCGATCGCGTGCCAGACCGTCGAATTGGGTACGGACTCCGGCCAATGATCCCGTGAGAACTGAATGATCGCCTCCCGCCCCTCGTGAAGACCGAATGGCGAGTTCCCCCCTCGGGCGGGCGATGATGCTACTGCACTGAAGGGTTCAGCCGCCTGCTCTGCGCCACTCGCAGACGCTCACTCCACCACCAGAACCCCGAAATTCAATATATCATCCCAGGCCGCGACATGCTGTGCATCGAGCTCCGGCCGCTGTGCTAAGTGGATCCTGAGGCTCGATCGCGCCGGCAAGAGCGGCTTTCTCCACGAGCGATGGATCGTTAGCGATGGGTTCGCATCACCCTTCCAAGATACCGATGGACGAAGCACGCGGCCCCGAGTAGAACCGCCGTCGCGATCGCCCCACCGGTCAGACCCTCGATTCCGAGCGCATCGCGCGAGAACAGAAAATGGGCCCAACCGAATTTTTCTAGAAGATCAACTGGGGTTGGGACGTTCCCTTTTCAGCTCGCACTTGTGCTAACGAGTCCACCTCTCTCTACTAGGAGACCAGATTCCGAGATGAAGCCGTCCTCTGTCGTCCCCCTGCTCGTCGTCGCCCTCGTCGCCCTAGCCGTCGGACATTGGTCCGGTCGCATTGCAAGCAAAGACGGTATCCCGGAGGTGGCGGGTGACAATGCCGAAACGCAGCTGGTCGCGATTCTTCGCGGCCCCGACCCTGGGCTGCGTATGCGCCAGCTCTTCGCGTTCTTCGAGCACGCAGATCCAGCGCAGGCCGATGAGCTCCGCGCGGTCTTCGTCCGGGAGCACCACGACGTCGACCAGATCGCCAAGGTGATCTTTGCGGCGTGGTGGGCCGGGTCTGATCCGACGGCGGCGATGGATAACCCGCTGCCCCCGAACTGGGGCGGCGACGACGCGTGGTCCCGTGTTGTGATACGGAAGTGGGCGCAACGGGACCCCCAGGCTGCGCTCGCGCACGCTCTGGAAATGTCCGGGAAGCCGGAGGCCGTACAATTCGAGACCTATCGAGCGCTCATTCAGGGCTGGTTCGATCGCTCGGATACGGACCCGGACGACCTGCTGCCCGTTTTTGAGCGCTTCCTTCTGCTTCGACCCCGCGGCGAGCTGATCAAGATCTGGGTAAATCTGATGCTGCGCACGAGGGGCGTTGACTACTCCATCGCGTATGCGGAGGCCATGCCCGAGAACGACGAGACCCTTGTCGTGAAGCAGCAGCTGATGGGACGGCTGGCGTCGCGGCTGGTCGGAGAAGATTTCGACAAGGCGCTTGCCTTCGCGAACCGGAACGCCGCGACGAAAGCCGGAGACAAACTCGGCTGGTATTTCGTCACCGCCTGGGCCCAGATCGACGGGCCAGCAGCCGTGGAGTGGGCGCTCCAGGTGCCCAAGACGCGAATCAGCTTCAAGATCGTCGAGCGCGCCTTTGTCAAGTTCCAGGCCACCGATCGTGCGTCGGCGCACGTTTGGATGGCGGCTCAGCCTTTCTCCGAGAAGCTGGAGCCCGCCTACGCGATCTACGTCTCGAGCGTTGCCGCAGAGGATCATCAACGCGCGATCGTGCTATCGGAGAAGTTCGTGAGCGAGCGACACAGGTATCGTGCGTATCAGGCAATCGGACGGAGTTGGATCGACGATGACCGCGAAGCCGCCGAAGCCTGGGTACGGAGTCTCGATTTGCCGGATGATCTCGTGAAACGCATTTTAGGGAAGGGTCGCGGCGCGACAATCCAATGAAGCGGTTCAACTGAATGCGGTGCGGTCGTCCGCCGCAGGGTACGTACCGGGGAGCCTGACCTCGATTGCGCTGATTACGACGGGCGTATATTAAGGGAGATGTCCTGCCATGGCGGCGTTGACGGTAATGACGGCGTCGGTGCGGGCAGCACAGGATCGCTCGCGCGTCGAACTCCCACGTGATTAGGAATCGGATTCATCTGCGAGTGCTGCGAACTCATCCGCGACGAGCTTCGAGGCGCTCCTTCCGCCAGCGCCGATAGTCGAAAAGACCTTCTGGAATCGGTCCTGCTGCTGCAGGTTCAGGGTCGCAGCGGTGATCTCTTCAAGTGAGCCCGCCTCGGCGAGTAATCGTCCGAAGCGTGGAAAAGCGGGGCCCGCGATCATCGAATGCCCGACATCATGGTCGGGTCGCAGCCCTTCGGTGAGCGCAGCACCCGAATAGCCCGCCTCGCGCGTCCCGGGACCAGTGCCGGGCTCGACGGGGTGGGTTCGGCAGCAGCTCTATTCCGCGCTCGGCGCAGAACTTCTTATGTGCTTCCTTGTCGTCCGGGACCGCCCTCGGGTCGCCCATCATGATCTCGTAGAGCAGCGCACCCTCGGGTCCGCCGATGATGGGCCCGAATACGGCCCCCTCCTCGAGCGTAATGTGCATCCCCTCCGTGCATCGCTGATCGCCGATCGTGATTCCGCCCTCGAGCACGCAGACGACATGGTCGCTCTTATGCCCGTGGCGCTCGATCACCATCTCGGGGTCGTAGCGAGCATAGAGGCAGCAGCGCTCCGGAGTCCACTCAAGATATTTCTCTCAGACCGAGACGCGTCTGTCGCCGTGCATCTGGGCCTTGACCTCATACCACTCCTCCTCGTCGATATGACGAAAGGCCAGTCTTGACTCTGCGGATTCACTCATGATTCTCGGTCTCCGTTTCTTGGGGGTTGACGCACTGGATGCTGACAGAACTCACGCAGTGGTGGACCGCCATACTGAGTCGGTCATGGATCGATGAAGTCGCCGGGCAGTCGGCGCGCGACCATGTAGGCGTGGAAGGCACCCCATATGTTCGTGAAGGCCACCATAAAGAGCGAGTACCGAATCGCCTGTTCACCAAACTCGGGAGCCATTGCATCGTTCAAATAGCCGATGACAAACGGAGCCAATCCGCCAGACACGGCACTCAAGCCCAGATGAATAATCGCGTACGAGGTCGCTCGCATCCGCGGCGGCGAGATCGCCTGGTTGGCTGCCCACAACGGCGCAATCGAAGTCGCGTTGAGTAAAACCATCGGACCCAATAACGTCAACGCGACCCACGGGTCGGGATGGAGCAGGAAACCCACGTAAAATGGCACCGCAGAGAGCGTGGTCAGCGCCGGAAACCACGCATACCAACGCCGATCGCGCTGGGCGAGACGATCCGAAATGAAGCCACCAGCAAACGAACCGACGCCCCCAGCCACGCCGATGATCAAGCCGAACCAAAGCCCGATTTCAGTCTTGGTCAACCCATGGATCCGAAAGAAAAAGCTCGGCCCCCAAATACCCAGCACATAGGATGAGCAAACGAAGAGCGGTAGCGCCATCGTCAAGTGTCGGAAGGTCGCCTTGCGGCTGAGCACCCGTACCAGCTCCCGGAGCGGAACCGCTTCACCCGTGTCGACGTACCCCTCGATCGCACCCCGCGCGGGTTCTCTAACCGTAAACCGAAAGAGAAAGGAGAGGGCGATGCCAGGAAGACCAACCGCTACGAGCGCGGTACGCCAACTGTACGCATCACTTAGCCACCCGCCGACGACAAAGGCGAGCGCCACACCTACGTGTCCACCGATCGTATAGATCGAGATCGCGGTGGCCCGCTGGCGCATCGGGAAATAATCGGAGATGAGCGAATGTGCCGAGGGGCCCGTCGATGCTTCACCGATCCCGACCCCGATTCGTGCCATCAGTAAAGTGCCGAAGGTCCGGGTCAGACCTTGCATCGCGGTCAATACGGACCATGCCAGCAGGCCCCAGGCAACGATCCCGCGGCGAGACCAGCGATCGGCGAGTCGTGCGAGCGGAATGCCTGCAATCGCATTCGTCACCGCGAAGGCCGGGCCGGTCAGCAACCCGAGCTGTGTATCGGAGATCTGTAGATCTGCCTTGATATCCGGGAGCAAAATCCCGAGGATGTTGCGATCGATCAGGCTGGTCGCGAGTACCAGGAAGAGCATTGCGAGGACATAGTAGGCGTGCGCGCTAGGCGCCTCGTCGAGCGCCGGGATCCTACGCGTCATGTCGATCACCCTACCGTAAATCCGAAATCATAACGGATTCGACTGTCGATCGTAAACATCCGAGCGACGAAGTCTGTACCCATCGTCGGCTTGAAGCGGGCGAAGGCCAGGTCCAGTTCAAGGCAACCGAGTCGCATTACACGAGCCGTCTCCAGTGATCTGAATCCTTCGGCGAGATCCTGCTTCTCGTCGAGGAAGACCCGGGCCCGCCCCAGTCGGGCGTCGACACTCTGGCTGCCGGCCTGGATCGCTTTCTCGTAGAGTGATCGGGCGCGGTCGAGACGCATCTGACGCTCTCCATCGACGAGCGACTCTGATCCGGCCGCGCGACAATAGAAGTCGGCGACTCTTACCAGGACACGAGGATCGTTGCCCTCGGTCGCGGCCAGGGCCGGTTGCGCAAGTCGCAGACGCTCTAATCCGCCTTTCTGTATTGCGACGCCGCCCGATTTCAGCACGTGCACGATGGCCCAGGAACGCCCGTCGAGGTCCGCCCGAGCCTTTTGTGTGTAGTTCGAGAGATCCTTCTCGTTCAGTAGACTCTCGAGACGACCTCACCGGCAATCGCGAATTCGTGTTGTGTGAGACTCGATCGGCGAACCGATCAGGATCTGTTCTCCTCGAACGTCGACCGTAGGGCCGAGTTGTGCGAGTCCTTCTTCTTGCCATAAAGGGTGCCGGTGAGGCGTCTCATCGCGCAGCCGTCAGTGCTCAATACGATGCCGAATCGCGGCGGGAGTCACGTCGCGCCAATTTGGCGCCGTGCGAAGCACCGCCGTCGGACGTTCGACGCCCGGTACGGAATAGGCATCATCGCCGCGAATCCCAAAAGGACGACCAGAACTTCGACCGTCGAAGGCGAGCGCTTGCATGCGCTGACTTGCTGCGACACTCGGGGCAATCCCAAGCGCACGGGTCATGCCCGCGTGGAATGACTCGAGCGTCCGGGACAGGCCCCGTGTGTCCTGCTCATCGAAGGAGCATAGGACCTCGAAATAGGGCGTACGGATCTCGGCAAAGGTCTGATCGAAGGGTGGATACATCGCGCATCCCACTTGTGCCGAGGAGGCCATCAGCCAAAACGCGAACTCCAGGAATCTGCCGCGCATTGTATCTCCGCGCGGGAACAAGCTCTCCGACTTGTTGGCAGTGACGCCACGCGGCGCCGACTGACGCCTAATCATTGGAGGTCTACTCGGCGGTCGCGAGAGAGACCGCTTCGCGCGACGCGTACTCAGTCATCATGAAAGATCTCGCTGCCGCCCTGCGTCGGGTCAACGAGGGGGCGCGCCGCCGCCTGAAGGCCGCGCAGCATATTTGCCATACGAGGCGACAACACCGGCATGCGCGAGACGCGAAGTCGACGCTCGGCCTCGCCCATGGTCGACTGGATCTTCGCTTCTTCAATCAGGAAGTGGGAGAGCCGATCGTTCGGGGCCAGCCTGTCGAGGGAGCGTGCCTGGCGCTGTGCTTGCTCAATCATACCGAGTCTGAGTAGCCCTCCGACCAGCCGAGTCCGCGGCCCCGAGGCGGTCGGGACTGCGTTGGCCAGAGTCGCGTCGAATCGCCAAGCCCGCTCATCGAGATCGATCGAATGGTAGGTGGCCGAGAGAATGCCGAGCCCCGCACGAAGGATGCCTTCATGCTTCGCGGCCCGCAGGAGGCGCCGCTCAAAATCCATCGGTACCAGACCGCGCTCCGCAGCCCACTTCGGCGACTCGTCGATCAGCCTTGCAACATCGAGTCCCTGCTCCGAATCGAAGGAGATTTCCGCACGGTCGTAATAAGCCTGGACGCGCTTGAGATTTTCGGTGTTGCGTGCGTTCCGGCGAAGATAGATCGCGCTCCGCATGTCGCGGAACACGAGGATCCAATCGGGATTGCCCAGCAGATGCCGGGCCGTATAGCGCCACGGGCGGTTGATTGGAGGCAACGTCGGCATGCCAACGCCCAGATACACGTCGACGGCGTAGTGATCGAGGCGCGAGGTGACACTCTCATCTTCGTGTTCAGCCGAGTTCGCTTGGATCGCGAGATATTCGCGCATAACACGTGACGGCACGTTTAGCGATCCGTCGATAAAGAGCCTAAGTCGGGGGGTTAGCCAATAGCCGAGAAATCCGCCCATCGAGTACGGGTTGTAGAGATTTCCCTCGAGACGGGTCTCCTGGAGAAAACGCACGGCGCGGTCTTGGTATTTCCAGCGATGGTAGGGGTCGCCATAGCCGGACAGGGAGATGCCTGAAGACAGTCGTTGCCACTGACCGAATTGGTGAGAAGCGAAGATCAGCAGCAGCGTTGCGAGCGCGACCGACCAGCGGAGTAGAGCGCGATCGCGCGTCGCGTCCCGCGCGATGTTCACTAGGAGCAGCAGAGGAAAGAAGCTTAGCCAGAGGAATCGAACGGCGTAGAGGGGCGCGATGACGCCGACGAGGGCAAATGCGACAAGGGCTCCATCGACATTCGCGAGCCGACCCTCCTCCTCGCCGCGACGCCAGAGGCGGACTGCAGCGCCGATCGCTGTCAGAGTCGCGAAGCTCAGGAGCAGGTACGCCAGCCAGCCCACCGGTCCGGGTGGCAGATTTGCGGGTGCCCAGTGGAAGGGGTCGAGGCGCGACCACTCATCAACAACGAAGCTTAACTCGGGCGACGCCTCACCCGCCCGGAAGAAGAGGAGGTGGGCACCACTACCCAGCGGGTTGACGAACGTCGCGCCCAACCCGAGCAAAGCTGCCCAACTCAGTCGAAGCGCGCGAGCCTGGAGTCGGGGCGCGCTCGAATTCGTGCGCAGCCAACGTTCTGCGATGATCCCCGCGGCGGCACCCGCGATCAAGAGCGGACCGAGGGGAAATGCCGGATGCAGATTGGCCCACAGGCCGCAGAGGAGCGCCGCGAGACCGATGCGCAGCCAGGAGGGTGGTGAGCGTGTCTGCAGCAGGAGCGTATAAAGGAGCAGACTGAGGAGCAGCGTGGCCAGTTCGGGCCGTAGCTGGGTCAACCGGTAGGCCGAGAGGAGGAGGAAGACGGAGGCGGCGAAGCTCGCCAGACCGATGGAGCCGCTGGCCCTCCGCAGCGTGAACCAGGCTGTTCCCATGATCCCCGCGACGCTCGCGACATGGAGCACCCGAAGCCCGTGGAGGCCCATCGGAAGTAAAGAGGCAAAGTAGAGAAGGAGGTCGCTCAGCCATGCGGCCGGAATCGGCGGGCCGACACTCGTATGCAGGAGCGGGTCGGCCGTCAGCCAGAGCCCTTCCTTCGCGAAGGCGCGCCCAAGGGAGAGATGCCACCAGACGTCATCTGTTTCGAGCGGCGCTCCGCAGAGGTAGAGGAGGGCCGCGGCCAGTACGAGGAACGCGAGGGTTGTGCAGCTATCCGGGGCGACCGTGGCGGATTCACTTCCGTTCTGGGCGCCTAACATCTACCTATCTCGGATCCCAGTAGAGTCGGAATCCCACAACAACGACATAGCTCCAGGGGTCTCGCTTATAGCGGGAACTCACGGTCGTGTCGCCACGACCCGGGACGGGATCGATCGACGTGATCACATGCTCTCCGTTGATTCGTTCGACGGTGCGCATAAGCCAGCTTCCCGTGGCGTCTAACCGCGAGTCCCGGCCGCTGACAATCGCCAGGGCCTGAAAGCGGCTGAAGAGGCTGGCCCTGAAGTTGCCGGCACGTCCCGTGTCGTAGTCGAGTTCGAGACCGGGACCGAGGCTGTGGTAGCCCTTCGTATCCTGGGCGTTGATCGACACCGCGCGGCATTCGGGCTGGCAGCGACCCGGATCGGTCCCGTTGCCCTCGACATCCGAGAACTCGAGGGCGATCTCGTCACGCTGGAATATCCATTCGACCGAGGGCTTGATGCGGAGCTTTCGTCCGAGGACTTCGGCCTGGAAGGAAAGTCCCAGACCGCCGCCGAGGATCAGCGGCTCCACCTGGGGTCGGAGCGCGCTCCCGCGGCCGACAACCTGCTCGACCACTCCACCATTCAGGTTGAAGCCGTCACCGAGCCTGCGGATCGAATCGTCGGCGATGCCCTCGCTGACCAAGGATTCCTTGTTATCGGCGCCGTAGTGGATATCTGCGCGTGCAAAGAAACGAGGATGGTAGGGAATAAAGGACAGCCGGGGAGTCTCGAGCTGTAAGCTGCTCCCGAAGGTACCGAAGATCTGGGTGGTCCTTCCCTCATTATACCCGCGCTCGATGCTCGAGACCTCGCCTTCGCGCTTGTTCACGGCGATGCCGGTCTGGAGCGACACGCTGGGAATCCAACGCGAATCCGCAGGATCTCCCTCGCCCGCCGGGTCCCCACTTTGCGCGATCACCGCGGCGGGCGCGACAAGGAAGACGCCGATGGTCGCAAGCGTGATTAGCGACATAAAGATGATCCGATGGCTGGTCGCGCTCAAGGTTCTGCTCTCCGATTTTCGCGGACATCCACCATCCGGGTTCCAAGGCTCGACCGCGGTTGGCCGGCCAGACCATCGCGAACTCGCCGTTCGCTGCCAAGGGTCGATTTCGGATGTCCAAGTAAAAGCCTTACCCCCTCCCGCCATAGTGTTGCCTAACTTGCTGAAATAGTAGGGAATGTCCCAATCCCAGTTGATCTTCTATGAAAATAGAGCGGCGGCTCCTTCCCCCTCCGCGTGTTACGGAGGGGGTGCCTAAACCCTTGATGGCGCCACCACCACGATCAAGCATGCCAAGAATCCCACACACCTCCAAGCCGTCGATTCGCTAAAGAAGATGGCGGTTGAAATTCCGCTCCCCTTGCTGTGAGCCTTCGCCAACACCGAGAAATCGTTCTTCGAACTCTGCGTCGACTCAGGACAACAAGTTCTGCAGGCTGTGATGGAGCAGGACCGCGAAGATCTTTGCGGTCCTCGCTGGAAGCGAGATCCAGATCGATCTGCAGGACGAGGCGGAACCACGCAGAGCGAAGTCACGTTCGGCGGTCGCCGCATCGTGATCAAACGACCTCGCGTCCGGAGCAAAGAAGGCGAGGAAGTCGAGCTTCGCGTTCGCCGCAGACCGAGAGCCTCTCGATCATCACGCGCTGAACGCCGTGGTCTACGGCCTCTCGAGTCGGAAGTACGCGCGGAGTCTCGACCCGCTTCCGAGCGAGATCGAAGATCGATCGACCTCGAAGAGTTCCGTCTCGTGCCGCTACGTGGCAATGATGACGAAGCAGATGACGAGTTGATTGACGATGCCGCTGGGCGATCGTCACTTTCCGATCATCATGATCGATGGCATCCATCTGGGCGATCATCTTGTCTCGATCGCTCTGGGCATCGATTATGAGGGAAAGAAGCAGGTTCTTGGTCTGAGCGAAGGAGATGCGGAGAGCGGCCAGGTGGTTCGATCGCTGCTTCGCGATCTGTTTGATCGAGGTCTCGACCAGGAACGAGCCAGACTCTTCGTGATCGATGCAGCGAAGGCATCCACCTCAGCCGTTCAGACAATCTTTGGCCCGTTGGCCAAGGTCCAGCGCTTCCAGTTCCACAAGCGTCGCAACATCCTGAGTCATCTTCCGGATCGTCTTCACGAGAGCGTGAAGGTCATCCTGAAGGAAGCATGGAGCCTGGGTGATGCGCGAGGGTGGCCAAGCGTAGACTCGAACGTCTGGCCTCTTCTCTCGAAGCCGATCATCCCTGGGCAGCTGCCTCCCTCAAAGAGGGGCTCGCAAAGCGCGTCGCCTAAGCTGAATCAAAGAGCCGCCGCTCAGAGAAGTTCAACAGCGGGCGGGACAATCCCCTGAACATTCCCAGATGTAAGGATCCCCGAATCCGATCCAGGCCCGCCAACCCATCCAAACAGAAGGAGGGGGTAGCGGCCTAAGTCACATCCCCCCAACGATCAATTAGAGATCCCCTTGGATGGGTCGACCGGCCGATACCCAGCTCGCTCGACCCATCCATCAATCAATGGGGAAGACGATCAGTCGCTTCGCCGTCGCGTCCGGCCCAGGCCGGCCAGGCCGACCACGCCCACCGCGAGTGCAACCAAAGTGCCAGGCTCGGGAACCACCGAAAACTTCATGATCATGTTCCGGTTGAAGAGCGCGAGAGTGCCGCTGCCCTGAGAGGTCGCCATACCGCCGCCGACCAAAACCAGATTCCGAACGTTGCCGCTCGGGGTCACGGTGTCCTTGCCGGTCGTGATGAACGACGTCGCGTTGGGCGCCATGTCCGACCCCGAGACCACACCCGTCGTCATCCGAAAGCCCCATTCGAGGTCCGTAACCGGCGGAGACGCGATCGGCGCAGTCGGGGAACCCGGGTTGAGCAGCGTTGCGATTGCGCCATGGATGGTGCTGAGCGGATCTGCGGTGCCCGTAACGTCCGTGAGGTGGGCCCGGTATCGGTTACCCTTCGAGCCCATAAAGGTGTTGACTGCAAAGTTATCCTGGCCGGCCGGCCAAGTGTTGGTGTTGTCGTTGTTCTTGAAGGAGACAACCTGGGTCAAGGTGGTATTCATCATCGGCACGAAAGGCGATAACGCGAACCAGACGCCCGCGTGCACGTTTCGCACAAGGTTGTATACACCCCCGAAGCCGTTGTTGTTTCCGGTCTTGGCGATCTTGAGGGCGATGTTGTAAGTCGCCGCTCCTGCTTCGCTCGTTAGGTTGCAGTTGAGATTGCCGTTCATCGGATTGAGATCACCAATCGGCGGACAGAAGGCAATGGAGGCTGGCGATCCTGCGCCACCGCCCTGCGAGAAGATGACCGGGTCGGGGCGGGTGGACGTAACCGTCTTCGTATTTTGGGCAACGAACACGTAGGCACCGAAAATCCGGCGGATCGGACCCGCCTGGAACCTGTTCTTGACCGCGGGGTCCGTGTTGCCGCCCGCAAAGCTGATCTGCTGTCCGACTGCCAGGGGGGCCGCCCCGCCCGCTCCACTCGTGTTCACCATCTCCGAGATCTTCCACGGTCCCAGCTCGTACGAATCGGTGGTCGAGGGATTAATGATTCCGTTGTCGCCCCCCGCGTAGCGGACAGCTGATTGCGCCGTTCCCCCGGCTAAGAGTAAGACCGCCGCGACCGCGATGCTGAGGCCCCGATGGATCATTGACTGATTCATTCCCTTGTCCCTCTTCTTTCTTTTTTCTTTTAAAAAGTTCTGCCAACCGGTCCGGTACGAAACAATGCAGCACACTACAGATCATCCCAGCTCGCGATTCAATGACATCGACGTGATCATCCGCTTCACGTATACAAGTCAGCCCGCCAGCTCGTTCGCCGCCGAACATCAGCACCGCTAAGAAACTCCAGGTTAACATGAATGATTGTAGAGCTGGGCAGATTTCGCGTGCTATGTGCTGGTTTCGGGGATTCCCTCGGGGCGGTTCCGAGTCGGATGCCGCGCCGCGTTGGGCGACCGGTACCTAGCCGCTGAGGGATGGATGTGGAGCCCGCTGACCGCTTACTCCGGGTCGGATGACCCCGTTGGACCAAGGCCGTCGCGGATCGCCGCGGCTTCGGCGAACTCTCCCCGCGCGTCGCGCACGGTCGCGAGGAGCTCGAGGGCGGGGCGGCCGCCACGCAGACGAACGGCTCGGGTGGCCAGATCCATCGCGGCTTCAGTGTCAGACCGCGCCAGCGCGATCCCCGCCAGTGCCTCGAGCGGGGCAAATTCCCAGGGGAACTCGCGGAACACGCTCTGCCAGCGCCGCTCGACCGCCTCCGGATCGCCGCCGCGCTCCTCCAGCACCTCTGCCGCTCGAATGACGATCGCGCTCGACCACGGCTCGGACTCCGCTGCACGATCGAGGTATCGGATCGCAGCTCCTGAGTCGCCCGCTCGCTGAGCGATTCGGGCCAGGCCCTGCAGAGCGTGGGGCTCACCGGGGTCGAGCGCGATGGCACGCTCGTAGGCTTCGAGACCGGCGGAGGGCTCCGCTGCCGCCAGCTCTTTCCCGAGGCCTGCGATCGAATGAAAAGCAGCCTCATCCGGATGGGCCTTGAGCGCGCTGGCAACAGCCTGGCCCACCTTCTCGGTCTCCCCGGCCTCGCTCCAGAAGCGCACGAGGGAATGCAGTACCGGCGCGCCCGCCGGATCCGTGAGATCCGGCTCCCGACCGATCGAGCTCACCAGCGCGTCATATTGTTCGAGCGCGCGATCGGCGCCTCGCAGCCGGGCGATCGTGTCCAGGTTGCGCGCGATCGCCGATGGCCAGAGGGTCGTCTGGGAGAGCGCCGCAAGCTCTGCTCGCGAGGACGGCTTGGGATCCGTGATCGCCAGTTCAAGCCGCAGCAGGCGTCCAACTCGATCGCCAGGTTGGGCTTCGGAGTGATGGTAGATCGCGACCCGGGCGCCTTCGGCGTCCCCCAACGCGATCAACAACTTCGCAAGCCGGACCCCCGTGTCCCCTGCGGCCGAGTCCGAACGCATGGATTGGCGATACTCGGAGACCGCTCGATCGAAGTCGCCGACCTGCTCGGCCGCGCGCGCCGCGAAATAGCGAGCGCCCGAGTTGTTAGGCCACAGCAGCAGCGTCGCATCGAAATATTCGAGCGCTTCGGCGGGCTCCCCACGCTGTAGACTCGAGCGGGCCGCGACCAGATTACGATAGCGTTTGTCGCTCAGCTTCTCTGCGACCTTGAGTGCCTCGTCGACTCTATCAGCCGCGATCAACATATCGGCATAGGTCAGCCAACCGGCTTCGGAGACCTCCGGAGCGAGTTCGACTGCGTTGCCATACGCCGCGGCCGCGGCGACGGCATCATCGAGCTCGGCATAGTGGATCGCCAGCTGGGTCCAGATCGCGCCTGCCAGACCGGGCGAATCGAGTTCGAGGGCCTCGCGCAGCACCGCCTCCGCCTCGTCAAAGGCCTTCAGAAAACGGAGTCGGCTCGCCAATCGCGACCGGTAGACCACCCACGTCGGCCGCTCCGCGATGACCTGGCGCAAGATCTCGTTGCCCCGCCGGAAGTCGCCGGTCGAGCTAAAGAAAGCCACTGACTCGCTGATCACCGTGGAGTCCAGCGGATTGCGCTCGAGGCATTTCTCGAAATGCTGTTCGGCCGCCGCAAACTCCCCCCATTCCTTGTAGAGAACCGCTCGCATTGTGCAGATCGTTCCAGCCAGGTCCTGGCCTCGCGCATTAGAGTCCTCGAAGAGCGCATCGAGGACGTCGATCTCCTCAGCGGCCTCGTCGATCCGATCTGCCAGGATCAGCGCCATGACGCGTTGCGGACGGAGGGAGACGTTATCGGGGTCAATGGCGATGGCGAGATCGAGATCGTCCAGGGCGAGTTCGGGGTGCTTCTTGTCTCCAACATAGGCCATGGCACGAAGGAACAGCGCGGTGACGTGCTCTGGTTCCTCGTCCAGAACCCGGCTGGCCGACTTGACCGCGGTCCGCCAGTCCTGGGTCATCACGGCTGCCTGAGCGAGCACCAGCGACGCATCCTCCACCCATCGCGGATCCTCCTGGGCGCGGTGCAGCGACCAAATAGCCAACGTCGGTCGGCCCATGCGGGCAAGCGCTAGGCCGTAGCGATAATGCAGCTCCGTGGACTCTGGATCCTGCTCAAGCAATCTCCGGAGAGGCTCGACCGACTGTTCGAAATGACCGATGGCCTGGGCCTGCCTGACGGTCTCGAGCTCATCTTTTTCGGCGCAGGCCACGTTGAGGAGCGTGGCCGAGACGATTCCGAGGAATACCCTCCTAGAAACAGAGAGACGAGACGGGCGCGCGAATCCGATCATATAGTGGTGGTCCTTCCGAGGTTCTTCAAGAGAGTGGAGCCAACTGAACGGCTAAGAGAGGGCCTGGCTTCCGATCGACCAGGCCGGGATCGACTCCCTCCACGCAGATCCCAAGACACTCTTGGATCGTCAGAGGGAGAGCGTTAGCGTAGGTAAAATGTCGAGAGAATTCTCCAGTCTCAGGTGGATCACCGCTACCGTCGTCGTCGGGGCACTGTCCTATGCCGCTTACCGCACCGTCGTCATCACAAATTCAGACCCACGTCCGCCGGGCAACGTCTACGACGTGATGGCTCTCCGAGAGCGCGACGATCTAAACGTCTTGTTCATCCTCGTCGACACGCTCCGTGCCCATCGGATGAGTGCCTACGGCTACGAGCGAGAGACGAGCCCGATGTTCGACTACTTGGCTGAGACGGGTCTGCTCTTCCGGCAACACACAGCGCAGTCCTCTTGGACGAAAACCTCGATGGCTTCCCTCTGGACTGGACTCAATCCAGTCCGAACCGGCGTGCTCAAATCGCTCCACGGCATCCCGGAGGAAGCCACGATGCCCGCTGAGATCTTCCGCGAGGCAGGATTCCACACGACGGGTATCTGGCGGAACGGATGGGTCGATCCGAACTTCGGCTTCAGCAAGGGGTTCGAGGTCTACGCGCGTCCGGCTTTCCGGGTCCGGGGCGAACGGTTTCGCAGGGAGAACCCCCACGTCACCCTCGAGGGCACGGATTATGACGTGGCCGAAGCAGCCCGCGAGTTCCTTCGCATTCATGGTGACGAGCGCTGGTTCCTCTATCTCCACATGATGGATGTCCACCAATACCTCTACAGTGACGACTCCGCGCTCTTCGGTTCGGAGTACTCGGACGTCTACGACAATTCGATCCATCACAACGACTCTGTCATAGGAGAGTTGCTGACCGATATGGCCGAGCAAGGATTGCTCGAGAAGACCCTGATCGTGTGGACCTCTGACCACGGCGAGGCCTTCAACGAGCGCGGCTTCGAGGGCCACGCGCAGACCGTCTACCGGGAAACCACGGACGTCCCCTTCCTGATCAGCTTTCCGTTCCAACTTGCGCCCGGGCTCGTGGTCGAGTCCACGACCGGCGGTGTCGACGTCTGGCCCACCGTGCTCGATCTGCTCGGACTACCGGCTCTCCCAGATGCCGACGGGCGCTCACGACGCCGCGAGATCCTCGCGGCGGGTGGGCATGGCCTAGCCCCCGACCCGGGTTCTGCCTTCGCTCACATCGAGCAAGGCTGGGGAGACATCAAAAAGAAGAAGACGCGACCGATGGTGACCGTGGTCGATGGGAGCCATCGCTTCGTGAGCACCGTCGGGCCCGACGGCGAGCTCCGTGAGGAACTCTTCGATTCAAATGCCGATCCGGCTGAGCTGGAAAACGTCCTCGACGATGAGAAGGAGGTCGCGGACTCCATGCGGGCTCTGCTCGGTGACTACCACGAAAGCCGACCCGCGCCCTGGGGAGACGCCAGTGAGATCGAAATCGACGAGCTCGAGCTGAACCACCTCAGGGCGCTCGGCTACAAAATCGACTGATCCTAGTACTTGACGGAGACGCTCAATCCATAGGTTCGCGGATCGCCCAAGAACTGCCCGACGAAGGAGCCAGCCTGGCTCGCGTTGAAGGCGCTGGTCTTGTACACCTCATTTGTCATGTTTCGAACCCATCCCGCCACATCCATCAACTCGTTCGGCGAGCGATAGGTAAGGCGCAGATTGTGCAACGCATACGCCGTCTGGCCGATCGTGAATTCGGGAAAGCTGTCCCCCCCGAAGCCACGGGCTCCCTGGCCTTCAGTCTGGTCGAAGAAGATGTCGTCGGTCCAAGTCAGATCGTAGCGCGGAATCAGTGAGCCCGAACGCCCCATGACAAACTCATACTCTGCGGCGAAGCTGATCTTGAATCGCGGCGTATTAGGCAGCCGGTTGCCGTCGTAATCCTGGCTGACCGTGAAGACATCGTTCACTCCCGTGAAGGTATTAAAGACCTGCCGCTGGGCGGCCTCTGTAAAATCGAGGAACTTGCTCTCCAGCCAGCCGAAGCGGAAATCGAAGACCAGGCCGTCGATCGGCTCGACCGTGGTCTCAATCTCAGCTCCCCAAAGTCGGGCGTCACTGGCGTTGACCACGATCCGTTGGGGCGGGGTCCCCACCCGATTCAGGAAAGTAAAGACCTGATAATCCTGGTAGCTGTACCAAAAGAACGCGGCTTGCAGCGCGAGGCGGCCGTCTAACCAGCTGCCACCCAGGTTCCACTCGAGAGCATCGAGCTTTTCGGGATCGGCCAGGTCCAGGGCTCCGACCGCCGATGCGCCATCGCGAATGTTGAATTGAGGACCCTTCCAGCCGCGCGTGTATTTCATCGACAGCGAGACATCCGGCGTGAAGAAGTACTTGAGCTTGGCGATCCCGGTCCAGTCATCGAAGGTCTGCTTGTCCTCGCAAGTGGCCGGCCCGACTCCTACCCTGCTATCGATGCAGAGCGGCGAATCCCTCCCGCGGATGACGTCGGCATCGATGCTCTTACTCTCCCAATTGTATCGGGCACCTGCCTCGAGCTCGACGTCGTCGATTAGCTCCCACAGGAACTCGCCGTAGATGGCAAAGCTGCTGGTCTTCTGCTCGTAAGTCTGATCGAGTGTCTGGATTCCGGACAGGACGGGTCGAAGATTGTTCTGCGCGAAGTTGAGTTCCTCGAAGAGCGTGTAGCCACCGAACTCCCAGTCGAGGGGTGTGACCTCGAGCGCGCCACTGAACCTGAGTTCCTGGGACGCCTGCCATGCTTTGTCGTCCGTATCGAGCTCGAAAAGGATGTTGGGGCTGTAGTCCACGTCGATGGCGCGCTCCCGATCGTAGGAGGCATAGCCCGTGATGGATGTGATCGTGACTGAATCGATCGTCCACTCCCCGCGAAGGAAACCGCCCCATGAGGATTGCCGCTCGTACCCATCGCGGTTGTAGTCGCCCGAAAAGGGATCCGTATCGAGCGGACGTTGGGCGAATCTCCGATTCAGGACCTCATCGATCTGGCTCTGGATCTCGCAGCCCGGAGCATTCGAATCGCGGCGGCAGACTCGGACGGGGGGCCGTGATGGAAACGAGGAGGTCACCTCCTCGCGCTCCGACCGCACCTCAGCCGGGACGTATCCCAGCCGGTCCGGATAGCCGAGGTTCTTCTGGCCGGTGGAGAGACCGCCACCGCCGGTCGGGGGCTCCGCGACACCGATCGACTGGCCTACGTTGCCCCTCTGATCGATGCGCGCAAGGTTGAGGCCGAGCAGCCAGCTCATGTCCAGGTCGGGTACGGGTGGCGCAAACCGAGTGAGTCCTCGAATGGCCCAGGTATTGCGGTTGTTCAGGTCCTTGGCGAGGTTGGCCCTGAATATATCGGTCTGGTTGGGGATCTCGCCGCAGAGAGATGTGTTCGATACTTGAGCTGCATCGATCTGGGCCTGCGAGATGCCTCCGCAGTTGTTCTTGACGAAACCGTCGCGTTTCGTGAATCGGAAGGCGATGCGGGTGGAAAGTGTATCCTCCACGATCGGGACCTCCAGAAAACCCTCGGCGTCCATGAACGCGTAGTTGCCGTAGTCGAAACGGAGCCCAGCCTCCAGAACGCCGGACGGCTTGTTCGAATAGATCTTGATCGCACCGGCGCTGGCGTTGCGACCCGGCCCGGTCCCGATCGGTCCCTTCAAGACATCGATGCCCGAGACGTCGAAGATCTGACCGAGCTGGATGGCGGGCAGATTCATGGCCACGTCATCCTGGTAGACGGCCACCGCGCCGGAGCCATTGGCGGTGAAATCGTTCAACCCGACACCGCGAATAAAGAGAGTTGCGGTCGTCGCGCCGGAAGTCTTGATTTCGAGATTCGGTGTAAACTGGGCGAGGTCGGAGACATTTGCGACGCCGAGCGCTTGGAGCTCCCCCCCGTCAAAGGCCGTCACTGACGTGCCCGTAGTCGCCAGGATGCCCTCGCCGCCATGACCCGTGACCAACATCTCTTCAACCCCCGCCCAGGGGTCCTCCTCAGCGGCCATCGACGCAGGAATGAGAATGAGACAGATCGTCGAAATCAGAGCAAGTTCGGCGACTACGTTGCAAAACCGCGATCGCACATCCCCCCTGATCGGGAGCGGTGAAAGTTCGGTCAGTAGGTTCATTGAATCAATCTACCATTTCGGGAATGTGAGCCGCTCGAGGCGGCCTGGAGAACGGAACCGCTTCGCGGCTCCTTGAACCCTCTAAAGGGGGACAGAGGTCTACATCAGATTGAGCTGATCGATCATCCAATCCTCATGTGCTTGATGCCTGATGTACTCCCGGATCACTTCCTCGTCTCGACCCACGGTCGAAACGAACTAACCACGCGCCCAGAAGTGCTGTCCCACGAAGCTCCGTTTTCGTTCGGCATAGCGGCGCGCGATATGAATCTCACTCTTCCTCTTGATGAATCCGATGACCTGGGAAACCGCATACTTCGATCGAATCCCAATCATCATGTAAACCGGATCGGACATCAAGTGCCCTTCCTCGATCCGACTCTCCTTTTGCTCAGCTAACCAACGCATCACTTCACCCGGGTCCTGCCTGATCTGGCCGAATATCGACTTCTTGCGGCACTTCGGGATGAAGACGACGTAATCCCTACACTCCCAACGACTGTGATTTGAACTTCCGACTGGTCTCACAGAAGACTCCCTTGCGTGGTGCTTGGCGGCTCACGGAAGGGAGTTCTTCGGAGATTTTCGGAATGGTCAAACTGCGGCTGCCTCCCCAGCTGAGCTGGGGAGGCTCTCAACTTTGGCTAGGAGCCGTTTCGCTGCACGAGACAGTTGTACGGCAATACGATGAGAACCGCCAAATAGACGCTGTAGCCGACCAACCAAACCAATCCGAGCAGGAATCCGTTCAGCGTCAGCGGCCAGGTAACGCCTGGCAACAGTGGCAACCAGGCCTGGTACATCGTCCAGCCGAACAGCATATCTCCAGCAATGCACAGCACATAACTAGCCACCAAAACGATCAACAACGTGATGGTCATCGCCCGCAGGTCAAACAATCCATTCATGACTCTTTTCTCCTCTCGAGACATCGTAGGTCGCTCTCTGATTCTGGGAATGCCCGTGCTTCTTTCTCACTGCCATTCCCGGTAGGACTTCGAGCAATCACCAATTCATGCGACAAGCCTTCGGGACTGAAATCGTCGGAATTTCAAACAGCGATTTCCGCACCACCGATTACTAGGCATTCTGACAAGTAGGCTCGAAGGGCCCGGCCCGGGCAGAACGTCCGAGCATGGACGTCATGTCAAATCCCAACGGGGAGCCCCGTGACGGGTTCGCTCTTGTTGAACGCCTGCGACGCTGGAGTGTGGAGGGCAGTGCGCCTCCCCTAATGAGTTGCAGCACGCTGGAAGGCTCGGGCACCGTCTGGATCGCGCGGCTGTGGGTGCCCTCAGCCGCGATGGCGCTGGCCGTGCCACTGGTGCCGTCGACCGAGACAGGAGGCGACGCCTGGCCGTCGAGGTCATCTCCCCAACCGGTCACGGGATAGATCGTGGCTCCCGCTGGTGCGGTCACTAAAAAGGGAAGGAGACTCACGCGCAACAGCACCGCGCGGACCATTTCCGCCCGAGGCATCGATCTCCGCTCGTTGTTGTCATCGGGCACCGTGCGGAGCCTTTCCCTCTCAAATGGATAGAGTAAGAAACCCACGTTCCATTTACGACGATTAACGGCTGCAATGTCATGGCGGATAGGGATTTCAAAGGCCCATTCTACACCCTACACCCTTGGCCATGTCGAATACAAACACGGGGAGCCCGTCGCCGGCATCGTGGCGCTGCGCTTCGCCCTGATGGGGGATCGTCCTCAAAATTCCTCTCGAGGACGTCGATCAACGACCCAGCGGCAAGGAAGAAATCTACGAGTTCGCCCAATGTCAGAGGGTCCTGTGATTCCGTCTCGGAAGGATCGGCGGATAAACATCATAGGGCGATGGCGTCTGCGAGCTACAACCCAGTCCCCGAAGAACAGGAAGGTTGGTGCCTCCCGGCATCGTTGGACATCCTCGAGTTGTGGAACGAACAATCCCCAACGAGAAGAGGAGGCACCGATACATCGGGATGGACATGCATGCCGCGAGTTGCACGCTGGCGGTGATTTCAGAGAGGGGCCGGAAGCTCAAGGACTTTCCGGTCGAGACAAACGGCCAGGCCCTGTTCGAAGCAGTTCGAATGATCCCCGGACACAAACACCTGATCATAAAAGAGGGGCTGCAAAGTGCATGGCTCTACGAGACGCTGAACCCGCACGCCGACGAATTCGTGGTGGTCGGCATCACGACGAGCCGAGGCCCGAAGAGCGACAAGCGGGGGGCCCATGGCCTCGCGGAAAAGCTCCGCGTGGGCAACCTCGACAAACACGTTTTCAAGGCACCCCGTCCGTTCTCACTTCTGCGAGAGCTCTCTCGAACTCATATGCCGTTAGTCGGATATGTGGTGCGAGCGCAGGCTCGGATCGAGAGCGTGTATCGACCACGTGGCATCCTCGTGACGGGCATCGATGTCTACAATCCTCGGCGGTGTGAAATTAGAGATCGAGCCGGCCCCCGGTCATCATGACGACGGGGGACAATCCGGAGGATCGAGGTGACTCCGCATAGGTTCAGACATAGCTTCGCGACGGCGTTGATCGAAAACGGCTATGACATCCGAACGGTTCAGGAGCTGCTCGGTCATCGCAGCGTGAAGACGACGATGATCTACATGCATGACTTGAATCGAGGCGGGCGCGGGGTTCGCAGTCCGACCGATCTGGGTGGCCGCTCGAGGGCCAACGTTGATCGCGCGCATGCCCTGCGCTCAGCCGCCGCCCGATTGGCCCACGCGACGCCTGATCTCGACTTCGCCCACTTCGAACAACACCGAGGAAGGTGAGATTTCCTTGATGACGAGACCGCCGACGGCGTCGCCCTCATGGAGGTTGAGAATCTCCTCGGTCGCCTCGAGTCGAATTCGAGCGGAGCGGCGGTCTGCGCGGGGATGCCACGAGGTGCGGACGACACGAATATCGGGGAGGCCGGGGCGGTCGACGCGCGCGACGTCCTTGCGAGCGGAGGGCACGGGATTCGGTCGCAAGGAGCGCGCGGGCATGGAAGACGTAGGACGCGGAGCGGGGACCTGGGCAGTGGAGCGTTCGGCGGCGCGAACCCGTCCGGGTTCCGATGGGGCATCGGTTGACCGTGCGGAAACGGCGAACGGCGCTCGTTCCTCGGCGGAGGGACGCGGGCGACCGGAGCGGTCGCGGAGAGCGGAGCGACCGCCAGAAGCAGAGCCCTCGCGCGAAACCGAACCCTCGCCGGAAAAAGAGCCGTCGCCGGAAGCGGCGAGCGCGGGCGACGTATGCAGGGCGACTTGATCGGAGCGCTCTACCGGACGCGCGGCCTCGGAGCTCGGAACCCGACGGGCCGCTGCGGCGGCGCGGGTCGGCGTGACCGCAGCGAGGGGCATCGGCGCTGAAGAGGGGTCGGGTGCGGACCGCGCAGGCCCGGCATCGGGCGAGGGAATCGGGGCCGGGGCGGGAGCGAGTTCGGTGGCCAGTCTGGCGGGGAGCGGTTGCGGCACGGGCGGCGACGCGACGGGGATCGGTGCGGGAACCGCGGCGCGGGGTCGGGGGGCGACCGCTGGAGCACCGGTGGCGGATCCGGGGCTCGAATCATCGGCGGCGCGAGATCCCGCGCGGCTTGTCGGGCGGAGCTCATTGGATCGCGATGGTGAAAGATCCGGCGCGTCCGAAATCGAATAGGCGATCAGGCCAACCGCCAAGAGCAGAACAAGGGGGGTTGCGAGAGTGCCCCCCATTCCGGAAAGGAATGCCAGAAAGGGTGCGGGATTCGCTTCGTCCGATCGGCCCGCGAGCGCGGCGGCTTCTTCGGCGAGGATCCGTTCACGCAGCTGATCGGCCACACCGGGGTCGTTTGCGGGGAACGAGGCGGCTGCGTCGCCCGCCGGGTCGGCGGCGGCCCCATTCGGCGTCGCGGCCGACATTTCGGGGGACGTTTCGAGGGGCTCAGGCGAGCGGTCTTCTTCGAGACGTCTGAGGGCATTCAAAATGGTGCTCATCCGCGCTCTCCCGGGCTTGCGGGCGGGGTGTCGCGATCGATTTTTGGATCCGCATTCGGACCGGCTTTCGCGCGGGTGTTCGCGCTCGCGTCGGAGTGGAGATTCGTCGCCGTTGCAGATTCGGACAGGCGCGGAACGGGGTAACGACTGAGTCGCGCGTAGAGAGCGATCTGCGTGAGCGGGCCGACAATGCCATCGGACACGAGGCCCCGGCTGCTCTGGAAGCGACGCACGGCCGCTCGCGTCGGGTCGTCGAAACGACCGCTCGGAGAATCGTCGAAAAAGTGGAGCTCTGCGAGGGCGCGCTGCAGCCAGAGAACGCCCGCGCCCTCGTCGTCTGCCACCAGCAGGACCGCGACGGCCTCATATCTTTCCCACACGATGATGCCGGTCTCGAGCCAATGGGCTTCGAGTTCGTCGATGGCAACGGTGACGATCTGTCCGGAAACGAGGCCCGCGACGCGTGCGCGGTCGCCCCTGAAAGCGGTGATCGCGACCCAGCGCTCGGCGTCGGCGCCAGGATGCGTGCCGAAAGCGGAATCCGTAGAGAGGTCGAGGGGACGCACGGCCAGGGGCAAAACGACGGGATGATCGAGTCGGCGCAGCAATTCGATCGAGCCGCCATCGAAGGGCGTCGCAGTGAGGCCGCGGCCTTCGAAGCTTCGCCGCAGGTCTTCCACGTCGCGGGGGTCGGCGGCCAACCGCGGGACTTGTCGACCGAAGCGCGCGAGCAGCGCGGATCGACTCTCGGAGAGCGCGATCCGGGCGTTTCGAGTCGCGAGGAGCTTCGGCAGCAGGCCACGCGCGAGGGCGGTCTCGACGGAGTCCGGCCGCGGCGGAGTCGCCGCGACGGCACCGCGATCGATTCGCAACCCCTCGCGCACTTCTTCCGGGACATGACCCATCAATTCGATGAGCGGCGGGCCGACGACCGGACCGAGGGCTCCGACCGACGTCACCGGAAAACGCGACGCGGAGGCATTCGCGCCAACGGCCGGAGGAGGCGTTCGCGGACGGTCCGGCGCGAGAGCGACCGCCTTCTGCTGCGAGCGACCCGCAGCATCGGCCCTCAGCTCCGCAGGTTTGAAGACCGACGCGCGCAATAAATCGGTCAGACCGTGACGACCGACCTGCAATCCGACGAAGAGCGAGAAGGCAACGAGCGCGAAACTCGCGGCGAAGAAGAGCCAGGGCCGGGGGGCGGCGCACCTCTCAAAGGCGCCGGTGCCGCCACGCCGGCGTTGGGTATCGGGGATTTCGCGGGCGGCCGCGCGGAGAAAGCCTGGGCCGATCCACGCAGCGCGCGCGGCATAGCCGACCAGGAGTGCGCGATCACAAAGCTGATTGACCAGCCGCGGAATCCCGCCGGTGCGGCGATGGACTTCGCGGAGCGCGGCCTCGCTGAATAAATCCTTCGGCTCTCCGGCGGCGACGGCCAGGCGGTGGCGCACATAAGCGCGGGTTTCCGCGGCAGCGAGCGGCTCGAGCTTCCAGCGCACGCTGATGCGCTGGCGGAGTTGACGCAGGCCACGATCGTCGAGCTTGCGATCGAGTTCGGGCTGGCCGAGCAACAGGATCTGGATGAGTTTTTCACGGCTGGTTTCGAGGTTCGAGAGCAGCCGCACCTGTTCGAGGGTGTTTTCCGAGAGCGTCTGCGCTTCGTCGATGATCAGGAGCACACGACGACCGACGCGCTTCTGTTCGACGAGGAAGCGATCGAGCTGGGTCATCAGGCTGCGACGAGCGAGTCCTTCGGCGGGCAGGTCGAATTCGGTGCAGATCGACTGCAGAAGTTCGAGGGCGCTGCGACTGGGATTGAAGAGAAAGGCGACCTCGACCTCACCGTCCAGACGTTCGAGAAGCGTTCGGCAGAGCGTCGTCTTGCCGGTTCCGACCTCGCCCGTGATCGAGATGAACCCCTCGCCCTGCTCGATCCCGTAGAGGAGATGAGCCAGGGCCTCCCGGTGGGAACCAGCCAGGTAGAGGAAGCGGGGATCGGGGCTGAGCGCAAAAGGCTTTTCACGCAGGCCGTAAAACGCGGTATACATCGGTTGAAAACCCGGGGCTGAAAACTAACTCATTGAATATAAAAGTGAATCTTCGGACGCAATGAACCTCGAACGAATCCTGGAACGCGCGCTCGCACCCGCCGCTCGCTGGAGCGGACGATGAGCCCGAACTCGACCGCGGAAATGCCCGGCGAACTTGGGACGTTTGCGCCCTTCGGCGAGTTCGATGAGACGCTCGATTCCGCGGAATCCGTGGGCGTCGACTCCGGCGCGACGCTCGTGAAGCTCTGCATCAGGCGCTCGGGCGGCGATCTCCATTTCGGAACCTGGCCCTCGCCTTCTCGCGATCGCGTGCTCGCTCTGCTCGACGACCTTGCTCCCGAGCGGGTCGGAATCACCGGCTGCGGCAGCCCGGGCGTACTCGGCGGACTCGGGCGTCAGGCCGCGAATCCGATCGAGTTCGATGCCTGGGGACACGGCGCCAACCACATGCTCGACCGCCAGGGGCTCGCGGGCGATGAAGCCTATCTCCTGGTGTCGATCGGAACGGGCACCTCTGCGCTTCTCGTCGACGGCGACCGGGTCGAGCGCGTCGGCGGAACCGCTCTCGGCGGCGGGACGGCCCTCGGCCTCGGCCTCACACTCACGGATTGTCGGAGCCACTCGGAATTGGCGGCGCTGGCGGCGCGCGGCGACCGCGGCCGCGTCGATCTTCTGATCTCCGACGTCTACCCGGACAGCGAAATTCCCCTGGCGGCCGAAGCGACCGCCGCCGCCTTTGGCAAGCTCGCGCGTTCGCCCGAGGAGAAGCCGCTCCCGGAAGATCTCGCCGCCGCCATCATGGGACTCGTCGCCGAGAACATCGCGCTCCTCTCGATCGCCCAGGCCCGGGCCGCGGAGGTCTCCCGAATCGTCTACGGCGGCTCGACACTCATCGACAACGATCGAGTCATCGACACCGTTCGCCTGCTCGGTGCGGTCATGGGAGTCGAATCGATCGTGTTGCCTCGCGGGAGTCATGTGGGCGCTCTTGGCTCGATGCTCTTGGGGACCTGATTCTCCGGGTTCGACCGATCGGCGGCCACGCACCCGGGGCTGGAACGAAGGACGCGCGCCCTGCGAGCAAGACGCGCGTCCTCGAATTGTCTTGGATCGGCATTTCAGCCCGCCCGATCAATCCGAGCTGGTCCGATTCGGATCGCGCAGCGCGGGCTCCGTCGCTTCCTGGTCCTCTCCCTCGGGTCGACCGAGGTTGCGAACGGCGCGCTGGGTGCGCGCGATGGCGGCGCGCTGAACACGAAGTTCCTCCGTCTGCGCGGCGACCTGTCGTTCCAGGCGATCGCGGGCATCGACGAGTTCGTCGCAGCGACTCTCGAGTGCCTCCATGCGGCGGCCCATCTCGGCCACCATCTGCTGGAACTCTTCGGGCACCGCAACCGCAGCCCCCATCGCCGGCGGCATCGAGCCACCGAGGCTCTCGTTCACCTGTTCTCGTGAGATCACTTCCATTTCGTCCATGACAGTCTCCTCGGAGTCGTCGAAAATGACCGACTCCGACTCTTTCTCTTCATCGGCCTCGAGGCCCTGGGGAGAGGAGGCGCTCGTCGCACCCTCTTCATTCATCATCGGCTGTGTCGCAAGATCGTCCGAGGCGTCCGACGGCGACCCTGCGGCCTCCTGGTTCGTAAACCCGCTGAAGGGATTCTCGTCGACGCCCGTCTGTTCATTCGCGTTGGAACCAAACGCATCGTCTCCCTCCGCGTACTCGCCTGCGTCACCGCTCGCACCCCCTCGGCGCATGACGAAGCCACCCCCTAGCAAGAGAAGAACCACACCCCCTCCGACCAGCGCCCAGGTCATCCAACCGCCGCCCTCATCTCGCGGCGCACTGGTCTTGGCGACCATCGGTCGCGGCGTGGGCTGGGCAACAGGTGCGGGCCTGACCGGCACGGGCTCCGCGGCCAGCTGAGCCACCTCCGGGGCCGCTTCCGGCTCTTCGATCGGCGTCGAAGTCGAGGGCTCGTCGGCGACCGTTCGCAGGTCGTCCTCGGAGAAGGTTTCCGCCTCTTCTCGGACCACCTCAGCCACAACAGCGGGCTCTGCCAGCGACGCCTTTTCGACGACCGGCTCCTTTTGAACGACGATTGGCGGAGCCGGGTCGATCGGAATCTTGGCCACGATCTCATCGAAAGCCTCGTCGCCGGGCGCCTGTGACGGTTCCGGCGGCGACTCTTGCGCCACGAAGGGCGTCTTTCCGGGATCTTTCAACACATCGAGAACGATGCGCGGGGGCTTCGTGAGGATCATCTCCTTCAATCGGAGACCCTCTTTCGCGAGCCGTACCCGGGCGACCGATCGCGAGCCGAGCGGCTCGACGTCGACTTGTTCGATCAAGAGCTTCCCGGACTTGATGTTGTGCGGGATCGAGGCCGCTTCAAGTGAAACGATCAACTCCACGACATCCGCCGAGGGATCGGAACGCTCGATACGATATCCGGCGGCGCGATCGAGCTCGAAGACGACGCGCGTGAATGCGGGATGTCTCCCGACGCGCACCTCCACGATTTCGGCCGCCCACGCGGGCAACGCGCTGGCGAGCAGCCCAAACGTCAGGCACAGGATCCACACCCTGCGCCCTCCGCCAGGGCTTCGAAGGATGGGGCGAGGCCCCCCTCCGAATAGATTGGCAAGTTGGTTTGTCATTTCGCCTGGCACCTCCCTGTGCTCCCGAAACTCGAGTCGTCGGCCATCCGCTAGCCCACCCTCTCCCGCACTCCTTCGACGCCCATCTCGATGCAACAGCCCAACCAAATCGGTGGTTTGAGGGCGAAAATGCGTGAGAGCTACATCCCCTATCGGGAGACCTTCGCTCGTTCTTGATGGGAGATCTGCAAGAGAAGTTGCCTATCCCTGAGTATCGCCGGATGAACGAGGTCACGTCACCCGACCCAATTCCACCCACTCACACGCTGACACCTAGCAAGCTACGATGGCTGGCACCCGCGCCGCCCGAAGCGGCCGGCTGCTCACCCGCGGCCCACACGTGTGGAATCATACGGCGCCCCCCAGCACCCCCCAAATCCACGCCTCGCCCGAACTCGGCACGCTCCTCGCGGATTCGCAAAAAACGCCGCAAGTACCCGAATTGCCTAAGCGATATCTGGATCCTACCACGGCGCGGGGGTGGCGTCGATCAAATCGCTGCGGCCCGCTCGAGCCGCACGCGTCAGCCCTGCAAGTAGTTCCGAGAATCGCGTATACATCCGTCACTGTTCAGGTTCTTTTGATTCTTGGTCCGGTCTTACCAGGCAACGGTGTGCACTGAGAGGCAAAGAGAGGCAATTCGAATTCTGTCGCCAACATTCTCAGGCCGTCGCGGGAACGAGACCATTCGAGCGTGACCATCAGGCGGTCGCCAAGCAGAGCCGCCCAAATTGACAATCGCGAAACGGAGGTATATTTTTCATACCATGGAATTCGAATTCGATTCCGGCAAGAGCGATACGAACAAGCAAAAGCACGGCATCGATTTCACCAAGGCCCAAGCGTTGTGGGACGACGTGGACCTGATCGAGATCCCAGCTCGCACCTCCGATGAACCGCGTTCGGTTGTCATTGGGAAAATCGGAACGCGACACTGGTCCGCGGTGATCACCCACCGCAACGCTTGCATTCGAATCATATCCGTTCGTCGATCACGAAAAGAAGAGGTTGAAATCTATGAAAGCTAAGCAGTTCGACAAGAAATTCGACAGCGGAGAAGACATCACCAAGTATCTCGATGTTTCGAAGGCCCATCGCCCCGAACAGGAACAAAGACGAGTCAACGTCGATTTTCCGATCTGGATGATTCAGTCGCTCGATAAAGAAGCGAAGCGCCTCGGCGTACCGCGCCAATCCGTCATCAAAGTCTGGGTTGCCGAGCGTCTCGAGAAGAAAAAGGCTTAGAACCCGAACCTTTCGTCACGCTTCGCACGACCTTCTTCTTTGATGGAGCGCGAGACCAGATTCGAACTGGCGTCCGGTCGCGGCTGCGCCGCTCCACTCGCCGCTCGCTGATCGCTCGTACTCGCAGCCGTGCTGCGTCTCATTACATTCAGGACTCGAGCCGTTGCATTTGCAACGCCTTGAAAGCTCAAGGCATTTCCGGGCCGCTCAGCGCTCCTGCAAGAGTCTGCCGATACGTTCCAAATGGCAAATCTCCGCTCTCGACGGACTTACGACTACCGAATTCAAGAAGCAATCTGCGAATCCGGAGACCGAGATCTCTTCCCCGAGCTGAAGATCCCCCGATCGACTGTTCGAAGCTGGATCCACCGCGGCACGACTGATGTCGTTTCCTGTGATTTAGCTGGTGGTGAGCGTGCCGAGTTGATCGGCGAGATCGAACGGCTCCGGCGTCGAACCGCACTGCTCGGAGCCGTAGTTGGCCTGCTGACTGCCATGCTTCGGGTGTCGAAGGTCCGGTTCGACTACGAGCGACTTCCGGAAGCAGAAACCAAGGGGATCCTCCTTCGAGCGATCAAGCGGTCAGTGAAGGTTCTGCCGCTCAATGCAGCGCTGCAAATCACGCGTCTCTCTGCATCGCGCTACCACAGTTGGTGCCGCGCCAAGGCTGGGTGTGATCTCGATGGCCAGCCAAGCTGTCCGCGAGTCGTCCCGACACGCTTGACTCCCGATGAAATCGAAAACATGCGCCAGATGGTCGAGAGCGACGATCACCGACACATGTCTCTGCGAGCCTTGGCTCTTCACGCTCAGCGAATCGGAAGAGTCCTTGCTTCGCCATCAACATGGTACCGGCTGGTCAAGAATGAGGGCTGGAGACGCCCTCGAAAACGTGCCTATCCGGCCAAACCTAAGATAGGAATCAGAGCGAAGGCTCCTGGCGAGCTTCTTCACCTAGACGTCACGATCATCAGATTGCTCGATGGCACGAGAGCGTATCTGCATGCGGTGATCGACAACTATTCCAGGCGGATCTTGTCGTGGACACTCGAGGAACGGCTTGGCAGCGGCGGGACTTGTCGGATCCTGGGTGAAGCTGTCGTTCAGCTGAAAATTTTTCCCGAGCAGACGATCGTGGTCGCGGACTCGGGAAGCGAGAACGTCAACGGAGCAGTTGATGATTTACTTGACGGAGAGGCATTGACGCGCGTCCTGGCTCAAGTCGAGGTGACCTTCTCGAATTCGATGATCGAGGCGTTCTGGCGATCCCTGAAAAACCCGTGGCTCTATCTCCATCCTCTAGATTCTTTCGCCGCACTTCGTCGCCTCACCGAGTTCTACGTCAAAGCGCACAATGAAGTGATGCCGCATTCGGCATTCGAAGGGCAAACCCCGGATGAGATGTACTTCGGGGCCGGCGACGAAGTCACGCAGAAACTTTTCGCCGCGCGTAAAACCGCTCGCGAAGAACGAATGAAGGAGAACCGAGCCGCGGAATGCGGCGTATGCGTCGGGGAGACGAGTTCGGGGGCGTTGCTATTGCAACGGCACCGCTCCAGAATGTCCTGAGACGCAGCAGGGCTGCTCCCCCCTTCCGTTGGCAAGTCGGGCGCAAAATCGCACAAGCGGCTGGATTCATTGCACAATATTCGATTTCTGGTCCGATCGAGCTGGGTACTGATGTGCGAGGAGAGGCAGCGACGTGCAACTCCGTTGCGCCCTGGTGGGCTAGCATTCAGACACCCCGAATCCGCAAGAGTAGAGAGAATGGCCGAGCCGCTGACGGACATCGCGCGCAAGATCTCGAGCGCGCCCTGGAATCGCCCGGGAACCGACAAGACCTGGGTCGTGAATGCGATGGCACAGGCGCTCAAGTTCCAACGCGAAGTCCGGCAAGCGAAGCGTGTCGAACGGCGATAGCGGGTTCGCACGTGCCCTGGCGGCGTTGTCGGAATCCGAGGTCGACTTTGTGATCGTCGGCGTCGGCGGGATCAACTTCTATGCGCGGACGCCAGCGGAAGCGTTCTCCACGCTCGATCTCGATGCCCTCCTCGCGCCGAGCGTCACCAATCTCGCGCGGGCGCTCCGCGTGCTCGCCGAGCTGGGATACACGTTCGCAGCCGGCGGCGAGCCTTTCGTCGACCTGGATGACGAAACCGTCCTCCGCCGCGTCATCGAGAACGGCGCGACCATCGCGGCGATCCATTCTGTAAGCGGGGAGATCGATCTCCTGACCTCGATCACGGCGTTCGACTACGCGTCCTTGTCGACGGATGCAGCAGAGTTCCAGGTCGCGGGGTCGTTCGTGCAGGTCGGCCAACTGGAAAAGCTGCTGCGATCGAAGGAAGCCAGCGGGCGGCCGAAGGATCTCGAGTTCCTTCGCGCGTTTCGCGCTTCGAGATCGGAAGATTGATGCTCGAGGCGGTGTGGCCGGGCCAGAACCCCCAGAACGACGCAGCGCGTCCGACCAAAGTGTCCGGAGGTGCTTACTTTTTTCGGGAGCACGAGACCAGATTCGAACTGGCGACCCTCACGTTGGCAAAGGGGCGCCCAGGCTCGCCCGAGCGGGCCGCCCGCCTCGCAGCGCAGCCTCAGTCGTCGGAAAAAAGAATCTCGAGCACCGACGCACACAGGCGAACCCGCTCGATCCGCCGCCCCGCGAGCGAATCCGGCAAGCGGATCGAACGCCGACCCTCGCGCACCCGCAGATGCAGATCCGATCCCTTGAGCATCACGTCGATCTCGTCCTTGGTGACGCCGGGCAGGTCGATTTCGAGGCGCGTGCAGCCTTGCCACCGGTCGATTCGAATCGGCCGCCCCGGGGCCAGACGCGCTGCCGGATCCGTTTCACCGAAGAGATCGCGGGCCAGGGCCTCGAGCGCCTCGACCCCGATCACCTCGGACGGCCGGAGCGAAACGCGCCGGATCGGAACGGGAAAGCTGCGCTCGATCTCCTCGAGCTCTGCCCGCTCGCGCGCAGCCCAACGACTGAAATAGCCGCCGCCCGCAGCGTCGGGCAGCACTCGGTTGACGAGCACTGCGTCCGTCGCGATCCCGTAGAGCGAGAGATAGGCGAACGAGCGACGGGTCTCCTCGACCACGACCCGCGTCGGATTGACAACCAGTCGAGCACTCGTGCGTTCGCAATCGAGCAGGGTCCGCTGCACCTGCTCGATCTCCTGATACAGACGTTCGAAGGCATCGAAGAACTCCTCCTGCGGAAGCAAGCGCCCCGCCCGGAAGCCACGCACAAAAGGGCGCAGCAAGCGCGCCCCCTTGCGCTCGAGGTCGAAGAAATGCGCCATGAAGATCCGCAACGCATCCGGAAAGCGCAGCATCCGCATCGTCGACCCCGTCGGCGCGCAATCGACGATGCAGACATCGAAATCCCCGCTCTCCTCGACCTCGCGCACCGCTCGCAGGGCCACCAGTTCCTCGATCCCTGGGAACGCGAGCAACTCCTCGGCGACGAGCGCGTCCGCCTCCTCGCGGATCAGTTCGCGAAGCCAGGCCTGGATACTCGTCCAGGCTCCGTCGAGCTCGACCTGGGTGCGGATCTCACGCGCGTAGACGCCTTCGCTGACCCGGGTGGCCGTCGCAGCCACCGACCGACCGAGCGCGTCGGCGAGGCTGTGGGCGGGATCGGTGGAGAGCACGCAGACGCGATGCCCGTGACGCGCGGCGCCCATCGCGGTCGCGAGCGCGAGCGTGGTCTTGCCCACGCCGCCCTTGCCCGTATGCAGCAGCACCCTCAAGCGACGCCCCCGCCGCCCGAGGCGGCGGCGAACGAAGCCGGGCGGCGGCGAACGGGATCGCACCCATCGACGCCATCGGGATCGGCAAATGAAATGAGGAGCTCGTCGTCCCGAATCGCGACGCGCTCGACCTCGAGCTTCGCAAAGCCCGTCGGCAGCGCGATCTTTCGGCGCCGCCCCGCGACCGCGACCACCAGCTCGTCCGCCACCCGGGCCACCTCGAGCGTCGCCGGGTCGAGCCCGGGCAGCGGCAATCGCACCCGCGCGCCCCGAGCGTCGCGCTCGAAACGCAACCGAACGGATTCCCCGAGACGTGCCGCGGGATCCCGATCCGCAAAAAGGAGCTCACCGTGTTGCGCGAGCGCCTCGACGCCCCGCACTTCATCGGGCTGCAGGGGGGAGATCAGACACGCCATCGGCGAGAAGACCCGCGCGACCTCGCGCAGCCGCTCCGCCTGGGTCCGCCCCCATTGCTCGAAGAAGGGCTCGCGCAACGCCTCCCCCGGCAACATCCGATTCATCACGACCGCATCGCTCGCCAGTTGGAAGAGGCTGAGATCCGTGAGCGAGCGACGCGCTTCGTCGATCACCATCGATTCCGGGGTCACGACCAGACGAACGCTCGTATCCCTCGAGAGCAAGCGCACATGCAGACGGTGGAGCGTCTTGTAGAGCAGGCGATCCGCTTCGGCGAAGACCTCGGCCGAGGGCAGCGGCGCGTCGACCCACCCCCGAACGATCGGCTCCGCGACGCTGGCCGCGGCGCGCTGAAGCCGAAGCAGCCAACGAAGACTGTGGCTCGCGACTTCCGGAAGCGTCACGAGTCGCAGCGTGCTCCCCGTCGGCGCACAGTCGACCACGATCAGGTCATAATGACCGCTCGCGGCCCACTCATCGACACAAGCGAGTGTCGCCAGCTCCTCCGCCCCGGGCAGGAGCACCAGCTCTTCGGCCACCACCTCTTCGATTCCCTGATGGCGAAAGAGATCGACGAGATAGCTGTGGACACGCCCCCAATGGGATTCGATGACCTGACGCGCATCGACCTCGAGCGCATCGAGGCCCGGCGCGAGCGTCCGAGGCGTCGCCGAGAGAGGTTCATCGAAGACGTCCGCGAGACTGTGCGCGATGTCCGCTGAAAGAACGAGGGTTCGCGATCCACGTCGGGCCGCAACAGCCGCCGTCGCGGCCGCCATCGTCGTCTTCCCAACACCCCCCTTGCCCGTATAGAGAAGCAACCGCATGCCGCCAACGTATCACGTCGCGCGCACGCCTATCGAACCCCGGCCTGCGGCCCGGCGGCTCGCCCGCCCACGCCGCGATTCGTCCGGGGCCTGCGGGCTCCCGAGCGCGTGCGAGACATCGTCGCTCCGAGCTCCGCCCATCGCCCCCGCGGCCGCTCGGTCCAGCGATGATCGCAGTGGAGACACTCGGATAGACGCATCGTCCCACCCTGAAACACCTCGTCGCTCACGACTTTCGAACTCGCACAGACCGGACAGCCACGGGGCCCAACGACCTGCAGGAGCGGCGCACGGCTCGCGCTCGGGGAGACCCGAGCGCGAGCTGCGGCCAGCGGCGTCCGGAGCGGCGCCGGATGGCGATTCGTCCCCTTTCGCGCTCCCGGAGTGGGCGCCGATCCGAGGGGAGAGGGCGCATTCGCGAGCATCTGCTCGACGCGGGCGCGCTCCGCCGCATTCCGGTCGCGCAGCCTCTTTCGGTCGCGCGCGCTTCCAAGCGATGCCCCCAGCCCGAGATAGGCATCGCTCGATCGAGCCTTCTTTCGCCGGGAAGACCGCTTCGCGATCCGCTCGGCGGAGGTCGTTCGCGCCGAATCACCCGGGAGATTGGGTGGACTGGAGGTCTTCGAGCGACGGGCGGGCTGGGTTGGGAGCGTGCTTTCGAATCGCGTCATTGAATGATCCTCTCTCTATATATCCGTGCAATCCTGCTTGCGTTCGTTCATCCGTTGGCGATCGCGCCTTCTTCCTGGCCTCTCTACGTCCGCACCCCTCGGCGATCGGCGCGCCCTCATCAGTGAGTGGCCGCGGAGCCCACGAAGGTCACGAAGGTCACGCGAAGAGCGTCCTCGCGCGGTCCACCGAACCAACCGCACCGCGCCGCCGCTGGCGGACCGTTGGGGAATTTCGATTTCCTGGAGTTTCCAACGGCCCGCCACGCGGCGCCGAACGCTCGAGGCCTTGGGGGGCGAGTGCGCTCGGCATCATGGAGAGTGCACCTTCGCCGTGACAGAATCGGTCACGCGAAACGAAAAAAAAGCGGAAAGGCTCGTTGTGTTTCCACCCCTATTGCGAGGTGGCGCCGCCTGGGCCTCAGTCGTCGCGCAGCGCGCGCTTCAAGATCTTGCCCGTCGGCCCCTTGGGCAGCTCGGCGATGATCTCGATCAGACGGGGGTACTTGTAGGCCGCGAGGCGATCCTTGCAGAAAGCCCGTAGATCCTCGGCGCTCACCGTGGCGTCGGGGGAGAGCGCGACGACGGCTTTCACCTCTTCGCCGTGGCTCTCGTGGGGCACGCCGATGACGGCGGCCTCGACGACCTCTCCGTGTTCGTAGAGGACTTCTTCGACCTCGCGCGGGTAGACGTTGAACCCGCCGCGCAGGATCATGTCCTTCTTGCGGTCGACGATGAAATAACATCCATCCTCGTCGCGATATCCGATATCGCCGGAGTGGAACCAGCCGTTCCTGAGAGCCTCGCTCGTCGCCTCGGGACGATTGAGATAACCCTTCATGATATTGTGTCCGCGGATGCAGATCTCGCCACGCTCGCCGTCGGGCAGGCGCTCGTCCTCGTCGTCGACGATGCACATTTCGACGCCCCAGACGGGATAACCGATCGAGCCCGTCTTGCGAGGCTTGTTCGTCACGTTGAAGCTCGCGATGGGTGAGGTCTCGGAGAGACCGAAACCCTCCTGGATCGCGACGTTGAATTTCTCCTCGAAGGCGTTCATGACCTCGACGGGCATGGGCGCACCACCGGTCATACAGCCCTGCAGACTCGAAACGTCGTGGGCGCGGTCGCCGCGATGATGAAGAAGCGCAAAATACATCGTCGGCACCCCCGCGAAGATCGTCAGCCGATCGCGCTCGATCAGCTCGAAGGCGTCCTCGGGCGTAAAGCGGGGAAGCAGGGTGAACGAGCCTCCGGTCGCGATCATGCCGTTCTGGATCACCGTCTGCCCGAAGGAGTGGAAAAGGGGCAGCGTCGCGAGCGCGCGATGACCCCCTTCGGCGGGGGGCATGAGGCTCGGCGCAACGACCGTACAATTCATCAGCAGGTTCGAGTGCGTGAGTTCGGCCCCCTTCGGCTTGCCCGTCGTACCCGAAGTATAAAGGATCACCGCGGTGTCCTGGGGCGAGGTCGGATGCGGCTCGTCGACGGGATCCGCGAGAGCCATCGCGCCGACGGTGTCCTCGGCCTCTCCATCGACGGCGAGCAGAACCGTCGCGGCGAGTGACTTCGCCCCCTCCCGCCCCGGCGCTTCGAAGAGCGGATGGACGATCAACACACGCGCACCGGAATCCTCGAGGAAATACGTGACCTCGGGGGCCGCGGCGAGCACGTTGATCGGAACGACCGTCGCGCCGGCGTAGAGAATCCCGAAATACGCGATCGTGAACTCGGGGACGTTGGGCACCAGAAGCGCGACCCGGTCGCCGGGCGCCACCCCGCGCTCGCGGAGGCTCGTCGCCACCCCCCGCGCCGCCCGGTCGAGTTCGCCATAGGAAAGTGCGAGATCGCTCGCGCGGAGGACGGTCGCCTCGGGCTTGTCGTTGGCGTTCGCGAGCAGGATCGATCCGAGATTCAGATACACAGTACGTTCCTCGATCGTATGACGGTCCTGAATCTACTCTTCACCGACGCGCGGCGCGAACCGATCGGGGCGACGGGCAATCGCCACCACCCGCCAAATTCTCCGCGGGGCGAGACAGGACTGGGGTATGCTGCGCGCCGCCCGCGAGCGGTGCCGCTTCGAGGAGACCCGACCCTGACCGACCCCGCATCAGGACAAGCTTCGACGACGCCGTGGCTGCTGCTGGCCGGCGCGGCGATCGGGCTCGGCGTCGCCGCCTTCGGCCTGCTCGAGCGACGCGGCGATGCCTCGGCGCTCCCGCCGGAGGCCGCCGCGGTCGTGGGGGAGCGAACGATTCGGCGCATCGACTACCGGCGCGTGCTCGCGGGCGTCGAGGGCGATCTGCGTAGCCCCATCGACGAGGCCATGCGACGCCGCGTGCTCGACCGCATGATCGACGAGGAACTCCTCGTCCAGCGCGCGCTCGGACTCGGGCTCGCCGGAATCGATCGGCGCGTTCGAGGCGAACTGACTTCGGGCCTGATCGACTCGATCGTAAGCGAGGTCGACGCCGAGGAACCAAGCGATGGGGAGGTCTCGCGTCATTACGCTGAGAACGTCGATTTCTTCACGCGACCGGGACGCCTGCGCGTCCGCGCGATCTTCTTTTCGGCCCGGCGGGACGGCTCCGACCCGCGCGGGAACGCGCGCGAGCGAGCCGAGGGAGCGCTCGTGCAACTGCGAGCGGGCGATCCCCCGAGCGAGGTCGAGGCGAGATCGGGCGATCCCCAGGTCTCCCCCGTACCCGACACGCTCCTGCCGGCCAGCAAGGTCCGCGACTACCTGGGCCCACGAATCCTGGATCACGTCGCAGATCTGGCGAGCGGAACCTGGAGTGAACCGATTTCGAGTGGCAGCGGGATCTATCTGGCCACGCCCTTCGAGCGCGAAGCGCCGGTCGTCCCCCGACTCGACGAAATCGAGCCCCTCGTGCGCCAGGACCTCAAACGCCGCCGAGGAGACGACGCGCTTCGCGAGTACCTGTCGGCGCTGCGAGCTCAGACGCCGGTGGCGGTCGACGAATCCCTCTTCGAGGCGACCCGCGATGAGCCCTGAGCCATTCACGACGAGCGAGGACCAGTAACGCCCCGCGCAAGCGACCGGACGCACCCCAAATTCGCCTGGAAACGATTCGATGACCCCGATGGACCGACGACGCTCAGCGCCGAGACGTCAGCAGGTTCTGCATGAACGTCGCGGTCGTCTCGACCACCTCTTCGCGCGAGCTCCCGAGATCCGTGATCCAGGCGTTGTACATCGCCAGCCGCTCGAGGCACGACGCCAACGCCGTAGCCCCGACCAGCGGATCGACCCGGCCCCCGGCCCACTCCTCCGTCGAGTCGCCCTCGTCGCCCTCGCGCGCCCGCTCGATCGACCGGGCGATCACGCCCTTGAAGGCGTCGACCAGCGGGAGCATGGCCGCCATGCGCTCTTCGCGAAGCGGCAGATTGCCCTCGTCGGAAGCGTTGTTACGCGCGCGCAGGACCGGCGCAAATTTTTCCCAATGGTCGATCACGAGATTCGTGATTTTGCGGCCACGTTCGTGACCGGCCGGTCCCTCCCAATCACCCAGGATCAATTCGACGAGTTCCGGCGTCGATTCCTTCATCTGACCGGCGAGGTGCAGCACGACGTCTTCGGCGTCCTTGAAATATTGATAGAAGGTGGCCGGGGAAGAACCGATCCGACGGGCGATGTCTATGACGCGCATGTTCCGCATCGGCTTCTCGGCGAGCAGCGCGACCGTCGCCTTGAGGATCCTGCGGCGCGTTCGCAGCGCACGCGGTCCGAGCGGTCGACCGGCCTGGTCGACGACGATCTCGTCGCTCGGGTCCGGCACGTCCGCGACCTGGAACTCGGAGGCCGTCGCGTGGGTCTGTGCGGGCTGCGTCATCGCGAGAGCATCGGACTCTCTCGACGAAACCGCATCGGGGCTGTTGGCGGATTCTTGGTCGACGGCCGAAGGGGCGGGATCGCTAGCGGCGGGCGGGCGCGTCATAATCTAGATCATACTCGGCAGAGCCAGCGCTTAGTCAACTTAATTTCCTAAGGGGACGTCAGAAACGAATGTATTCGAGATCACCCATTTATTTCATTGATTATTCGATCATGTATAGATCGCTGGCGGTCGCGAATCCATTTCGGGCTCGGAGCTAATTCCGGTCGATCTGGAACGCTCTGTTGTGAAAACGCGTTTATCCCGTAGCTTGTCTGGGAGCGGCGTTGGCGCGCACGGTTTCTGCTTCGACCCTCGTCCCGGAGGCCTAGACTCCGCGGGCATCAGCACTCGTCCCCGCGAGCGCGGCTAACGAGCAGGAGGTCTGATGGCCAAACTCACGATCGAGATCGATATGGAAGACCCCCAGGAAACCTGGGACGCTCTCTACCGTCGCATCGAAGAGTTCGACGACCGACCGGCGGACGAGAGGTCCAGACCCCCGGGCCCGAGCGCCATCCCCGTCACCTACGACCTCTTGCTCGACCCCGAGCGAATCCACGGGTCCGCCGGTGACCTCTTCGCGGCGCTCACCCGCCCGGACTGAGATCGTCGTCCCGGTGCTTGGGAGCGACCTTCTCCAGCCGGACGGCGCCCCTTGGCTGCACCCGCCTTTCCGCTGAGCGCGACCCTATTTGGGAACCACCCGGATGCGCGCCTTCGCCTTCGGGTGCTGCGCGATGAAGATCTCGAACTCGCCTTCCTCGTCGAACGTGTAGTGCCACTCATCGCCGGGCTTGGCGAGCGGGGGGCTCTTGATCGTTCCCCCGGCATCGACCACGACATGGCCGCCGCCCATGGCGACGGTGTTCAGGAAATGCACCGTCGTCCCCACGAATAGATTCAGGCGCGTCGGTTTCATCTCGTGATGGCTGATTTCGATCGTCTGACCGTGGGCCCCTGCGGCACCCGCACAGATGAGTACGGCCGCAATCGCGATCCACGACCCGACGGGCAGGTGCGGCGATCGGAGCGCGTGGGCCGTCTGGAAAAAGCGCTTCGGCATGAGGTCCTCCAAAAGGGGTAAGGCGATACGATCGCACGCCGCGCTCAGCATAGGTAGTCTGGTCCGCGCTGCCCCCCTGCCTTCCGTTCCCGACCGGAGCACCGAGTTGCCGATCCCCCTCACCCCCCCCCATGAAGGCTCGCCCGAAAGCCCTTCCGACTCGGAGTTCCGCACGCTCTTCCGTCTGTCGGCGCCGATCGCCACCGCACAGCTCGGCATGATGGCCATGGGCGTCGTCGACACGATGATGGTCGCGCGCGTCGGTGCCGCGGAACTCGCCGCCGTGGCGATCGCCTCCACCTGGGCGTGGTCCTCCGGATCCCTGGCACAGGGAATCGTTCAGGGCATGGACCCCCTGGTCAGCCAGGCCCACGGAGCCGGTGACGGCGAGGCAGCCGCCCTGGCCCTACAGCGCGGCCTACTCATCGCGACCGCCCTCTCGATCCCCCTGATGGTTCTCTGGCTCGCGACCGAGACCACACTCAGCGCGCTCGGGCAGGATCCGCACGTTTCGAGTCTCGCCCAGGCCTATCTGCTCGCGCGTCTACCCAGCGCACTGGGTTTCAACCTCTTCATCGCGATGCGTCAATACCTGGCCGGCCGAACGCTGGTGCGCCCGGCCATGTGGGTGATGTTAGTCTGCAACGGACTGAACATCTTTCTCAATTGGTTGCTGATCTTCGGCCATCTCGGCTTTCCGGCGCTCGGACTCGTGGGGGCCGGCCTCGCAACCGGGATCACGAACGTGGTGCTGCCCGGCCTGCTCTGGGCCGCGATCCTGCGCTTCCGGCTCCACGAGGGCGCTTGGCGCCGCTGGGACCGACATTCCTTCGAATGGCCCGGAATCGCTCGCTACGTCGGACTCGGATTGCCCGTCGGCCTTCAATTGGCCCTCGAGGCGAATGCGTTCACCCTCGCGATGATCATGGTCGGTTGGATGGGCGTCATCGAATTGGGCGCACATCAGATCGTCATGAACCTGGCGAGCTTCACGTTCATGGTGCCCCTCGGCATCTCGATCGGAGCCAGCGCGCGCGCCGGAAACCTGATCGGCGCGGGCGACGGCGCGCGGCTTCGCGTCGCCTGCCGAACGGGCCTCCTGATGGGGGCCGGCGTGATGGCGATCGCCGCGTTCTGTTTCATCGCCTTCCGGAATGGGCTGCCTACCCTCTACGGCGCGGAGCCCGCGGTCGTCGCGATGGCCGCAACGCTGCTGCCGATCGCCGGCGCCTTTCAGATCGCCGACGGCGTCCAGGCCGTGGGCGGCGGATTGATGCGCGGAATGGGAAGGCCCCAGGCGGGCGCGATCGTGAACCTGATCGGCTTCTACGCCGTCGGGCTGCCACTGGCCTATCTGCTGGCATTTCCGCTCGGATTCGGCATGCGGGGAATCTGGTGGGGTCTGGCCGCCGGCCTCGGGGGGGTGGCCCTCATGCTCGTCGCCTGGGTGACCACAACGAATCGACGTCCACTCGGCGAATTGAGGGTCCGCTTCGATTGACGGTCGGGGGGCGGGTCGCTTCGGCCCGAGCGACGGCTAACGAATCCGAATCGAGTCGACCATCTCTTCGAACTCACTGAGCATCCTGGTGAGATTCGAGGTCGAAGCCGTCGCGGTCAGGACGAGGGTTCCACCCGCTCGGCGTTGGAGCTGGTATTGAAGTGTCGTCGTTCCGGGAATCGCGCCATCGAATTGGAGATAAAGCGCCGGCCGAGTCGCCAGCATGCGAATCTCACACCGATCCATCGCGATGGGCCGCCCGAAGACCCGCGAGAACTCGCTGGGCAAAACCCGGCAGACACCCGTGAGTTGACTCTCGGTCGCGGGTAGGTCCGCCGGTTGACGCATGATATTCACATTGTCGACGAAGGACCCGGAGAGCCCCTCACGGCGATAGAAGATCTCGAGTTGACCCGCCTCGACGCGCTCGAAGACCGCCCGGCGCATGGCCGCCGGGACCGATCCGAGGCGATCGCTCCCATCCTCTTCGAAGAGCTCTGCCTTCTTCGCCACCTCGCTCCGGGTGAGCACCAGCCAGACGTCCGGAACGCTGATCGCAAAGCCGAAACCGCTCTCGTGCTCGCGTGCCTGCGCACTGGTCGCGAGCAGAATGATCATCCCGGTCAGGCCGAAAATCCGCCGCATCTCCCCCCCCGTCCCGGCCTGGGGAACCCCCCGGGTCTGCTTGTTCGTCGGCCCACCGCCGAAAAGCCTTGAGGGACAGGTCCGGGTGCCGGGTGCTCCGCGATCGAGGAGCGGCGCAGGATCCTCGACCACATGGCTGCTACTTTGCCGCCCGGTTATCCCCATGCCCGAAACCCTGCGATCCTTCTTCTACCCGCCGATCACTGCCGACCCCGAGCAGAGTACCGCCAAGCTCGCCTGGGTCGTCCGCCTGCGTTGGGTCGCGATCGCGGCCCAGCTCATGTCGATCCTGCCCGCCCTCGAACACCGCGTCCTCGAACCCGCGATGCTCCCGCTCTTCTGCGCGGTCGTCGCGACCCTCGCGATTCTCAACATCGGCACCTGGATCGGTCTACGTCGCGGCACGAGGGGCAGCCCGGGACATCTGATGATTCAACTCGGTGCCGATATCCTCGGACTCTCGGCGCTCTTGATCCTGACCGGCGGTGCCTGGAATCCGATGGTGCCGATCCTGCTCGTGCACTCGGTGCTCGGCGCGCTCCTGCTCGAGGGACGGCTCGGACTCGTCTTCTTCGGATTCCTGGTCGCCAGCCTCGGAGTCATCCAATTCAACAGCCATATCCCACCGGGCCTCACGGGCGCCCTCGTCTCTAAGAATATCCTCTTCCCCGCCCAGATCGTCGTCGCCCTCGTCTTCTGGATCCTGACCGCCTGGCTCTCGGGCACACTCGACGACCTCAAGGCGTGGTTCTCCGAAGCCCAGGAACGCAAGACGCGGATCGATCGCCTGCGCGCGGTCGGCGCACTCGCCGCGGGTCTCTCCCACGAATTTGCGACCCCCCTCAATACGGCGCAGCTGCGGCTCGCGCGCGTCGGCCGCCGACACGACCTCGAAGCCGACGAGGACCTGCAGACAGCGATCGAAGAACTCGATCGCTGTGGCGATATCTTGCGGCATATGGCGGGCTCTCAACTTCAACCCGACCGCCTGTCGCTCGAGGTCGTCGACCTGGAATTGCTCGTCCGTCAAGTCTGCGAGAGTGTGGGTCGGGTCCACGACGAAGCGACGATCCGATTCTTGAGCGATGGACGTGGAGCCAAGCCCGTACTGCTACCACCGGTCGCGTTCTCCCAGGCGTTGATCAACCTCGTCGACAACTCGATCGAATCCGGCGGACCCCGTGGTGAGATCGAGATCGTCCTCGCACGCAGCGGGGGGCGCGCCGAATTATTCGTCCAGGATCGCGGCTCCGGCTGGCCCGAAGTCGTCCGCCGGCACCTGGGCGAACCCTTCGTGACGACCAAACCCGAGGGAGTCGGCCTCGGCCTCTATTATGTCCACTCCCTCACCGAGGCGATCGGCGCCGAACTCACTCTGGACGACCGCGAATTTGGCGGTGCGGTTGCCAAGATGTCACTCCCGATCGTTCCGTCCGCCCCGAGCGGCGAGGTGGTCGGAGCATGACGACGACGGCGAACGATTGGAGACCCGAGAATGAATGACCCGGTGATGCGCAACCCGATGGATGGCAATGACAGCGAACGCTCCCTGCTGATCGTCGAAGACAATGACCGCTTCGCGGATACGCTCGCCTCCGAACTTCGCGATCGGGGCTATAGCGTCCAGCGCGCCCGTGACCTCGCCGGCGTCGATGCGATCAAGAATCTCGACGTCGAATTCGCAGTCGTCGACCTGCGACTGGGGGCGGACTCCGGACTCGACGCGATCCAGAAGATCCTGGTGCGATGCCCCAAGGCCAGGATTGTCGTCCTGACCGGCTACGGCAGCATCGCGACCGCCGTCAAGGCGACCAAACTCGGTGCCGTCGGCTATCTCATGAAGCCCACCGACGTCGACCAGGTCGAACGCGCATTGCACGAAGAAGAGGAGGAGGAGGGCGAAATTCCGATCCCGGACGAGTTCCAAAGCCTCTATCGTCATGAGCGCGAATATATCGAGTACGTCCTCGCCGAATGCGAGGGCAATATTTCCCAGGCCGCGCGACGCCTCGGCCTCCATCGCCAGAGCCTGCAGCGCAAGCTTCGAAAGTACACACCACAATGACATCCCAAGCGAATCATCCGGTCCTGATCGGCGCCTCCCAGTTCTCCCAGCGAGACGTCACCCTCGAGACCGCCCAGAATCCTCTCGACATGTTCGTGCGAATCGCGCGCGAAGCCGCACAGGCCAGCGGCGGCGGAACGGGACTCCTCGAATCGATCGATACGATCGCGCTGACCTCGACCGCGGGCTGGAACGCCCAGAACCCGCCGCGTCTGATCGCCGATGCGCTCGGGGCCCGGCCCACGACCGAATGGGTGGCCAGCATCGGCGGCGAAACCTCGCTCGCCCTCGTCAACGACGTGGCGAGCCGGATCACCCGCGGCGAGACCGCTCTCGGTTTCATCGCGGGTTGCAACAACATGAAGAGCCTCGCAATGGCTCAGCGGGCTGAAATCTCGGTGGAATGGCCGGAAGGCGGCGACGGAGAACCCGAGATCGTCGGCCGTGCCGGAGCGGGCAGCAACGCCTACGAAGCGACCGCCGGCCTGGTGATGCCGATCAACATCTATCCGCTCTTCGAGAACGGACTGCGTCACGCGCGGGGGCAGACGCTCGAAGAACATCGCAACGCCATGGGTGCCCTCATGCATCCATTCACGAAGACCGCCGCGGCGAACCCCCACGCCTGGTTCCCGACGGAGCGGAGCCCCGAAGAACTCGTCACACCCACACCGATCAACCGGATGATCTTCTTCCCCTATGCCAAATACTTGAACGCCGTGCTGGCCACCGAACAGGCGGCCGGCGCCCTGATCGCCTCGCAGGAGATGGCCGAGCGGCTCGGTGTACCGCGCGAGAAATGGGTCTATTGGCGCGGCGGCGCAGTCGAAGTCGAGGACCCCTGGCACGTGAGCGAGCGCCCCTCGTTCGACCAGGCCCCGGCCCTCGGCACCTGTCACCACACCGCGCTGGCCAACTCGGGAATCGCCCTCGACGAGATCGACCTGATCGATTTCTATTCGTGCTTCCCGATCGCCGTCGCGATGGCCAGCGAAATGCTGGGCCTCGACCCCGCCGATCCGCGCGGCTTCTCGCTCACCGGCGGCCTGCCCTATGCCGGCGGCCCAGGCAACAGCTACAGCTTTCATTCCCTGGCGACAGCCATCGGCCGCCTCCAGAATGCGGAGGCGGAAAACGCCCTCGTGACGGGCAACGGCTGGTACCTGACGAAACATTCCGCCAGCGTCCTGTCCCGCGAGCCCCACCCCGACGGTCGGACCCCGACGGCCGCGCCAGCCACCGATGCGACCCGAACGAAATGGAACGCCCCGCCCGTCGAACTCGACGCGGAACCGAACGGCGCCGCGACCGTCGAGACCTACACCATCGGCCACGACCGGGACGGCACCCCGAACCAGGGCATCATCGTCGGCCGCCTGACCGAAACCAACGCCCGCTTCCTCGCGAATACACCGGCCGACCCCACCCTCCTCGAGTCCCTGGAGCAGCGAGAACTGATCGGAACCCCCGGGACCGTCACGCATCGGGATGGCGCGAGCACCTTCGTCCCGGCCTGATCGAGGCAAAGAACTCGCGCGCATCCAGAAGCCATCTCATCCATCCCGAGCGAGGGGTTCGTGAGATGACTTCTAGAGTTCGTATGTCGCCATGACCGCCTCGAGCGACTCCGGCTGCTTCAGGACGACCCTCGACCGGCCGAGTTCGACGATCCCCTCCTGCTCCCAAGCCCGCAACTGCTTGTTCACACTCTCGCGCGTCGTCCCCACCAGATCCGCAAGATCTTGCTGCGGCATGCGAATCTCGACCGGGCCATCGACGATCGGCCGCTCACCGAATTGCTCGGCGAGCGAGAGCAGCCGCTTGGCGAGTCGCCCGGGCAGAGGCATCGTCTGGCGATCTTCGGCGCGATCCGAGAGCTGCCGAACCCGCGCAGCCAGGACCCCGGCCAGCCCGATCGCGGCCCGGGGATTCGTCTCGAGGAAGGGGGTCAGCTCGCGGCGGTGGAGTGTGAGCAATTCCGTCGATTCGAGCGCGGTCACCGTCGCCGACCGCTCCTCGCCGTCGAGGATCGCGATCTCACCGATCACTTCACCCGGACCCATCAAGCCGAACATGACATCCTTGCCGTCCGTCCCGGTCGTCGTGACTTTGAGCGAGCCCGAGAGGACCCCGTAGAGCTGGTTGCCCGGGTCCCCCTTTCGACAGAGCACATCCTTCGGCTTCAGCCTCTTGATCGTAGTCGCCTGAAGCAGGAGATCGAGCTCCTTCTCACGCAGGGACGAGAAGATCAAGACGCTGCCCAGGAGTTCGCGACGGTCCACCCAGAAGTCCTCACCACGAGTTCGTGCGGGCCGGAGCCTCGCCGCCCCGATCCCGGTTGCTTGTGAATGCCCCGTGACGCGATCGATCAGGCACGCGCGGGCTCCGACTCGCTTCCGGAATCCGGCGTCCCGACGCCCGAATGCGCCGTTTCGAACTCGGCCTCCTCGGGCACCGGATGCCAACCCCGCTCCACGAGCTCACGAACCGCATCCTCACGTTCGGGCAGATGCAGCGCGATCGCCAGCCGATCGCCCCCGCGAAATTGCCAGGTCCCAGCCATCACGAGGGTCTCACCACCGCGTTCGACCGTGAGCATGACGAAGCGCTCGCTCAGCCCACCCGAAGCGATCGCACCCGTCTCCTCCTCGACTTCGACCGGGGCGAGCACGAAATGCTCCACGGCAACATCGCCGCGGCGCCCCCGTACATCCCAGCGCTCGACGTCATGGGGGCCCTCGAAGGCGATCTTCGCCTCACCACTGACGACCTGTTCCGAGACGAGGCCGACCCCGACCTCCGACGTCGCAACGAGTCCATTCGGAACGCCGAAACGATCCCTCGCCCGCGCGACGAATACGCTGTTCAGGGTCTTGTTGCCGGTGAGCGCAACGACCGTGCGTACGAAGCCGAAACGCGCGCGTTGCATGACGGTTTCCTGGAGCGCATCCCCGTACACGACGCCGAATCCCGCTTCTTCTGCACGCCGCACACCCGACGGATTCGAATCCAGGAAGACGACGGGAACCCCACCGCGCTGGAGTTCCTTGCCGAGTGCGAGGCCGAGGGTCTGGGCGCTCAGGATCGCGACGGTGTCGCGTCGACGCATGCGCACGCCGAGCAGGTGACCGACCGGGCCGGCCGTCAATCCCGCGAGCGTGACCGTCGCAGCGATCGTCAAGAACACGAGCGCTCGCAACTCGACACCGCCGGAAAGCCCCGCGCGTTCGAGATCGGCCGCAGCCAGCGAGGCGACCGCCGCGGCGACGATGCCTCGCGGAGCGACCCAGGCCAGGAAGAGGCGATCGCGGGCGTCGAGATCCGAACCGAGGGTGCTGAGCCAGACGCCGATCGGTCGAACGATGAAGATCAGCGAAGCGACGACGTAGACGCCCGCCCAACCGAGCGAGCGAAGCTGCTCGAAACGAACATCCGCCGCCAACAGGACGAAGAGCAGGCCGATCAACATCACGGTCAGCTGATCCTTGAACTCTCGCAGATCGCGCTCGACCGGCGAGCGCGTATTGCCGACCACGACGCCCGCGACCGTGACCGCAAGGATCCCACTATGGGAGAGCAGCGATTCCGCACCCGCAAAGAGGAGAAGGACCGATGAGAGCACGAATACGTTCTCGAGTCCCGCGGGCACGATCCGCGAGATCCGCATTGCTCGCGCCAGGAGGAAGCCCGCCGCAGCACCCAGAATCGATCCCGCCGCGATGCGGGCGACCCCGACCCCGCTCTGGGCGAGCAGAAGCGATCCGGGATCGCCGGAGAGCGCGAGCTTCAGGATCACGACCGACAGGATCGCACCCACCGGATCGATCAAGACGCCCTCGGCCTCGAGGACCGTCGCGACCTTCGGCTTGAGGCGCAGTTCCGAAACCAGGGGCCCGACGACGGTCGGCCCGGTCACGACGACGAGTCCGCCGAAGAGCAGCGAAGCCATCAGCCCCCAGCCGATGAAGAAATGTGCCGCCAGCGCACCGCCGAGAAGCGTGACGAGCGCGCCCCAGGTGATCAACCGACGAATCGCCGCGCCCGAGCGGCGCAACCGGGAGAGTTGGAGGTTGAGCCCCCCCTCGAAGAGGATGATCGCGACAGCAAAATCGACGATCGCGTAGAGGCCCTCACCGAGTCGACGCGGATCGACCCAACCGAGCCCATCGGGACCCAGCGAAACACCCACGAGCAGCAGCAGAACAATTCCGGGCAAGCGCAGATGGCGCGCAATCACCTGACCGAACATGCCGGCCAGGAGGGCCAGCGCGAATATCATTCTCGGATCGGCTTCGATCGTGCTCGTCATGGTTCCACGGAACTCCGGACTTGTAAGCGATGGTACACGCTCGAAGGCATCGACCTATCGCGCGCGCTGCGTGCGGGCCCCCGGCGCGGTGACGTGCCTGAGATAGAAGAGCAGATCCGCAAGTGCGGCACGATCACGAATCCCGGGAGACACCATCCGATTGCCAGGCACGAAGCGGTCCGGATCTCTCAAAAAGGCGGCCAGCGAAGGGTCATCCCATTCGATCGTCGCCGCGATCATCGAGGGCGAACCCACGTAGTCCGGCGAGAAACCGGATCGACGACCATAGATTCCCTGCAGTGAGGGTCCCACTTTCTTGACCCTGCCCGCAAGGTCGTGACAGGTCCAGCAGGGAATGGCCACCTGGCGACCCCTTCGAAAACGGGCCTCCTCCGTCTCGCTCAGGCGATCGATGATCGGCGTATCGGGATCCGAACAACCGGCGATGACCGAGAGGAACCCGAGCCCGAGCGCCACAACGATCGCGGCACCGACCTTCGCACCGAAGAGACAGGAACCACCCAGCCATCCCGGATCCCCTAACATGACGATCAACGCCTCCCACAGAGCAGGTCGAGCCGCATTTCCTGTTCCGAGGGATGTCCACCCTCGGGCCAGGCCACCCGCGCCTGCCCCTCGCAATGTCGACAGCGCACGAGGACCTCGAAATCGGTACGTGAGGCGAACTCGGAGTCTTCGGCGCTTCCCAGGACCCATTCGATCGAACCCCACCCACAGACCCGGCATCGAAAGGACTCGCACGCTTCGTCCCGCCGCGCCACATCCATCGTCCGGGCCACGGGGACACCCTCGAGCAAGACCGCCTCGCGAGAACAACGCCCACAGCGAGCGAGGGCGGGCAACCAAAACGGGGGCTCCACCGGCACCCCGTCTCGACCCCCCAGGCGCGCCTCTCGCCAGACCCGCGAGACCGTGCGCCAGAAAAAGTCCCCGGATCCGGTCGCCACCCGTGGCCAGCCGGAGAGGTGGAAAGACGCGCTTCCACAGCGGCAAGCAAGACCGACGTAGATCGTCTGTGCGTCGCGGCGTTCGGGAACGAAGGCCGGAAACGAGGCGTCGGAAACGAGGCCACCGAGCAGAGTTGGATCCACGCGCGGGAATCTACCGCGTTCATTGCGCCGCTGCGGGCCCCGACCCGATCAGCGCTTACGTTCGGCGAAGACCTTCCGGATCGCGCGACGAAAATGGTCGGCCTCGGAGAGACCGGGAAAGCGTTCGCGTTCGATCGAGACGCGTTTGTCCAGCTCGTTGCGGTCTCCCCCACAAGCCGAAAGCAGATAGGCGAGGTCCTCGGAGGAAGCAGCGTCGGGCACCCGGTCGCGCAGCCCGATCCGCTTCAAGATCTTCCGGCCGGCGGTCGTCGTCAAAAAGATCGCGAGCGTCACCACGCTCGCCAGCACGAACAGAAATCCGCTCATCGTGAAAATGGCCCGTGCCCGCTCACTCGTCTCCGGCGCCGGACACGCCGCCGCCCTCGAGGTCGAGGTCGAGGTCGAGGGTGAAGCGGTAGCGAAGTTCCTTGCGCATCCAGACGAAGCCGCCGCAGACCAGACCGATCAGCCAGCCCTCCACGAGCAGACTCGGCTGCCAGATCCAATCGAGCGCATAACAACCGAGCGGCGGATAGAGCACCAGAAAGAGCAGTCCCTTGTGGATCAGGTACCACTATGGCGCCCCGCGCCCGAACGCGCTCCCACCACAGGCGCTCGCCCTCGTCCATCTTCAGCTCATCCCATCCGGCATCGAAAACCCCGACCCTCGCCGAACGCCTGAGCGCGCTCTCCCGGCTCGATCGGACGAAATCGGGTCGGAGTTGACTTCCGAGAGCGAGGAAGACCAAAAAATATAGTGAACTGCCCTCGGTCGACTGATTTCCACAGCCGCAACGGGGCCCTATCCAGGCGCAATGCCTCGAGGTCCGGCGCACCGTGGCCCCCGGTCGGTCGTGGCCCGCGGCACCCCTTCAGCCTTCAGTCGAGTTCGGCCCAACGACGCTCGGGATAGATGTCGACCGCCGGCTGATGGAGCCACTCGTCGCGATAGGCCTTGCGTGAGAGATAGCGGACGATCCGCGGGTCTTCGAGATCCCGCGCGAGGATCGCCGCGCAGACACTGGCATTCCCCTCGCTCACGGAAGACGGACGCGCGCCCAACAGATCACCCATCTCCTCGCACTCGATCGCATCGATCGCCGCGCCATAACGTCGCTTCCGATCCATGCACTCGATCAGGATCTTCACGTCCTTCGCGCGCCGAGCGGCAAAATCATCTTCGATGACACGCGCGACATCTTGCTCCTGAGCGTACATGGCGGCTTCTGCGATCACATCATCGCCGCTCACATCCCGCGGCATCTGGGGCACTTCGATCTCGATATCCATCGCCGCCGCTAGCATCTCGCAGGTCGTGCGATCACCCACGTATCGATAACAGAGATACCACGCAAGCGATTCCCTCGGATGCGCATTCAGGCAGACGTGATGAATCGGGATCATCCCGCGCACATTCTGGTGCACGGAGTAGTACTGGGCGGCGAATCGCGAATAGGGGATGCCCGACTCCTCTTCGTAGAGTTCGAAGAGTCCGGTGAGACCGCCGCAGGGATTCCACATCTCACGCACCACGATATTGCCGAGATCTTCCATCGGATCCCCCCAATGGCCGATCTCCCAGTCGATGACGGAACTAACGCGATCGCCCTGGAACATGAAATTGACCGGGCCGGTATCCCCCTGGACGAGCGAAACCCGCGCCACCTCCTTGGGCACGAAGCGTCGTAGCCAATCGATACCATAGGTGGTGAGCGGATCGCGATAGACGTCGAGAAAATGCTTCCACTGCGACACGATCACGTCGACCTCGCCGAGCGCGGTCTGCTCGACGGTCGTGGGACGCGGCGCCATGATGTCATCGAGATCGAGGGCGTCGAGGTCGAGTTTGTGCATGCGCGCAACGACGCGGATGAAATCCTCCATGATGGCACGCTGCTCGGACACGCTCTCGAGCTTGTCGATATCCGAACGTCCGGGGTCTCGGCCGAAGAGGGTTGCGCGCTGGTCCGCGTTCCATCCGTGAACCTTCGTCACCGGGATATCCGTCTCGCCCAGCGCCTGCGTGATGCGCGTCTCGCGTTCGAGCCGCCGCGGATCGACGCCCCCCTCGTCGCGCTGAAGGCGGAGGAATCCCTCGAGGAGGGAACCATCGGGCCGCGTCACATCGACGACCCAGGCCTCGCGCCGAGCAACGTGGCGATGAAGATGCGTCACCTCTCCCCCGCCGATTTCGGCGATCCACTCCAACACGCCCTCGGGCAGATCGTGGCTCAGCACACTCATCGAATCCTCCTCGCCTCCTCGCCGGTCTCGACTCCCGCGCCCTACGCCTCTCGCCCGCCGGCCATCGCGAACCATATCGCGCCTGCCCTGCCCCGGGACCCTCCTCGACGGGCTTCTAAATCGATCGCCCGGAGCCCGCGGGCGTGGCTATCGTTGCTCGATCACGCAGCCTCTGCGGGACCTCCCCAATCCGGGAGCAGTGACCAGGAGAATTGAAATCATGGAATTCCAAATTGCCGAGTCGATGTGCGACATCGACCATTACCTGCCCCTGGCCCAGGCCGCGGATGAAGTCGGCTTCGGTGCCTTCGGCCTCGGCGACAGCATCTTCTACCCCGAGACCGCCGAGGGGAGCTATCCCTATACGCCGGACGGCACGCGAACTTTTCTCGACAACGCCAAATTCCTCGATCCCTTTCAGCTCTTCGCGGCGATGTCCGTCGTCACGACCCGTCTCAAATTTGCGGTCGGCGTTCTCAAGCTTCCGATTCGTGATCCCGTCCTGACGGCCAAGCAGGTCAGCTCGCTCGCGGTGCTCTCGAACGAGCGCTTCATCCTGGGCGTCGGCCTGAGTCCCTGGGTCGAGGATTTTCGCGCCTGCGGTCAGAATTGGGATTCTCGCGGTCCGCGCATGGACGAGCAGATCCAGATCATCCAAGGCCTCATGAGCGGCGAATATTTCGAGTGGAAGAGCGCGTACTACGACATCCCGAAGATCAAAATGTGTCCGACGCCCACGAAATGTCCCCCGATCGTGATCGGGGGACATAGCAAGCCCGCCTATCGTCGTGCCGCGCAATACGCCGACGGTGTCAATTTCGTGAGCCTTTCGGAGGAGGAGCTCGTCGAACGCCTCGCGACGGTCAATCAACTCCGCAAGGAATACGGCCGTGAGAACGAGCCCTTCATCGTCTCCGCCGGCATGCCCGCCTTCACGATCGATGAAATGAAGCGACTCGAGGAGAAGGGCGTGACGACGCTCACAGTCGGCTACCGAAACCCCTACGAGCCGGACACGATGAAGCTCCAGGACAAAGTCGACTGGGTGAGACGCTTCGGCGACGAGGTGATCGCCAAATACTAGAAGCCCCGGTGACGGCGGCCGCCAGCGCCTTTTCATGCGCCGGTTTCGTCGGCTGGGTCTTCGGACGCATCGAAGTCCCGTCCGATGGCTCTCTGGGGGGGCGACGGTCCGGAGCTGGCGTGCGCCGTCGCTTCGTCGAGTCTCTTCGTCAGGCTGTCGGCCGCGTCCCCCGGCTACGCAGCGGTCGCGGGGCCAAGCTCCCGGGTTTCACGCTTGCCGACGCCACTCGATCCAGCGGCCATGGGAATCACTGAGAGCGAGAATGTTCTGGGATTTGCGTTCACCATCTTCGAAGGCGATGTGGTCCAGTCTGGAATCGCCCCTTCCCGTGCTGTCCATGATCACCAGATCGATCGGCGCGGCGAAGCTCGCTCGGGCGATTGCGTCGAACATGGCGAGAACGCCCTCGGGAGAAATCTGGTAGACGACATGCGTGGCGAAGAGAACGCGCGGCACATCGATCGGAAGCTTGGCAATCCGATCTTCGATCTCCCGCGTCGCATCGCCCTCTTCGATTTCAATCGGGAAGTCGCCGCGTGGGCGAGCGCTTCGTCCATCACGCGCGCACGCTCGACGTGCTCTGGCCAAATCAATGCGCGCATCCACCTGAGGGCCAGGAGATCCTCGGGCTCGATGGCGTTCAGGTCGAGGCCGCGGCGCGCCACGACCTCGAGGGGGGGGCACCGGAGGAAGAATATTTCCGCGGGCTTCACATCTCAGGAGAGGCTTCGCGTCTTCGTTGCCCCAATCGACCCGAGCCCCACGCCCATCCTCGTAGGCGTAGCGATAGCGATAGCGATCGAGGCGCAGGTTCAAGCCGGCGCTCGGCCCGAGCTCGAGCAGCCCGATGCGACCTCCGGCCGCCGCGACCCGGGGCAGGCTCGCCAAAGCGGGCAACACGATTGCACAGCGATGAACCACGCAGGTCTGCGTCCGGCCGCTCCGAAATCTTGCGGCCAGCGCATCCGCGTGTTCCAGGCTGAAGACACGAAAGGCCGGCCACGGCGACTGCGCGGGAATCGGCTCTCCGCTCACCGCCGGATAGAAGCGCGCGAGTGCGCGAGCCGCGAGACTTCGTTCGGGATCCGCGAGCAGCAGGTCCTGAACCGCCGCGAAGAAGATATTCGGAGCCGGCTGCCCGGGCGCGATCCCACTGGCCATCGCCAGGAGCTCCGGGTCCTGGGCGATTCCGAGCGAAAAGGCGGTATCGGTGTCGGAGTCCAATCTCGACGTCTCGACCTCACCGAAATACCGAAAACTCCTCGCGAGTCCCTCGATGTCGCGCGCGCGAACATCGGGTAGATCGACCATGTTGGATCCCTTCGTGCGGCGGATCCGAGCATCGTCTCTCGAATCAATCATCGGTGCGACGACGTCTTAGCTCGAAGAGCGAAAGACCGCAGGCCTCACAACTCGCCTCCTCCCCGATCCGCCGAAAACCCGCTGGCGAACTCCGAAAGGGCCTCTCACAGGCTGGACATCGGGCGCACCAGACGACGAAGCGAGAGAGGGTTGCGAAGACGATGCCCGCGAGACCGAGCGCGATCGCCTCGATCACGCGACCGACGAGCAGGCAGTAGACCGCCAATGAAAATCACAGAACCGGCATCCACACCGCAACCTGCCGCCAGCCTCGCAGCTGTTCGAGTCGTCTGCGTTCGCGCATGATCGTCCGATTACCCGTGCGATCGGGAGGGGCCGCACGTTTCGAGCCGCAGCGCCGCCAGATATTCACCGCGCTCGACACGCCCGAGCGTTTCCATTCCGAAGCCAGCTTCCGAAGCCACGCTGCGCAGATCCTGTTCCGACAGATAGAGCCACGCAAAGGGCTCGCCGCGCCAACCCCGATAACGAGTCGACAGCACGATCTCGCCGCGGGTCGGGCGCGTATCCGCTTCGTCCCCCTGCCAGGCCTCGCGAAGTTCGCTCGAATCCACGACGAGTTCGCCGCCGGGTGCGAGTACGCTCTTCAAGCGCTCGAGCAGCCTGCGAAGGGTCTCGACACCGCCCGCGACCCCGATCGTCTGCATCCCGAAAAAGAGCGTATCGAACTGGCCCAACCCTGATTCGGAATCGATCTCCATCACATCGAGGATCCGCGCATCGCCCACCCCGCGCCCACGACACAGCGACACGGCGAGCGGACTCACATCGATGGCCACGACCTCGAGACCGCGCGCCGCCAGCGCCCGGGCGTGGCGACCCGCACCGGCACCCACATCGAGCACGCGTCCACGACAGCGATCGAGGGCGATCTGGTCCAGCTCGGCCAGGCGACCCTCGAGCGTGAAATATTCTTCTGTCTCGATTTCGAAGGAGGCCCCATCCGCGCGGGTCGCGACCACTCGGCGAGGCCGACCCGTCCTGTGATGGTCGACCAGCGCCGCCGCCAGGGGATCCGCCGCGGCGACCCGCCGAGGCCAATAGCGCGCCAGGCGTGCGAGCGGGCCCGCCTCGACCCTTCCCGCGTCGTCTCCAGAACACTTCGCCAGCGTCGACACGCGCTGACTCAGGCGTCCGTCAGATCGTATTTGAGGTGACGGGAGAGATCACCGGCGAGCTTGGGCTTCATTCGGCGCTCGCGAAAATGCCAGCCCACCGCCTCGTCGTAAGCGAATTGATCTTCGTAATAGCCCGTAATGATGCATTGGAGCGGGAAATCCGGGAGCTGCTGCATGACGGTGAAACGGGATCGGACCGCGGCGCTTCGGCCATCGGGCGCGAACTCGAAGATCAGATTCGTCGTGACATGCTGGGTCATCGGCGTGCCATCTTCGTAGAGTTGGGTCGAGCGATCGTAGATCGCCCTGACGCCTTCCTTGCCCTCGCCCTGGACCGAGCCATCGGGGCCGACCATACGCGCCCGCGAGAAAAGCTCCGCCAGCCCGTCGAAATCACCGCCATCGATTCGCTCGGCATAGCTGAACATGATGTTCTCGATCGCGGTCCGCGCATTCGCCGGATCCAGGGGGTCCATGGCAATGGCCTCCACGAAGAGATTCGAACCGATGGGAAATCGGAGGATGCCGCACCGCTCGGCGAGATCGGGGCGAATGATTCACCCCAGGGAGGATGGCTCCTACGAACAACGGCGAAGGGTGGCTCCACCGATCGAGCCGAAAAAAGCCCGTCCGCCGCTACGCCCCCTCGCCCTGAGGGAGAAAGACCACCGCTTCCTTCACGAACCGCCGCCATTCCTCGTCATCGACGGCTTCCATGTGATCTTCCATGCAGCTCTTGAAGCGAAAGCCACAATTCATGCACTCGAGGTAGTGCTGCGTCTCCGGACCGCGCGAGGTCGAGACCTCGATCTCGGCGCGAACCCACAGACGACTCGGCCGGGCGGCCACTTCGCAATCTTCGCAATACAATGTGAACAGGGAATCGATCATCTGGCTCTCCACCCCCACGATACCCTATTCGAGGGGGACGAGCGGCGGAAAAACGGGTCCCTTTTGGGATCGGGGCCACGCCAACGACCCGCAGAACACACGCAGCCCAGGGGATAAACCGGCCGCCCCGAAGGCCTGATGCGACGTCGGAAGCGGATTCGCGTGCCGCCCGATCGCGCGGAAGCCGCTGCAATTATCTCGCAGCCCCGGGGAGCGCTCGTGCGCGCGAGAGCGCTGCTCAGGACCGTCACGCCGACACCCTCCTCGCTTGAGGGCCTGCCCGTCCTGAGCGTCGCCCGGATGGGCAAGCGCCTCGTCTTCGAATTCGAAGCCGAGCGCTTCCTCGTCCTTCATCTCATGATCGCCGGGCGGCTCCACTGGAAGAAGCGCGGCGTAGCGATCCCACGCAAGCGCGCCCATGCCGCTCTCGATTTCCCAAAGGGGAGTCTTCTCGTGACCGAGGCGAGCTCGAAGAAACGCGCCTCCCTGCATGTCATCGAAGGCCTGCGGGCGCTTTCCGAAATCGATCCGGGCGGCCTCGAAGTCTTCAGTGCCAGCCCCGAAGCCTTTCGCGAAGTCCTCCTGCTAGAGCGCCACACGCTGAAGCGCTCTCTCAGTGACCCCTACCTTTTCTCGGGCATCGGCAACGCCTATTCCGACGAGATCCTCCATCGCGCCGGCCTGTCGCCCCTCAAGATGAGCGACCGCCTGAGCGACGAAGAGCATGAACGTCTCTTCGAGAAGACCCGCGAAGTGCTCAAAGAATGGACCCTTCGCCTGCGCGAAGAAGTCGGCGACGGCTTCCCGGAAAAGGTCACCGCCTTTCGCCCGGAAATGGCGGTCCATGGAAGATTCAAAGACCCCTGCCCCGTCTGCAGAACCCCCGTCCAACGCATCGTACGAGCCGAGAACGAGGTCAACTACTGTCCCGGCTGCCAAACCGGCGGCAAGATTCTCGCCGATCGCGCCCTCTCGAAACTGCTCGGCAAGGACTGGCCGCGCACGATCGAAGAACTCGAGAAGCGCCGCCCCGGGTCGAGCGCGGAATGATTCGGATCGCCTAACGCGAATTCGACACCCGCCTCACCCTCGCGAAGCCTGATCCGTGCTCGACATCATCAGCTGCGCAAAGCGGCGAAGAAAACGCTTCTGGCGCTCGAGCTGCTCGGGTGCGAGGGGGTCGACCCCGAAGAGTTCATGTAGCAGGGGCGCCATCGCAAAATGGCCGAGGATCACATGGATCCAGGCGGCCACCGCCATCGGCTGCTCGTCCTCGCTCCAGACCGTATCGGGATCCCTCTTCATGGCGGCCAGGCCCTGCGCGACGATCGGGTCGAGCCAGCCGTGAACGATATGCGAGAGGCTCGCCCCCCCCGTCAGGGACTCGTGCTGAATCAGCTTCGCGATGTCCGGATGGCCGGCCAGATGATCCATGACCGCGTCGAGGACGTGCACCGAAGCGTCCTCCGTCCGCTCGGCTCGACCCAGCCCGTCGATCAGCCCGAAGAGGGGCTCGACACCACGAGCGAGGACCGCCTCGTAGAGCGCCTGCTTGCCGTCGAAATGGTTGTAGAGACTGGGCGCGGTGAGGCCTGCCTCGCGGGCGATATCGCGCACGGCGGTTCCGGCCTGGCCGCGCTGGGCGAAGAGTTTCTCCGCGACATCGAGAATCCGCTCGCGCGTGGAATCGGAATCCGATTCTGCGAGATCTCCACCGCCTGCTCTGGATTCGATCGCGTCCGCCATCGCCTCGTCTCTTCTTCTCTCTACTTCACTTCGCGAATCTTCCCGACGACCCGAACCGGTGGTCATCAGCGAAATTCGACACCCCCTCGCAAACAAGAGGTCGAACAAGCCTTTGCTCGAGAAATTCTTCCCGGTCGCGAAGGGTCCGTCAATGGCGTGAATCGAATCGCGCATCGGTCGATCCCACACACACGAACGGGGCCAGCGAGCGCCGCGAAAGAGATCGGGATCAGTCGACGACCGTCCCCGCCCAGACAAACCGATAGAGAGCGACCGCAAGGGCCGCACCCGTAATCGGTGCCAGCCAATAGAGCCAGTGGAACTCGAACTGGCCCGAAATCAGAGCGGGCCCGAGCGACCGGGCGGGATTCATGGAAGCGCCCGTGAACGGCCCACCGAAGAGCGCGCATAATCCGACCGTCGCGCCGATCGTGAGCCCGGCCGCGAAAGCCGCCAGACGGTGTCCCAGAACGCAGGCGAGGATCACGAAGATCAGGATCATCGTGAGTAGGACCTCCATCACGAAAGCCGGACCCACTCCCGTGATCGGCAGCGTCACGCCGAGGGATTGCGAAGCGGGGTAGAGACCGCGAAGCGCCGCACTCGCGGCGATCGCACCCGCACATTGGCTCGCTATATAGGGCAGGACCTCATGCCCCTTGAATTGACGCGCCAGCCAGAATGCGACCGTAACCGCAGGGTTGATATGCGCACCAGACACGGGCCCGAAACAGACGACCATCGCCATCACGATCGCCCCGAACACGATCGAAACGCCGATATGCGTCACCGCACCCCCGCTCAACTCGTTCGCGACGACGGCCCCCGTCCCCGCAAAGACGAGCCCAAAGGTCCCGAGCGCCTCCGCCACCCAGCGTCTAGCCCCTCCCTTCACGCGATCCCCCCTTCCGCGGCCCCCGACCCGAGCTCGCGACCGTCGAGGTGACAACGGGGCCCTCGCTATGACCGATTCGAAAACGATGACCACTATTGTCCTCGATCGTGAATTCGCGCATGCCCCTGGGATGCGATTCGATTTCTTCGATGATCGTCACGTCGCGCTCGCGATAAATCGCGAGTAGCGCTGCCGCATTCTCGACGTGCACGAAATTCCAAGGGGGGGGACGGATCTCACCTTCTTCACGCGAGAAAAACACCTCCGTCGCTCCATGATAGACAGCCCCGCATTCCTCCTCGTAGACCCACGCGACCTTGAAGCCCAGAACATCGCGGTCATAGGTCCGGGCTTCGCGAACGTCCGGAACCGGAAGCTGAAGCGTCACGAATTGCCAGTCCGTCGGACCTAACGGATTGTCCACTATGGCTCCTTCGTCTACTCGCGCGATCCCTTCAGGGGATCTGAGACCACCCGAACTCTTCCTCGAAGCGCCTTCTCCGGGGCGTGCGCACGGTCTCCGGTGCGCGACGAATATATTCCTCTGCGCGAGAAAGCGCCGACCCGGTGAGACCCTCTAGATGGCCGAGGAGAGCCTCGAGAGAAGGCGTTTCGAGGCGCCCATCGGGTGTGCGCGGAGGCAGCGCCGTCCAGACGACCGCGTCCAGAGGCTGCTCCGAGAGCCAGCGGGCGATCTCTGCGTGAAATCCCTCGGCCCTCCCGCCCGATTCTTGCAGAGCCGTGGCCCGCGTCTGGACACCGATCCAATCGCGGATTCGCTCGGGAGCGATCTTCTCGCGAAGCCCGAGTTCCCGCACCGCCTCATCGAGACTCGCCACATCCATCTGCACGCAATGCGTCTGGATCGGCTCGGCGCTGTCGTCGATCACCAGTGTGACCCGACCATCCGTTGCGACCCGCGAGAATTCGATCGGGAGCATCGGGCCGGCGGCTCGAAAGCCCTCCGCCATCGGCAACGTCCGCGGATCCCAGAGCAGGGATCCCCAACCCAGACAGGCGACGCGATATGCGCTCATGATGCCACCCGCTTCGGATCGCCTCGCCGGGATTCCGGCAAAACCGGCCAGGACATCACCGGTGTGAGCCGTAGGCTCCGCGATCGGGCAGGGGCTCGTAACCGTAGGTCGGCGATAGCCGCTTGGCGACGAGCTCATCGATCTGCGCTGATTCGTCTGCGGTGAAATAGTCCTTATAACCGCCGACCTTGGCGCGACGAACCTTGTAGGAGTTCGGATCGCCCTTCTTGCCCGGCTTCATCCGCCCCCCGGCGAGCCAGAAGACATTCTTCTCTTCGAGCTTTCGCATGTTTTCGAGACTCGCATACTCGACGGCGCCGGCGATCGCCCCAGCATCCGAGGGCGAACCGTTCGCGAACGCCATCACGCGCCGAAGCACTGCATCGGGATCCTTGCGCATGTCCTCGTAGCGGATGACCAGGAGATCGGTGACTCGTTCGGCTTCGCGCGCCCAGAGATTCAAATAGTCGATGATTCCGGGCAGACCGATGTTTTCGTCCATCACGAAATCGAAGGCCGGAACGTCACTGCCATGCGCGGGATATCTGTTCAGTCTCTTCTTGGCCGGACGCATGCGGTGCTGCCACTGGAAATATTGGGAGACCGCAATGTCCTTGGGATTGCGGACGAGGAGCACCACCTTCTTGGAGTAGAAGGAGGACTTCGAATCGAACTCGCCCGTGTAGTCCTTGATGTAGTTGTCGTGCGTGAAGAAGATCTTCGGGATATCCGGATTGCGCCGATGGTAGTTGTCGAATCCGAGCAGTACGCGCTCGGGAATCGAGAACATCAACTGGTAATAGCGAGAGATCATCACGCGCAGCCAGGTCCGACCGCTCTTGCCGAACGAAACGACGACGACATCCGCGCGAGCGAGACGTCGGGTCTCGTCGCGACCTCGCAGCCAGCGCTCGAGCCGGATCCGCTGTGCTTCCGGCAGCCAGACGCAGAGCGCCAGGATCACCTCGCGGCTGGCCTTTTTGATAATCGAATCCATTCGAAATCACCCCTCGGGTCGAACAGCAGCCGGAGCCGTGGCAATCTATCACAGGCAAACGACCGGCTCTCGAATACGCAGGGGTCTTTTTCACCCAAAGTGAAACAAGCGATCCAGTACGGTGGCCGTAGCCGCTCACGAGCGCGAAACTCGCGCACGAAGAGGATCCCCGTGAACCCGACCGTCGCCCGGCCCCGTCGCCAGCGCTCGAGTGCCAAGCTCTCACGCTACCTGATTTCCGAGATGCTCCTGCCCTCGCTCCTCGCGCTGGTCGCCTTCGGGCTGGTGGTGCTGCTGACAGATCTGCTCGGCTACGCGGACCTGATCGTGAATCGCGGGCTCGGGGTAAAAGAAGTCGGCCAGATCGCCACCCTCCAGCTCATCCCAACCCTCGCGCGAACGCTCCCCTTCGCCGTCCTCATCGGTGCGCTCATCGGACTGGGCCGACTCTCCGCGGACCGGGAACTCCTGGCCCTCGAAACCGCCGGCTTCTCCGCCCGCCAGCTCGCCCGCCCCGGCCTCTTCTTTGCTTTCGTCGCAGCCCTCTTCTCGATCGCGCTCAGCGTCGTCTTCTCGCCTGCCTCGCAGCGTGCGGTGCGGGACAAGATGATCGAATTGTCGGAGGACAAACCCGGCCTGGCGCTGCGCGCCGGCATGGCGACGAACCTCGGCGGGTGGCGCATGGAGGCGCGCGAGGTCGAGGGCGAGGGCGCACGCCTCGCGGGCGTACTCCTCTACATGCCGACTCTCGGCGAGACCGTCTTCTCACAGCACGGTGCCATCATGACGGACGACCTCACAGGCGACGGCACACAGCTTCGGAAGCGCCTCGTTCTGGAGGATGGACTCGTTCTCTCCAACGGCACCGACCGCGCCTCGCTGCTGCGCTTCGATCGGATGGAGACGGAGCTGCCCGCGTTCGAAAGCGACTCCGACGTGCCGGTCGATCGGCTCACGACGCTCCCTTTCGGCGAACTCTTGGCCGAAGCAATAATACTCGAGGACCCGGCCGCCGCGCGCTTTGCGCTCATCGAGGCCCATCGCCGGGTCGCGTTGGGCGCCGCCGCCCTGCCCTTCGGATTGCTCGCCATGGGACTCGCCCTCGGCCGCCGCAACCTTTCACGTTCCGGAGGTACCGTCATCGGCCTCATCGGCGCGATCGCCTACTACGCCCTCGTCCAATTCTCCGAGAGCATGCTGTGGAATCCGAACGTGCCCGTCGCACCCGTCGTCTGGTTTCCCGACCTGGTCCTCGTCACCGTCGCCACCGTGCTCATCTTCCGAGCCGGAGAAAGTGCCTCGGAGTCGGACCGCAGCTCCAGCCACAATTCCAAGAGTCTGCTCGAACGAACAGGGATCGGCCGCAACAAGCTCCGCATGAAGCGCAGCGCGCTACCCCGCTATGTCAGCGCCCAATTCATTCGCATGGTCACCGCCTGCATCGTCGGCCTCTTCTTCGCCTATCTCGTCATCGATGTCTTCGACAACCTGAAATATTTCAACCTATATGGTGCAACCTTCGAGGAGATCGCACGCTTCTACGGTGCCCGCATACCCATATTGATCAGTCGCGTCATCCCGATGGCGCTCCTGATCGCCGTCGCGCTCACGATCAGCCTACTCGGTGCAAACGGTGAACTTCTCGGCATGCGCGCCTGCGGTATCCCGGTCTTCCGAGTGCTCGCGCCGATATGGCTATTATGCGGTCTCGCAGTGCCTGCCTACCACCTACTCGCCAATGAAATCGTGCCCCACTCGAGCGAGCGCGCCAAGCGCCTCAAGGACACCGAGATCAAGAATCGGCCCACCGGCCCACAGCTCCAACGCGAGCGGGTCTGGTATCGCGTGGGTCCACGGGTCTACGAAATGGGACGCCTCGACCTGCTCGACGGAATCGCCGACTCGGTCACGCTCTACGATCTCGGCGACGACGGTCTCCCGCGACGACGGACTGATGCAGAGGGCGCGCGCAATGTAGGGCGGCGAGGCCTCTGGCTCCTCGAAAATCCGCGCAGCATCGAACTCAACGCCGCGGGCAGACTCGAGCGCCCCAGCGATATCCGACGGCTCGCGGAATTCGGTGAAGAAACGCCCTCGGAGATCGAAACCGCACACATGACGCCGGGTGACCTGCGGCTCGCTCTCGAGGATCCCAACCTCGAACCCCCCCTCACCTCCGCCTATCGAACGGGCCTTCAGATGAAGATCGCCGCCCCATTGGCCTGTTTATTGCTCCCGCTGATCGCGCTCTTCTTCGCCGCGACCGGTCCGCCCTTTCCGCGACCGGTCCACACTTTGATCGCCTGCGCGGTCGTGGCCGTGACCCACGCCCTCGCGACGAGCTTCGCGGGATCGATGGGATATGGCGGAACCCTCGACCCGCTCCTTGCAGGGTGGGGGCCGTCGATCCTTTTCGGGCTGGTAGCGGCAGGGATGGGCTTCCGATTGCGCCGCAAGCTCAGTCGCTCGGGCTGACCGGGAACGCCACAAGCCGCGCACGACCGGCGAGGATCTGTGCGAGTCGCCAAGCGGTTGAGGTAGATTGAACAGACTGTGGTTCTCCGCAGATCGTGGACTGGGGACGAGATTGCCGGATCAGGAACCGGAACAGAATCGGGCGAGTTGGGCCGAGAAGCCGCGCGACCAGACCAGCGAACCCCTCGTCTGGCTCTTGATGGGCAACCGTGCGGGGGACAACTCCCAGGTGCTCGGGCTAGGCGAAGCCCTGGGCTGGAACCTCGTCGAGAAACATTTCGCCTTCCAGCGCTACGAGAAGCTCGTAAACCTGCCCTGGGGAGCACATCTGCTGGGCATCGTGCAAGCGGAGTCGAGCCGACTCGAAGCGCCTTGGCCCGACCTCGTGATCAGCGCCGGCCGCAAGAACGAGCCGATCGCTCGCTATATCCGCAAGCGGGCCCAGAAGGAGTCGGAAAAAAGGGTGCGATTGATCCACGTCGGGCGCCCCTGGGCACCCCCACCGACCTGGGACCTCGTCATCACGACGCCTCAATACCGGCTTCCCGACGACCCGAATATCGTCCACAACGACACCCCGCTGCATCGCGTGACGCGTGAACGCCTCGACGAGGCGGCCGTGGCCTGGCGGGATCGTGTATCCGACCTTCCGCGACCCTTCGTCGCGGTCCTGTGCGGAGGCAACTCCGGGCCCTACCCCTTCGACCGCGCCTCGGGCGAGCGCCTCGCCGTGCAAGCCGAAGCGCTGATCCAGGAATTCGGTGGATCCCTGCTCATCACGACCAGCGCGCGGACCCTGGACGAAACGACCGACGCACTCTTCGCCGGAATCGAATCGCCCTCGATACGCTACCGCTGGAAGAAGGATGACCCTGACAACCCCTTCTTCGCATTCCTGGGCCTCGCGGACCGCGTGATCGTGACCGCGGACAGCGTGTCGATGATGGCGGAATCCTGTGTCACCGACCGGCCGGTCTATCTCTACGATACCGGCGAGGGCATGACTTCGATGAAGCAGAATCCCTGGCTCGACGGCATCGCGGACGCCGCGGAGCTCGACAGCGGCGATTCAAAAATGGGACTCAGCCCTTCACATCTCAAGGCGCATATCTACCGCATGACCATGCGTATGGGCCCCCAGCGCCTGACGCGGGATATCCGCATCGTTCAGCAATTGCTGATCGACACGAAACGAGCGGTCTGGCTGGGCGATGGACATCCCGATGCCGAGGCGCCGCCCCTCGAAGACATGGCGCGGGCTGTCGCGCGGGTACGAGCGCTCTTCTAGGCCGCGTTAGGCCGAGCACGACGCCACGGTTCTGCGGATCTCGAAAGGCGACCTCTGCGCGGGGCGAAACGTGCGACCGAGGATCACAGGCCTCTTTCGGACCGCAGTTCCAGACGGGGTTCAAACTGGAGATTCCGTCTGGGCATCAGGCGACGAGCGCTCTGATGCGCTCCGCGACGCGCTCGAGCGCATCGTCGTGATAGACGGCGGGCTCGACCGCCGGATCACCGAGCCAACCCGCCAACCTCATCTCCACGAGTCGACGGGAGATCGCCGTCAGATCGCGGGAATGGATCGGCCATCCGAGCGCGGACAACGCGCGCGCGACGCCCCCTCCGGCTGGAATCGCGTTCATTCGGGGCGAGAGCGCTTCGAGAAGCCCGGCCGCGACGAGCGCGCCCTCGACCGGTCCGGCATCGCGCGTCAGGGGATGGATCCGCAGGGGCCGGCCGAGCTGGGCCACCTCCACCATCATCGACAGGCTATCCGAGGTCACCACGAAATCATCCGCGAGCGCCAGCAATCCGGCGTAGGGGTTCTCCCCGAACGCTGAATCCGACCGATAGAGATAGAGCGGAACCGATTCTGGACACGCTTCCCTAAACCAGTCGGCAACGGCCGGGGGCGTACGCCGGCTCGTCGTGACATAGAGCGAACCGCTCTGGGAATCGACGACCTCAAGGGTCTTTTCGAGAAGCGCTCGCGCTGTCTCCACATCGAAGCGAAGCCCACCGGTCGGGCCACCCACCATCAGAGCCGTCAGCGGCCGAGGGCGCAAGCGAAGCCGCCCGGCCCAGGCTCGCTTCGATTCCGCCAGCGCATCGAGATCGACCTGATTCAGGGGAAAGGCGTGACGGGCCACGTTGGGCGCATCTCGCATCACATAATGTGCCGCCACGACGATCAGATCGAAATCCTCGGTGCGCCCCCGCGGTTTGCCGATCACGACGACCCGCGTGCGTCCGCCCGAAGCCTGCTTGATCCACAATCCAACGCTCGCCAACCGCCGTCCGGCCGTGATGACGAGATCGGGCCAGGGACCCTCGAACGCGTCGGAGTGATCGCGGTCGAGATGATCGAGAGAGGCTCTCACGCGCGGCTTCCCATCGATCCACTCCGGCGCCACCCGAACCGTCTTCTCCTCGAATGCCCAACTGACGGAACGCGCGAGACTGCGAATCTGCGCATTGTCGCCCCGCTTCTCGCCGACGATCAGCCACACCCGGGGCGAATCGGAGCGCGATCCCGATTCCGTTCCGCTTCCCTGAGTGGCTCGATCGACTTCTTCGGACATGCCCCCGCCTCAGCGGGAAAATACCACCCTTCCAGCTCGGGGCCGCTCCAGTCCACGGCTTTCGGGCGTTGCGTCGCCTCGCCAGACGCACCACGCGGACGGTCCCTGACCTATGCTCGGCCGCCCGATCGCCCACGACTCCGAGGCCCATGATGACCGAAGCCATTCCCGAAATTCGATTCGAAGAGGAAATCGTCCTCGACGAAGCACGCCGGCGTGCCGGGCTCGATGATTTCGGAGACGACCTCTTTCTCGACCCGATGCGCCGACTCCTCGATGGGCTCGAAAGCGAGGCGGCACTTCACGCCGTCGGGCGGGTGACGATGTACGAGCGCATCGTGGGGAGCCTCGTCGGACGCCTCTCTGCGCAGGATTATTTCGTGCGACATCCCGAGATCCTCGAGGAGCGGATCGAGGCACCCACGGTGATCGTCGGACTCGCACGAACGGGAAGCACGATGATGCATCGACTGCTCTCGGCGGACCCGAAGGTCTACGCCGTACGTTGGTGGGAGTGTCGAGCGCCCTCACCCTACCCGGGATCGGATTGGCGACACGAAGACCCTCGCATTCCCGATGCCCATGCCGAAGTGAAGGCGATTCTCGAAGCCGCACCGGAACTCGCAACGATCCATCCCTGGGACCCAGAGGGCCCGGACGAGGAGATCATGCTTCTCGAACACGCCTTCCTCTCCGGCGTGCCGGATGCCTTCTGCAACGTGCCGAACTATCGCCGCTTCGTCATCGAGAGCGATCTTCGCGACGGCTACGCCCATCTGAAACGAATGCTGCAATTCTTGCAGTGGCAGAAAAAGGAGGCGGGGCACCCGGCGGAGCGGTGGATCCTGAAGGCGCCCTTCCACGTCGGCCGAATCCCACAGATCTTCGAATTCTTCCCCGACGCGATGATCGTCCAGACCCATCGCGACCCCGTCGAGACCTCACCTTCGATCGCGAGTCTCTACTGCTCGACCTGGCGCACGAATTCCGACGCGGTCGACCCCCTCGTGGTCGGCGAACAATGCCTCGAACTCTGGTCATGGGGGATCGCGAAATGTCTGACCGATCGCGACTCGGGCTTCGAGGATCGTTTCATCGATGTGCTTTATGAGGAGACGCGCAAGGATCCGCTGGGCTCGATCGAAATGATCTACGAGCGGCTCGGTCGACCCTTCACGAACGAAGCACGCGAAGCGATGAAACGATGGGGCGACGACAACCGCCGGGACAAACGTGCAGCCCACGCCTACTCCCTGGCAGAATTCGGATACACCCGCGAGATCATCTGCGAAGCGTTCGCCGCATATCGCGAACGATTCATCGTGGGGGAGGCCGAGAGTCCCTAGGCCGAACTCCGCTCGGGCCGCGACGCGAGCCGGGAGAGGATCTCGCGGCCTTCATCGAAGGCGTCCCGCTTCCGGTCGGAATCGAGTCGTGCGAGCGCCCCCAACCCGACGGCCGGAACCAGCGCAACCCAGGCCGATGCTCCCAGCATGGTGCGCAGGAAACGGCGGCGATCGATCGTCGGGTGCCGCCGCACGCCAGCGCGCCAGCAGCGGCCATAGGGCAGAGAACTGGAAATGCGTTCGTTCCCGACGATCCGCTTCCTGCCAACCCACGTCGAGGAGATGACGCGCGAGAACGAAAGTATGCAGATCCAGCGCGATCGAATGTGAGGCGACGTAATCCGTCCTCCCCGATGCGAGTCTCAGCTCGGCGCGGAATCCGAAATGATCGGAGAGGGATCGATCGATTTCACGAATCTGCGTGGGCTCGGTGAAAAGCAGGCGGGTGTCCACCGCGCGCCAGGTGATCTCAGCACCCGGACGAACGAAGAGGAAATCGATTCGTTTGTCCCGTCCCGATCGGTGTCGTTTGTAGTAGTTGGCCCGCGAGAGCGCCGGGGGCTGGTCTCCACCGCCGAGCTCCAACGCCCCCGAGAGACCGCGGAAGATCTCGTATTCGGGATCGCCCGAAGCACAGTTGAAATCAGCACCGACGACGGCGGTCCCCTCGACAACGGAGAGGTGCCCGATGATCTGCAGGAGCTGGCCGTTCGAACGGCACTATTCAGTTTCGGACGCGCGCGGCGGTAACGCGCGTGCAAGTGGGTATGGATCAGCGTGAGCGGTCCGCCGTCCCCATCGATCACCATTGTCTGAAAACCCTTGCCACCCAGGAATTCTCCCTGGGCGAGGCGTTCGGGATCACCGCGAAAATGGAATCGATCGAAGCGCGCCGATCGGATCGGCAACCGAGAGAGCATCATCAATCTGCCGCTGGCCCCCGAACCAGCGGCTACATCGAAGCCCACAGCGAGCGCACCGGCCTCGAGCGTCCCCCGGACCTCCTCGGTCCAGGCTTCCTGGACCAGCAAGAGGTCGAGATCTGGTCGCGAGAGCCGGCCTGCAACCTCACGCATCCGCGAGGAGACATCGTCCCCGAACCCAAAGGTTTCGGGGCGCCCCCATACGTTGAATGTGCCAATGCGAAGCGACACCCGATCTCCTCGATCCGTCTTCGTGCAGCCCTCACACGGATGAACCCCCACAGACTCCCCTCTCCGAATTCCGCGCAAGCAATGGGCCGCGCGAGAAGATCCGCCGGGACGGCGCTCCAATCCCCAGACACCGCCGCCCTCTCCGAAGCGCACTGCCGACCAGCTGCCCGTGAGCGCAGCGATCTCTCACGGCGAGAACCATTCCAAAAAAGGAAGTCGATGACCCATATATGGACCCTCGCTTCCGTGGCTGGCCGACCAACGAGCCAGCCCGATGCCCCCACCACGCGACCGATCCCTTCGCTATGGTCCGGCCTCCCTACGACCCGCGGCCCCGGTGCCGCCCCGAGGAAGCCGTGCCCAAGCTCGAACTCACCAGCGAACTCGAAGCGGCCGTCAGCGCCGTTCGCGACGCTGCCAGCGTCTGCCTGAGCGTTCAGAAGAACCTCATCACCGCCGCAACCCTCGAAAAGAAGGATCGCAGCCCCGTCACAGTCGCCGACTTTGCCTCGCAGGCGCTCGTCTGTTCCTCCCTGGCCAGAAGCTCCAAGGTCGGCGCGGTCGTGGGTGAAGAAGATGCCGCGGAGCTCCGGGAAGCCGACGCCGAAGAGACCCGGGACAAGGTCGTCGAGCATGTCCGAAACGTGCGCGGCGCCGGCATCAGCGCCGACCAGGCACTGGATTGGATCGATCTCGGCGGTGTCACGCCCGACCACTCGACCCCACAATACTGGACCCTGGACCCGATCGACGGAACCAAGGGCTTCCTGCGCGGCGAGCAATACGCCATCGCCCTCGGCTTGCTCGAACACGGCCGCGTCGTCCTGGGCGTCCTCGGCTGCCCGAACCTTCCCGGCCCCGACGGCCAACCCGGCTGCCTGCTGACCGCAACGCGGGGGGGAGGCGCCCAAATCCGTCCCCTCACGGCCAGCGGAGCCGACGGCGCCGTGAAGATCCGCGTGAGCGAAATTGCCGACACGGCCGCGGCCCGCTTCTGCGAGTCCGTCGAATCGGGCCACAGCGACCAGGACCAGAGCGCCCAGATCGCAAGAGCGCTCAATATCACGGAAGAGCCCGTTCGCGTCGACAGCCAATGCAAATACGCGATCGTTGGCCAGGGCCAGGCGCAGATCTATCTGAGGCTCCCGACCCGCAAGGATTACCGCGAGAAGATCTGGGACCACGCGGCGGGCTTGATCGTCGTCGAGGAAGCCGGCGGCCGGGTCACCGATGTGCGCGGCCACGATCTCGATTTCGGCCACGGCCGCCAGCTCGAGAACAACTCCGGGGTCATCGCGACCAACGGCCCGATCCATGACGAGGTCCTGAGCGCCGTCGCCCGATTCGTCGACGTCTCGTAGGCCCCCTCGCGATCTCAGCTTGCGGCCGTCGCGAAATACCAGGTCCACGGCAGCACGAAGACGTGGAGGACGATGCCCGCGAGCGCCCAGGGCAATTCATGGGCGGAAAGGGCACCGGATCCTTCGAGGCCCGTGTGCTGGACAGCGATCCGATTCCCGACGAAACCGAGTGCCGCCCCCGCGGCGATCGGAATCACCGAGACGAAGAGCAGCGGAAGCCACATCTCTCGCTGATAGAGCGGTAGGATCGCCAGGCAGGGCGCAAGCAGGAGCGCCCCCGGCAGCCTCATCCCGTGTCCGAGCATCCAGATCGGTGGGAGCAGCGAGGCTCCGACGTTGAAGCCGGCACGCGGATCCGCGGCTTCGCGGCCGCGGTGACGAGCTACTTCTTGCGCGGATTGTCGGCAGCGATGCTGCAGGAGGACCAGATAGAGGGCGAGCGCGCCGAGGGTGATCGAATAGGCGGCGATGGCGTAGATCACGAGTCGACTCCGGACGACGGCAAGAGTGGAGGGGCGACCCGAGCTTATCATTCAACGGGCGCCGCGGCGGCCCGGCGATCGATCGCCTCGATGGTTGCAGCGGTCGGCCCGCGCGTCATCGACTTCGCTACTCGTTGTCGTGTTCACTCGTGGCCAGCGCCCGCGGTGGGGGTCCCGCGACGTGGGTTCGGCCCCGCTCCTCGAGCAGCCGCTGCAACCGCTTCACGGTGTCGACCGCCTGTGTCCTCATGAGGCGGTCGCTGAGGGCGTCGGGAAGTGATCCACCAACCTCCGCTCGGGTGACGTAGGTGGCGCTCGACCGTCCACCGCTCGGCCGGAACTCCCAATAACCCTCGGTGGCCAGGCGAAGCACGCCATCGCCGACCGGCGGAAGCGCCTCATTCTCATCGACCCAATCGATCCGGTGGGTCCCGGTCGCAAGGTCATCGGTATGCCGGACCCGAATCGCCACTTCGCGGTCGGAGAACATCAAAGGGAGATCGACATAGGTGTGAACCAGCGCCTCACGATCCGTACGCTCGATCAGACGCCGCCGCTCCCCCGCCATCGCCTCCTTCGATTCCAACATCGCCTCCATCAGCGTCGCGGCCGCCGCGGGCGGCGACGCCTCCAGGCTCGTTTCGATCCGGAAGGCCGGACGACCGGGCTTCTTCTGGGCCTCGACATAAACTGACATTTCGACCCCGCCACGGGACCGCGTCGAAACGATCTGCCAAGGGTCGTCCAGCACTTCGGCGGAGGCCGCTGGCGTCCAGGCGCCCGGGGTACCCAGCAACAGACCTACTGTCAGAGGGATCACTTCGCACATCAAAAGCAGTCGCACCAAAAATCTCCGTTTTACCCGTGCACACCCCCAGCGCGTGACATCTCCAAAGGGTAGCCTCCAGGCTGGATCGAACGAATACACGAGATCGGAGTCGCAATGGCGGGGTCGGACGCGGGTTGGACGAGCGAAAAGATGCTGGAGCTGGGCACGCGGCACGCGACCCTCGAAACCGAAGGCGATCTCGACGGGACGATGGCCACCCTTATCGAGCATCCGATCTATGAGTTCTGGCCGATCGGAAAGCGGATGGTCGGCCGCGAGCGTGTCCGCCGTTATTACGAACATCTGATCGACGAATTCATGCCGCGGCAGATCGGGTTCACGATGATCGAGGAGACGATCAGCCCCGGAGCGCTCTCGCAGGAATATATCATCGAGATGAAGGGATCCGGCGGTCCGGAGTTCCACCGGGTGCTCGGCATTCTCATCGGGGCTCCGGATTCACCGGGCCTGATGAGCGGGGAACGCATCTGGGGCAGCGAGGATTTCCTTCGCCAGATGATCGGTCCGATCTGGGATGAGCTCGAAGTGATCTCGGATGTGGAGCCCGACTAGCCGAACCGCCAAGGGGCGCGCAGCTGCCACCCGCTTTCGGGCGCAACGATACGACGTCGCCTCTCCTCGCGTACAAGGTTTCTCAATGGAAACCGCGTCTATGAATAGGGCTGCGAGCGACGCGGCGGATCAGGGTCGATCTGCCGCGTCGCCCGCGCAATCGGGTTCCGCTTATCTGCCGCGCGGCACGCGGAGCTGCAAAGTCGATCCCTTGGTGGTCGCTTCGAGATTCGACCATTCTGCAAGGAGGCGACAGCGCGTGACCTGTGCACTGCCCGGAGAACCCATCTTGACCTTGAGTTCGCCCTTGGGGCTTTTATTAAGGCGGTCGATGACCGCAGACCAGTCTCTGACTTTCCTCATACCTGAATACCTGAACCTAACGATGTATTGGAGTGAACTGTTACGGACGCTGGACGGGACGATAGCCGGTCAATCGCGCTAGTCATCGGTGTATTCACAATAATGTTAACGGAATGACTAGCGGACCGCCTCCAGATAGGCCTGCGGACCGCCCCATCCGGAATCGTGACCACCATAACAAAAAGACGAAAAATGCTGTAGCCGACCGCTATGCCTGTCTATGAGGCGCATTAGGCCTCCGGTGGCACGCGAAGGACCGCAATGAGCTCGACCAGGCCTGGGGCATCTGACCCTTAGTCAGAAAGAGAGACCTATTCCCCACATGACTCACTAGGCTCGCAATAATCGCCAGCGCAGCTCGAAGCGCCTTTGATCGAACCCCCTCGATCCTCGAATCTTCGGCAGAACGCTCAGCCCTTCTCGGGAAGGTAGGTCTGGAACATTTCGCCTATCTCCGCGTCGGAGTGGCGCGGAATCTTGTAGTAGGTCCGAATGACCAGATCACCGTTTTCCTCGAAGCGATAGGTTTCGATCGACAGACCGATATGCTCCCGGCCACCCGATGTGAAGTGGTTCTCGAGCAGCCAGGCAACCTCGTTGTCACAAACAAAGAGCGAACCCGGAACGATTCGAAAGCGGATATTTGGCTGGAAGAGATCCCAGGAATCGGCACAGCAGTGGTCGAATCCGGTCTTCTCGGGTGTTCCGACTGGATCGAGCATCCGCACGTCGCCCGGGGCGACCCGGCGATAACTGTCGATCCAGGCCTGTTTGTCGCCTGCATTCCAAAGCTTCGGGTAGTTCTCGGCCCAGGTCTTGAGCGCGTTAAAAGTGGGTTTCGGCATGATCTGAATTTCCTCTCCTGGGGCCGGCCCAAACGAGCCGGGTTATCTGGAGCGCGAATGGCGTTTCGGGCGCCCAGAATCATTCCCGATTCCGCCGCCGTCCGCTCGCCCGTCGGAGCGGCTTCGACACGAATAGCGTAGGCGAGGACCATCCCTCGAATCCGAAACGCGCGTAGAGCCGTTTCGCCGCCTCGTTCGAATCGTGCACCTCGAGGGTCATTTTCGCCGCACCCCGCTCTCGAGCGCGCCGCTCGAGTTCGCTGAGCAGCGCGGTCCCAACCCCGAGCCCCTGCGCCTCGGGCAACACTGAAAAATCGTGCAGATTCAAGGAGGGGCGACCCGCGAAGGTGGAAAAGCCCCAAACACAGACGGCCGCACCCACGACCCGCCCAGCGAGAGAACCGAAGAGCACGAAGGCATTCGGATGGTCGCGAAGTCCAGGGCCGAGATTCTCCCGCGCTTCCGGAGAAAGCGGGGCATTCTGTCCACCCGCACCACGCGCGTAGGCGTCGAGGATCTCGAAAAGCTGATCGATCTCGTCCGAGTCCTCGAGCCGCGTCTCACGAACCTCGATGGGCGAGTCGTCGATCGTCACGCCCCGACCGGCGACCCAGCCAAGCCGCGGACCTTGCGAAGGACGAAGAGCGTGGCGACGGTCAGACTCGATTCGATCACGAGCCCCAGCCGGTGGAAATCGCCGAGCTCTCCATCGAGCACGACCCCGATCATCCGACTCGCGAAGACCGCAGCGATCGAAAGCGCAACCAACCAGAGAGCAGCGTAGTAGCGATCCTGCGATTGCGCGGACCAGATCAGGAAGGCGCCCATCCCGATCTGAAATCCGCCATAGGTCGCGCGCACATCGGTCGTCGCCGCCGCCGAGAGCACCCCGAAGCCCGCGGGTTGCGCGAGCATCTGTGGCGCGAAGAGGTACCCGAGCCCGAAGACGAGCGAGAACACAGCGAAGGCCAACAGGTAGATCTTCGCGAGCTTCATGCTTCCATCCTCTCCGGTACGAGGGATCGACAAAGGATCAGGCGTCGGCATCGCCGCTATAGATATCGAACGCGATCACGAGGCCGCGTTCGGCGAGTGCCTGGGCGATGCGGGGCGAGAGTTCGAAACCCTCGTTGTATTGGTCGAGGAACATGCCGCAATGGATCGACGCGGAGAAGCGATCCGTCAATCTCGACCATTCGTCCATGTCATTGCTGAGAGAACCGAGGAGCCCTTCGATATGCTCCTCGAGTTCGGCCTTTTCGGAGAGCGAGCTATCGAGGATCCAGGCTCCCGTCGGCTCGACCGCATCGTGATTGCCTTGACCCTTGTCGCCCTTCCGGTGCTCACGTGACGGTGGCCGCCCGAGCAGCGCAGAAACCTCTTCTGGCTCGAGGCCGTCACCGAAGACCCGAAGAGAGATTCGCACTCGCGCGATCGCTGACATTTGCGTGCCCCCATCGAGGCGGATGGACGGCGTCCATCCGGTCGGGATCCAATCCTATCACAGGCCCCAACAGACACAGCGAATCGGCCGCTTCTCTATTTCTCCACGCAATTCGAGAAACAGGCCGCGCCGATCTCGAGCGTACCGGCCCTTGAGAGACACTCGAGCAGACATTCGTCGAGTTTCGAGAGCGACTTGCAGCGGGGTCCTTGCCAATCGTCGAAATCGTAGCCAGAAACCTTGTGACGCGTGTCGACGACGTAACCGCAGAGCATCATCTTCTCGCCCACGGTGAAATCGTTGTGTTCCCGATGCGGCTGATCGACCATGAGCGCCACACGAGACCCGATCCAGAAAACGATGAATACCAGGATCAAAGCGGCGCAGAAAGCGAGGATCAACCGCATCTCGACCCTAACACCCTTCGATTTTGAAACTTCGAGATAGCAGAACGCTCTTATCGTCGAGAAGCCGGATCTGTAATTCATATTGGCCCGACACCATCTCGTCGGGATGCTCCAGGCTCCAGAGTACCCGGCCGTCGAGCGATGTCTCACTCCATCCCAGGATCGGATTCGAGCGGCCAGCGGAACTCGATCGGCCCCAGATCTGCCTTTCGGGGACCACCAGCTTCGGGTGAAGCCAACGGAGTTCGATCGGCACGGTCCCGTATTCGCCGTTGGCCACATCGATCCGATAGTCGACACCGAAGATCCGTCCCGCTTCACACGAGATCGTCGTCGCGGGCGACACCCATATCGGCAGACCCTTGCGAATCTCGTATTCGCCGGAGGCCACAACGCTCACGGAAACGGAATGGGGATCGACCTCGGATTGGCATCCGAGCAATCCCGCCACGGCGAAGACATGCAGGACGGTCACAAAAACGAAGCGGAACCTGGCCCCTTCCTCCGTGCGTCGCATTCGTCCTGATTTCAGTCGGCTCATTTTCATTTCCTCATCCGCCGCTCACAGCGCGCGTTCGAACCACGCGACATCCCAATAGCGCCCGAACTTGAAACCGACTTCGCTAAAAGTCGCAACCCGCTTGAATCCGAAGCGTCGATGAAGTGCCAGGGAAGCTTCGTTCGGAATCGCGATGCCACCGTAGGCGCGATGGACCCTTTCCTCCCCTTCGAGCGTCTCGAGCAGACATGCGTAGAGAGCGCTGCCAAAGCCCGACGAACCGCTCTCGGGAGCGAGATAAACAGAGGTTTCGACCGACCTTTCATAAGCCGGCTTCGCGCGAAATGCGCGGCTCGAGGCATAGCCCGCCACACCGGCATCCGTCTCCACGATGAAGAGCCGGTGGGGCCCCTTCTCCGTGAAGGCTTCGAACCACTCGCGACGCTGCGCGAGGGTGAGCCTTTCGATGTCGAAGGTGACATGCGAGTGCTCGACGTAATGATTGTAGATTTCGAGCAGACGTGGGAGGTCCTCTTCGCTTCCGTGTCGGATCTTCAATCGCCGCCTCCCGAATCCGAATTCTTGCGACCCGGTCGGGACAACCGGGATCCTGCGGGACTTCCAGTCTAGAACTTCTCTCCGCCGCGCTCGAGGTGAGCATCGGGAAAGTCGCGATAGAGCGCGAATACAACGTCGCGGGCATGTCGATTGACGGCCTGATGAGGCGTCTCGATCGGACCCTCCCGCTTCGACACCGATGCGAAGGCACGGTCGAGCTGAGCCAGAATCGGTGAGCCCCGCTAGATGGGCAGATCCTCGCGGTTGAAGACGGGCTCGAGCTTCACACCCCGCTCGGAGAAGGCCTCGAGCGCGCCCTCGCCGCGGTCGACCAGGCAAATCGCGCGCGCGACCTTGCCACCTGCTGCTTCCACGAGATCGAGGGCCTCCAGCGTCGATCCGCCGGTGGTCGTCGTATCCTCAAGCAGCGCCACGGTCTGGCCCGCCGAAAAGGCGCCTTCGATCTGTTTGCCCATCCCGTGCTTTTTCTTCTCCTTGCGGACGAAGAAGCCGAGCAGCGAATCGGTCGCCGGATCCGCGGCCGCGGCACCCAACACCGCAGAAACCAGCGGAACGGCTCCCACGGCCATGCCACCGACCGCTTCCACCGGAGGCCCCGTCTGCAGGAGGTCGAGGACCAGCCGTCCCGCCAGCGACGCTCCCTTCGGCCGCATCAAGGTCTGCCGAAGGTCCAGATAGAAGTTACTCTTCTTCCCGCTCGCAAGCGTGACGTCCTTGCGCCCAAAGGAGACGTCGAGGATCAGGTTGAGAAGGGCCTGGCGATCGGCGGGGGTCACGTGGGTCATGGGGGGAGAACTCCTATTCGAACGGTCATCTATCTAAGGTCTGCAAAGGTCGTGTAGGCCTACTTCTTTCGGATGCCCAGGGCGGTCTCGGCGATGATTTTCTGATGCAGATCCGACGTTCCTTCACCGAACTCGAGCGACTTCGCCTCCATCAAGAGACGTCCGATTTCGTACTCGGCCGTAACCGAATAGCCACCGAAGACCGCCATTCCGTCGAGCGCATTCTGGGTCGCTGCCTGACTGGCCTTGAGTTTCGCGAGCGAAGATTCCATCGAACAACGCTCGATCCCGGCGTCCTTCATCCGTCCCAGGCGATAGACCAGCAGTCTCGCCTGCTCTGTCCGCGCGACCATATCCGCAATCTTCGACTGGACGAGCTGGAATTCGCCGATCTTCTGTCCGAAGGCTTCGCGCTCCATTGCATAAGGTGCGGCGAGGTCGATCGCACGCTGCGACTGCCCGACACAGCGCGCCGCGACCGAGAAGCGGCCCATATCAAGCGCCGAACCCAGAATCGGAAAACCGCCACCCGCCTCGCCTAATACGGAGTCATCCGGAACAAATGTATCCTCGAAATGAACCTCCGCCAAATTATCACGCTTGAGCGTCCGCATCGGAAAATCACCGATCGTCATTCCCTTCATCTGTGTCGGATCTGCAATGAAAGCGGTGACACCTCGATGCTTCAGACTCCGGTCGATGCTGGCAACGATGAAGAAGAGACGGGCGTGTTCGGCGTGGGAGATAAAAACCTTGGTGCCGTTCAGCAGGTAACCGCCATCGACCTTGCTCGCGGTTGTGTCCATGTTTCCGAGATCGGTCCCGCCGCGGGGTTCGGTGAGACAGGCGGAGCAGATGATCTCACCACGCGCGATCCCTGGCAGGAAGCCGTCCCGCTGTTCCTTTGTCCCGCATTTGAGCAGGGAACCCGCGACCAACGAATTCGACACCGACACGACCGAGGCGACGACCCAGTCGACCCGCGCGAGTTCCTCGCAGATCACGCCATAGCTGACCACGTCCGAGAACGAGCCGCCATATTCCTCGGGAATCATCGGACCGAGAAGCCCGAGCTCGGGAAGCTTCTGGATCAGCTCGACCGGGTAGCGCTCCTCGCGCTCGTATTGCTCGACGTAGGGCAGGATCTCCGCTTCAGCGAATTGTCGGACGGTCTGGCGAACCAGTCGCTGTTCGTCGCTGAGGTCGAAGTCCATCATTCGGTCGAGGGCGGCGGACATGGGTTGCGTCGATCCTTTTGCGCGCCTTTTGCGATCGGCGCAACGGCATCCAATCCAGCACCCGGCCGGCGCCCGCGAAGGGCGGGGAGCCCGAGCGGGAATCGCCAGGAGCTCGGCGCTCGTCTTGCTGGGGCGCGCGAGGTCACGCGCCGGCGCCGAGCTTAGCCGCCCAGCGCCCCATGAGGCGATAACCGTCAGCATTCGGGCGATTAGCCACCTCTTCTCCCCGGGGGTCATGGAAATCTCGATGCGGCTCGTCTAAATTCTGAGCCCTTCGCGAACCCCCCGAATCAATCGATCCCTCGCGGCGACGATCTTGATCCCAGGATTTCATTTCCCGGACGAGAAGCCTCGCCGCTCGATCCGAGACCCCATCCCGAGAGGCATCCCCGATGAGCTCGACCAGGAAATCCCGCGGCCACCTGAAGCGAAACAAGAGCAGCCGCTACCGAGCCAAGCTCAAGGCGAAGCATCGCCGCGCGCGCAAACGCGCATCCGGTGGCGAGCGAAAATACTATCGATAGGCGAGCGTGCCCGCACTGCTGCGCTCGGGGCTGAAGCGAAACCGTCCCCGTCCTGTCGATCGCGAGTCGTCGGTGGCGGGCAGATCCGGCTCTTCTAGGCCTGGATGGCATTTCCTAGTTCGTCGATCGCCTGGTCCAGAGCGGCATCGATCGACTGCTCCCAGGACGCCACGTCGCTGGCAGCCCGGACGGGTTCAGGGAAGAGGACCGCGCGCGAAGAATTGACGATGCCCCCCTCGCGGCCTTTCGGCCCGGGCTCGAAACCCTGGATCGCCGCGACCGCCGAACCGCCCTGGGCGCCATAACCGGGCACCAGGAAGAGCGCGCGCGGGAGAGCCGCACGCACGCGCCGGGCCTGATCGGGCCAGGTTGCGCCGCATACGACCCCGAGCGCAGACCAGGGTGTCTGGGAACCCGCGAGCGAATCCTCGAAGCGCCCAAGTCCCTCCGCGACTAGACCGAAGAGTGGCTGGCCCTCGACGTCGCGGTCCTGCAGATCGCCGCTGCCGGGATTGCTCGTCCTGACCAGCACGAAGAGCCCACGACCCGCCTCGTTCGCCACGCGCGCGAAGGGCTCGACCGTGTCGAACCCGAGATAGGGATTCAAGGTGATTGCATCGACGGGAATCGCGGCCTCCGGCGCCAGGTAAGCCGAGGCGTAGCCCTCCGCCGTCGAGCCGATATCCCCGCGCTTCGCGTCGAGCAGCACCATCACACCCCGCTCCCGGGCGCGCCGGCCGATGGCGTCGAGCACGCGCATCCCGCGCCAACCGAGCTGCTCGAAGAAAGCGATCTGGGGCTTGATGATGGCAACGCGGCCCGCGACCCGATCGAGCACCGCCGTCAGGAAGGACTCCACCGCCTCTGCGGTCCGCTCGTCCTGCGCGGCCATGGAGCCCTGCCGGAAGAGTGGTGGGATCAGCCCGAGATGGGGATCGAGCCCGACACAGAGCGGATGACCGAGGTCACGCACCCGCTCGATCAGGCGGTCCGCAAAATTCGTAGGGGCCGGCGGAGAGGCGGCTTCGGCGCCGGGGCGGATGCGGGTCTGGGTCAAGCGGTGCTCCTCCAAGCTCGATCGACGGCTGCAACGATCGAGCCGGTCGGGGCGGATCCTACCCTACGAAGTCCGCTCCTCGCCCCCGGAGACTTCATCCGCGCGGGGCTTTGCGGCGCGCCTTCTCGCGAAGATGCGGCGGGGGCGCACGCGAGGGCTACGCTGCGGGCGATGGACGAGAGGCCCAACATCGATGCCTGTTCAACTGCGCCGGAGAGGGCCCGGGCAGCCGCGCTCTCCTTCGATCTCGAGCGCACGAGTGAGCGAGCGCGAGCGGGCCGAATCGAGACACCGCATGGTGCCATCCATACGCCGGCGTTCATGCCGGTCGGCACGCACGGTGCGCTCAAGGCGATGACCCCGGCACAGGTGGCCGACACGCAGGCGGAAGTCGTACTCGCAAATACCTATCATCTGGCGCTGCGCCCGGGCGAGGCGCTCGTCGAGAAGCTCGGCGGGCTGCACGCCTTCATGCAGTGGCCCGGGCCGATCCTCACCGACTCCGGCGGCTTCCAGGTCTTTTCGCTGCCCGGCGTCGAAATCACGGACAAATCAGCGCGCTTCAAGAACGAAGTCACGGGCAAGACGATGGACCTGACGCCCGAGCGCTCGATCGAGATCCAGAACCGGCTCGGCGCCGACATCATCATGGCCTTCGACGAGTGCACGCCCTACCCGGCCACGCGCGAGATGGCTGGCCAGGGCGTGCGGCGCACCCTGCAGTGGATGGAGCGATGCCTGCGGGCGCACGCGCGACCCGACGAACAAGCCCTCTTCGGAATTGTTCAGGGATCGACCTTTCCAGAGCTGCGTGAGGCATGCGCAGCCTCGCTGGTAGCGATGGATTGCCCGGGCTACGCGATCGGCGGCGTCTCCGTCGGCGAAGGCCACGAGCTCCTTTGTCGGGTCACGGACCACGCGGCCCCTCTGCTGCCCGCGCACAAGCCGCGATATCTCATGGGCGTAGGGCTGCCCGAGGATCTGATCGCGTGTATCGGATATGGGATCGATCTCTTCGACTGTGTCATTCCGACACGCTATGCGCGGTCGGCGACCGTTTTTACATCGCGCGGTCGGGTCCGGCTCACGAATCGGCGTTTCCGGCGCGACGCCTTTCCGGTCGATATTTCGTGTGATTGTTACACCTGCACCGGTGGCTTCAGCCGCGCCTATCTCCATCACCTCTTCGCCGCCAACGAGGTCCTCTCTGCGGTCCTCTGCTCCATCCACAACGTACGTTTCTACCAACGCCTGGTCGCCGATGCGCGCGCCGCAATCCTGGCGAAGGACTACACAGCCTTCGCCGCCGAGTTCATCGCGCGCTACCAGAACGAGCCAGCCGAGCCGGAGTCACATATCCTTCCGAAATGACAAATGCGATCCGACCGCTCATGCCCCACGCCGCAGGGCTGCTGTTGGCGGCGTGTCTGATGGGCTGCGGCCCGCTCGCACTCGACAGGTCCGTGGGCGATTCATCCACTTCGACGGCGTCCTCCGTCCGCGCCGAGACTTCGACGGGCGAGATCGGAGAGGGCGGAACCGTCGCCGTCGTGATCGAGGGTCGATCGATCACGCTCGATGAGATTCACGAGCGTATGCAGGACCAATTCCTCGAAGAGTTCCTGCAACAACCCGAAGCCAAGGTCTACGAGATGCAGGAGACCGCCGTCCGCGGTCTCGTTCGGCGTCATATCCTCGACAGAGCAGCCGCTGAGCGTGGCGTCTCGGCGGAAGCTCTCTCTCTCGAGATCACCGAGGGGATTGCAAAGCCCACAGTCCAGGAGGTCGCCGACTGGTACGCCGCCAATCAGCCCCGGCTACGCGGTGCACAGCTCGAGGACATCGCCGACCGGATCGAGGCCCTGCTCGCAGACGAAGCAAAAAAGAAGGCCTGGAGCGATTTCCTTGGACCGAAGATCGAGGCACTCGACTGGAGGCTGATGCTCGAGCCACCGCGCACCCAGCTGACCGCGACGCGCCTGATCCGAGGGCCCACCGAAGCACCGGTCACGATCATGGCCTTCAGCGACTACCAATGTCCCTATTGTATCCGCTCCGAACCTGTCCTCGCGGAAGTCCTCGCGCGCTATCCCGAGAGCGTACGTCTCGTCCATCGCCATTTTCCGCTCGACAATATCCATTCCTTCGCGCGACCCGCTTCGGAGGCCGCGATGTGCGCCGAGGAGCAGGGGAAATTCTGGGAATTCCACGACGCGATCTTCGCGCGCCAGGGCCGCCTCGAGGAGAGCTCCTTTGCCGAGATCGGGGACGAACTCGGCCTCGATCAGAAGGCCCTCGGTACGTGCATCGAAGCCCGGCGTTATGCAGATTTCGTGCAATCCGATTTCACTGCCGGCCAGCGGGCGGGCGTGACCGGAACACCGGCCTTCTTCGTGAATGGAATTCCGCTCGAGGGCGCGCGTGACGCGGATGCGCTCAGCCGCGTCGTCGATGCGGAGCTCAAGCGGATCGAGGCGAACTGAAGCGCGCCGACTCGATCTGTGTCCAGACAGACGGGCAGGACCGCCGAGACCGAAAGAAGGCATCCAGGCCCACAAGAGCGTCCGCGAGCGATGGGACGACCGCCGCCAGATCCGCGATGCGTCGGGGTCCAATCGAAAAAAGCTCGCTCGGCAGGGTGACCACGCAGACCGTTTTCCGGCGCGTGGGCCCCGCCGAGCGACGTGAGGGAGCTAACCAGGATCAACTCGATGAGCGCTTTGGGCTCTTCCTCGAAATCGTTCGCTCTGTGACGAAACGCTCGACACGAGAAAAAGCGAAGTCATGGAACGCTTCGCATTGCGCGGGTTCCGCACGGCCTGCAGCAGAACCGTCCCCTGTCGGACCCCACACGCGCTCCACGTCTTGTCGCATCTCGAAAAAACCCCGGCTGAACAAGCCGACGGTGCCTCGAACCGCCTTTTCCCCCCTTGCTTTGGACATTCGGTCTCTCACGAAAACGTGACCGGAAGCCAGAGAAAAATGTGCACCTGTGAAACCAATGCTGCGTTAGATCAGGGATTTTTCCGGTCAGCCCACAGCGAATGGAAATCCACCCCAATCTGCCCAGCGAACCGTGGCGCTCTGCACACGTGGCGAGCATCCGGACCGGATGCCGGCCCGGGCTTGAAAATCGAGCTCGAGACGGGATGGCCCGACTCGGGGAAATGGAGCTCCCTTCCCCTTCGCTGATGACAGAACCAAATGGATTCGGTTACATGCGCCTCCCATGGGACTCACCTGCGGCATCGTCGGCCTGCCCAACGTCGGTAAGAGCACGATCTTCAACGCGCTCACCGCCGCTGGCATTCAAGCCGAGAACTACCCCTTCTGCACCATCGAACCCAACACCGGGGTCGTGACCGTGCCGGACACCCGCCTGCTCCAGCTCGACGCGCTGATCGCTTCCAAATCCGTCATTGCGACCACCGTCGAATTCGTCGACATCGCTGGCCTGGTGAAGGGCGCCTCCCAGGGAGAGGGCCTCGGCAACCAATTTCTCGGCAATATTCGCGAAACCAGCGCGATCATCCACGTGGTCCGATGCTTCGATGACGAGAATGTCGTCCACGTCGATGGCTGCACCGACCCGGTTCGGGATGTCGAAACCATCGATCTCGAACTCGGGCTGGCCGATCTCGAAACCGTCGAGAAGCGCATCGATCGAGTCAAACGCGTCGCCAAATCCGGAGACAAGCAGGCGCGCGTGGAACTCGAACTCTTCGAGTCGCTCCGCGACCACCTCTCGAGCGACCAACCCGCTCGCACTTTCCATGTGGCCGACGCTCTCCTGCCCACCTTCAAGGAATCCTGCCTGCTCACCGCCAAGCCGATTCTCTACGTGGCGAACGTCGACGAAGAGGGGCTCTCCGGGGGCAATGACCACAGCCGAGCCCTGGCCGACCTCGCCGCCAAGGCCGGCGCCGACACGGTGCGCATCTGCGGCAAGGTCGAAGCCGAACTCTCGGAACTCGGGGACGACGACAAGCGCGAGTTCCTCGCGGACCTCGGAGTCGAAGAACCCGGCTTGAACCGCCTCATCCGCGCGGCCTATGAGCTCCTCGAACTGGTCACCTTCTTCACCGCGGGCCCGAAGGAGATTCGCGCCTGGACGATCCGCCGCGGAACGGCCGCACCTCAGGCCGCCGCTGAGATCCATTCCGACTTCGAGAAGCATTTCATTCGTGCCGAGGTCATCCCCTTCGATACCTATATCGAGTGCAAGGGGGAAACGGGCGCCAAGGCCAAGGGTGTGATGCAGGTCGAGGGCAAGGATTACCTCGTGGCCGACGGGGACGTCATCTTTTTCCGGACGAGCGCGTAGCGGCCATCTTCTCGGGCGAGCGCTTCTCCGCTGCGGCTCCACGCGACGCGCGTTACAGTCGCGCGCCGTGGCAAAACGCAATACTCGACAGATGACTCCGGACGAAGTGCTCGAATCCCAATTCGGAGGGCCCGATACGGGCATCTTCACCGACGGATCCTGCGATCCGAACCCGGGTCCCGGCGGTTGGGGATGGGTGTGGGTCGAGAACGGCGAGATCCTCGACCAGGGAAACGGCCGCGACCCCGATACGACGAATAACCGGATGGAGCTGAGCGCCCTGATCGACGCCTTCAAGAAGCTTCCCGAAGATCGCGACCTGGTCGCCTACTCGGACAGTCAACTCTGTGTGAACACGATCAACGAGTGGGCATCGGGTTGGGAGAAGCGCGGCTGGAAGCGCAGGGGCGGACCGATCAAGAATCTCGATCTGGTCCAGGAACTCTACTCGCTCGCGCGGGCGAAACCGCGCGTGGAGCTGCGCTGGATCCGAGCACACGAGGGAGCCCGCTGGAACGAGTATGCCGACGCGCTGGCGGCGCTAGAGGCCTGAACCGATCCTCTGCAATCGAGCCGCAAACTCCCCGCGGCTCAGTGCTGCGGCATCGAGCGCGACGAGCGCCTCGACCTTCGCCAGGAGTTCGTCGTGGATCCGCTCGAAGAGCGCCTGCTCGTCCCGGGAGGAGCCGACGAAATCCGCGGGATCTTCAACGCCCCAATGTGCCGTGATCGGCCGACCGGGCCAGACGGGACAGGCTTCTCCCGCCGCGTTGTCGCAGACCGTCAGGATGAGATCGATCGGTGGGCCGTCGGGCCGGGCGAATTCGTCCCAGCTCTTGCTACGCAGCCCCTCCGTCTCATATCCGAGGCGTTCGAGGGTGATGAGCGCCGCCGGGTGAGGTCGACCTTTTGGATCGCTCCCCGCGCTGAACGCGCGGAACCGCGGCGAACCGACCCGCTCGAGCGCCGCCTCGGCCAGGATGCTACGAGCGGAATTTCCCGTGCAGAGAAAGAGGACACTGTAGATGCAGGGGGCGGCTTCGCTCACGTTTCCCTGTCCCCATTCGGTTCGATTCGAACGCCTCGCAACGAAATCGACACCATCGAACTCAACCCAAACGCGCGCCTCCTAGGGTGCACCGTGAATCGAACCTCTTAATCGGAACTCCCCGCTCGAAAAACTCGTGCCGAAGGTCTTCGCGAGACTCACGACCTGGGAGAGTGCCGACTCGATCAGCTCCGGGGTGAGCGAGGAGATCGGATGCAAGAAGGTCGCGTAGATCGCTCCCTCCGAGAGGGCGTATCGCGCATCGAGCGTCCCGTAAAAATTTGCCTCCAGGAGCACCTTCAGGATACGCCTGTCGAGCCCCTCGACCAGACGGACCGGCACCACGATCCGCATCCGGTCATTTGTCGGATCGCTGATCAGAAAGACATTGAAGCCGTCGATTCGCGTCCGAATCGCGCCGGAGGGGCCATCGATCGCCGGCACGAGATCAGCGAAGAGGAGCTCCATGCGAACCGCCGTCATCGCCCCGGCGCGAGAGGGCGGCGGGCTTTCTGGCTCGACTTCGGGCGAAAACGCCGCGCAGCCCGCGAAACCGAAGAGGCCGATGACGAAGAATCCCGTAAGAAGATGGAGCGATGTCAGTCGCCGCGTCATCAGGCCACCGCCTTCTTCACGGCCGGAACCTTCGTCTTGCCAAGTTTCGCGACATGGCGGAACTCAGCGGACGTGAGCGACACGACCGAGAGCCGCCCACGCCTGACGAGGGCGATCTCCGGCAGCTTCGGATCGGCCTTGATCGTCGCCAGGGTGACGGGTTGACTGAAGGGAACGAGTGGGGCGACATCGACGACGACCCAGCGGGGGTCGTCCGCGGTCGGATCGGGATAGGCCTCACCTACGATCTCCACGATTCCGACGACTTCCTTGCCCACATTCGAATGGTAATAGAGGGCGAGGTCGCCCATCTTCATCGCAGCGAGATGATTGCGTGCTTCGTGGTTTCTCACGCCATCCCAATAGGTCCTGCCGTCCTCGACGAGCTGGTCCCAGGAATATTTATTGGGCTCGGATTTCATGAGCCAGTAAGCGCGCGCCACGAAAGAACCTCCCGCAAACGGCAATCCCCACGCGCCGCCCGCATCGACGGCCTTGATCATCGCACACCGCGGGACACACGGAAGGTAGCCGCGCCCATGCGAACACCTTCCCTATTTGCGCGGATCTCTAGTGGAGCTCTTCGGGGAGTTGTTTGATCATCCGCGCGCGGGCGATGAGGACCAGGATCGGCCGGGTGAGCAGACGACTCACGGCGTTCACCAGAACCCAGTTGGACCAGCCCGACACCACCGAAGGCTGCTCGCCGAGCGCGCGCAGGCCCCGTCGCGCGACCTCGTCGGCGCGATGGCCCGGATGGGCCATTTCGCCTGCGACTTCCTGGAATTCCGTCTCCGTCGAGCCCGGCTCGAGCACGACCACATCGATATTGCTCGCACGAAGCTCTGCCCAGAGGGCCTCGCCCAGGAAACGATCGAAAGCCTTGCTCGCCGAATAGACCGAATGAAGGGGAAGCGGGAGATGCCCCGCCAGCGATCCCGTCAAGAGGACCCCTCCACGACCGCGCTCGCGCATTCCCTGGACCAACGCGTGGGTCAGCACGAGGGGTGTTTCGCAGTTGAGGACGAGCTGGCGGCGTAGCCTCTCCCCATCGAGGAGGTCGAAACGACCCGCATAGCCCTGCCCCGCGTTGTTCACGAGCAGCCCGATTTCAAGATCTGACACGGCCTCGAGCACGCGCTTCGATCCGTCCGGTTCCGCCAGATCGGCGACCACGATCCGCGTCTCGACTTCGAAATCACGCTCGAATTCCGCCGCCAAGGCGACCAGCCGATCTTCGCGCCGAGCGGTCAACACGACCTTCATCCCATCGGCGGCGATCTGGCGAGCGAGCGCGCTGCCAATCCCCGAGGATGCCCCCGTTACGAGCGCCCATTCGCCAAACCGTGCGGTCAGGGCGAGGGGCTTCGGATCGAAATAGTCGCGATTGTTCCAGAAGGCATAGACCAGACCAACGAAGGGGATGGCCGGGAAGAGGCCGACGATGATCCCGCTGAACCCACCGGTCGCGACCGCGGTCCAGAGATAGATCCCGAAGGCCACCTGGGCTGCATAAGCCGGTGCCCAGAAGGCCATCCAAGGCCTTCGTCGACGAAATCCATAGACGGCCGCGGAATAGACGAACCAATGCGGGAAGGCGAGCACCTTCGCCCAGAAGCCGCTGAAGAGGATTCCGAACCAGACTTCCTGGTCCTCGGCGACCGGCTTGACGAAGATGTCCCACGGCATGTAGATGAAGGCCATATACGCGCAGAAGATCATCGTCGCGCTCATCCACCAGGGGCGTTCGCGAAAGACGTCGAATAACCACTCGCGCATCGAAACTCCTCGGGGTCGTCAGGCCCGAGAGCGTAACCGATTCCGCTGGGGGGTGATCCGGCCAAGACGTACCCGATCGGCGGTCATTAGACGCGTGCGCCTCAAGGATCCAAAAGCGGCGCATCCCAACCGGGAGAGAGCCCGAAAGGCGACTCCACCGCTCGTTCTTCCGGTCGCGCAATCGAAAAATAGAGATGGAACGCAGCCCCTTCGCCCGGTGCGCTTTCGACCCGGATTCCACCACCGCATTCGCGCAACACCTCAACGGCCGTCGAGAGACCGAGACCGGTCCCGCCGCACGCCTGCTTCGTGGTGAAGAAGGGCTCGAAGATCCTCGCGATCCGCGCTTCGTCCATTCCACAGCCGTTGTCACGAGACGTCAAACGGATGTGCTCTCCGGCGCTGAGCCCGAAAACGGCTTCCGAACCGGAAGTCGTGATCTCCCGCCCCTCGGCATCGATCGTGACGCGCCGCAGCGAGACCGCGAAGCGCGGATCGTGGTCCACGTCCGCGAGGGCCGCCCGAGCGTTCGATGCCAGATTGAGCAGAACGCGTTCGAAGCGTCCCGGATCGATCCGAACGCGGGGGACCTCTTCCTCGCTCCCACTACTCGAGATCGACTCGAGATCGAGTTCGAGGGCGATCCCGTCTCCAACGACCCGCTCGATCATGCTCCGGAGGCGTCTCACACAATCGGCCAGATCGACCGACCGGGCCCCGACCGGTCGGGGGCGCCCAAAGGAGAGCACGTTCTCGACGAGGTCCGCCGCGCGCGCAGCCGCCTTTCGGATCTCACTGAGTTCGACGTGGCTCTCGCCCGCGCCGACAAGTTCCATCTCGAGCAGATCCGTGTTGCCGAGAATCGCCGTGAGCACGTTGTTGAAGTCATGGGCGACCCCGCTCGCGACGCGACCCAGTGTTTCGAGACGTTCGTGATGACCTTGCCGAACGCGGATCACATCGAGTTCGCGGGCCAGTCGATAGCGGTCGAGCACCATCGCGAAGTGAACGCCGGCGAGCTCGGCACGTTCGACGATGGACGGGACCCAGTGTGCAGCGGAGCCCCCTCCTTCGACGGCAAAGAAGCCGAGTAATCCGGCCGAGGAGAGGCAGGGCAGATGGAGAATCTTACGGACCGGCGCCGAGCGAACGCGTGCCGCGCGACGCGCACGCAGACCGACCGGCTCGGCGTGCTCGGGGTCGGAGGCGATCGCGGGCAGCCACTGTGCCCGGCCGGCACGCAGGCCGCGCCCCCCGTCCGAGAAGCGATCGAGGTCGACCGACGCCGGCGACTCGGATCTTTCCGATCCGTCAGGGCTCGAACGCCAGGTGCCCATCGCATCGAAGAGGTCCGCATTCGAATTCGGGTTCATCGCCGAGAAGAGGTTCGCTGAGAAGAAGCGGACGCGATCGGCTTCGAGACCCGAGCCCAGAACTTCGAGGGCCGGCATGAGCGCAGCTTTCAGATCGAGCGCCGGCAGGGTCGCGTACCCTCGAGCGAGTTCACCGAGCCGAGCGTCGAACCGTCTCAGGCGCTCGGCTTCGCGGCCCTCGACCGATCGCCACGGGCTCGCTTCCCGGATCGATGCCCGGGTCTGCACGGTATCCCTCTCGATGGCATGTGTCGGCACGTTACCCGACCCCTTCCGGCTCCAGATACGGAAACCGTCTCCTGTAAAAGGATGTCGTCTGGCCCGAGTCAGTGCTTGAGTGCTGCCGCAAAATTGCGCTGGGGTGGAAGTTGGATTTACCGGATATCTTCTGAATTCTCCCGGTTGGGAAGCAGAATTTCCCCCAGCTCTGCGCGTCCGGTCGACAAGCGGTACCCTCCGACCCTCGTCATTCGGCGAGTCATCTCGAAGTGGCGATTCCGGAAGAACCGGATCGCCCCGACCTCGCCCGACCCCGTCGGAGCATCTTCGGACCAATATGGGCAGCGTCTTCGGCAACCTCTTTCGCATCTCGACCTTCGGCGAATCCCACGGTGGTGGGGTCGGCGTCGTGCTCGAAGGCTGTCCACCCCGGCTCTCGATCGAGATCGCCGAGATCCAGCGAGATCTCGACCGACGGCGCCCCGGTCAGAGTCTCCTGACGACCCCACGTCAGGAAACCGATCAGGCCGAAATCCTCTCCGGTGTCTTCGAGGGGCGAACCCTGGGAACCCCGATCGGGATTCTCGTCAGAAACAGGGACGCTCGCCCCAGTGCCTATGCGGAGATGCGTGAGACTTATCGCCCCTCCCATGCCGACTTTACGACCGATGCCAAATACGGGATTCGCAACTGGCAGGGGGGCGGCCGCGCAAGCGCACGCGAAACGATCGGCCGGGTCGCGGCAGGGGCCATCGCCCGCAAGCTGCTCATCGAGGGCGCAGGCATCGAAGTGCTCGCATGGGTCCGACGCGTGCAGGCCATCGACTCCAAGGTCGATCCCGAGTCCGTCACCCTCGCAGAGATCGACGCGAATGAGGTTCGATGCCCCGATTCGGACGCGGCGCAGGAGATGTATCAGCTGATCGACTCGATGCGCCGCCAAGGCGACAGCGTCGGCGGTGTCATCGAATGCATCGCGCGAAATGTTCCCACCGGCCTCGGCGATCCCGTCTTCGACAAGCTCGAGGCCGATCTGGCAAAAGCCCTGATGTCGCTCCCCGCGGCCAAAGGCTTCGAAATCGGATCGGGCTTCGGTGGGACCTCGCTCACAGGAAGCGAACACAACGATCCCTTCGTGACCGATTCCAAGGGCCGAACGCGAACGACCAGCAATCGTTCCGGTGGTATCCAGGGGGGCATCAGCAACGGCGAGTCGATCAATCTACGGGTCGCTTTCAAGCCTACCGCGACGATCAACACGGCCCAGCAGACCGTGACCCGTCGCGGCGACGCCGTCACGCTCTCAGCGGGTGGCCGACACGACCCTTGCGTCTTGCCACGCGCCGTTCCCATCGTCGAAGCGATGGTCTGCCTAACCCTCGCCGACCATTGGCTGAGACAGCGCGCACAGGACGTGATTCCGCGCGAGGGCTGACGGTTCGCCTTGTGAGACCGAAGGGATCGCATCACGCCCGCGATTGACGCGCGCGAGCCCGATCCGCTCGACGCCCCGAAATCGACCGAGTCGATGTGGATCCATGGAGATCTCCACGTGCGCAGCTTCCTCGTCGATCGAGGGGGTGATGCGATCAGGGCAAGAGCACGAAACCTGCGATCGCCGAGAGCATTGCCACAGCGATTGCACTCGCCGCGGCGATGCGATGGATATCGCGTGCCTCTCGGTCACCCCGCGCCAACGCGCGACCGCTCCAGACCGTCCACACGAAAAGGCCAGAGACGATGATGCCGAGAATGCCGTGAAAACTGTCGAAGGCTTCGCGCTCCCGAAAGAAGACCATCGAGAGCGGCCCCTCTGCGAAGCCGATCGTGATCATCACAATCGCGCGTTTCCCGAAACGAAGGTGTCGGGTGCGAAGCGATTCGGCGACGGCGAGGCCGTGGGCACGGCACCGGCGGATCTTCAAACCCAGGCGAGCGGTGGCGACGGCGAGGCCGAGGCTCACCAGCATCCACACGGGGTGCGCGAAGGCCAGCACACGCAGCCAGGTCGCTTCGTCCATCACCCCCTACCCAACAGATACGGCGTCCGCGAGACTCCGTTCAATGAGGAGATCTCGAATGGCACGCCTCTATTCAACCTTGAAAACGGCGTCCGCGGGCAGATTCTTGACCAGCATCTCCGTTGCGCGCTCGACATATCCCTCGTTGCGCGACTCCAGAGTCAACATCACCCGGTAATGCTCTTCATTCATCCGCGGGTAGGAGCCGAGCATGAGTTCCGGAAACTCCCGCAAGAGCGCGTTCAGAATGTCAGCAATATCGCTCTCGCTCTCACGAACGTAGAGCTTGCGAAGGATAAAGGGCACGCCTGAGAAACGGTCCTGGATCGATTGGAATTTTTTTTCGAAGAGTTCCGGAATGCCCGGAAGGATATGGACGTTCTCGACCACAACGACCGGGAACCAGAGACCGCCCACGTCGAGAACATCGGCACCAGCGGGAATCATCGCCATTTTCTTCATCGCGTCGTTGAGCGGCTTGTCCGAGTAGCGCGCCATGCGATCGACCATCGATTGATGGAGTTCAATTTCGCGTCCGAAGGCCTGAGCGATCCCGTCCATCGTCATGTCATCGTGCGTTGGACCGATCCCCCCCGATGTGAAGACGAAATCATATGCATGGGACAATGCGCGCGTCTCATCGGCGATCAGATCGATCTCGTCCGGAATCGTCAGGATCCGCTCGAGATCGACGCCGAGCTTGCGCAGTTCCACTGCGAGGAACGCCGAATTCGTGTCGCGAACCTTGCCCGATAGGATCTCATTGCCAATGACGAGAAGGGCCGCAGTGGACATACTGGATATGCTAACCCAGCCACAGGGGCCCGGAAGGCATTCGCCGTGCATCCACGCCTCCCCGCGCGGGGACGATCCGGGGCTGGACGGCACCCTCATCCACACGAGGGCTCGTATCGACTAGACTCCACGGCATGCGATGTCGGGTGCGCTTTCTCCCCTCGGAACGGACGATCGTGATCCAAGCGGGCGAGAGGACACTGCTCGAGGCGACCCGCGATGTGGGTCTCCCGATCGCGAGCGCCTGCGGCGAGAAGAGGGCTTGTGCTCGCTGCGGTGTCGAAATTGTCGAGGGGGCGGGCGCGCTCGAAGCCGAGACCGATCGTGAGAAGTGGATCAAGGAACGCAACCGGATCGACCCGAACCTGAGATTGGCTTGCCACGTGCATCCGAGCGGTGATCTCACGGTCCGCGCGAGTTATTGGTAGGAGGGCGATGACCCCCGCAACGACATCTTCGCCGGAAGACTCACCCGCGCGCAGCCGCCGCGGACTCGTGATCCTCGATCACGGCGCGCGCGATGACGCCGCGAATTCTCAGCTTGCCGCCCTGGCCGACGCGATCGCGAGGCAGCGGCCGGGTTGGCTCGTCCGCCACGCCCATATGGAACTCGCGGAACCCGACCTCGACCAGGCGATCGACTCCCTCGTTCGGTCGGGCGTGAGCGAAATTTTCGTCCACCTCCATTTTCTCGGCTCCGGCTTCCACGTTCGCGAATCGATCCCGGAACTCGTCGACACCGCGCGAATACGACATCCGGGGATCGAGATCGAGACCAGTGATCCCCTCGGCGACGATCCGCTGCTCGCCGATATCGTCCTCGCGCGTCTGGACGCGCGCACCGGCAGGGGCGAAAACACCTAGCGGTCCCGGCAGCGCCAGAGCTCGAATGAATAGAGGGCAGCCACGACCAACGCGTGATCGATGCCACCGCTGCGAAGCACTTCGGATAGATCCGCCAGCGGCAGGAGTTCGACCGTCGTCTCCTCCGTCGCACTGTTCTGGATCTCCCCCCCCACCTCGCAATCGAGAGCGACCTGCATATGGCAGCGATTCGCAAAGAGCGCCGGATTCGGATTGATCGAACCCAGGCTCTCGAGCCGGCCCGCTCGGTAACCGGTTTCCTCGAAGAGCTCGCGCCCAGCGGCGATCGCCGGTGTTTCTCCGGGATCGACCAGCCCACCCGGAACTTCGAGGGTCACGACTCGCGAGCCATGGCGAAACTGCCGAATCATCACGAGTTCGTCCTGCGCGGTCAGCGCGACCACATTCACCCACGCCGGTGACTCGATGCGGTAGAAGGGATGGCTCTCACCCGTCCGCGGGGACTCCATCGTCGCGCGGTGCACGTCGAAGACCTTGCAATGTTGCAGATGCTCTTCTTCGAGGACACGCCAGGGGAGAGGATTCGATCGTTTCATCGCACCAGACTACCACTCACACCCACCACTCCGGTACAGCGGTGCTAACCTGCCGCCGCCCACCCGTGGTCCGCCGCATCGCTCGCACTCGGAAGAACATCCTTGAGCACCTCCACTGCCGACAGCAGCCAGCTCCTCGAACGCGGCGGCCACCTCTTCATGGTGGGGGCCGCGATCTTCGTGGGCCTGGCGGGCGCGCTCGGCGCCGTCATCTTCCGACTACTCATTCGCCTGGTCCAGGGCTTTGCCTTCGAGGGGACCGACGGCGTGCTCGCCGTCGTCGAAGAGGGCATCGCTGCCGAGACCCGTGATCCACTCGACGCAGCCCGGGCGCTCGCCTGGTATTGGAAGATCTCCATCCCCGCGGCGGGGGGCCTGCTGGTCGGCCCCCTCATCTATTTCTTCGCACGTGAAGCCCGCGGGCACGGGATTCCCGAAGTCATGAAGGCCGTCGCGATCCGGGGAGGGGTCATCCGCGCGCGCATCGTCGCGGTCAAAGCCGTCGCCTCGGCGCTCTCCATCGGGACCGGCGGCTCGGTCGGCCGCGAGGGTCCGATCGTCCAGATCGGCTCGGCCTTCGGTTCGGCGATCGGACAACGGCTCATGCTGAACGCGGCTGGGGTACGGACACTCGTCGGCTGTGGCGCCGCCGCCGGCATCTCCGCGACCTTCAACGCACCGATCGCGGGGGCCATCTTCGCCGCCGAAATCATCGTCGGCGATTTCGCCGTCACGCAATTCACGCCGATCGTCATCAGCTCGGTCGTCGCGTCCGTCGTCACGCGCTATGCGATCGGCAACCACCCGGCCTTCATCGTTCCCGACTACGAGATCGTAAGCCCCTTCGAACTCCTCCCCTATATGCTGGCGGGCGTCATCGCCGGACTCGTCGCCGTCGCGTTCATTCGAACGCTCTCGTTCTCCGAGGAGTTCTTCGAGAGGGTGCCGATACCCGAATGGTCGCGGGCGGCGCTCGGGGGGGCAATTGTCGGCACGATGGCGATCTGGTTGCCCAACGTCTACGGCGTCGGATATACGACGATCTCCGGTGCCCTGGCCGGAACCCTGGCCACCGGCCTGATGGGCATGCTCGTCGTCGCCAAGATTCTCGCGACGTCGATCACGATCGGATCAGGCGGCTCCGGTGGAATCTTCGCGCCCTCGCTCTTTCTCGGTGCGATGGCTGGAGGCGTAGTCGGTGCCCTCGTCGAAGAGTATTTTCCGGGCGCCACTGCCAGTTCCGGTGCCTACGCACTCGTCACGATGGGTGCGGTCGTGGCGGCGACGACCCATGCGCCCGTCTCGGCGATCATCATCATCTTCGAACTGACCCAGACCATCGACATCATCCCAGCGTTGATGACGGCATGCGTGATCAGCACCCTCGTCTCCCAGATCTCCAATCGCGACTCGATCTACACCACCAAGTTGCGGCGTCAGGGGGTCGATATCTTCGAGGCCAAGAACCCGAATGTCCTCAAGGATCTCTCGGTCCGGGACGTGATCGTCCTGGACCCCGTCGTCCTGCCCGCAGCCGCTGACTTCAAGACCGTTCTCGATCTCGTCGTCCAGAGCTCCCATTGCCAATTCTATGTTGCGAGCCCCAACGGTGCGCATATGGGCGCGATCTCACTGCTCGAGCTGCGGCGTTTGATCTACGACCAGGAAGATCTGCAGCATGTCGTCGTCGCTGGCGATCTGGTCGATTCGAGCCATCCGACGGTGACGGATAATGTCGACCTCTCGGTCGTCATGCAGATCTTCAGTTCGAGCCATGTCGACGAAATCGCCGTCGTCGATGCGGATGACCGCACACGACTGGTCGGAACGGTGCGGGAGAAGGACGTCATCGACGCCAGCAATCGAGAACAGCTGCGACGGGATCTCGCCGGGGGGATGCATACCAGCATCAGCGCTGCGGGAAGCGGCCAGACCGTCGAACTCGGCGACGGCTATCAGTTGCGCGAGATCATGGCGCCGCCGCACGTCACCGGGCGATCATTGAGACGCCTCACCCTTCGTGAGCGCGTCGGCGTGCAGGTTCTGCTCGTCCGTTCGAAGAGACCCCACGGCGGCACCCATCTGCGGGTGCCCCATGGTGACGATGTGTTGGTCGAGGGCGACGCCGTGATCGTCGCCGGCACGAAGGCGGCGCTCGACATGCTGGATGGGCTGAGCGCGCAACCGCCGCCCGAAACGACCGGCTTCTAGGAGGGCGCCGCCCGGGTTCAGATGGGGCCGCACAGGCGAGCCATCGAGTCGCGGTCGCCTAACCCCGTTCCGAGAGCATGATCTCGACCCCGGTCGCGCCGGGACTGAGCGGTCCTTCGGCCAGACTCGAAATATCCCGGTCTCCCCGGGTCATCGCATTCCCGTCTTCATCCAGACGAGCCGAGAGCGAGATCGCCCCCGCAAATCGCATGCTCGGAATCATCACGTTCTCCGGGCCGATCGAAAACGCAAGTGGAAAATCCGGACTGGGAATCCGCAACACCGCGAGCGGCGGACCACCCGGAGCGCCCTGCGAGCGCGCGATCACGAAGAGCACCCCATGATCGGGACGTGACGCCACGAGTCCGGCCGCCAGCTCGATCACGCCCTCGATCGGCGCGGCACCGGCGCCGGTCACAGCGACCTCGGACCCCTCGGCGCGACTCGGAGGCAACGCCGTCCGATCCGGCGCGCCGGAACCGCTCGCCCCGGTTTCAGGAGAACCGGCGCTGCCCGATGGCGCCGGGAAGATCCGGGTCAGATCGGGCTCCCGCGGCTCCTCGCCGGGTAGATAGGGCTCGATATTCCGGTCGCAACCTGCCAACACTACCGCGAGTGCGAGAAGTGTAGCTATAGAGCTACATATTCGACCGAATCCACCGATCGAGGTGGTCGACGGCATGAACGGCAAATGAAGGCCGATCGCTTTAGTGGAGGGAGCCAGCATGCGGGGCACGGTAGCGCGAACGGTCGCGCGGACCATCAAGCGAGCCCTGTGACACGCCGCTCCCCGCGGCCTCGAATGCCGTGATCGGTTAACGCGGGGAGGGCCGGGCCGCAGCTTTTTCGCGCCACGGTGGGGGCGGGGTCGGGACCCGGCGCGAGGAACCCTTCCCCCCGCCAGACGGCCATCCGCCTCCACCCGGAAATCCGTTCGAGAATTGCGTCCGGGGTCGATGGAGCCGGGGGGCGAGCGTGATACGCTCGTCACCTCCACTGCTTGTTCGTAGATCGCCTAGGGGTGGTCGGCCTCCGCCATCGAAATCGATGCGAGGGACGACCTGAGAGCAGACCCTTCGAACCTGAACTCGTCTCCCGACCGCATCGCCGAGGGGACGCGCATAGGGAAGGCCCACCTCATGACAATCGATCCGACGCTCTCCGAGGCCGCTGGTCTCGAGGAACTCCAATCATTGGCCAAGCTGGTCAGGGAATTCTCCCTGCCCCCGCTCGGCAACAACCCCTCCTCGGCGCTTCAGGGCACGACGCCCGGTAGCTTCGCGAACCAACCGGAAATCGGTGGCGCCCGCGCCTTCTCCTCGCCCGATACACCCGGGATGCCGCAGCCCTCGGAAAAGACGGCCTGGGATTTCATGCCTGCGGATTGGCGGGCGCTCTCCGATGGCGAGCGGCTGACCGAGTCCGCACAGCCCGATCGGGCTCCCGCGAACGCGTATTCGTTCGCTCCGCCCGAAGGGTTCGAACCGATCACGCAGCTCGAGCACGCGCGCATGGGAACGATCACGCCCGCGATGCGCCGGGTTTCGGAACGTGAGCCCCACCTCGGTGCTGAAGAGGTGCGCGACGAGGTCGCGGCAGGACGAATGGTCATCCCCGCCAACCGCATCCACCTCGAGAACGGTCTCGACCCGATGGCGATCGGGCGCGCTTCGCTCACGAAGGTGAACGCGAATATGGGCGCATCGCCAATCTCGAGCGGCCTGCACGAAGAGATCGAGAAGCTCCGCTGGGCCGAGCGCTGGCAAGCGGACACCGTCATGGATCTCTCGACGGGCGGAGATGTCGATGCCACGCGCCTGGCCATCATTGGCGCGTCGAAACTCCCGATCGGAACCGTGCCGATCTACTCGATGATCCTCGACAAGAAGATCGAGGATCTCGATCGTACGGCCGTGCTCGAAACCCTCGAACACCAGGCCGAACAGGGCGTCGACTACTTCACGATCCATGCTGGCGTTCGCCGCGAACACCTCCCCTACGTCGCGAAGCGCTCGATCGGAATCGTGAGTCGCGGCGGCAGCTTGCTCGCAAAATGGATGATCCATCACGAGCAGGAAAACCTGATGGAGCTGATCTGGGATGATATTTGCGAACTGGTTCGCAAATACGATGTGACCTTCAGCATCGGTGACGGACTTCGCCCGGGAGGCCTTTCGGACGCAACCGACCTCGCACAACTCGGCGAACTCCAGGCGCTCGGCGAGTTGACCGAGCGGGCCTGGCGACACGGCTGTCAGGTGATGATCGAAGGACCGGGACACGTGCCCTTCGATCAGATCGAGTTCAACATGAAGCTTCAACGCCGGCTTTGTCACGGTGCACCCTTCTATGTTCTGGGGCCACTCGTTACGGATATCTTTCCCGGCTACGACCACATCACCAGCGCGATCGGCGCGACGGCGGCGGCCTACCACGGCGCGTCGATGCTCTGCTACGTGACACCCAAGGAGCATCTCGGGCTTCCCAAGAAGGACGATGTAAAACAGGGATGTGTGGCGTACAAGATCGCGGCCCACTCAGCGGACGTGGCGCTCGGTATCCCCGCCGCGCGCGACCGCGACGACGAGCTGACCAAGGCCCGCGCGGCGCTCAACTGGGAGAAACATTTCGAGCTCTCCTTCGACCCGGATCTCGCGCGCGCTTATCACGACGAAGACCTCGACGTTGACACGGATTTCTGTGCGATGTGCGGGCACGATTGGTGTTCGGTCCGCATCAGCAAGGAAATTACGCTTTTCGTGTCGGGCAAGGACGCGGATTATCAATGGGACAAGCCAAAGATCTCCGAGGCGCTCAACGACAGCCAGAGGGAGATCCTCACCCAACGTGGCGTGCTCTCTCCCGAGGAGATCCACCGACTCGCTTCGAAGACGAAGGACGGCATGGGCCAGACCGGACGCAAGGCCGCTTGCCACAGTGATGTCGTCGATGACTCCACCGCACGACATCTGCAATCGGAGCGGCTTGACCCCGTGACCCTCGAGCCACTGGACGGCGCTTCCGCTTCGTAGTCACTCCGTTCTGCCCGGCCCCCGCCACGGGCCTTCTCGGCTTGCCCCTTCGCGGTCGCCCGGCGCACGCGAATCCATAGGCGTCCCATGATTTCAAGAATCGTTCTTCGCACTTCACTCTGGCTGGCCATGGGAACCTGGGTTGGATCCTGGGCATTCTTTGCTTTCGTCGTGTCCCGCATCGCCTTCCAGGTGCTCCCGGGCGACATCGCAGGTGACCTCGCGGGGTCGCTCCTCACGATCCTTCATTACGGGGGCGCCGGGGCCGCTCTGGTCGCCGCCGCCGCAGCCATCGGACTCGGTCGGCGAGGATGGTCCGTTGGTTTCCCACTACTCTTGGCCATTCTATGTCTCGCCAGCGAGTTCTGGCTCTCACCCGAGGTGGCCGCGGTCCGCCCGAGCACCCTCGGCGAGCACAACACGGTCGAGTCGCAACAGCGTTTCCGGATTCTGCACGGCCTCTCGCTGGGCCTCTTCATGGCGATCCACCTGGCTTCGCTGATCCTCGTCGGTCTCTACGCGCGGCGCGACACGCTGGAACTGGCCGACGCCCAACCACACTCGGAATGAATGCGTTCGCAACCGTAAGGCCCTGAATTTGCGAGAAAAATCCATAGCCCCGCTCCACGCGTTGGTGTATCCTACGCGCCCAGTCACGAATTCGACTGCGATCTCAAGGACTTGCGGCTGGTTCCATCGTTCCTGCGGAGGCGATGGGGGAGCCGTCGAGGCTGTTTTGGCTCGGGTTGCTGGCGAATCGGGGCCAGGAAGCCCGAATCGAAGTGAGTATGAGTGGGTGCCGAACGAGCGGATGGTGAGCGCGTCCATCTCCTTCAGAGGTTCATGAGGTCCTCGAGCGCATTGGAACTGACCGATGGGATCCCCTTCGACAACGGGGGCCTGAAAAAGAGATCGCGCGAGGCCGACGACCAACGGCGCTCGCGAGCGCAATCAACAGCCGGACGGTGAGCGATCAGCATTAGCGGCCAGAGCAAAAGCCAAGGAAAGAGAACGATGGACGACATCAAAATCAAGCTCTCGCTCGAATTCAACATCGCCGAAAGTGACCTCGAAGACGGACTCGCCGAATACGACGAGCTGAGCGTCGCGAGCCTGATCAGTCAGATCCTCGACAAGTCGATCGCCGTCGACGAAATCGATTGCAAGATCGTCTCCGGACCGGACACCCTCGAAGAAGTCGACGAACTTCGAGCCGCGTCGAACACGGGCTGAGGCCGACCCCTTTCCTACAGCGGTTTTTCGTGGCTCTTCTGGGTGATTTCCAGCGCCCCTGCGCTGACGCCTCGCAGATTTCCAGAGCTTCCGCGTCCCCTTCCCGCCATTTATTCGAGTCGTTCGCTCGCCTGAATTTCTTTCAGCCGAAGAGTTCCAGCTGCCCGGTCGAACTCGCCGCCGGTCCCTGCGCCGGTTCGGGCGAGGGCTCGGGGATCGGGCCAGTGTGTCGCCGCGGCGGACCAGCGGCCCCGGGGACGCGAGCGGGGTGCGGCACGGGGGCACTCTTCGATCGATCGGGCCCGGGCCGATAGATCCCCTGGCGGCGCGCCCACTGGAGGATCTGCCCGTACAGGGTCTGGAAGCGAGGTCCGTGATTGAAATGCCGCAGGTGAGCGAGTTCGTGACACAGCGTGTTCACGAGGCTCGAATACTTGAGCGGCCTCTTCGTCGTCACGTGGATCAGCCGGATCCGGATCGTGCCATCCGAAAAGCAGACGCCGTAGCGGCGCTTGACGTTGGCCCGTTCGGGTTCGAGCGCGCGATAGCTCAGACGGAAACGGGCACAGATACGCAGTGCATCCCGCTCCAGCCGCGCCATCAGCTGCTGCTTGGTCTGGCGATCCACCCTTCGCTCCCCCGGCCCGAAGTTTCGGGACCTTGGGACAGAACGTCAACGCCGAGGCCCGACCGGACGGCTAAGCTTCCGCACGATGAGCCAGATAGAATCACTCGCGCTCTTTCCCCTCTCGGATGTCGTCCTGCTACCGGAGGTCTCCGTTCCGCTTTTCATTTTTGAGCCACGTTATCGGCAGATGACGCGCGACGCGCTCGCCGGCCACCATCAGATCGGGATGGTGGCGGTGCGCCCCGACAGCGTCGACGCGATCTCCGGTGATCCACCCGTCTTCGAGATCGGTTGTCTCGGTCGCATCGCACACGCGCAGGAACGACCGGACGGGACGTACCAGATCATGCTGCTCGGCGAGAGCCGCTTTCGGATCCTCGAAGAACACGCACCGCGAGACGAACGGCTCTATCGAACAGCACATGTCGAGTTGATTCCCGATCGAGCACCGGAGGGCGCAGACGAAATCGATGCGATGCGGCGCAGTCGAAGTGAATTGCTCTCGCTGCTCAACCGACTCATTCGCCACATCGGATCCGCCGGTGATCCACAGAAAGCGACGGCAGCCTTCGCGCGACTCGAGTCCGTACACCTCGTGAATGCGCTGACACAGTCGATTTCTTTCAGCCCGATCGAACGACAACAGCTCCTCGAAGCCGAATCGATCCTGGGACGCTTCCAAACCATGGGGGATTTGTTGCGCTTTAGACTGGCCGCACTCGACTCCGGCGAATCCGGATCCACACCGCTCCCGAATTGATCTCGCACATTTCTGACGGATCGTTAAGCAGAGTATTTAGTCGAAATATAGAGAACAGGTACGAATAATCGAGATCGCATTTTTATAAACGACGATCTATCGCCGACCCTCACAAGGTTGAAATCGGTTGTGCATGTACGCCGAAGACCCCCGAATCACATCGGAATTTGATTTGCAAACACCGTTAAAGAGCCGTCTAGCATTGCCTTTCGGGTGTTTATGAAATGTGTCACCTGTTTTCGCCGATCCGATCCGGCTTTCGTTGCCAATATTCCGGACAAGTGGTTAACTCGATCTCGCTCGAAACGAATCGAACTCGAATCTGTCGAAATCCCCGTGAATCTCTTGAGACCCCCCCAATCCCGCTCAAAATCGATGAATAATGAGGCAGGAAGCCCCCGCCCCCCCGGCAGGCTCTCCGAACGGGATGGGGTGATCGCAACAGAAGTTCTCGCTGATTTTCCTGAATCGTGTCGAATCCTTTCGCGCGTTCGACTCCCTACCTCGGCACTCTTCGGGCGCAGGAAGTCATGATCGGTGTTCATCAATAGACCTCTGCCGTTGGTTGGCTCCTCCCAAATGACCTTTACGCCCAAGGTCTGGGGTGATGCGTTGCGTCGCCTCCAGAATCAGATCCCTGAATTTACTTTTGACGCGTGGATCGCACCGCTGACGGTGAAGATCTCTGCGGATCGATTGATTCTCGGATGCCCGACCTCCTTTCACCGCGATCGCGTTCGCCTCCGTCATCTCGAGACGATCGAGCGATGTTGGCAACCTGCCTGCGAAGCTGCAGGCACGACGAAGCCAGCACCGATCGAATTATTGACCCGCTCCGAATTCGCCCGGGCTGCGGGAGAAATCATCGAGACTTCGGTGATCCGCGCCGCGGTCCATGAGAAAAGGGCCTCCATGCGGAAGGTCGGTGCCGAATCCAAAGCACTCGCCGTCAACGACCGGGGCAACCGAAACGCCCTCGGCACGGGACAAAATTCACCCATTGCCCGGAGCGGTCCGCACACGGACGCTGCTTTCGCGCGCGAAAGCCCGGCCTCGAATTCAGGCGTAGACGGCGCAACGATCCGCTCGAACCCGCATGCCCTACAAATCGTTCCCTCCGAAGCGACGCCGAAACCAGCCGCACGGATCGGCAACGATTCGCGGGAGGCGAAGGGCGATTTCGCATCCTCGATCCCCCTTAGGAGCCTCGAATCGACCGAGTCGGGACGCGCTCGCGGAGCGGGATCGGAATCAGGAGGGGGATCGGCCCTCGCGTTCGGGCTCGAGGGGGCGGCCTCCCGAAAGGACCTGCCCTTCGGCTTCGACAGCTTCATCGTGGGTCCGTGCAACGCCCTCGCACGCGAGGCCGCGATGGCCCTGGCGCAGCGACGACAACAAAGCCTCAACCAACTCTATCTCGGAGGCGGATCGGGGATGGGCAAGACCCACCTCGCACGGGCGACCGCAGACGAAGCACGCTTTCAGGCCGTGGGAACCCCGACACCGAACGCCGCATTCCCATTCGGATCGCGCGGCCAGGCTTCCCGTGACCCTCGCGGTGCGGCGCGGGTGATCTACACCTCCGCCGAGCAATTCACGAGCGACTTCGTCTCCGCGATGCGCAACGGGCGCAACGAGGCCTGGACCAAGCGCTATCGGGGCCCGATCGACCTCTTCGTCATCGAGGATATCCATTTTCTGGTCGGGCGAACCAAGACCCAGCTCGAGCTCTACCACACCATTGAACACGTCCTGGATTCGGGCGGCCGAGTCCTGATGACCGGTGACCGGGCACCGCGCGACCTGACGGGCCTCGACGAGCGCATGCGCACACTCGTCGCGCGTGGTTTCGTCGCTGAGCTGGACTGCCCCGACGCGCTCGTCCGGCGACATATTCTCCGGGCCAAGGCCACCGCGGGGGGCATCCATCTGCCCGCGGATTGCCTCGATCTCCTGGTCGGGTCGAGCGCGGGCAGCGTGCGCGACGTCGAAGGTGTCCTGATCCAGGTCGTCACCACCGCTTCTCTGCTGGGCCGATCGATCGACCTGGCGCTCACCCGGGAGGCCATCAACCTCAAGTCCGGTGCGAGTTCAGCGCTCGCCCCGCGTAAGCTCGACGTCCGCGAAGTCGTTCAGATCGTCGCCACCTTCTTTGGCATGCGCCCCGAAGCGCTCGCGACACGCTCGCGGCGCCGAGCCGTGCTCGTCCCGCGCCAGCTGGCCATGTACCTGGCACACCGATACACCGAAGCCTCACTCACCGAAATCGGCTGCGGTCTCGGCCGCGACCACCCCTCGGTTCGCAACGCGATCACGCGCATCGAGCGACAAGTCGTGGAAAACGCCCCCCTCCGCTATCAGGTCGAGGCGCTCTCCGAGCGGATCGACCAGAGCCTCGAAGACCGAGCCTGATCGGCGAGAGCGGGAACTCGACCGGCCCGATCAGGCCGCCGGTGCCTCGGCGACCGGGGCCGGTTTCGCCTTCTCGATCGGCTTGCGCCATCGCGTGGGACCGGCGAGATCGACCTCCTTGACGGGTTCGAAGGAGGGCGGATCGAGGGCCGGATCCTCGAAGCGCTGGATCGTCTCATAGAGGGTCGTGCGCTCGACCGGTGTGCGACCGATCTCGCGGATCAGGCGACGGAATTCCTCGGGTGGCGTGTTCTCGCCATGGTCGGAGCCGGACTCGCGGCTGATCGACTCCTCCATCAGCGTGCCCCCAAAATCATTCGCACCCGCACACAGAGCCATCTGGCCGAGCTTGTGGCCCATCTTGACCCAGGAAACCTGGATATTCGTGAGGTGGGGCCGCAGAAAAAGCCTCGATACCGCGATCACCCGAAGATCCTCCTCCATCGACGGCCCCGGTCGGGCACCCAGCAGGTTGAAGAGCAGGTTCCGCTCGTGGATGAAACCGAGGGGGACGAATTCGGTGAATCCGCCTGTCTCCTTCTGGATCTCACGAATGAGATCGAGATGCGCGGCGACATGCTGCGCCTTCTCGATGTGGCCGTACATGATCGTGGCGGTCGAGCGCAGACCGATGCCGTGGGCGGCCTTGATGATCTCGACCCAGCGATCGGTCTTCAGTTTATTGGGTGCGAGGATGTCACGAATCTCATCGTCGAGAATCTCCGCCGCCGTTCCGGGCATCGTCCCCAAACCGGCGTCGACCAGCCACTGGAGATATTCCGACAATTCCATCCCACTCTTCTTATGAGCGAAATCCATCTCTTCGGGAGAATACGCGTGGATGTGGAGATCGGGATAGACCGCCTTCACGGCCTTCAGGATATTGCGATAATGCTCGTGGGTCTTGTTCGGGTGGATGCCGCCCTGAATACAGATCTCGGTCGCACCCCGCTCGATCGCGTCCTTGCACTTTCCGAGAATCTCGTCATGACTTCGATCGAAGACGTCTTCCTTGTCGTCCTTGTGGCGGGCAAATCCGCAGAACGAACATCCGACATAACAGATATTCGTAAAGTTGATATTGCGGCACACGACGTAGCTGACATCGTCGCCACAATCACGCTGACGTGCCAGGTCTGCTGCGCCCATCAAGGCGTGGAAATCCATCCCGGTCGCCCCGAGAAGGCGTTGCGCACCAGCGGCGGTCAGTTCCTTGCCTTCCAGCGCGCCCTCAAGCAGGCCACGTACATCGGGGGACAGAGCAGAAGTGAGTTGATCGAACATATCACGCGGCCTCCTCGGACTGGTTGTGTCGCTGCGCGTAGCCCTCGTCGTTGGCGTATTTTGGCAGCAATGCCCGCACCTGCGGGTCGAAATAGTCAGGACGTTCGAGAATCCAGTCCGGATAGACCGGTCCTCGCTCGAAGAGCTCGAAACCCGCGGCCGACGTGTCGTCCCGAAGTTGACGCAACGCCGGCCAGGGGGCCTCGGGGTTGATGAAGTCGACGGTCACCGGCGAAACACCACCCCAATCGTCCACGCCCGCTTCCAATAATCGCGCAAGCATCCCCCGGCCCAGATTGGGCGGAGCCTGAACGTGGACCTCGCGCGGCAGGACCAAGCGAGCGAGCGCCACCCATCCGACCACACGATCGTCGTCGAGAGGCGAAAGGGCGTGCATCTTCGTCCCGGGCTTCGGGTGGAAGGGCTGGATGATCGTCTCCTGAATATGCCCGTAGCGATGCGCCAGGTCTGCGATGACCCAGAGTGTGTCGAGCCGCTCGCTGTCGTTCTCGCCGATTCCGAGCAACATCCCGCTCGTGAAGGGGATCTTCAGCTCACCGGCCTCCTCGTGCATCTTGATGCGAGTCGCGGGTTCCTTGTCCGGCGCATGGAAATGCGGTCCGCCCTTCGCGCGCAATCTCCTGCTGGTCGTTTCGAGCATCAGACCCATCGAGGCGTTGAAGGGCCGAAGTCGCTCCATCTCCTCTTTCGTGAGGATCCCGGCATTTGTGTGCGGCAACATGCCCGTCTCGATCGCGACGCGGCAGGCGTCGACGAGTAGATCCGTGGTGCTCGAAAGCCCACGCTCTTCGAGCATCTTTCGATAGCTGCCGTAGGCGACCTCCGGCTTGTCCCCCAGGCACATCAAGACTTCGACACAGCCGGTCGCGACCCCACCCCGCACGACCTCCTCGACCTCCTCGATCGAAAAAGTATGGGCATCGGCAGAATCCGGCAGCTTGGCGAAAGTGCAATAAGCACAGCGGTTGCGGCAGAGGTTCGTCAACGGAATGAATATGTTGCGACTGACGGTGACCCGATCTCCGGTCAGCGAACGCTTGATCGCACGAGCCCCATCGCAGAGCGCCTCGCGGATGGCCGGATCAGTGAGCTGACCCGTGAGTGCCTCCGCCTGGTCGCGTTCGAGACGCGTTCCCGCGACGACATCCGCCACCCAGCGCTCCACCTCTTTTCGCTCGAGAGCGAAGGGGACAGAGGAGGTCGCAGCGTCCGTGTCGGCCTTCTTCGCGTCCTGCAAGGGTGTCTCCAGAAATCGGGCGGGATGGCGCAAGATAAGAGTGGGGGCTACGGGCGCCGAAAGCACTTCGAACCGAGCTAGCTCCCGCTGCGATCAACGGCGCGCCGCCCGATCATCACACAGGCTCCCCGGCTCCCGCAATCGCGGCGTGGCGCGATGAACGGCCCAATCTCACGGGATTCTCGCGTAATACCAGATCCCCGTGGGATTCTTGGCTCTGTGTCGTCAAGCGTCCCTCCGAGCGACCCGATGAACGGCTGGCGCCCGGGTTCGCGCCGAAGTGACCAAATCGACGAGTTCAACGGCCACCCCGTCCTCCCACGACCACACCAGGGGCCCGTGTCAAGGACCCGATGACCAATCCGCTCCGCAGCATCGCAGGCCGAATCACATTGCTGGCCTTCATGGCGACCGCCGTGAGTTCGCTGACGGTCTCCTGGATCTCGATGCAATCGCTCGACGAATTCCTGCGCGAGAAGGTCGATCAACGTTTTCCCCGGATCGCCGGCCGGGTCTCGCAAGACAAGGGCTACGACTACGCGGACACGCGCGCCTTGGTCAAACGCTGGGACTACACGCTGCACATCAAGTCACGTGGCGACGAAGCGAAGGCTTTGCGCTCGAACCCTCGGTTCCGCGCTCGGCGGTGGGTCGTCGAGCGAACCCACTCGTGGCTGAACCGCTTCCGTCGTCTTCTGGTTCGTTGGGAAAAGAAGTCCAAAAACTACGAAGCCATGCTCCACATAGCATGCGCCAGCATCACCCTTAAACTTGCTGGAGTATTGGAATAGGCTCTAAGGTCGGCCTTCAAGCGCCCGATTTCGCCCACGAGCTGTTCTGCGCGGTGAGTTTTCGCCTCACGGAAGAACTGTGCCTGTTCGGCAACATCGACCGCTTCTTCAACCGCGCTGCATCTTTGTCCGGACGAATCCATCACGCGGGGCGACTGGAAAGGATCATCCGAAACCGCACACCCCAAGAGGCTGAGCAATATACAGACCGCGGTTCCGGCCACGACGTGATTCTTTGAACGACCACCAACGAACAAAGGGCGCCTCATGGTTCGCGCTCGCCGGGCAAAGGAAGGGCCAGGCGAGACACACGTTCATCCCCCTCCCCCCGAGTCGACCGAATCGGGCTGGCCGTGCCAATACCGATGGGTCCAGATCCGCTGATCCGAAGAAACGCTGATTCCCTTCTCGGGCTCCGCGCTCGAGTTGGAGGGGCGGGGTTGAAAAATCACCCGATGATGAAGGGGATCGGGATCCCGACACGCAGATCTCCGCAGACGGGAGCACCGGCCCGAGCGGCGAGCCGCCTGGGATTCACACAAGATGGGGCCAATTTCAATGTCTTCGACGTTGACTCGTGCGACTCAAGCGTCTCGCGGCGCTCTGCTCAGCGATGCGATGAGCTTGGGTCGCAATTCAGCGGGCTCCAGGATCGCAGAAAGCGAACCGACTTCGCGTGCCCGCTCGACCGTGTGAATCAAATCAAACTCGGCTGCGGTCGCCGCCTGCTTCTCGAGCGTGACCTCGCGCAAGGTGACTTCGAGCGCCGCCCTGTTCTCCTCGGTCGGATCGCGACGGGCGATATCACCCATATCCTTCACGCGCGGATCGCCCAGCGCCTGGGCGCGCACCTCGCGGCTGAAAACGACCGCCGCCGCAGGTCCGCCGCCGATCACCGATGCGTAGGATCCTGATAGGGCCACCGCCTGCATATCGTCGTTCAGCTCCTGCGAGAAGACGACATAGGCCCCCCCGTGATAGCGCGACACGACCACGAAGTAGATCGGCCCCTGAAAGTTGACGACCGAGCGAGCGATCTCCGCGCCGTTCTCGAGCTGAATCTTCCGCAGGGATTCCGGTGAACCGTCGAACCCCGAGAGATTTGCCAGGACGACGACCGGCCGATTGCCACTGGCCGCGTTCACCGCGCGCGCCACCTTCTTCGAAGATTGCGGAAAGAGTGTTCCGCCATTCCAGGACTCCGGTCCATCGGTCGGACGATAGCCGTCGCGGGGCACGTTCTTGCTCTCGATCCCAATCAGGGTCACCGGCTTCCCGCCAATATGCGCATCCCAGACGATCGCGGTCTCCGCACCCACCCAGGCATTCCACCGCTCGAGATGTCCGCCGTCGACATCGACCACCGACTTCATCACCGCGCGCATCGAGAACGCTCGCTTGCGACCGGGATTCGTCGCGTCGTCGAAGAGTTCACCGATCGTCTGGAGTCCATCCGCGTCGTCGGCATCGATCGACGTGTCGCCGATCGATCGATCGTGCGGATCAGTCGTCGCAAATTCGCGCGGACCCGCTTCGCCAGGGACGACATAGGTGAAGCGATAATGCTCATAGAGAATCCGATAGGCATCCGCGAGGTTCCGAGCGTAATATTGGGCTTCGCCATTGGGGCCCATGATCCGTTCGAAGCCGCCGATCGCAATTTCATCCTCGGCGGCCACACCACCGGAAGCTTCCAGCGCCGCGCGGCCCGTCAGCACCATCGACGCGTTCTGCGTCATGATCAGCACGCCTCGTGTATGCATGAGCATTGTCGCGAGTGCATCCCAATAGCTCTGAGCACCGACGTTCACGCCCTGCACGATCACATGCACGACTCCACCGGCCTGGGTGAAGGTCACGATGCGCCGAACGACTCGCGCGGTCGCATCGAGATTCTCCGTTCCGCTGTCCATCGCGATCTTTGCACCCGAGGAAACCGGCACCCACTCCAAGGGAACACCGAGCGACTCGGCAAGGTCGAAAGCGGCCACCAGGCGATCACATTCCGGCCCAGCCAGGGCACCCATCCCCATCGTCGGATCCGATAGGGCCAGCACTCGTGTCATCCCTTCCGGCACCTTGGCGGTCGGCGTTCGGACGACTCCGAACACCACGCTCGAAACATTTTCGCCATGGGGTCGATCGGCGACGCTCATGGCCAGGGGCCGTGCGCTCCCGGGGTCGAGATCATATTCCTCGAAATGGCCATCGGAGCGCGTACCGTCTTCGGATTCGCTCGTGAGCATCTTCACGATCTCGTAGGGGTAGATCAACCGGCGGCGACGCGCGGCGACGACCTTCCGATGGTATTCCCGGGTCGCAGCCAGCCTGGAGTCATGGGGCGATCGCCAATCGACTTCGAGCTGTTCGCCCGTATCCGAGATGACGAGTTCGACCGGAACCGGTGCGGCGTCCGGACCCCCTTCGCGATCGAGGCGGTTCAAGCGCACGAGGACCTTCTCGAGTCCGAGATGGCGAGTCGCTGGAGCGAGTCGCCGCGCGATCTCGCTTGCCACATCGGTCTCGAGAAAGATCGCGGGGGCCACGAATATCGCGATTCGATTCCATTGCAGTCGCCGACGCGGGTCATGGGTCTGCAAGATGGTGCGAAGCGTACGCGCCGCGCGGTTGAAAACGCGCTCGAAGGTCGCGAGGTGGTGATAGAGTTCGCGGCCCGGTTCCGGCGAGCGGTCACGCGCATCGGCCAAAACGAAGATCCGTTCATCCCCGGGTGCCGTTCGCGCACGTCCGTGGAACGCGTAGATCCCTTCATCCGCCTGAAGCCGCTCGAGATCGAAATCGGCATAGCGATCGAGTGCGATCCGGGTGGCCGTCTCCGGATGGAGGTCGTGATGCTCGAGCGCGAGTTCGAGCCGGCCCTCTCTTCGAATCAGCGTTCGATAGACGTCTCCCTCACCATCGGGTGTCAAGGAGCCGACCGTCATTCGCCAAGCGAAACTCGCATCCCGATAGATCCCCTGGAGTTCACCCAGCTTTTCGTCCGAATCCATCGCGGGCTCGGCCGGAATCAGATACTCGAGAGCGGCGATCGGAGTCTTGGGGTCTCGCTCCAACAGCGTTGCAGCTCCGCGAATCAAGCGATCCATCCAGAGCGTGGTATCCGCGAGGGCGCCGGTCGCCGCGAGCACGACTCCCTTGCTCTTGTATTCGACACAATGGATCGGCTCGCCGTCGACGCGAACAGAGCGATAGGCCTCCGGTCGGCTCGGGGCATAACGTCGCTGCACATGGGCGGCCAGCGCAATCGCACGCCGATTCGGATCCTCGCCCCCGATCCAGCGACCGACTCGCTCGAAGACCAGGCGCGGCGAGGAAGCGATTTCCAGCAGGACACCGGAGGGCGGTGCCACCAGATCTACCTCGGCGGCGGCAAGCCACTCCTCGACCGTGCTGGATGAACGTTTGGCGCGTTCTTCGATTCCCGGCTGCTGAAAGATCACGTAGGAAGCTTCCAGGGCGGCATCCGCGACAGGATCGGTCACCTGGGGCCGCATGCGTGCTATGCGGTTCAGCGCACGCGCGAGCACTTCGTCGTCCCCAAGATAGATCCCGCTCTGGGCGACCGACGCAATCCGGCGCAACACACCGAGAATCAGCGAGAGCCTAAACGATTTGTCCGCTTGACAGGAAAAAATCCGCAGCAGTGCGCGCCGAAGCGCATCGGTCGCGCTCAGCTCGGAAACCCCGTAGTGGCTGAGTGCCGCGCGAACCAGATCGAGGTAGCCCTCGTCGATCCCCGCGCCTTCGGCCTCGATCCGGCGCAGGAGCATCCGGAGTCGTGCGCTATTCGACGGACCGGACTCGCCCGAAATCGATGCGCTCGGCGCGCGAATCGAGAGCAGCTCCACATCCGCGAAGGCCGTGACCTCGTGGCGGATTTCTGCCAGCTCTCGGCTAAAGCTCTCGGAGATATTCTCGGGAAGCGGCGCCTCGAGAAAAGCCGTGAGCGATTCTGCGCGAGCGGGGTTGGCGTCGTACCCAAGCAACACACGACGAACCTCTTCACGAATCGTGTCGATCGCCGCGCGCCGAAGCAGGAGCGCCGACCGATCTGCCGTCTCGAGATCGGGCCGACCCAGGGGCTTGTCGTCCTCGGGCCGGAATAAGAGCGCGAGCGGATCGACCTGGGCCGGAAGGCTCAGACGACTTCGCCCATTCTCGTCCGGTTCATCCTCAGCGGATTCCTCGATCACGAGAATCACATCGCCCGCCGCGACTTGTTGGCCCTTTTGAACGACAATTTCCTTGATCGTGCCGCGGACCGGCGCCTGGAAACCGATCTCCATCTTCATCGCTTCGAGAAGACCCAGGGGGTGCCCCGCCTCGACCGTCTCGCCCACAGCGACCTGAATCGCGACAACGACGGCCGGCGTGCCGGAGCGCACCTGGCCCGCAGTCTGCGAACCGAAGCGGAGTGCATGACCTTCCATCTCGAGCCGAAGCCCACGATCGTTGGCGTCGTAGAAAATTCGTCTGACACGATCGTCGATGATCAAACGAGCGGCGTGCTCACCCTCTTCGCGCATGGTCGCGCCGACCGCGACACCTTCGAGATGAACCCGGTAGCGCCAGGAACCGATCGCGTAGACCTTGAATCGGTAGCTCTCGGAGCCAAAGGTGAGGTCTATCTGCTGACCTTCGGAAGAGGGGAGCCGGTCGATTCCCTGATCCCCGAAGACACCGGTCCGAAGCGTACGACGGGTGCGCTGGTAGGAAAGGATCGCAGCCGCCACCAGCGCATCGTGCGCCAGCGCCGGATGGGACTCAGAGATCGGCGGCCGCTCGCTGCTCCAACGGTCCAGCCACTGGGTGTCCACCCCGCCGGCCTTGAAGTCTTCGCTTTCGAGAATCGAGAGCAGATAGCCCTTGTTGCTCGCGCCCCCTTCGACGACGAGTTCTAGATCACGCAGCGCACAGGCCAAACGGGCGATCACTTCGGCCCGATCGTCGCCGACCGTGATGACCTTTGCGATCAACGAGTCGAAATCCGCAGCGATGACGCTGTCGGTCGTCACGCCCGAATCGACTCGTGTATTCGGTCCCAGCGCTGGTTCGAAGAGCGCGATGCGGCCGGGCGAAGGCAGGAAACCCTCGTCGGGGTCCTCGGCGCATACGCGCGCTTCGAGTGCGATCCCCCGGCGCACGAGTGGAATATCGGCGATCGACTCCCCACGTGCGATCCGAATCTGGATCTCGACCAGATCGACCCCGGCGATCAATTCGGTGATGCCGTGTTCGACCTGGAGGCGAGGGTTGACCTCGAGAAAATAGAAATCCTCGCCGGTCAACAGGAACTCGACTGTCCCGACCCCGCTATAACCGACGTGCTCGACGAGCCGTACAGCGGATGCTTCCAGGCGCGCGAGCAACGTGTCCGAGAGGCCGGGCGGGGGGGCCTCCTCGAGAACCTTCTGGTGACGACGCTGGACAGAGCAGTCGCGGCAGCCGAACGCGAGGGCATGACCGTGCTGGTCAGCGGCCACCTGGACTTCGATATGCCGGCCACCCTGCACCATCGCTTCGACGAAAAGCGTTCCGTTGCCGAATGCGGACGCGGCCTCGGAGGCTGCTGAACGAAAAGCCTCCGCGATGTCCTCTGCACGCTGAACGATTCGGATTCCGCGTCCACCGCCGCCCGCGGTCGCCTTCAGGACGACGGGGAAACCGATCCGCTCCGCGTGGCGAAGGGCTTCGGCCTCGTCGGCGAGTTCGCCCCCACTCCATTCCGTGACGGGCACACCCGCTTTCTCGGCCAACCGCTTCGAAGTGATCTTGTCTCCGAGCGATCGCATCGCGTCGGCGCCAGGCCCGAGAAAGATGATCCCCTCGCTCGTCAGCCGGTCCACGAAAGCAGGATCTTCAGCGACAAAGCCCCAGCCGGGCCAAACCGCGTCCGCACCCACTTCGCGTAACGCATTCACGACAATATCGTGATCGAGATAGGCCGCGACCGCCCCGTTCTCGGCGGACAACTCGACCGCGCGGTCGGCCTGGCGCACGAAGGGTGCACTCCGGTCCGGTGGCGTGAAGAGCGCCACGACTTCGAGTCCACCACCCTCGAGGGCGCGTAGACTCTTCGCCGTTCGGAGACAGCGTACGGCCGCCTCCCCTCGGTTCACGATCGCGAGTCTTTCGATCCGCCGACGCATCGATCCCCCGTTGCTCCCCACCGTCGCATCCCCACCTTCACTCATCGAACGACCCCGCTCAGCATTGGATCTCCGCGGTCGAGCATGGCTCTCCGAACGATCGTCTTCCAATCGCCGTCCACAGGCGCCGGGCCCACCGATTGGGCTCCATCACATCGAAGCCTCATCGCACACGCCACCCAGCCACCATGGTGCGAAAGCGAAATGGCCATCGGACGGGGAGAGCCATCGATCGAAAGGGTCGGAACCCGGTCCCGGCGCCCGATCGTGATCCGCTCGGCAGCGATTCCGAAACCCTGTGCGATTCGATCGATCGCAAGCCTTCGAACCGCTGCACTCGGATCCACCGCCTCGACGATCGGCTCGACCGCTGAAACGACCCCCTGCCAATCCACCCCCACCGGCAAGGCCAGAACGTGGACCCGATCTCCGGTTTCGCGGCTCCGCAATTCGAGTTCCTGAATTCCCTGCGCGACCGCACAAGGCAATCTCAGCGTGCCACGTCGCTCGACACCCCCCCCGGACGCTTCGATCGCGGAATCGAAATGCGCGACGAGTTTCGAGGGGGAAAATACGAAGTCCGAATCGATCTGTTTGGCGAGTTTATAGGCGGCTTCCTTGGCGGCCCAGTGTGCCCAACGGCGGGCATGGGATCCCCCCGGTGATCGGGCATCACGCTCGATCGCTCGGCGCTCCACGGGCGCGAAGACACGCTCGTCGAAACGTGGCCGAAAGGATTCTGGCCTCGTGTCGGCATCGCGGAGGTCGACGACGTCATTGCCGAGCATCGAAATAGTCCTCCTCCATGCGAACGATCTGACGAACGATCTGCTGCGCCAGGTCACGAGAGCGCCGCACGCCCTTCGCATCGCTCTTGGGCTCGATGCACGCCAACTGGACGTCCATCGTGTCTCCCTTCACCGGAAAATCGCCCCAGGTTTCCTGCTCTCGCCCTCGCAGATAGACGCAGAGGACACGACAACCGGGGACGGCACCGACGATTCGACCGACACCCCAGGCCGCGGATGCTTCTTCGACGCGGCCACTTCGGCTCCGACCCGCTTCGGGAAAAAGCAGGGCCGTTTCGCCGCGAACGAGCAGGTGCTTCACTCGCTCGAGCACGTCGCCCACATCCTCGCGCGCGCCACCACGCGTAATCGGGATGCATTTAGCCAAGAAGATCAAGCTTTTCGTGAAGGCGTTCCGCCCGAAATTCGTCGATTCCGGCGTATTCCAGGGGAGCTCATCCGGATGGCGAACCAAGTAGAACCCCGAACCGAGCGCCCAGATGATCAAGAAGGAGTCGACCAACGTCAGGTGATTTGCACAGACGAGCATCGGCGCGTCGGACTGCGCGCGAATTCGGCGATACTGCTCGCGCAGCTTCCTCACGTTCGCGATGCGATAACGAAAATAGAAACGCATGAGCAGCACGCCGCCCGTCACCCAGATCGGACTCGCGGCCATGCTCACGGCGCGCTGTCGTGCGTGCCGCCGCGCCATCCCCGGATCCCGGCTCATCGCTCCCGTCCGATCCGTCTGCGGTTCTTGTCCGCTGCCCATGCCCTGTGTCGCGCTCGTCCCGATCGAGACCGGGCTAGAGCTTCCCCGAAATCAGGTTGACCGCATCACCGACCGTATTCACCTTGTCGACATCCTCATCCGCGATTTCGATGTCGAAATCGTCCTCGAAGGCGATCACGACATCGACGAGCCGCGCCGAGTTCACCTTCAGATCTTCGAGGATATTCGTCTCCATCGAAACGGCACCCAGCGCCGCCTCATCCTTGACCCAGGGCGTGAGAATCTTGACAACACGTCCCATGACTTCCGACTCTTCCATCGAACTCCACTCCTTAGACGCGGCCGCGCGGACTGGCCCCTCGAGGGCCTCCCGCCGACATCATCGTTCGAAACCGTTTGCTTCGACCGGCTCCTCCGGTCGAATATTGAGAACCTACGACGAGAACCGTCTGAAGACCAGACAGGCGTTCACATCGCCAAAGCCGAAGCCCGCCTTCACCAAGACATCGAGATCCGGCAGATCCATCGCTTCGTGGTGAATCGAAGCAGCATGGGGCTCGATCTCGGGATGAACGTCCTCGCAATTGACCGAGGGATGCACGAAGCCCCGTTCGACCATCAGGATGGAAGCAACGGATTCGATCCCGCCCGCAGCCCCCAGCGCATGACCGATCATACTTTTGGTCGCCGTAATCGGGGGCAATGACCCGGGTTCGCGTCCGAGGGCCCGGGCCCAGGATCCGACCTCTTTGGGATCGGCGCCGGTCGCGGTCAGATGGCCGTTGATCGCGTCGACTTCATCGGGGTGAATCCCCGCATCGGCGAGCGCTTCCGTGATACAGCGTTGGACGCTCGTGGGATTGGGCGCGGTCATGCTGCCGCCCATCCGGTGGCCGCCGCAATTGACGCCCCCTCCCATCAGTTCCGCGTGGATCGGTGCGCCTCGCTCGAGCGCACTTTCGAGGCTCTCCAGCAGAACGACGCCCGCACCGGATCCCGGGATGAAGCCACCCGCACTCGCCGAGAGCGGGCGTGAAGCCTTCTCCGGGTCATCGTTCGAATTGCGATTCAGTACGCGCATCGAGTCGAAACCCGCCCATATATAGTGGGACGCGGCCTCGGCGCCACCACAGAGCATGCGATCCGCCAGCCCGGCGCGGATCCGTTCCATCCCCATCGAGATCGCTTCCGTGCCGGTGCTGCACGCGCTCGAGTTCGTCGTGACCTGGTTGCCCAACGCCAGCTGCCCCGAGATGCGCGCGGAGATCCCGCTCGCCATCCCCTGCTCGACCGCGGTCGAGCCGATGCGACGAACCTTGGCGGCATCGGTCATCGGAACCACTCTTTCGGCGGTCGTATCCATCCCGCCCACACCTGTGCCGAGAATCGCGCCCGAACGCCAATCGACTTCGTCCGAATCCGGTGCCGGCCTCTCGAGGCCCGCGTCCTGCCAGGCCTCGATCGCGGCGAGGCTCGAAAAACGCTGACTGCCATTCATCGCCAGAAGCTCTTCTTCGCTGAACGTCGACTCACACAACTCCTCGACGCCCTCCGGTGTGCCCGCAACAGTGCAGCCGAATTTCGCCTCGACCATCGACTCCTGGTGCCTGAGCCCCGAGCACCCCTTGCGAAGCGCCATCTCGAATTCGGCCACACCGTTGGCGTTCGGCGCGATCACGCCGAGCCCCGTGATGACGACTCGTTTTCGGTTTTCGTGAGCGCTCATCTCGGCACTCCCATTCCAGATAACTCGCCCGAACACACGACCGTGCCATCGTCGAGCTTCATTTCGAAAGACGCTCGCAGCTTCTTGCGGCGCCAGAACTTGATCCGCCCCGTCGTCGTGACGCGATCCCCCGGCCGAACGGTGCCCGAGAAATCGATATTACAGTCAGTGAAGATCGTCAGCAGCTTATCGACATCCTCGCGCGAGGTATCCCGCGCGTAAAGATAGATCCCAAAGGCGACGACACCAGCCTGAGCGGCGGTCTCGATCAGGATCACGCCGGGCGTGATCGGATTGCCCGGGAAATGCCCACGATAGAAATCCGCTTCGGGGTCGAAGGTATGATGCGCGACGATATGTTCTTCGTCGAGTTCCAGGATCTCATCGATGAATCGAAAGGGTTCCTGTTGGGGAACCATCTGCAGTACTTCTTCGCCGGATAGAATATCGCCGGCCACCTCTTTAGCCGCCATACATGCCCCCATTCACGTGGAGAACGCTGCCGTGAATATAACTGCCACGGGTAGCCAGGAAGGCCACGACATCAGCGATCTCGTCTGCCTGCGCCACGCGACCGAGCGGCACCTTCGCCAGAATCTGCTCTTGAATCTCATCGGGCAATTCATCTGTCATTTCCGTCGCAACGAAGCCCGGTGCGATCGAGTTCACGAGAATATCGCGACCCACCAATTCGGCGGAAAGCGATTTCGTGAACGCATCGAGACCCGCCTTCACCATGGTGTAGGGAATCTGTCCGGCGTTCCCCGTATGACCGACGACGCTCGAAATGTTGATGATGCGTCCGCTCCCCTTGCGCATCATGAAGCGCCGAAGCACCAGCTTCGTCAGATACCAGGTCCCGCGTGCCACGCTCGCGACCTTGTCGTATTGGTCGAGGTTCATCGCCAGCATCGGCGCGTTCACGTTGTAGCCCGCGTTATTCACGAGCACGTCCACACGGCCCGCCGCCGATTTCAATTCCTTCACGAGCGCGTCCAAACTCTCGGAATCCATCAGGTCGGCCTTGATCGTGAACGCCCCCCCTGCCGAGGAGGAAACGAGTTCGGCACAGAGTTTTTCGGCTTTCTCCTCGCTCGAGCGATAGTGGATCCCCACGCGGAATCCCTCCGCCGCCAGGCGACGACAACAGGCCGACCCGATTCCGGTGCCACCACCCGTCACCAGCGCGACGGGCTGATCGTCGTTCTCCTCGCTCATCGCTCCATCTTTCCGCCACGCGAATTCTGGGACTTTTCCGGATAATCCGGATAGTCGATATCACGGAAGAGGCCGACCCGTGCCCCCTTCACCGTGTAGATCTCCTCATCATCGATCAGGACCTGTGCGTCACCGATCACCATCGCCGCTCCGGCCTTTTTGAGCTCCGTGTATCGCTTGATCTGGACCTCGTATCGCATCACCCCGTCGTGGGGTCGGATCTGACCGAAGAACTCGACCTCTCCGCAGCCCAACGCACGACCCGCCCCAACCCCGCCGCGCCAATTGCAGTAGAAACCGAGCAGCTGCCAGACGCCGTCTAGACCCAGGCAGCCGGGCTGTACGGGGTCACCCAGAAAATGACAGTGGAAGAACCAATCGTCGAGGTGGACATCCCTCGAAGCACTGATCTTGCCGCGGCTCTTGTCGCTACTGATATGTTCGACCCGGTCGAGCATCAACATCGGAGGCACGGGCAGACGCGCTCGAAAAGCTTCCGGCGGATCCTTGATCAGGCGCCCGTAGCCAAAAGCAAGAAGCTCCGCCTGGTCGAAGTGATCGCGGCTCTTGAACTCATCGTGGGTCAGCATACTCGTTCAGTCGTTCCCGGCTTTCGCCCTGGGGTCATCCCAGTTCAGAGGACATTCGAAATCGTGGAGGTCCGCGATTCCCATCCCGAAATTACACGTTAGTTTCCAGCGTCATGGAAGCGCATCAGATAACTTCCCCAACTGAGCCCGGACCCTACACCCACGACGCAGATATCATCCTGTGGCGTCCATTTGTCCCAAAGCTGGGAAACCACGCTGCCCGAACTCGCACCCGCCGTATTTCCGAAAAATTCACAGTTTGAATGGTGAAGTTCTTCCGGAATCTCACAACGCCGACAGACGGAATCGAGCATCCGCAGGTTCGCTTGATGGCCGATGAAATTGAAATTGCGCCCCTCTTCGACGAAACGTTCCCGCATCTCCCGATAGAGATCCGATGTCTTGCGGATCGCGAATGTCTGGACCGTGCGCCCTTCCTGCCGAAAGTGCCCGAGTCGGGGAACCACGACCTTGTCGTGGCCGCCCGGATCGCTGCGAAAGGTCTGCCCGATCAGTTCGGCCCGCCCGCGTTCCTTCGTCGAGAACACGGCCGCCAAAGCGCCGTCCCCCCAGAGAACCGCCGAAGCCCGGTCGTCATAATGAACGGTGCCCGTCATCGGCTCTGCGGTCACCAACAAGACGATCTCGGGAAGCTTCGCCGGATCCATCAGCGAGAGCATGTACACGCCCGCAATGAAACTCGAGCAGGCGGAATTGATGTCCAGACTCGCGGCCTCGACCCCGAGTTCCGCACCGATATTACACGCCTCCGCTGGCGAGACTGTATTGGGGGCACAGCCCCCACCGAGCATCAGGCCTACATCGGAAACGGCCACACCGGCTCGCTCGAGAGCGAGTTCCGCCGCCCGCGCACCCATCTGGGCATTCGAAATCTCGGCCGCCTCGATCGCACCGCGCGGGTCTGCGTTCCTCGTCTCACGGATATAGTCGAGCGATAACGCCGTCCGGCGGCTATGGATACCCGTACGCTCCAGGATCCACTCGTCATTGGTCCCAATGTCGAGATCTTCGAGAAATCGATTGGTAATCTCGTTGTCGGGATTGAAATGTCCCAGTCCGAGAAGGTTCAAGCCCACTGTTGTGCCCTCACCGTGCCTACCGCCAGTGATGTCTGGCGGACCTGAGTATAACTGGACGCCCTCGATGGACGGGTCGATCGCGACCTACCTGGTCGACCCGGAAATATGCTCTCCGCCGTCCACACGGATCACTTCACCATTGATCCAACTCGCTTCATCCTGCGAGAGAAGGAAGATCACGCCTGCGACATCTTCGGGTGTCGTTAGGCGACCTCCCGGATTGCGCAGCAGGGCCTGACTCTTGAGTTGATCGCTTCCCGGAATCGCACGCAACGCGGGCGTATTCGTCACGCCGGCCTGGATGACGTTACACCGGATTCCGTAGGGGCCGAACTCGAGGGCGATCGATCGAGCGAGCGCTTCGAGCGAAACCTTAGCCGCTGAGACGGCGGCATACCCCTTCCAAGCGACTTCGTTGCCTTCGCTGGTCAGTCCAAAGATCCGCGCGTCCTTTGCAAAGAGCCCGCGCCCGAAGAGTTCCTGGGTCCAACCCAGCAAACTCGTTCCCATCGCCAGAATTGTACGGCCGAAATCTTCCTCATCGAGGTAGGAAGTCTCGGGATAGACTGGCTGGCTCGTCAGCGGGTGGAGCCCGTCTTCACCCGCCGCAAAGAGTTCATCCGCGACCTCCGTCAATTTTTCGGCATCGATCCCGAGGCGGTGGGCCAGATTCGCGGCGGCGGAGCGCGCTTCGACCCGCTCGGGCGCGATCAGCTTCAGGTTCCCGAACGCGATTGAGTGGAGGAGCACGCGAATACGGCCCTCGGAACCGACGGTCCGAGCGATCTCGCCGAGTGTTTCGGATCGCTTGCTGGAGGAGATCGCGTCGGCGTTCCACGTATGGAAACCACATCCCTTCTCCTGTGCGATTTCCGCCAGCTCGTCGAAACGGGGCTGGATCTCTTTCATGGCTGCGCGGCGGTCACGGTGGACGATCAGAATATTCAGTCCCGCGCGGGCGAGGCGCCGGCTGGTCGCGAGACCAAAGCCGCTCGACCCACCCAGGATCAGCGCCCATTCGTTCTTCGGAAATCCCGGTGCCGATTCGTTCGTGCCCAACTTCGATTCCTTCGACTCGCCGCCCGATCAGACGAAGGGTCGGTTCTCAGCCCCACAGATCCTGTCTCGTCGTGTACTCTACGCGCTCGGCATCTCCGCATTCGGTGTTCCGGCGAATGCACGATTGGCTCGATCACGAGCCGCAGCCATAGGGGTGAAGTCAGCCCACTCCCCTCCGGAAGAAGCCACCCAAGGATGGAGCGAGGCGAGCTGGCTGCGACACGGGATCCCGAGCCTCGGCGCGAGACCGAGAAGACTGGATCCGATTGGGAAAAGTAGCGGGGGATTGCATCGTGAACTGCAAATCTCTCGCAAATTCTCGGAATCGAGACGCCACAGGGGTCGATATGACCACTCATCGACACCCATCCATCGGTCCCGACCCCGGCCCGGTTGCATCTCGCTTCGCGCCGAATCCACGAGACGTAAACCGTGGTGTTATTCTCCCAGCTTGAGTTCGTCAGCGATCCGGGAGAGATCCTCCCGCGCGATGATCTCGATTTTCGTCCCTTTGGGGAAAGCGTCCGGCAGCCGCCGAAAATAGCCTCGATCGTGGCGCGCATCGACGATGACCACGACGCCCCGATCCTCTTCACTGCGAATCAACCGACCCGACATCTGCTTCAGATGCAGCAGCATCCGGCCGAGCGAAGCCCGGCTGAACGGATCCTCGCCCAGCGTGCGCAGCCGGTCGTCCCGGCGACGCCGAAGCTCCGTCGGGACGTCGAAGGGTAGCTTCTCGATCACGACCGCCTGGAGGTCATCACCCCGGACGTCGATCCCCTGCCAGAAGCGCCGCGCCCCCAACAGGACGGCGCCCCCCCTGGCTTTCCGAAAACGATCGACGAGCGCTCCAGGATCATCGCTCGAACGCCGCGGCAGCAGGACCTCGATCCCTTCCCCCCCGAGCAGCTGGCTCAAGCGATCCGCAGTGTCTCGCATCCGCGCCAGGCTCGTAAAGAGCCCGAGGGTCCGTCCGCGCAGCCGCTGCGCCAGGATCGCGAGCGTCTGCGCGGTCTCCTCGACGAGATCCGAACCGTGCTCGATCGCCACCACCCGCATCGAACTCGCATAGGGAAAGGGCGAACCCACCGCATGGCTCCAGCTCTCTTCGACCTCGCGCCCGGCGAGACCCACTTCGCCGAGTGCGGCGTGGTCGTCGCCGCCCACGAAGAGGGTGGCCGACACCACCGCCAGACCCTCGACGCGACCCAGGAACTCTCGCCGAAACGCTTCCCCGGGCGCGACCGGCCGCAGGACGAGCGACCAGCGATCAAAGGGACTCTCCAGCCCCTCGAAGGCACCCACATATTCATCGTTCTCTGGACCGAACGCCGTTCTCAGCCCATGGGCAGCACCCAATATCGCTTCGACATGGGCCCCGATCGACCTCTCCGCTTCCTCCTCGCCCTCTAGATCCCGCTCCGGCCGGGTCGGCAGACCGTCCCTGTCCTCACCCGAAACGACCCGCTTTGCGGGCCCCTCTCGCATAGCGTGCGCCGCGATCGCCTCGAGGCGAATCGCCGCACTCTCCGATAGCGCGGCCGCCGTCGGGAATTTTTTCCCCGCTTCCACCGGAAGCTCCACGCCGCCGAACGCATCCGAATCGTCGGCGATCGTCCTTCCCAACCCGACCAACTCCAGCATCAGGTCGCGGCGGTTCTGCCGCAGAGCTGTTTGGTCACCGCGGCTCTCCGGCTGCGCCACGAGACCGGTACTTGCATAACGTCTCTGCCCGCGACGAATCGGTGCCCCGAAGAGCTCATCGAGCCGCTCCGCGACATCCTCTGGACGAACCCGTAGCGCGTAGACATCCTCGGCCACGCCACCCACCTCATGCCCCTCGTCCATCACGACATGCGAAAAGCTCGGATAATCCGGCGGCCACCTCAGCAGGAGATCATGATTGGCCACCACCAGATGAGCCCGACCGAGAGAACTCCGATGGCGACCGAAGGGGCATCGTTTTTCGTGCCCGCACTGTTCTCTGGAACACTGTTCGGCACGTGCCGCAACGCTCCCACGCAGGAGATCGCGCAGTCTCGGATGACGCCGCAAAAGCGCCGGGGGAACCGTGCCCACCTCGCCATGAGGTCGAATCCGGGCACACGCCTCGAGCAGCGCATAATCCATCTTCAGATCGTCGAGAAGAGCCGGATCCCGCCCCTCACTCAGAGAAGCCAGGAGGCGACGCTCACATACGTAATTCGCGCGCCCTTTGATCGAAAGGGCGCGAAGTTCGGGGTAACCGAGAAAGCGTGCAGCCGCCGCGATATCCTTTCGAAGCAGCTGGTCCTGGAGAAGCTTCGTCCGCGTAGACAACACGACCGGCTCCTTCGCTCCCGCCCTCGCCCGCGACACCGCGAAGGGGATGGCAGCCGCCAGATAGGCGAGCGATTTACCGACGCCGGTCCCGCCCTCGAGCTTCGCGACGCCACCCTCCGAGAAGACGTGAACAAATTCCCGGGCGAGTGCCAGCTGTTCCTCACGCACGCGATATCCGGGGAAATGGCGCTCCCCCCTTTGGGCGTCCCCGAGCGCGTCGAGGATCGCCTCCATCTCGAAGGGCACGGGTTCTTCATCGCTGGGGCCAATCTCGAGAAATCGCCCCTCCGACTCGGTCGCCGCTTCGCCTCCGTTGCCCCGGTTCGCCTCTTTCTTTGAGAACGCGACGAAATCAAAATCGACCTCGGGAGCCATCCGTGCCGACGGCTCGAGGAGCAATGCCCGCCAGGGCGAGTCTTCGAGATGACGATCGAGGATCCTTCGGGCCTCGACATAACGCGATTCGCGCGCCCGCGCGCCGGTAGCGATCCGGCCGAGCACACATGCAGTATCGATCGCATCGTCGAGGGCGCGGTGCTTCTCCTCGCGCCCGAGGAGCATTTGCGTGAAGGTCTCGAGTCGCTGATCCGGCGCGTCCGGATGTGTCAGCGACAGGATGTCCTGTGTGTCGAGATAGAGCGCAGTCCCGAGCGACGAGTCGACGTCGCGACGCAGAAAACTACGTTCGAAATTCACCTGATGGGCGATCAGCACGCGTCCTTCGAGCAGCGAGCGGATCGTGTCACGGACCTGGATCATGCGCGGCGCCGCCGCGAAATCGTCGTCGGTGAGCCCGGTCAGTCGACGGACGTGCGACGGGATCGGGCGACTGGGACGCGCGAGCGTCGACACGACCCCGACCGTCTCTTCCTCCGCGTCGAGCAGAAGCAATCCGATCTCGATGATCTCGGTGGAACGACGATCCGGCAGCCCGGTCGTCTCCAGGTCGACGACGGCCACGGGCCCGAGCGCAGTCAGCCAGGGCCGGAGCGCGTCGAGCGCCAGCCCCAGTGTCGCGGGATCACGGCGCTCGACCAAAAATTCCAACCCTCACCCCTCGGCTACACCAGCGGCCGAACCATCGATGCCTCAGGCCGAGCCGAACCATATGGCTCCGACCCGTCAGACATAGATCCCACCACCGAATTCACGATCCTGTCGGATCTCGACATTGATGAGCGCCGGCAGACCCGAAGCTACGGCGCGCGCAAGCGCCGGTCGCAACGCGTCGGGCTCGGTCACGTACTCACCATGACCGCCCAACGCTTCGACGACCTTGTCGTAACGGCTGCGATTGAGCAGCACACCCTGGAGCCGATCCCAGCCGTAGAGCGCTCCCTGGGGTCGCATCATCTGCCCCCAGGCCCCGTCGTTCCCGACGATGCCGATGATCGGAAGGCCGAACCGCACGGCGGTGTCGTACTCCATTCCATTGAAGCCGAAGGAACCATCGCCATAGACGATCACGACCGGTCGATCCGGATGCGCCAGCTTCGCGGCCAGGGCGAAGGGCATCCCGACGCCGAGGGTCCCGAGCGGGCCCGGATCCATCCAGGCCCCTTCGCTGCACACGGGAATGATCTTCGCGGCGGTCGCGACGATGTCGCCACCGTCACCGATCACGATCGGGTCGCCCTCGAGGTCGGCGAGCCAGTCGCGCACCTCGCGACACATGCGCTGGGGATCGATCGGAACCTCATCGCTGTTGAGATTCGCCTCGACCTTGGCTTCCGCTTCGTTCTCGATCCCGCGCAGTTCATCGCGCCAGGAAGAGAAGTCAAACTGAATCCCCTGGCTCTTCATCTCCTCGAGGAGGGCATCGAAGGAGCAGGCGAGATTGCCGACCAGGGGGACGTCGGCCTGTCGGTTCTGCCCGATCAGGGTCGCTTCCATGTCCAGCTGAATGATCTTCGCATCCGCGGGGATCGTCTGCCCGAAACGCATCCTGAAGTCGAGAAGCGTGCCCGCCAGGATGATCACGTCGATCTTTGCGAGCGCAGCGCGCCGCGAGCGGTTCAGGAATTCCGGAGAATCTGGGGAAACGCTGCCGCGGCCCATGCCATTGGTGTAGGTGGGAATATGGGTCTCGGAGATGAACCGATTCATATCGCCCGAGGCATGTGACCACTTCACACTCGTTCCGGCCATCAACATCGGTCGCTCGGCGTCGCGAAGCACATCGATCGCCTTGCGGACCTCCTCGCGGTCCGGTGAGAGACGCGGCGGGTTCGTGCGGATCTTCGGGATCGCGACTTCTTCCTCAACGCTCCCCATGAAGATATCCATGGGGATCTCGAGATAACTGGGGCCGGGGACGCCCGAAACGGCGTGCCGGATGCCGAGCTCGATATATTCGGGAATTCGCTTCGTCTCATAGATCGCGTCGCAGTATTTCGTGATCGGACGGACGACACCGAGATGATCCATCTCCTGGAGCGAGCCACGGCGTAGATCTGCGAAGGGGCCCTGCCCACCGATCACGAGGATCGGGGAATTCGCGCGCCAGGCATTGGCAATTCCCGTCACGCCGTCGGTCACGCCGGGGCCGGCGGTAACCACCGCGACACCGATCTGACCCGGGTTACAACGCGCCCAGGCGTCGGCCGCGTGCACGGCGGCCTGTTCGTGTCGAACGTCGACGACCTTGATGCCCTCGTCGATACAGCCATCATAGAGGGGCATGATATGGCCGCCGGCGAGCGTAAAGACGATCTCGACGCCCGCCTCCTTCAGGGCCTTAGCGGCGAGTTTGCCGCCGTGGAGGGGCTTTTCGGGCATGGGAACTCCAGTTCGTCTCTGATTCGCAAATTCGGAGGCCGAGAAGGACGGGTGGGTTGGCGATGGCGGCCCGAAGGACCCGAATCCGTGCCAGGGCCCACCATATCACTGGCGATGCGCGGGGGCCAAGCGTGAGCGGGCATTCGCGTCACCCCGCCCACGAACGCCCGGTCGTGATTTCCAGCGCGGACCTCCTCCTCGATCCCGATCCTTCCCGGGGGCTGGACAAAAGGATTCGCAGCACTGCGCGCGGCCCCACATCCGAGGGCGAGATTCGCGACTCGATCGGCACACGTGCCAGCGTCCACCCCTACGCCGAGAGAAGGAGCGGGTAGATTCGGGAGCGACCCCGCCAGACACAAAGAAGCCGACGAACGCATCGCGGCGTTCACCGGCTTCTTTTCGATCGACGGCCCAGCTCGTACGAAGCCTCGTTCGAGTGGGGTTTTGCTTCGGACCTAACGCCTTCGAATCAGCGGACCGAGAACTCCGCGCGGCGGTTGAGTTGGAAGGCCGTTTCGCCCGACCCGCTGACGGCGGGACGCGCCTCGCCATAACTCACTGTCGTGACCTGGGCGGGGGACACGCCGAGGTCGAGCAGATAGCGACGGACCGCACCGGCACGACGCTCTCCCAGAGCGAGATTGTATTCGTCGGAACCGCGTTCATCGCAGTGGCCCGCAATCGTCACCGAAGCGCCCGAACCGCGCAGCGCTGTCGCGGCGGTCTGCAGGATCGATTCGAAATCGGATTTGATCGTCGACTCGTCCAGATCGAAATAGACTGGAGCGATCGAAATGTTGCGGTTGGAAACCGTCGTGTCCGCCACGGCCGGCGCCCGGGGCAGCGTGGATGCAGCATCGTCGAACTCACTCGTATCCGCAGATTCATCTACTGCCTCAGGGGTCGACGCACAACCCGCGGCAAAAGCGAGAACCGCCGCAAGCAGGATCGGGATCAGCCGCATCTCGTTCGAAGTGAAAATTCGTCGCATCATGACTCAGTCGTTGCCTCCACGACGAGATCCGTGCCCACATGCATCGCATGCTTTCGCCCGACTCATCGGTCTTTCTGTGCCTTGCTCTCGCGTGTCTTGAACCCCCCTGAACAGCTACGGGAAATTCTCTCGCTCGTCTCAGACCCGTTTCAGTTGCCGGGAAGCACACGCCACCCGATCCTTCGCCTCGTCGAGATAATGCTCGCTCGCGCCCTGTCCTGCAACCATCGGGATCGCTCGGTAGGCGTTCAACTAGCCGATTCGACTCCGATTCCCCGTAACCCCGAGCACGCATCGAGCATCGCTCGATCTATTCGAGCCGGGCCAGCACGTCGGTCACCGCGGCCGGATCCAACCAGAAATGAAAATTCTCTCGAACATCGATGAATTGGACGACGCCCAACTCGTCGAGAACGAGCGTCGTGGGGTGGGGCACCCCCTTTTCGATATTCTCTGGATTCTCCTTCAGAATCCCCAGATCGCGAATCAATTGACTTTTCGGGTCCGACAGGAAGAGGACCCGTTCCGCCAGGCCGAGTTCGTCGACGAAAATCCGGGTCCGCTCGTTGACCTGCGCCTCGGACATGACCCAGACGATCATCAGATCTGGCGTCGATTCGAAAGCCTCTCGCAGCTCCACGAGCCGCGCCTTGGTGAAGGGTCACCAATCGACGCTGCGTTCGAAGGTGATCAGGACACGATGTCCGAGCAGGTCTTCACGCGTGAAGCGCCGACCGTCGAAACCGAAGAGTTCGAGGTCCGGCAGCGTGCCACCGATCGCCAACCGACTCTCGATATCCGCGCGAACAAGGTTCTCGTTCCCACGCGCCGTCATCTTCGCCGTCGGCAGCGCCAGATTCAGCCCGAGAAGACCCAACACCACCACGCTCGCCAAAGCTCGCAGAATCATCCGCCCTCCTGCGAACTCGCAGCCCCGGGCAATAAGCTCTCCGCGACGGTGGGTCGCAGCCAGATCAGCGCGAGGGCCGTCAACAAGAGGCCGGTCGCCTCGGTGCGAGGCAGGTCGCCGAGCCAGCTATAATAGTCACCGATGATCCAGGCCACCATGCGCACGATGGACATCAAGATCAGCACGAAGGCCGTCATCGTTCCGATCGAACGCGACGAACGCGGTTCGCGCGCGGCCCCGACGAGCCCCCCCGACCAGGCGAGCATCGCGCAACCCGTGAACGCCACGAAGTAGTGGCCGACGGGACCGGTCGGGATCAGCGGTACGGAGTTCGGCCGCTGGTAAAGGAAGAAGGCGGCCATCATCGCGGCACCGAAGAGGAAGAACGCAATGCCCATTGTGCCCAGCAGAACTCGGTAGAGGCGCAGTCGGATCATGCCCCGGTATGATGCCGCATCGTCGCTCTTCGGGCTCCCGACAGAGGCCCTCTGCGTGCCCTGTGGTCTACCATCACCCGCCGGGCCTCGACGCGTTTGGTCGAGCGACGTACAAACTCGATCGCGCGCCTCCGCCTGCCCGACCGAAACGATCGGTCGCGGCCGGAGGCCCCCAAATGGACCGCAGGGACCCGAGCGGAGATTCCGGTGAGCACCCCCGACACGAATGACGCCCCTGCGGAGAGCGAAGCGGAAGAGGTGAATTCCTCCCTCCTGCTGCTGCGATTCAGTGGCGATCTCACGACCAAAGCGAATGCCACGCGACGGCGCATGACCTCGCGCCTGGTCGAAAATCTTCGCGCCTCTCTCAGGGCGAGCGGTCGCGGGGGTCGGGTGCTGCGCGACCGCAACCGGCTCTTCGTTGCGCTCGACGCGATCACCGGAAGCGAACCGACGGACGAGGCGATGGCGACACGCCTGGCCCGCGTTTTTGGCGTGCAGTCCGTGTCGGTGACCCACGCTGTCGGCTGGTCCTCACTCGACGAGATCGTCGAGGCGGGGGAGGCCTTCGGCACGCCCCACGTTCGCGACCGACGCTTCGCGGTTCGAGCCCGACGCATCGGCGATCGCAATGAGGTCCCGATCCGCTCCGGCGAAATCGAAAACGAGCTGGGCGAAGCGTTGCGTCCGATCGCTTCACGCGTGGACCTCTCGAATCCCGAGACGACGGTCTTCGTCGAGGTCGGCCCGGATCGGGCCTATTTCTTCGTCGCGAGCGAGCGCGGCGCGGGCGGCCTGCCCCTCGGCACAGAGGGCCGCGCGGTCAGCCTGCTCTCCGGTGGCTTCGATTCACCCGTCGCTTCCTGGCGACTGCTTCGCCGCGGAATCGCGCTCGACTATGTGTTCTGCAATCTCGGTGGGCGGCAGCACGAACTCGAGACGCTCACCATCGCAAAACGGATCGCCGACCGCTGGCAATCTGGCACCCGCCCGCGCTTCCACGCGATCGATTTCGACCCCGTCAGCCGCGAGATCCAGGCAAAGGTCAGGACCCGCTATTGGCAGGTCATCCTCAAGCGCCTGATGCTGCGCGCCGCCGAAGCCGTCGCCGAAAATTGGGATGCCGGTGCGATTGTGACGGGCGAGGCGATCGGTCAAGTCTCGTCCCAGACCCTGCAGAATCTATCGGTCATTTCCGATGGGGCAATACTGCCGATCCTGCGGCCCCTGATCGGAAATAACAAGAACGAGATCATCGAAGAATCGAAGATCGTCGGGACCCACGATCTCTCGGCGAAGGTCGGCGAATATTGCGCGATCGTGCCGAGCAAGCCAGCGACCCATGCAAAGCTCGATGATATTCTGCGAGAAGAATCCCAGCTCGACCCCAGCGTTCTGACCGAAGCGATCGAATCCCGCACTCATTTCAACCTGGCCGACGTGGACCTCGACGCGTGGGGAGCCGAAGACCTGTGCACCCGCGAAATCGGACCGAAGGATATCGTCATCGATCTCCGATCGAAGGCCGCCTACGCGACCTGGCACTACCCCGACGCACTCTTTCTCGACTTTCCCAATGCACTTCGCGCCTACGGCGCTTTCGACTCGGATCAGCCATACGTTCTCTATTGCGAATTCGGCCTCAAGAGCGCACACCTCGCCGACCTGATGCGCAGAGCCGGCCTGAAAGCCCGCCACATCTCGGGCGGTCTGCGGGAGATCCGCCGAATCTCAGAAGGGAATCCCTGAGAGAGCGGACCTTCGTCCCGCAGGACCGCCTAAGCGCTCGTTTCGTCGTGGCGCGCGAGACAGGCGCGACAGATGCAGGCGGCACCCCCATCCCTCTCCTTCGCGAGGGTGGTCAACGTCTCTGGAAAGACGCGCCCGACACACCAACACCGCTCTGTTTGGGCGGGCTCCTGTAAATCATCCGCTGCTTCGCTCACGGGATCCCCTTGCAAACGCGAACCACCTCTCTTCGCACAATCGTTCGGACCGCCGCACAGAGCACAACGACTGAGATCGATCGAGATGAAAATTCCCTTGTCGCTCATCTCGAGAGCGCCACGATCGCAACCGGGCGACGCAGATCGGGCCCGCCCCGGATGATCTCAAAGGCGACCCCCTCGATCGGCGCAGAGACCAGGACGGCGGCGCTCTCGGGAGCGATTCGATCCACGTGCACCCGACGATCCGTCGGCGGCGATCTCCTCTGGTCTCGTGCCCGCGGCAACCGGAACCCTCCACGAGTCTGGAAGCTCGGAACCGTTCCAGACCGCAACGCCAACGCCAACGAAAGGATAACGTGGGCGTGCATCGAGCGCGGCGCGAGAGATCGTCCGAACGGGCGGAATTCCGACGGAGCCGCGTCGAGCGGGCGCTAGATGGGTGAACGCTCGAGGTCGGTGAGAAAAGCGAGCATCTCGCGAATGAAGAACTCCGCCTGATCGATATTCACGATATGTCCCGCATCGGGCACGACGACATGCCTGGCGCGGGGGAGCTTGGCCGCCATCACCTCGCCGGCTCGCAGGAAGCCCTTGTCGTGCTCGCCCACGATCACAAGGGCGGGAACGTCCATCGCGGCCAGCTCGTCGACCACAGGCGGCGCGGCAGCGGTGATCTGGCGTCCAAAGCGTGCGATCCCCGGTACGGACTGCGCGATGATCGCCCGAGCCGCCGCCTCCGCCGCCGGAAGTTCGGGGCGATTGCCGATGCATGTCGGCCCCGCTCGGCCCCGCACGAAATCTTCGAAGCCGCGCTGCTCGAGGAAACTGGCCGTGCGTTCAGTCCGTGCCGCCCAGGCCTCCGCCGCCTCCGGATTCTTGAATCCCGGACCGGAGCCGATCAAGACGAGCCCGGCCACGCGATCGGCACGCCGCGCCATGAAATGCAATGAAGCGAGCCCGCCAAAAGAGAGCCCCGCCGCCACGAAGGGGGCATCGGGTGTCGTCGCCTCCGCGACGGCCAGCAGGTCGACAACGACATCATCGATCGACCAGGCGTCGTCACCCTCCGGCGCGACGGAATCGCCGTGGGCGCGCAGATCCCAGAGAACCACGGGATGCCCCGCGCGCAGAAGGGGCTCCACCTGCCCGCGCCAATTCTCATGGGTCGTGCAATAGGCGCAGGAGAAGATCACCGGAGTCCTGGCCCGTCCCGTGAAGTCGGCGGGCTCATGAAACTCGTAGTAGATCGATGCGCCTTCACGCGTCGTCAGCAATGCCAAGAACTCGATCTCCTCTCGAAGGGGGTGGCCCGCTGAACGCGCTTCGTCTTCAGCGAATCTCGATCAGGACCGGTGGGATCAAGAGCGCGCTCCCCGTCGGCAGCGCGCCCGCCATCTCGATGAGCCCGGCGAGCGGAGCGGGCCAATCGAAGAGCGGCGCGACTCGCGCGAGCGCGGTGGATTGGAAGGCTGCAAAGATCTGCTCCGACAAAGAGGCGGGGCGGGGGAAGGGAACGAGGTAGACATCGGCATCCTCGTCGAGACCGACCGCGCGTTTCGCACGCCGCGCCGCCGTATAGAGTCCACCGAGTTCGTCGACGAGTCCCGCCTCGTACGCCTGCCTTCCAGTCCAGACACGGCCCTGACCGATGCGATCGACGGCGTCGATCGACATCGAGCGACCATCCGCAACCCGTGTCAGGAAGAGCTGATAGGTGTCGAGAACGGTCGTCTGTAGCCGCGCCAACGTAGCCGGGGACATCTTCTCGCTCGAGAGGAGAAAATCCGCGTGGCGACCGCGGGTGAGCGAATCGATACCAATCTCCAACTTGTCGAGCAGGCCGCCCAGAACGGGACGAAGCGCATAGACCCCGATCGAACCCGTCAGCGTGCCTGGATCGGAAACGATGCCTTCGGCCCCCGATGCGACGTAATAGCCACCGGAAGCGGCGACATCGGAGAAGGAGGCGATCACGGGGGTGCCGGATTCCTGCGCCCGATCGATCGCGCGCCAGATCAGTTCCGATGCGAGCGCGGATCCACCCGGGCTATCGATGCGAAAGAGGATCGCGCGGATCGCGGGATCGGAAGCTGCTTCGAGGATGGCATCGGCGATCGTCTGTGACGCGAAGGCCGGCGAGCCCGAGAGCGCGGAGCCATCGGCTTCACCCTGCACAACCGGACCCCGGCCATAGATCAGCGCGAACTCCGCCTCGGCTTCGAAGCCGAGATCCTCGGGGTCGACCCGGGCGTAGTCCGCATGCTCGACCACATCGGGACCGAAGCGATCGAGCAACTGATCGAGGTGGAGTTCTCCGTCGATCAACCCGGCCGCTTCGAATTGTTGATTGCGAATGGTGCCGCTATCGATCGCCGCCTCGACGGCCCCACGCGTCAGGCCGCGACCTTCTGAAAGGCCCGTAACGAATCGATCATAGGTATCGTCGAGCAAGGAATCCGCCATCTCCCTCGACGCCTCGGACATCGTCCGCTCGGCGAAGACCTCGACCGCACTCTTGTAGCGACCGACCTTCGCGATATCGAATTCGACGCCGAGCTGTTCCCAGAAGCCCCCGAGAAAAAGGTATTCTGCCGCGAGTCCCACGAGTGGCATGGCCGCCCCGGGAGCCACGTAGACTTCGTCCGCAGCGCTCGCGATGAAGAGTTCCTTGTTGGCGGAGAATCCCTGGATCTCGAGATGCGCGACCGTGTGGAGGCCCCGCGCCCGGAGTCGAGCGATCGCCTCACGGAGTTCATCGGCCTTGCCCCAACCGATTCTCAGCGGCTGGATCCGCAGCACCACCGTCGCAAGCCGAGCGTCGCGCTCCGCACGGCTGAACATCGAGAGCAAGCCCAGGAAGGGTCGCGTCTGCTGGCCCGCGATGCGCGCCAGGACCGAGGGCCCCGGGGCCTCGACATACTCACCCGCCAACTCGATGACGAGGGTGCTCTCCTGCGAAATCTCGAGGGCGGGCCCATCGGACATCGAGCACGAATAGACGAAAAACGAAGCCAGGATGAAGAGGAACAAGACGAAGCGGAATCGGCCGGTCGTACGCATCGACCCAGGGTATCAGAGTGACACCGGCGCGGCGTGAATCCCGATCCCGCCTGGCCGCAAGGGGAGCGATTCAGCCGCCGAGCCCCAGCTTCTCGTCGGGCGTCGCGTCGAAGATCTCCGAGATTCCCGCCCCCTGAGCCGGGGTCGGTTTCTGGATCTTGACGCTCATCCCCATGCTCTTCGTCGAGAGCGTATGGGCATCCTGGATGATCGATGCAACGACCGTAGCCGGAGGATCTGCGGCCTCACCCTCGAGCTCGAGGGTGATTCGGATCAAAAGTTTCGTCCCGACGCCCGCCGCGAAGGGGGTCGGGACGAAGAATCCGGCCGGCTGGATATTCGTGACGATCGCGCCGATCAAGTCGTCCGGAGAGGGGTAGGTGATCACGCGCCGGGCCACCCGATTTCCGCTCTCGTCACCCCCCGTCGCAGAAGCCCGGCGGCCGCCCGCGATTTGGCGAAATGCCGCCCGACCTGACCCTTGAGATCGAGCCAGCGCTGAAACTTGAGGGGGGGGGCACCCCGACAGCCAGCCGCGCTCGCTCGAGACCCCCGAATTCCCGCAACAGCGGCATCGGGTGGTGGACTTTTGTGCGGTCCTGCATGGCGGCCGCACCGGCCATCCCGGGGTGAACCCGAAGGGGCATTCCCCCCGCCACCTGGGCCGACAGCCCCCGAGAGAGGCCTCCGACCCCTGCGGTGGCAGCGCACCATTTTGGGTAGGCTGAGAACATGAGCAAATCCCCCGAGTCGCCCTTCCGCTTCGTCCCCCATCACAGATCCCCAGAAGACCCCGGTGAGGAGCCGATGCTCTTCGCCTTCCGCGGGCGCGATCTGCTCGTCACCGAGGAGCTCACCCTCCCCGACGTCGCCACGATCGACCGTCACGGGTTCGAAGCCGTTCGCCGCCAATACCTGGGCGCCCTCGACGGACGTCATTGTTACTCGGTCGAGCTCCCGGACGACGCCAAGGAGGGCGGCGCACTCAAATTCGCGAACCTCCACATGCTCTTCGCCTCCCTGGACGAGCACACGCATGCGATCGCCGGCCGCGCAGTCCAGATCGTCGAGTGGGACAAGACCCATCAATTCTGCGGCGGCTGCGCGGAGCCGACAGTGCTCTCGGAAACCGATCGCTCACGCGCCTGCCCGAGCTGCAAGATTCCGATGTATCCACGGCTCGCCCCCGCCATGATCGTCTCCGTCGAGCGGGGCGACGAAATCCTGCTCGCGCGATCACCGCATTTTCCGGAGGGCATCATGAGCGTGCTCGCCGGCTTCGTCGAACCGGGAGAGAGCGCCGAGGACGCGGTCCGGCGCGAAGTCTTCGAGGAGACCGCGATCACCGTGAACGAAGTCGAATATTTCTCGAGTCAGGCCTGGCCCTTCCCGAACTCGCTCATGCTCGGCTTTCGCGCCGTCTACGAATCCGGCGAGATCCAGATCGACGGCGAGGAGATCGTCGCGGCCGACTGGTTCAAGGCGAGCGAGATGCCGCATTTCTTTCCGGGCCGCATCAGCATCAGCCAATGGCTGATCCAAGATTTCCTGAAGCGAAACGGCGTCCACGTCGACTGGTGACTAGGAGTCGTCTCTCGTCGGGCCACGCATCAGGCGTCAGCTCGAATAGACCGAAATGATGGAGCCCCGGGCCGGCGGGTCGGTGTCGTTCTCGATCGAGCGATGGCGCGCCGCAATCGCTTCGCGGTAATAAGCGTCGGTCTGGATCCAGAAACGACGATCCACGATCGCCTGCAAGACGAGTTCAGCCACCTGCCCAGGCTTCGAGACGCTCTCGTAGAGATGCTCCATGAAGCCCGCGAATTCCTCGCTTCGCGACGCCTCCTCACCCGGCGGATTTTGCAATTCCTTGGGTCGATTTCGCTCGGAGGTGTGGATATTCGTCGAGACGACACCCGGGCACAGACAATGCACCGCCAACTCGGAGCCCGCCTCGGCCAACTCGCTGAAGAGTCCCTCCGCGACCGACACCGCCGCGTGTTTGGTGGCGTTATAGGGGAGTGAACCGGGAAAGCTCGTCAGACCCGCCACAGAAGCCGTCACGACGATATGGCCCCTGTTTCGCTTCCGCATATCGCCGAGGAAGACCCGCAACCCGTGGATGATCCCGTAGAGGTTCACGTCGACCGCCCATTTCCAATCCCGGGTCGTGAGCAGATCCGTTGGGCCCCCACCGCCGCCGACGCCCGCATTGAGACAAAGGATTTCCGGAGCCCCGAACCGCTCGCGCACGACCTCGCAGAGATGATCCATTTCCGCTTCATCCGAGACATCGGTCTGCACCGCAACCGCCGTCACCCCGAGCGCATCGATCTTCTCCGCCGCCTGCTTGAGCGCGCCCGCCTCGACATCGGCCAGGACGATATTCATTCCAACGCCTGCGAAGGACTCCGCCATCGCGAAGCCCATCCCGCTCGCCCCACCCGTAATGACCGCCGTTCGGCCCTCGAATTCATGCATCTCGTCTCCTCTGGCGCTCATCCACGCACAGCCCACCATCTGAACGCCGCATGATAGAATCATGCGATGTCACCCGAAACGCCCTCGCCAGACGCGTCACCCGCTTCTCCTTCCCGTCATCCCTCGATCTGTCGTTTCTGTCATGCGAATTGTGGAATCCTCGTCGACGTCGACCAGGGTCGACCCGTTCGGGTCATCGGCGACGAAGAGAATCCCGCCTATTTCGGCTTCACCTGCGCAAAGGGTCGGTCGCTTCCCGAGCAGCACGCGCACGCCGATCGCCTGCTGCATTCCCAAAAGCGCCAGCCGGACGGGCATTACACCGCGATCTCGAGTGAAGCGGCGATGGACGAGATCGGCCAGAGGATCGGGCAGATCGTGGCGGAGCACGGACCCCGCTCCGTCGCGCTCTATCCCGGGACCTACTCCGGTCCCCACGCCCCTTCGATTCCGGCGGGCATCGGATGGATGCTCGGCCTCGGGTCGAAGATGGTCTTCACCTCGAGCGCGATCGACCAACCGGGCAAACACGTTTCCAACTCGATCCACGGCCGCTGGCTCGGCGGCTCCCACGCCTTCGACGAATCGGATGTCTGGATGCTGGTGGGCAACAATCCCCTCATCTCCATGTCCGGCGGCATCCCACCCTCGAATCCGAGCAAGCGCCTGCGCGACGCGAAGAAACGCGGCCTGAAATTGATCGTCATCGATCCCCGCAAGACCGAGGTCGCTCGTTTCGCCGACATCTATCTGCAGCCGCGCGCCGGTGAGGACCCGCCGATCCTCGCCGCCATGTTGCACGTGATCCTGCGCGAAGAACGCTACGACGCGGAATTCTGTGAGGCCCATGTTTCGGGCTTCGCCGAGCTCGCCGAGATCGTCGCGGACTTCACGCCCGCCTACGCCGCGGAGCGCGCTGGGCTCACGAGCGAAGAGATCGAGCTCGCCGCGCGTGCCTTCGCCGGCGATGGCCGCACAGCGCAGACCGACGTCACCGCCCTTCGCGGCTGCGCCGTCGCCGGCACCGGACCGAATATGGCGCCGCGCGGAAACCTGACTGAATACCTGCTGCTCGCGCTCAACAGCGTGTGCGGTCGTTGGCGACGGGAGGGGGAACCCGTGCCGAATCCGGGCGCATTGCTGCCCCGGGCGACGCCCCTTGCCCAGGCCTCGCCCCCACGACCCGGCTGGGGCCGCGGCGAATCGCTGCGCTCGCGCGACCTGCCCAATTCGGCCGCGGGCCTGCCCACCGGCGCCCTCTCGGACGAGATCCTCTACGAGGGCGGGGGGCGGATCCGCGTCCTCGTCTGTCTCGGAAGCAACCCGATCGCCGCCTGGCCCGACCAACTGAAGGCGATCCGCGCCATCGAGAATCTCGATCTCCTCGTCACGCTCGACATGAAGATGTCCGCCACCTCGAAATTCGCCGACTATGTCGTCGCACCGAAGCTCTCCCTCGAGGTCCCCGGCGTTTCGCTCTCGAGCGAAGCCATCGAGCAGACCTATGTCGGACACGGCTATCCCGAGCCCTACGCCCAATACACCCCCGCGATCGTCGATCCGCCCGAGGGCTCGGACGTGATCGAAGAATGGGAATTCTTCTACGGGCTCGCGCAGCGGATGGGGTTCGAGCTCAAGCTCTATCCGATTCGGCCCGAATCCGGCGTGCTGCGCGAGCGACGCGAGCTCGTCGAACTCGACATGCAGGAGAGACCCTCGACCGAATCGGTGCTCGACGGCCTGCTGAACGCTTCGCGAATCCCCCTCGACGAGATCCGAAAACACCGTCATGGAAAGATCTACGACGACGAGGAAATCCGCGTCGGCCCGGGAGATCCAGACTGCGCCGATCGACTCGAGATCGGGAATCCGGATATGCTGGCCGAGCTCCGGGAGATTCTCGCCGAGCCATTCCATGCCCAGCAGCCCGGCGACCCGGCCGCCGCCGCCTTCCCCTTCCAGCTGATCTCGCGCCGCCTGCCGAACGCCTACAACTCGAGCGGTCGCGACATCGCCAAATTGAATGGCCGCAGAGGCTATAACCCCGCCTTCCTACATCCCGACGATCTCGCAATGCTAGGCCTCAGGCACGGCGACCTCGTGGAAATCACCTCGTCTCATGCCTCGATTCTCGGCGTCGTAGAAGCGGCCCCGGAACTCCGTCGCGGGATCGTCTCCATGGCACATTGTTTCGGAGACGTGCCTAAACGCGACGACGAGGTGCGCGAGATCGGAAGCAATACCGGCAGGTTGATCGACAACGAGTCAGACTTCGATCCCCATACCGGGATTCCACGCATGAGCGCGATCCCGGTGAGCATCGTGCCAGCCCGCTAAGCGGACGAGGCTGTTCGGAGCAGGACGGCCAGGCGCGCGAGTGGGCAAAAGAACGGCTCGTAGACCTCTAACCGCTCGCGGGGGTCGTCTCCCCGGTGCACATCGCAGGGCACCAGACCGAGGACGCGCCTAAGCGGCCGCATTCGCGATCAGCTTTCCGAGCTTCCGCAAATGATGTGTCGATCCGCCCAGGACCAGCTCCAGGTGTCGCGCGTAGACGTAGTAGCGATGGACGGGGTACTCGCGATCGACGCCAATCCCGCCGTGAATATGCTGGGCCGCCAACGTGACGCGATAGCCCGCGTCCGCCGCGAGATGTTTCGCGATCGCGACCTCTTCCTCCGCGGAGCGACCCACCGCGATCAACCAGGCGACCTCGAGGGCGGAGAGGCGAACGGCCTGGGTATCGATATAGGCGTCCGCCTGGCGATGGGAAACGGATTGGAACATCGCGATCGGCTGATCGAATTGCTTGCGCGTCTTCGAATATTCAGCCGTCATCTCGAGCGCGGCGTCACAGCAGCCGAGCATCAGGCTGCAGAGCGCGGCGTTCGCGCGCAGATCGATCCACTCGATGATCTCGCGCCCCTGGTCGAGGGCGCCCAGCAGGGCCCCCGGCTCGAGACGCACGCCCGTGAGCGTCATCCTCGATTCGGGCATTTGGCTCGTCGTCGCGAGCGCTTCGAGACGCACGCCCGCGGCCTTCCCGTCCACGATGAACACTGCGGGGCCCTCGTCGGTCATCGCCGAGACCAGGATCTGGTCCGCCACCTCCGCATAGGGCACATAGGATTTCACGCCGTCGAGCTGCCAGCCGCCCTCCTTGCCGATCGCGCGCACGCCGGGCAGCTCGATCTCGCCCTCGGGTTCGACGAGGGCGGCGGTCAGGATGCGCTCCCCCGCGGCCAGGTCCGGAAGGATCGCCCGCTTCTGATCCTCGCTCCCGAACTCGGCGATCGCGAGGCCGCCCAATACGACGGTTTCGAAATAGGGGACGGGTGCGGTCGTGCAACCGATGCTCTCGATCACGCCGGCGACTTCGACGAAGCCGAGCCCGCCACCATCGTATGGCTCGGGAACCGCGATCGCGAGCAGGCCCGCCTGGCCGAGGCGGGCCCAGAGATCGGGGTCGAAGCGTGGACCCTCGGCACGCTCGAGCTCGAGAAGACGCTCCTGGGGGGTGCCGTCTTTGAGAATCTGGGAAGCCAGGTCGAAGATTGCCTGCTGTTCTTCGCTGTAGGAGAAATTCATTTCTTCTTTCCTTACATCCGCGGGACGCGAGGGAGTCCCAGGCCGAAGAGCCCGATCAGATCGCGTTGGATTTCGTTGGTGCCACCGCCGTAGGTCAGGATCAGAAGGCTCCGAAAGAGGGTCTCCGCGGCGCCGCCGGCGACCTCCTGCCCCGCATCGCTTCCGTCGGATTCCGGCCGCAAATAGCCGCGCTGACCCATCACCTCCATCAGGAGCCGCAGCGCGTCGAGGAAGAACTCGGTTCCGAAGACCTTGATCGTGGAGGCGTCGGCGGGGTTCAGCTTCATCCCCTCCGTCGCCGTCCAGGCGACCTTCCAGTTCATCAGTCGAAGCGCGTGGATGCCGGCCTTCACCTTGGCCAGGTTGACCTGTACCCATTCGTCATCGATCACGCGACGACCGTCGGCGCGCCGCGTCTCGCGCGCCCACTCGACGACCGACTCATAGGCGCCTTCGATCATTCCCGGAGCGCATACGGTCACACGCTCGTGATTCAGCTGGTTCGTGATCAGCTTCCAACCCTTGTTCAGGCCCCCCACGAGGTTTTCCTTCGGCACGCGCACATCGTCGAAGAAAACGGCATTGATATCATGTGCCGAGAGCAACTCCAGCGGGTCGACCCGAATCCCTGGCGACTTCATATCGACCAGGAACATCGAGAGCCCCCCGTGCTTGGGGGCGTCCTGATCCGTCCTGACAGCCAACCAACAATAATCTGCATCGCTCGCGAGGCTGGTCCAGAGTTTCTGGCCATTGATGATGAAATCGCCGCTGCCATCGGGTGCCGGATCTGCGCGCGTCTGCAACGAGGCCAGATCGGTCCCGGCACCGGGCTCGCTGTAGCCGATGCAGAAATGGATCTCACCGGCGAGGATCTTGGGCAGGAACCGCTTTCGCTGCTCGTCGTTGCCGTTCTTCATGATCGTCGGACCAACGGTGTTGACCGTCAGCATCGGAACCGGCGCGCGCGCGCGCATCGACTCGTCGAAGAAGACAAACTGCTCGATCTCCGAACGCCCCTGGCCGCCATATTCCTTTGGCCATCCGATCCCGAGCCAGCCGTCCTTGGCCATCTGGCGAGCGATCTCGCGGGTGCGCGGCCCGACCCCGTGTTCGCGCGCCAGCTCGGCGCGGATCTCATCCGTCAGCAATTCGTCGTAATAGGCGCGCAGCTCGTGGCGCAGCGCCTCCTGGTCTTCGTCGTATCCGATGTACATGGTGAGAACTCTCCAGCAGGGGGCTGGAGGATCCACGAAGGATCGCCGATGCGCCAGTCCCAGGTCCCCCGGGCCCGATGGTGAGCAAGCGTCGTTCGAGACCCGGCCAAGGGCCCTCGGGAAAGGCCCGCCGGGACACCTCGATCGCTTCGGAGCCCACGCCGGCGTTGTCCCCACCCCGACCCGCAGCGGCCGGTCTCACCTTTTTCGCCCCGGAGCGCGTTATGATGAACGACCCGGCGGCCGCCTCATCGGCACGGGACGCGAACGAAGGAAAGCTTATAATGGCGACAGCCAGCGACCTCATCGGCGGCGCCGGAATCATCGACTGCCTGATCGGATTCCCCGCCAGCGATTTCTCCCAATACGAGTTCATCCGGCAGCAGCTGCGGGACAGCGAGTCCCGCGATGGCCACGATTTCCCGGTCGAGTACATGTTCAAGAATGTCCCGAAAGAACTCTACGGCAGCGAGAACCCGATCGAACTCACCCTCCACGAGATGGACCGCTTCGGCGTCGAACGCGGATTGATCGGCGTCGGCGACGAAGTTTCCGCCCGGGCTCTCAAGGACCATCCCGATCGCTTCATCCCCTCCGGTAGCGTCGACCCCAACGACGGAATGGAGGGCATTCGCCAGATGGTGCGGGACTACGAGGAATTCGGCGTGCGCGGCTTCGGCGCCTTTCCCGCCGGCTGCAACCCGCAGGTCGCCATCGACGACGCGAAGTTCTACCCGATCTACGCCAAATGTGTGGAGCTCGGCACGCCGATCTTCGTCTGCGCGGGTGTACCTGGACCGCGTCTGCCGATGGATTGTCAGAAGGTCGAGCGGATCGACCGCGTCCTCTACGACTTCCCGGAGCTCGTCTTCGTCACTCGCCACGGCTGCGAGCCGTGGCAGAAGCTCGCCATGAAGCTGATGCTCAAATGGCCGAACCTCTATTACTCGACCTCGGCTTTTGCACCCAGATACTACCCCGAGGAGATCATCCAATACGCCAACACGCGCGGTGCGGACAAGATCCTCTACGCGGGCTATTTCCCGATGGGCCTCTCGCTCGAGCGAATCATGACGGATATGCCGATGGTCGGTTTCCGTGACCACGTCTGGCCGAAATTCCTGCGCGAGAATGCGCTCAGGGTTCTCGGACTCGACGCTTGAGTCACCCAACCCTCGAGTGCCCCAGAAATCCCGGCCTGCATAACGAATCAAAATGAGTGCCGAAGAACCCGACTACGACGCGCTGGCGGGCGCGGCTGCCTCGCTTCGCCAACTGATCTCGCATCTGCGCAAGACGCAGGCTCCAGCCGAACTACTCAAAGAGGTCGAGCGTGAAACCCGAGCCCTCGCAGCTCGACTCGCGCCCCATGACCACCCCGGCCCCTACGCCCAGCGTCGACTCGTGCTGCGTGAGGGAATCGATCACGATCGCGACACCGATAACCCGGTCGAGTTCTTCCCCTACAGCCCGATCATCGGCCCGCTGAACCCGATCGCGCCGCCCGTCCATTTCGAGGTCGTCGGCCGGGAGATGCGAGCCGTCCACACCTTCGACGCGCAATATAATGGCCCCCCGACCGCGGTCCATGGCGGTGTGATCGCGCTCGTCTTCGACGAATTGCTGGGCAGCATCGGCGCGATCCTCGACACCGGGGGGCTCACGGGCACGCTCAAGGTCGTCTACCGCTCGATCACTCCATTGGGTCAGCCGATCCGTATGCGCAGCTGGGTCGACCGTGTGGAGGGCGTGAAGATCTTCATCAAGGGCGAGATGCACGCGGGAGAAGGAGCGCACGATCGTCTCTGCTCCGAGGCCGAGGGAATCTTCATTCGGCCGAAGCTCTCGGTCCTCGAGGATGCACTCGCCAAGTCGAAGGGCAGCGATCCGAGCTAGCTCGCCTCGCTGCGTCCGGAATCGGGGTCTGAGTCGCGCAGCGATTGCGATCGGTTGCCTACCGGTCGTCGACCTCCACCGCTCCGACCGGACCGGAGCGTTCGCCACCCGGAATCGGATCGAAGGGGCCGCAGCCGCCGAAGACCGCCGCAGCAAAGACCGCGGGGGCCACGAACTCAAGGGTCCAGAAGACGGCGAAGCCCTTCCGCAAACCCGGCACACGCTTGGAAAGCCATTTCATCGATTCTCTCCGATTGGACGCTGGCGCTCTCCGAGTGTGCCTCTTATGCCCCCATCGGTTCCCCGGCGAAGGGCCGCCGAGTTAGGATTCGCGCGTTCGACTGGGTGCTGGCAGCCCGGCCAGGAAGGCGGCGAGTGAGACGATGCGCGTGATGATGACCGGCGGCACCGGCCTCGCAGGCTCCCATACCGTTCGCCGCTATCTCACCGAGGGCCACTCGGTTCGCCTCCTCGTTCGCAGCGCCGAAAAGGTCCGCCAGACCTTCGACCCGCTGGGCATCGGAATCCCCGAGAAAGACGTGATCGTCGGCGACATCACCCAGGCCGACTCAGTCGAACGCGCCATGGAGGGCTGCGACGCGGTCTACCACGGGGCGGCACTGGTCTCGATGCGGCGGTCGATGGCGAAGACGGTGCTCGAGACGAACGCACGGGGCGTCGAGTTCGTCATCGGGGGAGCGGTGCGCCGAGGACTTTCCTCGATCGTCTACGTCTCGAGTTCGTCGATCTTCTTCGCGCCGGGCGGCGACGAGATCCACGTCGACTCACCGATCGCCCCCGGAACGACCGCCTACGCCCAAAGCAAGGCCCAAGGCGAGCACGAGATCCGCCGCATGCAGGCCGAGGGCGCGCCGATCCGCGTCTCCTATCCGACGGGCATCATCGGTCCCGACGACCCGGGCCTCTCCGATGCGAATGGCGCCGTCTACATCTTTTTCAAACAGACGGGAATCATCACGTCGAGCGGCTACCAGATCGTCGACGCGCGCGACCTCGCGAAACTGCACCTGAAGCTGCTCGAATTTCCTGACGGCCCTGCGCGATATGTTGCGGCCGGCCCCTTCCTCGATTGGCCACAGACCTACCGCATCCTCGACGAGATTACGGGCACGCGGCTCTTTCGCTTTTCCATGCCGGGTCCGCCGCTTCGCGTGCTGGGTACGATCGGAGACTGGATCAAGCGGATCTACGATTTCGAGTTCCCGCTCACGCGGGATGCGATGGAATATGCGACACAGTGGCCCGGGTGTAGCGCCGAACGAACGACACGAGAGCTCGGTGTACAATTTCGCGACGCACGAGAGACCTATACGGACACCGTTCGCTGGCTCTACCGGGCGGGCCACCTCACGGCCAAACACGTCGGATTGCTGGCCGAAGACTGAGCGCAGCTTGAACTCCCGGCTCAGCTCCCCGAAAGATGCTTCCGAAACTGACCCCCGATATGGATCCAGTCTCCGCTCGGGAGCTTCTCGATCATGACGGCCTGCGTGAAGTCCATCGAGAGCTCGGGGACGGCCCGGACATCGACCGCTCCGAGCACGACCGCCGCGTGTCGCAAGCAGCCGCTATGCGCCACGAAGAGCCGCACGACGTCTCGCGGATCCTCACCGGGAATCGAGTCGATGCTCGTCGCGACACGCGCCGCGACTCGCGCGCCCGCCTGCATGAGCGACTCCGCTCCCTGAACCGGTAAGCGGAATTCCGGCATGCGGCGCCATCCGTCGGGAAGCGGGCCCAGGCGCGGATCCGACGCGAGCATCTCGTGAATCCGCTCGAAGGTCAAATTCGCGGCGCTCCCCAATCCGCGTTCGATCAGCTCGTCGCGCTGGATAACGTGGAAGCGCTGGTGCTTTTCTTCGGCCAATCGCTCGGAGAGGGATCCCGCCACGATATTGGCGGTCTCCCAGGCCCGCAGCAGCTGCGAGGCTTCGATCCTGGAGTCGATCTCGAGTTCGAGATCCTGACACATCTCGAGGATGGGCCCCGCGGCGCGCTCGGCCTGGCCTCGGCCTTCGGCGCTCAGCGGAAAGAGGGAATGGGCACTCGCCGTGCCCTCCGGGCGATCGAAATGCCCATGCCTCACAAAGGCTACGACCCGACGACCGCGCACAACCCTCGCATCGGATTTCGTCATGCGGAACTCCTGGCGCCGATCGGTCGCCCCCACGACCGTCGCGCATGCCGAGCCCGAGTCCGCCACGAGACGACGTTAGGCCTGACCGACACTGGGGAATCGAACATCATGATCATTGCACGCGATCAAAATGGGGCTTCCGCCGCGCACGCTCTCTCCTCGATCTCTGGATGACCTTATCGTCCGATCGGCCACGAAATCATGAGTCCTGCATTCGGCCCGATGATATCCGCGCGGGAACGCGAGCGCTTCGGGTTCGATGCGTTCGATCGAGCTGAACGTGCATCAGCGATGCACCGGCCCTGCCAATCCGCGCGAGACGCCCACCACGGCGGCGTCCGCGGGGAGACACTCACTGCAGCTTTCGGTTGCGCCACCAGATCGAGAGCAGCCGACCCAGGCGTTCCGCCCAGGGAAGTCTTTTCCGCTCGATCAGAATCCCGCCTCGATGGATCTCGATCCGATCTCCCGCGAGACGATGTTCGAGGCCTCCCGCGAGCAGCACGCGAAAGGGCCGGTCGGGATTCGTGACGTCCTCGGCATCGCTGATCCGGATGGGCATTTCGCTCCGATAGCGCTCCGCGATCCCCTGCAGCACAGGCGAATCGTCGAAGGCGCCGCGGCGGCTTTCACGAATTCCCAGGCGCAAACCAATCCCGACCGCTTCGAGATCGACGATCCCACCGGTCGCGTCGGGGCGTTCGTCATCCGCAAGACCACCCTGTAACCAGAGACATCGATAGGCGCGGCAGATCGGCGGTCGCGTATCGTGAATCCCACAACCGCGCTCCCCGCGCTGGTGGACGCAGTCGCGACCCGCACCCTTGCCGAGTTCGTCGACCCGCAGGACGGTGCAACAGAGGGAACAGGGACCGCAGGACCGCGAGGCGGCGCGACGCTCTCGTTCGGGATCGGAGGAGAGCTCGGCCATCTCGAGTGCTCAGGCCTCGATCGCGCTCGCGCCGCCAGTCGTCCACATCGAGGCGGTGAGCTTGATGCTAGGCCGATCCTTACGCGACTCCATCTGCTCCCAGATCCGATCGTATCCCGTGTGCTCGATCAACCAAACACCCCCGCGCTTCACATAGCGATCGTGGTAGAAGGCGGCCCCAGAAATCACGATGTCGAAATCCGTATCGACAACGATATCCTCGATCTTCCAGACCCCCGTCGCCCGGCCCTCGACGCCCTCCGCCTCGCGAGAATTCGCGGGAAGAAAGTCGATCTCGGGTTGATGGACGCTGTGGGTCGAATGGAAGCCGTCGCGGTCCATGCCCTTCTTCAACCATTCGATGATTGCGTCACGACCCTCGTAGCTGTAGCGGCCCGCGCTATACGCACACGTCGCCTCGGGAACGAAGACCGTCTCCATCTCCTCCCAGAGCTTCATGTCTACGCAGCGCATATATCTGTACTTGAGGCGTTTGATCTCTTCGATGTCCAGGAGGGTCTCGACGGCTTCTGCCTCGGATTTCTTGGACATGAGGCCGGGATCCTTTCGCTCGCTCACGAGCACACGATCAGATTTGCGCGCCGGAGGGTCCGCCGGATCCGAAGAAGACGAGCAGCGAGAGATCCTCTTCGATCTCGACGAAGGCGTGATCGGTGTCGGCGGGAACGTAGAGGATCGAGCCCGGGCCCAGCTCCTTCTTGTCACCGTCGAATTCCATCTTTGCCCGCCCCCGGAGTACGAAGTAGACCTCGTCCTCATCGTGGGCGGATTGGGTGTCCGCCGCCCCGGCGCTGAGCGTATAGATGCCGCAAGAAAGCTGTGGCACCCGCAGGAATTCGAAATAGGGCGCCGCCTGATTTTCCGCCCGCTCGACCATCTTCGCGAGATCGAAATCCTTCCATCCCGTAGTGCCCATGATCGGCCTCCGTTTGCCTCAAGCTAGCCCCCCCGCGAAATCCTGCCATCGACGTGGCGCGACTCGGCCCTGCGCGCTCCGATGCTTCGCAAGCACCCACTGTCCATCAGAAGCAACTCGCGGCATTCTATCGGCGTGCCCATCGAACGCTCGCACCCGACTTCGAACGCGCTGCTCGGCCTGGCCTCGACCGTCATCATCATCGCTGGAATCAAGGCAGCGAGTTCGCTCTTCGTGCCCTTTCTGCTCGCAGGATTCATAGGCTTGCTCTGCGCCCCCGCGCTCTTCTGGCTGCGGGACCACGGTCTGCCGACTCCGATCGCGCTCGTCGTCGTCCTGCTGGGCCTCTTCGGAATCGGCGCGGTGTTCGGGGGCCTGATGAGTTCGTCGATCAACGAATTCACCCGATTGCTGCCCTCCTATCAGGAGCGCTTTGGCTCGGTGGTCGAATCGCTCGCGACCACGCTCGCGAGTTTCGGAATCGACTTCGGCACCTCCACCGACGAGGCGAACCCCTTCGATCCAAGAGCGGCCCTCGGCCTGGCGGGCAATCTTGCCGGCAACCTCGGCTCGCTCCTCAACAACGCCTTCCTGCTCTTCCTCACCGTTTGTTTCATCCTGCTCGAAGCGTCGAGTTTCCCGCGCAAGGTCCGCGAGGCCTTCGGCGACTCCCCCGAGATCGAGGGACGGATGTCCGAGATCGGCCAATCGATCCGTCGCTATCTGGGAATCAAGACGCTCACCAGCATGCTGACCGGTCTCCTCGCCTATAGCGCGCTCATCCTGCTGGGGGTCAAATTCGCGCCGCTTTGGGCCCTGATCGCATTTCTGCTGAATTTTGTCCCCGCCGTAGGCTCCGTCATCGCAGCGGTACCGGCGGTCGCACTCGCGCTCATCGACAACAGTCCGCAGACCGCCGCGATCGTCGCCATCATCTATATCGGAATCAACATCGCCGTCGGGAGTTTCCTCGAGCCGCGTGTGATGGGGGACGGGATGGGACTCTCGCCGCTGATCGTGGTCACTTCGCTCGTCTTCTGGGGTTGGGTGCTCGGCCCGGTCGGAATGGTCCTGGCGGTTCCGCTGACCGTGATCCTGCGAATCCTGCTCCGTAGCCAGCCCTCCACGCATTGGGTCGCCGTCCTGCTGGGACCCGCCGTACCCGCGCCAAGAGAGAAAAAGACCAGCTAGGCGCGGGGAGGGCACGTAGAAGGAGTGACCCGAAATAGCGCGATCCGCCTTCGCCCCGCGACGCGCGAAGGTCCGAACGAGGAGTCAAGCCAAGTGTCCGAGAACGAGAATACGCATTCCCTTTTCGTCGGCTATGTCCTGTGGATCTTCGGCTTCCTGGGAGCGCACCGCTTCTATTTCGGACGCCCCGTCTCGGGCACGATCTATCTCTTCACCTTCGGTCTGCTCGGAATCGGCTGGCTGATCGACCTCTTCCTGATGCCCTCGCTCGACCGCGACGCCGACCTTCGATATAGCGAGGGGCCCCTCGATTACACGATCGCCTGGATCCTGCTCACCTTCGTCGGGATCTTCGGCATCCACCGTTTCTATCAGGAGAAATGGCTGAGCGGCGCACTCTACCTGGTGAGCGGCGGGCTCTTCGGAGTCGGTGTCATCTACGATTTTTGGACGCTGAACGACCAGATCAGTCTCGAGAACGACGAGGCCGGCTGACGCTCACCGGATCTCCGCTGAAGCTCGCCTCCGACCCCATCCGCGGCGCAGCTACGACGCGCTTGCGATCGTCTCGAAGGCCTGCCTGACCTCGGCCGGGGCCTGCACGAGTTCGACGAGTACGCCCTCGGACCCGATCGGGGCGGCGTCATTGCCCTTCGGATGAATGAAGCAGACATCGTAGCCGGCGGCGCCCTTTCGGATACCACCCGGTGTGAAACGCACGCCCTCTCCTTCGAGCCACGAAACCGCCGTCGCCAGATCATCGATCCACAGGCCGATGTGGTTGAGCGCGGGCTCGTGGACCTTCGGGCGCTTCTCGGGATCGAGAGGCTGCATGAGGTCGACCTCGACGGTGAAGGCTCCCACGCCGGTCTCGCAGATATCCTCGTCCACGTTCTCCTTCTCGCTCGAATAGGAGTGGCCGTAGCGAAGGCCCATGATGTCCACCCAGAAATGTCGAAGCCGATGCTTGTCGAGCCCGCCGATCGCGATCTGCTGGACACCGAGGACATTGAAGGGACGGGGGCTGGACATTGAGAGGCTCCTGGTTGTGCGTTTGGACGAGCCCACCCGAGGTGATCGGTGACGCGGGCCGCGGCCGGAATGGGCGCTGAGTCTATCTGATTCGCGGCCAGGGAGCCCGACACGAGAGCTGGCTGCTCGCCCGCGATCCGCTCCGAAAAGATCGCTGCCGAGCATCCCCGAACGTGCCCTGGCCTGTCGATCTCTATCCACCCTTGATAGTCGATCGTCCGTCGCGATCGTTGGCGAGCGCTCTGCAGACCCGGATCCCCCTCCACGCGCTGCTCATCAAGGGCCGGTCCATTCGCGTCGGCCGCGAGCGTGCTTGGAATCAGTCGCTGCCGCCGAGATAACCCCGGGCGATCAGATATTTCTCCGTACTGCCCTTCCGCGTCGACCGGAGCTTCACCGTCTTCGCCCTCTCGAAGATCTTCCGCAGACGCCGATCGATCTCCTGCGCCTCCGGCCCCTCGAGAGTCTTGATCACCAAGGATCCACCCGGTGCGAGAAGCTTCGGCATCAGCCCTTCGATCGCCTCGAGCAATCGCTCCTCGTTCGCGCGGTCGGTTTCGCGCACGCCGGTGAGTTTCGGTGCAGCGTCCGAAAGCACCACATCGGCGAGGGTGCGCTCGACCTCACCCTGCCCCATGGCGGATCCATCCGAGCCGAGTGCAGCCGTGAGCCGCACCGCCATGTCCGCGTCCTCGAGGTCGCCGACGAGCGCCGTCACGTTCGCCAGCGGAATCGGCGGATCGACCTCTGCTCGATCCACCCCGACCACGCGCCCCGTCGGTCCCACGAATTTCGCGGCGACCTCGAGCCAGCCGCCCGGCCAGCAACCGAGGTCCGCGACCCTCTGCCCCTTCGAGAGCAGCTTGAACTGCTGTTGCACCTCGTCGAGTTTATAGGCCGCGCGCGAGCGCAAGCCTTCCTTCTTCGCACGTTGGTGGAGATGGTCTTTGCGGTTGTACCTGGCCATGGGCGAAGGCAACGATATCAGCTTCGGCCCGACTTCCATGCATGGCGCCCGGGCCCGGGCACCCGAACTCAAGGGGTGGGTGCCCCGAAGCGGCCGCGAAAATCCTCGAACACGATTTCGAATTCCTCGGCCGCAAGGAATTCTTCGTCGCTCATCTCCGGCTGCTCGTGTGCGCGATACCACGTGGCATATTCGGGGAGTTCGCTCGAATATCGACCGTAGTAGGTCGAGAAGGTCTGCATCTGAGAAAAGGACACCATCGAACCCGATGGTTGGAAGCCCCTGGTGAAATGAACTCCCGGAGCCAGCAACCGACCCCTCGTGATTCTCGAGGGCGGAGGCCTTTTCCTCCAGGAAAATGTCCCCGACGCCTGCAACGAAGCACTCGGAGCGGCTCACGCACGGGACCCGGAAAGAGGTGCCCCGATCCCGATCCGAAATCGACCGACCCGAATCCGCGACGGAGCTGGGCAATCGGCCGAATCGAAGAAGCTACCGAGAGAGGGACCCTCGGCGGTCTTCGCCATCACACCCGAGCGAATCGGGCATATGGCGAGACGTTCGAAGCTATTCGGTCGCCTCGGCGCTCTCGGAAGCGTCCGCGGCCTCGCCGCCCTTGCCGGGAGGCGTCCCCAGACCCTGGTCGCCGTGCTTGGCAGCGGTGCGGATCTTCACGATCCCGTTCTTGTGACCCGGGACGGCGCCACGGACGAAGAGCAGATTGCGCTCGGCGTCGACGCGAATCACCTCGAGGTTTTGCGTCGTGATGCGCGCATTACCGTGCTGTCCGGCCATTTTCATGCCCTTGATCACCTTGCCCGGATCCGCGCCCGCGCCAATCGAGCCGCCGTGTCTGTAATTCTCGTGGGTGCCGTGGGTGCGCTTCTTGATCGTGAAGCCGTGGCGCCGGACGACGCCGGTGAATCCGCGCCCCTTGCTCATGCCGATCGCGTCGACGCGCTGACCCACACCGAAGACGCTGGCGGCGATTTCCATCCCGGGCTCGAGCGTCGCCGCCTCTTCTTCCGTCAACCGACACTCGGAGAGATGGCGCTTTGGGGCGCCTCCCCCATTCTTCTCGAAATGCGTCTTCTCGGCCCTCGAGAAGAGCGCCTCGCGGCGATCGCCGAAAGCGAGCTGGACCGCAATATAGCCGTCCTTTTCCAACGTCTTCTTTTGGACCACGACATTCGGACCCGCTTCGAGCACGGTGACGGGCACGGCTTCGCCCGATTCGGTAAAGACCTGGCTCATTCCGAGTTTCTTGCAAATCAATTCGATGGACATGTCAAACGTTTCTCCTCGTCCGGATTGGAACCCAGCCCTTCGATCGGGTGGGTTCGTCGCGGTCGATGCTGCTCGAGAATGCTCACCGCGATTCTTCGCGGATCCCACGCTCGAGTTGGGAGGCGCCGTCCGGGGATGGACCGGCGCCGCATCACTTCTGATCTTCCCGAAAGAGGCCGCCACGATTCCGTGGGGCGACTCCGAGAGCGCGGCAGGCTAGCACGGGAGCCTCTGTGGAGCGACTCACCCAAGAACAACACAATTAGAGTATTGAATTGTTCTCTTTCAGACACGGAACCGCCCAGAATTGCGTGAAGCGTTTCGGCCTCGGAAGCGGTTGCGCCCCGCCGAGGTCCGAAGCGACACTGCGGCCGGCCTCCGACAGGAATCCCGTGACCCGACCCGACGCAGACGCGCGCGATCAAGAGATGGGCGACCCGAGTCCCCGATCGACCCCCGCGGTCGGTCTGCGACCGGTGCTCGTGCTCGCCCTCGACGGCGCGAGCTTCGACATCATCGGGCCGCTCGCCGAAGCGGGAGAGCTTCCGAATCTCGCGCGATGGATGGCGACGGGACAGGCGAGCGGCCTCGCGAGCACCACACCGCCCGTGACCTTCCCCGCCTGGTCCTCCTTCATGACGGGCCTCGAGCCCGCGGACCACGGGATCTTCGACTTCAGCCAGAAAGTGCCGGGCGAGTATCGGCTCCGCTTCGTGAATTCGACGGACCGCCCCGCACCTTCATTGTTTCGACGCGTCAGTGATGCGGGCGGGCGGGTGCTCGTCCTCGGCATGCCCGCCACCCATCCACCCGAGGCCTTGAACGGGCTCCTCGTATGTGGCTTCGACGCACCGGTTTCGACGGGAACCGACGACCACGGTGCGAGCGATCCCACCCTCTACCGCGCGATCGCCGCGAGCGCGGGGCCCTGGATGCGTCCCGAACTCAACGAGTCCGCGCGGGCGGACGACTTCCACGAACGCGCGCGCTCGACGCTGCTCGAACGCATCGATCGAAAGCGCGACTTCGCCCTGGCATCGATCGAGGCGCTCAAGGCACGCGCCGGGGGGGAGATGCCGGCGCTCACCGTAATCGTCTTCTCGGAAAGCGACACCGCAGGCCATCACTATTCCCGCGATCACGATCCGGCATCGCCACGCCATGACGCGAACGCGAGCGAAACGCGCCGACGGGCGCTCGCCGACGTCTATCGTGCGCTCGACCGCGCCTGCGGTGATCTGCGTGAGGCCGCCGCTCCCGACGCGCTCTGTGTCGTCCTGTCGGACCACGGCATGGGCACCGCCTCGGACAAGATCCTTCACCTGAATCGCCATCTCGCCGAGCGCGGCCTGCTGCGCCGTCGCAGCGGCTTCGGCCGCTTCAGCGACCGGGGGGCGCGCGCACTGCGGGACCACGCGCTCGCCCTCCTGCCCGCCGCACTCACCCAAGCGATCTTCCGTCGCGCCCGAGCCGCCGCCGCGCGGCTCGAGAGCCGCGCCCGCTTCGGGGGCATCGATTGGCGCCACACCCTCGCCTTCTCCGAGGAGGCCAACACGAACCCGGGCGTCTGGATCAACCTGACCGGTCGCGAAGCCGAGGGCTGCGTCGCACCGGAGGACTACGAACCCCTGCGCGATCGGGTCATCGAGGCGCTACTCGACTGGCGCCTTCCCGACGGGGGGCCCGTCGTCGCACGCGCACAGCGGCGCGAGGAGGTCCATCGCGGCCCCTTCGCCGATCGCGCGCCGGACATCGTCATCGAACTCGCCCTCGACGGTGGACACGGACTCAGCCTGGTCCCGACCCCCTGGTCCGAGGGCGGACCCCAGGGCGCGGGGATCCCCAGCGTTCGCCCCCTCGACCCCGACGATCACGCCGGCGGACGCGGGCGAGGCATGAACGGAACCCATCGAAGCGAAGGCATCTGGATCGCGGTGGGCGGCCGGTCTGGTGCAATTCCCCCGCCGCCGACCCGCCTGAGTCGAGTCGCCCCTTGGCTGGCCGCCGCGATGGGCCTAGCCTGGGCCACTCCCGACCAGGAGATGGGGCAGCACGGCACGCCGCCGACCGCCTACGACGAAAACGAGGAGGCGATGGTGGCCGAGCGACTGCGCGCCCTGGGATACCTCGAATGACTGCACTCCTTCCGACTGCCCCGCGTCTCTCGCTGGTCTTTCCCGCTTTCAACGAGGCGGAGAACCTCCCGACACTGCTCGAGAGCGCCGTGAAGATCGGCGATCAGCTCGGCGTCGATTTCGAGATCGTGATCGTCGACGACGGATCCCGAGATCGCAGCGCAGAGGTCCTCGGAACCTGGGCACAGCGCGATCCACGCATCACCAGCGTCCATCACCACACCAATCTCGGATACGGCGCCGCCCTCCGCGCGGGACTTCGGCAAGCCAGCGGTGAGCTCGTCTTCTTCAGCGACGCGGATCTCCAATTCGACCTGCGAGAGATCGCGTTGCTCCTCGAGCACGCCGAGGAGGTCGAGATCGTGGTCGGCTACCGAGCGCCGCGGCGAGATCCCTGGCTACGGCGCGTCATCGCCTGGACCTGGGGAACGCTCGTACGCGCACTCTTCGACCTTCCGGTCCGCGACATCGATTGCGCCTTCAAGATCTTCCGACGCGAGGTACTCGACGCGATCCCGATCGAATCGATCGGCGCCTTCGTGAACACCGAGATTCTGGCCCGGGCCCGGGCCGCCGGGTTCGGGATCAAGCAGGTCCCCGTCAGCCATCATCCCCGCCGCTCTGGCCGGCAGAGCGGTGCCCACCCGCGCGTGATCCTGCGGGCCCTGATCGAATTGTCCCAGCTCTTCAGGGAACTCCATCGGCTGCATCGGCCCCGCCCACCCCACCGCCCGCTGCGCGCGCCCCACGGCCCACGCCAGCCATCCAGCCCGCACCCCCACCACTAGCCGCGATGCGACTCCTCCTGGTCGGCGCCTTTCCCTACCCACACCACCAGGGCTCCCAGGTCTATTTCCAGGAGCAGGCGATCGCGCTCCGTGCCGCCGGCGCGGAAGTCGAGCTCTTGACCTATGCGAGCGGGACCCCCCCGAGCCGCAACGACCCCGATCGATGGCGCGTGCTCGACGGGTTCGAGCACCGAAAGACGCCGAGCTGGACGGCCCCTGCGTCATTGGATTCTGGGCCGGGCTGGGGAAGGCCGCTCGCCGATCTCGGACTCCTCACGACGCTTCGTGACGCAATCGCGTCAAAAATGCTGCAGGGCGCCCCGTATGACGCAGCTCTGACGCACAACGCCGAAGCGTGTTTGATCGGTGTGCTCAGCGGTCTAGCGCGTCACGAACCGCGCATACCGCTCGTCTACTGCGTTCACACGCTCATGGAAAACGAGATCTCAGCATACTATAAACTATTGAACTCTAAGGATTTTACACCCTCTCTCGGTATGCACCGCAAGCGCTTCGCCAGATTCCGGACCAGCTTGCGGCGCGCCCTGGATCACGGCGGCGGGACCCTCGACCGATTCCTAGCAAGCCGGATCGACGCGTGGATCGCTCTGACGCACTCCTCTGAGTGCGTCATGCGTCAATTTTCAGACCGGCCCGGAGAACTGATCCCACCACCGATTCCGGACCCGCGGCATCGATCGATTCCCCTCGACCCCGTCGCCGTCGCCAACACACACGGGCTCGACGACCGGGGCTTCTACCTCTATTCAGGCAATCTCGACGGCTACCAGGAGCTCGAATTGCTGGCCGGGGCCAGCCATCTCAGGGGCCTCGATCCCGCCCGCCCAAAGATCGTCCTCGCGAGTCACGACCCAGCGGTCCTCGCATCGGACCTCGTCCGACGCGCCGGGATGGAGGCGCGGCTCGTCGGGTCCGACGCGGAGATGCTCTCCCTGCTCGCGGCCGCTCGGGCAAGCCTGGTCACACGGCGCGCGGCCGGGGGATTCCCGATCAAGTTGGTCAACAGCCTGGCCGTCGGGACCCCCCCGATCAGTTTTCTGGGGCGCGAATGGGGCCTGATCGATGGCGAGAATGCGCGGCTCGCAGGGCGCGACCGCCCCGCGGCCGCGCTCGCGGAAGCGATCGAATCCCTCGATCGATCCCCCGAACTCGCGACCCGTCTGGGCGAGGGTGCCCGCGCGCTCTACGAAGCAAATCACCGCCCCCAGCCCGCCGCCGAGAGAACCCTCGCGTTGATCCGGCAGATCGCCGCGCCCCGCTGAGTTTGCAGCGACGGTCCGGAACCGGCCTCGCTCCCCACGTGCCATTTCCGGGAAGACCCCTAAACTCCCGCGGCCCGGCCCCCCCGTTTGGGGGAGCCGGGCTTTCCGTGTTTTCGCGCTTGCGGGTGGGCGTCGGAAGGCCCGCCGAACCGAGATGGAGATTCACGCGAGATGAGCGCCGAGAGCACGGACAAGGAGCCCAAAGCGCACGCGCGCGCAAAGCGTCGCCGCAGCCCGAAACGCGGCGATACGCCCTTCGACCGTTTCGTGCGTGAAGCGCGCGAGTCGCAGACCCTCTCTCGGCTCACCGGTCTGCGCGGTGCCTCGAACAGGGTCGCGGCAAGTCACCTGATCCGAGCCCACGCCGACCGCGTCGTCATCCACGTGACACCGCATTCTCGCGCCGCAGACGCGGCGATCGTCGCGTTGCGTGGGTTCCTGGGCGAGCGCGATGGAGAATCACGAATCCGATCGTTTCCGCGCCACGACACGCTGCCCTTCGACCGCTTCTCGCCCCAGCCCTTCCTCGTGAACCAGCGAATGGAGGTCCTCCACCGACTCGATCAAACCCTTCGAAACGAGGCCAGCGGCCCGCAGGAGCCACCGCCGATCATCGTTGCGCCGCGCTCCGCGCTGGCCCTGCGGGTTCCCTCCCGCGAACTCCTGCATCGTTCGACCCATCGACTCTGCGTCGGAGAGTCCCTCGATCGCGACCTGCTCGTCGCGCGTCTAGCCGGCCTCGGCTATCAGCGCATGGCCCTCGTCGAAGAACCGGGCGAGGTCGCCGCGCGCGGCGATATCATCGACGTCTTCCCGCCCCAGCTCGCCACCCCACTCCGAATCGAGCTTTGGGGTGACGAGATCGACTCGATCCGCAGCTTCGATCCCGCGAGCCAACGATCCCAATCGAAATGCTCGACGGCCCTGCTGCCACCGCCGCGCGAATTGTTATTCGACCGAGACGGCGTGATCGAACGCTCGCAGGCAATTCGCGACCTGGCAGAAGAGCAGGGGGTACCCGCAACGGAGGTCGATGAGATCGTCGGTTCGCTTCTCCGCGGCCACGTTCCGCCCGGGACCGAAGCACTCGCCCCCCTGATTCAGCCGGACATGGAGTCGTTCTTCGACTACCTGCCGGCCAATGCACTCGTGATCGTCGAGGAACCCGAAGAAGGGCAGGCCCGCTTCGAACAGGTCTTCGACGAAATCACCTCGAATCACGCGGCCGCCAGGGGAGAACGACTGACGGTTCCGCTCCAGGATCTCCTCCTGCATCCCGAGGCGATCGACGCTGCGCTCGACGAACGCGACCCGGTCAGACTCGAGCGACTCGATATCGTGGAGGCCGCCGGCGACAGCGGCCGCCACCTCGTCGATACCCAGACCCAGGAAGAACTCCGGCGCGAACTCGCAACCACCCGAAGCCACGACCACGCCCTCGCCCCCCTGGTCGAACGCTGCCAGCGATGGCTGGGGCAACGCTGGCGCGTCGTTCTGGCGTGCAGCTCGCTCTCGAGCGCAGAGCGCTTGAAATCGCTACTCGACGAATATGAACTCGAGGGCCAGGTCGCGACGGACCCGCGGCCGGTCTGGCATTGGTCGCTGCCCGGGCGCCTCGAATTTCGCGTCATCGAAATCTCCGAGGGTTTCGTCTGGGAGGAACAAGGCCTCGCCGTCGTCACCGACGAGGAGATCTTCGGAATCCGCGAACGCCGCCGCGCCCGAACGGGCTGGCGTGAGGGCCAACAACTCGACGGAATCGCCCAACTTGCCCCGGGCGATTTTCTCGTCCACCACGATCACGGGATCGGCATCTATCGCGGCCTCATGGAACTCGCCGCGGGCGGCACCTCGAGCGAACTGCTCTCGATCGAATATCTCGGCGGGGACAAGCTCTTCCTTCCCGTCGACCGCCTTTCCCGTGTGCAGCGCTATGGCGCCGCGGACGGTGTGAAGCCGCGCATCGACAAACTCGGTGGGGAGACCTGGGAAAAGATCAAGGGCCGGGTCAAGGCGAGCCTGCGCAATATGGCCGGCGAGCTGCTCTCCCTCCACGCGGCGCGGCAATTGGCGCCGGGTTTCGCATTCGGTGCGCGAGACGTTCCAATGGAGGAATTCGAAGCGGCCTTCGCCTACGAAGAGACACCGGACCAGATGGCGGCGATCGACGACGTACTCGGGGATATGCAGCAGGACAAGCCAATGGATCGGCTCGTATGCGGTGATGTCGGGTACGGCAAGACCGAGGTCGCGATTCGTGGCGCGCTGCGAGCGGCGCTCGACGGCAAACAAGTCGTGATCCTCACACCGACGACGGTTCTCTGCCAACAGCATTATGAAAACTTCAGGGAGCGCTTTCAGGATCACCCGATCCGCATCGATATGCTCTCGCGCTTCTGCACCCCCAAGGAGAGCAAGGCAACACTCGAAGGCCTGGCGTCGGGCCAGGTCGATATCGTCATCGCGACCCACCGAGTCCTCCAGAAGAACATCCAGTTTCGGGATCTCGGCCTACTCGTCGTCGACGAAGAGCAGCGCTTCGGAGTGGCCCACAAGGAACGCATCAAGAAACTCAAGAAGACCGTCGACGTCCTCACGCTCACTGCGACGCCGATCCCACGAACGTTGCAGATGGCGTTCACGGGAATCCGCGACCTCTCGGTCATCGAGACGCCACCCGTCGACCGCCTCGCGATCCGAACTCAGGTCTGCAAATTCGACGAGGGCCTGATTCGCGAGGCGATCCTGCGCGAGATTCGTCGCGGCGGCCAGGTCTTCTTCCTACACAATCGTGTCCGGACGATCGACGCCATGCAGGAGATGCTGACGCGCATCGTGCCCGAAGTCCGCATCATGGTCGCCCATGGTCAAATGAAGGAGCGCGTGCTCGAAGATCGCATTCACGCCTTCCTGCGAAAGGAGGCGGACGTGATGCTATGTACGACGATCATCGAGAGCGGTATCGACATGCCGAATGTAAACACGATCGTCGTCAACCGCGCCGACGCACTCGGCCTGGCGCAGCTCTATCAGCTGCGCGGCCGCGTCGTCCGAAGTAAGCGCCGCGCATACGCCTATCTTCTCGTTCCGACCCAGGTCGGCGCCCTCTCGAGCGATGCGCAGAAACGCCTCGAAGCGATTCAGGACTTGAGTGAACTCGGTGCCGGATTCCGCCTCGCCAATCTCGATCTCGAGATCCGCGGCGCCGGCGACCTGCTCGGCTCCGAACAGTCGGGCAACCTTCGCTCAGTCGGGTACGAGACCTATATGGAGATGCTCGACGAAACGATGGAGGAGCTGCGCGGTCAGGCCCACGAGGAGTGGATCGATCCCGAGATCAAATTACCGGTCGTCGGCCGCCTGCCCGAAGCCTATGTCCCAGACGTGAGCCAGCGACTCGTCCTCTACAAGCGCTTGTCGAATGCGCGAGACGAAAGCGAAGTCGCGCTGATTCGAGACGAACTGCTCGACCGATTCGGACGCATGCCGACCGAGGCGGAGAACCTGCTCGAGGTCATTCGCCTCAAGATCCTCGCGCGGCGACTCGGCATCCTACGGATCGAGACCCAGCGAGGCGAGCTCGTGTTGCAGGTCGCCAACCAGAGCAAGATCGACGCCGACCGTCTCGTCCAACTGCTCACCCACGCGCGCGCAGGTATTCGCGTAACACCCGACCAGCGGCTGGTCGCGAAGGCGCCGGGACCGGAGGGCGGCGCACCCGCACTCTTCGACGCAACGCGGTCATTGCTTGCGCAGCTGTCGGGAGGCTGACGCGACCCGGCTTTGAAGGAGGGCGGCCTCAAGAACGACACCCTTCGTCATCCCCGACGACATCATAGGGAGTCGGGTCGCGCTAACCTCTCCAGGTGGCCAACACCTTGAGAGATCGTGTCGAAGCCGGCTTCGAAAATTGGGGGCGAATCGTCGTCGATCGCCCCCTCGCCGTTCTCTTGACGAGCCTGGCCGTCGCACTCGGCTGCGTCGCCGGTCTCCCACGCGTCTATATGGACGTGACCTTCGAAGCCTTCCTCGGCCATGACGATTCTTTCCGCGTGAACTACGAAGCTTTCCGCGAACGATTCGGACGGGACGAGAAGATCACCGTCGCGATCGAGCGCGGACAGGCGGCGGGACCGGAGACGCCGGGAATCTTCGATTTCACCTTCCTCGAGCGCTTGCGCGATTTCCACAACGCCATCGAAAAGCGCGTACCCCATCTCGTCGAAATAACGAGCCTGATCAACGCACGCGATACCCGTGGCGACGGCGATACCCTGCGGGTCGAGGGTTTCCTCGACCCGTGGCCCGAGAACACCGAGGAGCTGGCTCTTCGCAAGGAGCGAGCGCTCTCGAATCCACTCTTTCGCAATCATATCCTCTCGCAAGACGGCCGGACCGCGACGCTCGTGCTCGAATTGCAACTCTACTCGTCGCTGGGCGTCGAGGAGGAGAGGCTCTCGGGCTTCGATGAGGGCGCCCATGCCACCGACGAGACACCTCCGCTACTCACGGGAGCCGAAACGGCGGAAGTGGTTTCCAGACTTCGGGAGGTCATCGCCGAATTCGAATCAGCTGATTTCGTGATCCACAGCGGCGGGTCGCCGGTCATGCTCCAGACGATTTCTTCATCCATGGCACGAGATATGCCCCGCTTCGCTGCGCTCGCGATCCTTACGATTGCCGCCCTCCTCTATCTGCTCTTTCGACGCGTCATCGCCGTTGTGATTCCGCTTCTGGTCGTCGCCTTGAGCGTGGCTTCGACCGTGGGCCTGATGGGTTGGAGCGGCGTGCCGATTCACGTACCTACGCAGATCCTGCCCTCCTTCCTGCTGGCGGTCGCAGTGGGGGATGCGGTCCATCTCCTTTCTATCTTTTTCGAACGAATTCGCAGCGGGGATGAGCGCGCAGACGCACTCGCCCACGCGCTGGGCCATTCTGGATTGGCGCTGGTGTTGACGAGCGTGACGACCGCGGGGGGGCTCCTGTCATTTTCGACCTCGGCGCTCACACCCGTCGCCATGATCGGCATCTTCGCACCCACCGGCGTGATGATCGCCCTCTTCCTGAGCCTCACGATGCTGCCGGCGCTGCTCGCGATTGCCCCGATCGGCGCGCCGCGAGGGCGGCTCGTGTCGCGCGAGCAAAATGTGCTCGATCGGTCGCTTGCGGGCTTCGGACGATTCGCGACGAGGCACCCCCGCAGCGTCGTCGGGCTCAGCACGCTTCTCGCGATCGCCGCGGGTCTGGGAGCCTCCCGCATGGAACTCTCCCACGATCCCATCTCCTGGCTGGGCGAAGACACGCGGATCGTACGCGACACGCGTTTCATGAACGAACATCTCGGCGGGGCAGTTTCCTTCGAGGTGCTTCTCGAGAGCGATGCCCCGGGTGGCATTCGCCAACCCGAGGCCCTTCAGCGCCTCGCCGCGCTGGGCCGAAGCTTCGAAGAAGAATCGCGCGACGGCGTCTCCGCCGGCCAGACGATCTCGCTCGCCGACATCGTGAAGGAGATCAATCGTGCGCTGAACAGCGACCGGGCCTCCGCCTACGTCATCCCCGAGGATCCGCTGCTGATCGCCCAGGAGCTGCTCCTCTTCGAAAATACCGGCGCGGATGATCTCGAGGAGATCACCGATCCCCAATACGAGATCGCGCGCATGTCCGTGCGCATGCCCTGGCGAGATGCGGTGCGATACACGAAATTCTTCGATCTCGCGACGGCGGATACCGAGACTGCCCTCTCCGACCTCGGCCGACCGGTGATCACCGGAATCCTGGCAATTCTCGTGCGGACGATCAGTCAGGTCGTCACGAGCATGGCCCAATCCTACGTGCTCGCATTCGCCGTGATCACACCGATCATGGTCCTGCTGCTCGGAAACCTGCGGACGGGGCTGCTCGCGATGATTCCCAACACGATGCCCATCCTCTTGACCCTCGGATTGATGGGCAGCTTCGGTTTTCCGCTGGACGCGTTCTCGCTCATGGTCGGCGGAATTGCGCTCGGCCTCGCCGTCGATGACACGATCCACTTCATGCACAACTATCGGCGCTACCGCGCACAGGGCATGGATCTCGAAGCCGCGATCGAAGCGACGTTATTGACGGCGGGACGCGCGATGCTCATCACGACGACGGTTCTTTCGGTTGGATTTCTGGGATTTACGATGTCCTCGATGGTCAACCTGAACAACCTGGGCGTGCTCGTCGCCTTCGCAACGCTGACGGCCTTTCTGGCGGATGTTCTGCTTGCGCCCGCGCTGCTCGCTCTCATCGATCGGGACGCAACCGCCTAGACACCGCCCGATACAGCCGGATGCATCCGCGCGAGCGTGTCGACGAGGGCGGCCTCCTGCGCACGACCCGGATCTTCGAGCCACCAGAGGAGCGTCCCGATCTCCATCGACGAATAGGCACGCGCGGCGAGTTCTGGATCCAGAGCAGCATCGATCCGCCCCGCCGCCTGCAGGCGGGCAAGTGCCTCTGCCATCGGACGGCTCGACTCTGAGACCACCGGCCCGTGACGACTCGCGCCGGCCCGTTCACGACCGAAAGTCACCCGATACGCCTCGGGGTGCGACCGCGCGAACTGCACCACAGCCTGCGCCGATCGACGAACCTGGAGGGCGGTCTGCTCCGACGCCCGAGCCAGCGCATCGAGCCGAGCCACTCGAATTCCCGCGAGGGTACGCAGCTGAATTTCCCTGAGCAGGGCATATTTGTCGGTGAAATGGGAGTAGAAGGTGCCGATCCCGAGCCGCGCGCGTCGAGCGATCGCGTTCGTGTTCACCCTTTCGGTCCCGAGACGTGCGAAGAGATTCAGGCCAGCGGAGAGCAAGCGTTCCTCGGCGTCTTCGATCTTCGGGCGCGGCATCCCTCGATCTTATCCGATTAATTAATCGTTTTCGATCCATTCCGCCTCGATGATCGACCCTTCAAATTTCCAGATCACAGAACCTTTCCCAATATCGATATATTTATCATCCCTGCAAATTCCAGCTGCCAGGAGCTCAGTCCGATTTGCCGGAAAACCGCAAAGCTTTTGCGTGTCGCCTTCCGCTCAGACAGGACCGGAATTTTCAGCTTCGACAGAAAAATATGCGCCGGGTTGAACTACCCACGGCTCCCGCTGAGAAGCCCGCCCCCTCGGAATGGCGAAAGACGAGGCAAGAATGGGCGGCTCGATCGGCATCATCCAGGCGCGAATGGGCTCCGAACGGCTGCCCGGCAAGATCCTGGCCCCGCTTTCGGGTCGGCCGACCACACCCTGGCCCTACTGAGCGACCGGGTCCGTTCCGCCCGGGTGGACGAGCTGTGGCTCGCCACGACTTCCGACCCAGCGGACGATGTGACGGAAGCCTGGGGCTTCGAGCTCGGCCTGCGCGTCTTTCGAGGGCGCTCGAACGGCGTGCTCTCACGTTTCGTCGCGATCGGTGCGGAGACGCGGGCGGATTGGATGATCCGAATGTCGGGGTCCTCCAGGTCGCCGCCAGCCTGCTGGCTCTCCGCCTGCTCCGGCAGGGCTTCTTTCCACGCGCCCGCGAACTCGGGCGCACGGTCTACGTTCGCAGCATTTTCCTGCAGGGCATGGCGCATCTCGCCCGAGGGCTCTTGCTGAGCTTTCTAGCCGACCTGGTCGAACCGATCCGACAGATCCGCACGGTCGCGGATCAACTTGGGGTCACCGCCCGAGCGCTCTATTTGGCTTTCGCACGCGAATATCTGCCGGGTGTCCATCCCGTTGTCGGATGCGAGACGCGAGCCCAGCTCGATGAACTCCTGGCGGACTGGCAGAGCGATACGGTCGATGTAGCGAAACTCGCGTTTCTCGTCGAAGCGCTGCCGACGCACGCGGCTGAGCTGGTCGATCCGTCACGCTGGCCGAGCATCGAAGACACCCCGAAGAGGCCGGGGAACCAGACGGACCGCCCGAGCATCGCTACCATGCCCGGCTGATCCGCGGCCCCGGGCCGCACCCGGAGGTTCCTTCCTTGGCGATGTTCACGCGGTCCACCCAAAGCCAGCACCTCGGCTCGGCGTCGCCGCGTTCGGTGCCCAGCGCGATGCGCCGGACGAGCTTCGCCTCCACCCCTCTGTCCGCCGGGACCCCCCTGCCCACTTCGAAAACCACGCGCAACCTTTCCATCGGGAAGGCGGCCATCGTACTCTTTTTCGCGATCACGTTTGCACCGGCCAACGCGTCGGCCGCCGAAAAGCTCGTCGAGGGCATCGCCGCTCAGGTCGGCAATGAAATCGTGCTCGCCTCCGAGATTTTAGAAATGTCGGCCCCCGTCGAAGAACGAATGCGTCAGGCCGGCGCTCCTGCGGCGGAGGTCACGGCGATGCGCCGGGATGCCCTCGAGCGCCTGATCGAAGGCAAACTTCTCAGCTCCGTCGTCGAGCGCCTCGAGCTTCAAGCGGACCGCGACGAGGTCGACGCGGCGATCGAAGCGATCGCCGCCGACAATGGTCTCTCGACCGAACAACTCCTCACCAGCATCACGAGTCATGGCCTGACCCTCGACGAATATCGCACCAAGATCCGGGGCGAAATCGAACGCAGCAAGGTCGTGAACGCGATGGTCCGATCACGGGTGCAGGTCGAAGCACAAGAGATTCACGCGCTCTATGACGAACGCTTCGCCGATCAACGCGAGGGCGGTCAAGAAGTCTACGTGCGACATATCCTGGTGATGCCCGGCGGGCGATCCGCCGATACGAGTGCGGAGGCTTGCGCGATCGCTCGCCAGGCGCGTTCCGAAATCGCCGAGGGCAAGACGGATTTTGCTGCAGCGGCCGAACGTATCTCGGACATGAATCCCGAGAGCGGGGGCGATCTCGGCTGGATCCACCGCCTGGATCTCGCCGAATGGATGTCCGAAATCGTCGACGAGCTGCAAGCGGGTCAGCTTTCCGACGTGATCTCGATGCCCTTCGGCTGCAACCTCCTCGAGCTCGTGGATCGTCGGAACTTCCAACGCGTCACCTTCGAAGAGGCCGAACCCCAGCTGCGCAACATCCTCTTTCAGCAGAAGACCGAAGTCGAGTACGTCAAATGGCTCGACGTGCTGCGAGAGCAGACCTATATCGAACGCAAGGGCGCCTTCGGCAGCTGAGCTCTTTGACCCCTTGAGAATCCTCTCCACGCCATCATGAAACAATCCCCCAACGCGAATCCGATCGAGTCCGGCTGGTGCCCCTCGAGTGGATCCGGCGACCGCCTCGATCGCGATTTCGAGACGATCGCGGAACTCGCACACAAGGGTGATCCAGAAGAGATTTCGATTCTCGGTGCGCGAACACATAATCTGCAGAATATCGACCTGCGGATCCCTCGCGGCCGCTTCGTCGTCGTCACCGGCCCCTCCGGTTCCGGCAAGTCGAGCCTCGCTTTCGACACACTCTATGCCGAGGGGCAGAGGCGTTATGTCGAGAGCCTCTCCACCTACGCTCGACAATTTCTCGAACAACTGGCACGACCCGACGTCGACGAAATCCAGGGCCTCTCCCCCGCCGTCGCCATCGAACAGAAGAGCGTCGGCAAGAGCCCCCGCAGCACCGTCGCCACCATCACCGAGATCGCAGACTACCTACGGCTCCTCTACGCCCGTGCGGGGACCGCCTATTGCTGGAAATGCGACACGCCTATCTCGAGCCAGGGGCTCGAAGAGATGATCGAGCGCCTCATGGCGCTCGCCGAGGGCACCCGGATCCAGATTCTCGCCCCAATCGTGCGAGGCCGCAAAGGGCAATACAAGAAGGAGCTCGATCAATTTCGACGCGACGGTTTCTCGCGCGCGCGCATCGACGGCGAGATTCATGACCTGGCAGAGGAGATCGAGATCGCTCGCGGTGCGCGACACGAAATCGAAATCGTGATCGATCGGTTGGTCATCAAGGAGAGTGCCCGCGCGCGGCTGACCGAATCGCTCTCGACCGCTCTTCGCCTTGCCGACGATCTCGCCCTGATCGACATCGTCGGCGAAGAGCCTTGGTGGCTCTCACGCTCGGGGGCCTGCCCGACCTGCGAGAATTCATTTCCCGAGATCTCACCACGGCTCTTTTCCTTCAATAACCCCTTTGGCGCGTGCCGCGCGTGTGGCGGGCTGGGTGAGATCGCCGTCTTCGATCCGAAACGAATCGTCCCCAATGAGGCTCTGAGTCTCAGCGAGGGGGCCATCGCGGCCTGGAATCTCGATGAAACTCGCGGCTATTACCGCCGGTTGCTCGAGACGGTCGCGAAGGATTTTGATTTCTCGCTCGAGGAGCCCTGGAGAAAACTCACGAAGAAGCAACGCTTGCTCTTGCTCGAGGGCGATCCCGGCTATCAGCTCGAACTCGAAGTACCGGTCGCGGGCCGTGGGCGGCGAAAGCGCCGCACCCGATCCGAAAAGGTCGTACGCGCCTTCGACGGCGTGTTGGGCGATCTGACTCGACGACTCGAAGTCACCGTCGGCCGTGCCGGATGGGCGCTCTCGAAATTCCAGACCGACCGGCCCTGCCCGGAATGCGAGGGTGCTCGCCTTCGCACGGAGGCGCGCTCCGTCCGCCTAGGACCTCATTCGCTCCCCGCGCTCGCTTCGCTCTCGATCACCGACGTGGCCGCCTTCCTCGACGGTCTGCAACTGCCGCCCAATCTCGCGAAGATCGCGGAGCGGATTCTCGAAGAGGTGCGGGAGCGACTCGGTTTCCTCGACCGGGTCGGGCTCGGCTATCTGAGCCTCGATCGGCGCGCCGCCACCCTTTCGGGCGGCGAAGCCCAGCGCATCCGGCTCGCCACACAGATCGGAGCCCAACTGATCGGCGTCCTCTACATCCTCGATGAACCCTCGATCGGCTTGCATCCTCGGGACAACGACCGACTCCTCAAAAGCCTCGAGTCACTTCGCGATATCGGCAACAGCCTGATCGTCGTCGAACACGATGAGGCCACGATCCGACGCGCCGATCACGTCATCGATATCGGCCCCGGTGCCGGAATCCACGGTGGACGGATCGTCGCCGCCGGCCCACCGGCAGCCCTCGCCAAGGTCGTGGAGTCGACGACGGGTGCTTTTCTTTCGGGCCGCCGTCGCATCGAGACCCCCACACGGCGCATCCCCACCCCCGGTCAATCGATCCGCCTCGAGGGATGCTCGGCCAACAACCTGAAACACGTCGACCTCGAAATCCCGCTCGGCTGTCTGACGGTCGTGACGGGCGTCTCCGGCAGCGGCAAGTCGACACTCATCAACGACACGCTCCATCGTGTGCTCGCGGGGGAACTGCACGGTGCCCTCACCACGCCCGGGACCTATCGCACGATTCGCGGCCTCGACCGCATCGACAAGGTCGTCGATGTCGACCAGAGTCCGATCGGGCGCAGCCCACGCAGCAATCCCGCGACCTATAGCGGCGCGTTCTCGGGGATCCGAAATCTCTTTGCCGCACTCCCGGAGTCTCGCGTGCGCGGATGGGATCGCGGGCGCTTCTCGTTCAACGTCAAGGGCGGACGTTGCGAAGCCTGCGAGGGCGATGGCTCGATTCGTGTCGAAATGCAATTCCTCCCCGACGTATTCGTCGTCTGCGAAGTCTGTAGCGGCCGGCGCTACGACCGAGACACGCTCACGATTCGCTACCGCGGCAAGAGTATCGCCAATGTTCTCGAGATGACGGTGCTCGAGGCGCTCCAACTCTTCGAGAACGTGCCCGTGGTGGCACGCCCGCTCCGGGCGCTCTCCGACGTCGGCCTCGGCTACGTGCATCTCGGTCAGAGCGCGACGACCCTCTCCGGCGGCGAAGCCCAGCGCCTGAAACTCGCGAAGGAACTCGCTCGCAGAAGCACGGGCCAGACCCTCTACCTGCTGGACGAGCCGACGACCGGATTGCATTTCGTCGATGTCGAAGTGCTGCTCGGTCTGCTCGATCGTCTCGTCGATCGGGGCAATACGGTGGTCATCATCGAACACAACCTCGACGTCATCCGTTATGCGGACCATATCGTCGACCTGGGTCCCGAGGGCGGCTCCGCGGGTGGTGAGATCGTGGCGATCGGACCTCCGGAGAAGATCGCCCGCTGTGCACGATCGCATACGGGGCGCGTACTCGCTGATGCCATGCTGCTTGCGCGCGCCCCCACCCCAACACAAGCCGAGGGTTTGGAATGATGAATTCGCAACAGCCGGATCCGAGCCAGCCCTACCCGAGCGTGCGCGGCGCACTCATGTTGACCTTGATGGCGATGATCGCCGCAGGCTTCACCGGCATCGCATTCATCGATTTCGGACTGCTCGCCGCCGTCGGAATCGGCCAGGCAATTGGCGTCGGGGCCGTCGCGACGATGGGCGCCCAACGCGTGCCCGAACCCCAGGCGCAGCGCCTCGGCTTGCGCGGGCTCGACCTCGAAGCCATACCGCTGATCCTGTGCCTCGTCCCCGCCGTCCTCCTCGCCAGTGAACTCGACAATATCGCCACAGATTTTTCGGATGCTGACAGCGGCATCCTCGCAGGCGAATCCGCTGAAGATCCGGCAGAGGGCGAAAGCGAGCGATACGACTACGAGGCGAACGATGCATATGACATCGCTTCCGGCTACGATGAAGAGGACGCCGACGAGAGCGCAGAAAAAGAAGAATCCCTGGAGCTCATCGACCGCGACGATCCCGCGAGCATCCTTCAGGCCTTCGTCGTCATGGTCGGGATCTCACCAATCGTCGAAGAGTTCCTCTTCCGCGGCGTGATCCAACAGGGCATCGTCCAACGGCTCGGCTTGGTCCGTGGCGTAAGCGTCGTCGCGCTGCTCTGGACCCTGTTGCGTCCCGCACCGATCGCTGGCTTCAGCCGTTTCCTTGCGGCGGTCATCGCCTCCTTCGCCCTGGGTTGGGCCCTCGGCATCGTGCGCATCGCAACGCGATCGATCCTGGGACCGATCCTGCTCGCGAGCGGATGGGCGGCCATCGGTCTCGCCGCCATCGTTCTCGAGGGACGAATCGAGCTGCCAGGCATGAATGTTTCGGGAACGCATCTGCCGGTCCTGGTCACGCTCACGAGCGCGATCTTGGTCGCATGGGCCGGGCGGACGGTCTTTCTGGAAGCACAGCGGAGATTCGCAGCGGAACGCGACGGCGAAAGGCATCCCCCCGAATCGATCGAACGATAGAGCCCTTCGCATGATCATTCCGCCACGCGAGCCTCCGTCCCACGAACCGAAGCCGATCGAGAAGATTAGAGTGCGATGCGCCTGAAGATGAAGTCGGGGAGCATCCGGATCACGAACATCACGAGCCACCAGATCTTCGGCGTATAGACGACCGCACGGTTGCCCCGGATCCCACGGACGATATCCCGCGCAACCCGCCTCGGCTTGGCGAGCATCATCAGGCCCGGCAGCCCATAGGTCAGCTTCGTATCGATCATCCCGGGACGAATATCCACCACCGAAACTCCGTCGCGCGCCATCTGCACACGCAGCCCGGAGAGATAGGTGCTCAGGGCCGCCTTGCTCGAGCCGTAGTGAAAATTGCTCGCTCGACCGCGATCGCCCGCGACCGACGTGATCGCACAGATAAAGCCCTTGCCGCGATCGCGGAGCCGCTCCGCCACCCGATCCAAGATCGACACCGCAGAGGAATAGTTGATCTCGATCATGTGGCGAGTCAGTGACCCATCGACGGCGGCCTCATCCTCACTCGGCATCACGCCATAACAGAGTGCAACGCCACCGATCTCCTCCCCGATCTCGCGCTCACAGCTCTCCAGCCAGTCGTGATGGGACTCGAAATCGAGCGCATCGAAAGGCCGCGACCAGGCCCGCACCCCGTATCGAATCTCCAGATCCCGCGCCCGCGCATCGAGCTCCGCAAGGTCCCGGCCCGCCAGGACAACGTTCAACCCCTGCGCCGCGAGCTCTCGCGCGAGCGCCTCACCGATCCCGGATGTTCCTCCCAACACGACGGCCGTCATCATCGGGGGCCCCCCCCACGCTCCGCGCCATCGACCAAGCCAAGTCTGCGCGCCTGGGAGGAGGAAAAGCGGCCCTCGGGATCGAGCCGACGCTTGATCCGTTTGAAGTCGGGAAGCCTCGGATACATTTGCTCAAAGGTCGCGGCGGTCATGCACGCGTCCTTGGCCAGATAGACGCGTCCCCCGAACCCGAGCACGATCTCATCCAGCCGCCGCAGCGCTTCGATCACCTCTGGACCCGTATTCGGAATATCGAGCGCCAAGGTGTGACCGCGCATGGGAAAGCTGAGCAGCCCCTCGTTGCCCGGACCGAGCGTCTTGAGCACCGTCAGGAACGAACCGACCCCCGACGACGTGAGCGCCTCGAGGAGAGCGATCGTCCCCGCACGCGCGCAGCTTTCGGGAATCACGCACTGGTACTGCAGCACACCCCTCGAGCCATAGCCTCGATTCCAGTTCCTGACCGAGTCGAGCGGATAGAAGAAGGCATCACATGGGCCGATCGATTTCCGTGTGGGATGGGTCGCATAGAAGACGGCATTGGCCGCCCGCAGCGCCGTGGGGCTCAAGGTAAAATTGGGCAGCCTGAAGGGAAGGCCTGGACGCTTTTTCTGCAGGAAGGTCAATGGGCGATCGCGCTCCCCCACCGGCAATTCTTCTCGATTCGCGTGATTCGCTCGCATCAAGACCGAGCGACCCAGCGAAGCGCCGGCCGCCATGCTGTCCACCCAGGCGACGGAGTAGTCGAACGCGTCCTCGCTCTCGGCCATCCGCTCGAGCAACTGGTCGAGATTCGCGATGCGTTCGTTGTCCACCGCCATGAAGGCCGTCTCGATGGGCCTCAGCTGGATATCCGCATCGATGATCAGGCCGGTCAGCCCCATCCCGCCGACGGTGGCCCAGAAGATCTCCGCATTCTCGTCGCGCGAGCAGCTGATCAGATCCGCCCCCGCGCTCATCAGCGTGAATCGCGTGACCCACGCCGACATCGATCCGCTGCGATGGTGGTTCTTGCCGTGGACATCCGATGCGATCGCACCACCGATCGAGACTTCTTTCGTACCCGGCGTCACCGGGAAGAAGAACCCACGTGGCACGAAGAACTCGATGATATCGGCGAGTGTAATCGCCGCCTGACATCGGAGAATGCCCCTGTCTGCATCGAACCCCATCATCCGGTCGAAGCGATCCGACTGCACGATCGCGCCTTCGACATTCAACGCCGCATCGCCATAGCTTCGACCGCATCCCCTCGGCGTCAAGGTCGGCTGGGGCGCCGACCCGAGGAGCCCCCGAAGCTCGTCGAGGTTCTCGGGGCGATACACGTCACAGACCTCTACGGGATAATTTCCCCATCCGGAAACCGCTCGACGCACGAACTTCGGAGCAGCCTCGCCGGTCACCCCCCCACCCCCCCGAGCGCGGCCACCAGCGTGATCAGGACGATCCCCACGGCGATCCCATAGCTGACCCGATCCGTCAACGCAAAGAGGACGGGATCGTCGAGAAGCTCGCCGCGACGTGCCCGAAACCAGATTCGAGAAATCCAATAGAGCATCAGGGGAAGCATCAGCCAGAGCGCATCGGGTCTCGAATAATACTGGCTCACGCCCTCTCGATTGACCCACAGACCCAACACGAGAATCGAGACGTAGCCACTCGAGATGCCCATCGTCTCGATCAACCCGACATCGGAGGCCTGATAGGCACGGCGGGAGATCGAATGCGACGCGTCTTTCGTGTCGACCCCGGATCTCACCTCGACATAGCGTTTGACCAGCGCCAGACTCATGAAGAAGAACACCGAAAACACCAATAGCCAGGGAGAGACCCGAATATCAGCGGCGACACCACCGGACAGGATTCGATGCGTATAGACACCCGCGAGGACCAGGACGTCCAGCAGTAGTCGTTCCTTCAGATAGAGCGAATAGCTGAGTGTGGCCATCAGATAGATGCCCAACATGCCCGTGAAGGCGACGGAGACCCAACCCAGAGCCAGGCCGAACCCGACCGTGAGCAAGGCAACGATCATCACCTGACCAAGCGGAATCGATAGCCGGCCCGACGCAAATGGACGATGACGCTTGCTCGGGTGGCGCCGATCCGCCTCGATGTCGAGCATGTCATTGAACAGGTACCCCGCCGAGGCCACCGCGCAGAAAGCCCAGAAGGCCCAGAAGACAGATCCGAGCCGGCCCGTGTCCCCCATTTGTTGGGCCAGGGCGATCGGCGCGAAGAGGAGTCCGTTCTTCGCCCATTGATGCGGGCGCAACGCCCCGAGAAAGGCGCGCCGGCCGCCAACGGTCTGCGCATCCGAGACGACTTCGGTCGGAACGCCCAGGCGAGCGACGGCGCGAGCCAGCGAGGGTGAGGGCTCCACGACGTAGGCGCACTCCGCTGCGGACCAGATCGGGAGATCGGCACGTGCGTCACCCAGATACGCAAAGGGCCGACCGCCGCTGTGATCTCGGATCGCCTCGAGCTTGGACCCTCGCTTCAGGTTTCGTCCTTCGGTCGTCGCAAGCACGTCGTCGAAAAGCCCCACCTCCGCCGCCACAGCTCGAGCGATTCTCTCGTGGCTCGCCGTCGCCAACACGAGGGGCCGACCGCGAGCACGCTCACGCCCGAGGAGGGCCATCACCTCGGCGCGATAGGGGAGAAGGCCGGCCTCCGGTGCGACCAGGGCGGCGATCCGTGATTTGAGGACCGCGCGCCCCCGCACGGCCCAGAAGGGCAGCGCGGCGATCCGCGAGGGATGACGACGCATCAAAAGGCACAGCGATTCCCAGAGCGAATCGCTTGCGATCAGCGATCCGTCCAGATCGACATAGAGAGGCTGGCTGCCGACATCCGGGAACTCTCCGGCCTCGTCCGCCTCCCCCGTCGATTCATGCGTGCTACCAGCTTCCAACGCCTTCCCCCGATCCCCCGCGCGCGACGACGCCACAGCGCCCCGAATCAAATTAGCAATTCTGGCTGAGCGGGCCGCGAGCGCCGGAGCCACATTGGAACGGGTCTGCACCAGAACCCCGCGGCCGGGAGACGCTCACGCAACACCGCGGAAAATCGGCCTTGCTCTCCGACTTTACAAACGTTCGGACAAGCAACCCTCGACCAGACGGAGCACAGCCGTCGCGATTTCGCCCTCGGAGTGCGAGGCATCGATCCGTTCGAGCCCGACGACTTCGAGGGAGGCGAAGATCTCCTCCACTCTTTCCAGAAAGGGCAGATTCTCGAAGACCGGCTCGGCCGCACCACCCCGAGCCCTCACGCGGGCAAGGCCTTCTTTTGCAGCAATCTCGAATAGCAGCACGAGGTCGGGACGCTCGAACTCCGCCTCACTGTCCGCGAGAATCTGGGCAGCATCGAGTCCGCGTGCGCCCTGATACGCGACGGTCGAGATATAGGAGCGATCCGAGAGCACGACTCGCCCGCTCTCGAGCGCGGGTGTCACGACCTCGCGCATATGCTCACGGCGATCCGCGAAGAACCACGCGAGTTCGGTCTCGGGTGATTCCGCTTCGCCGCTCTGGGCCATCGCCCGGATCTTTCGACCCCAGGTCCCATCGGTCGGCTCGCGTGTCTCGACGGCCTCGATTCCACGCGTACGGAGCCGCGCCGCAGCGCGCCGTAGCTGGGTCGACTTGCCGCAGCCATCGAGTCCTTCGAAGACGATCAGTGCCCCGCGCTTCACGGCCCCCCCGAGTACGCGCCTTCACGAAGACGCCGACATGCACCCAACCTTATCGCCCGAGAGCGCCTCGGGCTGCCCTCATTCGCGCTCCCACGCAAGACATCACTTGGCACGCACTTCGCAGTCCATCCCCTCGTCGCCCTCGGGCGAGCCGCACTGCGCTCCTTTAACGGGACCGGGAGCAAAGCGCGGTCGAGGTCGCCGGGCGGAAGCACAGGGTCGAGTCGGGGTTTTCAATTACGGGGTGATTCCCGGCTCGAGCTTTCACCCGGCGGTTCTCCACCTGCGAGCGCCAAGATCCGACCAACTCCCGGAAGCCGCCTTGCGTCTTTCGAATGCACTGTCCGAACGCAGACGCAGACGCAGACGCAGACGCAAGAGGCAAGAGGCAAGAGGCAAAATGCAAAAGGGGCGAGCAATCCGGCTGGATCGCTCGCCCCATTCAGACTCGTACGACGTCTCACCAGCCGGCTGAATGGCCAGTCCCGGACGACGCTGAGTAGTCGACGGAGGACTAGAGGCCCGTCTGACCCTGGAGCAGGAACGCAATAACGAGACCGTAGATCGCGATCGACTCGATCAGCACCATGCCGAGGATGAAGTTCGTGAACATCGCCCCCGCAGCCCCCGGGTTGCGAGCGATCCCGGCCGTCGTATTGCCAGCGGTCAGACCCTGGCCGATACCACAGCCGAGGCCAGCCATTCCCACCGCGAGGCCGGCACCGATGCCCAGTCCGCTGATGGCGGTGCCGTCCGCGGCCGCCATGGCGGTGGTCGGAACGAGAAAGAGGACGAGAGCCCAAACGAGGATATTGACGATGCGACGCATGCTGATTTTCCCTTTTCTTCGGAGACCCGGATGCCGTTGCGGCGGGGGCGATTGAATGAGAGTCGGTTGAAGCGAGACTGACGGAGGACCGCCGGGTCACCAAACAGGGCCTATCCCCGTTCGTAGATCGAAAGACGTAAAATGACGTGAGCCAAAACCTGGAACCAAATTGCGATTCGTGCGGATCCCCACCTGAGTCAATGGGGCTCCTCGAGCGCCTGGCCGATGTAGATCATCGTCAAGAGCGCGAAGACGAAAGCCTGCAGGAAACTCACGACCATCCCGAGGCCCATGAAAATCGCCGGCAACACGGCCGGCACCATCCCGATCCAGATCACGATCACCTTGTGGTCGGCGAACATGTTGGCGAGTAGACGAACACCGAGCGTAACGATCCGCGCCAGGTGAAGAACGATTTCAAGCGGTAAAAAGATGGGGGTCAGCATCCGCACGTGATAGTGGCGACCCCCGAGTTCGAGATCGTAGAGCGCTGGACCCATGAACTGGTAGATATATTTCCAGCCGTGCTGCTTGATCCCCACGTAGTTGTAGACCACGAAGGAGATAATGCCCCAGGCGAAGGTCACATTGGCATCGCCCGTCGAGCCCAGAAGCCCCGGGATCAGACTCATGAAATTCGAGACGAGCACGAAAAAGAAGATCGTGCCGACCACGGGAAAATATTTTCGCCATTCTTCGCCGATCGTCGTCTCTCCGAGATCGCCGAGCGCCTCGATGACCACTTCGATCACGTTACGGACCGAAAGACCCTCTTCGGGCAGGACGCCGCCATTTTCGCCGGCCACTGCCCGTTTCACCGAGAAGCCGGCGAGAATGAGCAGCGCGGAGGCAGCGAGCGCGGAGACGTAGATCCACTCGGTGTGGAGCAGGTGGGCGAGACTGTCGAACAGATTCATTGATTTCTCTCCTGGTCGCCGTTCGGATCATCCAGGATGACGAATTCTTCGGGCCGATCAGAGTATTTCGAGGTAAAGAAGCGACCGGTCTGGAAGATGCGGTCATCCTCGTCGTTGTCGATTCCATCGTCCAGAAAGACAGGCAGGGTATCGGGATCGAGAACCGGAGGCCTGTTGATCCAGGCGTCGATGAGCGTTGCTGGCATCGCGATGGAGAGGCCGATCAGGAGGGCGACGGGATGAGCGCCCGCGCGCATGGTCACGAAAATCGCTGCGCCGAGAAGAATGAAACGAAGAGCGAGGCCACCAATCCATCCCCGCGACATCAGTTCACCCGCGAAGAGCCGCCGGGCTGCGCGCAGAATGGCGCCGAGATTGATCGCCTCGAGGAAGGCACCCGCCGCGAGGCTGGTCGCGAAATGCGGCGTCACGAGCGCATAGGAAGCAGCCACCGCGCCCGCGGAGAGCCCCAGGTTCCACTGCTCGACTTTTTCCAGCTCAAACTTCGCCAACGCGAAACTCACTCCGTGTCCTTGTCGAGGCGCCCGCCCCGATCCCCGCTTCCGTCGATGTTGCGCAAACGCTCGTTCGGGCTGGCGACCCGCTTCGCGTCGTCCTCCCGAAGCACATCGCTCATTCCCGGTGCAACTCCGACTCCCAATTCGTCATCTGTCGACGGATCCAGCTGAGCGGCTTCCGACCGATTCGCCCCATTCGTTTCCACCGCGTCCGGATGCAGTTCCTGCCCCAACCGCACCAACCGCAACACCATCGCCGCGAAGCCGATGGCGGCGCCAACGACCACGCCCCACGGCGACGTCTCCCACCGTCCATCTATCCAGAAGCCAACCCCGCACCCGACCAACACCGCGCCCACCGCCTCGAAGGCTCCCTGGTACGCATCGTTGCCGGCCCGGGCCGTCGCGCGCTTGAGACGTTGGCGACCCGGATAGTCGGGCGGATGACTCACGAATCCCTCACCGAATCGAGCAACGACACGAGAACGCGTCCTCGATTCGCGGCATGGACGCCGCGATTCCCTGAGCCAGGTAGGGCCGGAAATCGGCGCGCAGCATAGCCTTTTGACACACACCGCTCAATTGGAGAGACGCCCCTGCAACCACCCGAGGCGGGCTACCGCGCTCGAGCCAGTTTGGCGAAGGCGCGATCCGCGGCCTCCAGCGTCAGGGTGATATCGCGTTTCTCGTGGGCCAGAGACACGAATCCCGCCTCGTAGGGTGAAGGCGCCAGGTAAATCCCGTCCTCGAGCATCGACGCGAAGAAGCGCCGGAATGCCGCTGCATCACTTTGCTGCGCCTGGGCGAAGGACTCGACGGGGCCCGGATGGAAAAAGAGCCCGAACATGCCACCCACGCGGCTCGTTGTGAGCGGAATCCCCCGCGCCTCCGCCCGCTCCGCCAGCCCCGCCGTCAACGCGGCGGTCCGCTCCGCCAGGGTCTGGTAGACCTCGGGCACCTCGAGCAGCTCAAGGGTCGTGATCCCAGCGGCGACCGCCAGCGGATTCCCGGACAGCGTGCCCGCCTGGTAGATATCGCCCTCGGGCGCGACGCGTTCCATCAGGTCCCGGCGTCCGCCATAGGCCGCCGCGGGCAGCCCCCCCCCGACGACCTTGCCGAGGGTCGTCAGGTCGGGCTTCACCTTCAAGAGGCGCTGGGCGCCCCCCCTGGCGACCCGAAAACCGGTCATCACCTCGTCGAAGATCAAGAGCGCGCCGAATTCATCACAAATCGCCCGCAAACCCTCGAGAAATCCCGGGACCGGCGGGATGCAGCCCATATTTCCGGCGATCGGCTCCACGATGATCGCGGCGAGCTCCCTGCCCCAGCGCCCGAAAGCCTTTCGCGTCGCTGCGAGATCGTTGAAGGGAGCGACGATCGTCAGGTCGGTCATCGCCTTGGGAACACCGGGCGAGCCGGGAATCCCGAGCGTCGCAACGCCGCTCCCCGCGCCGACCAATAATCCATCGGAATGACCGTGGTAGCAGCCATCGAATTTGAGAATTCGGGAGCGGCCGGTCACCCCACGCGCGAGGCGGAGCGCACTCATGGTCGCTTCGGTGCCAGAGCTCACCATCCGCACCTTCTGGATCGAAGGCAGGACCCGCCGGATCGCCTCCGCGAGGTCGGATTCACGCGCGGTCGGCGCGCCGAAGCTCGTCCCCGCGGCCATCGCCTCGCGCAGCGCTTTCTGCACCTTCGGATGCGCATGCCCGAGGATCATCGGCCCCCAGGAAAGCACGTAATCGATGTATTCGTTGCCGTCGACGTCTCGGATGCGAGCGCCCTTCGCAGAATCGATGAAGCGCGGAATCCCGCTGACGGAGCCAAAGGCCCGAACCGGACTGTTCACACCACCGGGAATCGAGCGCTTGGCGCGTTTGAATTCGCCGCGCGACTGCGAAATTTCCATCGGGCTTTCAGTCCTCGCTCGAATCGTCTTCCGACGCGTCCGGGGCTTGCGGGATCTCTTCGCTCTCTTCGGCGTCCTCCGACGCTGCCCGGGCAGCGTGCTCCGGCGGCGTCACGGCTCCTGGATCGTCGTCCGCGAGGTCCTCGTCCGCCAGGCGCGCGATCGAAACCAGACGTTCACCCGCAGAGAGATTCATGACCCGCACACCCTGGGTCGCGCGACCCATCGACGAGATGCCACCGACGGGGCAACGCAGGACCTTGCCACCATCCGTGATCAGCATGACATCATCATCATCGACGACCTGCGCAATGCCGATTACCGAGCCATTGCGATCATTCGCACGGATACTGATGATGCCCTGACCGCCGCGCCGCTGCGGTCGATAATCACTCTGCGGCGTCCGCTTGCCGTAGCCGCGCTCGGTCGTCGTCAGGATCTGCGCATCCCCGGATAGGATCTCCATCCCGATCACTTGATCGTCGCTCGAAAGCGCAATCCCACGCACACCCGTCGCCGTCCGCCCCATGGCGCGTGCATCGTCTTCACTGAAGCGGATCGACTTGCCTTTGCGCGTCGCCAGCAGAACATCGTCGTTACCGCCGCTACGCCCCACCGAAATCAATTGATCGCCTTCGGAGAGATTGATCGCGATGATGCCGGCCTTGCGCGGATTCGAGAAGGCGGAGAGCGAAGTCTTCTTGATGACCCCCTTGCGTGTCGAGAGGATGATGAACTCGTCTGCAGCATCTTCGAAACTGCGAACCGGAAGCATCGTCTGCACGCTCTCGCCCGACTGCAGGTGCAGCACGTTCACGATCGCCTTGCCCTTGGCGGCGCGGCCGAGTTGGGGCAATTCATGCACCTTGAGCCAATGGAGTCGGCCAAAATTCGTAAAGAAGAGTAGATATGCGTGTGTGGAAGCCACGCCCAGATGCCGCACGAAATCCTCTTCGCGCGTCGCCATCCCCTTCGCGCCCTTCCCACCCCGCCGCTGTTGGCGGTAGAGCGTGACGGGATTGCGCTTGATATAGCCCTTGTGGGACAGTGTGACGACCATGTCCTCTTCGACGATGAGATCCTCGTTCGTGATTCCGTCGATCGCCGCTGCGAGCGCGGTTCGACGAGCGTCACCGAACTTGTCCTCGACTTCGCGCAGCTCTTCGATCACGACGATCAAGATTCGCTCGTCGCTCGCGAGGAGGCCCTTCAGGTCCGCTATCTTCTCACGCAGCTCGGCGAGTTCATCGAGTACGCGCTGGCGCTCCATCGCGGTCAACGCCCGCAAGCGCATATCGAGAATCGCCTGGGCCTGGCGCTCGGAGAGGTCGAAACGCTCCATCAATTCGCCACGTGCGGTCGCCGCATTTTCAGCGGCCCGGATCAGAGCGATGATCTCGTCGAGATGATCGAGCGCGATCGCGAAGCCCTCGAGAATATGCGCTCTCGCTTCCGCCTGCGCCAGATCATAGATCGCGCGGCGAATCACGACTTCCTTGCGGAACTCGATGAAATGCCGGAGCGCTTCTTTGATGGAAAGCGTTTGAGGGCGACCGTTCACGAGCGCGAGCAGATTGACACCGAATGTGGTCTGTAACGGCGTCATCTTGTAGAGCTGATTCAATAGGACGTCTTCCGCGACATCCTTCTTCAGCTCGATCACGACCCGCATTCCCTCGCGACTCGATTCGTCTCGCAGATCCGAAATGCCCTCTAGGCGGCCCTCCTTGACGAGGTCTGCGATTCGTTCGAGCAGGAGCGACTTATTGACCTGGTAGGGGATTTCGGTGACGACGATTCGGATACCGCGCTTATAGGGTTCGAACTCCGCCTGGGCACGCAGCGTCAGATGTCCACGCCCGGACGCGAAATAGCTTCGGATACCGTCCGTCCCGCAGATCATCGCGCCGGTGGGGAAATCCGGCCCCGGCATTTTCTCGAGAAGCTCGTCGAGGGTGCAGTCCGGGTGCTCCGCTTCGAGGATCAGCGCCGAGGTCAATTCACTGAGGTTATGCGGCGGAATATTCGTCGCCATGCCGACCGCGATTCCAGCGGAGCCATTCGCGAGCAGATTCGGAAAGCGCGCCGGAAGAACGATCGGCTCTTCCATCTGACCATCGAAGTTGGGTTGAAAATCGACCGTCTCGCGATCGATGTCGCGCAGCAACTCCTCAGCTAGCTTCGCGAGACGTGCTTCCGTGTACCGATAGGCCGCCGCGGAATCGCCGTCGATGCTTCCAAAATTCCCCTGACCGTCCACGAGCGGGTAGCGAAGGGAAAAATCCTGAGCCATCCGCACCATCGAGTCGTAGACCGCGGAGTCGCCATGAGGGTGGTAGTGCTTGAGCACTTCGCCGACTACGCCCGCAGACTTCGAATAGGGTCGACTCGGGAGCAATCCCTCCTGATGCATGGCGTAGAGGATCCGGCGATGGACGGGCTTCAGACCATCTCTCACGTCGGGCAGCGCGCGACTGATGATCACCGACATCGAATACGCGAGGAATGACTCGCGAACTTCATCCTCGATATTCACAGTTGGGAAGCGGTCATCCGGCGGCGGTATTTCGCCGCCCGCAGGCTCCGTGGGGTCTGTCGGCTCGTCGGACACGGTCTTCTATCTACCCATCTATCGGCGCAATCGCTCGCAACCCGCAGGTCCGGGATGATCGCATGAGAACGTCCTAGACGTCGAGATTTGCGACGCTCAATGCGTTTTCTTCGATGAAACGTCTGCGTGGTTCAACGATATCGCCCATCAGCGTTGTGAAGACATCATCTGCCTCGACGCCGTCCTCGACTCGGATCTGAACGAGATTTCGATTTTCTGCATTCATCGTGGTTTCGGCCAACTGATCGGGGTTCATCTCGCCGAGCCCCTTGTAGCGCTGGATCGAGAGTCCCTTGTTCGCGATCTCGAGAACCCTTCGCAAAAGCCCCGTGATCAGCAGGCACTCTTCCGCTTCGCGATCCCCATGACGCAGCGTATAGGGGGCCGGTCCCGTTTCCGCGATCTCTACCGCCAGTCGGATCATCTTCTGGAATTCGCCCGAGTCCACGAGCGAGGCATCGAGGGGGCTCCGCAAGGTCTGACCCGCGCGCCGGGTTCTGGCGATGAGCTTGTAGCCGCTTCCATCGAGCTCCGCTTCGGTCGACCAGCTGAGTTCACCGACGACATCCTCCGCGTCGGCTGGATGCGCACGATTGAGTTCGGCCTCGATCGCGGGAACGACCTCTTCGAGAAGAACGCGTTCGTCCCCGAGGTCTGCACGCTGCGGCCGCGCAACGCGTGCCGCAGCGTCGACGATTCGTTCGTCGAATAGACGAATATTGAAATGGTCAAGGGATTTCTGGCGAGCGCTCGCATTCTTGAGCAGTTCGCGCAGCGGGTCTTCCGCACGATCTTCACCGTCGCCGCACGATACGAACGCTCCATCGAGTGCGAGCCCAAAGAGATAATCCTCGAGTTCGAGCTCATCCTTGAGATAGCGACTGGCCTTGCCGCGCTTGGCCTTGAAGAGCGGAGGTTGCGCGACGTAGAGAAAGCCACGCTCGATCAGATCTCGCATCTGGCGATAGAAGAATGTCAACAACAGCGTGCGGATATGGCTGCCGTCAACATCTGCGTCCGTCATGATGATGACTTTGTGGTAGCGCGATTTTTCAGCGGCAAAATCTTCACCGATTCCCGTGCCGAGCGCGGCAATGATCGCCTGGATTTCGGCGCTGGCGAGCATACGGTCGATTCGGGCGCGTTCGACGTTGAGGATCTTCCCACGGATCGGAAGGATGGCCTGGGTCTTGCGCGAGCGGCCTTGCTTGGCGGTACCGCCGGCCGAATCCCCCTCGACGATGAAGATCTCGCATTGTGCGGGATCTCTTTCTTGACAATCCGCCAATTTACCGGGAAGGCTGAAATCCGAGAGCGCACCTTTGCGACGCGCGAGGTCTCGGGCCTTGCGAGCCGCTTCGCGAGCTCGAGCGGTGTCGACGATCTTCGCGACGATCGGCTTCGCGACGCGCGGATTCTCTTCGAGAAAACTCGTCAGCTGCTGATAGACGATCGCTTCGACGATCCCCCGTACTTCGCTCGTCCCGAGCTTCGTCTTCGTCTGTCCCTCGAATTCCGGTTGCGGGATCTTTACCGAGATCACCGCGGTCAAACCCTCGCGAAGATCTTCACCACTCACCGAGGGTCCGTCGTTCTTGTTCCCCTTTCCCCCGGCCTTCGATCCGGAACCCTTCATATTGGCCGCAATATAACGATTCAACGTGCGAGTAAGCGCCGTGCGGAAGCCGATCAGATGTGTCCCGCCTTCGATCGTATTGATATTGTTCGCGAAGGAATACACCGACTCGTTGTAGGAATCGTTGTATTGGAGGGAAATTTCAGCGTCGACAGTCACTTCGCGACCATGATCGTTGAAAGTTCTTTCGCCGCTCAGAAAGATGGGTTCGGGGTGGAGGGGGCTGCGTTTTTCGTTGAGATGTTCGACGAAAGATTTGATTCCGCCCTCGTAACAGAAATCGTGACTCTTCCCGCTTGTTTCCTCGCGAATGATGATGCGGACACCTGCATTCAAGAAGGAAAGTTCGCGCAGCCGCTTCGACAGAACGTCGAAGGAAAAATCCGTCACCGCGAAGATTTCGGGGTCCGGTTGAAACGTGATCGTGGTACCCGTTTCATCGGTATCGCCAATCGCGTCGAGCGCAGTGATCGGCTTTCCGCGTTGAAACGTCTGTGTGTGAATCTTGCCGCCGCGCCTGATGTGGACGCGAAGTTCGATGGACAACGCATTGACGACGGAGACCCCCACTCCGTGAAGCCCCCCCGATACCTTGTACGAATTTTCGTCGAATTTCCCACCGGCGTGGAGCGTCGTCAAGACGACTTCGGAGGCGGGCCGGTTCTCGATCGGGTGCATATCCGTCGGAATACCGCGACCGTTATCGACGACGGTCACACAGCCTGTTTCCTCGATGGTGACGACAATCTCGCTACAATGTCCCGCAAGCGCTTCGTCGATCGAGTTATCGACGATCTCGTACACCAGATGGTGAAGACCATCGGGACCAGTCGTCCCGATATACATCGCAGGTCGCTTGCGGACGGGGTCGAGGCCTTCTAGAACCTCGATTGAACTGGCGTCGTAGCTCACCGAGTTTCTTTCTCGCATGCGTGCTTACGGCATGTGTTCTTGTCGTGAATCGGTTGAGAAATGGCGTCTAGCGAGAGGGTCTCTCGACTGATCTCGACTGGAACCAACCGTCGATCTCTGACTATTTTTCTAAGCCGCTTAACTCCTGCGGGTAACTACGGCGATTTTTCCCGCAGTTTCCCAGGACTCTCTGATGAGCGGAGGCTGGCGTTACGAAACGCGTCCCAGACGCGCTGAGAGAGTACCTGAACCCAGAGGGTCAAGCAAAGGCGAAAATCTTTAATTATCGATAGGAGAAGCCGTTCTCCGGCCCGTAGATGAACGTTCTTACCCCGACATCGAATTCCCACGGGAACACTCAGGCTCTGTGCTCGATTCACGCTGCAAAAATCGCTCTTGGCGCTCCATCGACGGGATCGCGCAAGCTTGGAACCCCTCTGGCGCACGGCCATGACGCGCGCGCGTCACGCCGCGGCGAATATGGGCTGGAACCACTCTCAGATCCGCATCGGCATGACCACGGCCAGCGTTTTTTCATCATCCGGCGGCGTGATTCGCGAAGGTGAGAGTTCATCCTGGAAGGAGAAGCGAATCTCCTTGAGCTGGACCGCGTTGATCGCGTCGAGCAGATAGCGCGCGTTGAATCCGATCGAGAGCGGTTCACCGGCATAGTCGATATCGAGCTCTTCGCGCGCGTCCCCCAGATCCGGATTATTCGACGTAATCACGAGTTGTCCATCGGAGAGATCGAGCTTCACGGCTCGACTTCGTTCGGAAGACAAGAGTGCTACGCGCTTCACCGCTTGCACGAGCGATTCCGTTGAAAGGATCAGATGTCGCGTGAGATCCTTCGGAATCACCTGGTTGTAATTGGGAAACTCTCCCTCGATCAGTCGCATCACGAGCGTGACATCACCCTTGCGCGCCAGCCCGCTGTTATTCGCAAAGGCGAGTTCGATTTCTTCGGCGTCGTCTTCGTCGACGAGACGTTTGAGTTCACCCAGACCCTTGCGTGGGATAATGACTCCACTGGCGAGAGTACTGACGTCGCCATCGATTTCGCGATCCACACATGCGAGTCGATGTCCATCGGTGGCGACCAGGCGAATCTCTCCTGGTTCTCCGAGCACTTCCAGATATACGCCGTTGAGATTGTATCGGGTCTCATCGATTGAAGCCGCGTACATCGTGCGTTCGATCATCGCGCTCAATATCGCTGCAGAGACCGGAACGGTCTTTTCGGGGCTGAATTCGGGCAGTGTGGGATATTCCTCCGCTGCCGTGCCCGCGAGGGTGAAGCGACTTCGATTGCATCGGATTTCGAGATATGAATTGACGGTTGCTTCCAGTTCGATTTTTTCATCCGAAAGCTCACGGACGATTTCGAAGAGCTTCTTGGCAGAAACGGTCAATCCACCTGCTTCGGTAACGGAGGCCACATGTTGACTACGCACCCCGACTTCGAGATCGGTCGCAGCAAGTTGTAAGCGCGCCTCTTCCCCCGTAGTCGGGGCTTCGATCAGCGTATTCGCGAGGATCGGCATCGAGTTTCGCTTTTCGACGATTGACTGAATACGACCGAGACCGCGAAGGAACTCGGTTTTTGTAATCGAGAGTTTCATCCGCGCTCTCTTCTGTTTTGGAATAGAAAAATTAAAGAGTAGTAATAGAAGGTGATAGTCCGTCGGACAAAAGGGACCCAAACTACCGAAGGAATTAGTGTTTCAGATTTGCCGAGGCGCTGTCCGGTCGTGTTGGATAAGACAGCTTGCAGGCTTTTCGAATATGCGTTTCGTCTTCTGTCGGCAGGGTAACACGGGGAGGTCGGTCGGAGCGAGCAGCATTGATGAAACACCGCGAGCCAGGATTTCAGAAAATCTGCGCGGTTTTGCTCGGAAAGGAGGCTGACCTGGGGCGTATTGACAGGGCCCGACGCTCCCCGGTAAGCTTCCGCGCTTCCTGGTCGACCCTATCGTCCCCGTGCACGCCGCGCATGTGACGACGGGCCGACCTGCCCCAATCATCCCGGATCATCACTTCGAATGAGCGAGACGCTGTTCGGGTATAGTCGGAATTCGATGAATCACGGTAGGGTGATGGACAGGCGCATCAAACGCGTCAATGCAGCGAGCCGAACGCGAATAGACCGCGAGAGAGAGTGAGGATCCGCAGAGATGAAGCGGACATTTCAGCCCAGCCGAATCAAACGCCTCCGCAAGCACGGATTCCGCGAGCGGATGAAGACCAAGTCGGGACGCGCCATCTTGAAGCGTCGCCGGGCCAAAGGTCGTAAGCGACTCGCGGCGACCGTCGCGTCCAAGTAGCGTCTTCTTGGCGCCTCGGTCAGTGTCACACGGGTGCGTGAGCTTCCGGTTCTCAAGCGTTTTCGTCCGGATCAACTGGGCGCAGAAATGAGTTCCGGTGGGACGACCGGTCGCTTCGAGCGTTCTGACCGTCTTCTCGACTCGAGGGATTTTCGACGCGTGATGCGCCGGGGGCGTCGACGTGCCTGCCGCCACGTGGTCGTGATGACGACCCGAAGATATAAAAATACAAATGATTCCAGATGTTTAGGTAATGTTCTGCGTATCGGAAGTCGCCTGGGGATCACCGCGAGCCGGAAGGTCGGTAATGCCGTTGTGCGCAATCGCTTCAAGCGCCGAACGCGGGAGTGGTTTCGGCAGCGGCGAGGGGATTTCCCTTCTGATATCGATCTGGTGATCATCGCGCGGCGATCTGGCTCGAAGCTTTCTCTGAAGGAGCTGGACGAGCAGCTCTGCAAACTCCTGGATCTCGAGTCGATCGACCAAGATAAGGGATAGGAATCCCGTGGGGAAGACACAAGCGATGTCGAGATTCTCGCAGGTCGGGGGGACGCGAGCTGAAGGTGTTCCGGGGGGGGGAGATCCTCTCGTGCGAGCAGAATCCCCCGAGGCTCTTTCGCATCTCGAATCCGCTTCGAGCCGATCGCCGGTGCCGCGCTCGAATCTCATTATTCGCGGGTTCTTTCTCCTCTATCGCGGCATGCTCCGACCTCTTCTGGGCTCGGGGTGTCGCTTCGAACCGTCCTGTTCGGTGTTTACGGAGGAATCGATCGCACGCCACGGTCTCTGGCCTGGTGCTCTGCTCGGCGCTCGACGATTGCTTCGCTGTCACCCCTTTCACCGCGGCGGATACGATCCCGTTCCGTAGACGGGTAGAGAAGGCTTCAACTTCGTGGATCGAAACACAGTTCTCGCATTCGCTCTCTCGATGATGGTCTTCGTGACCTATGTCATGTACCAGGAAGAACGCCGCGTCGAATCCGCGATCGCGATGGAGGCGGAGTTACAAGCGACGGCAGAAGCAGAGAGCAGTTCTGGATCGACGTCCGCGAGTGACCTGGCACCGGTTTACACTGCGGATTCCCTGAGCGATGCGAACTCAGCGAGGGTTTCGCTTTCGGACCCGAAGCCGAGCGAGGCGGTGCCGACGCAAGTCACTCGACCCGATCGCGTGATTCCACTTTCTTCGACCATTCTCGAGAATGAATATGTCGTCGCGAAGATCTCTAATGGTCCAGGGCTGATCACCGGCTGGACGCTTCGAGACTTCAATGAGCGGTTACCGGACGGTGACATTCCGATCGAATTGATTGACACCGAACGTCCCGTGATCGTCACAGACGTTGCCGGAATCTCCGGGGCGAGTTTCGCCCGTTCGCGCTTCGAGGTCATTCGCGAATCGCCGCGTGAGGTCGTCCAGCGCGCGGAGAATCCGGCGGGCGTACTCACCCGAACGATCCGACTCGATGCCGAGGGTTATGGCTTCGATTTGGAACTCTCCTTCGAGAGCTACCTCACGGATCCTGTGGACGCTCGTTTCGAGGTGTTGCTCTCCGCGCAAACCTCTCTTCGGGATGATTTCCAGGAGATGTCCCTCGTCGCCTATGGTGAGGAGGTCGGTGTGACGCGAAGTTTTGTACAAGCCATTGGCCAGCCGGGCTTCTTCAGCTTCGGTGATCCCGGCGACGGCACGGAGGATATCGAAGGTCGCTCGAAATGGGCCGGCTTCGATATTCGATATTTTGCGGGTCTCGTGATCGACCCGGAGGAGCGCCCTCGTTTCGATGTTGAGTTTCGGGCGATCGAGGAAGGCGAAAGTGGCGAAGTGCGCATGCTGCTTCCGGGGGTCGGTGTCGCCTCGCGCGGTGTCGCGATGGAATCCTTGCGAGGCTTTTTGGGTCCGAAGACGCCGGACGCTCTCGCCCACGCGAACGCGCAGCTCGGCAAATCGGTGGATCGGGGTTGGAGCTGGCTCGAGCCGCTGACTCGCTTCTTCGAGATCGCGTTGGATAAACTCTATGCGTTTATTCCGAATTATGGATTCGCGATCATCGTATTGACGATCTTGGTGCGAATCGTCACCGCACCGCTCATGGTTCGACAGATGCGGTCATCCGAGCGCATGCGAGAGGTGCAGCCCAAGCTCAAGGCGCTGCAGGAGCGATTCAAGGACGATAAGCAGAAGCAATCCGAAGAGATGATGAAGTTCTATCGCGAGGAGGGCATCAACCCCTTGGGCGGTTGTCTTCCACTCTTCCTGCAGATGCCAGTGTTGATCGGTCTCTTCTACGCGCTTCGGACGTCGATCGGCCTTCGACACGCACCTTTTGTTTTTTGGATCGATGACCTTTCACAGCCGGCGACGTTGTTCACCTTGCCAGGCCTCGATTTTCCGGTCCGTATTCTTCCTTTGATCATGGGCGCGAGCATGTTTGTGCAACAGAAGATGATGCCGCAGACAGGAATGGATCCTGTGCAGGCACGCATGATGCTGATCATGATGCCGGGCATGATGCTTTTTATTTCCTACACCTTTCCTTCCGGACTGGTTCTTTATTGGACGGTGAGCAACCTCCTCGGCATCGCTCATCAATATTGGGTTCGGAATCACCTGCAGCCGAAGAGCTGACCGCCGAGTTGCGGTGACATAACACGCCGCGACGGCGAGATTGAGAGAGATCGATGTATGACCAGCGACAGGAACCGAATGAATTTGTTGGGGAGAGCCTCGAGGACGTGCGCGCACAGGCGGCGGAATTTTTCGGGAAGGAGGAGAGTGACCTGAAATTCATCGTCGCGCCGGAGGGTGAGATCTTTGGCACGGCCGGCCGGACCGTGGTCGTCGCGGTGCCGAAAGACGTGGCTGCACGCGGTCCGAGGCCTAGCGATGGCGGGGGCGAGCGCGACCGAGGAGACCGGGGTCGGGATCGTGGGGACCGGGGAGGTCGAGAGCGCGGGCGGGGTCGCGGCGATGATCGTGGCCCGCGTCGCGACCGCGGAGATCGCAACGAGGGTCGCGAAAGAGGCGGTCGAGGCCGGGGTGGCCGATCAGAGCGAGAGGCCCCGCGGGAAGAGCTCAAGTCGGAGGAGCTCGCAGCGGTGGCTGATTCGAAGGGTACCCCCAAGGGGGAGATCGGGGCGATCGGTGAATTTGTGCTGGGGGCCGTGGAGCGCATGAAGCTCGGCTCGTTCGAGATCTCCGAGTCCGCTGAAGGGGGTTTCCTGATCTATCAGTTGAGCGGTGCAGCGGCTGAGGTGTTGCAGGCAGGTGACGGTCGTGGGACTGACGCGCTTCAGTTGATCACGAACCAGGTGGCGATGCGGCAGAGTGAAGATGCACCGCGGATCGTGGTGGACGTCGAGGGCGGTGGTGACGAGCGAGAAGAGATGTTGGGCCGACTCTCGGACCGCGCGGTCAAGCGGGCCAAGGAGACGGGGCGTTCGATTGCGCTCGATCCGATGAATGGTCGGGATAGACGAACCATTCATATCAAGATCCGAGAGGTCGAGAATGTGGCCACGATGAGCATCGGAGAAGGTCGATACCGGCAGGTCCTGGTGGTTCCCGAAGGGGCTCCCGAATACGAAGAGGCGGTTGGGGAGTCTTCCTGACGCTGCTGCTCAGGGTCTACCCGGGGCGAATCCCCTGTTCCACGGGGAACGCCGATGAGTCCGTGAGACGGGTATTCGATTCTGATTGAAACGTTCCCCGTGGAACGGAGCACAAAATGAAAGACGGCGACTCTCGACAAGCGACCGAGATCGCCGTCTTTTCACGATTAGAGCAAGGGCTCGCCGAACTCTCGCTTCCCAGCAGCCAGAAGCAGCTTGAGCAGCTCACCGAATTGGTCGGGATACTCGGTCATTGGGCCGGTCGCATCAATCTGACGGGTCACCGTGACCCCATGGAGATGACATCGCGCCTGGTCCTCGACGCAGCAGCTCTTGCCGCATCCCTGCCGGAATTATCAAGCTCGACCAGCCTTGCGGACCTTGGGAGCGGGGCTGGTTTTCCAGGGCTCCCCATCGCAATCCTCTATCCCGATCTGAGTGTCACTCTCGTCGAATCAAGGCTCAAGCGGAATCACTTTCAGCGCGCAGCGCGGCGGCGACTCGGGATCGAAAACGTCTCATCGATTCTAGGACGTTCGGATGAAGTCGAGCAGACTCCATGCGACATCGTCGTTGCCCAGGCGATGACCCAGCCGCGGCGCGCGTTCGAACTGATGGCCGAATGGTCCCATTCCGCCTCGATTCTGGCGCTTCCGGCTTCCGAAGCCGCCATTTCACCGAAGGCTCCCGACGGCTTTGAAGAAATGACCCTTCGGGAATACGTCGTCCCCGGAATCGGATCTGCGCGCAGGCTCTGGATCGCTCGAGCTTCGGGCAAATAGGGAGATTCCCCCTTACCGCCCTGTCTCGAGTGCGAGGCACTCGCATTCGACGCCGACTGTGTTACCAAACGAAAGACGGGCCCTCGTTTGTTCCGTATGGTCGCCGACTCATCTGGGGGGAAGAGCAAGGCGGAGTGAAATGCCCGTTCTCCCCATGGATCAAGCGAGAGAACGCATGGCTTCAAGCCCGTTTGTGATCGCCGTCGTCAACCAGAAGGGCGGCGTCGGCAAGACAACCACGGCGGTAAACCTGGCCGCGTGCCTGGGAGCCTCGGAACGCCCCACGCTCCTCATCGACATGGATCCGCAGGCGAACGCGAGCAGTGCCTACGGGATCACGAACGCCGAGCGACAGATCTACGATGCGCTCATCGATGAGATCCCGCTGACCCAATGTGCCTACGAAACCGAACTCGAGACCGTGCATGTCGTGCCGGCCGGTAGGGACCTCGTCGGGGCCGAAGTCGAGCTTGTTTCGGTGGAGGCCAGAGAGTATCGACTGGCCCAATCCATTCGCGCGATCGGCGACGCGTACGAAATCATCCTGATCGACTGTCCGCCCTCATTGGGTCTGTTGACCGTGAACGCGCTGACCGCGGCGGATGCGGTTCTCATCCCGCTCCAATGCGAATATTACGCGCTCGAAGGCCTCGCGAATCTGGTTGAGACCGTGACCCTGGTGACGGGGAAGCTCAATCCAAGACTGGCTATCCAGGGCATCGTCCTCACGATGGTCGACCAAAGAAACAACCTGAGCCGCCAGGTCGAAGCAGAAGTGCGAAGTCATTTTGGAGACAAGGTATACCGAACGCGCATCCCGCGAAATATCCGTCTTTCAGAAGCCCCCAGCCACGGGCAACCGATCCTCCTTTATGACATTCATTCAAAGGGCGCAGCCTCGTACGTGAAGCTCGCCGACGAGTTGCTGGCGCAGCTGACTCTCACGACGCCTCCGCGCAAGCCACCGGTCTTGCCGGGTCGGGCGATATCCTCTCCACCGGAAGGCTCTCTCGAAGACTCGAGCGGAGAGTTCGCGTAGGCAACTGCCCAGGAGGCGAAGATGAGTCAACGACGAAGTGCTCTAGGAAGAGGGTTGGGCGCACTGATCTCGAGTCCGGCGCAGTCGGCGGAAGCCCCTGTGCCCGGTCCCTCTGGGACACCGGCGCCATTCGGCGAAACACAAATTAGTGTCGACACTCAGATGCGACAGCCGGATCCGAACGTGGATTCTCAGAGTCCTCAGGAGCTCGAAATCGAGCTGATCGACCCCAATCCCGACCAGCCCCGGCGCGAATTCGATCCGCTCTCGCTCGAACAACTGTCGCGTTCCATCGGCCAACACGGTGTGCTTCAGCCCGTCGTCGTTCGCAGGGCGGCCGCGCGCTTCGAGCTGGTCATGGGCGAACGCCGCTTTCGGGCCAGTCAGCTCGCCGGGCGCAAGACGATTCCCGTCGTCGTCCTCGACGTCGACCCCGCCGATCGCCTGGAGCTGGCCATCGTCGAAAATGTCCAGCGTCAGGACCTCAACCCGATCGAACTCGCCTATGCCTATCAAGCCCTCGCTGACGCCGGCCATACGCAGGACGAGATCGGCCGGAAGGTCGCTATGGATCGCTCCTCCGTCGCGAACCATATCCGCCTGCTCGACCTCAGCCAAACGATCCAGGGCGACGTGGAAAACGGGCGGCTCAGCATGGGCCACGCGAAAGCCTTGCTTCAGGTCACCGACGTCGAGGTACGCGAGAGCCTGAGGGCGAGGATTCTCAGCCAATCGCTTTCGGTGCGAGCGTCGGAGCGGGCGGCGCGGGAGGTCGGCGGCACCCGCCGCCGGCCGATCCGGGAGCCGAAGCTCAAGCCGCCGATACCCGCTCTCGACCCGGACACCCGGGCCTACATCGAGAAGATCGAACGGCGCCTCCAGACGAAGGTCACCCTTCACCCCAACACGGAGGGCGGCGGAAAGCTCGAGATCAACTATTTCAACCTCGAAGACCTCGCACGGATCGGCGATATGCTCCTCGGAGAATCATCGTGAGCCACACCGGGCAGTCGGGCGCCGGAGGAGAGGAGGGCGAGCCCGATGTGGCGCGACGACCCGGCGCGGACCGGGGAACCCCCCTCGCCCTGGTCCCGCGCGGCGGACTGTGGGAGGGACAGGTGGCGGTCGTCGGGAGCACGCTGATCGACGGTGCTGTGAACGGCAGTCTGCGGGGCCCCGGCGAGCTCCATCTCGGCCCGGAGGGGCGGATCGAAGGCGTGATCGATTGCGAGATCGTCGATAGCCAGGGCGAGATCATCGGCCCCATGACTGCTCGCGGACGTGCACGGCTCGGTCCGGGGGCTCGTTTCGAAGGAGATCTGGAGGCTCCGGTGCTCGAGGTCGACGATGACGCCGTGTGGAACGGCGACGCGCGCATCGGAGGATAGAGCGCCTGACGCGGACGGTGCTTCCCGGTTGTTCCCCCGAGCCAGGCCCGGGAAACCCATTCACGCTTCATTTTGACGCCCTTCAGGCGGTTGAATTGAGGCCCCAGTGGTGCAAGACTTGGCGCCGCTCGCGCCCGCCTCTCCGGCCCGGTGGTGGCAGGCTCGAGTGTCGGCCCGATCAGTCAACAAATCGTTGCGTCACTCTCCGCTGCCGGTCGTTTCGTGGTACCCACCCCTGGACGTCCGAGCTCGGACGACCGCGAGAGATTCGGCCGAAGACTCGCGTTCGAACGGAAACCGGAATCAGAGGATCTCGATGGCCGCCGGCTTCGTGCCGAGCGCCGCCGTCAGATTCTCAGCATTCGTGGAATCGTGGAAACCAGAATGGTGCGAAACAAAATGACCTCGTCCGCATGTGCTGCGGCCTCGAGCAAGCGAGGCCGGTCCTTGCCTGGTCGCCTGTTCGTCTGCGCTGCTGCGCTCGTGCTAGGCGCGGCACCTGCCTTTGCCTCCGACAAACTCGAACTGATCCCGGACTACGCGTTCTTCGGGTTGATTCTCGACAAGCCCGGATTCGGAAGTCTGTGGATCATGATCATCGGCTTCGTCGCACTGATCTTTCCGTTGAACAAGCTGATCTTCCAGCCGATCTTCCGCGCGCTCGACGAACGCGCGGACCGCATCCAGGGCGCACGCGATCGTTCGACGCAGCTCGACAAAGAGGCTGATAGCGTGCTCGGTCGATACGAAGAGGCGATTCGCGAAGCCCGAGCCGAATCTGAAACCGCACGGCAGGGACAGCTTGCCGGCGCCCGCGACGAGCAAGCCGTCCTGACGAATCAGGCGCGCAGCGAAGCCAATGCCGAACTCGAGGCCGCGCGGATCAGTCTGAGCCGATCATTGGAAGACGCGCGAACGAGCCTTCGAGCAGAAGCGGAGGATCTGGCCAAGGCAGCGGCCGAGCAGGTTCTCGGGCGGGCCTTGTCGTGAACAGCATCTCGATCCAGCGGGCACCCGCTCAGTCGGCCCTCTACACAGAGAATTCTATGCCAAATCATTCGCTGGCCATGCGTCGCTCGGCTCGCGGGCTCATGCAGATCCTCTTCATGTTCCTCGCGTTCGCCCTCAGCGCTGGTCTCGCCCATGCGTCCGGCGGTGGCGACGACCACGACCCCGTCATGGAAACCCTCTGGCAGGCGGTCAACCTCGCTCTCATCCTGGGCGTCATCATCTATTTCGCGCGCGGGCCGATCGGTGAGTATTTCGCGACCCGCCGCAACGGGATCCAGACGGAACTCTCCGACGCGGATGAGTTGTTGCGACAAGCGGAGCGGCGCAACGCAGAGCTCCAGCGGCGCCTCCTCGATCTCTCTTCCGAGACCGAGAATATCCGCGAGGGCGCCGGCCGCCGCGCTGAAGAGGAAGCCGAACGCATTCTGGCCGATGCGCGAGCGGCCGCCGAACGAATCAGGCGAGACGCGAAAGCTTCAGTCGACCAGGAGCTGCGGCGAGCCCAATCCCAACTCCGGGACGAAGCGGCTGACCTCGCCCTCGAGATCGCTGCTCGCAGGCTGACGGAAAGTGTCGGCGAGGGTGATCGAGAGCGGTTGATGGACGAATTCATCACCCGAATCGAGCCTTCCTCGGGATCCGGCGACACAACGAGTGGCGAAGGAGCGAACCGATGAAGGGTGGAACCGCTGCCCATCGTTATGCGAAGGCGCTCTTCGGACTCGCGCAGGACGAGCATCGTCACCGAGAGGTGCGCGTCGAACTCGAGAATCTCGTCTCGCTCTTCGAGGGCAGCCGCGAGTTGCGCGATACACTGCTGACCCCCCTGCATCCAGCGGCAGAGCGAAAGAGCGCCCTTCGCGCGATCTCGGGTGGCGCCTCGACCAGCGCGCTCGTGCAGAATTTCGTTTCCTACCTGATCGATCAGCGCCGTCTGATCGATTTTGGTGCGATCGCTGACGCCTACGGAGAATTCGCAGACGAGGCGGAGGGAATGGTCACGGCGGAAATCGTTGCCGCGAGTCCGCTGGACGATCGCCGCAAGGACCGATTGCGTCGCGCGCTCTCCGAGCGCACCGGACAAGAAGTCAGGCTGGAGATCGAGGTCGATCCCGCTCTGATAGGCGGCGCGGTCGCCAAGGTCGGTGATCTCGTCTTTGATGGAAGCCTCCGCACGCAACTCGGACAGTTGCGCGCGGCACTCACTGGAACTGGCACAAGCGTTACGAAGGGATCCTGAAAAATGGACATCAAGCCCGGAGAGATCACCGATATCCTGAAGCGGGAGATCAAGGATTACGACCGCGAGATCGACGTCGCAGAGACTGGTACGGTCTTGAATGCGGGTGACGGAATTGCGCGCGTTTACGGTCTCGACAACGCTCTGGCGGGTGAACTCGTCGAGTTCGACGGCGGCCTGCGTGGCATGGTCCTGAACCTCGAAGAAGACAATGTCGGCGTAGCCATCATGGGTGGTTCACGCGGTGTGAAGGAGGGCGACCTCGTTCGCCGGACGGGTCGAATCATCGAAGTGCCCGTGGGCGAAGAGTTGCTCGGTCGCGTGGTGAACGCGCTCGGGGTGGCGATCGACGGAAAGGGTGCCATCAGCGGCGAGACGACCCGTCAGGTCGAGCTCAAGGCGCCCGGCATCGTGGCGCGGAAATCGGTCGACGAATCCCTGGCGACGGGTATCAAGGCGATCGACGCGATGGTCCCGATTGGTCGTGGCCAGCGCGAGTTGATCATCGGCGATCGACAGACCGGCAAGACGGCGATCGCAATCGACACGATCATCAACCAGAAGGGCAAGGACGTCGTCTGCGTCTATGTCGCGATCGGCCAGAAGCAATCGACGGTCGCGCAGGTCACCGAGAAGCTGAAGCAGCACGCGGCGATGGACTACACGATCGTGGTCGCCGCGACCGCTTCGGAGCCGGCGCCCCTTCAGTACATCGCGCCCTATACAGGCGTGACGATGGCAGAGCATTTCGGGCACAACGGCAAGCATGTGCTCATCGTTTATGATGATCTCTCCAAGCAGGCCGTGGCCTATCGGCAGCTCTCCCTGTTGCTTCGTCGACCGCCGGGCCGCGAGGCCTATCCTGGCGACGTATTCTACGTCCATTCGCGCTTGCTCGAACGGGCCTGCAAGCTCTCCGATGAGTTGGGGGGCGGCTCGATCACGGCTCTGCCGATCATCGAGACCCAGGGCGGCGACGTGTCGGCGTATATTCCGACCAATGTTATTTCGATCACGGACGGCCAGATCTTTCTCGAGACCGATCTTTTCAACTCGGGCGTTCGGCCCGCGATCAACGTCGGCCTTTCGGTTTCCCGGGTGGGTGGTGCCGCGCAGGAGAAGGCGACGAAGTCGGTGGCCGGCCAGCTCAAACTGAATCTGGCGCAATACCGGGAGATGGCGGCGTTCGCGCAGTTCGGATCCGATCTGGATGCGGCGACGCAGGAGCAGCTCGCCAACGGTGAGCGACAGACGGAAATTCTCAAGCAGGGTCAATACTCGCCGCTCGCGATGGAAGAGCAGGTCGTGTCGGTCTACGCGTCTACGCCGCAGACGGGTCGCAATTCCTGGATTCGCGACCTCGATCTCGCTGACGTTCAGCGCTATGAGAGCGAGATGCTCGACTGGATGCGGTCGAACAAGGCCGAGATCCTGGACACGATCAAGAGTTCCGGCAAATTCGAGGACGACACTGAGCAGCAGCTCATCGCCGCGCTCGATGAGTTCGGCAACGTCTTCCAGCCCACCGAAGCCCGCGAAATGGCAGCGGGCATCGAAGCGGCCTGATCCGTGGCGAATCTACGAGACATCAAGCGACGCATCATGAGCGTCCAGTCGACGCAGAAGATCACGTCCGCCATGAAAATGGTGGCCGCGGCCAAGCTTCGCCGCGCCCAGGAGGCGATCCAGAACGCTCGACCCTACGCCATGCGGATGCGTTCGACGCTCGAGGAAGTTTCCCAGGGAGCACTCGAAGAATCGCATCCCCTGCTCGACGTTCGTGAGGATCGCAAGAGCCTCGAGATCGTCGTCGTGACCTCCGATCGCGGCCTCGCCGGTGCGTTCAATTCGAACGTGGCCAAAGCAGCGGAAGCCGTCCTCTCTGAGCGACGGGGCGAATTCGATCAGATCGGACTCACGCTGCTCGGCAAGAAGGGGGCCGACTATTTCCGTCGGCGGCGGGCCAGCCAGATCTCCTTCGATTCCCCGATCGACGGAGACATCACTTACGAGCAGGCGGCAGACGTCGCACGGGAGCTGATGCGGCGATATATCGGGGGCGATCTCGACGAGGTCGTGCTGGTCTTCAGCGAGTTCATTTCGACGATGACACAGGAGCCCATCGTGACGACCTTGCTTCCCTTCACGCCGCCCGAGGGCGAAGATGGAGCGGAGGAGGCGTCGGCCTACGAGATCGAGCCGGATCCCGAAGCGTTGCTCGCGGCGCTCGTGCCGAAGGCGGTCGAGATCGAGATGTTTCGCGCCCTGCTCGAAAATCAGGCGGGAGAACATGCGGCGCGCATGACCGCGATGGAAGCCGCGACCAAGAACACAGAAGAGCTGATCGAAGCGCTCACGCTTCAGTACAACCGCGCGCGGCAGGCTGCGATTACCGGCGAGCTCGTCGAGATCGTGACCGGGGCCCAGGCCCTCGAATAGCACCGAGCAGAAACAGGACCGGCGGATGATCAATCTCCCGCCGGAAGGAGAGCAGAGAATGAGCAATGGCAAGATCGTTCAGGTCATGGGGCCGGTGGTCGACGTCGAATTCGAGAGCGGTGATCTCCCCGAGGTCATGACGGCGCTCATCACGACAAATGCTGCGATCAATGACCAGCCGGATAACCTCGTTGTCGAGGTCGCCTTGCACCTCGGTGAGAAGACCGTGCGCGCGATCGCCATGGATACGACCGACGGGCTGCGCCGCGGCCAGGAAGTCTCGAATACCAACGCGCCGATCACGATTCCGGTTGGTCCCGAAACCCTCGGTCGTATCATGAACGTGGTTGGCGAACCCGTCGATGAACGCGGACCGATCGACGCGAAGATGACCTACCCGATTCATCGTCCCGCGCCGGAATTCGTCGAGCAATCGACGAGCGTCGAGGTCCTCGAGACCGGCATCAAGGTCGTCGACCTGATCGCTCCCTATAACAAGGGCGGCAAGGTGGGTCTTTTCGGTGGTGCGGGCGTCGGTAAGACGGTCGTCATCATGGAACTCATCAATAACATCGCGAAGGAGCATTCGGGTTATTCGGTCTTCGCGGGTGTGGGCGAGCGAACGCGCGAGGGCAACGATCTTTGGCACGAGATGCAGGACTCGGTGCTGTCGGACGGCTCGACGGTTCTCGAAAAGACGGCGCTGGTCTACGGCCAGATGAACGAACCGCCGGGAGCACGCGCACGGGTCGGTCTGACGGGGCTGACAGCGGCCGAATATTTCCGCGACGAAGAGGGTACGGACGTGCTTCTCTTCATCGACAACATCTTTCGTTTTACGCAGGCCGGCTCGGAGGTCTCCGCGCTGCTCGGCCGAATTCCTTCGGCAGTGGGCTACCAGCCCACCCTGGCGACGGATATGGGCGAGCTGCAGGAACGCATCACCTCGACGAACAAGGGATCGATTACGTCCGTGCAGGCCATCTACGTGCCGGCGGATGACTTGACCGACCCGGCGCCGGCGACAGCGTTCACGCATCTCGATGCGACGACGGTGCTCGATCGGTCGCTGACGGAGATTGGTATCTATCCGGCGGTTGATCCGCTCGACTCGACCTCGCGAATTCTCGATCCGCAGGTGGTCGGCGACGATCATTACGAAGTCGCCCGAGGCGTCCAGCAGACGCTGCAGGCCTACAAGGATCTCCAGGACATCATCGCGATTCTCGGCATGGATGAGCTCTCGGAGGAGGACAAGCTCACCGTGGCACGCGCCCGGAAGGTTCAACGCTTCCTGTCGCAGCCCTTCCATGTCGCGGAACAGTTTACGGGCACGGCCGGTGTCTACGTCCGACTCGAAGACACGATCCGCGGATTCCGCGAAATTCTCGATGGCAAGCACGACGAGCTGCCGGAACAGGCCTTCTACATGGTCGGCGATATCGAGAGCGCGGTCGAAAAAGCCAAGACCCTCGTTTAATTTGATTGCGCCCTCGAGAGTGTGGTGACAGAGAGACCCCTCTGGTGAGGTTGGGTGGTGCGATGATCATGCGGGTGGAAAAGGAAAACCAACATGGCACTTGAACTCGTAGTCGTGACGCCGGAAGGTGAAGCCCTCTGCGAAGAGATCGAACAGGTCGTCCTGCCGGGTGAGGCGGGGAATTTCGGCGTGCTCGAGAGTCACGAGAGATTCTTGACGCCGCTCAAGCCCGGACCGATGGAGATCATTCGCTCCGGTGGTGGGAATGAGTGGGCGGCGATCACGAGTGGTTTTGCAGAAGTCGATGGATCTCGCGTCGTGGTGCTCGTCGATACCTGTGCGCTGGCGAAGGAGATCGATCGCGACGCGACGGAATCCCGTCGCGCCGAGGCGGCCGATGAGCTCGACGGCCTGGCGGCCGATGATGCGAACGCAGGTGAGCGCGCTCGCCTGGCGGGTGTCGTCGCGCGTGCCGAGGTCGAGCTCGACGTGGCCGGCCGCTGACGCGGGCCTCCTGAACCCTTGAATCTCTACCGCGATCGGTTTCCCGGTCGCGCGGTCTTTGATACCGCGATCTCCCACGCCATGTTGCGCAGTGTTGCGATGGGCTCGTCCGACGAGAGCTTGCGCCTCTACCAGCCGGACAATGCGCTCCTCTTTTCGAGTCTCGACGCGCGGCGACCCGGGTATGCGCGGGCGGTCGAGCGCGCTCGGGAAGCCGGGTTCGAGCCCCTGGTCCGGCTGGCCGGGGGACATGCGGCGGCCTTCCTCGAATCGTCCCTGGCCTTTGCCTGGGCGAGTGCAGATCCCGATGCCCATCTCCATATTCGCGCTCGCTTCGAGCGCCTCACGGGCTGGTTGGTCTCCGCGCTCGAGCGTCTCGGCCTGGATGCGAGAGTCGGCGAGATTCCGGGCGAATATTGCCCAGGCGAATTCAGCGTGAATATCGCCGGTCGGGTCAAGGTCGTCGGAGTGGGACAGCGCGTGATCCGTGGTGGCGCGCATGTAGGGGGTGTGCTGACAGTGGCCCAATCCGAGTCGCTGCGAGACGTCCTCGAAGCGATCTATGCCGCACTCGATCTCGATTTCCGACGCGAAACCGCCGGTGGAATTGCGGACTTCGAGGCAGGCCTGACGCCGAGTCTGGTCATCGAGGCGCTCGTCGATGTCCTTCGTTCAGAGGGCTGCGTCCTAAACGAAAGAAGATTCGACGTCTCCTTCGAGCGCTCGGCGCAGACGCTGGTTGCTCTGCACTCTCCCGAACGCCGCCCGGACGCCGGTGCCGTGTTGCGGCCGAGTTCCCAGACGAGCGGCGCGAAGGCACTGATCCAGGATGTGTCACCGAATCGGGCTCGGCCGGGTTCGGGGGAGGCCGATTCTTGAAGCGCGCATCCGGCTGAGCGCCGGCCTTTGGGAAGGCAATCAGCCGGCGTCCGACCGGCGCGGTGTCGATCAGCCCGGGGCGGCCTTCACCTTGACCTTGCCGCTGGTGACGACGACCTTGAAATCGACCTTGTCGCAGCCGTATTTCTTCTTGATGGCGGCTTCCTGTTTGGCGAGGGCTTTCTGGAGATTCTTGCGTGTGAGGCCCTTTGCATTCTGGCCCGTCGCCAATACTGCGTCGCGATAATCCTCGAAGAGATCGGGAGCACTGCTCGGAGCGGAGGAGGGTGCGGCGTTGGGGCCCTCGGCTTCGCTGGAGAGGCCGCGTTCGCGCTCGTGGAGATCCGCCTTGAAGATGTGCCGCTCATAGGTTCCGGCTTCGATCTGGCGGAGGGCATTATCCCATTTGCGCTTGAAGGCCTGGTAGCGGCCGTTCAGGCTGTTGAACTTGAAGCGCAAGGCCGTATTCGTGATCCGCGTGTTGGACCAGCGGATCACGGTCTTCTGGACCTCCGACCGCAGCTGGGCGGGTTCGGTCGTCCGGCTGCCGAGGAAATATTTCTCATAGTCGAGCTTGAGCTGGTTCAGCTTGATTTCGAGCATCTTCAGCTCTTCGTCGGCGGTGGTCGCTTCCATCGACGGAGGGATCGGGGTTCCATTCACAGGACTTGAAGGGTTTTGCCCACGAATCTGTGGCTGCTGGAATCATCGGGTGCGCCGGACCGAGATTGCTCGGGATCTGCCGGTGGTTGAACTCTGTCTGGGCATCTGGCTGCTGAGGCAGAACCACCGCCCGCCCGCCCCTTGCCCCGGCCTCAAACCTCGCGCCGGCGCGGCTCCGAATGATCCCAATCGGCCAGGAGGGTATTGAGCGCCGAGATCAAGAGCAAAGGTTGGTCCAGCATCAAGTGGTGTCCCGCGAGCGGAATCTCGATCACCGGGTTCACCCGTCCCATCAGGTCGTACATATAGGCGCCGACATCTTCGGTCACGAGTCCACATTCCGCCGCCAGAAGTGCGAGGCGGCAGCTGACCCTCGGAAGATAGGGGCGCGCGGCGGTCCGGGGGTTCTCATCGAACGCGCTGAAGACCAGATGATCAAATTTCCAGCACCAACCCTCTTCGGTCTCGAGCAGCGAGTGGTGACCGACATCCGCCATGACATAATCGAGGTAGTGGTCCTGGGGAGGCACGGTGCGGAAGCGTTCGAGAGCTTCTTCGCGGGATGTGTAGTGGCGGGGCTCGCCGAAGGCGGCGCCCATGCGGTGTGCATCGATCTCGGGATCCGGCGCGCTGACGGGGGAGTCGCAGACGACGACGCCCGCTGCCGAGTCGGGGTGGAGGGCGGAGGTCGCAATGGTGACGAAGCCACCCATGCTATGGCCGACAAGGACGGGCCGGTCGCCCATCTCCGCGTCGCTTGCGACGGCCAGGACTTCATTCGTCCAACCTTCGAGGCCGTAACGCTCGCGCCGGCCGCTATCGCCATGGCCCGAAAGATCGAGGGCCGCGACGCGATATCGGCTCGCATAGCGTGCGGCGACGTGGGTCCACCAATGTCCATGAGCGCCGCCCCCATGAACGAAAACGATGCCGCGCCGGCCGCGTCCGCCCCACGCGAGATAGTGGATGGGGCAGCCGTCGACGTCGACGCTCTCGTCGGTACGCGGAATGGCGAGGGCCTTTCGATACCACTCCGGTGCGTTGGGATGACGCGCTTCAGACAATACTTTCTCCATGCTCTTCGTTCGGGTCGATCTCGAGATAGCGGCCGAGGTAGTGCACGCCGAGGTAGAAAGGAATCGTATCGAGCAGTGCGATGGTGAGCTTGAAGACATAACCCGATGCGATGAAGATCCAGAGCTGGGGCCAGATCGCGGCTGCGGGATCGATCGGCAGGCCCTTCGCGTAGAAATGCGTAATCGTGATGACCGCGAAGGTGTCGACGAATTGGCTGACGAGGGTCGAGCCGTTGTTGCGCAGCCAGAGGTGTCGGCCCTTCGTGAGCCGTTTCCAGAAATGGAAAAGGGCGACGTCGCACAACTGTGCCGCGAGATATGCGATCATCGATGCGAAGACCGCGCCCATGGTGAGAAAGCGAATCCGGAAGAACGCAAAATCGTAGGCGTCGACCGGGGGGAGCCCCGTTGTGGGATCCATTTCCACCGCTGGCGGAAGCACGCCGCCGAGCCATAAAAACGCGACCACCCACGCGTTCAGCATGAGCCCCACCCATACCAGGTGGTTGGCGCGCTTCTGCCCGTAGAGTTCGCAGATGAAATCCGTGCAGAGGAAGGTCACCGGATAGGGCAGCACGCCGATCGCGAGGGACATGGGAATGGTCAGGCCGAATAGATCGAAGGAGAGATCGACGAATCGTGAGATGCCAAGGATGTTGAGCATCGTCATCGAGCCCAGGAAGAGCCCAGCCAACACGAGGAAGACACGTTCGCGGCGCGCGTGGAGCGCACTCGCTTCGATCGGGTGGAGTTCGCTCATCCCGCTTTCGAATCCCTTCTCATAGCCCGCGAGTAGGACAGGACAGCGTCGAGTCCCGCGGATATCGCGGGGACCGCCTCACCGGTGACGATCGGAGCGACCTCACCGATGAGGCGCGCTCCCAGCGATCGCTTGAGGACTGCGAGGTTGTGCTGGTCGGCTTCCGAGAGCGCGCCCGATGGATGGCTCAATACGACCCCGATGATCTCGAGTCCCCGGGTGGCGCAAGCTTCGAGGGTGAGCAGGGTGTGGTTGATCGTACCGAGTGAGGCGCGGGCCACCACGAGGACGGGTAGATCGAGGTGGTCCGCGAGATCGGCCATCGTCGTCTTTTCGTCGAAAGGCACGAGGATCCCCCCGGCTCCCTCGACGAGCATGAAATCGTGACGTTTCGACAGGATCTCGAATGCAGACAGAATCGGATCGAGGTCGGCCCTGCGATCCTCGGCGCGAGCCGCGGCCTCGGGTGCTGCCGGCATGTCGAATTGGAGTGGACAGACGAGTTCGAGGGGATCGTCGACGTCCGCGGCTTGTTGCAGCGCCCGGGCGTCGAGGGGCCCGGTGGCGAAAAGGCCGGTCTCGACGGGCTTCATGACGCCGACATCGACCCCGGCCTCGCGAAGTCCACGTGCCAGTGCGCAGGCGATGAAGGTCTTGCCGACACCGGTATCGGTCCCGGTAATGAAGAGTCCCGCCACGCGCCTACTCCACGATCCGGCGGACGAGTTCGTCGATAGCGTTTACGAGGCCATCGATCTCGGCTTCGGCATGGGTCGCCATCGGCGTGACGCGCAGCCGCGCGTGGCCGCGGGGGACGGAGGGGTGACGAATGCCCTGGGCATAATATCCGCGTTCGAGGAGCGCTTCACAGACGGCCATGGTGCGCTCGTTCCCACCGAGCACGATGGGCAGGATATGCGTTGTGCTGGGTGCGGTTGAAATTCCGGCGCTCGCCAGCCCACTTCGCAAGCGATCACAGTTCTCGATGAGGCGAGCTCTCCGCCAGGGCTCTTCATCGATCAGACGAAGGGAAACGCGCGCGGCTTCGACCTGCGGGGGGGCGAGGGCGCAAGAAAAGATGAAGCTTCGAGCGGTATTCACGAGCAGATCGCGCAGCTTGGCGGAGCCCGCGACGAAGGCGCCGAAAGATCCCAGCGATTTGCCCAGCGTTCCCATCAGGATGTCGACCTCGCCGAGAACACCGGCGGCTTCCGCCGTGCCGCGACCGCGTGTCCCGAGGCACCCCGTTCCGTGGGCATCGTCGAGCAGCACCATCGCATCCAGCTCGTGAGCACGCTTCACGATCTCGGCGATCGGAGCGACATCGCCGTGCATGCTGTAGACGCCGTCGACGGCGACGAGTGCGCGCCGCGCTGTGGGCCGCACCCGTTCGAGGGTCTCTGCGAATGAATCGAGATCGCCGTGGCGAAAGACGGCAACTTTCGTTCGCGCGAGCTTCGCTCCGTCGATGATCGAGGCGTGGTTGAGTTCGTCCGAGACCAGCACATCGCCCGGCCCCACCAGCGCAGGAATCACCCCGACGTTCGCCATGTAGCCCGTATTGAAGGCGAGCGCGGCCTCACTTTCGAAGAAGCTGGCGATTTCATTCTCGAGCGCTTCGTGGCAGGCGAGGTTGCCCGTGATGAGCCGTGATCCGCCGGCCGCACATCCCCACTCGCGCGAGGCGCGTTCGGTGGCCTCGACGACCTCGGGGTGACGTGCGAGGTCGAGATAATTGCTCCCGGCAAAGAGCAGGACCTCTCGCCCGTCGACGCGCATGCGCGGCGCTTGCAGACCCTCGAGCACACGCATGTGGCGATAGGTCCCACGCTCCCGAATTTCGCTCAATACCTCGTCGGCGATCGCGTCGAGGGGGCTCTCTTGGGTGTCCCGGTGGGAGCTCTGGCCGGTCGGCGTCACGTGCGCGTGATCTCCGGCTTGAGCAGTTCGTCGCCTCCGCCCGGAATCTGGAATGGGGACTCGCCCTTCGCTGCCCGGGTCGTCTGTACATCACGATAGGCGTCGTTGCCCTCGACTTCGAAACCTGCATCGCGAATCATCGCGAAGGTCTGCTCGACCGGGTCGCCCTTGGTCGTGAGATAGCCCTCGACGAAGAGGGAATTGGCGGGATAGAGCGCCAGAGATTGCATCGATCGCAGATGCCCTTCGCGGCCACCGGCGATGCGAATCTCAGCCGTGGGGTTCACCAGGCGCATCAGACAAAGCGCTCGCAGACAGCGCTCGGGTGTTAGGCTACCGTCGTTTTGGACCTGGTTGCCAGTAATCGGAATCAGAAAATTGACTGGGATCGAGGGCACGTCGAGCTCGCGCAACCTGAAGGCGACTTCGCAGATATCGATCGAATCCTCCCCCATCCCAACGATCAATCCGGAGCAGCATTCGATTCCGTTTCGCTTGGCGGCTTCGAGGGTCGCGATGCGATCCGCATAGGAGTGTGTCGATGTGATGGCTTCGTAACGTCGTTCACTGGTGTTGAGGTTGTGATTCATCCGGTCGAGGCCGGCTTCTTTCAGGATCTGCGCGTGCTCGTCGCCCATGAGCCCGGCGGACACACACACCTCGATGGGCCAGCGCGTCTTGATCTCACGAATCAGTCCCCCGATTCGCTTCGTCCGATCCAGTGTGGGCCCACGACCGGAGAGCACCATGCAGTAGCGGGTGGCGCCGGACACCGCGGCGGCTTCGGCTTCCGCGAGAATCGCCTCGTCGCTCTTCATGGCGTATTTGCGAATCGCAGCGTCCGAGTCCTTGTTCTGGGAGCAGTAGCCGCAGTCTTCCGGGCAGAGCCCGTTCTGAACATTGTTCAGGACCTGCACCATGACTTTGCGGCCGAAGGCGCGGCGGCGGGGTTCGAACGCCGCCTGCAAGAGAGGAAGCAGGTCGAGATCCTCGCCATCGAGGATCCAGAGCGCGTCGGCCTCGCTTGGGGCGATGCCATCGAGGGCGTTTCGGGAGAGATCCCCGTAGCGACCCTGCGCGGGCCGATCGAGGGAGTAATCGGAATTCGACATCGCTTTCGCCTCCGCTTCGGCGCGGCAGCCTAACCGCCTCCGCCCGAGGCTGTCAACCAAAGTATATACTCAAGTTGACAGACCTTCTCCCCCTGCCGGATCAAGGCGAGACCGTCTACATTCACCTTGTTTTCGTCCGCGCATTCGCCTCGATCGGCCAGGATCGAAGGAGGCGAGCGTGGCGGAGAGCGATAGGGGGCCACATGGCTAAGCGCCGGACCGTCCACTGCTGTCAATCCTGTGGGGCACAACATCCCCAATGGCATGGACGCTGCCCCGATTGTGGTCAATGGGACAGCCTCGTCGAAGAGATCTACGAGGCGCCGGGTGCCGCCGCGGCGAAGGGCCCCGGGCGGGGAGCGGCGGGATTGGCGGCGTTGGTTCCGGCTGCGGAGGACGAGAAGCCGCGGCGACTGTCGGAAATCGACGCCGACGCCAGCCCGCGGATCGCGAGTGGCGAGGGGGAGCTCGATCGGGTTTTGGGCGGAGGGTTCGTTCCGGGCTCGGTCGTGTTGCTCGGCGGGGATCCGGGGATCGGGAAATCGACGCTGGCGCTCCAGGTGGCGGGAGGGCTCGCTGCGGCCGATCACTCGGTCCTCTATGTCAGTGGCGAGGAGAGCGCCGAGCAGATCCGGCTGCGGGCGGAGCGGTTGCCCGGGNTCNGTGGCTCGATGCAGGTGATGACCTCGACNCGGGTCGAGGCGCTGGCGGATCCCTGGAAGGAGCTCGCCCCCTCCTTCGTAGTGGTCGATTCGATCCAGACGATTCAGACCGATGCGATCGAATCATCGGCGGGTTCGGTGGCGCAGGTTCGCGAATCTGCTTCGCAGTTGGCCGCGACGGCCAAGAAGGCCGGTTCGGTGCTGCTGCTGATCGGCCATGTGACGAAGGATGGGAGTCTCGCGGGCCCGCGTGTGCTGGAACATCTCGTGGATGTCGTACTGACTTTCGAGGGTGATCGGTCGCACGCGTTCCGGTTGCTGCGTGCGTCGAAGAATCGGTTCGGGTCGACTCAGGAGATCGGGGTGCTCACGATGGCGAGCGGCGGGCTCGAAGCCGTAGTGAATCCGAGTGAACTCTTTCTCGAAGAGCGGAGCACGCGCGCTCCGGGCAGCTGCGTGATTCCGATGCTCGAGGGCTCGCGACCGATGCTCGTCGAATTGCAGGCGCTGGTCGCGCCGGCCCCCTACGGCACGCCGCGTCGGACGACGCTCGGGCTCGAGGACGCGCGGGTCGCCTTGCTGTTGGCGGTGTTGGATCGGCGCAGTCGCATCGATCTCCTCTCCCAGGATGTGTACGCGAAGGCCGCCGGTGGTGTTCGGGTCGCGGAACCTGCGGCGGATCTCGGAATCGCATTGGCGATTGCATCGAGTCGGCTCGACCGCGCGGTGCCGGCGGATACGGCCGCGGTCGGGGAGATCGGTCTGGGCGGCGAGGTGAGGCGTGTCTCGCGGGTCGAACTGCGGGTCGCTGAGGCGGAGCGGTTGGGATTTCGTCGGCTCCTGGTGCCCGCCGTGTGTCATCGCGAAGATCTCGAACGGGGTACGCAGGGATCCGGCCGCAAGGCGGTCCGAGGCCGGAAAATGTCGAATTGCGAACTCATTCCCATAGAAGAGGTGGCGCAGGCGGTGGACTGGTTGGAGCGCAACGGTATCGAGGGCGGCCTCTGAGGGTTTGGTGGCCGCGGCCCGGACTCGCGTTTGGGGGCCCTCGACAGACTTGAGGTGAACGCCGGTAAACACCCGAATTTGAAGTGTTTTTGGAGATTCTTTTCTTTGACATCAAAGAATCGTGCGGCTAAGGTGCCGAGATGGAAGCCCCCCCGCCCAACGACACGAAGCGATCCCCGGATGGATCAGAGAAATTATCGGCCGCGGCTGTCCAGGAGAGCATCGGACAGGTTTTTGCGCGGATCGCGCCCCAGATGGAGCTGGTCGAGGCCGCTCTGCGCGACACCGTCGAGTCGAAGGCGGAACTGATCGGCGTCCTGGGGACCCATCTGCTTTCGTCGGGTGGCAAGCGATTGCGTCCGGCCCTCGTGTTGCTCGCGGCAGAGCTCTGCGGGTATACGGGGCCGCGCCGAATCGAGTTGGCCGCCGCTCTCGAACTCCTTCACACCGCCACGCTGGTTCACGACGATATCGTCGATCTCGCGGAGGTTCGTCGTGGTCGGCCTTCCGCGAATGCGATCTGGGGCAATCGTCGAGCGGTGCTGGCGGGTGATTTCTTCTATGCGCGCGCGTCGTCGATCATCGTCGAAGATGGAAACCTCGCGATCGTCGAGAGCTATGCGAACACGATCCGGCTGATGGCCGAGGGTGAGCTGCTGCAACTCGAACGAAGTTTCGATGTCGATGTCACCGAGGCCCATTACTACGACGTGATCGAGCGAAAGAGCGCGACCCTGCTCTCGAACTGTTGCGAGATCGGATCGCTGCTCGGCGGCGTCACGCGCAACGAACGCAACCGGATCTGCGAATACGGTCGCCAGCTCGGGCTCGCATTCCAATTGCGAGACGATTGCCTCGATTACGATGCGGAGCTGGACGAGCTTGGGAAGCAACCCTTTGCCGACCTGCGCGAAGGCAAGATCACGCTGCCCCTGATCCTGACGCTCAAGCGCTGTCGAGTGGGCGAGCGGGATCACGTCGCGAGTGTCTTGAAGGGCGCCGCGCGGGTGGCGGATGAGCATGGCGGGATGGCGCCCTTCGATTCGCCGGACCTCGCATTCGGCCCCGTCGTCGAGCTGGTGACGAGCCATCGCGGGTTGGTCGATGCCCAGCGCCGAGCGGAGGAGCATATCGCCAAGGCGCTCGAAGCGATCGCGCCCTTTCCCGAGGGTCCGGCCAAGACTGCGCTTCGCGCTTCAGCCGAATTTGCGATCGCTCGCGATCGCTAGGTCGAGGGGACCACTTCCGATCCATCTGATCGCCTCGACCCCTCTCGTTTCGCCCCAGGTCCCGGGGAGTTCGAATCAATGTCATCAAAGTTGGATCTGTCCGCGAACTGTGGACATTCGAAAGGATTGCAGAACGCGTTCGCATTTCTGATGCTCGGTCTTCTTCTCGTTTCGGGGGTCGCGCAAGGCGAGGCCGAGAGTGCTCGGGCGCCACTCGATCTGAACCAAGCGACAGCGGAACAGCTCGAGGCATTGCCCGGGATCGGGGAGGTCAAGGCGGCTGCGATCCTGGCGGTGCGAGAAGCCCGCGGCGGCTTCCAGTCGATGGAGGAGCTCGAAACGGTTCGGGGAATTGGGCCTTCGTTGGCGGCGAGGTTGCAGCCCCTGCTGAAGCTGGATGCCCAGTCTCGAAAGAGCACGCGCACGGCCAAGAAATGATCGAGGGGCGGGCCGGGGTCCGCGGGATCCCGGTCCGCCTGTCGATTCTCGGGCCGACGCGGAGCGTGGAAGCGAAGGGCCGGTCGGCGCCTATGATGGGCCGAGGACGGGCCGACGATGAGCCGAGGGTGGGTCGAGGATGGGTCGAGTGTCGATTCCGGGGAGTTCGTTGCAACGATGGGGCCCAGGGCTGGGCGTGCGCGGTGAATATCATGGGATGCGCAGGCATCGACCGGGAAGGCCGAGCAGGTTCGAGGGGATGAGGCGAGGGCTCCTTCCGTTCAGGTCGATCCTGCCTGGGCGGGCCGGCTCGCTCGTCGCTCCGTTCCGGTCCCGGTGGGTCCCGGAGTTCGTGACCGCGCTCTGCGTGATCGCGCCCTGCGCGCTCGCGATGGCGGCGGAGCTCGACCGAGCGCCGCGCCTGATCTCGCTCAACCCGTCGCTGACGGCGATCGTGTTTCGGTTGGGTGCCGGGGATACGCTGGTCGGGGTGGACGATTATTCCGTGAAGGTATTGCCGGAGGCCGTTGGTCTTCCAAAGATGGGCGGACTCTTCGATCCGAGCCTCGAGGCGGTCGTCGCGCTGCATCCGGATCGAGTTCTGATCGTGGCGGGAGTCGATCAGCAGAGTCACGCCGAGCGGCTCGAGCGTCTCGGGCTCGAGGTCGAGGTTTATCGGAACGAACGACTCGACCAGGTTCTCGAGAATATCGACCGGCTGGGACGCTTGCTCGACCGCGAGTGCGAGGCCGCGTCGCGGATCGAAGCGATTCTGGCGATGCGTCGAGCGGTCGTGAGAGCGACGCTGGGACGAACACGGCCCGCGGCGCTCGCGATCATCGATCGCTCGCCCCTCTATCTCGTCGGGGGGGAGACCTTCCTGGACGAGATGCTGGAGGCGGTGGGGGCCCGAAACCTGGGCCGCGACCTGGCGCCGGGGTATCCGCGTGGATCGATCGAATGGTTGATCTCTGCGCGGCCGGAGCTGCTGCTCGACATGACGCCGGGGGCCGAACGCGCGACCGCCTTCTGGTCGCGCTGGCCGAGCCTTCCCGCGGTCATGGAGGGGGGTGTGCGGACGGTCGAGGCGAGCCGGGTGAGCTTGCCCGGGCCGGATCTGGATGTGGCTCTACGTGAACTCGCGGCCCTTGTTCACGGAGAGGAGATCGTTGCTGCGATCGACACCGCGCTGACGGAGGGGGCGGCAAGCTCTTCTGTGGGGTGCGTATCCGAATTCGTTAGGCCAGGAGCATTCCTGGGCGCTGAAGCGCGCGACGTCATCCGAGGGGTCGTGGTCCCGTGATCCGTCTCTCGGTGATACGCTTGCTGAGCGTTCTCGGGATATTGACGGGAGCCCTGCTCCTGATCGCGCTGTGGGCGCTCGCGACCGGCCCTTCGAGCGTCGGCATGGGCGAGGTCGCACAGCTTCTTTTCAATGCCGGTGACACGACCATCGATCCGGTGACGCGCGATATCGTGTTGGGCGTTCGGTTCCCGAGGGTCGTTCTCGGGCTGCTCGTCGGTGCGGCCCTCGCGACGGCGGGCGCAGTCTTTCAGGCCCTCCTGCGAAATCCGCTCGCGGATCCCTACGTATTAGGGGTGTCGGGCGGTGCTGCGCTCGCGGCGATCGCCGTACTCGCGCTCGGCAAGTTCCTCTCGCTCACGACCCAGGCGGTGCCCTTCGCGGCCTTCGCGGGCGGGCTCTTTGCGACGGTGCTCCTCTACTGGGTTTCGGGAGGTCGTGGAGGCCACTCGTCGACGGGCTTGTTGCTCACCGGCGTCGTATTCAACGCCTTTGCGTCGGCGGGCATCGTATTTCTTGCGTCGGTGGCGGGCTTCTTCGAGGGTTCGCGAATTTTCCTGTGGCTGATCGGTCATCTTTCGGCGGTCGAGATCGACGCCGCTGCGATCGTAGCGGCCAGTGTCGGGCTGGGATTGGCGACCGCCTGTGTGCTCTCGCGAAGTTTGAACCTGCTTGCGCTGGGAGACGAGACCGCTTCGCATCTCGGCGTGCCCGTCGAATCTCATCGTCGCTGGCTCCTCGTCGTGACCTCGCTCATGGTGGGCGCGGCGGTCGCGGTGTCGGGCCTGATCGGCTTCGTGGGCCTGATCGTCCCGCACACGCTCCGCCTGGTGGTCGGCAGTGATCACCGGGTGTTGATCCCGGCGACGGCGCTGACCGGCGCGGGCTTTCTCGTGCTCTCGGACACGCTGGCCCGAACCCTCCTCGACGGGCGTGAGCTTCCGGTCGGCGCGGTGACGGCGCTCGTGGGTGGACCGCTTTTCATCTATCTGCTGCGACGATCCCAGTCCCAGGCGCCGCTGGCATGAGCGGACGCACCAGAACGCACGCCTCGCCCTCTCTCGGCGAGCCGCTTCGCTTCGAATTCGTGACGGCGCAGGTCGCTGGGCAAACCCTGCTGGAAGGCATCGACTTCGAGGCTCCGCCGGGCCAGGTCGTCGGGCTGATCGGGCGTAATGGCGTCGGGAAGACGACCCTTCTGCGGATCGCGTCGGCGACGCTTTCGCCGGGGGCGGGGCGCGTGTTGCTCGGCGATCGGTCCGTTGGGTCGATACCGCGCCGTGAACTCGCGCGTTGCATCGCACTCGTGCCGCAGGACCTCCATGTGCCCTTCCCCTTTCGCGTCGGCGAATTGGTTCTGATGGGCCGGGCGCCGCACCAGCCGCTGGTCGGGCTCGAGAGCGAGCACGATGTCGAGTTGGCGCGGGCGGCGCTTGCGCGACTGGGGATCGAACATCTGGGAGATCGGGACATCACGACTCTCTCCGGCGGTGAGCGCCAGCTCGTGCTTTTTGCCCGGGCGCTGGTCCAGGATCCCGGCGTCCTCCTGCTGGACGAGCCGACGGCGTTTCTCGACCTGAAGCATCGCGTCGAGGTGCTGCGCGAGGTGCGGGCCTTCGCGCGCTCCGGGCGCTCTGCATTGATCGTTTCACACGATCTCTCGCTGGCGGCACGGTCCTGCGATCGAGTGGTCCTGTTCGGACAGGGGGGGATCGTGGCCAAAGGGCCGCCGGAGTCGGTGTTGACCCCGGATAATCTGCGTCTTGCCTTCGAGATCGAGGCCCTGAGCTTCTTCGGCCCCGATAACAAGCTCGTGGTCGTGGCGAATCTCGATGGAAGCGGTGAAACCGGGGAGTAGAGGGCTTGGGCCTGCTACCATCGCGCCGCCCGAGGGGCGCGAACCGGACTCGAAATGTCTGCGCCCCTGGTGAAGGTTTGATCAGCGGTCGTCGCGGGGTGCGCCAGGGCCGCTCATGATTTCGTACCCCCGCGATTGCCTAATACGCGTGCGGCGGACGCGATCGGGTTCCCGTTGGGAATGGCCGGCGACCCGCGCGTGTTGGAAAGCCGGGAACAAGCGATGAGGAGAGAAGGGGCGATGGCAGAGGTCCGTATCGAGCGCGTGCAAGCTCGCGAGATCCTGGATTCCCGAGGCAACCCGACCGTAGAGGTCGATGTCGTGACCGCGGCCGGCCAACTCGGCCGGGCGGCGATTCCTTCCGGTGCATCGACGGGCGCGCGCGAAGCACTCGAGCTCCGCGACGGCGACCCGTCGCGCTACCTCGGCAAGGGCGTTCGCAAGGCCGTCGATTTCGTGAACGGTGAGATCGGCCGGGCGGTCGTCGGCACCCGGCTGGGTGGGCTCGACGAACAGGCGGCGCTCGACCGAGCGCTGATCGCCCTCGACGGCAGCGAGACCAAGTCGCGGCTCGGCGCGAATGCGCTGCTCGGCGTCTCGTTGGCCGCGGCCCATGCGGCTTCGGCGGCGGCGGGATTGCCGCTTTACCGCTTCATCGGGGGGGATGAGGCCACGCTGCTTCCGGCGCCCATGATGAATGTCTTGAATGGCGGCGAGCACGCGGACAACAGCGTCGATGTCCAGGAATTCATGCTCTACCCACTCGGTGCTCCGAGTTTTTCGGAGGCGCTTCGCTGGGGTGCGGAGGTTTTTCATACACTGAAAGGCGTTCTGCTCGAGAAGGGATATTCGACTGCGGTCGGTGACGAGGGCGGGTTCGCACCCAATCTTTCGAGCAACGAAGAAGCGCTCGAATTGATCCTGCAGGCGATCGATCGAGCTGGTTACGAAGCGGGCGTCGATCTTTCGATCGCGCTGGATCCCGCGGCGAGTGAGTTCTACGAGGATGGCGAATACCATCTGGCCAGCGAGGGCCGGAAGCTCGATTCGGAGGCGATGGTCGAGTTCTGGGCCGATTGGGCGGGGCGCTACCCGATCGTTTCGATCGAAGATGGTCTGGCCGAGGACGACTGGGATGGCTGGTCGCAGCTCACGAAGAAGCTCGGGAACAAGATCCAGCTGGTCGGCGACGATCTCTTCGTGACGAACCGGAAAATCCTGAAGCGGGGCATCGACGAGAAGAGCGCCAACGCGATCCTCATCAAGCTGAACCAAATCGGAACCCTGACCGAGACTCTCGAAGCAATTCGGATGGCGGATGCGGCAGGCTTCGGTTCGGTCTCGTCGCATCGGTCGGGAGAGACCGAGGATACGACGATCGCGGATCTGGCGGTGGGGGCGGGTACCGGGCAGATCAAGACCGGCTCGCTCTGTCGAACCGATCGCATCTGCAAATACAACCAGCTCCTGCGTATCGAATCCGAACTTGGTGATCGAGCACGCTATGCGGGCGCTTCCCGACTGGCTGGGCAGGGCGCTTGATTTCGCACGTGCGTGAACTCCGTCCGCCCGCCAGGGTGCTGGGAGGCCTGTGCGCGGGCGCGATCGTGGGTCTGGCCCTGTTGCCGCTCTCGGGCGTCGTCCTGGGCCCCGAGGCCCAGGCGTTCATTCCCCAGGCCGATCGCACGATGAAGGCGATTGCGCGAGTGAATCGCTCCTCCGGTCGCACTCAGGCCCTGCAGCTCGAACTCACGATGCGGGTCGGGGAGCGCCCGGCCATTGCACGGGGCCAGCTGATCACGCATCCGAGCGGACTCGCCCGCCTCGAGCTGCGCGGCTATGGCGGGCGCGTCGATCGCTACCTGCTTTCGGGGCGTGAACTGCTCGGAGCCAAGGACGGTCTTCGCCTCGATCGGCCCCAGCCCCTGCTGCAGCCGCTCTTCTTCCTGCAGCCCTCCTCGGAGGTGACGCTTCGCGCAGCCCTCGAGTCCTTCGAGGTGTTGAGTGATTCGATCGGGCTGGCAACCTGCGGTGAACAGGATTGTTTTGTGATCGGGGATCCGCGGCTGGCCGCGCCGCTCCCGGATCCGATTCCGGAGCTCGAAATCGATGACGGCGACGTGCTCGAGGATCCCTTGGTGCAGGGCGAATCCGCGGCGGTGGCGCTGGGTGGCATCCTCGCAGAGGAGGTCGATGATCTGGTCGAAGCGGGCCTCGGCTCGCTCGAAGGGCCGGAGCTCGTGATCGCCGAGGACGCGCTGCTCCCGCGGCTGTGGGTGGACACCGAGGATCTCCAGGTCCATCGCATCGATCGTGCGAGTGGTGTCTTCACGATCTTTGGACCCATCGTGAGTTTTGACAAGCTGATGGTCCCCGCCTGGTTCGAGGTCCATGAGCCCGGGGCCGAAACGATCCGATTCGATGTCGATCGCGCGGTTCAGGTCAACGCTCCGCCCCAGGCATTCAGCCGCAAATGGCTCCTCGCCCCGAGCGATCCGGCGCAGCCGGATCCCGAAGCGATCGGCGAATCTGCGGACATGCCGCGGGCCTTGCGTTGAGCAAGATTCCGCCGCCCCGCCGGCTCTCGCCCGGGAATACGTGCTCCCGAGGCCGAGCCGCTATGATGGTCTCCTCGCGTATGGGCGCGCGGAGGATGGATCGATTCGTAGTGTCGAGGAATCAAGACCCAAACCGGGACTATCGGTCCCCGTATTGACGGTGCTCGACGAGGAGGCAGGTCTTCTCGAAGAGGATCAGCGCGCCCTTGTGCGTCATGTCGTCCAGGGCGGAGCCGGCGCGGATATCATCTTCTCCGCCGGGACGACCGGTGAGTGGGACAAGATCGATAACAGCACGCGACAGGACGTGATTCGGGTCTGCGCCGAAGAGGTCTCGAAGCTGAACGCCGGTTTGCTCTCGCGCGAGGGGAGCGCGGGGGTGGAGCACTGGGCCGGTGTGACCGCCCCGACCGCTCACGAAACGCTGGCCAACCTCGAATTCGCGGTCGACTGCGGTGTCGACGCGGCGGTTCTCGCGCCGCTTTCGATTCAGGGCGTCGACGATCCGGTGCGTTTCGTGCTGCGTGACGTTGCGGATCTGCTCGACGCCCGTCCGCGCCGGATCCCCGTCTTTCTCTACGATAATGCCGATATCGCGATCGATCCGAGCGTGCTCCATATCCGCACGAAGCAGGTGAAGGCGATGAGTCGGTTGGATTTCATCCGGGGCATCAAGGTCTCGGCGTCGAACAAGGTGCTCGGAAACTACACGCGCGCGGCGAAGAGCTTCAAGGATCGTGGCGAGTTCGGAATCTACGTCGGAAATGCGAAGCTGATCTTCGACATCTACCGCCCCTATCACGGCATGTTCGGCACGATTCGAGAACATTGGGATCGTTGGCGTCGCGCGGGCGGGATGCCCGTCGGCGTCGTCTCTGGCCCCGCGAATGCTCTGCCGCGGGAGTGGGCCTGGGCCTGGCAGGTCTGTCGCGCGGGTGACGAAGAGCGCATGGAAAGCGCGCAGCGCGTCGTCGATGCCTTTCGCGACCGTACGGTGGCCGCGAGTGGAAAGCGTACCCTCGCTTGCTTGAAGCAAGCACTCTATCGCGAGGGCGTGATCTCGAGCGCACGGGTCGCACCCGGAACCCCCGAACTCGCGCCGTCCGATGTGGAGCGCTTCGACATTGCTTTCGAAGAGGTGAAGGAGCTGGCGGCCAACGAGATCGGCGATCCCTGGCTGACACGTTTCGAGCGGAGGCACGATTGAGCATGGCGGGCGCGACGAATCGACTCGAGGTTGTCGGGATCGGGAGCATGGTCCTCGACCGTATGCATCGGACGCGTCGTGTTCTGGCGGCGAACGAGAAGGGCCTGCTCGAATCGGTCGAGATTTCCTCGCCTGCTGAGGGCTCCTCCTCCGCTGAAGGCTCCTTAGAAGGGTTTCCGCGAAGTGGTCCGGTCAAGAATTGTATCGGCGGTGTCCTGCTCAATCAGTTCGGTTGGGCGTCGCTCTTCGGGCTGCGTGCGGGGCTCTTCGGCAGACAGGCGGATGATGACACGGGGCGTCTGCTGCGGGCGGCGATGAAGCGTTCCGGAATCGAAACCCATCTCGATCTGACGGGCAGCGCGAGTTCACTGGCCGAGATTTTCGTCGATGCCGAAGGAGAGCGAGCCATCTATATGGCCGCCGGTGCGACCGCGGAGACGACGCCGGAGCACGTGCGAAACGATCATGCGGACTTCATCGCCCGCGCCGACCGACTCTCGACCGAAATTTCCCAGCTGCCCCTCGATACGACGCTGGCAGCACTGCGACTGGCCCACGAGGCGGGTCTCTCGACGATCGTCGATCTGGATATCCTGCCGAGTGATGCGGTGGCCGGGTTGGGAGATCGGGAGACACTCGACGCTATATTAGGCGAGGCAGATCTGCTGAAGCCGACCGCTCCGGCGGCTCGTGAGCTTTTTCCGAAGATCGAAGCGCTCGAAGAACTGGTCATGGCGCTTCGCGAACGGACTGGCGCGCAGACGGTCGTGATGACGGATGGTGCGCGCGGGTCGCTTCTCAGTGACGAGGCGGGAACGCGCTGGATACCGGCCTACGAGGCCTCGGGTGTGATCGACTCGACCGGCGCGGGAGACGCATTTCTGGGTGGGTTGCTCGCGGGGCAGGCGATGGGGCTCGCGATCGAGGATGCTGCGAAGCTCGGCAATGCATGTGGTGCGGCGTGCGTGGAAAGGGTGGGCGCATTTCCCGATGAGGCCGATGCGCTGCGGGCGCGGGTGATCGAAATCTACGACGGAGCGGCACCCCGGGACGAGCGGTGGCCCGCGCGGAGCGGGGCGGGCACGACCGAAGAAGTGCCGGGAGCGGCGGGGTGCCGAGTCCTGGATGTGGCCGCCCGGGAACTCGCGGCGCTCGCCGAACGACACGACGGCGCGTCGATCGAGGTGGCAGCGGCGCTGATCGAAGCTGCGGAGGCGAGCGGCAAGCGGGTCCATGTGACCGGTGTCGGGAAGCCGGAACACGTGGCGCATTACGCGGCGAGTTTGCTCGCCTCGACCGGAACGCCAACGACCTTCCTGCACGCCACGGAGTCGCTTCACGGCAGCCTGGGACAGATCGTCCCCGGCGACGTCGTGATCGCGATCAGCAATTCCGGAGGGACCTCGGAATGTCTGCTCGCTGTGGAAGCGATCCGTGGCTACGGCGGGCGGGTGATCGCGGTGACGGGTGGGCTGGCTTCACCCCTGGCGGAGGCCGCCGATGTGACGCTCGACGCCGGGGTCAAGGAAGAAGGCGGGCCGCTCGGGCTGGCACCGCGCGCCAGCGTGGCTGCGGAGATCCTCGTACTCGCCGCGCTGGGTGCGGTGCTTCAGGAGCGTCGTGGTCTGGATCGGCAGGAATACGCCGCGCGTCATCCGGCGGGCGCTTTGGGCAAACGGGCGCGCGGCAGTTGAGGTCCGGCGCGTTCTGGCTGCTTCGATCGTATTGGCCTCGGATTCCCGTGGGGGCAGGCGCCTGAGGGCGATGTGCCGGGCGTGTGCCATTGACGCTCGGGAGGCCGGATCCTAAGGTCCGCCCGTCGAAATCTCGCTCTCCACGTGGGGGGTCCGCATCCCAGGTCGAACCCGCCCCACTCGATCACCATGATCGGGTGGCCCGAGAGAGCGTCCGAAACTCCGATTCATGGGGCCGTAGCTCAGCTGGGAGAGCGTCGCGTTCGCAACGCGAAGGTCGGCGGTTCGAACCCGCTCGGCTCCACCATCTCATGCACGCGAAGGCTCCGAACGAAGACGACGCGCACCCGATCGCTGGGTGCGCGTTTCTTCTTTTGATGGGTGACGGGGTCGCGAAATGCCAGCGGAACTCGAATGGGCCGGTGCCGGTACGATCCGGAATGCATCCGACCGATTGGTCGCCCAGCGAGGGAGCCGGTCGATTCTGCTGCTCTTGCTTCAGTGAGATGCGAAGTGGAGGAGACTGGCGAGGGCGCCGGCGAGCAGAGCGCCATCGACGGCGAGGTGGCCATAATGTTCGCTGGGCCGGAAGAAGCCGAGCGCGACGGCTTCGGCCAGGGGAATCCAGCCGAGGGGCGCGAGTTGCTGCGGAGCGACCCAGGCCGCCAGACCGCCGGCCGCCGTGAGGGCACGCGCGAGTGTCAGGGCCGAATGCGGCCTGCCCGGGAGGAGCTGGGCCTCGTCGTCACGTAGATTCGAAGCCACGAGATTGGCGGTTAAAGCGGCGAAGAAGATCGTGGCGACCCACGCGAGATACGGCTCGACGGCTCCGGAGATTGCGGGAATTCCAGCGCAGATCGCGACCCAGGCCGCCGAGACATAGATCGACTTGAGGGCCGCGAGGCCTTTGAGGCGCCGATGCAGGAGTCCGGTCGTGCCGCAGACCACGCATAGGAGAATCACCCGCATCGGGGCGGTGAAGAGGGTCGCGACCAATAGGAGGGCGGCGAGCGCGACGGCGATGGAAAGCGCCCGCGCATGTTTTTCCGTGAATTCGGTTCGTCGGGGCGCGGTGGTGCGGTCGCGGGTCGTGTCGCGCAATCGGTCGAGGCCGTAGACGACGAAAGTTCCGCTGGCTGCGAGAAGGGCCCAACGCTGTGGGTTCGCCGCGGCCAGGGCGTGGCTTGCGGTCAGAGAGAGGCCCGCGGCGATGGCAGCGGGAAGCAGGTTCGAGAAGGCGACGCCATCGAGCGCACGCGCCCGGAAGCCGAGTTCACCCTTCGGCGGTGGCTCGGATGGGGTTGGGGTCGAGGCGTGGGTGAGGGAGGTTTGCGGCATGGCGTCGTTCGGTTCGGTTGAAATATGCCAGACGCTTCGGGTCACATCGATACGACCCCCGGCGCGGCAGCCGGGGGTCGCGCTAACTTGGCGCGAAGTGCGCGTCCGACTTCGTTCCGTTTTCGACGTGGCGCCCAGAATCGACCGACACGGGTAGGTTGCCGGCATCGGCGGCGACCGCGTCCCCGGCCGCCCCAGAGGAGGGTCCCATCCGCTATGGCCATCGCCGAGTTCCTCGTCGCGCTTCAGATCATCTTCCCGCTTGAGGGCGAAGTCGCCGGTGCAGGAGAGGGGACGGGGATTTGAGCGTCCCGGCGATCGTTACCGCCGGTGACAGCCGCGCAGCGAAGGCCGTCTACGGCACGAGCAAGGTCTATCTCGAGGTCGACGGTCTCGCTCTCGTCGCTCATGTCGTTCGCGCGCTCCAGAGTTGCCCTGAGATCGACGCGGTCTGGGTGGTCGGCGATCCGCCTCGGCTCGAGGAAGCGCTCGGTTGTGAGCGTCTGCGATCCACGCTGAAAAAGCCGCTGCATATCGTCGAACAGCAGCGCGATCTCCTCTCGAATTGCTGGGAGACCTATCGCCGAATCCTTTCTGGGGACGTGACCCAGGGCCGCGATCCCGAAAATGAGGCCGATCTCGACCAGGAGGTGCTCTATATCTCGGGGGACGTGCCGCTGGCGGCGTCCCAGGAGATTTCTTCTGCCGTCCAGCGCGCCCAGGCGATCGGCGCCGATTATGTGTTGGGTTTGTGTCCCGCCGAGTCCCTCGATGTCTTTCGTCCCGAGAGCCCCGATGAAATCGGGATCACCGTCGCGTATTTCAACCTGTGGGACGGTCGCTTCCGCCAGAATAATCTCCACTACGCGCGTCCTGGACGAATCGGTCAGCGCGATCGGATAGAGGAGATGTACGAGATGCGCCATCAGCGGCGCTTCTGGAACATGTTCACGCTTTCGCTGCGCCTGCTGCTCTCCAATGTGGGGGGGCTCAAGATCGCGGTGCTCTTCGGATTCATGCACCTGGCGGGGATTGCCGATCGCAATAATCACCCCCGCCTCGCACGTGTCCTCTCGCGCGTCGTTACGCTCGAGATCAACCGTACGACGATCGGGAAGCTCCTCGACACACGATTCGCGTTCTCGGTCACCGAGAGCGGCGGGTGCGCGCTCGATATCGATACGGAAGAGGAATACGACGCGGTGTGTGAACGCTATCCGGAGTGGGCGGCCTACCAGGCGGAAAAAAGCCTCGCTCTACACGGGCCGCTGGTCCACCCCGCGCCGCGCTCCGTCTCGACGACCGGGACCGACGGAGTCGGGGAATGAATAGGGCGGAGATCGTTTCGGCGACGCGGGCGGGATCGGCCCTCTTCGAAATGGGGAGCCGTGGATTGATCGAGGTGCGCGGGGAAGATCGCGTGCGCTGGCTCGATGGCATGATCTCCGGTGACGTCGAAGCGCTGGCCGCCGGTGAACCGGGGTCGGGCTGTTACGCGACGCTGCTGACGAGCCGGGGGGCGATCGTTGCCGACGTGCACGTGGCCCAGATGGGGAAGCTCTTTCTGCTGGAGACCCTTGGGAAGGAGATCCCCAATCTCCTCGAGACCCTCCATCGGTTCATTGTCGCGGACGATGTCGTTCTTGTGGATCGGAGCGAAGAGAGGCTGGTCCTGGGCCTCGAGGGTCCGACTTCGACGGCCATCCTGGCGGCCGCGATCGATGCAAACACACCTGTTCCGACCGCCGAGAATTGGCGCGAGGTGACGATCGCGGATCGCGACGTGTGTGTTGGCGCGTTCGGATTCTCCGGTGAGGCGGGCTATCAGCTGCGGCTTTCACACGACGATCGCGCCGATGTGGAGGCGGCTCTCGATGGGGCGGCGGGCGCCCGATCGATCGTGCGCGGGGACGCAGAGGCCCTCGAGACCCTGAGGGTCGAGGCGGGGATTCCCGCTCTGGGTCGTGAGCTCGATCGAGAGGTCTTGCCACAAGAAGCGCGTCTGGAACATGCGATCTCGACGAGCAAGGGCTGCTATGTGGGGCAGGAGATCATGGCGCGCCTGCGGGCGCGCGGGCGGGTGAACCATCTGTTGGTCGGCCTGAAGCTCGAAACGGCGGAAATGCCTCGGGAAGGCGCCGAGCTTTCGGCCGAGGGGCGCAGGACAGGCGAAATCACCAGCCTTGCCGAATCGCCGACGGCCGGCCGGATCGCTCTTGCCTATGTTCGGCGCGAACACGCCGAGCCTGGAAACGCCGTCGAGTTCGAGGCGGGCCGCGGCGAGATCGTCGAGCTCCCCTTCGTTTCGTCCGCGGGCAGTCCGCCGAACGCGAGGGAGCCTTGAGTCGGGGTTGGTTCATCGTCTTCGCGAAGGCGCCGCGGCCTGGTCTGGTCAAGACTCGCCTTTCCCCTCCTTTGTCCCTCGATCAGAGCGCCGAGTTCTACGAGCAGATGTTGGCCGACGTGCTCTGCGCGAGTTCGCGCTTCGCGGTGGATTTCGCGCTCGACCCCGTGCTCGCTTTCCATCCCCCGGATGGAGTTGCCGAGCTGATCGATCGCGCTCCGCTGGGTTTCCGGTTGCAGGCCCAGCGCGGCCTCGGTCTGGCCGAGCGAATGGCGAACGCGTTCGCAGAAGGGGCCGCGGCCGGTGCTCGCTGGGTTCTGCTGCGCGGGAGCGATAGTCCCGCGTTGGGTGCTGCGGAGGTCGAGACCGCCGTCTCATGCCTGGAGGGGGGCGATGATCTCGTTCTCACACCCGATGAAGGGGGGGGGTACGCGATGGTCGGACTGCGCCAGCCCTGTCCTGAACTTTTCAATCTGCCGATGTCGACACAGGAAACGTTGGGACTCACCCTCGATATTGCCCATCGACTCGGACTTTCGACCGCGTTGACATCGCCGGCTTTCGACATTGATACTACGGCTGATCTTGTCGCCCTCGATCTGCTTTCCGAAGAAGAATCATCGGACCTTTGCCCACGTACGGTCGGAGCAATTGCGGCATTCCGATCTGACGGTGTGCTATAAGTTGAAATGCGTCCCAATTGCCGGTCCTCCCCCCCACAGATTTGAGTGATCCAGATTCGCGCGGTTCGACCGGCTGTCCTGTGGCGCAATTCCGCTGCAAGACCTGCGTCATGGCCGAACGAGCGCGTCGAATGTCATCGACCCCCCGTCGGAGCATTTTTAACCTTGCATTTAGAGAACGTTCTTCGGCCGGCTGATCGCGATGTCGCCATTCGCCCCGATGAGCCGCACTGGACGAGCCGGGGCGCGCTGGTTGCTGCACTGCGCCGAGTCTTGCGCGCTTGCTTTTCGGATGGGCAGCGCATGGCGAGTGCGCGGGGCGGGGCCCCTTCGCCGCCGCAGTCGACCGGGCTGCTTGCGCCTGAAAAAGGGCTGACACCCTCCCCGGACAGATTCCGGGTTGCACGGTTTGGGCATAGCCCTTGCTTTTTCGACGCGCCCGACACGCGGCGAAACCCTTCACGCTCTTCGCATGGCGAAGGGAAGCGAGACCTCGCGTCTCCCACGATTCCCTCGACGCCGAGCGGGGCTCCCGACTTTCGGGACCTCGCGCGGTTCGAGTGGAAAATTCGACAACCTAGTTAGGAGAGATTCCCAATGCGTTCCAAATTGATCACCGTTGTCACGGCTGTCGCGAGTGTGTTGCTCGTGGCGCAGGTGGCGGCCGCCGACCAGGTCCAGGAGCAGCTCAGGCTCATGGAACAGCGGATGGCCGAAATGGAGGATCGTCTCCAAGCGACCTCCGATGAGCTTCGTACGGCCAAAGCCACAGTGAATGAACAGCAGACCCTACTCACCGATTCTGGCCTGATCGAAATAGACGACTCGGGCGTTCGCTCGGCTGTCGGCAGCTTCATGGACTCGGTCGACGTCAGTGGTGTCGTCGCGGGCAGCTTCAACTATCGGCTGCTCGAGTCCAACAACCGGGGCAACCTCGTGGCCGGCGCCAATTCCGGCAACGTTGGCCTCTTCAAGTACAGCAACTCAAACACCTTTCAGGTCGACCAGATCTGGCTGACCCTGGACAAGACGCCCACCGATCAGAGTCGAGGGGGTTTCCACGTCGAATATGTGGCGGGCACGGCCGCCGCCGCCCAGAATGGCACCCCCGACGACGACGAACCCTTTTTGTACACGGCCTTTGTCAGCTATCTGGCACCGGTCGGAAACGGAGTTCAGATCGATCTCGGTAAGCTCGCCACGCCGCTGGGCGCGGAAGTCATCCAGACAAACGGCAACTTCAATATCAGCCAGGGCCTCGTCTTCGCGCTCCAACCGGTGACCCACACGGGTGTTTCGTTCTCGACGCAGCTCACTGATGAGCTCGGAGTCATCGTCGGAGTCACCAACCAGGTCTACTCGGACACGGCCGTCTCCAACGACAACGACAAGGCCTACTATGGACAGCTTTCCTACTCAGGAGACTCGTTCGGCTTGAACGTCGGTGCCATCATCGGCGAGGATAGCGTGGGTTGTGTCGGTGCGGATTGTCAGACGTCGGTGGTCGATGTCGTGCTGACCGCCGATCCGTTGGAGAACCTGAGCGTCTGGGCCAACTTCGACTGGGTGCACTCAACTGGGGAATCGATTCCCGCAGATGACGCCTTCGGTTATGCGGTGGCGGGTCGCCTCGCACTCACGGATACGATGGGCGTTGCGACGCGCGTCGAATACGTGACGATCGACGGTGGGCTCAATGGCACGACCCGGGACTCGGAGACGTTTAGCCTGACGGGGACCGTCGACAAGACGCTCGCCGAGGGTCTCGTCGGCAAGCTCGAATTGCGTTGGGACACGCAACTCGACGACAACGACAACGCGGACGTTTTTGCGACCTCGGACAATGGCTTCAGAAACGACCAGCTCGTCGCTCTGGCACAGATGTATTACGAGTTCTGATGCATGAGGTCCGGGGCCATTCGCTCCGGATGACTAAAGAAAAGGGCGCGACGTCTGGTACGTCGCGCCCTTTTTTGGCTCAGGGCTTCTTTTCTCGCTCAGGGCTTCTTTTTTCGCCCACGACTGGCTTTCCCGGCTCGCGGCTGATTTCGAGCGGAGGTGGTGCGGCGGCCGTCCCGCGTGGCCGTGAAGTCGGGCGTTCACTCACCCGCCAGGTCGCGGTGATCCCGAGTTTTTCCATCTTGGCGTAGAGGGTTCGCCGGCCGATGCCGAGCAGGCGAGCGGCGGCGGAGCGATTGCCGTGGCATTCGCGTAGCGCTTGGGTGATGCGGTAGGCCTCGGCCAGGTCGAGCCAGGCCTTCAGTGTCCGGGGTCCATCGCTCGTGTGCCCGGTGGGGATGGTGTGCTTTACGAAGCGCGTGAATTCTTCGATGTGATCGACTGGTTCGATGCCCGTACTCGCGTTGAAGGCCATGTCCTTGCTCCGCTCGAATCGGGTTGCAGGCCACGGGGTTGGAGGGCGCGCCTTCCAAGGGGGGGCGGAGCGCCGCTCGCGAGCCTCGATTCGAGTCGTGAGGGATAAATGCAAGCATCGGGCCAATCTGTGGGCTGTCGGCATCGGTCGGGCTTGGAGTTGCGATCGGGCTCTCCTCGATGAGAGGGGGTGATCAGCGGTCGAGCGCCGCTCGCCGAGGCGAGCGCGCCCACCGGATGATCGGATCTGCTCGATTGGCGGGCAGCTATTGATGAGGTCGCGTGCATGAACCGGCCCGGTTCGCCGCGCACCGATTGTGGTACCGTGCGGATTCTGCGCACCTCCCGCGGGTCATTCAGCGCGGACCGCTCATTTATCGCTCAACCGCTTTCGCGATCCACTCGACGTCGAGGGCGCACAAGCGGGCATTCGGAGAATTGGTCAGATGAAGAAGGTCGAAGCGATCATCAAACCCTTCAAGCTCGACGATGTGAAAGAAGCGCTCGCCGGAATCGGTGTCGAGGGTCTGACCGTGACCGAAGTCAAGGGCTTCGGTCGTCAGAAGGGTCATACCGAGCTCTATCGCGGCGCCGAGTATGTCGTCGACTTTCTTCCGAAGATCAAGCTCGAGGTCGTGGTGGCCGCGGATGTCGTCGACAAGGTGGTCGAAGCGATCGTGGGTGCAGCCAACACCGGAAAGATCGGAGATGGCAAGATCTTCATCTTGCCCCTCGAGGAAGCGGTCCGGATCCGCACCGGCGAACGCGGCGGCTCCGCCGTCTAGCGCACCCGGGAGATTCCAATCTTTCGACCGCCGCGCGCGGACGCGATGCGCGGGTCTGCGCTCTGGCCCGGGAATCGGGATCCGTCTCAGACGCCCCGCATGAACTCGGGTCGATTGAAGACGTAGCTCTTTTCCTCGACCCGATTCGAGATGCGCCAGCCCGCGTCGGTTCGGACGTACTCGTCGATATACCAGAGGCCGCAGAAGAAGATATGGCCTTCTTCCGCGCCGTCCCTGGCTTCCATCTCCTGGGGGTTGAAGCACATCACGCGGCCCGTGGCCGTGTCGCCGGCCAGCTTCACCTGGATATTGGCGTTCAGATGTTGATGCGCTGGGAAGATCTTCATGGCGCTGTGTAGGAACTCGATCGTCGTTTCGAGATCACCCTTCGAGCCGCCGAAGGTCGAGTAATCGATGAAGGCGTCGGTGGTGAAGACGTCGTCGCGCAGCTTGTCGAAATCCTTGGCGTCGATGATCTCGGAATAGCGCCAGACGAGATCCTGGATTTCGAGTCGGTCGGAGATTTCCTGAAGAGAGAGCATCGGAGGCGTTCCTTTCAGCAGACGGAATCAGGGGAGGAGCCCACCCTCGAGCTTAGGCGCTTCGAGCGAGTTCAGTCGAGTCCGAAGACCTCTTCGATTCGGTAGAGACCGGGCGCTCGGCCGACCATCCAGGCGGCGGCGCGGACGGCGCCGACGGCGAAATGGCTGCGGGTGGCGGATCGATGGGTCAGCTCGATCCGTTCCCCCTGGCCGATGAAATAGATCGTGTGCTCACCGGGATTATCACCCCCGCGAAGCGTTTGGATTCCGATCGCGTCCCGGGGCCGCGCGCCGGTTTCCCCGGCTCGCTCGAGGACGAGGTGGTCGTTCAGCTTCTTCTCGCGTCCCGCCGCGCGGCCCTGCCCCAGGGCGACCGCTTCGCCGAGAAAGAGCGCTGTTCCGCTGGGCGCGTCTCGCTTCTGGCCATGGTGGAGCTCGAAGAGCTCGGCCTCGTAGCCCCCGCCGAGGAGTCGCGCCGCCTCTCGTGCGAGGTGGCCGAGCACGTTCACCGACACCGAAAAATTGGGCGCGTGGAGCACGGGGATCTCCTCCGCGAAACGAGCGATCTCAGTCATGCCCGCGTCGTCGAAGCCCGTGGTGCCCGTCACATAGGTGACGCCCGCCTCCGCGGCGGCCCGCATATTTGCGAGCGTCGAGGTGGGCACCGAGAAATCGATCGCAAGGCCGCAGCCTTCGAGGGCACGTTTCGGATCGTCCCAGAGCGTCACCCGCTCCGCTCCCTCACCGATCGCTTGGCCGATCGCGGCGTGGCCGGGCCGCTCGAGCGCCCCGGCAAAGCGAAGGCTCGGCTCGCCGCCGAGCGCCGCGCGGACCTCGAGGCCCATGCGTCCCTCGGCCCCCACGACCATCACCCCCGTCGTCTTCGCGGCCCCCGGTGCGCCCGCCTCGCGTGCAACAGAATCCGTCATCGCAAGATCCCCAGGTCCTTCATCACGACCTTCAAGTGTTCGAGGTTGGGTTCCGTGATCGGCGTGAGGGGCAAGCGGATCTCGTCCTCACACCAGCCGAGCGTGGCCGCCGCCGCCTTCACTGGAATCGGATTGGTTTCGCAGAACAGGGCGTCGAAAAGCGGCAGCAGCCGGTGGTGGATCTCACGCGCTCCGCGGGCGTCGCCGGAAACGAAGCGGTGCACCAATTCGGCGACCTCGTCCGGTGCGATATTCGACGTGGTCGAAATGACGCCCTTGCCGCCGACGGACAGGAGGGGAAGAGTGAGCGCGTCGTCACCGGACACGACGCAGAAATCGTCGGGGCAACGAGCGACGATGTGGGCGATCTGGTCGAGGTCGCCGGAGGATTCCTTGACGCCGATGATATTTTCGATGCGTGCGAGTCGGCCGATCGTCTCGGGTGAGAGATTCGAGGCCGTTCGTCCCGGAATATTGTAGACGACCAGAGGCAGCGCGGTCTCTCGCGCGACCGCGCTGTAGTGCTGATAGATGCCCTCCTGCGTCGGCTTGTTGTAGTAGGGAGAGAGGAGCAGTGCGCCATCGGCTCCGGCGTGCTTGGCGTGAAGCGTGAAGTCGATGGCCTCGCGGGTCGAGTTCGAACCCGTGCCGGCGATGACCGGGACGCGGCCGGCGGAGGCGTCGATGGTGATTTCGATGACGCGGTGGTGCTCGTTGTAGGAAAGCGTCGCCGATTCACCGGTCGAGCCGCAGGGCACGAGCCCGTTGACGCCGGCTTCGATCTGGCGCTCGACGTGCCCGCGGAGCGCCGTCTCGTCGACCTCTCCGTCGCGAAACGGCGTGATCAACGCTGTGAGCGTGCCTTCCAACATGTTCGTCTCTTTCCTTGCGTGATCAGCCGTCGTCTTCGACCAGCCAGACGCCCTCGAACACGCTGGCCGCCGGTCCGGTCATCCACACCGATGAGATTTCGTCCGCCCAGGCGATCTGGAGTTCTCCGCCGCGCAATTCGATCGTGATTTCGCGGTCCACCCCATCGCGCAACATCGAAGCGACCGCGACGGCGCAGGCGCCGGAGCCGCAGGCGAGGGTTTCACCCGTTCCTCGCTCCCAGGTTCGCTGGCGAATACGTTCTCGGCTGCTGATTTCGATGAATTCGACGTTGACGCGGTTGGGGAAGGCGGAGTGATGTTCGAGCGCCGGGCCGACGCGGTCGAGCGGGATCCGGTCGATCGCGTCCACCTCGATGATGCAATGGGGATTCCCCATCGAAACGGAAGACGCGCGCAGTTCGTGGGGCGCCTCCGGCCAGAGCCCGTCGGGAAGATCGATCGGGACGTCGAGTACCGGTCCGGCGCCCGTCGCGAGCGTCGTCGGAATCTTCTCGGGAATCAACACGGGCAGGCCCATATCGACCTTGACCCGACCCTCGCCGGCCCACTGGGGCCGAACGATCCCGGACAGGGTTTCGACTCCGATCTCGTCCGCACGCGTATGCTCGGCGTCGCGCAGATATTTGTAGAAGGCGCGAATTCCGTTCGCGCACATCTCGACCTGCGAGCCGTCCGCGTTGTAGATGTCCATGCAGAAATCGGCGACTTCCGAGGGTCGGACGACCAACATCTGATCACAGCCGACACCGAAATGGCGATCCGCGATCGCGCGGGCCAGCTTCGAGAGGTCGCTCGGAAGCGCGTTGCGGATTCCGTCGAAGAGGACGAAGTCGTTTCCGGCTCCATGCATCTTGGTGAAGGGGAGGGGGCGGCTCATCTCTACGGGTCTCACTCTCTCGCGGTTCTGTTCGGGAGGGCCGCGCGGGGTGGCGCCGGGGAGCTTTCGGGGGAAGGGCTTCGGCGGGTCCCTTCTCCCTGGATCAGTGATCGGAGGCGGTGGCCGATTCGGCAATCGCCGACGTCCCGATGCCCGCTGTGGGGACGAGAATCGCCGTCTCCACCGGGGTCGGTCGGTTGGGTCGGCCATATCGACCGCACGCGGAGAGTGTACCGACGATCGCGGAAATTGTGAGCAGTAAGGCCAGGCAGCGATGTGCGAGCTTCCGGCGACGTTCGCTCTTTGCGCTCCTCACGTGGCCACCGCCCCGCTGGCCTCGAGCGCTTCGATCTCGCTGCGTTCCGCCGACAGCTCCGCCTCGATCTCGTCCAGGACGGCCTCGACCCGCACCCGTGCGGTGCCGCCCGCGAGCGAGCGACTCTCGAGGCTGCGTTCGAGATCGAGCAACTCGTCCGCGCCGGCCTCGAAGGCCTCGTGGAAGGACTGCATGTCGGCGTGGCTGAGCGACCGGAGGTCGATCTGCTTGCGCGTCACGTGGCCGATGATGCGGCCGACGACCTCGTGGGCATCGCGGAAGGGGACTTCCGCGCGCACGAGGATCTCCGCGAGATCGGTCGCCAAGAGCATCGGATCCGCCGCCGCTTCGCGCATCCGTTCGCGTTTGACGTCGAGCGTCGCGATCGCCCCGGCCATCACCTCGAGCGAGTTGCGCAGGGTTTCGACGGTGTCGAAGAGCGGTTCCTTGTCCTCTTGCAGATCGCGGTTGTAGGTGAGGGGCAGACCCTTGAGCACCGTGAGCAGCGTGACCAGGTTGCCGATCGCGCGCCCGGACTTGCCGCGCACGATCTCCGGAACATCGGGATTCTTCTTCTGGGGCATCAGGCTCGACCCGGTCGAGTAGGCGTCCGCCAGCTCGACGAAGCCGAATTCGGCGCTCGACCAGAGGACGAGCTCCTCCGCGAGGCGCGACAGATGGACCATCGAGATCGCCGCGACCGCCATATATTCGAGGGCGAAATCCCGTGAGGCGACGGTGTCCATGCTGTTTCGGGTGGGCGCGTCGAAACCGAGCGCCATCGCGCTGTGTTCGCGGTCGAGGGGCAGCGTCGAGCCCGCCATCGCCCCCGCGCCGAGGGGGCACCGGTCGATCCGTGCCCGCGCATCGCGAAGGCGTGAAGCGTCCCGGCCGAGGGTCTCGATATGCGCGAGCCAGTGGTGGGCGAGCCGGACCGGTTGGGCGCGTTGCAGATGGGTATAACCGGGCAGGATCGTTTCGATATTCTCCCGTGCGCGCTCGAGCAGGACGCCTCGTAGCGCGAGCAGTCCACGCTGGGTCTCGAGCGACACGTCGCGCAGAAAAAGCGCGAGATCCGTGGCGATCTGGTCGTTGCGGGAGCGGCCGGTGTGGAGCTTGCCGGCGACGGGCCCGAGGTGCGCTCGAAGCCGGGACTCGATGTTCATGTGGATGTCTTCGAGGGCCGCATCGAAAGGGAAGCTTCCCTCGGCGATTTCCTCGGCGATCCGGTCGAGTCCGCCGATGAGCGCCTCGACTTCCTGGGGGCTGATCAGTCCGACCTCGCCAAGCATGTGAGCCTGGGCCTTCGAGCCGTGGATGTCGTGGCGCGCGAGGAGGCGATCGAAATGGATCGACGCCGAGAAGCGTTCGACGGCCGGATCCGTGGCTTCGCTGAAGCGACCGCCCCAGGGTTTGCTCGCCGGCGCTTTATTTCCAGATTTCGGACTCATGGCGCCCTACTCTCGCGGTTCGCGCGCCGTGACACAAGACGGCCCGTGTCCGGGCGGGATTTTTCTGGTGTGCTCCCGCGATTGCGCGGGATTCGCGAGGAACGACACGGGTTTCACGGGTTGCATGGGGTGGGACGCGAGAGCGACCGCGAACCCGGTCAGGCGTGGGCGTGTCCGACCCTTCACGGGTCGGTACCGTCCCGTGGGGCGCAGACCCGCAGACCCGGTTGGGTCTGCGATGCGGTACGTCGGGCGATTCGGGGGGGTCGGGACCAGCATGGCGAGGGCCAGCAACAAGCGTTCGACCAGAGACAAAGCGAGATCCGCGAGCGCACGGCGGGCGGGTCGATCGCGTGGCTCGGACAGGGGGAGCCTCGGCGCCCGGCGAGCCGGGTTGGTGGCGATCGCGCTCGCCTTTGCCGCTGGCGTCTGGACGGCCGGCTGGCTTCTGGAACTCGATCGGATCGTCGTTTCGCGCTTCGAGGGGCGCCGCTTCTCCGTTCCGTCCCGGGTCTTCGCCGCCCCCATCATCATCTACCCCGGCGCCGACTGGCAGCGCCTGGATCTCGCCGGCTGGCTGACGCGAATGGGATATCGCGAGCAGAGCGAGGCGGGCCGCCTCTCGGTCGGTCATTACCGCTGGCCGCCGGGCCGCCTGCGCGTCCATCTGCGTGGCTTCGAGCATCCCCAACTCCCGGAGCCGAATCGTAAGGTCGAATTTCGCCTCGAGCAGGGGCGCGTCCGTGAGATGCGCGACGGTCGCGGTGCTCCGGTCGATGTTGTGGCGCTGGAGCCCGAGCCGATCTCTTCCTTCTTCGGGTCCGAGCGTGAGCAGCGTGATCTCGTTGTGATCGAGGAGGTCCCCAGCCATCTCGTCGCTGCGATTTATGCCGTCGAAGACCGTCGTTTCGAGGAGCATCACGGAATCGACCCGGTCCGCATCGTGGGTGCCATGCTCGCGAACCTGCGCGCCGGTGGAATTCGTCAGGGCGGGAGCACGCTGACCCAGCAATTGGTGAAGAATTTCTTTCTGTCACCGGAAAGGACGCTGAGGCGAAAAGTCACCGAGGCCGTGATGGCTCTGATGGTCGAGGTGCGTTACGCAAAGCCACAGATTCTCGAGGCCTACCTGAACGAGATCTATATGGGGCGCCGCGGCTCGACGGCGATCCACGGCGTGGGTGAGGCGGCGCGCTTCTTCTTCGGCAAACGAGTGGTCGATCTCTCCGTCGACGAGTCGGCGATCATCGCAGCGGTGATCGCGAGCCCGAATGCGATCAGCCCACACCGCCATCCCGCGCGGGCCAGGGAGCGAAGGGATCTCGTGATCGGGTTGATGGAGGCCCAGGGTCGCTTGGACGCGGGCGCGGCGGAGAACGCGCGCAATCGCAAGCTCAGCCTTGCTGCGATCAGCCTGGAATCGGGTCAGGATCGTTATTTCCTCGATCAGCTCGCCCGGCAGCTGCCCGAGGTCTACGACGAAGACCTGCTTTCGGTCGAGGGTCTACGCATCTACTCGACCCTCGACCCCGCGATTCAGCGGGCGGCCGTGCGCAGTCTTCACGAGGGCCTCGACCGCCTCGAGAAGAGGCTCGAGAAAATCCGCGGAAAGCTGCCCGTGCGGGAGGGTGAGGAAACTCCGGTGCTGCAGGGCTGCCTGTTGGCGATGCGGCCGCAAACCGGAGAGATCCTGGCGATGGTCGGTGGGCGAGACTACGCGACCTCACAGTGGAATCGCTGCACGATGGCGCGCCGCCAGGCGGGCAGCGCGTTCAAGCCGATCGTCTACTCGGCGGCGCTCTCGCCCCAGTCGGGTCCGCTGCTGACGCTCGCGACGCGGATCGAGGACGAACCGATCCAGATCGAGACGCCCGACGGGCTCTGGGAGCCCGTCAACTACGACAATCGATTCCGCGGGCCCGTCACGGTCCGCGAGGCCCTTGAGCGTTCGCTCAACGTGCCCGCCGCGCGCATCGGTCAGGCGGTCGGGATCGGAAAGATCACCGAGATGGCGCGTCGCCTCGGGGTCGAAAGCGGTTTGCCGGCGGTTCCGAGCCTTGCGCTCGGCACGGCAGAGGTCTCTCCCCTCGAGCTCGGGGTCGTCTATTCCACCTTTGCCAACGGCGGTTTGCGGCCGACCCCTCGAAGCTTCATCGGCTTGCTCGACGATCGTGGCGTCGGCCGAGAACATTGGCCGCTGGCTGGCGCGCGGCGGGTGATCGATCCCGGGACCGCCTATCTCACGGTCTCCCTGCTCGAGGGTGTCGTCGATCGTGGAACGGGAGCGGGGATTCGGGCGCGGGGGCTGCGCGGACCGATCGCGGGCAAGACCGGGACGACCGATGATGAATACGACCTGTGGTTCGTCGGCTTTACACCGGAGATCGTCGCGGTCGTCTGGATCGGGTACGACGAGCCGAGAGAGATCGGGGTCCCGAGTAGCCGCGGGGCGCTGCCGATCTGGGCGGATTTCTTGTCCGAGGCATCTGGGGATCGAATTCGCGGTGTCTTCGCGCGGCCCGGGGGTGTAGAGGAAATCGATATCCATCCACAGACGGGCGCTCGTGCGCTCGTGGGCTGTCGCGATCGCCGGCCGGAGTTTTTTCTCGTGGGGACGGCTCCCGAGAAGACCTGCCCGAGGCGGACGCCGCCTGGGCGTGGATTCTTGCAGAGGCTTTTCGGAGGCTGACGTCCGAGGGTTGGCCCGAGCTGCCTCGCTTCCCGCGGAGGGATGTGCGAGCTTCGGCGGCCGTGGCCCGCATCTTCTTCCGAGCGCTTTCCGTCTTATTGACAACGTTGTTGGTGGCATCTTTCTCGGGCTGCGTCTCCGGCCAACGCTTCGTGCCTCGGTTCGGAACGACGGCGCTCCCCCTCACCGCCTCCGGGGCGATTGGTCTTCATGACTCGGTGCGAGACGCGTCTCTTCGTCTGGTGATCGCCGGGCTCGACGAAGACTCGGCGGGACGACCCTCGCGTGCAGTCGCTAGTTATCAACGTGCGGTTCGCGTCGATCCCACGAATCCCTTTGCGTTTCTCGCTCTCTCGCGTCATCACCTCGAGGGCGACTCGTTTGCGGAAGCGGCCGCCTTCCTCGATCAGGCGCGCTCACTTTTCGAGGTGCAACGCAGACTTGGCCCGGCGGTGGACGTCTGGGGTCTGGGTCTTCGAGCCGGAATCGACCGTGCGGCAGGAGACGAGGTTCGCGCGCGGGCGTTCTTTGATCAGGCGCGTGCACTCTCGCCAGAGATCTGGGGCGACGAGCGCCTCTCTGCGGCAGAGCTTCGGTAGGGGGCCTTCCGAGATGGGCAGCAAGCGCATCGCCTTCCTTCCCGTCGCCGTCCTCGCGATGTCGCTCGACCAACTGGGCAAGTTTTACACGATGACGACGCTCGAGGTCGGCGCGCGCATTCCGCTCGTGGGCAACGTGCTCGCCCTGACACACGTGCCGTCGATGGGAGCTGCCTTCGGGTTCTTTCGGGAGTGGGCGCCGCTCGCGCAACTGATCGGGTTTTCGATTCTTGCGTTGTGCACCAGCGTACTGATCCTCGCCTTCTATCGCGGCCTGCCCCATGGGGAACAGGGCAGTGCTGCGGCCTTGGGCGCGATGCTCGGTGGAATTGCAAGCTACGCGCTCGACCGATTTCGCTACGGTTCCGGTCTCGACTTCCTCCACCTCGGTCCGATCACGTCCAACGCGATTCCCGATCTCAGTTTCGCGGACATCGCGATCGCATTGGGGGCAATGGCCCTCATCGTGGAGCTCCTTGCGAACGAGATGGCGGCTCGCGCCTCTGAGCGCCCGCGCGCCTAGCCCTCTTCATATGGCTCGTCACGTCGCGCTTGTTCGTTAGGCGCGTTCCGGGTCGCCGCGACGGACCTTCGGCGAGCCGAGCCGACGCGTCATCTGTTGCACCCCACGCCGATGAGTGCCGCGCGATCACGAAGATTTCTGTGTGCGGGTTGGTTCTCCGGAGGCGACCGAACCCCCTTTGCCGTCACTGGACTACATTTGATCGGTTAGACACATTAATCGATGAATCGTTTTTGTCGTGCGACGGTTGCTTTAATTTTTCTTGACATGTCTCGGGCGTTTGCGTTAGAAATAGCGAACCCCTTGGGCTTCATGGATCGACTCTTTTCGAACGCTGTCCCCCGAATCGCCTGCAGTCATATTCGTTCGTTGGTCAGTTTCAATTTCCGGTCGTCAATGCTGTTGCCCGAGCCGACTCGAGTCTCCCTTCGACATCCAGTCGACCGGAACAGGGTATCGGATCGAGACAAGCATCGGAAATCGCCCACGATGAAGTCCTTCATCCACACAGCGCATCTCTCCGATACGCTTTCCATGATCTGTGATGACATTCCCGCCTTTGGATCGCGCTCATCGGGTGCGCCTGTGGGATGAGGTCATCGCGACTGTCTCGATCGTTGCGGAAGACAATCGCTGATCGGGTCGCGCGCCGTCGTCGGCGTGGCCGGTTGATCTCTCATCTAAGGGGGGCGTCCACGCGGGTGGGATCGGTTCGGACAGACGGAAGCGGGTATGAAATCGAAGTGCGAGAAGGGGCGGGGTAAAGATGGCGAAGGTCTCCAGCAAGCCGAAGAGCGAATATGCGATCCAAACCGTGACCAACGCGCTTCGGATGCTGGAGGTCTTTCACACGGAGCCCGAGATGGGCGTGAGCGAACTCGCGCGCGAACTGGGGCTGCATAAAAACAACGCCTTTCGCCTGCTGGCCACGCTCGAACTCGCCGGATATATCCAGCAGACGCCCTCGACCGAGCTCTATCATCTCGGGCCCCGCTGTCTCGAATTAGGCCATGCATTCGCACGAAGCCATACCTTGATGAGCCTGGCGCGGCCGATCCTCGAAAATCTGGTGCGGGAGGTCGGTGAGACCGCCCATCTGGGTGTCATGGCCGGGCGAGAGGTCGTTCATCTCGACGGTGTCCTGCCGGATCAGCTCGTGCTGACGGGGACAAGAGTCGGCGTTCGACTCGGCACCCATTGCACAGCGATCGGGAAGGCACTGCTGGCCGGAGAGATCGCGAACAACGGTCTTCTTTCGGCCGGGCGGGTCTTGAAGAGGAGAGGCGTCGAGTCGGGGGAGGGTTCGGGTGAGGCTGAGACGACACTTGGGGTCGGGGTATCGCAGGCCTTCGAGGCGGAGTTCCCGGACGGGAAGCTCGAGCGATATACGGACGCGACCCTCATCGACCCGGTCAAGCTGATGGACGATCTGCGGGTGACCCAGGTTCGTGGCTATGCGACGGACCTCGAAGAATTCGCCGTCGGGTTGCGGTGTGTCGCGGCGCCGGTTCGCGACGCGAGTGCGCGCGTGATCGCGGCGTTGTCGTTGTCGGGACCGAGTAGTCGGCTCGGCGAAGAGACGCTCCACGGTGCCGTGGCCGATGCGATCAGTGCGGCGGCGAGCCGGCTCTCGAGCGAACTCGGGTCGCCGATCTAGCGAATAGGACCGTGCCTCGAAGGCTGCCCACAGGATCTCCCGAACCAATCGGAACCCCATGGACTTCGAACTCGACGACGCCCTACTCAGCCTTCAGGCCACGGCCCGGCGCTTCGCGGACGAGGAGATCATCCCGATCGCCGCCGAGTGCGATGTGACCGGTGATTTCCCCATCGATGTACTCAAGAAAGCTTGGGAACTCGGCCTCTCGCATACGGGTATTCCCGAGGAATTCGGAGGCGTTGGCCTGCCTGTGGTGGCGGCCTGCATCGGCGTCGAAGAGCTCGCGCGCGGTTGCTCGGGCATCACGACTTCGATTATCAGCAATGACCTTGCTCTCAACCCCATTCTGCTCGGTGGTTCCGATGACCAATGTCGGGAGTGGCTGGGCCCCTGTGCAGAGGACTACAAGTTGATGGCCTTCTGTCTCTCCGAGCCCGGAGCGGGCTCGGACGTCGCGGGTCTTCAACTCCAGGCTCAGCGTGATGGCGGTGATTATATCCTGAACGGGACCAAGGCCTGGATCACCAACGGTGGCTATGCGGATCTATATACGGTCTTTGCGACCCTCGATCGATCCTCGCGCCACAAGGGCATGAGCGCGTTCGTGATTCCCGCCGGTACGCCCGGCCTCACGCCGGGTCGCAAGGAAGACAAGATGGGCCAACGCGCGAGCGACACGACGCTCGTACATTTCGACGACGTCCGTGTGCCGGAGCGACAGCGCCTCGGCGCCGAGGGCGAAGGTTTCAAGATCGCGATGGCGACCCTCGATCGCGCACGCCCACAGGTGGCCGCGCTCGCAGTAGGAATCGCGCGGCGTGCCCTCGAGGAAAGCCTCGCCTACGCGGGTGAGCGGAAGGCGTTCGGTCAGCAGATCGGCGATTTCCAGGCGATCCAGTTCATGCTGGCAGATATGGCGAAGGGGATCGAGGCGAGTCGACTGCTCACGATGCAGAGCGCCTGGCTGCTCGACGCCGGTCGACGCGCGGCCAAACAGAGCGCCATGGCGAAATGTTTCGCGACCGACGTGGCCATGGAGGCGACCACTGACGCCGTCCAGATCTTCGGGGGGAACGGATATACCCGCGAATATCCGGTCGAGAAACTCATGCGGGATGCAAAGCTCATGCAGATCTACGAGGGGACCAATCAGATCCAGCGCGTCGTCATCGCCCGTGAATTGAGCCGCGAATGAGTCCCCCTGCCGACCTCGAATGTTGCCCGGGGGCTTCCCTCCGCGCGCTTTCGGGTTCGCTCACAATGGCGGATTCGCTCAGCGCAGCTGCACCTGGGGCCATGAACGGCAGCTGGCGCCGTCTCTGGGCGGTGCCGATTGTTGACAATGCGCGGATTTCTGAATCTGTCGCGGCACTTCCGTCGACGCAGCACCCACACACTGATACGCTCATGAGCCCTTTCGCTCGTGCTGCGGGAACCCATCGTAGGCTTTGCGAACTCCATTCACGCTGGTCGGATGAAGGCTGAGCAGGTGCTGAACGCTACGCAGCCGAGAGAGCGGTTCGAATCGCAGCCAGAGAGCTGAGCCGAGCTACCGCAGACGAATGCGCGGCGACGCGCGGAGCGCACGTGTTCGGATCGTCGGATGATCGGGTGGGTGGATGGAGCCAGATGCGCCTAGACGCGCGCCAGTCCCCGGAACCGTTTCTCGGCTGACCGGGGAGTTGGCGGCGGCTTGGAGCTAGAAAAAAGGATTCTGTTGTGAGTCTCAACGACGATGCCCTCGAATATCACGCCAAGGGTCGTGCCGGTAAGATCAAGGTCGTGCCGACCAAGGATTGTGTCACGGCCGACGACCTGTCGCTGGCCTACTCCCCCGGTGTTGCCGCCCCCTGCCTCGAGATCGAAAAGAATCCCGAGGACGCCTACAAGTACACGGCCAAAGGCAATCTGGTCGCGGTGATCAGCAATGGCTCCGCCGTGCTCGGGCTGGGCAATATCGGCGCCCTCGCCGGCAAGCCGGTGATGGAGGGCAAGGGCGTCCTCTTCAAGCGCTTCGCCGATATCGATGTCTTTGACATCGAGGTTGATAGTCAGGACGTCGAAGAAATCATCAAGTTCTGCGAGTTGATCTCGCCGACCTTCGGTGGCATCAACCTCGAAGATATCCGCGCCCCCGAGTGCTTCGAGATCGAGGAAAGGCTCAAGGAGTCTCTCGATATCCCCGTCTTCCATGACGATCAGCACGGAACGGCCATCATCTCGGCGGCAGCGCTGCTGAACGGACTCGAAATTCAGCAGAAGAAGATCGAGGATGTGAAGGTCGTCTTTTCGGGCGCGGGTGCCGCGGCCATTTCCTGCGCGAAGCTCTACAAGGATCTCGGCGTGAAGCGCGAGAATATCCTGATGTGCGATAGCCGTGGGGTGATGTACAAGGGGCGCGGCGAGGGCTTCAACAAGTACAAGGAAGAGTTCGTTGCCGAGACCGCGACGCGGACGCTCGCGGACGCGATGGTCGGATGCGACGTCTTCGTTGGGCTTTCGCAGGCGGGCGTCGTCACGAAGGAGATGGTCAAATCGATGGCGGATCGTCCGATGGTCTTCGCCATGGCGAATCCGGATCCGGAGATCACGCCGATTGATGCGAAGGACGCGCGCCCCGATGCAATCTGCGCGACGGGTCGCTCGGACTACGCGAATCAGGTCAACAACGTGCTGGGCTTCCCCTTCATCTTCCGCGGTGCGCTCGACGTGCGTGCGAGCAAGATCAACGAAGAGATGAAGCTCGCGGCCACCCATGCGTTGGCGGAGCTCGCGCAGCGTGGCGAGGCCGTCCCCGATGCGGTGAAGAGGGCCTATCCGGGTGAATCCTTCGATTTCGGACCGAAATATATCATCCCGAAGCCCTTCGATCCGCGCGTGCTGCTCTATGTCGCTCCCGCGGTCGCGCAGGCGGCGATCGATTCGGGTGTGGCCAAGACGCCTATCGATCTCAAGGAATACGAATCCAAGCTTCAGCAGATGCTCGGTGAGATTGCGTCGCTCTAGAGCCGCCGGCCTGCGCATTTGGGTTCGACTTGGAGAGACGGTCGGTCGCCTTGTGGGGTGGCCGGCCGTTTCGCGTCTCGGGGAGGTGATCGGGTTCGAAGCGATCGTGGGCCGTAGCGAATCGAGTGGCCACCGGGAGGGCGGATGTTCAAGAAGATCTTGATCGCGAATCGGGGGGAGATCGCCGTCCGCATCGTCGAGGCGTGCCGTCGCCTGGAGGTGCGTTCCGTTGCCGTCTATTCCGAGGCCGACGAGGACGCGCTTCATAAGCGCCTCGCGGACGAAGCCATCTGCTGTGGCCCGGCGCGCGCGACGGATAGCTATCTCGACGTCGCGAGGATTGTCGGGCTCGCGAAGCAGGTCGGTGCGGACGCCATCCACCCCGGCTACGGATTCCTTTCGGAGAACGCTGAATTTGCACGGACCGTGACCGAGGCGGGAATCGTCTTCATCGGCCCGACCCCTGAAGTGATTGGTGCGATGGGGCTCAAGATCGCCGCCCGCGAGCGGATGATCGAAGCCGGTGTGCCGATCGTTCCCGGTGGCGAGCAGATCACCGATGCGGAGGAGGCCTGTAGGGCAGCCGCAGAAATCGGATACCCGGTGTTGGTCAAAGCGAGCGCCGGAGGGGGCGGCCGTGGGATGCGCCGCGTCGATGACGAATCGCAACTCGCGGCGGCGCTCGAACGTGCGGCGAGCGAGGCTGAGGCGGCTTTTGGGGACGGTACGGTCTATCTGGAGAAATGCCTGATCAGGCCACGGCATATCGAAATCCAGATCATGGCCGACTCGACCGGCCACACGATTCATTTCGGCGAGCGCGAATGCTCGATCCAGCGACGCCATCAGAAACTCATCGAGGAGGCCCCCGCCTTCGGAATGACTCCGGAGCTTCGCGCTTCGATGGGGGACGCCGCGGTGCGGGCGGCGCGCGCGGTGGGGTACGTCGGTGCCGGAACCTGCGAATTCCTCGTCGACGCGCGAGGCGAGTTCTTCTTTCTCGAGATGAATACGCGAATTCAGGTGGAGCACCCCGTCACCGAGGCGGTGGCGAATGTCGATCTGGTCGATCTGCAGATTCGCATGGCAGCGGGTGAAGCACTCTCTATCGCGCAGGAGGAGGTTTCGATTTCGGGACATGCGATCGAGGCGCGCATCTATGCCGAGGATCCAGAAAAAAATTTCATCCCCTCTCCCGGGCCGATCGTCGCCTGGGTCGCGCCGAGTGGGCCAGGGATCCGCCTCGATTCGGGATTCGAAGGCGGCCAGACGGTTTCGTCGCATTACGATCCGATGATCGCCAAGCTGATCGTGTCCGGGCGCGATCGCGAGGAGGCGCTCGCACGCCTCACGGCTGCACTCGAGGTGTTCACGATCGCTGGGATTCGAACGGGACTGCCCTTCCTGCGGCGCGTCTGCGAGAACGGAGTGTTCCGCGAGGGTGCCTACGACACAGCGTTCATCGAGAATGAAATGGCCGATGGCCTCGGTCCCCTCGACGGCGACCTGCGTGATCTCGTCCTAGCGGTAGTGGCGCATCGTGCGGCTGCGATCGACCCCGGCGCTGCTTCGCGCTTCGAGGTCGCCTTGCCCAAGGCGGATGCGGTCCTGGCCGAGGTTCTGGGCGACAACGTTCGTCTGGGGGAGACCGAGATCCCGCTGGATCTCTTGAGTGATGGGAACGCGATCGTGACGATCACACACCGTGAGGCCCCCTTTCGCATCACCGTCGTCGCCCGCAAGAAGGGCGGCTTTGATGTCGGATTGCGAGATCGGGTCCTACGTGTGAAATGCTCCGCCGTGCACGAGGTGCGGATCCCTTCCAACCGAGGATGAGGTTTCTCGCGTATGATGAGAGTTCGGCCTGAATCGGTGATCGAAGTCGGGGGCCCGTCGGTGAGCGCGGAGGTGATGCTGGCGTTGACCTGGGTGCTCGTCGTGGGCTTCGCTTGCCGCCGCCGCCCCTCCCGCCGATGGATCCGGCGCTTTGCACTTCGCTGTGATCGGCGATCACCCCTACTCCCCGCCCCCGCGTCCCCCCGCGACCATGCCGGGATGTCGCATCTGCGTGAAGACGCGGCACGCTCGTTAGTCCTTCATCTTAGGCGACCTCCCCAATCCCACCTACAGCGATTGTTCGGAGTCGCTCTTTCGTGGACGCAGGGAATGGTTTCTCGGGCTCGGCGTTCCCTTCATACTGACGCCGGGGGCGACGACTGGGCCGATCGCGGCCACGACCCGGTGGCCAACTGAAGAAGGCGTCGTCTTCGCCACGCTCCACATGATCGCGCCGCGCGCCGTTCCCTGGCCGGACGAGACATCGGAATCTCGCAATGAGCTGATCGCTGCCGGCGAAGCCTGGCTCGACGAGGCCTTTCGTTTTGCGGGCGAACGATAGTACGGGGGTGTTCCTGGCGGCCCAGGTGAGTCTCTGGCCCATCAGCGGGAATCCGATGATGCTGCATCTGATGAATCCCAAATGGCTCAGGGTGGATCCGGTCTTCGCCAATTTCGAGCGAAGACTCATTCACAACGTCCGCAATTTCGCAGGCCCCGTCGTCCTCGCAAACGGAGACAGTCATTGTTTTCGGGTGGACAGGCCGACGGTCGATGAATCTGTGGAGTCGATCCAGACCTTTACTCGCCGCGAGGGTTTTGGTTCTCCCTATGGCCATTGGGTGCGTATTCGGGTCGACTCCGATCGCGCCGAGTTCTTTCAGTTCCAGCAGGAGTTCGTCGCCGAAAACCTCCACACGCCGGTTTCGCCCGAAGAGCGTGATGATGGCTTCGAGGAAGACCGCTTCGATGGGTGCAAGGTCATCGTTCGGGTCATTCAGGCCATGGCGAAACTGCTCATGATCGTGGGTGGTCTCACGATCGTTTTCTTCAGTGTGAAGGGCGTCCGTCGCATTCGGTGCCGAGTTCTACGCACATCAGGTCGCCCGCTGTGCCTCAGCCGACGTGCGTGGGGCATGGACCGCCGGGATCAGACCCGAGACCACGCCGACCCGACGAGTGCGCTGGCCCGAACGATGGCGGACAGCGGACAGGCGGCGAGGAATGGGTGGCGTCGCTCGTCAATCTGCCCGAAGTGTGTCCATCCGTGATGCAGAGATTCCGCGGCAGTGCGATGTTCTCGGTGAAGGTCACGAGACGCGCAGGTCGAAAAGAGGAGGAGACGGGTGCGAACGAAGGGAATTCAGAGTCTTCAGAAGGCTGGACTCATGGCCGTGGTTGGGGTGCTTCTGCTAGGCCTTCTTCCGCTAGTGATCGAAACGGCCGAGGCCGAATCTCTATCGGAAATGGAATCGCCAGGGAGCATCGAATTCGTCGGGAAGAACGCGTTTGTGACCGCGAACGGGCGATTTCATACGTGGCGAGTTGTCGAAAGCGAGGTGGATCTCGCGGCTCTGTCCGAGAGCTTTGCGCTGATCGAGGTCGATCTCTCGAGCATTGACACGGGAATCAATCGGCGTGACAACCATCTTCGAAACCCCGATTTCTTCGACGTCGAGCGCTATCCAGTCGCCGTGGCTCGCGTTCATTCCGCCCGTCCGAAGGGGGAAACCGAGGCGGGTCGCCCGCTCTTTCTGGCTCGCTTCGACATCGATCTCCACGGCGTTCAGAAGACGGTGGAAGGGGAGGTCGTCCTCTTGGACGAAGATCCACTCGCCTTCGAGGGGAGCCTGGCCATCGACCGGATGGAGTTCGGAGTCGGGAAGGCGCCAAACCGCTGGAATCCGATGTCGGTCAAGGCCGAAATCCAGCTCCACTTTCGAGTGGAGCTATAGTCGGGGGAGCATGAGGCGCGGTTCGGTCGCGCACGACGCGAGATTTCGAAAGGAGCACGATGTCTGAGAACGAGCAGATCATTCGGGAATTCGTCGGGGCGTGGAGCCGATTGGATCCGGGGGAGTTGGTCACCTATTTCAGCGACGATGGGACCTATCACAACATGCCCATGGCGCCGGTCTCAGGGCGCGAGAACGTCGAGCAACTCATTCGCGGCTTTTCGGCGGCCTGGACCGAGACCGAATGGGATCTGATCCACATCGCGAGCGAGGGCAATCTCGTTTTTACGGAACGACTCGATCGAACGCGGGCGGGGGATAAGGGGGTCGATCTGCCCTGCCTGGGCGTCTTTGAAATGGAAGGCGGGAAGATCAAGATCTGGCGAGACTATTTCGATCTGGCGACCTATAGCAATGGGATGAGCTAGGGCTTCCGCCCGGGCCCACCTCTAGTCGTCGCGTTCGGCGACGGCGCTGCCCGCCTTCTTCGCTTGTTCCTGGGCTTCTTTGGCCGCCCGCCGATCGGGATCGAAGATCCACGCGACGGCGACCCCCGCCAGATACAAGAAGACCATCGGAACCGCGAGAAAGAGTTGACTCACGAAATCCGGTGGCGTGAGCAGCGCGCCGAGAACGAACACGATCAGGATCGCATAGGGTGTCGCCTTGAAGAGCTGCTTCGCGCTCAGAATCCCCGTAATCGACAGGAAGAATACGAAGAGTGGCAGTTCGAACGCGACGCCGAACGCCAGGAATAGGCGCGTTGTCAGGCTGAATACCTCCTTCATCGTCCAGGCGGAAATGACCCAATCGTTGTCCCAGCTGTTGAAGAACTGAAAGACGACCGGAAAGACCATCGAGTATCCGAAGAGCGCGCCTCCGGCAAAGAGCGCCGTCGAGAAGAACACGAAGGGGAGCACTGCTTTGCGTTCGTTGTCGTAGAGTCCTGGCGCGACGAAGGACCAGAGCTGATAGAAGGTGACGGGCAGCGTCAGGATGAAGCCCGAGAGCAGCGCGCACTTGATATAGGTGAAGAAGATTTCGGTCGGGGCGATAGCCTGGAGCTGGCTGTCTCGGGTGGCGAGGGCATCGGTCGCTGGAGCAAGCAGGAAACCAAAGATCTGCTCCGCGAAATTGAACGATAGGCCGGCGCCGATCACCATGGCGCCGACCACCCAGCCGAGTCGGTTGCGCAGCTCCGTCAGATGTTCGGTGATCGGCAGCGCGCGTTCATCCACGCTCGTCGTCCGTTGCGTCGGGCGTTTCGTCGCCAACCGGCACATTTCCCATGTTCGAGTCTGCTCGCGCGGCGGCTCGCGGCGTCATTGCGTCTTCGGCCGGTACTCCCTCGGAATCGGTTTCGGCGTGGGGATCATCGTCGAGGGAGGGACCGCCCGCTTCTGGGGCCGGCGTCTGTGGGGTGTCTTCTTGGCGTGCGAGAGTGTCGCCGGTTTGTGCCGGCCGATCTGAACTCGGCGTATGGGTCGTGCTGACGCCCTTCAGCCCCTCGCGTAGATCGTTTTGGAGATCGTCGAGCGCGAGACTCTGGCGCAGGTCATTGCTCGCGCGACGAAATTCGCCGAGTCCGCGTCCGAGCGTGCGGGCGAGCTGCGGCATGCGCTTCGGTCCGAGGACCAAGAGCGCCACGACGAGAATCAGCACGAGCTCCATCGGACCGATGCCAAACATGCTGGAAGAATCTAGCAGGTCGAGCGAGGTGTCCGGTGGCACGGGTCTGCACCCATTTGTTCCAGGCGTTCGATGACGGGGAGAATTCGGAGGAGGGGTGTGAGGGTGAGACCGTGGCAACCCCCCGGTTTTTTCGCCACGGCCTCGGCCCTCAGCTTTGACCCTTCGTCTCGGGGCCCTACCGGGCCGGAATGGCTCCGGAAAATGAAGAGGGAGTCGGTCGCGCCCCCGATTCGATGCGGGCGACTTCCCTGCTCGAGCTCACCGGGAGCCGAGCACGTGATCGTTTGAGACCGGTCGGATGGAGATCGCGCTGCGCCCGCGCGCGCGCATCATCGGACGCCGGCCGTTCTCGCGGAGGATCGAAACGCCCGCCCGGGCGCGTCCTCCCTCGTTTTCCCTGCACCAGACGACTCGTGCGAGGCCGCTGATTGCGATCTGGCCGTCGATGTTGCGGACGGTCACCTGCAGCAACTCCCCGGGCGTGACACGTTCGGGGAGATCGAGTCCGAGCCCCGTGTCCGAGCGGTCCTGGGTGTAGGCGACTTGGCGGTTCTCGCAGGCCAGGCGCCGCGGATAGCGGCTGTACTCGACGACGTGGACGACACTCTCTCTCGCCGCCAGTCGCAGCGGGACACCCTCGTTGGTCGGTTGTGTGGAAAGGGTCATGCGGCACCTCGCTTGCCAAAGGGAGAGCTGAGTGGGTCGCTCAGCTCGGTGGGATTGCTCGGAGCCTCGCCCGAGAGCGGCCCCGCTTCGCCGACTGCGTCGATTGCGCTCGACAGCACAAGGTCGCGAAAGAGGCCGACGAGGCGCGGATCGAATTGGGAACCGGCCTCGTTTCGCAATTCGAGCAGGGCTTCGTCGCGGGTGCGAGCGCGGCGATAGGGGCGCTCACAGGTCATCGCATCGAACGCATCGGTGATCGTGATGATTCGCGCGGCGAGCGGGATGGCTTCACCGCAGAGACCGTCGGGATAGCCCGCGCCGTCGTATCGTTCGTGATGATGACGCACGGTCGTCGCAATCGGCGCGTCGAGGCCGAGGGGAAGCAGGAGCTTCTCGCCGACTGCGGGGTGTGTGTGGATCGATTCGAGTCGTTGGGGTTCGGGCATGACGATGCCCGCGAGCAGATCGCTCGGTGCACCCACTTTGCCGATATCGTGCAGAAAAGCTGCCATTCGCACGTGATTTTGTTCTTCCTGTGGAAGATAGAGAGCCGCCGCCAGGAGAGCGGAGTAGAACGCCACGCGACGCGCGTGGCCGCGCATGAAGAGATCGCGGCTCTCGATGGCTTCGGCGAGGACCTCGAGAAACGCGATGGTGCGCGGACCGTCGATACGGGTCTTGCCCGATTCGGGCCCGAGGACCGGCTCCTGCAGCACCGCGCGCAGCCGCTCCTGCGCGAGGGGGCTCGCATGGAGTTCGTCGAGCACGCCCTGCGAGTCGCGGTCGCGACCCAGGACGCGGCCGATGCCTTCGAGAAAGGAGACCATGCGCGCGCGGCTCTGACGGCGCTCGAGCGCACGCTCGACGGAGGCGGTGACCTGCACGACATCGAAGGGTTTGGTCAAGTAGTCGAAGACGCCGTGGCGGATGCCGTCGACGGCGGTTTCGATCGAGCCACAGCCCGTGATGATGATGATTTCCGTCTGGGGAAACTCGGCGCGGATCGTGCGCATGAGCTCGTCGCCCTTCATGCCCGGCATGTTGAGGTCGACGGTGACCAGATCGATTGCGCTGGTTCGGAGCAGGTCGAGGGCCTCGGCGCCATTCGCGGCGCTCGAGACTTCATGGGTGCCCGACAGGATCATCCGCAGCGATTCTCGCGGGCCGCGCTCGTCGTCGACGATCAGGACCCGCGCGCGCTTGGGCTGCGCGTACGCAATCTGAAAGCCGTCCTCGGGCTCGATGAGTGTGGTTTCGCTTGCCATGATCGCTGTAAAAGCAAGCCTTGTGCCATTGGACGAAAACCCGCAAGACTTCCCATAACTCATTGAAATAGCGTTAATAAATCGAATCGATATTTATACGAACAAGGTCGTATAGGTTCGGGCGTGATTGGCGCGGACTGCGTTGGAGTGCCCGCTGAGGCCTGTAACTCACCGTTCTTGAAAGAAAATTGTGGACGTACAGATCGGAACGACCCCATCGGTGATCCGGTACACCGACGAACGCACGGCGTTGCGTCGGGCGGGCCGACGCCCGCCGGGCTCGGGCCGGACTACGATCCGGACTTCGGAGGGGACTCGGGCGCCTCGATGTCGAGTTTGTCCATCTTCAATTTGAGGACACGGCGGGTGAGGCCGAGGGCGCTGGCCGTCTGGGTCTGGTTCCAACGATGGCTCTCGAGCGACTCTCGGAGGATATCCGTCTCGAAGCGGGTCACGGTCTCTTCGAAGCTCCGCTCACCCTGACGCCATTGCTCGCGCAGTGCTTCCGCCTGCCCGGAGCGTCCGATCGAGATCGGGAGGTCCGCCTGATCGATCGTGTTGCCTTCGCAGAGCGCGATCCCGTACTCGATCGCGTTCTCGAGTTCGCGGACGTTGCCCGGCCAGCTATATCCCTCCAGCGAACCGAGCGCGGCGGGTGTGAGCTGCTTGCTGGGGCCGATGCGGGAGACAAAGCTCTGGGCGAGCAGGCGCACGTCCTCCCGGCGCTCGCGAAGCGGAGGGAGTGCAACCGGGACAACCGCGACGCGGTAGTAGAGGTCCTCTCGAAAATTTCCGTTCGCGACCTCCTCGACGAGATCGCGGTTGGTCGCGGTCACGATTCGCACGTCGACCGAGATCGACCGACTCGCGCCGACGCGCTCGAATGTACGTTCCTGGAGTACACGCAGGAGCTTCACCTGGGTCGCGGCATCGAGTTCGCCGATTTCGTCGAGGAAGAGCGTGCCGCCATCCGCCGTTTCAAAGCGGCCCGTTCGGCGATCCGTCGCACCTGTGAAAGCGCCCTTCTCGTGGCCGAAAAGCTCACTTTCGATCAACTCGCGCGGGATCGCGCCGCAGTTGACGGCAACGAAGGGCCCATCGGCTCGTGGCGAATGGTCGTGGATCGCGCGCGCGACGAGTTCCTTGCCGGTTCCACTCTCACCGGTCACGAGGACGGTCGCCTCAGCCTTGGCGATGCGTTCGACGGTTCGGAAGATCGTGCGCATGGAGTCGCTGCGGCCGATCATCCCGGCGAATTGCTGGCGATCTTCGACCTCGTCGCGGAGCCGCTCGACCTCCTCGAGGAGGTCGCGTTTCTCGAGCCTGTCGCGAACCTTGATGCGCAGTGCTTCGAGTTCGAAGGGCTTGGTGACGAAATCGGCCGCCCCGCGTTTCATCGCCTCCACCGCCGCGTTCACGGTATTGGTCGCTGTCAATACGATGACCGGCGCGCGAACCCCCCGCTCCGCGAGCTCCGCGAGCAGATCGAGCCCGCTTCGGCCTGGCATCACGAGATCGAGCAGAACCAGATCGGGTGTCGCCAGTGAGATTTCGCGGAGTGCCGCCTCGACGTCGCCGGCGATCGAAACGTCGCCTTCGGATTTCAACAACATCCGCAGGGATTCCTGCACGCCGGGCTCATCATCGACGACCAGAATACGAGGCATGTGGCCAGCTTATCACGCTCGCTGCGTATCGGGAGGAGCGCGTGGTCGGTGGCCGCGGGTCAGCGACTGCACGCGAAGGCGCCCGACGCGGGGCGAGGTCGATGCCGGAGGAGGTCCGCTGCGTGGGGAAATCCGATGCCGGGAAAGGCCGGATACCGGACGAAGTCGATTTCCGTGAGACGTCCTAGGCGGGTGTCGGGAGATCGATCAGGATCAGCGTTTCGTCGGTGTCGCTGGAATCGATCGTGAGCGTTCCGCCATTGGATTCGACGAGGGTTTCGGCGAGTACGTATTCGAGCACGTTCGCAGCGGAGCCGAGCTCCTCGAGTCCGGAGGCGTCGAGGGTACTGAGGCCCGGGTTGTGATGACGCAGCAGCACGCGGAGCCGCGGTTCGCCATCGGCTGCGCGTTCGATGCGATGGGTCGCGACAAAGAGGTCGCCTCGCTCGGGCAGCGAGGTGAGGGCGCGGTCGAGCAAGCCGGTGAGTGCCACCTCCAGGGTGTGTGCGTCCACCCGGGCGGTGGGGGCCTCGCGTTCGAGTTCTCGCAGGACGAGCAGACGCCCCTGGCCGATCTGATCCCTGCGCTGATCGAGCAGGGCCTCGATCAGCTGGGAAACGTCGACATCGCTCGCCTCGTGCTTCTCGCGCTCGGCGGCGCTGGCGAGCCGCGACACGACATCGTCGATATGAGCGACGTCGCGCCCCACGAGCTCCGTGAAGCGCTCTCGGAAGGACTCGTCGGCGAAATGCTCGGGCAGAAGCTCCGCGAAGGTTCGGATCGACACCAGGGGATTCCTGATTTCGTGGGAGAGGCTTCGCGCGAGCCGTCGCCATTTCGCATCCGCCCGGTCCTGGGGTTCCGAGGGCGCATTTTCGATGGCGGCGGGAGGTTCCATGGCTCGAGCCGTGCTTGCGTTCGCGATCGCCAGGGCCTCTTCACTGAGCTGGGTGGCGACATCGTGGTCCGTGGCCACGGCCGGTGCGGGTTCCTCCGGCGGGGAGTCTGGCTCTACGCTGGGCAGACCCTCGAGAAAGGCCTGTTCGAAGTCGGTGTGGGCGCTCGTAGACGTTTCCGCCCCGAGCGTGGTTTTGTTCGCGGGGGTCGCGGAATCACCGTCGGTTGTGTCGACGGAGACCGCTTCCTCGATCTCTTCCTCTGTTTCGGGGAGTGCGCGCCCAGGGATCTCAGATCGCGCCGATGAAGATGCATGGCGCGACGCGAGGTCCTGCTCTTCGATCGGGTTACGCGAGCTGGCCGCGAGCGTCGATCGCAGCACGGCTTCGACGGCTGCGCGATCTCCGGACCACGCGTGGGCCTCGAGGGCTTCGAGGGCGCTCGATCCGATTCGGCGCGTCACGCCGCCGACGGTCGCGGTCCATTCCGAGGCGATCCGGTGGGCGAAGGGGTCGAGGGTCTCGGGGTAGTCGGAGAGCGAGGGAACGGGGAGCGAGAGGGGAGCGAACGCATGTTCGAGGTCGGCCTCGAGCCGGTCGGTGAGATCGGCGGGGCCCGCGGTGGCGATCCACCGCAGTTCGTTCCCGATCGCCCCTGTCGGTGTGGCGTCGAGCCGGATCCATTCGGCGAAGGCCCGCTGCGCGGAAATGCCCAGGGAGTCGATCTCGTCGATCCAGATCGTTCGAATAGTGGGGAGATCGCTGCACTCGCGAGCCAGGAGGCGAGCGACGAGTTCTTCGGGATCCGTGATCTCCGTGGCGCGAAGGCGCAGGGTCGGACCGGGCGTCCCGTGCACGCGAAAGAGTTCGATATAACGCGCGAGCAGCGTTCGTCCGCTGCCCGGCACCCCGCGCACGAGTAGCGAGAGCGGTGCCAGCGCGGGGTCGAGTGCGCGCAGCAAGCCGGGGATTTCGAGATCTCCGAACCAGTTCGCGAAGCGATGGGCGATCTGTTCTCGGTCGCGGCGTTCCGCCAGGGTCTCGGTGTTTCGATGGGCGACGGCGGAGAGCACGATGGCGCGCAGATCGCGTTCGCTCGGGAGGGACTCGAGGATCTCTTCGGGCGAGGCGCCAAAGAGCCGCCGAACCTCGCCCGTGTCTTCGGGGCGGGTCACGAAGCGCCGCCTGGTCCCTTCGAGCAGGCGGCGGTGGCGATGGAGAAATTCGAGCTCGAGTTCGAAATCATCTTCGGCACCGATCAGGATCGCTGCGGGTGCCGAGCCCTTCGCTGCGAGGAACTCGTTTCCGGTCGGCCCGCCGTGAACGAGATCCGGCGGGGCGAGCCCCGAGAGCCGGGCCAACGCTTGCAGGCGGAGAGGGTTGCGATGAACGATCCAGAGCTTCGACATGGGATTCAACTCGAGGGGCAGTAGCGTCGAACGGAACTTTTCGTGGCTGCAGACTACCCCGTTCCACTGGGCGCAAGCCATGTGCCAACGTCCGGTTTTGCCACAGGGCCCGCAAGCGGAGCGCAGCTCCGGGTCTTAAGCTGGTGAAACAGATCGACTTCGCTTTCGGAGGCCCAATCGAGATCTGTCGCGGGATTCGCGGCGCACCGCGGCGAGTGCCCGCGCGAACGGAAAGATGAGGGCGCGCTGAGGGAAAACGTCTTCCGCCCGCCGGACGGGAGGGGGTGGTTCGAGATGAGTGATCGGGGTCGAGTACGACTCGCACGGATGCAGGAGATCGATCGAGTCGCGGCGCTCTGGGCTCTGATCACCGAGCACCACGCCGCGCTGGATCCGCTCTTTCGGATGCGCCGGGGGCCCGTGGCCGAGGGCGAGCTTCGCGAGCTCCTGCGCGCGCTGCATCGTGATCCGGATGCCTCGATCCTCGTCTTCGGTCCGCTCCCCGAGGTTGGCTCCCCGGAATCGGGCACCCTCGAGGGTCTCTGCATCGTCCGCATCGACCGAGCCCCGGCGATTCTCGAGGAGACGGAACGCGCCGAGATCACCGATCTCGGTGTCCGGCCCGCCCTGCGACGCCGAGGCATCGCGCGTCGGCTCGTCGAAGAGGCGATGGCCTGGGTGCGAGATCAGGGCGTCGCGCGGGTGGAGATCCAGGTCGCTTCGGGCAACCGAGAGGGTCAGGCCTTCTGGCGCGCCATGGGGTACACCGATCTGATGGACGTGCTCCATAAACGGCTGTAAGTTCCCGCGCCGGCGCACCGGCCCATGAACCCCAGCCCTCGGATTTGAACATGTCTGACTCCCCCGACCGAACGCCCCATCGCGAGATCAACCCCATCGCACAGGCGCTGAACGAGAAGCTCGAAGAGGCGGCTCCCGAAGTGCTCGCGATGCTTTCTGAATATGGCCGTCGCCTCTACTTCCCGAAGGGAATCATCTCTCAGACGGCCGAGGCCAGGCAGAGGGCGAATCGTTTCAACGCCACGATCGGGATCGCCACCGAAGAGGGGGGGCCGATGTCGCTGTCCTCGGTCGTGAGCCAGCTCGGCGATGTTCCCGTGGCGGACGCGGTGACCTATGCGCCGCCGGCGGGACGCCCCGGTCTGCGGGCGCTCTGGCGCGAGAAGCTTCTTGCCGAGAATCCGTCGCTCACCGACAAGGCCTTCGGCCAGCCGCTCGTGACGAGCGCGATTACGCACGGTCTATCGCTCGCCGGGGAGCTCTTCCTGGATCCGGGCGACGTGATGCTGCTGCCGGACAAGCTCTGGGGCAACTATCGGCTGACCTTCGAGGTCCACCACGGCGCCCGGATCGAGACCTTTCCCTTTTACTTGGGCTCCGGCGGTGATTCGGGCTCCAGCGATTCCAGGGGTCTGGACAGGATGGACACGGAGGCTTTTGCGGCGCGCCTCGCCGAGCTCGGCGAGGGACGCGAAAAGCTCGTGGTGTTGCTCAATTTCCCGAACAATCCGACCGGCTACATGCCGACGCCCGAGGAGGGCGACGCACTCGCTGCTGCACTCGAGCGCCAGGCGGAGCGGGGAACCAAGCTCGTCGTGATCTGCGACGACGCCTATTTCGGTCTCTTCTACCACCTCGGTGGTGCCTCGATGACCGAATCGCTTTTCGGGAAGCTCACCGGCCGCCATCCGAACCTGCTCGCGGTCAAGCTCGACGGTGCGACCAAGGAACTCTTCGTCTGGGGCCTGCGTTGCGGTTTCATCACCTTCGGCCCCGGCCGTCCGGAGGCCGCCGAGATCGTCTGTGATGCGCTCGACGCGAAGACGCGGGGGGCCGTTCGGGGTGGCGTTTCGAACGTCCCGCAGCTCTCGCAAACACTGGTCGAGCGCGCACTCGGGTCTCCGGGTCTCGCGGCGGAGCGCGAGGCGAAATGCGAGACCCTGCGGCTGCGCGCCGAACGTGTCTTCGAGGTGGCGAACCAGCCGAAATTCGCGGAGAGCTGGAGCGTCTATCCCTTCAATAGCGGCTACTTCATGCTGGTGAGGGTCGAGGGTGTCGATGCCGAGAAGTTGAGGGTCCACCTGCTCGACGAGCACGGTGTCGGGCTGATAGCGACGAGCGCGACGGATATCCGGGTGGCGTTTTCCTGTCTCGAAGCCCAAGACGTCGAACCTCTTTTCGAGGCGCTTCATCAGGCGATCCAGGAACTTCGCTGAGCTGGTTTCATGTCCAGCGGCCCCTTGCTCGCGGGGCCTCGCGCAGGGGATCGGACTCCGGGTGATCCCGCGGCCCTTGCGCCTTTCACCGGGGAGGGGGCATGGCGCATCGCGAAGATGAGATTCGGGCGTTGGCACGCGAGGTTTTTGCCCGCGAGCGCCTTGGGGCGCTCGTTCTGTTCGGGCCCTTTCTCGCGCTCCTGATCGCGGCGGGTTGGAGAGCATTGAGCGAGATCGCGCCCGATATATGGGCGGTCGCGACGATCGTCTCGGGCTTTGCGATCGGGCTGATCGTTCGCCTCCTGGGGCGCGGCACGCGACCGGTTTTCTACGTCGTTTCGCTCTTCCTGTATTTCTTGACGATTTCGCTTGCAGCGGGTGTCTTCGGAGTGATGTCGGGGGTTCGCATTTCGATGCGTCTGTTGATCGTCGTCGTGGCGATCGGGACCAGCGCTTCGTGTGGCCTTCTCTCGGTCGGTCTGAGTCGCGAGGAGCGTTGGGCACTTCGGGACAATCGCGGCCTCCCCCAGCCCGAGGATCCCGGTGGACCCGTCCTGCGAACGGTGATCGGTCTGATCGCGATGACGGGCCTCGTCCTCTTCGCTGCGAGCGCGAGCGATCTGGGTGGGCCCGTCCGGGTCTTCGAGGATGTCGCCTGGGATCGGGATCCTTCGATCGAGTTCTGGTCCGCTGAATTGAATGCGGATCCGCTTCTGTCCGAGGAGGCGCGCAAGAACGGAGTCGGTCTCGGATTGGAGGGTTCGGATCGGGCCTGCCTCGCATCGGTCGAGGCGCGCCACGTCGACTGCGACACGAATCTGTGCCGAGCTCAGCGCCCCTATGTGTTGGCCGGCTGCCTAGAAACGGCCGAGGCCATTCGAGACGACAAGGAGATCCGTTGGTAGCGCCGTCCCGGCGCGAAGGGTGCCCGAGAGATCCGAAGCGAGTCGTGCTGCGGTGGCCCCGATGGAACTCCTCCTATTCGGTGGCTTCGATCGCGTCGAAGGTGCGCACGAGATCGATCGTGATGCGGATACTCTGCGCGAGGGTCTCGACCGAAACGCGCTCGTCGAGTCCGTGGACGCGTCGGGCTTCGCCGGGGGCCAGGGCTCGGGGGACGAAGCCGTAGGCGACGATTCCGAGTTCGCGAAACCAATGGGCGTCGGTGAAGCCGCCGATCATGCGCGGGACGACGAGCCCGGGGGTGTCCTGTCGACCGGCGACTTCCTCGATCGCACGAAAGAGGGGCGTATCCGAAGTCGAGGCGCGAGCCGGGAAACTCAGGATTTCGTTGATTTCGATCGAGGAGTCATCGATCACGCCAGCTAGCGCCCGCGCAAAATCTTCACAGATTTCGCCGGGCAGGAGCCGGGCATCGAGCTGGGCACGGGCTGCGGAAGGCGCGATATTGGTCTTGGGCGCACCTTCGAGTACGGTGATCGACACCGTATTGCGTACAACGGCATTTTGGGCGGGATTGCCCAGGAAACGGCGCCGGAAGCCCTCGTCCCGATCGAGGGTCTCGGCGAGATTCGTGAAACCGTCGCGATCCCAATCCGCGGCGAGCGGAGCCAGTGCCGCAAACATCTTCGCGACCTCCTCGGTGACGCGGACGGGGGCCTCGACCCGGCGAATGCGATCGAGGGCTGCGACGAGCCGGGGAACGGCGGCATCGGGCGTCGGGGTCGAGCTATGCCCCCCGCGCCCCCGCGCCGTCAGCTCGAGCCAGCAGGGCGCTTTCTCGGTGAGCGCGACGCCCCAGATCGGTGGCTGCTCGCTGCCCTGCAGACGAGAGATCTGGATTCCACCGCCCTCGGTCAGCAGATAGCCGACCCCCTCGACGAGCTCGGGGTGATTCTCGACGATCCAGCCTGCTCCGACGCGCCCGCCGGTCTCCTCATCGGGGGTGGCTAGGAAGATGATGTCGCGTTCCAACTCGATGTCGGCTCGGGCGATTTCGATGAGCGCCATCAGATGGTTGATGGTCACCCCCTTGGCATCGAGCGCGCCGCGCCCCCAGACGAAGCCATCCCAGATCTTGCCCGCGTAGGGGTCGACGCTCCACTCGGGTGCGAGCGCCGGCACGGTGTCGAGGTGGGAGAGAAGTGCTAGGGCGGGTCGATCTCCATTGCCGCGAAGTCGGCCCCAGACGGCGGCGCGCTTCGGCCCGCCCTTTGGGCTCGGTGTGGCGATGATGCGGTTCTCGATCCCGGCACGGTCGAGCGCGCGCGCGAGTTTGCGCGCGAGGGCGCGTTCATTGCCGGGCGGATTGACGGTACGGGTGCGGATCGCGTCCGCAAGCATTTCCGAAGCTCGCTCGGCCAGGGGCACACGATCCACGATCCGATGAAAAGGCCAGAGCGCCTGAGCTTCGTTGGTGAGACCGCCCGAAAACGCGAGCAGGATGACGAGAACGAAACTCAGTGCGAGACCCGGAGCGCCACCGAACCCCAGGCGCAATGCCTTCGCATGGGTTCGGGGCGACGTGCGCGGTTCGGGAACCCGCGTCGTCTTGGCTTGATCGTCGAGCGGCGGCATGCGACTCCAGTCTGGCGAGAGTCAGAGCGTATGGAGGGATGCATAGAAAATAGAGGGCATCACGGATCCGACCATAGGGCGATTGGAAGGTTGATCACGCCGTGCGGTGAACCATGGGAGCGACGACCACAATTGGGGGGAAACGGAACCAGCTCATGGAGTTGGATCAGCGGGCCCGGTGCAGATACGGCCACATCGGGCTAAATATAGCGCCGGAGTGAGAACCCCCAGGAGCAGGTGAATGAGTTGCGACCCTTCCGATCCGGGAGATCTTCGGACCTCCTCGACGTCGGGCCAGATCCAGATAGAGAAACTCGACCGTGCGACGATCATCCGGGCCAGTTTCGGCTGGTCACTGATGGCGGTCTGCATCCTCGTCGGGTTCGGGGTCAGCGCTCGCGTGGGCTCGACGGACAGCCCTTCGGATCCGGTCTCTCGGGTGAGCGACACGCTCCCGGCGGTCTCGACGAGCGCCGCAACGGATCTCGTGGCCGATTCCACCGCTGCCTCGGCGGTTTCCTTCGCTGATGCCCGGGGCGCCGTGCTTGCGACGCGAACGGATTCTGCACCGGAGGCGCTCGCGCGCGCGGGGCTGATGCCCGATGAGGCCGGCGTCGAATACGCGCTGGCGACCCGACCCATTGGCGCGGTGCAGATCGAAGAGCTTCCGATCTATCGTTCGGATCCGAGCGAGCATTTCGCCGAGTCGCTCACGATCGTGACCCGTGGCGAGATCGGGCGCGGTGAGAGTCTCGGTTCTTCGCTGCGCCGCCAGGGAATCTCTCCCGGGACGGTTCACCTGGTCGCGACGGAGATGCGAAAGGTCTTCGACTTCCGCCGTTCGCGTCCCGGCGACGAATATCGACTCGGTCAGGATTCGGACGGTCGTGTTCTCGATTTCCGATATTCCCAGAGCGCTGAGGAGAGTTTCTATCTCGCTTGGAATGGGACACGTTATGTCGTTCGGAAGGAGATGGCCGAACTTCGCCCGCAGGTGGCGAAGATCGCTGGTGTCGTCGATTCGTCTTTCTATGACGCGATCCTGGAATTGGGAGAACAGAGCGCCCTCGCCTCCGATTTTGCGCGCATCCTCGCCTGGGACATCGACTTCAGCCGCTCCGTTCATCCTGGCGATGAATTCCAGATTCTCTACGAACGTCTCTATCGGGTGAACGATGATGGGGAAGACGTCTACGTGAGACCGGGCCAGATCTTTGCGGCGCGTTACGAGGGGCGCACCGGGGAACACACGGTGGTGTATTTCGAAGGGGACGACGGCGACGGTGCCTATTTCCGGCCCGATGGATCCTCGGTCGAGCGCGCGTTCCTCGCCGCTCCCCTCGAGTTCAGCCGCATTTCCTCGCGCTTCACATGGGCGCGTCGGCATCCGATTCTCAACGTGACGCGCCCCCACCCCGGAATCGACTACGTCGCACCTCACGGCACGCCGGTCTGGTCCGTCGCCGAAGGGGTCGTCGAGTACAAGGCCCGTGCCGGTGCCTCGGGCAATCTGATTCGTGTGCGACACCGGGGCGGCCTGACATCCCATTACGCCCATCTCGCGAGCTTCGCTACGAACCTGAAGGTCGGGGATCGCGTCGAACAGAAACAGATCATCGGATTTGTCGGGAGCACGGGGCTGTCGACCGGTCCGCACGTCTGTTTCCGCGTGAAGCGCGACGGGGAATACGTCGATCCGTTGAAGATTTCCGGGCCCGCTGGAGAGCCGGTCGACACCACTCGCTTGGCCGTCTTTCGTAACGTTCGCGACCAGCTCCTCGCGGACCTCGGCTCGGGTCCGCTCCGGCTTTCGGACGAGGCGCTCTAGCCGGGGCCAGAGAGAGTCGAAGAGAGATGAGCGACGCGAATTCTCGAGCGGCTTTCCGTCTGGCGCCCTCGCTCGAGCGTGCGCTCGCGGGTTCCGCGGTGCGGGTGGGGACCGAGAACCGGGCCAAGCTAGGGGCGGTGCGGGATGCGCTCGCGCCTTTTTCGGAATCCCCGAGTGCGCTTTCGATCGTGCCGGTGGGGATTGCGAGCGGCGTTGCCGAGCAGCCCATCGGTTGGGGCGAGATCGTGGCGGGCGCGCGCAACCGGTCCCGGGGCGCGCTCGCCTCGGGCGAGTGCGTGCTCGCGTTCGGCATTGAGGATGGCCTGGTGCGCTTGTCGGAGGGGTCGCCCGCGCCGGATCTGCGCGATTATTTCAATGTGGGCTGTGCCTGGGTGACCGACGGGGAGCGTGAGGGCCACGGTTTCTCCTCGGGATTCGCCTACCCACCCGGGAGCCTAGAGCCCTCCGTTCGGGGTCAGGCGCCGATCGGCGACCTTTTCGACGAGCTCTGGCGAAATCGCCGCCGCCTTCCCACGGCTGCAGGGGCCTCCCCGCCACCAGCAGCTTTGGCCCCATCTGGACGCGGCGGCGGCAATATCGGTCTTCTGACCGGGGGCCGCCTCGAACGGGCTGCCTACGGCTCCCAGGCCATCGTCTGCGCCCTGGTTCGCTTTCTCCACACAGACCTCTACGATTAGGCCACGCCCGTCCGTCGCGATCCCGAAGGCTGCGTTCGATCAGAGCGTGCCCGAGCGATCGGCGATGGGATTAGGACCAAGGAGCCTCCGCATGAATCCCCAGGACCAACCCATCGAGGGCGTGGCTGATCTGCTGCGTTATTTCGGTCGGGCGGAGACACGGCGGGCCGACTGGGCCGTCGGGACCGAGCATGAAAAGGTCGGCGTCTATGCGGATACGGGGGATCGGGTGCCCTATGAAGGGCCCTACGGAATCGGTGCGCTGCTCGAAAAGATTGCGAGTGCGATCGGTTGGGAGCGCGTCGAGGAACGGGGTCGGATCATCGCGCTGTCGCGGGACGGCGCGAGCATCACCCTCGAACCCGGCGGCCAGATCGAACTCTCCGGGGCACCGCTCTCGGAGAATCGCGAGACCTGTATCGAGTTCAATACGCATGTTGATCTCGTGAAGGAACTCTCCGACGATTTCGGAATCGCCTGGCTCGGACTCGGGATCGACCCCTTCCACGAAGTGGACCAGATCCCGACGATGCCCAAGGGGCGGTACGATATCATGCGTTCGTATTTGCCGACCCGCGGCGATCTGGCCCTCGATATGATGCACGCCACGGCGACGGTGCAGGCGAATTTCGATTACGCGAGCGAAGAGGACATGATCGCCAAGATGCGCGCGGCGCTGCTCGTGACGCCCGTCATCTCCGCGCTCTTCGCGAACTCGAGTATCTCGGGGGGTAAGGAGAACGGCTACGTTTCGAAGCGGCTGATCATCTGGCGAGACACCGATCCGGATCGCTGCGGCCTGATCCCCTTCGTCTTCGATCCCGATTTCGGGTATGCGCGCTATGTGGAGTGGGCGCTCGATGTGCCGCTGTTCTTCGTCATTCGCGGCGACACCTATCACGCGGGTGACGGCACGACGTTCAGACAATTCATGTCGTCGGGTTTCATGGGGTTGCGACCCCTGCTGCGCGATTGGGATATGCATCTGACGACACTCTTCCCCGATGTCCGACTCAAGAAGATCATCGAAGTGCGCGGTGCGGACACGGTGCCGCGGGAATTGATCTGCGCGCTGCCGGCGGTCTGGAAGGGGATCCTCTATGACGTGGATGCGCTGGCGGCGACCCGGGAGTTGCTCGGGGATTCAACGCCCGAGCAGATCGACCTTGCTCAGCTCGATGTGGCGAAGCGCGGGCTGCGGGCGGAGATGAGCGGTCGCAAGGTGCTAGATCTGGCACGAGCGCTGGTCACGATTTCGAGCGACGGCCTCGCTCGAATCGCGGACGCGGGTTTCAGCGACAGCGATGAACGGAGCTTCCTCGACCCGCTGCACGAGCAGATCGCGAAGGGCAAGAGCCCGGGTGAGGAGATCGCCGATTCCTGGCGCGGCGAATGGGGCCGAAACCGACAACGTTTGATCGAGGCGACGCGCTACTGATAGTTTTGTGGCGACCGCCTCCCCTCTCCTCGAAGCGGGTTGCGCTGCCCTGAGGCCGCTGGCCGTCATCCAAAAGCCGAGTTCACCGCTCGGCCCTGTAGAGAGCCGATGAGCGAAGAAAAACGACCGCGAATCCTGATCGTCGACGACGAGGAAGCCATCCTTGAAACGATGACGTTCACGTTCATGGATCTCTACGAGGTCCTGACGACGTCCAATCCCACCTCGGCCCTCCAGATCATGGAGGAGAATGATCCGGTCGCCGTCGTGATCACGGATCAGCGCATGCCGGGCATGACCGGAACCGAGCTTCTGAGCCAGGGCTACGCGCGTTTTCCCGAGACGGTCCGCATCATCCTGACGGGCTTCGCCGATTCGGATGCAACGATCAAGGCGATCAATGACGGTCATATCTACGGATATGTGAACAAGCCCTGGGAGCCGGACGAGCTGAAGGCGATCGTGCGACGGGCGGCGGAGCTCCACGCGCTCAGCGTCGAGAATCGCGGGCTGCTCGAAGACCTGCGCGACTCGAACCTCTTTCTCGAGGCCGTGATGGACCGGCTTCGGACCGGCGCGATCGCACTGGGCCGCGACGGGGTGGTGCGCGCGGTGAACAAGCCCGCAATGGCCTTCATCGGGCTCCAGGAGGATATACGCGGTCGCCGGATCGATGAGATCCTCGGCCGCGACTACCTGCAAGAGCTCGGGGCACGGGTGAGCGCGCTCGCCGAGGAATCTGGAGGCAGCTTCGAAGAGGTCGATATCGGTGACGGCGCGGGTCATCGCGTGCGTGTTTCGAGTCAGGCGCTGGCGGGCGTGGCCGGTGAGACGATGGGCCGGGTGATCCTCTTCAAGGAGATCTCCCACGAGCCGCTCGCCCGAGATCTCGAAACGATTGTTGGACGCATCTCCGAGACCCCGTCGGGGGAGGTCGGCGTGTTGCGCAAAGCGCTCGAAACGGGGCTCGGTGAGCTGGCGACCCTCGCTGCGCAGGTCTCCGACGTCGGCGTCGAATCTGCGAATATGTCGGAGCTCGGCGAGCGCGTGTCGCGAACCCAGACGGCGATTGGAAACTGGCTCGATATCGAGGATGCGTTGGCCGGGGATGATTTTCCCGATGCTCAGCTCTTGCGTGATCGGCTGAACGTGGCCGCCCAACGCTGGCCGCGGTCGGAGGGGCTGCCCGATGGCGTGATCGCTCTCTCGCGTGCGGTCGAGGATTATTACGAGAGCGGCGAGAACACTCGCCAGAGGATCCTCTAATTGGCGGGCGTCGAGGCGGCCGCGTCGCCCTCTCCCGTGTCCGGGGGGCCCGGCTCGCAGGTCGCTCTTCCCAGGCTCGAACTCCGTGTCGAGCGTCTCCAATTGACCTTTCGTTTCACCCTCGCCTTCCACGCACGCGAAGTTCGCTTCGAGATTGCCCGGGGAGAGGCCGGATTCGAGCGGATCTTTCCGGAGACCTTCTCGTTCAACGCCGCCCGTCACGACCCGACGGAATTATTCCTCCAGCTCGACGACCTGCTGACCAAAACTCGCCTGCTCGGGTCGGGCGCGAGTGTGCGGGACGCGCGCAGCCTGATGATGCGAATGCTCTCGGCGGCGCCCCGCTATCTGGATGGGCTCTGCCGCCATCTGGGCGATTCCGACCGGCTGCGAGCCGATGCGCGGGTGCGTTTCCATCAGGATGTCGCGCTGCTCTCCCAGATCTTGTTGCGTTTCATCGAGACCCACGAACTCGAGGGTGGGCGCCAGCTTCGGGTCGCCGCCTTCTCGCTTCGCCGGCGGATCTACGAGTCGCTGCGTGTCCTCGTCGAGGAGCGCGTCGCCCCCGATTATCTTCAGTCCTATATCGATGGCGAGATTCAGCTCGTGGATCCCGGCGATGACCCGACCGAGAGCGGCTTCTTCCAGGTGCTCGAGTCCGGCGATTCGGAAGCGGTCGACCGTATGATCCTGCGGATGGCGGAGCGCGCTTTCTATCTCTGGCTCGAAGGAGTGTGTCTCGACGAGGAGAATCAGGCCTTCGAGAAAGAGGATTCGCCCTTTGCCGATCGCGAGGAGGAGGTTCTGGCTGCGATCACCGTCGTCGCGGCGAAAGGAGTCGAGCGCAGCAGCGACCTGATGCCCTTTCTGCGCCGCTCCAACCGAAACGGCCAGCGGATCCTCGGGAAGCTCGAGCGCTGGTTCCTGCGGGTCTACGATATTCGTCATTCGTCGGCGATCATCAATCACGTGGCGGGCCTGAGAGCGGGCGAGCAGGCCGCCGACCGCAACCTGACCTGGCATACCCCGAAGATCCACGCCGGTGTGCTCCTGCTTCTGCTGATGCCCTTCCTGTGCGCCGCCTTCGCCTACGACAGCGCCCCCCACTTCTTCGATGTGCTGTGTTCGGCCGAGGTCTTCGTGGTGAACTCCGCGGCGATCTGGTTTCTCCTCTACCGCTTCTGCTGGAAGCGGGATCTCTCCTTCTTCCATGCCTCGGTCCCCCGAATCGGGGCCGGGATCATCGTCGGCTACCTACCCGTCTTCCTGATCGACGAGGTCTGGGACCTGGCGAGCCGCCCCAACGCCGCACTCGATTCCGTCGTGCTCCTGCTCGGGCTGGTGACGCTGCTCTACGTGTACGTGGAGATCGCGCGACGGATCTCGGATACGGCGATCGCCTTCGCACGTGCGCGTGCGATCTTCCTGCTCGGGGTTGTCGAGGCCTTCGGTGTCGGGATCGTGATGACGAGTCTGGTGGGGCCCTTCATGGTTGCGCGGAACTGGTCGCCGCCCGCCGGCGAGGTCCCGGTCGAGGTGCTGCGCGAGAGCATGCCGGCGATGATTGGCGAGCTGCCCCATATCGTGGGCATCGCGCCGCTCTACGTCTTCCCGTCGGCGCTGCTCCTGATGACCTTCCTGTCGTTCTTCATTGGGATCTTTCTTCAGCTGATGTGGGAAGAACTCCCGATCACGGAACCCCTCTAGAAGGAATGGGTGGTCGGAACTTGGCCTGACACACCTTCAGACGGCCATTCTGGGTAGCGGGCTTCGGGGCCGATCCGTAGAATTCAGTGATCACGCGGGGCGCCGCCGGGTAGCGGCTGCCCGAGTCATTCACCGCTGGCAACTGGATTCGAAAGGAGTTCACATGGAGCCCGAGCACCGCCGAGTGCTCATCATCGGCAGCGGACCGGCGGGGTATACCGCCGCCATCTACATTGCGCGCGCCGGCTTCGAGCCGCTCATGCTCGCGGGCCTGAACTTCGGCGGTCAGCTGATGATCACGACCGATGTCGAGAATTATCCGGGCTACCCGGACGGAGTGTCCGGGCCGACCATGATGGAGGAATTCCAGAAGCAGGCCATACGCTTTGGGACCGATATCCTCTTCGAGGACGCGACCTCTGTTTCCTTTGGCTCGAGACCCTTTCGGGTCTCGACGGACGCAAAGGCCTACACGGCGGACGCGGTCGTGATTGCGACGGGTGCGTCCGCGCGCTGGCTCGGCCTCGCGTCCGAGCAGCGATTGATCAATAATGGCGTCTCCGCCTGCGCGACCTGTGATGGGGCCCTTTTTCGCAACAAGCCGATGGCGGTCGTGGGTGGTGGGGACACCGCGCTCGAAGAGGCCCTCTTCCTAGCGCGTTTCGCGACGAAGGTGACGCTCGTCCATCGTCGCGGCGAGCTCAGGGCGTCCAAGATCATGCAGGCGCGCGCGAGAGAGAACGAGAAGATTGAATTCGCGTGGCACTCCGTGGTAGATGAGGTGTACGGCGACGCGTTTGTAACGGGGATCCGACTCAAGGACACGCGCGACGGATCGACTCGGGACGTCGATCTCGAAGCTCTTTTCGTTGCGATCGGTCACCAACCGAATACGACATTATTCAAGGGCCAGCTCGATCTGGACGATGCGGAATACGTGTCGGCCAGGGCGGGCTCGACGTATACCTCGGTTGAAGGGGTATTTGCGTGTGGCGACGTTGCGGACCCGACCTACCGGCAGGCGGTGACGGCCGCCGGGACCGGTTGTATGGCCGCAATCGACACCGAGCGATGGTTGGCTGAGCAGGGGATCGGCTGAGACACGAAAAGGGTCACCGTCTCTGTCGGCGGTGAGATGATGTGGGGTGTGGAGGAGTACCGGCGAATGTCTCTTAGTCGGGAACACTTCGAAGAACTGACGAAGCGCTCGCCGGATATTATCGTCGGCACGGATCGCAAGGGCCGCGTCGTCTATTTCAACGACGGTGCGCACGATTGTCTCGGTTACGATAGCGACGAAGTGCTCGGTGAATTCGTTGGCCTCTTCTATCCGAGCGTCGAAGAGGCGCGTCGCGTGGCCGAAGCAATGCGCGGGCACGGGCACGGTGGCGTCGGGGTCTGCAATACCCTCGAAACCCGATTCGTTACACACTCCGGGGAAGAGATCCCCGTCGCGATCGCGGCGACGCTTCTCTACGACGAAAAGGGCGAAGAGGACGGTACGATCGGATTCGCCAAGGATCTGCGCGATATCCTGCACAAGGACCAGCTTGCGACGCTCGGCGAAGTTGCGGTCGGGCTCTCCCATGAGATCAACAACCCCCTTGCAGTCATCATCAATCAGGCGACGCTGCTCGAGAACGACATCTCCCGGATCGCTGGTGAGGGGGACTGCTCGGTCGAGAACGAGCGCCTGGATGCGATTCGTCGAGAGGTCGCGCGCATCTCCGAAATCGTCGAACGTCTCGGTGAGATGGTGGAGAGCGATCGCTACGAGACGATCCACTACGTGGGCCCCGCGCGTATGGTCGATCTGCGCAGCGAAGACCGACGGCGATACGAGCCCGACGATCGGCTCCAGGGCCTGCGCATCCTCGTTGCGGACGACGATGCCGGTATCAGTCGCACGCTCCAGGAGATGCTCATCGCGGACGGCTGCGAGGTCGAAACGGCGGCGAATGGGGAACAGGCGCTCGAGGCACTGGGGAGGTCCGATTTCGACCTCCTACTCTCCGATGTCGTGATGCCGCGCATGGATGGGCACGAACTCTACCTTCGGGTGAGCGAGTCCTACCCCGAGCTGCCCGTGTTGATGATGACAGCCTTTCACTACGACAAGGATCACATCATCAAGCGCAGTCGGATGGAGGGACTCGAAGGTGTGATCTTCAAGAAGCCAGTCGATCCGGATCGGCTGCGGTGCACGATCGCGGAGTCCGTTCGAAAACGCTGATCGGCACACCCCCGCTCGTCCGTGTCCAGCGGATCACGACGGATTTGGCTGAGGCTTCGTCAGTCGGGTGCGGTGAGTTCCAGAATGTGGGCGTGGAATCTCTGCATTTCTTCGACGCATCGTCGGCCGGTTGGTCCATCCAATCGGTCTCCGATCAGACGTCCCGGCCTCTCGCCATCTGCTTCGTAGAACATGATGTCGCCGCCGAGAGCGTTTGCGAAGAAATGCAGTTGGATGATTTCCATTCGCTGTTCGCCGGTCTCGAAGATCGAAAAGGGAACGATCGCTTCGCCCGCTCGCAAGCGGGTCTCGAAGAAGGTCACGCTGCGCGGGGCGTTAGTGCCCGAATCGATCGAAGGCAGGATCAAGCATGAATTGGGAGCGCCGAAATAGTCATCGGCCGCGTTCAGGCCCGCGCCGAAGCCGTGTCGCGCCTCGGGGGGGAGCGAGTCGGTTTCGAGCGGTGTCGATGTCAGGACGAGAGTGGCGTCGATCGGTGCGCGGGCGTGCTCGATCTCGATCTTCACCCGATAGGTTCCGCGAAGATCGCCCTCGCCACACGCCATCGGCGTGAATCCGACGAACAGGTAGACGAGAAGGCGCGTGAATCGGGAGCGTCTTCGAGGGTGGGAGCGAGCGGGCTGCATGGGATCGGGCCTTCTGAATCGCTGTGATCGGTTGGGTTTCCGGTCAACGCCCGGATCGCCTTGCGCGCACCGGATGGAGTGGGGAACTGTAGACGCTCATGCCCCCCTTCGACGAGTCGTGTCGGAGGATGGATCGAAGACGGCAGAGCCTGGGGTTTCGCACCACCAGAGGGGAATGGGATAGGCTCTCGCTCTCCATCACGGCTCGAGCCCGTCCGGCGCCCCGAATGTGGGCGCATGCGGAGCCAGGAGAGCGCATTGTTTGAAACATTGGGTGTAGAAATCCGAGGGGCCATCGGGGAGCTTCGCCTCGATCGCCCCGAGAAGTTGAATCCGCTTTCGATTCGTATGCTCGAAGAGATCGCGGCGGCGGCGCGTCATTTCGACGAACAATCTGGCGTCAAGGTCGTCATCGTCTCGGGGGTCGGTCGCGCCTTCTCCGCGGGTGCCGACCTAGCGAGTTTTTCGAGCGCCCAGGACAGGACGGCCCACGAAATTGCCGAGATCGGACGCCGCATGGCGGATTCCCTTGAAGCGATGCGCGCTCTCTCGATCGCACGGATTCAGGGCTGGTGCATCGGGGGGGGCTTCGTGCTCGCCTCCGCGTGCGACCTGCGGGTTGCGGCCGAAGACGCCCGTTTTTCGATTCCCGAGGTGGATCTCGGCATTCCGCTCACCTGGGGAGGGATTCCGCGGATGGTGCGCGAGATCGGTCCCGCGCGGACGAAGGAGCTGGTGCTCACCTGTCGCCCCTTCGATGCCATGGAGGCGCGCTCGATCGGTTTCTTGAATCGGGTGGTGCCCGCCGAGGCGCTCAAGGCGGAGGTCGATGAACTTGCGACATCGCTCTCAAAGAAGGCTGCCCACGCGCTTTTTTCCACGAAGCGGCACGTGAACGCCATCATGGATCAGATGGTCGGTACGACGCGGAGCTGGGCGGATGCGGACGGGATGGTGACCGCGTTTCAGGACGAAGAATGTCAACAGATTCGCCGGGATTACCTGGGGACCCACTCCGGCAAGGGAGCGCGCGCGCGCTCCTCCACGAAAAGAGGGTGATCAGGGAGCGGGCGTGAGCGTGATTCCCGCGGCTTTGAACTTCGCATCCATCTGGGCCTGGAAGCTCGGAGCAATCTCCCGTGCCAATCTCTGAACGGCGAGCATGCCCGCCTCACCGATCGGTTCGGTGAGTTCGAGGCTCTTCTTGCCGACCGGGGACTGGTAGAACTCGACCAGCGTACGGATTTCCTTTTCAGAGAAATGCTCGGCGTAGATCGGGGACCACAGGTCGACCAGGAACTCGAGGGTTCCGAATTTCTTCCCGTAGGTCTCAAGGGCCAACTCGAGAACGATATTCTGCATCGGCGGGGTCACCTCGACGCCGGATTGCGCGATCCCCATCAGCGCTTCGTTGGCCGCGCTATAGGCGATCGACTCGCCCATCCGCTCGATCGATCCCTGGACCGCCAGGTATTCGCTGATGGCTGCCCGGAAGGGCGCGCCGTCCTCCGCCCGAGTGGCTGCGGCCTGAAGGGTGAGGGATGCGAGCGTGGCCACTAGGGCGAGGACGCCGAAGAGGGTGCTGCGGGTCGAAGGGAGGCGCTTGAACATTGGGTCGGACTCCTCGAAGCCGCTCAGCGGTCTCGCGGGATGGGTAGGGCAAACCGATTGCTGTCGCGCGCTTCGCGGCGTGGTCGGTCTGGTTCCTTCGCGGCGGCAGGAGGATAGACGGCGTGTTCTGAGACCGCTCGTGATCGTTGATGCGCGGAAGGTTCGGGCAAGGTGGCGGCGAGGGTGAGGCCGCGGACTTCGAAGGCGCCGGCCTCGAGGAGCGCTTCCGCGGCGGCTTCGAGCGTGCTCCCCGTTGTGAGGACATCGTCTACGAGGCCGATTCGGCAACCCAGGGCGAAGCGATGCGTCGCTCGAAACGCGCCGCGAACGTTGTCGATCCGTGTTTCGCCGGTGAGTGAGGCCTGGCTGCGGGTTTCTCGGGTGCGTTCGAGGGCGACCGGGGACCAGGGCAGGCCAATGCGTGTGGCGATGCGACGCGCGACCGGATCCACGTGGTTGAATCCGCGCCGGCGACGGCGCTTCGGGTGAAGCGGGACACTCACGATCAGGTCGAGTTCGCCCTGCCCTCCCCCGCGTGCGCCGAGTTCCCCCGCGAGGTGGTCGATCACGCGTGCGACCGAAACCGCCGGGCCGAAAGGGCCGCGCGGGTTCTTGAAGGCGGGAACCCAGCGTCGAATCGATCCTTCGTAGCGCAGCAAGGCGTGACATCGATGCAGGGCGCTGCCCCGGGACAGACAGCCCGGGCAGCCCCCGCCCTCCCCCGCAAAGGGGTCCCGCTCGAATGCGATCGCCCCACGGATCGCCGCCCCGCTCCCGCATCGCGGACAGCCATCGACGCGCCGCCACCAGGGAAGGGCCATTCGACAAGCCCGGCAAAGCGGCGCCGGGCGCACGTTTCGAGCCGGTTCGCAAGGTACGCGGACGCGACATTCGACGCATCGCGTGGGTGCCAGAACTTCGATCAATTCACGCCATTTCGAGGAGATCATCGTCGGGTCGAGCGCCATGCTCGGGTTCACGATCCGCGCGTTCGGGGGCGCGCTTCGTTCGGGACCGGGTCCTGGCCTGAAATCAGGCCGCCGGATCGGCGAGGTCCTCCCCACCGGGGATTTCTTCCTGTGGCTCCGGATTCGGGTCCACGCCCTCGATTTCGAGGTCGAGGCGGGGAGCGTCTCGCCAGAGCCGTTCGAGATCGTACTGCACACGGGTTTCGGGATCGAAGACATGCACCACCGCGTCATTGCAGTCGATCAGAACCCAATTGCCGTCGTCGAGCCCTTCGACACCGAGAGGCGCCTCGCCCTTCTCCTTGAGCATGTGAATGATCGATTCCGCAATCGCGCGAACCTGACGATCCGACCTCGCCGTCAGGATGATGAAGGAATCCGCGTACGCGGTGAGCATGCGCATGTCGAGCGCGATCGGGTGCTCCGCCTTTCGTTCGAGAGCCGCCTCCACGATCCAACGTGCTTTCTTCGTGGGATCGGGAACCATCGCCCCGAGACCCGAGTTTTCTGGCCCCTTATCAGAAGCTTCTTTCACTTCGTTCCTTCCTCTCTCCCCTGCTTGCGCTCGATCGCAATCGTTTCGCGCCGGTCACCGCGTGCGCTAGTCCTCACCGAGTGGGCACGGAGCATAAACTCCGCTGGCCTCGATCGACTCCCGAATTGTTTCCGGAACCAGAAAGCGGATCGATCGCCCCACACGACATCGCTCCCGAATCCCGCTGGACGAAATGTCGATCGCTGAGATGGGTACGAGCTCGATCCTCGTCCCGGCCACCTTGTGTACAGCGTGTTCCCCCCGCTCTTCGAACTCGAACGAATCTCTTACGATCTCGGGGATACACTCCTCGAGTCTGCTCAATTGTCCCGGCGGTCGGGTCATGACCGCGAGATCCGTCAGCCCGAAGAGCATTTCCGGTTCGCGCCATTCCCCCATCTCCGCGAAGGCGTCCTCACCCAGGATGAAGACCGTTCGCCGCCGGCCGATCTCTCGCTCGCGAATGGCCTGGAGGGTGTCGACCAGAAAGGAGGGGCCCGGACGATCGACCTCGGTCCGATCGATCGAGAAGGCCTTCTGCTCGTCGATCGCGCGTTCGACCCAGGCGAGCCGCGCTTCCGCCGATGCGATCGGATGGTCGGGGTTGGCAACCTTGTGTGGTGGGACCGCGCTCGGAATGAAGAGTACGTGCTCGAGCGCAAGCGTTTCTCGGACCTCTTCGGCGGCTCGGAGATGGCCGAGATGGATCGGGTTGAACGTGCCCCCGAAGAGCCCGATTCGGGCCGTCGAGGGCGTTTCGGTCGGAAAGGTTCCGACGCGCGTTCCGCTCGTCCCGTCGCTCATCCGCGCAGTTGCCCCTCCCCTAACAGGATGAATTTGCGTGTCGTCAACCCCTCGAGCCCCATCGGCCCATAGGCGTGGAGCTTCGAGGTCGAGATGCCGATCTCCGCGCCGAGCCCGAGTTGGAAACCATCGGAGAAGCCGGTCGAGCAGTTGACGCCGACGGTCGATGAGTTCACGCGCCGTAGCCACTCCTGGCTATTGGCGTAGTCGCTCGTGACGATGATCTCGGTGTGGTCGGAGCCGTAGGTGCGGATATGATCGATCGCGGCGTCCATCGAGTCGACGACCCGCACGGCGACGATCGGAGCGAGGAATTCCGCCGACCAATCCGCCTCCTCGGCGGGAACGGCCTCACCGAAGAGCCCACAGGTCGTCGGGCAGCCGCGGATCTTGACGCCCGCCTCGTGAAGATCCTTGAGCACACTGGGAAGAACGGTCCGTGCCGCGTCACGATGACAGAGCACGGTTTCGACGGCATTGCAGACGGGCATCTGTCGTATCTTCGACTCGTGTACGATCGCGACGGCCATTTCCGTATCCGCGCTCTCGTCGATGAAGACATGACACACGCCCGCGTCGTGTGCGATCACGGGGATCGTGGATTCGGCCATCACTTTGCGAATCAGGCTCGATCCGCCACGCGGGATCACGAGGTCGATCGACTCATTGAGCTTGAGCATCACGTCGATCGCAGCGCGATCGGTCGTCGGGAGGAGCATGATCGCGTCCTCGGGAATCCCGACGTCTCGGGCCGCGCCTCGGAGCACCTCGCCGAGCGCCTGATTCGAGTGGAACGCTTCGGATCCGCCCCGCAGGATGACGGCGTTTCCCGCCTTGAGACAGAGCGCTGCGGCATCGACTGTCACGTTGGGTCGTGCCTCGTAGATCATCGCGATTACGCCGAGGGGAATCGCCATTTGTCCGACGTTCAGCCCGTTGGGTCGCACGCTGTGGTTCGTGATCCGACCGACGGGATCGGGCAGCGAGATCACGTCGGCAACGCCCTGAATCATGTCGGCCCACTTGCCATCGGAAATCCCCAGGCGGTTGCGCATCGGTTCCGGGACGCCCTTTTCCGCCGCCGCTGCGATGTCTCGAGCGTTCGCCTCCATGATTCGGTCGCGCGCGGCGTCGAGGCATTCCGCGACCCTCGAGAGCCAGGCGTTCTTGGCCTGCGTCTTCAGCTCGCCCATGGTGGCGCTCGCTGCGCGCGCGCGACTCGCGAGTTGGCGGATCTCGGCTTCGAGATCTGCGGGCTCTCGGTCGCGTGCGGTCAGGGATTTCGAAGATGCGGGCATCGCGGATAATTCTCGAGCGGGGGGTTGGGGTTTCGTTCATTCTTGCCGGTTCGTGATCCGCCGCCGGTTTCGGCTTCGATCAGCTCTCGGCGATCAGGGCCAGGTCGTCGCGATGGATCACTTCATCGCCATTCGAATATCCTAGCACCCGGTCAATTTCCTTCGTCGCCTGTCCCTTGAGTTTCGTGACGTCGCCCGAGGAATAGCCCGCCAATCCGCGCGCGACCTCGCGCCCCGCCTCGTTCACGAGGCTTACGGAATCACCGATTTTGAAGCTTCCCTCGACCCGAAGCACTCCGGCGGGCAAGAGACTTCGGCCGCGTTCTTCGAGCGCACGCGCCGCCCCCTCGTCGATCACGATTCGGCCGCGGGGTTTGGCGGTGAAGGTGAGCCAATGTTTACGACCGCGTAGGCGATCCCCGGGGTTGAAGAGCGTGCCGTGTTGTTCACCGTTCAAGAGTCTCTGGAGGATGTTGTGAATCTTACCGTGGCACAGAATGGTGGCAGCGCCGGAGCGGGCAGCGTTCTGGGCGGCCTGTAGCTTCGTGATCATGCCGCCGCTTCCGAATCGGGTTCCAGCTCCACTCGCGCTGGCTTCGATTTCCGGTGTGATCTTGTCGACCGTGCGGATGAGCGGCGGCCGGGGCTTCCCCGCTTCGGGTGCGCGCTGATAGAGGCCGTCGACGTCGGTCAGGATCACGAGCAGGTCGGCTTCGACCACGTTCACGATCGTCGCAGCGAGATTGTCGTTGTCGCCGAAGCGGATTTCCTCAGTGGCGACGGTGTCGTTCTCGTTCACGATCGGGATCACGCCGAGGCGCAGCAACTCGAGCATGGTATGCCGCGCATTCAGGAAGCGTTCATGCTCTTCGAGACCGGCCCGGGTCAGAAGGATCTGGCCGACCTGTCGATCGAGGCGTGCAAAGCGACGTTGGTAGAGTTCGACGAGGCCGATCTGGCCGACCGCCGCCGCCGCTTGTTTCTCGCGCACCGACCTTCCGGCATGCGTCCAGCCGAGATGGTGTGCGCCGACCGCGATCGCCCCGGACGAGACGAGTACGACCTGCTGTCCGCGCTCCATGAGCGCCGCGACGTCGCGCGCGATCGCGGTGAATTTGTCCGGGCGAAGTCGACCGTCGCGGGTAATCGTGCTCGACCCGATCTTCAGCACGATCCGCTTTGCACGGGGAATCAACTCCCAGCTCTCGTCGACCGACATCAGATTTTCTCCGATCGGCTCGGGGGCTCGTTGTCCGCCGAGGCTTCACGCGTTCTCTTGTCGTCTTTCTGGCGAGCCTCGTCGACCGCGTCGAAGGCTTCGAGGAGCAGCGCATCCAGTCCCAGGGTCGTGGCCGCTGAGATGTGCCGAACCTCGATCCCGCGCTCGGCGAGTGCACCTTCGAGATTCGCGACGATCGACTCGTCGTGCACCAGATCGCCTTTGCTCAATACAACGATCTCGCGCCGGGTCAGCAATTCGGGTCGGTAGCGTTCGAGCTCCGTGCGAATCGCATCGTAATCCGAAAGCAGGTCGCGGCCTTCGACGATCATGGCTTCGAGGTCGAGGAGGTGGATCAATACTCGGGTCCGCTCCACGTGGCGCAAGAATTGATGGCCGAGCCCAGCCCCGTCACTGGCGCCCTCGATCAGCCCGGGAATATCCGCGACGACAATCCGGCGATCGTCTCGTTCGACGACGCCGAGGGAGGGGACGAGCGTCGTGAAGGGGTAATTCGCGACGCGGGGCCGCGCCGCCGAAATCCGCCGAAGCAGCGTCGACTTGCCCGCGTTCGGGAAACCTACGAGACCGACATCCGCCATCAACTTGAGCGAGAGCCGAAGTTGGCGTGATTCGCCGGAGCGGCCCGGTTTTGCGAAATCCGGCGCCTGCCGAGTCGAGGTCTTGAAGCGGGCATTTCCGAGCCCCCCCGCACCGCCGCGTGCGACGACGATGCGCTGGCCGGCCTCTATGAGATCGGCGATGGCATTCGACTCCTCGAGTTCCACCCCTTCACCGCTCTCGTCGAGGTCGAAGACGAGGGTACCGACCGGCACCTTGACTTCGATGTGCTGGCCGGACGCGCCCTTTCGGTTCGAGCTGCCGCCGTGCTCGCCGCACGGGGCCTTGATCGTTCGCGCCGACTTGAAGTCGAGAAGTGTTCCGATATTCGTGTCGGCCACGAGGATGATGTCTCCGCCGCGCCCCCCGTCTCCGCCGTTCGGTCCCCCGTTGGAGACGAATTTCTCCCGACGAAATCGCACCACGCCGTTGCCGCCCGTTCCCGAGTGGACCTCGATCTCGGCTTCATCGACGAAGAGGTTGGCGTTTTTCATGGTGATCGCCTCGGCGGGAGATTCACGGAGTTGAAGGCGGCCTTGTCGGGCTCCAAAAAAAAGACGCGCCCCCGTCTCTCTCCGAGAAGAGGATCAGGAGCGCGTTCTATTCGATCATCAGCGGCCGGACGCCTGGCGCCTCGACCCGCGCGAGCAGGCGCTGCTATAGCGCGTCCACGTGGGCCATCGTGCGACCGCGGGAGGTTCCGTAGCGGACCGTACCCGTCTTCAGCGCGAAGAGCGTGTAGTCCCTGCCGAGACCGACATTCTGTCCCGGGTGGATCCTCGTGCCGACCTGTCGAACGAGGATCGTGCCGGCGTTGATCGCTTGGCCACCGAAGACCTTCATCCCGCGCCGCTGACCATTACTGTCCCGGCCGTTTCGTGAACTGCCCTGGCCTTTTTTATGTGACATCTCTTTGTCCTTGCTGGGCACTCCGAGCAGTGCCGAAATTCGGCTGAGTCGACCGCTTTGCGCGGGTCCTTCGATCCCTGGCGAATCTGTTTGCGAAACCGGGAGGGAGACCGCCCGCGATCAAGAAGAAATCGCGTCCACGCGGATTTCGGTGTAGTCCTGGCGGTGTCCTTGGGTACGTCGATAGCCCTTGCGGCGCTTCATCTTGAAGACACGAATCTTCTTCCCACGGCCCTGATCGACGATCGTGCCGGTCACGTGGGCTCCATCGACGGTCGGCGTGCCGATCTTGACATCGCCCTCGCCGCCGATTATCAGGACTTCAGCAAGCGTGATCGAAGCGCCCACCTCGCCGGGCAGTTTCTCTACCCGAATGGAGCCTCCCTGGCTCACGCGATACTGCTTTCCACCGCTACGGATTACGGCGTACATATTGACCTCGTTGCCCTCGTGCATCTGGGCAGCTTCTCTGAGACTCTCGCGAGTCTCTCTGCGAATTATTCGGAGCGCGGAATTATGCGCGATTCCTCTTCCACGTCAACGGTTTGGGCGGGCTCCTCGGCGTCTTGCATGTCCTCGGAGGAAGATTCTTCGGCCGCGTCCGTCTCGACCGCTTCCGAGCCCTCCGATTCGCCCACGGGATCCTCCTGTGGCTTTTCCGCCGCCGGCTCCACGCCATCCGGGCCAATCGTCTCAATCTCGGCGACGGGCAATCGCGCCGTTTCGGGCGCCGGCTCGGAGCCCGCCGCGTCCAGGCGTTCGTAGATCGCCGCCGCGGCATCCGCATCGCTCAGGCTCATCGGGGACCGATCGCCGGATGGATCGAGGGGTCGCGTGGCGGATCGCCTGGCTGCGCTGGGCCCCGCGGGCGGCTCGGGTCGATCGTCGGCATCCTGGCTGATCATCGGCTCGCTGACGGTGGGCTCTGCGACCGGGGGATCGATTGCTTCGTCGAGGCTCGCCGAGTCGCTGCTCTCGGTGACTTCGACGGCACCTGCCGCGATGACCTGCTCGCCGTTGGCGGAATCCTCCGACTGTCCGCGCCCGCGCCCGCGCCCGCGCCCGCCGCGACCACGGGCACTTCGCTTCGTCGTCCCCGCCTCGCTTTCGCCGCGTGCATCGGGGTGGGTGTCGTTGAGCCAGGAGAGATCGAGTTCGGCGGGTGGGCCGGTATCGAGGAGGCTCAGCTCGTATTGCTCCTGGTGGATGCCGGGCCGAGCGCGGACTTCGATGTCGTGGCCGATTTCCTCGCCGAGCAGGCCCAGGGCTTCCTTGGAGCCGCCCAGAAGCTCTTCGGCGACGTGGGGGTTGACGGCGATCGCGAGCGCCCGGCCCCGGAGCTTCGGAAGATGTTTGCGGATCTCGCGCAGGACCCGGAATCCGACGCTTTCGCGGGAGAGTACGTAGCTTCGTCCCTCGCAGTAGCTGCAGGGTTCGCACAGTGTCTGGACGAGATTTTCGCGCGTTCGCTTGCGCGTCATCTCGACCAGACCGAGTTCCGAGATCTTCAGGATGTTGGTTCTGGCCTTGTCCGAGCGAAGCGCTTCCTGGAGGGCGCGGTAGACCTTTTCCCGGTTGCCTGCGGACTCCATGTCGATGAGATCGATGATGATCAGACCGCCCAGGTTGCGGAAGCGCAGCTGGTGCACGACCTCCTTGACCGCCTCGAGGTTGGTCTTGAAGACCGTCTCCTCGAGGTCGCGCTTGCCGACGAAGCGACCCGTGTTGACGTCGATGGCGGTGAGTGCCTCGCTCTTGTCGATCACGAGGGAGCCGCCGCTCTTCAACCAGACCTTGCGTTCGAGGTTGGCGTTGATCTGGCTCTCGAGACCGAAGCGCTCGAAGATCGGCTGGCCCTCTTCGAACTGCTCGACGGAGGGCTTCGGGTCGGCGACGAAGCGGTCGACGAAGCTCTGGATGCTCTCGTAGACCTCCTTATTGTCGGAGACGATTCGCTTCGTTTCGTGACCGGCGAGGTCTCGGACGATGCGCAGTGGCAGGTCGTGTTCGGAATAGAGAATTGCGGGGGCCGTCTGCTCGGCGTGTCTTTGCTGGATCGCCGCCCACACGGTTGCGAGATAGCGGATATCCGCTTGAAGGTCCGCTTCGCGAACTCCATCCCCCGCGGTGCGGATGATGAACCCGAGGTTCTGGGGACGGAGGCGTTCGACGATCTCACGCAATCGCCGACGTTCTCTGTCGGAACCGATGCGCCGGCTCACCCCGACCCGGCGGGACCAGGGCGTCAGGACCAGATGGCGGCCCGGGATCGAGAGGCTCGAGGTGATTCGAGCGCCCTTGGTGCCGATCGGCTCCTTGGCGATCTGGACGACGATCTCCTGGCCCTCACGGAGGACGGTGTCGATCCTCGGGGGTGCCGATCGGCCACGGCCGCGACCGGCGTTTCGGCCGCGGCCACCCGAACCCGGTTCGCCCTCGGTCTTGCCGGTTTCGAGGACGCTCTCGAAATAATCGCCCACATAGAGGAAGGCGGCTTTCTCGAGGCCGATGTCGACGAAGGCGGCCTGCATGCCGGGGAGCACTCGGCTCACCTTTCCCTTGACGACGTTGCCGACGACGCTCTTGTCTCGTCCGCGTTCGATATGGAGTTCGGTGAACTGGTTTTTCTCTATCAATGCGACGCGGGTCTCGCCCAGTTCCGCATTGATGATGATCTCGTTCTGCATCGTTCCGCCTGCTCGGCGGCCCTGTCGGTTCGTCGTGCGCTCCGCCCGGAATCGTTCCGGAACAAGGAGCGAGCAGAACCGATTCGGTCCGCCTGGGCTGGCGAGTCCAATCGAATTGGATCCCCGTTGTCGTGAGAGGGTCGGTGGGCTTCCTCGCATATTGCGCCGATGGCCGGGCGACCTCGTTCGAGGTGGCGGCGGTCGGCGCGCGGGTGGGTGCTGCTGGTCCAGAACGGGCGCCTTCTCGTTCTCCGGTTGGTTCCCGGGAAGGCTCTACTCGAGACGTGTGCGGATGACTAGGCCGCACGCGCGGACATCGACGCTAACTCTTACTCCCGTTCTTCCTGCCGGTCTCGTCGCCGGTGGCTCGTTTGGGTGTCGACATTGAAAATCAATTCGATGGCTCGCACTCTGGTTAATTTCTTGTTTCTCTGCAGCAGGATCGGTCCTGCGTCCGTCGCCGCGACCCGGCGAAAAACTGTTTGATCTCCGCTGTGTTCAAGGTTGTTCGAAGGTTGGTGGACGTTCCGTTGGACGTCGGTTGAAAGCTGTTTGGTCGTTCCGGTTGCGGTCGTGCCGGCTTGGTCTTGATGGAAGATCCTCGAGTGGTCAGCAGCACCCCGCCGCCGTCCGAATCCCCCGGGTGATCCAAATCGGAATCGCTTGCACCTCGCCGGTCTGCGGCGGGCCCTGCTACCACTCACTACCCTCTCTAATATTTTTTCGTCCGCCAACGGGTCATTCCCGGAGCGGCGGATGGAGGGGGCAACTGTGATCAGCCTTGATGCGTCGAGGCAATCAATCGAAGTAAGGCCGCGGGGTCCCTTTTTTTTTACCCTTTGCCCGTTCAGATTGCCCAATCTGGGCATCTTCATGGGCACCCCTATTTGGGGAATGGCCGCTGCGGTCTCGATGCATCAACGAATTCGATTCAGAACACGAACCGGCATGGCCGTGTAGAAATCTGGGGTTTAGAGTCATGGATCTAGAGCGAAAGGTCAACTCGGATCCCCGCCGGATTCTCCCATCGGTAGATCACCTGATCCAAAAAGTGAGGGGTTATCAATCCGAGCTGGCGGGTTGGGCGGTCCGGCGAGCCGCGCGTGATGCGTTGGAAGCCATTCGGAATGAGATTTCCCAGGGGGATTCTGATTTTACCGGGAATGAAGGCGATCTCCAGGCGCTCGTCCTCGAGGTCGGCGATTCCGCCCGCCGGTTGGGGGCCGCTCACCCGCGAATGGTCATCAATGCGACCGGTGTCGTTCTGCATACCAACCTGGGGCGGGCGCCACTGGCGGAGGCGGCTGGTGTCGCGGTCGCTCGCTCGCTCGAGGGCTACTCGAATCTCGAGCTCGATCTCGAGACGGGGCGCCGTGGCTCGCGAATGGGGTCGCTCGAGGCGAAGCTCCTCGCGCTCTCCGGGGCTGAGGCGGCGCATGTCGTCAACAACAATGCGGCCGCTGTCCTGCTGGCGCTCAACACGCTGGCCCTCGGTCGATCCGTCGTCGTTTCCCGAGGGGAGCTCGTGGAGATCGGCGGTTCCTTTCGGATTCCCTCGATCATGCAGCGTGCTGGCGTATCCCTGCGCGAGGTCGGGACCACGAATCGGACGCATCTCGCCGACTACGAGGATGCGATCGGGCCCGACACAGCGCTTCTGCTCAAAGTCCACCGGAGCAACTTCGAGCAGCGTGGCTTCGTCGCGGAAGCCGATGTCCGAGAGTTGGCCGACCTCGCTCACGCGCGCGGGATTCCGCTGGTCGAGGATCTGGGCAGCGGGACGCTGCTCGACCTCGCCGCTGCCGGATTGCCCGACGAGGCTTTTGCGCCCGGCCGTCTCGGGCTCGGGGTCGATGTCCTCTGTTTCTCCGGTGACAAGCTGCTCGGGGGGCCCCAGACGGGGATTCTGCTCGGGCGATTTGAGTCGATCGACGCCATGCGGCGGAACCCTCTGGCGCGGGCGTTGCGTGTCGACAAGATGACCGTCGCGGCGCTCGATGCGACCCTGGATCTCATGCTCGACGAACGGCGCTCGGAGGAGATTCCGGTCGTGGCCGGTCTGCGGGCGACCTCGGCCGAACTCGAGTCGCGGGCCGCCCGCCTGTTGGAAACGCTGTCGCCCGTCCTCATGGGTCGCGCCAAGGCGCGCATCGTTCAGAGTGAGGCCGCGGTGGGGGGGGGCTCGCTTCCCGAATATCGGCTGGCGGGTTGGGCGGTCGTGATCGATGGGGTGGACGTGCCCGCGGTCTCCTCACACCTGCGCGATGCTTCGACCCCGGTTTTGGCCCGCGTTCGCGAGGATGCGCTCTGGCTCGACGTTCGGACGCTGCGTGACGTCGACCTCCCGCGTGTCGCGGAAGCCCTGGCCTTCGCGCTCGATCGTTGATCGCGTCGAAGCTTCGGATCTCCACACCCCTTTCATTGATTGGCCCCGGGGGTTTGGTAGGTTAGGGGTACCCCCCCAAAGCCCCCGTTCGTCATTTGGGGCGGCCGCGCAAGCGGTCGCTTCGGTGTGTTCTTCGCGTGATGATGCTTGCCGCGTTCGAATCGTTACGGCCGAACCGCCAGGCTCAGAAGGTCGTGGTCGATGCGAGATGATCGGGCCCGTCGGTCTGCGTCACGACGAACGAAATTGATTTTAGAGAGGCGAACGTGAATTCGACAACCGGCGAGCCGCGTCCCCGCTCCGAATCCGTTCTCCCAACGAATCGCGGTGCACGGCTGCTCGCCGTCGGCGGCGGGAAAGGGGGCGTCGGCAAGACCTTCGTGACCGTGAACCTGGCGACATCGCTCGCGCGACTCGGCAAGCGTGTAGTCGTCGTCGATGTCGATCTCGAGGGTGCAAACCTGCATACCTGTCTGGGTGTCCAGACCCCCCAGCGCAGCCTGGCCGACTTCGTCTCCGAGCGGGAGGAAGATCTCGGAAAATTAGTCATCGACACACCGATTCCGAACCTTCGCCTGATAGGCGCGACGCACGGCAATCTCGCCGACGCACAGCCGAGTCATCTCCGCCGGGTCCGGCTCTTGCGTGGACTGCGCCAACTCGACGCCGACATCGTCATGCTCGATCTCGGCGCAGGCTCCCATGCCTCGGTGCTCGACTATTTTCTTGTTTCCGACGACGGAATCCTCGTGCTCCAGCCCGAGCCGACCTCCGTGGAGAACGCCTACACTTTTTTGCGAGCAGCCTTCTACCGCAGAATGCGGTTGGCGATGGTGGGCCACGGGGTGCGCCAGCTCGTGACGCTCGCGATGGACCAGCGCAACGAGCGCGGTATCCGAACGCCGCTCGATCTGCTACGCGAGATTGAGGCGATGGATACGGAGGAAGCGCGGCGCTTCGTCGAGACCATGCGCGTGTTCCGACCGAGAGTGATCGTGAACGGTGTACGAACGGCCGAGGACGTCAAACTCGGCTTTGCCGTCAGCAGCGTCTGCAAGAAATATTTTGGTGTCGAGGCGGAATACCTCGGCTACGTGAACTACGACGATGAGGCGCGACGATCTGTTTCGATGCGTCGGCCGATCGTGGATCTGCGGCCGGACGCCGATGTCTCGATCTATCTTCAACGCATCGCGCGCAAACTGCTTGGCCTCCCCTCGGCCAGCGTAGCCGCGCACACAGAATCGGCGGCGCGGGTCGAAGGGCGGAGCAATTCGCGAGGGGGGCATCGATGAGGGGAATTGAAGAACTCGATCATTATGATCTGCTCGAGATCGGGCGGAACGCTACGTCCGACGAGGTCGATCGCGCGTATCGGGCGGCCCGGCAGACCTATACCGATGGCTCGCTCGCCCTCTATTCGGTCTTCGAGAGCGGCGATGCGAGGGCGATCTGCGAGCATCTCGATGACGCTTATCGAATTCTGGCGGATCCGAAATTGCGTGCCCAATACGATGAGGTTTTGAGGGTCGCGTCACCCGCTCCCGGCGAGGCGGATCCCACGGCGAGCCAGGCGAAGCCCTTTCCGGCGGAATCCCAGGCCGAGTTCGAACCAGGGGATCGCGGGAACGATTCGGTGGTCGACGGTATTGAAGCGGCTTTCGCCTCGGGTTCCGTGGATGAGGTCGTCGAGGAATACGACGCGATCGAGGACGATGGGCGCGGTGAATTCGACGGGGTGCGATTGCGGCGGAACCGCCTTTTTCGTGGCTACGAGATCGATGAGATCTCCGAAGTCACGAAGGTCAGCGGGACCCACCTTCGCAATATCGAGGCTGAAAATTTCGGGGATCTTCCGGCGGATGTCTACGTGCGGGGATTCGTTACGGCCTACGCCCAGACGATCGGTCTCGATCCGAAGGCCGTCGTGCCGAGCTATATGGCACGCGTCCAGCAATCGCGTGCAGAGAGCCAGCGGGGTCGATTTCTCACGCGGCATTGATCGTCGCACTTTTCTCTACGAAGGGTCTCAGCGAAGAGCCCGAAACGCGATGGATCTAGATCCGTCAGCGCCCTGAATGAGCAGACATGACCGATGATGAGCAGTCGCCGCCATCGAGTTTGACCCGGGTCGGGCGCGCGCGGAGGGCACTCGTATTCAGCGTCGAAGAGCCGGGCGTCGGTACCCGCGTCGATACGCTTCTCGCGGAGCTCTCCGGCGTCTCTCGGGCTCAGATCCGAAGGTGGATCGACGCGGGGCGAGTTCGCGTTTCGGACGAACGCGTGCGAGCGAGCTACAAAGTCGCGCTAGGTGAGACGATCGAAGCTCGTCCGCTCGAGCCGATCGAGATGGATCTGCGGCCCGAGCCGATCGAATTGGTCGTGCTCCACGAAGACGAAGACCTGATCGTTCTGGACAAGCCCGCTGGACTCGTCGTCCATCCGGCGCCGGGTCATCCGAAGGGCACGCTCGTCAATGGACTCCTCCATCACTGCGGCGACCTGGCGGGAATCGGAGGTGTGCTTCGCCCGGGGATCGTTCATCGGCTCGACCGCGGCACCTCCGGCGTACTCGTCGCTGCCAAGAACGATGTCGCTCATCAGCATCTCTCTCGGCAATTCGCAGAGCATTCGATCGACCGCATCTACCGAACGCTGGTCCGGGGTGTGCCCCGGGCGGACGAGGGCCGGATCGATCGTCCCGTCGGGCGTCATCCGCGGGATCGCAAACGGATGTCGGTCGAGACGAAGGCGGGGCGGCCCTCGGTGACGAATTGGAAGGTGTTGCGACGATTTCGCGAGGTGGGTACGAGTGAACTCGAGATCCGACCGGAGACGGGACGGACCCATCAGATTCGGGTCCACCTCTCTTCCGCTGGGCTTCCACTGGTCGGTGATGTCGTCTACGGCCGTGCGCGGGGGCGAGACGCTGTGCTCGGGCGGCCGGCGCTGCACGCCGAGCGGCTGGGTTTCGAGCATCCGCGCAGCGGCCGACGGATGCATTTCGACGCGGCGCTGCCCGACGATCTGATGGAATTGATGGCGGGTTTCGGGCCGGCGGAGCGGCCCCCCTCCCGCACCGGATCGGCCGCAACATGAGCGCGGAGGCCGCGGAAGTACTTTGCGAACCCGTTCTCAAATTGGCCGGAATCCCTCATGGGTTTGGGCAACGAGCGAGTCAAGTTCCCGATTCTACAACGTTTCCGAAGCAGGTGCATGGAACGCAGGTGCTCGCGGTCGATCGCCCGATCGGCCCTTTGGCCATCGAAGCCGACGTGGTTCTCTCGGCGACGCCTGGGATGAGCGTGGGCATCGTGACCGCCGATTGTGTCCCGATCCTCGCCGCGTCGAGGGATGCTCGGGCGGTGGCCGCCATTCACGCCGGCTGGCGTGGATTGGCGGCCGGGGTGATCGAAGCCGGGATCGACGCGCTCAGAGCGGCGGCTGGCGCGCCGGGCCTGCTCTGTGCCATCGGCCCGTCGGCGCGCGGGTGTTGCTACGAGGTGGATGACCCGGTCCGGAAAGGGCTCGCTGAACGCTATGCCCGCCTCCTCGATGAGGTCCTGAGGCCTGGGCGCCCGGGCCACTACCTCCTCGACCTGCCTCTGCTGGCGACAAGAATCATCCAGACTATCGGGGTCGAAAGCACACGCATCGGCATCGAGAACCGGGTTTGCACCCTCTGCGATCCGGGTCGATTCGAATCCTATCGCCGCGACGGCGTCAGCGCGGGGCGGTTGAGGCACTTCATCAGCGTCCCCCCGGCAATCCCCTGCCAGGGTTGACAGTTTCCGGGCCCCCCCGTAGATTGAATTCGCTCCGGCCCCCCGCTGGCGGAGCCGCGAGGATCCTCGCAGCTGACCCAGGTCAGATTCCATCTACTCCGGGTTCGCTCGATCCGCCTCCACTCTGGATCCTGCATCGAAACGGGCCCGGATTCTGTAAAAGACTCAACTTCGAACGTAGCCCCGTCGATGGGCCTCATGGGCCCCACCCAGAGCAGGTAGCAAGTAGGGTCGCCCAGTGCGGCGACGCGCTTGGCAGAAGGCGGGGAATCTCCTTCGAGAACCAAGCAATCGAGAAGAGCTCCAAGAGCGTTTCGAAAGCAAGCCGAAGCGACCCAAGCAGAGCAGAAACCTATTTAGATAGTCCGAGAGCGAGCCTTTTTGGCTCGGCACCGAATTTCGGCCTCTGACTTCAAATGTCCGATGATCCTTCCCCCCGGACCCAAGGCTCAGCCGATCCTCGACGGGCCATCCAATTCCAGAATTCACATTTGAACACCCGACCGATCAAACCACAAAAACACGAAGAGAGAAGCCACGTGAGCAGCGAGCGCGCGTCCGACAAGGACGGATCCGGTAACCAGTCCAACCGCAGTCGACGAGGCAGGGGGCGACGATCCCGAAGCTCGGGTGGGGGCGGCGGTGGCCGCGGGGGGCGCGGTGGCGAACCCAAACGGGACTACCTTCCGAGCGATGCCGAGTTGGCCGAGGAAGAGGCGTCGCTCGATGCGCAGATGGATGACGATGCGGAAACGATTGTCGTTCGTGAGCTGAAGGCGAAATCGATGTCGGAGCTCGCGAGTCTCGCTGAAACCATGGATGTCGAAAATGCCGGCGGGATGCGAAAACAGGATCTGATCTTCGCGATCCTGAAGACCCAGACCGAGAAGCGCGGGAAGATCTTTGCCGAGGGTGTGCTCGAGATCCTGCAGGATGGCTTCGGCTTTCTTCGCGCTCCGGACCAGAACTACCTCGCCGGCCCGGACGACGTCTATGTGTCGCCTTCCCAGATTCGTCGCTTCAATCTGCGAACGGGGGATTCCGTAGAGGGCCATGTTCGGCCGCCCAAAGAAGGCGAGCGTTATTTCGCGCTCCTGAAGGTCGAGACGATCAATTTCGACGATCCGAAGAAGGCCAAGCAGAAAATCCTCTTCGACAATCTGACGCCGCTCTACCCGGAGGAGAAATTCACCCTCGAGACGACGACCGGCGCGTTGACGACGCGGATCATCGATCTGATCGCGCCGATCGGGAAGGGGCAGCGCGCGCTCATCACGTCGCCGCCGAAGGCCGGTAAGACGATGCTCCTGAAGGACATCGCAAACTCGATCGCCGAGGGCAATCCGGAGGCGTATTTGATCGTTCTCCTGATCGACGAGCGGCCCGAGGAAGTGACCGATATGCGACGCACGGTGAAGGCCGAGGTCATTTCCTCGACCTTCGATGAGCCCGCGACGCGTCACGTTCAGGTCGCCGACATGGTGATTGCGAAGGCGAAACGTCTCGTCGAACATGGTCGGGATGTCGTGATCCTGCTTGATTCGATCACACGCCTCGCACGCGCACACAACACAGTCGTTCCCCACTCGGGCAAGATTCTGTCCGGTGGTGTCGACTCGAACGCCCTTCACAAGCCGAAGCGTTTCTTCGGCGCCGCGAGAAATGTCGAGGAGGGTGGCAGCCTGACGATCGTCGGGACGGCACTCATCGATACTGGATCGCGCATGGACGAGGTCATCTTCGAAGAGTTCAAGGGAACGGGTAATTGCGAAATCGTGCTCGATCGCAAGCTCGCTGATCGCCGGACCTATCCCGCCATGGACATCAACCGCTCGGCGACACGTCGCGAGGAGCTCTTGATGGACGAAAATTCCCTGAATCGGATGTATATCCTGCGCAAGGTCCTGGCTCCCCTCTCGCCCGTCGACTCGATGGAGTTCTTGATGGGCAAGATCGAGAAGACCGACAACAATGCCGAGTTCCTGGAGTCGATGAACTCTTGATCTGGGCGCCGCCGGCGCTCGACGTACGCGGTCGCGCGCGCTCGGGCCCTTGCGGGTCGGCGGCTTGGACGGCTTAGTGGATCCGCTTCTCGAGGCGTTGGATGTGACGCCACTCGGGTTCGTCGCCATCTTCGTGTCGGTCTTCGCCGGCGCGTTCGTGCAGGGTTCGATCGGGTTCGGTCTGAACCTGGTCGCCGCCCCGGTCATCGTGGTCTTTGCGCCCGATGCCGTTCCAGCCGCTTCGATCATCCTTGCGCTCCCCATGACCCTGGGCAGCGCCCTCCGCGAACGTACGCATATCGACCACGCCGCGGTCGCCTGGACGACCCTGGGCCGTCTCCCCGGCGTCCTTCTCGGCGCATGGCTCGTGAGCCGGCTGGCACCCGAGGCCCTGTCGTTGATGATCGGTGGCATCGTCGTCCTCGCGGTCGTCATGAGCGCGGTTTCGATCTCGATCTCGATCGATCGGCGCTCACAGGCCGCGGCGGGATTCCTGGGCGGATTGATGGGGACGACGTCCTCGGTTGGCGGTCCACCGATGGCTCTGCTCTACCAGCACGAGCCGGGGCCGACGGTACGCTCGACGCTCGGCGCGACCTTCATGGTCGGGATCGCGTGTTCGCTGCTGGCGCTGGGTGTGGTCGGAGAGGTTTCGGCTTTTCATTGGCGCTTCGGGGCGACGATGGTGCCGGCCGTTCTGCTGGGCCTCTTTGCTAGCCGCTTCGCTCATGCAAGGCTCGATGCGGGCTGGTTGCGACCCTGTGTGTTGGCTTTTTCGGCGCTGGCGGGGATCGGCGTGGTCGCTCGGGGACTCTTTTCGACTTGAGGGTCGAGAAGACCGAGACGATCGGCCCGCTATTGCCCGGAGAGCGCGACTCGTTCGTAGTGCTCGACTTCGGGAAAGGGTTCGTAATAGTGGTGCAGGAGTTCGCGCCAGCGCTCGTACTCGGGTGAGCCGCGAAATCCTTCCGTGTGGCTCTCGAGGGTGTCCCACCAGGCGAGCAGGAGATAGCGATCCACTTTCTCGATGCATTTGCGAAGCTCGTGTCTTTGGTAGCCCTCGATCCCTGAGAGGTAGGTCTGCGCCTCTTCGAACGAGGCCTCGAAGGATGAGGATTGCCCCGACCGAATATCGAGGATGGCGATTTCCAGAATCATCGATCAGATCTCCTTCTGTATGTTGAGAACGAGCTACCGATCGAGCGCGCGCGGTCCAGCCGGTCGATCGCGGTGGCGATCGACCGGGAGAGGTCCACTCGAGATCGACGAGCGACGCCCTCACGAGAATCATCGGGAGGGTGGATAGCGGTCAAGCTCGCTCCATGAGCCGGCCGGGACCCGGGAAGGGATACCGGCGCTCGGCCCTCCGCTTCAAAGTGCTGAGAATGCGTGGTGGTAGCGGACCCAACCGCTCGCGTCGGCCAGGACGTCGGCCACGAGTTCGAGAACCTGGAATGTGGAGTCGAAGAATCTGCTCTCCTAGTGGAAGCCAGCCGGCGCAGCGAGGCCGAATCCGAAGCGGGCGTAGTAGCCGGGGTCTCCGAGCAGAAAGACTGCCTGCCATCCGATTTCGGGACAGCGTCTCAGCGACTCGCGAATGAGTGCGGATCCGACGCCCGATCGTTGACGGGACGGGTCGACGCCGATCGGTGCGAGACCGGCACAGTCGGCAGCCGGCCCTCGACGCTGACCAGAGAGAGGAAGAGATGTCCGGCGAGTTCATCTCAGAGTTTCGTGACGAGAGAAAGCTGCGGACGGGCGGAACATCGCAGCATGTCGACGAGGTCTGCTGCGCCGAGCTGCCCGAAGGCGGCTTCTTGGATCTCATGAACTCTGGCCCGGTCGGCTTCGTGCTCGTATCGGATCGTGACCTTCGTCATGCGTATCTTTCGCCAGGTGGGGAGGGCCTGGCAAATCTTGACCTACCAGCTCTTGGGGTGGCGTCCGGGGCGGAAGGCGCTGTCGAAATCCGAGGGGAGTTCGTCGAGGATTTCCAAGACCGGGTAGAGTCCGAATGTGGGAGCGCGAACGGAAACGAGGATTTCATCACCCTTTACGCTGATGGGGTGACTAAGGCTCCAGGAGAACCAGCCCGTCTGTTCGAGAACGAGATCATATTCCCCGGGCTCGACGAAGGCCTGGATATAGCGCTCGGGCCATACACTCGGGATCTGTTTCCCGCCGAGTTGGATGCGGACCGGACCAGAGCCGCGGCCTTCGCTGCGGTAGTTCACATTGATGAAGAGAATACGTGTCATCCCCTCCGGTGCTGGAATGGAGAGCGATTGGTCGGGGATCGGGTGATGCGGGCCATCCGGTGTTCCACAACCGATCGCGAGCATCACGAGGGCGAGCATCACGGAAAGCGGTCGCAATCGCGTGTTTTCTGATGGACGATCGATCATGTCTTTCTCGACCTCTCGGGGCTCCGCTCGCAGGAGGGAGATGTGGGCTCGCGCAGACTCGTTCGAGGCCGAGCCCGAGTTCATCCGAGAGTATAGGGTTTGCTGGGCTCGGAGCGGAGTTCGGGTAGGAGACCGGGTCCGAGATACAGTGTAGGGTCGAGTCTCGTTTCCGAGGAATCCCCAAGCCCAGGCGTCCCGAAATAAAAATCGCAAAACGAATTGTGATCGCCTTCGAATAGATGATGGGTTTCCTGCAGCCCGACGCCTGGATCACACTCGTGATCACGGCGGCGGACGAGGATGGAGATTCGAACGACCGGGTCTGTCCCGCCTCGAGAGCGAGGGTCTGCTCTATGTTTCGGGAAAACACTGGCCTCGGGCTTGGTATCGGCAGGCGCTTGAGAATCCGAATGTTCAGGTGCCCCTCGAAGAAGGCAAGGGGAATTATCTCGCTATTCCAGTGAGCGCGGCGGAACACACCCGCGTGAATCGTGAAAACCCCCACGGTCTCGTGTTTCGACTCTTGACCGGGTTTTCGCCACGCTCTTTCGTCCGCTTGGATCCTGTTGAGCGAGGAGCGGCCGAGAGAGGAGGCATTTTTTTCTGGTCTCGGTAGAAACTTCGGTCGACGACTTCAGGATGTCGGGCCGACGTCGTACCCGTCGATCAGGTCTTGTGGTTCGTCGACCCTTTTCGTCGAGAAGCCCTGCCGATCGGCCAGGATTCATTCTGGCTCGAGAAGGAGAGGGTGCAGGTGCACGTCATCGCCTTTTCGACGAACGGAGAACCCGGAGAGTCAACCGGGCCACACACTTCCTGGTTCGTCGAAGACATCGAGTCGACGGTCCAGGAATTGACGTCATTGGGGGTCCTCAGCCGGGTCGCCTTCGAAGGGAAGAATCGCATCGTCTGGGCGATGGACCCGGCGGGCAATACGGTGGAGTTTCAGCAGGACACCGCCTAATAGCGACGGGATGTTATGAAAGGTCGCCGCTCGGCGGTCAAGGGGGTGCCTGCTCGAAGTCGTAGAGCAGGATGCCCTGGCCGTTGCCGTGTTCGCCTCCTTTGAGGCGCAGGCTGAAGGCCATCTTGCGCCCATCGGGGCTGATCACTGGATTGTTGGCGCCGTAGCCAGCGTATTCACTGAAGTAGGTAAGCCGGCGTGATGCGCCGCTGCCATCGAGCGTCAGTTGCCAGATATCGATATCCCCGATCGGGACGGCGGTGTACGTGTCCACCTCACGTTCGACCGCGATGCTCTTTCCGTCCGGAAAGATTCCCTCGGCTTCGTCGTACGCCCAATCGTGGGAGTAGTTGATCAACTCACCGGACACGAGATCGATGCCCATGACTTCGCCGCCCCTGTAGGCGTATGCGGTGAAGAGCAGCTCCTGATCGTCGGGCGGGCGAAAATCCTGGGTCTCGAGAAAGGCCAGATACATGAAGTCTGCCCGCTGGACCCGTCGGCGCCGGTCGACGAGCCGCGCCCGATCGCCTTCCACCTGGATCCGGCCCGTCCAGATTTCCGAGCGCCCGAAGACGATCTTTTCCGGATACTCCGAGCGAGTCCAGGCGATCTGCATATCGCGTCGCGAGACTGCGGGTCCCTCGAAACAGGGTTCCTCGAGGCGTTGGGCCAGCCCCCGCCCGTTCCCCGGCAGGAAGAAGAGTTCGGTCTGCCAGCGATCACCCTTCTCTGTTCCCCCCTCTGCCGCCCCCTGCGCTCCAGCTCCGCCCGGCCCACAGAGCAGGAGATCACCGCTGGCCAGATAGCGCGCGCGCGTGAACCCCCGATGCTCGAAATGCCCTGTCAGGTTCCGACTCTCGCCCGTCGCGAGTTCGAGTTCATGGGCATTGCCTAGCAACGCGTCGAGATAGGCGAGGCGAGTTCCGTCCGCCGACCAGTCGGGCCGGAGCCCCGAGGCGAGCAGGGGGCTGATCCAGGTGGGCAAGGCGTCGGTGGGCGAGCCCGTGCGAAAACCGATCTCCCCCCCGCGATGGCAATGGAGCAGGCTCATCGCGAGGACGAACCAGATCAGGCCGATTCGGAGGGGGGTTCGTCCTTGAGAATCCATGGAGAGCCGCCTTCCGGGGGTGGAGAGAGTCCATCGATTGGCGAAGAAACTTGAGAGGAGCATTTGCGTCGTTTGATCAGGCATCGCCCGTGAATGCCCCGTTCCGGGTGCGCTCAAGCTCGGCGAGTGACTCTCTGAGTATCGAGACGGCCGTCCGGAGGAATAGAACAGCGATGGCTGCACCGATCACGATGTCCGGCCAGGGCGAACCCGTCCATCCGACGAGAAGGGCCGCAGCGAGAACCGCAGCATTGGCGATCAGGTCGTTGCGAGAGCATAGCCACGTGGAGCGGAGGTTGATGTCGTCTGAGCGGTGTCGCCAGAGAAGTGAGAAGCAGAGGGAATTGCTGAGCAGAGCGAGCGCGCCAATCGCCAGCATGGTGGGGACGAGGGGAGGCACCCCGGCGCGAAGCCGGAGGGCAGCCTCCACGAGGACGCCGACGCCGAAAGCGGCCATGATCAGACCCTTGGCGAGAGCGGCGCGAGCGCGCCAGATCAGGCTCCGGTGGAGAACGAAGAGGCTGAATGCGTAGACGAGGGAGTCGCCAAGCATGTCGAGCGAGTCGGCGAGGAGTGCGGCGGAACCCGATAGAAGGCCGGCGCCGAATTCGACACAGAACATGAGGGCGTTGATGATCAGCACAGCGACCAGGACGCGCCCCTGGCGGAGCCGCAGGGGCGCCAGCTCGTCGGCCTTGGTCTCGCAACAAGGGTCCATCGCTTCGAATGCTCCAACTCGGTCCGGCATTGGTACACGCATCGGTGTTCGATCATCGGCCGGTGCACCGGCCGAGACCGAATCCGCCCATCGCGCCCGGACACAGACACACTACCTTGTCGAGACAGATTTCGACCGGGGCTCGTCCTCAGGGCACGGGAAGGACAGAGTGCAGGAAACCATCGACTATATTGCGCTGAGACGACTGCAGAATCGCTATGCGGATCTCGTCACCCGCCGCGCCTGGTCCGAGCTTCATGAGGTCTTCCGGGCCGACTGCGTCGTGACCGTCGACGTGATCGACCGATCGATGGACTTCGACGGCCCCCGGGCTATCGGCGACTTCATCAGCGGTCAGCTCGAACAGTTCGACTTCTTCGAGTTCCTGATCCTCAATACCGTGATGAAGATCGATGCCGATGCGGGCACGGCGAGGGCCCGGATGTATATCCAGGAGCTTCGGCAGAACGTGTCGGATGGACGTCGCTCCGATAGCTTCGGCGTCTATCACGATCGCTTCGACCGCGACGAGGGCGGAAGATGGTGGTTCGCGGAGCGTCACTACCAGTCCTTTGCGCGCACCAATCCGGTCGGCAGCCCGACGGAGGTCACGGTGTTTCCGCTCTCGCAGCGCGACCTCTGACGTTCGCAATCGCGCGGTCAAGCTGGCCTCGGCCCGGCGCGGGCGATGATCTCGATCTCACCCGTGGATCCATCGATCTCGATCTCGTCACCTGTCCGGAGCGTTCGCGATCCGGACCCGGTGTTGACGACGCAGGGAATGCCGACCTCGCGTGCGACGATGGCCCCATGGCCGAGTGCGCCACCGATATCGGTCACGACGCCCGCGGCGACCAGGAAGTAGGACGCGTAGCTCGGGTTGGTGGCGACGCAGACGAGGATCTCGCCGGGCTCGAGGGGCTCGCCGGTGGCGGGGTCGGTCATCACGCGCACGCGTCCTCGCGCGCGACCGGGGCTGACCCCGAGTCCCTCGAGCCGATCGGATGGCGGCGCCGCCGCGGCTGCGATCGGCTCGACCATGCCGACCCAGGACCGGGGAAGCTCGAGCGACGCGTAGTGCGCCCGCTGCGCGCGTCGACGAGCGACGCGTTCTCCAAGATCAGGTCCCGGGGCGCCTCCCAGCTCGTCCATCGTCAGATAGAAGACGTCTTCGGGGTCCGAGAGTCGGCCCGCTTCCGTCAGTGAGCGTCCGGCCGCGCGCGCGTGAAAGCGGCCCATGTCGACGGCCAGCATCATCGCGGCCTTGCCGGTTTCGCGCGCCGGCATCATCGCGTGCGCGCGCCCGATCAAGAGTCGTGCGGCAAGCCGTCGCCATCCGGACTGACCCGAGAGGATCTTCCGTTCTGCCGTGACGCGTCGCTCCGCCGTCTCCGCCGGGCCGTGCGCGGGTGTCGGGCCTCCGCTCGAGAGCGCCGCCGCCAGGCGCTCGATAGGAGCTGGAGCTTCGCGCCAGGGTTGGCTCGAGATCTCTCCGGGAGCAGGCCCCTGGTAGCCGTGGCGCCTCAGGAATTCAGCCATCGCTAGTCGACCGGCTGCTAGATCCTGCATGTCACGTGTGGTCGAAAGCTCGATCGAGTCGTGACCACCCAGGACGTCCAACACCGCTTCCGCCTGATCCGCCCGTGCGGCGAGCGCCGTCAGCTGCCCGCTGAGGGCACCGACGAGCAGCGCCAGTACGCTATGTGGCCGCGTAACGGCCTCGAAATGTCGGTGTGCGGCCAGGAATCCCGCCTGGGCTTCGGCGAGATCGCGCGGTGCGGGCGTATCGAGCATGCGCCGCCAGCGGATTCGCGTCTCTTCATAGAGATCGTTGACGCGCCGATGAATGCCCGCCCACAGCGGTGCGCTCTTCAGGAAGATCGCCGGATAGCGCCGCCGCGACGAGACACTCGTGACATCTGCTCGCACGGCGCCGAAATAAAGCTCTTCGAGCGCGTCGCCCGAGGTCCCGGGCTGTTGGTCGGCCAGCGCGCGCGACACGTCGACGTTCAATGCGGGACGCCCGTAGAAGATCGAGGACGCGCGCCGCTCGGCATCGTTCGGGTGGGGAATCTCGATCCGTGAGAGGACGCCCATATCGTAGTAGGCGCCACGGATCGTTCGCTCCTGGGTGTCGTCTCGCCAGGACCAGTTGAGCGGCGTGCAGACGCCCGGGATGCCCTCGCCGATATTGACCCGGGTCCACGCCGTCTCCGGACCGGATTGGCGATGGAGCGGATCGACCGCTTCGTTCTCAGGCCCGCCCATCGTCTCGACTCACGAGGCCCCGCTCCCTCGCGCAGCGTTCAGGTAGGCCCGCCATGAGCCGGGTGGCCAGACATCCTGGTTCTCACCCCAGGCCACCTCCCCGAAGAGCTCCCAGCGCACGAGCGAGAGCCAGCAGAACATCCCGGGGTAGGGCGTGAAGGCCAGTCGATTCCGGCACTCCCCGGTGATTTCGACGGTGCGGCCAGCCTCGTCTTCACCCTCGATCACGATTCGCGTAGGCCGTCCTCCGCTCCGCTCCACCCGACGCTCGGCCCGGGTCAGGTCACAACGCTCACCATCCCGGATGACATAGCCGTAGCGATTGCTCATGTCGTCGCGCTCGTCCTCGATGTTGGTGAAGAGCAGGAAGCCCGTGTTCGGTGAGGCCGTCCCATAACAGTACCCCACGCGCACGCCCATGCCCTGGAGATCGCTGCGCGGGCCCCATGAGCGGTCTCGCATGGCATAGCAGTCGATCTCGGAGCGTTCCCCGCGCAGATTCATGGCTCCGGTGACTCGCCCGACCTGGTCGATATGTCCACCCGTCAGGACCGCGTCCATCACGCCGCTGAACTCGATATCGATCTCGAGGGCAGCGGGCCTGTCGTATTGGATCGCGTAGCGGGAGAGCGGGGTCAGGCAGCGGATGCCGATGCCGTTGGGCCAGATCATATCGCGCATGTCCCCCTTGGCAGCGGGCAGGTTGAACTGATAGTCGTAGTAGGGGATCTCCCAGGGCGCCTCGCCGCTGGCATCCCAGATGATCACCCCGCCCCCCGAGCAGGCAATATTGGGCCGGTTCCAGCAATAGAGGTATGCCATGAGGTCGCGCTCGGGTACGACGAAGGAGAACCAATTGGTTTCGGTCCACCAATGATCCGGCTCTGCCGGATGGAAGTCGTCGTCCGCCTCGCAGAGTGGCTCGTCTCGTTTTTGATCAACGGTCACATCCCACCTCCGGTCGTCTGCCTTCGTATCTCGGAAGATCCGCGCTCCCCGAGCGTCATGTGAGGGAATGCTCAATGAGCGGCGCTATGGAAATGACCGCTCGATCTCTCTCCAGATCGAATCGACTGCAGCACCCATGTTGGACAACGATCATATCCAAGGATGGCTCCCAAGAATTGCGGCCGGGATGATCGATCAGACGGTGATCCAGATTCCGTCGCCCAATGGATCGCAAAAACCGAAGTGGCCGATCACCACCGGACCCCGCCGAGTCATGGAAATCCCATACGAGAACGGTACAGCGGTCGTCTGAAACTCGCTATTCAACGTCCGTTTCGTCGGCCTGGACGGTGGGCAGCTCACCGAGAAGCGAGTCCACATAGTTGCAGAACTGATTTCCGAAGCGGTCCCGGTTCCTCGCCCAGCCCAACCGAATTCCGGCCTCGGGAAGAAACGCGGTCGATGTCTTCTCCCAGCTTTCCCACACGGGATCCGCGGAGGAAGCGCGCAGATCGAGCTGCGGGTAGACGTTTTCTCAGTGGCGGAAAATGCAGGGACAAGCACCAGGTACTGGATCAGCTCGTCGGGTTCGAGATCGTGGGGCGACCGCCCTCCGCCCCGCCAGACTCTGGCGACCTGCGGTTCGGCCCCTGTGCATCGTCGAAACTTTTCGGACTTGTCGAGGGCGAGGAGTCATGACCTGGACACGAGACCCTGAAGCAGACGCTCTTGCGCGAACGGCCCACAGCGAGAACGGTCTAGGGCGTACTCTCGAAGTGCGTCGAGATCTCCTCGGCGAGCTCACCCAAGGGCCAAGGCCCTGCCACCGCATCGCGGAACGCCAGTAGCGTCTCCTTGCCAAGAGTTGCGTGGACTCCGACGTAGCCGCCCGACGCGGTAAATACGTGCCCCGTGACTTGGCTCGAGAGTTCGCTCGAGAGGTAGACGTAGAGCGGCCCCACGAGCTCCGGTGCCGTTGGACTCAGAGATAGGTCTCGCTGATGGTCATCCATGATGCCGCGCCGGTGGAGCTCGAGGATCTTTGCCTCGTACTGAGGTCCGGTGTTGAGCCGGGTCCTGGCGCCAGGGCATACGGCGTTTGCACGCACCCCGTGCTCATGCAGCTCCGCTGCGATTGCGAATGTGAGACTGTTGACACCACCTTTGCCGGCCGGGTACCCGGTCCCGCCGTAATAACCAAGGTATGCGTGTGAGCTGGTGTTGACGATCGACCCGGCGCGCTGCTTGACCATCAACGGCGCCGCGTGGCGACAAGTATTGAAGGTGGCGGTCAGGTGCGAATCAATGAGTTCGGTCCATGCCTCTGAAGTCAGGTTCAGTATCGAGGAGCCCTCCGGCTCCGAAATTCCGACGCAGTTCACGAGGATATCGATGCCTCTGAACTGATCGACGCAGCACTCGATGAGTTCGCGAGCAATTCGGAAATCGCTCGCGGATCCAACGAGTGCTTCGGCGCGAGCCCCGGTTGCACGGATCTCAGAAGTGACATCTTCGACGGCGCCCGCTAGGCGTCCGTTGACGACGACGGCCGCTCCCTCCGCCGCTAGCGCGAGCGCAACCGCACGGCCGATACCACGGCTTGAGCCCGCTACGACGGCTGCCTTTCCCTCGAGGTTCATTTGGGGCACGCGCTTTGGTTCCTCACTCGACGCACTGAATGTTCCTGCTGGCGCTACAAGGGCTTCGCGCGGACCAACGCCCGGCTGTGCCCGTTGGTGGGCGGCTCTTCGCTGCGACCTGAGCATAGCAGCGCGAAGTTTGGAGCCCTTCAGTGTCCGATAGAGGGCGATGGGACCATCGCTTGGAGCAGACTTCGTTGGTCGATTTCATCAGCGCGTCGTGTCGGACCGGTTGGTGGCGTGGGAGCCGGTGCTTTTCAGCCAATCCGAGGCCTCTCGGCAATGTCAGTGCTTCGATCTTCCTGTAAGGAGTGAGGCGCCCCGGTGATGGTCGTGTGAGGCTGTGCCTTTGCGCCAGGCGGCCGCGCTTGGAATTGTGTGAAATTACAGATTCAGCCGGACACCCTGTCATTATGACGACGGGGGACAATCCGGAGGATCAAGGAGACCGAAGATCAACGTGAGATCAGGCGAAAGAAGAGAGTCATTGAGTACGCCGAGAAGATCGGCCCCGTCGGCAGGGCCTGTCGGCGAGATGGGTGAGGAACTCGACGACCTCGGTGGCTCCCATCTCGTCCGGGTGACGAACGCCGTGGTATCGGATGAAACGACGAATCCAGCCCACGTAGGTGTGTTCGGTTCTCCGACTCATGTGGCGAAGACGGATGGCGGATCGAACGCGGTCGAGCAGGCGCGGGGGTCGATCGAGGTAGCCGTCTTCCAAGGGAGACCCCGGCCGGGACCGTGCGGTTTGGAGAGGGGACCGGCGCGCTCGCTCGGCGGCGCGCTCTCGCGTCCCTTCTCTGCACATCCCCTCCCGTGGCCTCGATCCTTGCACCTCCCCCCGACCCCCATTAGCCTCTGCCTCGCGCGTCCCTGGTGAGACCGAACTGCGCGAAAAACCAACGAGAATTTGATTGTTTCCCGTCCGCCTCGAGCGGGCGATCCACTCTGCCCGCTCAGCCCGGGCCTACCCCGAGCGAATCCCGTGGCCGATTTTCTGGAACGCATCGCAGAGGCCGAAGCCCGAAGCCGTGATCTCGAGATCCAGCTTTCCGACCCCGATGTGGGAAAGGAGCCTGGCACGATCGAGAAGCTCGGCAGGCGCCTCGGTTCGCTGCGCCCGCTCCTCGAAATCGGCGTGCGCTATCGGACGGCGGTCGGCGAGCTCGCGGACGCGAAGGCGATGCTCGAGGACGAGGATCCCGAGATGCAGGAGTTGGCTCGGAGCGAGATCGAACGCCTCGACGAAGAGTTGCTGGGGCTCGAGACCGAGCTGCGGGTCCTGCTGACGCCCAGGGATCCGAACGACGAGAAGAACGCGATCTTTGAGATTCGTGCGGGGACCGGCGGTGACGAGGCAGCGCTCTTCGCGGCCGATCTCTTCCGGATGTACACACGTTATGCGGAAAGCATGAACTGGAAGATCGATACGATGTCCGTTTCGGAGACCGACGGTGGGGGTTTCAAGGAGATCATCGCTTCGATTTCGGGCTCCGATGTCTTCAGCCGCTTCAAATACGAGAAGGGCGTTCATCGGGTCCAACGCGTTCCCACCACCGAGAGCCAGGGTCGCATCCACACCTCGACCGTGACCGTCGCGGTGATGCCGGAAGCGGAAGATGTCGATGTCGACATCAAGAGCGAAGATCTGCGAATCGACGTGATGCGCGCCGGGGGCCCAGGTGGACAGAGTGTGAACACGACGGATTCGGCGGTTCGCATCACGCATCTACCGAGTGGTCTGATCGTGCAATGTCAGGACGAGAAATCACAGCACAAGAACAAGGCGAAGGCGATGACGGTGCTTCGGTCGCGGCTCCTTGCGCTCGAGGAGGATCGTGCGAATGCGGCCCGTGCGACGGAGCGGCGTTCGCAGGTCGGAACCGGTGAGCGAAGCGAAAAGATCCGTACGTACAATTTCCCCCAGAGCCGCGTGACCGATCATCGGGCGGGCGTCACGCTCCACAAGCTCGATCAGGTCCTCGCCGGCGAGATGGACGAGTTGCTGAATGCCGTGCACGCGCAGATCGCGGCGGCCAAAGAGGGCGAGTTCGAGGCTCCTGGCCAAGACGGCTAGGAATGGGTGAATCGCGTGAGTGATCAGATGCGGATTTCGCCGGTCGGCAAGGCTGGAAAGGATCTGTGTGGCATGACGGGAAGCGCCCGGGGCCCGGCCGCCGGCGACAAGACCTGGACCGTTCTCGAGCTGCTGAAGTGGACGACGGATTATTTCAGTCGCAGCGGAATTGATTCGGCGCGCCTGGATGCTGAGCTCCTTCTGGCCCACGCCCTCGAGACCGAGCGGCTAAGGCTCTATATAGATTATGAGAAGCCCGTTCTTCCCGAGGAACGGGACCGATATCGGGCGCTGGTCCAGCGTCGCGCTCGGGAGCGGGTGCCGGTTTCGCAGCTACTCGGGGTTCGGGAGTTCTGGTCACTCACGTTCGAGGTGACCCGGGATGTGTTGACGCCTCGTCCCGAGACGGAGACGCTGGTCGAATTCGCGCTCTCGAAGGCGGTCGCGGTGGCTCAGGATTCCGATTCGGTGTCGCCCTTTCGGATCTTGGATGTTGGGACGGGTTCGGGTGCGATCGCCCTCTCTCTCGCGTCGGAACTTCCCCTCGCCCAGATCACGGCGACAGATCTTTCCAAGCCAGCGCTACAGATTGCAGCTGCAAATGCCGATCGTTTGCATACGAGAGAGAGGCTTCGTCTTCTGGAAGGTGACCTTTTTCAGCCGGTCGCTTCAGAGCGATTCGACCTGATCGTTTCGAACCCGCCCTACGTGGCGAGGGCCGATATCGGGTCGTGTCCTCCGGAGTTGTCGCACGAGCCCGAGATGGCGCTGTTCGCAGGGCAGGACGGGCTCGAGGTGATCCGGCGATTGGTGGCCGAGGCAGGTGATCATCTCTCTCCAGGTGGATGGCTCGGGATCGAGCTCTCTCCCGAACAGACGGAGAGGGTCGAAGAGGAGCTGGTGCAGGCAGGATTTGTCGATGTGGAACGTCGCTTCGATCTGGCGAGTCGACCGAGGGTCGTCGGGGCCCGATGGCCGATGAAATAGGGGCAGAGAAAAGGCGCCGAGTGAATCGGGCTGAATAATGGATCGAAGCTCTTCCGCGTGTCCCTGTGACACCGACGAGAGGAGTCGCCGGACGCGGAGGGATGGAGTTCCTCACGTTGGGCAGGGGGTGGGCATATGGCCGCTAAAGCGACAGCGAAATTGATGCGTGTCTTCAAGCAGGACGACGCGAAGTTTGCCGAGAACTGGCAATCCGTCTGTAATCGACGCATCGACAGCGTGCTCGACGTCGAGAAGGATGTCGCCAAGATCATCGCCGACGTGCGTTCCGGCGGAGACGAAGCGCTTCGAACGTTCATCCGTAAATTCGACGGAGCGAAGCTAGCGACATTCGAAGTCACCAATGACGAATGGGACGATGGCTGTGATCGGGTCGATAGTGCGGATCGTGCTGCGATCGGCAAGGCCTCCATGCGTGTTCGAGAGTTTCATCGCAAGCGCATTCCCTCGAGCTGGGAGATGCGCGAAGAAGGCGGTGGCTATATGGGCCAGCGCGTCAGGCCGCTTTCTCGCGTGGGTCTCTACGTACCCGGTGGCACCGCTGTCTACCCCTCTTCCGTCGTAATGAACGCGATTCCTGCGTCGGTTGTCGAAGTTCCCGAGATCTTGATGGCGACACCGCCCGAGGCGGACGGAACGATTCGACCCGAGGTGCTGATGGCCGCCCGCGTGTCCGGTGTCCACCGCGTCTTCAAGATGGGGGGTGCGCACGCCGTCGCCGCCCTCGCGATCGGGACCGAAAGTGTCCCGCGTGTCGACAAGATCACCGGCCCGGGCAGCATCTGGGTGGCGACCGCAAAGAGGCAGGTTTTCGGGGAAGTGGGCATCGACAGTGAAGCCGGGCCGACCGAGGTCTGCATCATCGCCGATCGCAGCGCGACCCCCGCGTGGTTGGCCGCCGATCTGATCAGCCAGGCCGAACACGACGAACTCGCCCAGGCCGTGCTCATCACCCACGTGAAGGGGCTCGTGCCCCGCGTGCAGGAACAGATCACGCGCCAGATCAAGGCGCTCGACCGCTCCGCCATCGCGACCAAGTCGATCAAGGCCCGCGGCGCAATCATCGTGACGAAGAACCTCGCCGAATCGGTTCGGCTCTCGGAGGAATACGCTGCGGAGCATCTTGTCCTCGCGGTCGAGGATCCCGAAAAGACCTCGAAAGAGATCGAGAACGCCGGCGCGATCTTCATGGGGCATTATACGCCGGTCGCCGTCGGCGATTATATGGCGGGCCCGAATCACGTTCTCCCCACAGGGGGAACATCGCGCTTCTTCTCACCCCTCGGTGTGGAGGATTTCATGAAGAGAACGACATTCATGAAATTCGAACCGCCGAAGCTTCGTGAACTGGGCGCGGATATCGTCCGTCTCGCCAATGTCGAGGGCCTGACCGGCCACGGCGCTTCGGTGGAGTTGCGGCTTCAGAAGATCCGCCGGGCACGGCGTGAGCGCGAAGCGGCCCGCGAGGTCGAGGCGTAACTTCCTTCGACCGATCGAACAGCGCTCGCCGCAGACCCGCTGGGCTGAGGGTTGCCTGCCAGCGCCCGGGGATCGTCTGGCGGGTTGGGGCAGATCGCGCGCGCGGGGGCGAAAGAGCCGTTAAGCTCCCGCCTTCCCAGACCATTCCGCTCTCTCGACGAGTGTCGCGAGCGCCGGCGGAGACCGACTGATGTCACCGAAAGCGAAGAACCCGACGGGCGCGAGTCGTACGGCCAGCGTCACCCGCAAGACCAAGGAAACCGATATCCAGATCCGAATCGACCTGGATGGCTCGGGCCAATACAGCGTGTCGACGGGAATCCCCTTCTTCGACCACATGCTGGAATCCTTCGCTCGCCACGGCCTCTTCGATCTCGAGATCGCGGCCAAGGGCGATATCGCGGTCGACCTGCACCACACCGTCGAAGATGTCGGGATTTCTCTCGGCCAGGCCTTTCGCGAGGCGCTTGGCAGCGCGGCGGGGATTCGCCGGTTCGGTGCCTGCGTGCTGCCCATGGCGGAGTCGAAGGTCGAGGTCGCGGTCGATGTCTCGAATCGACCCTATCTCGTCTGCCGACTTGCTCTCGAGAACGATCGCATCGGCGATTTTGACGCGTCGCTGAGCGAGGATTTCATGCACGCTTTCTCCCAGAGCGCGGGTCTCGATCTGCATATCGAGAAGCGATATGGGAAGAGTCCTCACCACGTCGTCGAGGCCGCCTTCAAGGGCGTGGCTCGGGCGTTGCGCGATGCCGTGGCAATGGATCCGCGCGAGATCGGGCTGCCGACCGTCAAGGGGGCCCTCTAGGCAGATGCGTCCCCGGATCGCGCTCGTCGATTACGGCGCCGGAAATATCCGGAGCGTCGCCAAGGCGCTCGAACGTTCGGATCTCGATCCGGTCGTCACGAGTGACCCCGCCGTCGTGCGCGGGGCCGACGGTGTGCTCTTGCCGGGTGTCGGCGCGTTTCGGGATGCGGTGAATGCACTCGAAGAGGCGGGGCTCGCGGATGCCATCCGCGAGGTGACGACCCATGGTCGACCCTATCTCGGAATCTGCTTTGGTCTTCAGCTTTTATTCGGAGAGGGTACGGAGCACGGTTCGACCCCTGGCCTCGGTCAGCTCCGCGGACGGGTCACGCGTTTTCCCGACAAGGACACCGACGGCCAACCGCTTCTGGTGCCGCATATCGGTTGGAATGAAGTCCGTTTCGAAGGCGATCACCCGATGATCGAGGCCTTGCCCGAACGCGATGTCTATTATTTCGTTCACTCCTATCGGCCCGAGCCGACGGATCCCGAGATCATCGTCGGTCGCGCTGATTATGGTGGGACGTTCTGCGCTGCGATCGCCAAAGACAATGTATTCGCGATTCAATTCCATCCGGAGAAGAGTCAATCCGCGGGCAAACGCCTGCTCGACGCCTATCGAGCCTGGTTGGAGGCAGGTCGATGAGCGAACAGGAACCGATCGCGCCCTTCGAACTCATCCCCGCAATCGATCTTCTCGGGGGTGAGGCCGTTCGTCTTTCCCAGGGCGATTACGATCGGGCGACGGTATACGACGCCGATCCGGCGAAGGTCGCGAAACGCTTCTGCGAGGCCGGAACCAAACGTCTCCACGTGGTCGACCTCGAGGGAGCAAAGGCGGGAGTGCCGGCGGCGGGCGATGCGGTCAAGCGCATTCTCTCGGTGGTCGGCCAGGTGCCGGTTCAACTCGGCGGCGGGCTTCGCACGCTCGAGGGAATCGAAGAAGTTCTCGGGTGGGGAATCGATCGTGTGATCCTGGGAACGATCGCGCTTCGCGACCCGGCACTCACCAAACTTGCGGCGGCAAGATTTCCCGGTCGTATCGTCGTCGGAATCGATGCGCGCGAGGGCCGCGTCGCGGTCGAGGGCTGGCTCGAAGCGAGTGAGACCACGGCTATCGATCTCGGCAAGAAATTCGAAGACGTGGGTGTGGCCGCGATCGTCTACACGGATATCGCTCGAGACGGCATGCTCACGGGACCTAATATCGCTCAAACCGCAGCGTTGGCCGAATCGATCGGGATTCCGGTCATCGTCTCCGGCGGTGTCGCCATGAATCAGGATATCGTCGACTCCGCAGCGGAGCGCGCCAAGGGAATCTGCGGTGTCATCGTGGGGCGCGCGATCTATACGGGCGGTGTCGATCTCGACGAGGCGCTTCGCCAGGTCGAAGCGCTGGCTGGTTCGGGCGAGCTCTCGAGTTCCAAAGCGGGAGGTGGGGCGTGACATTGCTGAAGCGGATCATCCCCTGCCTGGACGTCGATCAGGGCCGCGTCGTCAAAGGGATCAAATATATCGACCACGTCGACGCGGGGGATCCCGTCGAAGTCGCCCAGCGCTACGACGCGCAGGAAGCGGACGAAATCACCTTCCTCGATATCACGGCGAGCCACGAAGGGCGCGGAATCCTGCTCGATGTTGTTGCGCGTACGGCGGAGAGCGTCTTCATGCCTCTCTGCGTGGGGGGCGGGGTTCGGTCGCTCCAGGATATCCGCGATCTGCTGAACGCGGGTGCCGACAAGGTTTCGATCATGACCGCCGCGATCAAAAAGCCCGATCTGGTGGCGGAGGCTGCGGCCAAAATCGGCAGCGCCAATCTCGTCGTTGCGATCGACGCAAAACAGGTTTCCGGCGACCGTGAAGACCCGCGCTGGGAGGTCTTCACCCACGGCGGTCGGCACGAGACAGGGATCGACGCCGTCGAGTGGGCGGCTCAGGTTGCGGAAGCCGGGGCCGGGGAGATCCTGCTCACGAGCATGGACCGCGATGGCACCAAGAGTGGCTACGATTTGGCGATGCTTCGAGCGGTGGCCGATCGGATTACGATCCCGGTGATCGCGTCCGGGGGGGGCGGGAGTGCGGCGGATCTGGCGACCGCGCTCTCGGACGGCCCCGAGGGTGGACACTGTCAGGCTGCGCTTGCGGCTTCGATCTTCCATTTCAAGGAGACGACAGTCGGCCAAGTAAAGGAAGAACTCCTGGCGGCCGGGATTCCGGTCCGTCGACCGGCCGCCGCCTGAGGAGCACGACATCCCAGGGCTCGAGAAAGCCTCGCCGGTGCGCATCGAAAGCGGAAAGACCCGCGGGGAGAGATTGAATTGAGGGTGGGCGCTGCGCTAAATTTAACGCCTTTCGCGCAATCATTCGTCAGCCTGGGGGGAGAATCTCCCAAGCTTTTCGGGGCCAACGCCTCGCAGAGCGATTCGACGAAGCTTCCATCGAGGGAGTTGGCGAGAGAAGAGAAGAGAAGAGAAGAGAAGAGAAGAGAAGAG